>JAUIKS010000047.1 GCA_030430565.1 Polyangia bacterium
CGCTTGCCCGGGAGATCGCGGAGGAGGAGCGCCAGTTCGAGATCGAGGCCATGCAGCAACGGCTCGAGATCATGGAGCTGGAGCGCGAGCTACATGGCGAGACCCGTGATCAGCAAGTCGAGCGCCTGGAGCTTGAAGCTGAACTCACCGAAGCCCAAAGACAGCAAGCGCTTGAGCGCGGGGAGCTTGCGACTTGGGAATATGAGGAGAAGAAGGCCAACCTCGAAAAAGAGAAAAAGCTCCGCGAGAAGTCAGCCAGAGAAGCCGAGAAGCAGCAAAAAGAGGCGGCCAAGCTTGCCCTTGAGCGTGAGCGCGAGTCCGCCCAAATGGCCACGGCCATCACAGGTTCGCTTGGTCAGGTGACCGTTGCGACAATCGAGGCTGCCCAGGAGAGCGAGAACGCGGCCAAGAAGGCTATCGCGGGATGGGCTCGCGGCGAGGCGATCAGAATGGCGTTGCTCGCGGCCAAGGAGGTTGCACTCGCGGTCGCGGCAGCAGCTTCATACAACTATCCCGGGGCCGCTGCCCACGGTGCTGCTGCCGCTAAGGCAACGGCCGTCGCAGTCGCAATGGGCGCGGTAGCCGGAGGCGTCGGGGCAACCATCTCTGAGGAGACGGTTCCCGGTGTAGGCGAGGGAGACACCGGAGCGGGCCTTGAGTCCGGTCAGCGCCCAGCGTTCACCGGGAGTAATCCGTACGAACAGCGCGATCGTCCTGCTGAGCCTGGAGCCGTCGAGACAGAGGTCCCAATCTCACACAGCAACGCTGACCTTGGTCGCCCGATCATGGTCCAGGTCGCCAACGTCAATTACTTCGGTGACTCACCGGAAGAGCGCGCCAACATCGGCCGCGAGCTTGCCCAGTTGATCGAGGAAGCCCAGCGGGCGGATGGGAATCCAATCCGATGACGATCTCGACGTGGCTCATAGGGTCATATCCTGACCTCCCCCAGCAAGACTTCTCGATCACGCGAGAGGCGGACCCCGCGACCCCGGTCACGATCGACGCGGGGAGCTACTACCTCCATGCAGCGTCAGGGTCACTCAGCTTGTTCGATCAGCTGGCGAGCGCGATGGCCACGGCTTCGATCGCGGGGGCAAATATTCGATTCCTCGAGAACAGAAAAATCGAGATCTTCGGCTTGGATAACTTCTCGATTACTTGGCCCGGGGATGGATTGCTCCGGCAAATCCTGGGCTTCAATGGGGATCTTCCTGGTGGTTCCAGCTCATACATCGCGGACAACGTGTCCAAGTATTTCTGGAGCGGTGCGAAGCCGATGACCTGGGTTGGCAGCCCGGTCAACGTTCTCGGAACCCCCGTCTACGATCAGCAGCTCTCGATCACGCCCGATGGGACGATCTACTCGACAGGTCACTACAGCTTGAGCGTGAATGAGTTCTCTTGGCGCTTTGTCGCGCTGGAGCGCTACCAGACGAGCACCGGCGCGGGGGGAGAATTCATAGAATTCTTCGACACGATTCTTCGTCGTGGTCGTAACTTTATCCTTTGGTGGCAGGTGAACGAAAGCGACCTGACTTCCCCGCAGGTCCTTCCTGACGCCGAGCAGCAGGGCCCGTATGTCATGACAGGGGGCAGAAAAGCGATCTCGCCGAAGTTCGTTCGGTCCACGGGATTCAAGAGAATGAACAGGCGACAGGACATTGACTTCGCTGTCGTGGGCGCGAGGGAGTATTCAAACTCATGAGCACCGTGACAGAACTTCGCGCGCGTCGTGATGCTCGGATTTGCTATCTCTTGGCGATCGAGGGTCTGCCATATATGTGGACAACGGACGCCGAGATCGCGGGAACAGATTGGATTGGTCAGGACGATACGTCACGCACTGTGCTCCCGGGCCTCCAGATGCCCAAAAGCGTGATGATGAAGATCGACACAGAGAATGGGATTCTCGCAAAGGGGAGCGGCGCGAAGTTCTCATTGCTCGACACCACGGGGATCCTTGCGGCGATCTTCGGACAGGACCCCACGACACTGAGCCAGGCTCAGGCGCCTCAGTTTGGACCTGATGAGGATCCCGCACCCGCGACGATCTTTGATGGTGTCAACGACATCCCCACGCCAAACAAGTGGATCGGGCAAGAAGCAATCGGGCCATCAGGCGAGCGTCGCTACTACCCACTGTTCCCGGATCAAGTTCTTCCGGGCGAAGATCACTACCTAATTCCTTCAACGTATCCTGAAGGGAGGCCCACGGGAATTGCCGAAGCACCCTTTGGCTTTGAGGGTCTCAGAGTCGCTCTCTGGCGTCTCGTGCGTGATGATGATGGACCATCCACCGGGGCAGCAGCATGGCCGAAGTGGAGTCTCCAGCATGCAGGTGGAAGCCTTCTTTGGTGGGGAAAGATCAAGTCCGGCATCAAGAGCAACGGAGGTATCTGGTCCATCCCGTGTTCCGGCCCTGGGAGCTGGCTCAATAAACTTCTGAACGTAAACAGCACATCAGAGTGGACGCGGATCGACAGCGCGCTCCGGCTCGATGAGGATGAGCGCTACATCTGGGTTGCGTTGCAAAAATGGAAAGTTGGCGTCCCGCTGGCGAATGCGATCGTCTGGAACGGCAAGATGATCCAGAGCGATAACAAGGATCCCGGCTATTCGTACGACGAGTACCCCACGCTCTCAGAGCTTGCGACCACGCTCAGAAACGCCATTGACGAAACCATCACGCGCACGGGCCCAGGCGGCGACGGCTCGATCTACAACGCCCACGCGTACGACGAGGAGGAAACCGTAACTCCCCCAAATGTCGCCAAGGGCGCGGGGTCCTTCGACGCGAACACGCGGACCTTTCAACTTCAGATTTCGAAGGCGGCCGATTATGGAACCTTCGAACTCCATTGGATGGGCGTGATGCTCGTGATCGTTCACGAGAAAGTCTTGAAGCGCATGGGTTTCGATCCCTACCTTCAAGGCCGCGACGATTTCAACTACCTGACCTCAGACAATACATTTCAGGCTCGGAAGTTGAATCCTTGGGACGCGCCGATCAACTTCAACGGGACAGACGTCACGGTCCCAACCACGGGCTACTGGCTCCTGACCCTGACGACGAAGGCGAACGACAGTATCTATTGGAATCAGAAAGACTGTCTCCGCGACAACGGGAACGCGGTCAAAGAGTATTATCGGCTAACCGACGAAAGCGTTGTGCTCGACACAGCGGGGCAGCAGCGCATCCTCCTGGACTCCCAGAGCGATGACCCGCTTTATCTTCAAGGGGTCCTTGGCCGTCCTGTCACCGGTCAGGCTGACTTCGACGTCGACTCGACAAGGTGGTTTGCGATCCGGGGCCCGTACGCTCGCGTTGTAGATGAGGGAGGAAACCGGACGGTCAAGAAGGAGCAATACACCACTGTTTGCAAGATGAGCTGGAACAACATCGCGGGTCAGCCTTCGATCGAGGGCGGCGAAATCAATCGAACAATGTGGTTGGAGTATTTTGATCGCCCACGAAAGTGGGGATTCGACCACGATCCGATCGAGGATGGAACGTGGGCCGCGCTTGCTCCTGATATCGATGATGCCCCCGGCGCCGATGATCAAAATGTGTTCAGGGTGACCCCGCTCGCCACCTGGGTTTACGGAGGAACCAACGACCCCAAGGAACAAATGGGGGCCGTCCTGAGCCGCCTGCTGCTCTCGACGGGCACCGCGAGCTGGCCAGAAGCCGCGACCGAAGAACAGCCAGGAGCAGGGCCCACAGGCGGCGTCAATGAACCTGTGGACGCGGGTGTCTACGGGGATCTCGAGATCGCTGACCTTGGTCTCGCAATCCCATATCAAATGGTGGACGTCGATAGCTTCAAGTTCGCGGATGTTGGGACCGATGAGGCCCTGAGACGTGTGAGGGTCGCTCGTCACGGGCCGGTCCAGGCGCGCGAGGTCATCGGTGAACTCATCGGGGCCGCGGGCTGGAGTCTCGGGCTCAGGGGCAAGAAGTATGGGCTGTTTCGCCTATTCGATCCGCTCGATCCCCAAGACATCGAAGCCGTGATTGATGAGTCGGCCTACCATCACAGCAGTGCCCAGATCGGCAAGGGCTTTGTGTCGATGAACACGGCGCCCGTGTATCCGATCAACCGCGTCGAGATCAGATACTTCTCGGATCCGCTCGGCGGGGATCCGCAATATGAAGCCGAGTTTGGATCTCGGGATCTGACCGCGAGAATCAGGACCGGCGAGAACAAGCCGCGTGAGGTCCTAGCTCCCTTCCTGGAGCACGATCCAACCAAGGAGCAGCAGCCGTGGCTCGGCTTTGCGAAGCTTCTCTGGGCGAATCAGGCGGCCCGCTGGTATGCGTTGCCAAATCGGCTCCTGTCAGGTGTGAAGGTCCCCCGGCAAGTGGGTCAAGACCTGATGCCCGGCAGCGTCGTCAGGGTGACGAATCCTTGGCCCGCGAATCCTGATGGAGGGTACGGCTGGATCGATCACATCGGCCGCGTCATCCGAGTGACCCATGGGACCTCCGTCGATCCGATCGACACCACGGTCACGCTCGACATCATCGTTGGTTCGAAATCCTTGAGGGAGATGAAGTTCTTCGCGCCGATCGCCCGCGTGATCGACGACGTTGCGAACGCGGAGGACCGATACAACCCCGGCTCGCACGTGTTCAAGTGCTACAAGGATGCTTTTCAGACAGGTAGCACGCTCTCTGATGTCCTCGCGTTTCAGGAGCCCGCATTCTCCGAAGCTGGGGGCGACGCGCTCATCTGGGGTTACCAGTTTGATGGGCTCACGTGGTCACAGAACTTCTCCGGCAACGTCCAGAGCGTGGATGGTTCATCCGACACGATCACATTGACCGGCGCGATCACGGGAACCTTCTATGACAGGATGTACACGATTCTAGTTATGGCGCCCTACGAGGAAGCTGGCCAAGCCGCGTGGGTCCAAGAGCTATTCAGCGTTGTGACTCGATACGATGGGACCTTTGGCGGCGCCGGTGAAGGCTGGAAACTGGAGAGCTAGAAAATGCCCTCGCTGAATTCACTTTCGAAGCCCGACACGCGGCTCCTGACGCTCACGAACACCACAGACCTGAGCCAATACAGGACGGATCTGACCGATCAGGGTGGATGGTGGGATGAGGCCCCCTCAGCACGAACGGCGCTTGGTTATCCGAGGACGGTCGAGTGCGGTTTTCGTTGGACCGCGGCTGAAACAGGAACGCTTCTCCACAAGGCCGGTCAGTACAAGATCGAGGTCACCGCTGGGGGGAATATCGTCTTCTCTGAAAACGGGGTGACGATCTGGACATACAGTACGCTCGTCTTCGGCACGTGGTTTGTTCAGTGGAGCTTGTCTGAAGACAACGGTCAGGCTGTTAGTGAGTTCGTAGTGTGGGATTCGCCTGGGGGAACTTGGACCCTCGAGCGCGTCGTTCACACCCTGCCGGGGACCTCGCCCGGAACTGGTCTCGCGGTCATGGCCGATGTAGGCGGGGCGAATCAATGGAACGGCCTTGTAATCGACCACGTGAGGGTCTCCAGGCGCGCTCACAGCCGTAACGAGTTCAGGGAAGATTGGGTGGCCGCCTCTCCTGACATCACAGAGACGTTTGGAGAGAGCAAGCTCCAGGGCCTCCCGATCGAGACCATCGGCGATCAGGGACATTTTGCCGGGCCGGCCTACGTCAGCGGGGGTCACTCCACGATCACGCATCGTCGCCGCCTCTGGAGTCCGGTCTTGAACGAGTCCATGCGCGATCTTGGTTGGGCATGGGTTCAAGATAAGGACCTCACCTGGACATCGACGGCCAAGGGCCCGGCCGGTTACTACTGGCACGTAGGACATGTTTGGTACCGGCCGCTCCCTCCAGGTGTTTCTTGGCTGCATGTCAGGGCGTTTATCCATCACACGGTCCAGGGAGGCGGCCCGATCAAGAAGGTTCACTGGCGAATGTACTCGTGTAACCGCGTGGGCAACGCCGCGATCGTGAACAATCAGCAGCCGCCTGAGCCCGTGGTTTGTTACTACACCGGGCTTCAGACAACCGAGACCGACCACGACAAGCTTTCCCTGGACGGCGAATGGTTGGACTTCGGGCGCTTGAAGGTCGCGGAGAATGCTTGGGGCGGATCGTTCTTCATGATCGGCGCTGACTTCTCCGATGCCGATGATGATCAGGAGGGCTATGTCCTGAACGTCACCGGGGAACCCCTGCCGCCCGCCAAGGAGGGTCTGGATTATATCGACGAGGAGGCCGGCTGATGGCAACGCGATACAGGACCCTTTGGACGCTCAAGACACCTTCGATCCCGCTTCATGACCAAGCTCGCGGGGGTCGCAAGGCCAAGGAGTATCCGGTCAGGAACATTTCGAACGCCGAAGACACCCTGATGGGCCACGGGAGAAGAATCCTGATGCGCGAGGGTCTTCGCGGGGCCGGTCAATTCTCGATGCCTGATGGTGTCGACGTCGGGATCGGGGCTTATCCCACCAAGACCACGGCGCGGGAGATCAACCGTGTGACGGCCAAGCTGTCGCCTGGACACTTCCTCGCCTGGACGGTCCTTGCGTGTCCTACGGGGCCCACAGAGAGCGGAGCGGTCGACACCGGGAAGTATGGAAGCGTGAAGCTCTCGATCACCTGGACCTCGCCATACGACACAGAGAGCACAGAGCATGAACTGACCTTCCTCCCGAGCCAAAAATCGGATGGAGGTCTCGCCAGCTTGCCCCAAACCAACTTCAACTTGATCCATCGACGTTTCGACTCGTTCATTCTTCCTGAGCCAAACGCGAGCACGAACCTGACCCTCCTCAAGAAGTGGAGTCAGGACGTCGAAGTCGAGATGATCCTTGAGTACATCGGTGGCGTCAGGATCGTGGACCTGTGTGTCTTTGAGCGGCCGATTCGCTTTGCTGGCGACACCACGGCCGATGACTTCCCGGTCCCCTGTCACACGAGCGGGGGGGATCCCAAGGCCCTCCTCGAGAATCCTTACCCCGTCGACATGGCCAACACGGCAGGTGTTGATCCAACCCAGGGATCCGTCCAAATCCTCGAGACCGCGAAGCTGATGGCGCAGTACGGCCCCGCGTTCTTCAACCTGGGGAGCTACCAGGAGGGAACGACCACGGTATTTGAGACTCAACCGGCGCCGTTCAGCACAACTTCGACGTCGTGGGTTGAGATTCGAACCGGGAGTTCCCTCGATGATGTTGATGACGAAAATCGACCGGGCGTGAGCGGCAGCTCGGGCTCAACCTCGCTCTTGATTCGGCTTGCTGGCTTGGTCGAGATGCGCGCCAAGAGCGGCGTGACCCCCGTCAAGGTCAGGGTCTACGCCAAGGGCGAGGGAAGTTTGAGAATACGGTCCAGGGATTACACGATGTGTGAGGTCCCCTTCGATACGGTCAGCTACGCTTGGTTCGAATCGATAGGGACACTTCGTTGCGGCATCGTGGGCGATGATCCCAGCACATGGGAAACGGTCGTGAAGGCCGTATCGGGAACAATCGATATTCTCTACATAAGCGTAGAGTATTGTGAGGAGCTAACATGAGAATCAATTACACACTTTTCATTCTTCCCGTTCTGACCTTCTTCGCGTGTGATCCCGCTGTGCCCGTATCCCGGGGCCAAGCCGATCTTGCTGTTCAGGCTGGATCTTCGGATTCCGGGGAGCTTCGCATGGAGTGCCCTGAGCCAGAGAAGTGCATCACAAAAGCTTGTTTTGACCCGCGCTCACAGGACAAGATCGACTGTGCTGAGTGCGGGGATGATGGCTGCTACGTGGACGGCAACTTCGATGCTCTCTGTCTTTGCGAAAGCGTGACCCCTGATGAGGGGATGATCCCGTGCATGCTGTGCTCAAAAAATTTGGGCCTCTATCTGTGCCAGCCGCCCGGTTGAGCGGACGTATTCGCGAGGGATCGGGTCGTAATTGGCCTGACGCGGCAACCGCGTCAGCATTCGAGCGTCGTAAGCCAGCATGCTGTAGTCCCAGTGCGATGTATCCATCAAGTGAAGCACCTGATGGTCGCCCGCAAGCATCTGACGAAGAAGCATCTCGCACCTTTCCTCCTCCTCGTTCAGTAGTGCTTCGGGCTCGATCTCGGAAGCGCAGAACTCGATCGCTCGGATATGCGCGGGGAACACGATACCAACCTTCCCGAACTCTCGAAAAAGCCGAACAGAGTCTCTTGTCTCAACCTGCAAGCACACGTCCACGCGAGAATGCAGCACACTCTCTAAGTACGCCATAGCTTTCAAAATCACTCCCCGATACGTCGCTGCATCAAACACTCTCAAGATATCCCGCGTGGGCCCGAACACTTCATCGGATACAAGGGCAGCGGAAAACTGTCCAAACGTACCACTGAAATATGCGTGCATTGACATCTTTGCTGGCTCATTGGTCAGGCTGTTTGTTGTGATTAGACGTTGGCGGAGGATCATGGAGTTATCCTAGCGGGCGCCAAACTAGAACGCCACGATGGGCCACCTGGTAAATTGCCAAATGATTTCACATGCTTACAGGACATCCTGCGTGAGCCACAGGCTATCCCCTGTTGATAACTATCGGTTTGGCCGGGATCTCATCCAAGCGCCCACGGCGCCGCGCGCGCCGCTAAAGCTGGCTCGCATAACTCACCCGGCTTGAACCTTCGCTGCCAACTTCGCGTTATCGGTGAACAACTTCAACAAGTCTCCAGCTGGCACTGGAGACACCGCGGGATTGTTTCCGGAGATCCCCGTATCGACCGGGGCGAATGCGGCTGACATCGCCTGTAGCAGCACGGTACGCTTTGTTTCCGCGTCGCTTTTGGTCACTTTATCATCGTAAAATTTATCGAACGTACTCAGGGCAGTGGCGCGGTAACGGTTTGCAATTCGATTATGAGCCTCAGCTCGAAACATTTTCACGAAGACGACCAAAAGCGTTGATGCAATCGAGAGAATGGTAACCTTCTTGAATATTAGAATTGCCACCTCAGCGTTGCTAGCAATCGCCTCCGCCTCCGCCCCCTCTCCGGTGGAGAGGATGTATGCGATCATAAATACACCGATCCCGATCGAGAGCAACAACCATATAACCATTGCATAAAGGTGACTATCCGCTGCATCCGAGTAAGACTTCGCACACTTGGCGACCTTTAGTTTATGATTGGCTTGTCTAACTCCTTCTAAGAGATCCTTAAGCTTCGCATCGGCTCGGGTTACCTCCCCTTTTTGAAGCTCGATCTCAGATTTGATTCTGCCCAAGAAGTCAGCTTGTTCTCGCTTCCATATATCGAAGTCCTTGAATTCGGATTTCGCCTCTTCAAGAATTCGACTTTGGTCCTCCTTGACATCTCGCACGTAGATCCGGCACTCGTAATTTCTCGATGAGTAGAGACGGATGCACACATTTCGAAACTGACGAGTATGCTCGTCAATCGTCTGCGCCTGGCTAGCCAAATCAACCTTTCGGCCCGATGCGGCGTGTTCCAGTAGGCCCTTGAGACTGGCGAGAAGCTTTTCGAGAAGCTGTGTCGTGCCATCAAAAAGATTGCGCTCGATATGATTTTGCGGCGTATCGATCCACTGACAATCTTCAATCAGCACATCCCAAAGCTTGCATTTTTTGAGCGCTGCCTTTTTTTGCAAAATTCGAGCGTCAGGATCAATCGCTGCCGCGACGTCGTTATTTACCTGAAAAATCTCGAAATGGATCTTGAGAATTTCCTGGCATACTTGAGTCACTCTCGGGATCTCAGAGCCGACAGTCCCGTTGGCTAACGCGACTTCGCCGCGCGCGGTTGGCAATGATAGGCTGCGTTTTGGCTCCGTCACAGCCGAGCAAAATCAAGCAATCGAGCGCGTAGTTCAAGCCTTTGAACGCCGTTTGTGTACATCTTCGGTCCTCGAGCATGAGAAGATCTCCCTCCCCACGGGAACAGGGTACCGCTGCCGGCATAGGGGAGGGATCCTCATCTCTTGATCCAGAGCGCGGCCACCGAGACGATCAAGATTACCCCCACGGTAAGCGGATCCCCCAGGTGGGGGCGGATTATCCCGATGGTGGCCGTACTCGCCGCGATGACGATTGCCCATCGGACACCGCTGTTCACGCTCCACTTCTTCTCACATGTCTTCTTGGACTGTTTCATGTCCTCGCGTCTCCATCCGCCTGTCGCTCAGAACCGCGACGGATGGAGGGTTACCGGCTTCGTCAAGTCTCGCTAGCGAACAGCTGTTCGCTTCACGGCGTTATCTGGCGGATCTGGCCGGATCGAGCGCTTCGTGATGCGCGGGACCCCCTGTATCTCCCCGAATTCGGGGATTTAGAAAAATGGTCAGGATGGATCGACGAACAGCTGTTCGCCTCTCTAGGCGTGGCTCACGGGATCGTCGATAATCTCCGCCGAAATGGCCGGAATCACCGAAGACATCGAAACCAGCATCCGCAACGCCCTGATCCAGGCGATTCTCAACAACCCCAAGGCAACCATCGCGGACCTCCTTGCCCTGACCCGTGGGGAGCACGCGTCCATGCTCAGGGAGATCACCCTTGGTCAGCTCGCGGATTCAGGCTGGTCCGGCGTTGGGAAAACCAAGGGCAAGAAGGTCAAAGGTCAGAAGCCAGCGGGGAAGCCTGGCAAGGTCAACACGAGAACTCAGGCCGGTCGCGCCGCCTATGACAAGGCCATCCTCGATGCCCTCCAGGAGCTGGACGGGGGACCGGTCTCAGGCGCTCAGATCAAGGCCAAGGTTGGAGGGACCTCGCTTCAAGCTCGCGCGGCGCTCAACCGGTTGATCGAGGCGGGCAGCGTCACCTTCGAAGGCAAGGCGCGGGGAACCAAGTACAGCCTCAAGTAGACTGCGCGCTTGGCGCCATCTGAAGTCCGGGGAGATCCTATGACAACCGACGAGAAGATCATCGCGGCCTTGGACAATCTGCTCAAGGCCGACCCTGAAGATGAGCCAATTCTCATCAATCCCGAGATTTATTCGAGCCGATGTCGTCTTGCCCTGATGACGGAGGTTGAAAAATCATGGGAAACTTCCCCAGCCAGCAAAGCACTACTTGATTTGCTCAAAAGTGACGAGAAGATCATGGAGACATTTGATGAGCGTCTTCATGCATACGGGCGAGGAGATGCCTGTTATTTTGTGAAAGACGTCGCCAACTGGCTGGTTCGGCGCTCAGAGTCAACCAGCAGTATCCAGGCGATCGAGGAAGTTCGTCAGTTTTCAGAGGCTTCCCAGTTCAAGGCATGGGCAGTGCTGTTTATTGGCGGACCTCACATTGATGAGACTCATGATTTGGGCAACGGAGTCTCCCTTGTTCCGCTCAATCAACTTCCAACGGAAAGCTTGAGTAGGTACGCGACGGAGCCCATGTTCGGAGGGTTCTCAGTAGTAAAATCAACTGGGGCGCTGGTTTTCTCGCTGAATCAGCAGCGCAATGACGTTCCCTCAACCGGTGATCATACGCCAAAATTTGAGATTGTCGACACGAGGAAACTTGATGACGCCCTTCTTTGCTTGGGGATGTGTCGCCGCGAGGGATGCGGCATCCAAGGTTTGGCACTTTCCGTCGTAGCTGATGACAGCGTGCCCCTGTGGAAAACGAGTGTAAGTTTGCTACACACGTTCCGGCCGCCACCAATGATGGCCTCGCTTATCGGACTTGAAACAAAGCGAGCAAGGAACATCTATGAGAAGTTCCTGCGCCTCTCAGAGAGGGACAAGAATCGAATCAGGCTTTCGATGCGTAAACTCAACGAGGCCGCAGCTCTCAAGTTCTCCTTGGTTGATCGAGCGATTTCACTTCGAACGGCCCTTGAGTCGATATTTATGTCGGCCCACGAAGATTCCAGTATTTCCCGAAGAGTGAGGACCCGCGGAGCGTTGTTTCTTGAACCAGCTAAGAACGTACAAGAGCGCAAGGATATCGAGGCAACGCTAAGAAATGCATACCAGATCGGGTCAAGTGCTGTTCACAACGGGTTTCTGTCGGATAAAGAGGTTAGGAAGCTTGGCCCATCCGTAGATGACGCGATGAAGTTGGTTCGGAAGGCGATCCTGATGCTTCTTGACCAACCCAACCCCAATTGGGGGGCCATCGAAAAAAACAACGGCGCCACGGTGATCCGAAAAGTTTGAGCCGGCTGACCTCTCGCGCAAGTTTTTGGAGCCTTCCTCCGCGGGATCGTAGCCTCCGCCTCGTGAGGCCCGAATTCGTGTCCCAAGAGGAAGTCCTGGAGGCCACTCAGACGTCTCAGGTGACCGCCTGGAGATGGGTGAAGCTGGGGATCCTCCCTGAGCCCGTGAGGATCGGCCGGGGGTATGGGAAGGGCACCATGAACAGGTGGCCGAAGGAGGCGATCGCACGTGCGAAATTCGCGCGGAAGATGATCGCGGAGAAGACTTGGACACTGGCGGAGATCGCGCAAATGGTCCAAGAGCGATGGCCTTGAACCTGACTTCAGGAACAGGCGCCTGTCCTCTTGGCCAGCCTGGGCTTCTCCAGATTTCTCCATTTCTCCATGGACTTCACCGGACGTGACCGGACGTGACCGGACACAAGGGCCGTAAAAAACCCTGGGAACAATGATTCCCAGGGTCTAAGTTTGTTCAGAACTGCGTTTGAGGGCGTTCTGATTACTTCTTACTGAAGTCCTTCATGAACCGCATGTAGAGCGGTCCATCTCCCGGCGCCTGCTCGGGCTCGGGCTCGGGCGCGGGCGGGGGCTCTTTATTGCCCGAGCCCGCGACCTTCTCCTTCATCAGCGCCGGGACGAAGACCGCGTTGCTCGAGTCAAAGCCCTCCTCGCGCTCGGCCATGTACGAGGGCAAGAACCCGCCCGAGGAGGTCCGGTGACCGCCGTCCTGCGGCGCCGAGGACTTCGGCTGTTCCGCCGCGGCCTGCGCGACCGCCTCCGCCGGCGTCTGCCCGGAGCTCTCCGCGCCCACCGGGATACCCCCCGACGACTCGCTGCTCCCGCTCACCGGGATGCCCCCCGACGACTCGCTGCTCCCGCGCGTCGCGTTCAACGGGTTCACCGGGATCCCGCCCGACGACTCGCTGCTCCCGCGCACCGCGTTCAGCGGGTTCACCGGGATGCCCCCCGACGACTCGCTGCTCCCACGCACCGCGTTCAGCGGGTTCACCGGGATCCCGCCCGACGACTCGCTGCTCCCGCGCACCGCGTTCAGCGGGTTCACCGGGATCCCGCCCGAGCGCTCGCTGCTGACCGCGTGCAGCCCCGAGGTCTCCCCGGCGCCGCGGCCGATCAGGTTGCTGATCGAGACCTGTCCCGAGATATCTGTCATCCCCTGCGGGTTAAACATCCCGGACTTCTCGCGCCGCTGGACCTCGACCTGCGCCACGTCGACGCCCTCGATGTGCGCGATCTGGCGATCGAGCACGGTCCACAGCACCGCCATGTCGTCGGGCTTGCGGAACTTGTCCTTCTTCGCCTTGCGCCCCGTGACGAGCTTGCCGTTCACCGTCTGGAGCTCCGGCGCGACCGCGGCCCAGGTCGGCGAGTCCGCCGCCTTCACCGGGGAGCCGGCGATCAGCCGCGAGACCGAGACGCCGAGCCCCTTGGCGTAGCGGTAGAGGTCCGACTTGATGTTGCTGCCCGGGTTGCACGAGTTCACCGACACGCCGAAGAGCGTCAGCTTCTCGGCCCACGACATCGCCAGCAGGCGCTGCGCCTGCTTGCTCGCGCGATAGGCCTTAGAGCCCGAGTACGCGGTCACGTCGAAGTTGACGTCATCGAGATCGAGCCCGCCCGCCTCGGCGCAGGTCACGAACACGACCCGCGAGGGCGCGCTCTTCTCGAGGAGCGGCCGAAGCATGCCCATCAAGATGTGCGGCCCCAAGACGTTCGTCTGCCACACGCGGTCGAAGCCGTCGGGCGTTTCGAACTTCTCTGGCAGGTAGACGCCGGCGTTCTGCACGAGGATGTCGAGCCGCTCCCAGCGCTCCGTGTAGAGCTGGAACCACTGCCGCATCGACGCCATCCGCGTCAGGTCGCACTCCATAAAGAAGATGCGATCGCGGCAGCCGAACTCGACGATGAGCTCCGACTTCGCGGCCTCACCACGGCTGAAGTCGCGGGCGACCATCACGACCGTCGCGCCCATCCGGACGAGGTTCCGCGCGATCTGCTTGCCGATGCCGGAGCTCGCGCCCGTGACGACGCAAACCTTGCCCGTGAGATCCTGATCAATAGGCTTCCTGGCCAAGAGTCTTCCTCCACCTGACTCGTAGAAGGCGTCAAGTATAGGTGACGCGCGAGAGCCCGGGCACAGGTTCTATCACTCGCGACATCGAGCGCGCGCCCGCTTTCGGGCGGACTCCCCCGCGCGATCCAGTAGCTCTTCTTCGGTCAGGTTAATGAGGACATGTCCCGTGAACCTGTTCACGCCGACGCGCGGCGCGGACGCGACCGCGCGACGACGTCGCGCGCGGACGCCCCGCGGCGCGCCCGCGCTCGCGCGTCCTCGTCAACGCCCCTTGAACCTGGCCTCGCGCCGCTCGACGAACGAGCGCATGCCCTCGACCGCGTCCTCACTCTCCATCAAACCGCGCGCCTCGCCCATCAGCTCCGCGAGCGCGGCGCGCTCGCCTCGCTCGATCGCGAGCCGCGACGCGCGACGCGTCGCCTGGACCGCGAGGGGAGCCTGCCGCGCGACGCGCCCGGCGATCGAGATCGCGCGCGCGAGCTGCTCGCCGGGCTCGGTAACCTCTTGCACGAGACCGAGCCGGCGCGCCTCGTCGGCGTCGAAGACGTCCCCGGTGAGCATGTAGCGCATCGCGTTCCCCCAGCCCGCGATCCTCGGGAAGCGCAGCGTCGCGCCGCCGAAGGGCATGATCCCGCGCTTCACCTCCATCTGCGAGAACCGGGCGCCGCGCGCGGCGACGCAGATGTCGGAGGCGAGGATGAGCTCGACGCCGATCGTCATACACCACCCCTGCGCCGCGACGACCACCGGCTTGCTGCGGCGCGGACCCTCACGGCGGAGATCGAGGGGATCGATCAGGCCGACCGGCGCGAGCGCGTCGCCGCCAGCGACCGCGGGACCGACCTCGGCGAGATCGAGCCCGCCGGTGAAGTTCTTGCCGTGCGCGAACAGGACCGCGCACCACAGCTCCTCGTCGCGCTCGTAGGTCGTGTACGCGGCGGCGAGCTCACGCAGCATCGCCAGGTTAAACGAGTTCGCCTTGCTCGGCCGGTTCAGGCCGATGAGGAACACGTGCTCACGTCGCTCGAGCGTCAGCGTCGAGGGCTCTCGGGGGGTCGCGCTTGCTGCCATGCCCGTGCGATCGCGCGTGCGCCGAGCGCTGTCAAGAAGCTCGCTACCGGAGACGTCCGCGGCACGCTCTCTTCGAAAACATTTTTTGAACATTTCATTTGACAGCGCGTCGATCGGCTCGTAATACAAAACGCGAGGTAGTTGTTATGTGTCCCAAGAATCAGCTTGCGTGTGAGCCCGCCAAGCGTCTCGTCATCGGCGCGATGACGGTCGATGGTGGAGCGCTCCGCGGAGGAGATCGGGGACACGGTATCAAGGGCCTCGCGCCGGTGATGTTCACCGCCGCGTAGGCCCGCCGCAGCGCCTCAACGGCGCCCCGAGGAGCCCTCGCGGCCTCCTCCGCGTCCGCCCGTGACGACGGCGGACGCGACGTGGGTGTAGCTCAATCTGGTAGAGCGCGACGTTGCCAACGTCGAGGTTGTGGGTTCAAGCCCCATCACCCACTTCAGCGCGGGTCTCCGCGCTGACGCGCCCTCCTTCGCCCTCGCTGCCGCGAGGGCCAACGCGGCGCATTTCCCTGCGGGCGTAGCTCAATCTGGCAGAGCGCGACGTTGCCAACGTCGAGGTTGTGGGTTCAAGCCCCATCGCCCGCTTCAACAACCGACGAGGATCACGAACAAACGACGAGAGATCAAAAGCCCCGCGCCGAGGCGAGCGCGGGAGGTTCGCGGGCGTAGCTCAATCTGGCAGAGCGCGACGTTGCCAACGTCGAGGTTGTGGGTTCAAGCCCCATCGCCCGCTTCAGCCGCGAATCATGAACGAACGACGAGCGAACAGCGACTGTATGTAACAACAGACAGGTAGTCACTCCGCCGCGCGCCCTGACGCGCGAGCACCCATCGCGCGCGTAGCTCAGCTGGTTAGAGCGCCGTGTTCCCAACCCGGAGGCCGTGGGTTCGATCCCCGCCGCGCGCTTGTCCCGAGCAGCTGTCTGCTCTGGGCTGAGAGAACAACGCCGGACGACTCGTCCGGCGAGAGCACTGATGCACGAAGCAAACAACGACAACACGGGTTGATCCGGCGAGCGCGTCGCGTCGCCGGCTCTCCTCAGGACAACACCGACCGGCGCTCGCCGAGAGGGAGCAGCGTGATGCGCACCATCCAGGTTAACTTCAACAGCCGCACGAACGACAACAACATCCGTCTGGGCCTCTTCGCCCGCTCGATCGGCGGCGCGTCCGTTCGCGCCGGTGACCGAGTCCGCGTGACGGGTGACGACCTCGAGGTCGAGGCCGAGGTCATCGAGCGCGACGGGATGCTCGTCGCGGTCCCGAACTGGGACACGCTCGACTGGACAAACTAGACGCAGCTTGATCGACAACTCGGCCGCGCCGCCTGGAGCTCCCAGGCGGCGTTTTTTAATTGCGCACGCTCGGGCGCGCGCCGGCGATCACCCCTGCGGGGTCGGGTTGATCTTCCCGGTGCTCGAGCCGCCGAGGTAGGCGTAGCTGTCCGCGCCGTCGTAGCCCACGACGAGCACCGAGAACGGCGCGGCGCCCTCGAGGCGGTGCACGCCGTCGGCGACGGGGACGCGCCCCGCCTCCCACGCGTCACCGAAGGGCAGGAACATCGCCGGGTCGATGGGCGCGCCGTCGAGCAGCACCTCGGCGCCTGCGGGCCGGGTGATCACGAGCACGTCGTTGTCCCACTGGTTCGGGACGAGCACGACGTAGCGCGGCAGGAACTGCTCGGAGGGCGCGAGCTGCACCATCGCGGGGTCGCCGAGGTTGGTCCCGGGGAGGTTCCCGAAGCCGGTCATGTAGTTGGCGACCGCGATCGGCTTGTCGGCCTCGATGATGAGATCGCCCGGGTTCTCGACGGTGCCGCCGGCGAAGAACTCGAGCTTCTCGCCTTGGTTGAGGATCGCGGGCGTCACCGGCAGCCCGGTGACATCGGCGTGCGCCTCGATCGTCACCTCGGTGTCGTCCTCGGCGGCGACGACCTGCCACAGCGAGGTCTCGGGCTGATTGAGCTCGCGGACCGGAACCCGCGCGGCCGCGAAGCTGCTGCCCCACAGGCGAACGCCCGAGAGCTGCTCCTCGACGTGATCGCAGGCGACCTCGTCGAGCGGGATCCAGGCGCACTCGTGCCCGGAGAACACCGCGATCGGGTGCTCCTCGTCCGAGATGATCTTGGTGCCGGTGAGCTGCGCGTGCTCGTTGGTGACCGCGACCTCCGCGATCTCGCCCTCGTTGAGCAGAATCTCGAAGGGGACGCCGGCTCCGCCGGGCGGCACGCCCGCCCCGCCCGCCGTCGCGACGGAGGGCGTGACCTCGACGACGGTGTCGTCCGTCGAGGCGACGATCGTGACGTAGCCGCGCCCGTAGCCCTCGCCCCAGTGGACGATCAGGTTGAAGTAGTCCCAGCTCGTCACCGGGTAGAGCATCGAGGCGTCGGAGCTGTGCGCGCCCGCGGCCAGCGGGTTGAACTGGTACGCGATGATCGGGACGTCGGCCGTGACCCGCCAGCTGCCGTCGAGCTTCACGCCGCTGCCCTGCTGGTTGTTGTTGGGCAGCGGGAAGATGCCGAGGTCAAGCGGCTCGACGACCGTCGGCCCGGCGACCTCCTGCCACTGCCCGTTGACCTTCTGCTCGATCACGACCGTGGCCTGATCGTCGAGCTGCACGTTCGAGACCGCGATGGCGTACTGGTCGTTCTCGAGGCCGCCGTTCTGATCGAGGTCGACCGCGTAGAACAGGCAGCCGACGGTGGTCTCGGCGGTCGCCGCCTGCGCGCAGGTCTCGGGGATCACCGGCCCCTCCTCGCCGCCCGTCTCGCCGGCGTCCGCGGCCGCGACATCGAACTTGGGACCTGTCACACCGGTCATAACGGCCGAGGTGCCGCTGCCTGTGCTCGCGTCGCCCGTGCCGCCGCTAGTCACGGAGCCCGCGCCGCTGGTGCTCGCGCCGCCGGTCGTCTGGGCGCTCGTGCTGGTGGCCGCCGAGCCGCTCGAGCTCGCGGGGCCGCTCGTGGTCGCGCTGTCGCTCGCGGTCGCCGAGCCGCCCGTGTCGGGCCCGGCGTCGCCGCAGCGCAGCGAGAGGCCCGCGCACAGGGAGACCGCGAGCGCGCGACGACGTGTCGCGCGCGCGGAGGAAGGAGTGGACCCAGCGTGGGAGGGCTCCGTGATCATGTGCGACACGGTATCCGATCCTCGGCGCGACCGCGAAAACCCGGAAATCTCGCCCAGCCGGGCGCGCGGCGACGTCGCGGCGCCGTGGCGAGCCGAGGGGCGCCACCTGTTGCTGTAGCGCTTCGCCACGCCGCGATCCCTTCGACATGACTATTAAGACATCTATTGCGAAGCGCCCCGGAGGCGAAGACAATCGCCGCGACCGAGGGGGTCACGATGATGAAGGATATGAGTTGGCGCGTACTGCTCGCGCTCGCGCTCGTGGGCGCGTGCGGCGATGATGAGGGGACGAGCACCGGTAACGAGACCGAGAGCACCAGCGAATCCGGCGGGACGAGCACCGGCGGGATGCAGATGACCGGGAGCAGCGGCTCGACGGAGGCGCCGATGGTCTCGGTCTCCAACGGCGACAGCGAGTCGGGCGGCTCGTCGACGTCGACGACCGCAGGACCCGATCCCGATCCCGTCTGCGGCGACGGCGTGGTCGACGACGGCGAGGGCTGCGACGACGGCGACGACAACGGCCCGGGGCAGAGCTGCAAGGCCGACTGCACGCTCAACGAGTGCGGCGACGGTGATCAGGGGCCGAGCGAGGAGTGTGACGCCGGCGCCGACAACGACGACATGGGGCTGTGCAAGACGGACTGCACCGCAGCCGCCTGCGGCGACGGCTTCCTGCAGCCCGGCGAGGGCTGCGACGACGGTAACCAGATCGACGACGACGACTGCACGAACAGCTGCGCGCTGCCGACCTGCGGCGACGGGGTGATGCAGCCCGGCGAGGAGTGCGACGACGGCAACGCCGACAACGCCGACGCCTGCACCGACACCTGCGTCGCCGCCATCTGCGGCGACGGCTTCGTGCAAGACGGCAACGGCGAGACCTGCGACAACGGGGTCGAGAACGACGACAACGCCGACTGCACCGCGAGCTGCCAGACCGCCGCATGCGGCGACGGCCTGGTCCACAACGCGGGCGAGGGCGTCGAGGAGTGCGACGACGGCAACGAGGTCGACATCGACGAGTGCAGCAACCTCTGCATCCTCGCGACCTGCGAGGACGGCGTCCTCAACGGCCTCGAGTCGGACGTCGACTGCGGCGGCGCGAGCTGCATGGGCTGCGAGAACGGCCAGGCGTGCGTCGACAACGCGGACTGCTTGACCAACAACTGCGCCGACCAGCTGTGCGGGTACCCGACGAGCTGCGCGCAGATCTTGATGCAGGACCCCGACGCGGCGACCGGCAGCTACGAGATCGATCCCGACGGCGACGGCCCCGAGCCGGCCTTCGTCGCGAGCTGCGACATGGACACCGAGGGCGGCGGCTGGACGCTGATCGCCAACCTCCACAGCAACCGGATCCCGCAGTCGATCTACCGCGGCGAGCGCTTCTTCACCACGGCCTGGCGCCAGCAGCTCGACGGCAACATGGTGATGGCCAACGACACGCTGATGCTCGGCGGCGACACCTACGGCATGCTCGACGCCCAGGGCCTGATCACGAACGCGAAGGACATCCGCTACTCCTGCGAGGACGTGACCCGCGATCTGCGGGCCGACGCGATCTGGACGCCGATGGACGCGGACTGGGATGACCTGGTGAACACGATGATCTACAGCCCAACTCCGCGCAGCGTGAACATCTCGCTGAACGACGGGCCGTACGACGCCGCCGACGCCTACCCGGTCGCGGCCAACCTGCACACCAACGGCTGCTGGCACATCTGCGGCGGCTGCGGGCCGGCGCAGCAGAGCCTGAGCTTCCAGGTCGGCCTGTGCGCGACGGCGCCGAACCAAAACGACAGCGGGATCAGCGACGCCAACCAGGTCGCGATCGGCTACCACGACGGCTATCAGCAGCTGCGCCTCGAGTGCACCGCCGACACGCCCGGGAACACGCCGGTCCTGAACGGGACCTGGCAAGCCTGGGTCCGCTGATGCTGACCGCGGGATAGCGCGCCGTCGATCGGCGGCGCGCGTCCCCGCCGCGATATTCACCGGGACGTGATCCGCCTCGGAGCACGCGGGCCTGGCACAACTCGAGTCATGGAAGACGCGCTCGCGCGCCCCACGTTGGGGTCGCGCGGGCGTCTGCGCGCGCTCCCCGGCTGGGGGGCGCGATGGAGCACGTCACGATGACACGCCAGCACACGCCCCGTTCCCCGCACCACTCCCCTCGCCCGACCCCGCCGCGTACTCGCTGGAAGCGGGCCGCGAGCGCGCTGAGCCTCGCCGCGCTCCTGGGCGCGAGCGCGCACGCGAGCGGCTGCGCGGGCCACGAGCTCGCGCCGCACAAGGCTCCGACGCTCGCGGACGACGAGGGCTACGTCGCGCTCTCGATCTACGCGTCGCAGCGCCTCGACCACGTGCAGTTCGTGCAGCAGGGACCGACGCGCCGCGGGCTCTCGCTCTACGGCGAGGCCGGCGACGGCGAGCCGCATCTGTTCCGCCTGCGCGCGGGCGAGTACTGCCTGCGCAGCGTGACGAGCCGCGGCGCGACCGCGATCGATCACGACGAGCGCAGCTGCTTTGAGGTCGCGCCGCAGATGCTGAACACCCCCGGCGCGCTGCGCATCGAGCACGTCCCCGGGCCCTACCCGCGGGTCTGGACCAACTGGGAGCCCGTGAGCGCGCACGAGCAGCGCATGATCGCCGCGCGCTGGCCGTGGCTCGGCGCCGAGGCGGCATGGACCGCGACCCACGCGGCGCGCGACACCGAGGGCTCCTGAGTCGTCGCGGCTTGTCTCGCCCGCAGACGGCGACGTATGGTCGAGGCGACGGGTGTAGCTACACCCGTCGCCTCATCTCGTCCATGGGTTCCACGATGCACCTCACTCCGCCTCGGCTCGCAACGCTCCTGCCCACGCTCGGACTCACCGCGCTGCTCATGCCCGCGTGTGGCGACGACACGCCGACCGGAACGGAGAGCGACGGAGGGGTCGAGACGGGCGGCGAGGACACCGACCCGGCCGCGACCGACAACAACCAGACCACCGCAGGCAGCATGACCGACAGCGGCGACGGTGACGGTGATGGAGATGGCGATGGCGATGGCGACGGCGACGGCGACGGTGACGGCGACGGTGACGGCGACGGCGACGGCGACAACCCGGCCTGCGCGTCCCTGAAAGAGGGCGTCAACACGGGCTTCATGGTCGACGGCGTCGCGCGCGAGCTCATCCTCAACCTGCCCGACGGGGTCGAGGACGGCGGACCGTGGCCCGTGGTGTTCAATTGGCACGGCCTCGGCGACACGGCGCAGAACATGAGCGGCCTCATCGCGCCCCACGTCAACAACGCGAGCATGCCCTTCATCGCCGTCACGCCCGAGGACACCGACTACGAGATCGACGTGCCGGTGCTCGGCAAATTCCCGATGGACTGGGATGTCTTTATGGTCACCGAGGACAGCCTCGAGGTGAAGCTCTTCGACGCGGTGCTCGACTGCCTCGACCAGCGCTGGGGCGTCGACGACGCCCACATCCACTCGATGGGCTTCTCGCTCGGCGGGATCACGACCGACATGCTCGCGAACATGCGCGGCGAGGAGCTGGCCTCGGTCGCTACGTACTCAGGTGGGTACTGGAGCACGCCCGGCAACGTCGAGCCGCTGCTCGAGGCCTTCATCCAGTGGCCGCCCTACACGGTCCAGAACGAGTACGCGCAGCTGTTCTTGCACGGCGGCCCCACCGACAGCTTCCCGCTCGGCATCACCTCGCTTCAGTTCGACGAGTTCGCGGTGGCCGACGCGACGCTGCTCAACGCGCTCGGCCACGACATCATCATGTGCGACCACGGTCAGGGGCACTCGGCGCCGGGGCCCGGGATGGGCGGCGACAAGCTCGTCGAGTTCTTCGCCGACCACCCGCTCGGGACCACGGACTCGCCCTACGCGGACGGCCTGCCCGGCGACTTCGCCGACTACTGCGCGTTCCAGGGAAAAATGTAGCAGCCCGCAGCGCGAGCGCTGCGGGCTGCCTCTACGAGCATGTTCGACCGCTCGAGCCTACGAGGCCGCCTCGTCGAGGCCGCCGCACATGGCCGCGAGCGCCTTGGTCGCGGTCCCGCGGATCGCCACGTCGTAGATGTCGCTCAGCGGCGTCTCCTCGGGGTTGACCTCGACGAGCAGCGCGCCGCCGCGCTTGGCGATCAGGGGCATCTGCGCCGCCGGGTAGACCACCGCCGAGGTGCCGATCGAGATCAGCAGGTCGCAGCGCGTGAGCGCCTCCTGCACGGCGACGAGGTTCGAGTTCGCCAGCGAGTCGCCGAACCACACGATGTCGGGGCGCTTGTACACGTCAGCGCGCCCGGCCTCCTCACACTGCGGGCAGCGCAGCTCGCGAAGCGGCGCGCTCAGGTCCTCCGCGCGCCAGTCACAGACGCAGCAGCGCAGCTTCCACAGGCTCCCGTGCAGCTCGATCACGGTCTCGCTGCCGGCCGCTTGATGGAGGCCGTCGATGTTCTGCGTGATCACGGTGACGCGCTTGTTGGGCCCCGCGAGCTCGCGCTCGCAACGAGCGATCCACCGGTGCCCGTCGTTGGGCTGGCACTTGCTCACGAGCTCGCGCCGGTAGTTGTGAAACTCCCACACGTACTCGGGATCGCGATCGAAGGCCTCCTGACACGCGCAGTTGTCGTAGTCGTACTCCTTCCAGATACCGCCCTTGCCCCGGTAGGTCGGGACTCCGCTCTCCGCCGACATGCCGGCGCCGGTGAAGAACACGACGTTGTTAAAACCACGTACATCGGGTACTCGGGCCATCTCAAACCTGCTCTTTCAACGCTACGACCACCGTGGCCGACCCGCGCGGACGCCCGCGCGTGGACGCGGAAGGTAGCACGACGAAAACGCGGCGCATCCGGCCCCGGGGCCGCCCGCGCTCCGCCGCGCAAACGACGTACCATCAGGCGGTGGAACGACGCGCGCTGCTCAAGCTCCTCTCGCTCGCCTCGCTCGGCTCGCTCACCGCGGGCGCGGCCTGCAGCGACGAACCAGCGGGCGCCTGCGAGCCCACGAGGTCGGACGTCGAGGGCCCCTACTACACCGCGCAGGCGCCCGCGCGCGAGCGTCTGGCCGAGGACGATGAACCCGGCGAGCCGCTGCTGCTGACGGGGCGCCTGCTCACCGCCGGCTGCGCGCGCCCGCTCGCCGGCTACCTCCTCGACGTCTGGCACGCGGACGACAGCGGCGCCTACGACAACGAGGGCTTCACGCTGCGGGGCGTGTTCACCACGGACGACGAGGGGCGCTTCGCGATCGAGACCATCCTCCCCGGGCGCTACCCGGATCGTCCGGTTCGCCACGTTCACCTCAAGCTCCGCGACCCGGCGGGCGAGGAGCTGCTGACCACGCAGATCTACTTCGAGGGTGACGAGCAGCTCGCGGGCGGCGGCTACCCCGGGCCGCGGGCGCGCCTCGACGGAGGAATCGCCGAGGTCGACCTCATCCTCGACGTCTGAGCGTCACGGGGCGCTCACGGGGTCTCGGCGAGCAGCACCGCGCGCGCCAGCACCTCGCCCAGATCCTTCAGGAACGGCCGCGTCACCGGGTCGTAGCCGTAGCGATCGTCGTTGAGCACGCCGTCGCTGTTGGCGTAGATCGCCGCGCTCACGACCATCGCGCGCCCGGTCTTGCGATCCTCGATGTAGGCGTTGTCGAGGTGGAAGCCGAACGCGCGCCCCGCCTTGCCGACGTAGCGGATCCGCTCGAGCGGCAGCGCGCGCATGATCCCCTGGATCATCGTGTGGTAGCGCAGCCCCGACTTCTTGGGGCTTGTGTAGACGGGGTTCTTCGAGGCCAGCGGGTCCTCGGTCATCGCCTGCAGCAGGAACGCGCGGTGCTTCTCCTCGATCCCGAGCTCGACCGCGCCCGGCAGCTCGGGTCGCGCCAGCGAGAGCGCGAGCGCGTGGAAGACCCGCAGCGAGACCCAGTTCTTCTGCGAGAAGTCGAGCGGCTCATCGACGCGCTGCTTGTCCTGATCGAGGTAGGCGACGCCGATCTTCAGGCCCGGCGTCGGCGTCGGCGGCAGCTCGAGGTCGCTGCGCCGCGCAGGGATCACGACGGCCTCAGCGCCGCGCGGGCGCAGCTCGATCCGCGGCGTCCGTCGCCAGCCCTCGGGGTCCGGGTCGTCGTACATCCGGTGGTGCACGCGGATACCCGAGAGCCCGAGGCCCCAGATCAGCTCGTTGAGCTCGCGGTGCCCGACGAAGTCGTAGAGGCGGTTGAAGGCCTCGTTGTTGGAGACCAGCTGCATCTTGCGGATCTCGTGGCCGAGCGTGATGTGCCCGCCGTCGAGGTTGCTGCTGTCGTGGACTCGCCCGCAGCGCTCGCTGGCTTCGGCGCACAGCGCCATCGGCGTGTCGAGGTCGACCGGGCGCCCCTGCGCGCGCAGGCTCGCCAGCTTCTTGAGCGCGGCGACCGAGGCGAAGGTCTTGATCGCGCTCGCCGGGTAGACGTACTCGACGTCGACGCGGTAGCCGTGCTCGGTCAGCGTCCAGCCCTCCGCCGCGCGCTGACGTTGACGCTCACGTCTCGACGCGCCCTCGGGCGGGATGATCTCGGTGACGAGGATCTGCAGGCGCCAGCGCGCCGGGTCCTCGAGCAGACGACCGAATTTCTTGGGGTGCGCCTCGAGCAGCGCGAGCACCCAGCCGTCATCCGGCGGCGGGCTAGGAGGATCCGCGCGCTCCTCCGTCGGAGACGACGGCGATGCCTCGGACGGGGGCTCCACCGCCGGCGTAGTCGGCTCAGGCGCGCGCTCGAACGCCGCGGAGCTCGGCGCGCGCTCGTCTGTCGGGCGCGCGGTCTCCCCCCGCGAGCAGCTCGTCAGCGCGAGCGCGAGGCCGAGCGCGAGCGCGGGGCGGAGGACGCGACGCCCGAGCACCCTCACTCCGCGATCACGGGCGGCCGCTTCGAGACCAGCGGCTGACGATCGAGGACCGAGTAGCCGTGGGTCTTGCTCTTGGTCGTGTAGTACATCATGCGCGGCAGGTTGGTGACGCGGCTCTTCTCGAGCCAGCCGGCGAACAGCGTCGCGGGCTGCAGGTTGTAGTGATAGGTCTCGCCGGGGATCAGCCCGAAGCCCTTCCAGCCGAGCGTGCGGACCACCACCGAGTCGTCGTCGATCGGCAGGTTGATCATGTTGCGCCGGTACTCCGGCGTGAAGTCGAAGTACTGCTCGACGTTGGACAGGTAGATGACCTTCAGCGTCATCTCCGAGTCCTTGAGCGCCTTGGCGACGGCGGTCATCGTCAGGTCTTTGGTGAAGTCGCCGCGGACCGCGAACACGCGCTTGTTCATCCACAGCATACGGATGTGGTCGTACTGCGCCTGGTCGGTGATGAAGGTCGGGATCCCCGCCTCCTCGTACTGCTTCCGCGTCCGCCGCAGGCGCGCGTAGACGATCTGTCGCGCGATCTTGTAGGCCTTGCGGATCTTGTTGTAGTCGGGGTCCTCGGCGTAGCGCTCCTCGAGCATCGCCAGCACCTGCTCCTCGCTGTCGCTCTTCCAGTACAGGAAGAAGTCGTCGGGCGTCTCGGCCTTCTCGAACAGCAGCGCGTACGCGCGGTGCAGGTTGATGATCGCCTTGTCGAAGTCGACGATCACGATCAGGTCTGACTTCGCCCACCCGGCGAGCAGGTAGTTCTGGTCGGTGCCGACGCCGAGGAACGCGCCCCCGAGCCCCACGACGCGATCGCGCCACAGGTAGTGCGAGGACTCGTTGGAGATCCAGTAGTGCGAATTGCGGATCAGCTGGTCGGGCTTGGGGTCGCTCGGCAGGTCGGCGAAGCGGGCGTAGACCCCATCGGCCAGCGGCGCCAGCGGATCCGGCGGCGACGCGGGCGTGGCCTCCGCGACCTCGGTCGGCTGCTCTAACTCCGCGCCCTCGGTCGGCGTCGCCTCGGTCGGCGCTGGAGCTGGCTCAGGGGCCACCTCGGGCGCAGGCGCGCTCGCGCTCGCGCCGTCGTCGGGCGGCTGCACGCCGGTCGTCGGCTGCTTGGGCGTACACGCGACCGCGAGCCACAGCGCCGCGAGCGTGAGCGCGGCGCCGACGGCGGGTAGGCGACGCTCGCGCGGCGCGGAGGAGACTCTGGGGACAAGGTTCGTGTTCGCGCGCATGGCCTGACGGCGTGGACCTTAGCAGGATTCGTCAGCGATCAAAAAAGCCGCCCCCGCAGCCGCGACGCGGCTGCGGGGGCGCTTGGTTCACCGACGCTTGGGTCGGCGGTTTTGTTCCTCACGCTCGGCGTGCTCGCGGATCAGCTGAGCCTGTACGTGGGTCGGGACGACCTGATACCGCGCGGGCGTCATCGTGAACTCGGCCTGCCCTTGAGTCAGTCCGCGCAGCACACCCGCGTAGCCGAACATCTCGGCGAGCGGGACGTGGGCCTCGATGACGACCGCGTCATCCTCGCGGTCGAAGCCCGCGATCGTGCCGCGTCGCCGCGAGAGGCTCGCCTGCACCCGGTTGCTGTGGGTCTCGGGGACGCGCAGCTCGACCGACATCACCGGCTCGAGGATCCGCGTGCGGACCTCTTGCAGCGCGGCCTTGACCGCCGCGCGCGCGGCCAGCCGGAACGCGAGCGCGCTCGAGTCCTGCTGGTGCGTCGCGCCGTCGGTGAGCTCGACCGTGAGCCCGACGACCGGCGCGCCGATCGCCGGTCCGCGCTCCGCCGCCTCGCCGACGCCGGCCTCGCAGGCCGGGATGTAGTCCCGCGGGATCGCGCCCTGGCGAATGCGATCGAGGAACTCGATCGCCGGGCGCTCGGGGCCCCACGCCTCGGCGCTGGGGCGCAGCTCGCCGACGACGCGGGCGTACTGGCCCGGGCCGCCGTCTTGCTTTTTGTGCAGGTGGTCGAAGCCCGCGGCGGCAGCCGGGGTCTCGCGGTAGGCGACCTGCGGTGCGGAGACCGCCGTCTCGACCCCGTACTCCGCGCGCATCCGCTCGCGGTAGACCTCGAGGTGCAGCTCCCCCATCCCGGCGATCAAGGTCTCGCCGGTCTCCGGATCGCGCGCGATACGGAGCGAGGGGTCCTCTCGTGTGAAGCGGGCGAGCGCCCGCGCGAACGCGTCGAGCATCTGCTTATCCTCCGGAGCGATGGCCTGCTGAATGACGGGCTCGGGCACGTGCAGCGCGCCGAGCTGATAGCGCTCGCGAGCGTCGCCGAAGCAATCGCCGCCAGCGCAGTTGATGCCGAAGATCGCGCCGAGGTCACCGCAGGTGATCTCGTCCACGTCCTCCATGGCGTTGGCGTGCAGCCGCACCAAGCGGCCCACGCGAACGCGCTGTCCCGTGCGCGTGTTGATGATCGCGCGCCCGCGCGTCAGGGTGCCCTGATACACGCGCACGTGCGTGAGCTGTCCGAAGCGCCCCTCGTCGAGCTTAAACGCGAGGGCGCACAGCGGCGCCTCGGGATCGGGGCGCAGCTCGACCTCTCGCGCCCCGTCGCTGGTGAGCGCGCGCGCGTGCACGCGACGCTCCCCCGGGTGCGGGAGGTACTGGATCACGGCGTCGAGCAGCGGCTGAACGCCGAGGTTGTGATAGGCCGAGCCGCAGAGCACCGGGACGGCGCGCCGCGCCAGCGTGGCGCGCCGCAGGCCCTGCGCGAGCAGCTCGCGGGGGACGTCCGGGTCCTCGAGGTAGCGCTCGAGCACCTCGTCGTCGAGCTCGGCGATCGCCTCGACGAGCGCCGCGCGATGACGGTTAACCATCTCCGACATGTCGTCGGGGACAGCATCTTCCCGAACCCGCTCGCCGTGCTCGCCGTCGAAGTACAGCGCCGTGCGCGTCAGCAGATCGACGACGCCCGAGAGCGCGCCCTCGGCCCCGATCGGCACGTTGAGCAGCACAGGCGCGAGCCCTGCGCGCGCGCGCAGCTGCTCGACGACCGCGAAGGGGTCCGCGCCGAGCCGGTCCATCTTGTTGATGAAGGCGATCCGCGGCACCTGATGGCGTCGCATCTGCCGCAGCACGGTGCGCGTCTGCGGCTGCACGCCGCTGACGGCGCAGAGCACGAGCACGGCGCCGTCGAGGACCTGCAGCGCGCGCTCGACCTCGACCGTGAAGTCGACGTGCCCTGGGGTGTCGATCAAATTGATGTGGCTGTCGCGCCAGCGCAGGTGCGTGGCCGCCGACTGGATCGTGATCCCGCGCTGACGCTCGAGATCCATAAAGTCGAGCGCGGCCGCCGGGCGCCCCTTGCCGCGGACGTCGCCCATGGCGCGGAGTCGGCCGGCATAAAACAGCACGCGCTCGCTGAGCGTGGTCTTGCCCGCGTCGACGTGGGCCGCGATGCCGATGTTGCGAACATGATGATGGGTGCTCGTGGTGTGACGTTGCATTTTCAGCGTTCCTCTCGGACCGCCGCCGTTGCCAGACCGACTCGGCTCAGGATGGATCGAGCTCCGAAGAGCGAGTTCGAAGACGACGTCCCCCGCGCCGCGCCCGTGCGTGACGGTCGCGGGGGACGGCGCTCCAGGACGCGTCGCCGCGCGTCACCTCGCCCGTGAACGAGACGAGCCGAGGCGCGCGCGAGGACGCGACGAAGCACCACGCGCGACGGAGCTCGTCACGCGCGGACGAGGTCGCGGTTGATCGATCTACGGGCGCGACGGGTCGCGCCACGAGGCGCGCGCCGTCGGCTCGCGCACGACGACGCGAGCGCGCCGCCGAAGGAGACGATCACGACCCTGGGCCAGGGCCCGCGCGAGCGTCGCGACGGAGGATCATTCGATCCGCGTCAGGACCCAAGCACGAGCTCGGCCCGGTCACGAGTCACCGGATCACCGACGTGGGCGATCTTGAGAGCACGGGCTGTGACAGAGCCGGTCATGGCGAGCGGTCCAGAGATTGATCGACAGGGTCGATCGCAACTCGTGTAGCAGCGTGACGACCACGGGTCAAGCGCATGTCTTTTTAAACATGACCCAATAGACATGACCATAGAACACCTCGCCCACGGGGCCGTCGCGAGCGCGCGCGAATGTGCGCGACCGGACGCGCGAATTCGTCACCCGCAGAAACCGACGACACCCCGTGAGCGCGCGCGGATCCTCGCCTTCATGAGGTGCGAAACGTCACGCATTCGCGCACGTATAGCAAATGAAAATTCCGTGATTCAAAGATCACGTACCACGCCACCTGTCGAGTCACGCGCGCGACCTCGACAAGCGCCCGCTGATTCGTTGTTTATTCACGAAAAACAGCGATTGCGCCGGCAAGAAATCTCCCGGGGCTACGCTATTCCGCCCGTTGTGCGTACATGTATGTACAGTGTTTCGTAGCCTCCACTCCCTCGTTGACCGCGGGTCGTTCGATTTGCTTGTTTTGAAATAAGCATGACCTTCCGCAACGCGCAGCCGCTCCTCGTCATACCTCTCCTGGCAACGATCGGCTGCGGCGACAGCGACGACGCGGGGACGCTCTACGTCACCAGCGAGACGAGCGTCGGCCTCGACTCGCTCGGCGGACCGGGCGAGAGCTCGACGGGCAAGCCAGGCGACGACGACGACGACGACGACGAGAGCACCTCGGGCGAGCCCGGCACCAGCGAGCCCGGCACCAGCAACCCGGGCTCCGGCGGCTCCAACGGCGTGAAGTTTGATGTCGGCGAGCAGCCCGACATCCCCGCGGCCGAGACCGAGGGCGAGTGCTCGATCCCGCCGCACACCCCCTGCGACAGCAACAGCAACGACCCGTGGCACGCGATCGGCATCAACTGCCCCGGCGAATTTCAGGTGATCACCAACTACATGGGCGACCCCGCGATGCAGTACGTGCACACCGGGCAGATCGGCACCTACAACCCGCCGACCTACCCGATCCACGAGGGCGAGAAGCTGGTCATCCTCTCGAGCGGCAACGCGGTCGACGTCGTGACGCCGGGCTCGACCGGCAGCACCGCGATCACGGGGCAGGACCCCGGCAACCTGCCCAACCCGATCAACCCCAACGGCGTCGGCGGCCAGGACTGCGCGCAGAACCCCGGGCTGGTGGGCACCGGCGACTGCTCGAACACCATCTCCGGTCAGTGGAGTCAGGGCACCGGCGCCTACGACTACGCCGAGATGCGCATCGTCGCCAACGTGCCCGAGGGCGTCTACGGCTTCAGCTACGACTTCATCTTCTTCTCGACCGAGTACCCGGTCTGGTACCAGACGCAGTACAACGACATGTACATCGCGTGGCTCGAGTCGGAGCTGTGGACGGGCAACGTCTCCTTCGACGAGCAGGGCAACCCGATCTCGCTCAACGCCGGCTTCCTGGACTACAAAGACGCCGACGGCAACCTCGACCCCGAGTGCCCCTGCTCGGCCCCCGAGCTGCAAGGGACAGGTCTCGAAGGACACGCCGCGACCAAGTGGCTGACGACCACCGCGGGCGTGAACGCGGGCGAGCAGATCACGCTGATCTTCGCGATCTTCGACCTCAGCGACAACGTGCTCGACAGCATGATCGCGATCGACAACTTCGAATGGCAGTGCGAGGGCGGGCCGCCGAACACCGCGCCGGGCTAAGCGCCGCGCCCCCTCGCGACGGGCGCGCGCGCTCTGTTCGCGCGGAGGCGACCTCCGCCGAGGTCGCGTGCATATGAAACGTCGTACATGTCCTAAAATGCCACAGAGAAATTCTCGCGTGACGCTCGCTCTTCGCGCCCCCGCCCGCCGATACTAGAGACAGTGAACGACTCCGCGAGCGCGGAGCGTGCTGGGAGGACGAGGATGATTCGAAACATTGAGGGAGCTCAGGAGCTGTACGCGTACAAGCTGCGCATCACCGGGAACACCGAGTACGGGGTGAGCCTGCAGTCCATCCTCGCGGGCGAGACGCCGATCCCGCCCGAGGGCGCCCGCTTCGACGTCGCCTTCGAGGGCGCGATGGTCGAGGGGAGCAAGCTCTCGGGCGCCGTGCGCGGCGTCGACTACCTGTGGATGCGCGCCGACGGTCGCGCCGAGCTCGACATCAAGGCCGAGATCACGGCGCCCGACGGCACGAAGGTCGCGCTGCGAGCGGACGGCGTCGTGACGCCGCGGCCGGGCGAGCCGATCGCGGATCTCTGGGAGAACGTCAAGCTGCACAGCTCGCACGAGCAGCACCGCTGGGTGAACTCGATCCAGATTTGGGGCACCGGCACGGTCAACTTCGCGACCGGCGAGATAGAGGTCCACGCCTACACGGTCTGACGCGCTCGGCGTCCGGTCGCGCGCGGCGGCGCGCGACCGCGTCGCTGACTCGCGTGGTATTGGCTCCTCGTGAGCACTAAAAAGGTCGCTAAAAAGCGCGTCGACCAAGACGCGATCCTGAGCGAGGCCCGCGCCATCGCGGAGCGCGTCGCGGACGACGGCGACGCCCCCGAGGAGCTGATTCGACTCGGCGAGCTGCTGCTCCGACTCGACGAGCACCTGCGTCGCGGCGGCGCGCTGCCGAACGCCTGGCGCCGCGAGCCCGAGCCGTGAGCCCCGTTGAGGGTGACGCTCGAGCGGCGCCCCGCTGCACTACAATCATCACGTGATCCCGCACGTCCCCGCGGAGCTGAGCCCCTACCCGCCGCGCGACGGCAACGCGATCACGCCGTGGGTCGATGGGGTGCCGTTCTACGCGCGGCTGCTCGAGGTCCTGCGCGGCGCCGAGCGCTCGGTCTGGGGCGCCGTCTCCTTCGTCCACCGCGACTTCCGCTTCCCCGACGGCACGCTGCTGTGGGACGCCTTCGACGACTGCGCCGCGCGGGGCGTAGACGTCCGGCTGCTGTTCTGGCGCAACCCGCGATTCTCAACAGCTGGCCCGACAGACAGGCCGAAGCGCAACGTGTTCCACGGGCTCCCAGAGGACCTCGAGCTGCTGCGCCGCCGCGGGACGCGATGGCGCGCGCGCTGGGACGACTCCCTCGGCGATCCGCGCCACTGTCACCACCAGAAGCTGTGGCTGGTCGACGTCGGCGAGTCGGGCGAGCGAGCCTTCGTCGGCGGCATGACGCTCGGCACGTCGACGGTCGACGACTCGCGCCACCGCCGGCCTGGCTCGCGCCACGACGTGTTCTGTGAGCTGCGAGGCCCCGCGGCGATCGACGTCGCGCACAACTTCGCGCAGCGCTGGAACGAGGCCGCTGGTGACGACGCCACGCCCCCGCCGTGGCCGGACGCCGCGAGCGCCGGCGAGTTCCCCCTCCCGTCTCGAGTGGCCGCGCCCGCCGGCGACGCGCGGGTCCAGATCACGCGGACGCTCGCGCCGGGCCTGTACCGACGCCCGGCCCGCCACCCCGGCGCCAGCGCTCGCTCCCCCGCCCAGGGCGAGGAGGGCATCTACCACCAATACAAGGCGGCGCTGGAGAGCGCCCGGCGCTCCGTCTACATCGAGAATCAACACCCAGGCGAGCTCGAGCTGCTCACGCGGATCGACGCCGCCCTGGCGCGCGGCGTCACGGTCGTGATGACGGTCCCGGGGCAGCCGCTGGGCGCGATCCGTCGCGCGCGCGCGACGGCCCAGCGCTACTGGGATGATCCCGGACGCGACGAGGTCGCGCCGCCGCGCTACGCCGAGACCTTCGCCCGCCTGGCGCGGCTCGCTCGACACCCGCGCTTCACCCTCGCCGCGCTCGCCGTCAACGACGAGCGCGGCGGCTACCGCGAGGTCTACGTGCACGCGAAGGTCTGCCTGATCGACGATCGCTGGGGCACGATCGGCTCGGCCAACCTCGTCGACATCAGCCTCTGCGCCGATCACCACAGCGAGCTGAACCTCGCGTTCTGGCACCAGGCGAGCGCGCGCACGCTGCTGCGCGCCCTGGTCTCCGAGCACGCCGGCCTGCCCGCCGCCGAGCTCGCGGCGCTCGACGACCGCGAGGTTCTCGATAAGTTCCAAGAGACAGCCCGGGAGAACACCTCGCGGCGGCGACGCGGTCTGCCCACGCGGGGACACTGTTACGCGCTCGACCCGCGGACCTACGCGCTGTGAGCCCGCCGCGCAGCTGCTAGGATGTGGCAACGCGCCGCCGCGCGCCATGGATTTGATGATGCCCACGTCTCGCTCGCTTCGCCTCCTGCCGCTCCCCCACGCCACGCTCTCCGTCGCGCTCCTGCTCCCGCTCGCGTGCAGCGGCGATGACGGCGGCTCCACGTCGGACGCCGGCACGTCGACCAGCGAGGGCGAGGGCGGCTCGAGCTCGACGGGCGGCGGGACGAGCGTGGGCACCACCGAGGGCACCACCGCCGGCGGCACGATGGGCGGCAGCTCGGGCAGCTCGGGCGGGACGACGGAGGGGACGACGACGGGCACCGACGAGCCCTCGCCCTCGGACTTCTGCGATGACGAGGGCCTGCCGGTCGCCGACTTCGACGCCGACGCCGGCGGGACCGGCTGGAACGAGCTCGCGGGCGACTTCACGGTCAACACGACCTTCGGGACGTGGAACCTCGCGGAGCGCTGGAGCGGCTGCGACAGCTACGTGTTCATCAGCCACATCCCCGACGGCGACGGCTCGCAGCTGATCAACAGCCTCAAGACCGACCTGTTCACGCGCTCGGCCAGCAACGTCCACTACTTCTTCCTGAGCTACGGGCAAGACCCGGCGGCCGACGCCGAGATGTGGCAGTTCGAGATCGGCACCACGCTCGTCGATCTCGACGCGGAGCAGCAGGCGCTGTGGATGGACCGCGTGCACTTCGTGACCGACGCCGCGACCGCGATCGAGGGCAGCGTGGGCGCGTTCCTCTCGGCGCAGCCCGAGCCGGTGCGAACCCTGGGCATCGATCGCGCGCAGCGCTGGGACCACCCCGGGATGTACCAGGACACCCTGGGCGGCGGCTTCTCGCCCGACATCAACGTGCTCGGCTACCTCGGCCGCTACTACAACTTCCGCTATGACCAGGATCAGGCGCTCGCGGCCCAGGACGACGTGACCGTCGTGCCGATGATGGAGTCGCAGGTCTTCGCGCCCGACTGCATGGTCGGCGAGGACTGCTTCGACCAGCAGAACGGCCCGTTCTCGAACTCGAACAACAACCAGGTGTGGGAGGTCATGTTCCCCGACGCGGCGACCATGGCCGGCTTCGACACGATGGAGTTCGACCTGCAGGCGACCTGCGGCCCGAGCAACTACTCGGACTGCGGGCACTGGGACTACGAGGCCTTCATCCAGCTCTGCGACGATCAGGAGTGCATGAACCGCGAGGAGGTCATCCGCTGGATCACGCCGTACTCGCGCCCGGGCACGCGCCGCTGGGTCGTCGACACCACGCCCTTCCTCGGCATGGTCAAGGACGGCGGCGCGCACTACTTCCGCTTCGGGATGCTTTGGAACATGAACCCCGCGACATGGGACATGAGCTTCCGCCTGCGCAACACCGGCGTCGGCGACGCCTCGGCCACGGTCATCCCGGCCTTCAAGGGCAACCACGGCTTCAACGACACCTACAACGACAATTGGTCGACGCTGAACTTCACGCCGCCCCAAGGGACCAAGCGCGTCGAGCTCGTCGCGATCATCTCGGGCCACGGGCAGGAGGCGCTCAACTGCGCCGAGTGGTGCGAGCACCAGCACGAGTTCACCGTCAACGGCTCGGCGACCCACCTGCGCGAGTTCCCCGGTCAGGTCATCTCGTCGCGCTGCGGCGAGGCCGTCGACGAGGGCGTCGTCCCGGGTCAATACGGCAACTGGACGCCCGGCCGCGCCGGCTGGTGCCCCGGGCTGCCGGTCCAGCCGTGGCGCGTCGACATCACCGACGACGTGACGATCGGGCAGGACAACACGCTGGACTACGAGGGCAAGTACAACGGCGGCAACCCGGTCGGCGGGCGGATCCGCCTCAACAGCTATGTGGTGTTCTACGAGTGAGCTCGCCGCGACCCCTACGGGCGTGCGGGATCGCTGCTCGACACTGAACATACAACGAGTTTTGCGCGGCCGCGCGCCGGTGTGGACTGTGAGCCATGGGGTTTCTGTCCACCACGGAGGGTAAGGTCGCCAGCGTCGCGCTGATCTTGGTCGTCGGTATCGGCGCGGTCACGGTCGCGGTCGAGTATCAGCGGCGCGAGGCGCAGAACGCCAAGCAGGTCGAGCAGGTCATCGATCAGCGCGGGTGGTCGGACGGCGGCACGCTGCACCAGACGACCGTGCAGAAGTTCAAGGCCGGCGAGGCTCGGGATCAGCTGGCGACGGCCTCGGACCTGCTGCGCTCCCTGGACACGGACTTCGCCGCCTCCGCCGGCGACGCCGGGCTCAAGAAGGCGGCGCAGCGGCTGGTCAAGTGCATCGGCGACGCGGACCCGGCGAGCAAGACGCTGGACGCCGCCGCGAGCTGCCGCGGCATCGACCTCTCGGGCGCGCCGGCGCCTGCCCCGAAGGACAGCGAGTCCGTCGCGGCTCCGGAGACAACCCCGGAAGGCGGCGACGCGCCGGGGGGCGACGCGCCTGACTCAAAAGCCAGCGACGCAGAGGCGGGCGCACCCGCGCCCGCGCCCGCCAAATAGCGACGGTGTCACGGCGCGCGCGCGTGGGGGCCTCTACGCGACGTTGAGCCCCACACGCCGTCGCGCGTCGAAGTACTGCTCCGAGACGCTGTACAGGATCAGCTCCTTCAGCGCGTCCTTGGCCGTGAGCGTCGAGCCGACGAGGCGCTGCTCCTGCCGGATCACGCGGGCGGCCGTGCCGAGGTCATCGCACAGCAGGAGGCCGGCGCGGTAGCCCGCGATCTGGGCGCCCAGCGCCCAGCGCTTCACGTCCGCGAAGCCCTCGGCGTCGCCGGCCCGCGTCAGCGTCGCGCGCAGCTGCGCGACCACGGAGTCGGGCAGGCGCCGGCGCAGCTCCTCGACGACCACGTCGTTGACCGCGACCCCGGGGGCGTCGACGCCGACCAGCTTCATGCACGCGTAGACCAGCTCCTTGAGGTGCCCCGTCGAGCGCTCGAGCGCGAAGAAGGTGAAGTGCGGCGGGTACAGCTCCATGCAGTGCCGCGCGAAGGCGAACAGCAGCTCGTTGCGATCCTCGATGCGCATGAGACCGCCCTGGACGACGACGGTCGCGAACACCTGGCCCTCGTGCTTGGTGTTGATCAGCGTGACGTCGCCGCTCTGATCGGGGATGAAGTAGACCGCCGGCGTCGCCACGCCCAGCGCCCGCAGCGCGATCTTGAGGCACAGCGCCCGCGCGCCGCCGTAGGTGTCGAGGTTGACCCGGTCGCGCCGCCACAGCGAGCGCGGCATCTCCTGGGAGCGCCACGACGACACCGCGCGACACATCAGCAGCAGCACCTTGTTGAGCACCTGCGGCTGATCGGAGGGGACGATGCTGAGCCGCACGCCCTCGAGGTCGAGCGCGCGCCGGATCTTCGCGGCCCCCTGGCGCTGGTAGTGCAGCAGCAGCTCGAGCTGCTCCTCGTTCGCCTGCTTGAGGAAGGACAGCGTCCGCGCGACGCAGTAGGCCTTGTCGAGCTGCTTCGTGTGTCGGTAGTAGTTAAACAGGTAGTGATAGCTGCGGTAGCGCGACGGGTCGACGCGCAGCAGCCCGTTGTGGCCGCGCACGGCCTTGGCCGCGTAGCTCCGGTCGGACTTGGCGAGGTGCTCGTAGAGCTCGACGAGGATCTCGCGGCGCGCGAGGTTCTCGGGCTCGACCTGCGTCGCGACCTTGAAGGCCTTCACCGCGGACTTGAAGTCGCCCATGCGCGAGCGATAGATCTCGCCGAGGTTCGCCCACAGCAGGCTGCGCAGCTTGTGCTCGCCGTCGGCGGGGAGGCGCTTGATCATCTTGCGGTAGGCCCGCTCGAGCTTCTTCCAGTCCTTGCGCCGCGTCATGATCGCGTCGGTCGCCTGGAACGCCTTGAGGTAGGTCCGGTCGTCGTCGAGCACCCGGTCGAAGCGGTCGAGCGCGCGGCCCAGGTCGCCGAGCTGGTCGCGATAGATCACGGCCGCCGTGTAGTGGTAGCGCGCGCGCTTGGCCGCGTCGTCCTCTTGGTGGATCAGCCGCTCGAGCCCGCGCAGCACGCCCTTCCACTGCCCGTTCGCGCGGTAGACGTCGACGAGCGCGAGCAGCAGCGGTACGTCGTCCGGCACGAGCTCGGCCGCGCGTTCGAAGGCCTCGGCCGCGCGCCGGAGGTCCTTGACCTGGTCGCGGTAGATCTCGCCGATGGCGCGCAGATGGGTGTAGCGGTCCTTGCCCTTCGCGCTGGCGAGCGCCTGCTCGCGCAGCCGCAGCGCGCCGCGGACGTCGCCGGCCGCCGTCCGCTTCTTCAGCATCGCCTCGACCGCGGTGCGGTTCTGCGGGTCTTTGCGGATCGCTTTCTCGTAGTACTCGCGCGCGGCCTTCTCGTCGCCCTGGCGCCCGCGGATCTCGGCGAGCCGGCAGTAGATCGCGGCCACGGCCTTGCCGGCGGGCGGCGGCCCCCCGCCGCCGGTCGGCGCGAGCAGGGCCCGGTAGCGCTCGAAGGCCTCGTCGTTCTTGCCGAGCTCGAACAGCGCGTCGGCCTCGCCGAGCCGCGCCTGTCGGTTGGCGCCGTCGATCCGGAGCGCGCGCTGATACATGCGCAGCGCCTTGTCGGACTTGTCGAGCGCGCGCCAGGTCTTCGCTGCCTTCATGGACAGGTCGAGCTGGCTCGCCGGCGAGAGCTTGAGCTTGTCGGCCTTGCGCACCAGCAGGTCGAAGATCGGCGCGGCGTCGATCAGGTTGCCCGCGGCCGAGTAGGCGTCGGCGAGCACGGTGCCGACGCGGACGTTCTCGGGGTCGAGCTCGATGACGCGCTTGAACAGCGGCAGCGCGCGCTCGAGGTCGCCGAGCTGGTTCTTGAGCAAGAAGCCCGCCTCGCTCGCGGCCTCGATCTTGCGGTAGTCGCTGCTCGCGTGCTCGACGATGTGCTCGAGGCAGCTCAGCAGGCGCGCGAGCTCCCCGCGCTCCTTGTAGATCTTGGCGAGCTCGCTCGCGGCGTCGACCTCGGCGGCGTTGAGCTTGATCGCCTTCAGCAGGTAGCGCTCGGCTGACTCGGCGTCGCCGCGCTCCGCGAGCTCGAACACCGCGAGCTTGACGAGCAGCTCGGCGCGCGTCTCCGAGTCGCGAGAGACCGAGAGGAAGCGCTCGATGCAGGCCCGCGCCTCGCGGGGGCGATCGGCCCGCGCGTACATGCGCGCGAGCTCGGCGAGCGCCTCCTCGCGCTCCGGGTCGAGCGCGATGATCTCCTGGTAGGCCGCCATCGCCTTCGTCGCGTCTCGGAGCTCGCGCAGGTGCAGGCGCGCGATCGCCTCGAGCGCGACGACGCGTGCCGCCGGGTCCTCGAGCGTCGCGAGCCGCTGGCGGAGCAGCTCGACCAGCTCAGGCCAGCGCTTGCTCGCGCGCAGCTGGTCGTCGAGCGCCTCGTAGGCCTTCGCGCGCGCCTGCGCGATGCGGGCGCGCCAGGTCTTGCTGTACTGGTCCTCGACGCCGGGCTTGCTGAGCGCGTCGACGGCTCGCTCCATCTTCGTGCAGATCTCGAGCTGCGCGCTCGGGTCGCTGGCGTCGAGCAGCTGCCCGCGCAGCGAGTCGAGCGAGTAGAAGACCGCGCTGTCGCCCTCGTCCTCGCCGGCCGCGGCCGAGACCATCGTCGTCCAGCCGGCCTCGCTCTTGTTCGACATGGCCTTAAAGCCATGGTCTCCGATCGCCGAGAGCGCGCGCTGGAACGCGCCCATGGACTCGAAGCGCGCGTCGGGGTCTGTCTGCAGCGCCCGCTGCACGAGCGCCTCGACGGCCGGCGTGATCGAGCTGCCCGCGCCGCGCAGCCGCGGCGCGCTCGCGAGCTTGTGCTGCATCCCGACCTGCGCCATCTTGCCGCCGAGCGGCGGGCGCCCGACGAGCATCCGGAACATCAGCGCGCCGACGGCGTAGATGTCCGCGCGCTGATCCACGTCCTTGCCCAGCACCTGCTCGGGCGAGAGGTAGTGCAGCAGCTCGCTGGGCGCGACCGAGTCGGACATCCGCCGGTGCACCAGCCCGAAGCCGCGGATCTTGACGAGGATGTCGCCCTCGTCGTCGATCACGAGCGTGCACACCGACGGGCGAAAGCCCAGGTGACGCACGTCGCGGGCATGGGCCGCGCGCAGCGCGATGACGCACTGCATCACGAGCGAGCGGACCTCGGGCCACGGCAGCTGGATGGCGCGGTCGAGGAAGCTCGACATCTGCTCGCCCTCGAGGTGCTCGGTGATCATGAACAGCGCGCCGTCGTCGGTGTTGCCGTAGTCGAGGATCCGGACGATGTTGTCCTGCTGCAGCGTCGAGAGCTCGCGCAGGTTCCGGATGTGACGCTGGGCGAACACGCCGTCGTCCGAGAGCTCCTGGCGGACGAGCGTGACGTCGACCAGCGCGGCGTCTCGCATCCGCTGGCCGACGAAGTTGATCGTGCTGGGATCGGTTCCCGACAACTCGACGAGCCGGTACTGACGCGCGAGCACGTTCCCGATCAACTTCTTCGGATCGCTAGCGAGGATCGACTGGGCCATGTCCAGCGTTGACGATAGCGGACCCGCGGCCCGCGGCGGAGGTCTCACCCGCCCCGCGCACAAACGCGCGACCGCTCGCGCGGATCCGGTCCGCTAACGCGTCGGGAGGAACGTCGGCTGCGTCTGCATCCGCGTCGGCCCCCCGGCGGAGCGCACCGCGATCACGAAGCTGGTGTCGTCGCCGACCACCGCCTCGCCCCGGTAGGCCTCGAGGCGGTCGCGCAGCGCGGCGGACAGCGCGGTCGCGCTGCGCCCGACGCTGGCTCGCCCGATCCGCGCGGACCGGCTCGCGCGGAAGATCTCGCCGATCATCCGCGCGACGCCCTCGGAGCCGAGCTGCTCCTCAGACTCGTTCTCGAGCTCCGAGAGCCCGTCGGAGTAGGCGGCGAGCAGATAGCCCGGCAGCAGCTCGTCCTCGGCGGAGGTGACGTCCATCTCGATGAAGCCGAGCGGGACGTGCTCAGCCGCGTTCACCTCGCGCGAGAGCCCGCCGGGCGAGACCATCATCGGCGGCGGGTGCCCACAATTGACACACTCGAGATGCCCGCTGCGGGGGTCGAGCACTGCGGCGACCATCGTCACGTAGGAGTCGTCGGGGAGCGTGCGCACGAGGTGGCTGTTGAGCGTCTTGATGATCGCGGCGAGCTCCAGGCCCTGCCGCATCAGCAGGTGCACCGAGGTGTGCAGGCTCGTGGCGATCAGCGCGGCCTGCAGACCCTTGCCGCAGACGTCCATGACGGTCAGGAAGATCCGCCCGTCCGGGGTCTCGAAGGCGTCGACGTAGTCGCCGCCGACCCACTTGCTCGGCTCAAAGCCGAAGCCGATGTCGACCCCGCCGGCCGAGAAGTCCGTGGGCACGAGCCCCATCTGGATCTCGTTCGCGCGCGCGAGCTCTTGCTCGACCGCCGCCTGCTTCTGCGCGAGCTCCCGCGCGACCCAGGCGGTCTGCGCCTGCTCGAATTGCTCGGCCGCGAGCGAGCTGAGCGCCAGCCACTCGGCGGTCCCGTAGTGCACAGGCAGCGTGACGTAGAGCAGATCGATGGTCTTGTCGGTCTTGCCCACCGGGCACACGACCGCCGACATCTCGGTGACCATCATCGACATCTCGACCGCGTCCTGGCGCGCGTTCTGGGTGTTCGACGCGAGCACCGGCGACTCGTTGGTCAGCACCGCCCGCAGCGCGGACCTCGAGATGTACGGAGGAACAGGTGACGCCGGGACCGGCCCGAACAGCACCTCGGGCTCGATGCGATCGAGGACGCGCCGCTTGAGGCGAAACACGACCGCCGAGGTCCCCTGGAACTTCGCGCTGAGCATCAGCTCGCACAGCGCCCGCAGGCGCTCGCCCTCCTGCTGCGTCGCCAGCAGCGAGCCGCTGAACTCGATGAGGCCGGAGAGGTGCGAGGCGTCGATCTTGGGGGTCTCGAGCTCGCGCAGCGCACGGATCACGCCGCTGCCGTCGGTGATCGTGACGCGCGTGCGGTGCAGCGGCTGCGGCCGCGCGACCTGTCGCTCGGGGCGCGCCTCCGCGTAGCGGAGCTCGAAGCTCGCGATCTTAATTACGTCGCCGCTGCGCAGCATGTGCGCGCGGACCTCGGCGTTGTTGACGATCGTCCCGTTGACGCTGTTGAGGTCGCGCACCCACCAGCGCCCGCGCTCGTCCTTTGCGAGCTCGGCGTGCTGACGAGAGGCGGTGTCGCTGTCGAGGACGACGTCAGCATCCGGGGAGCGTCCCAGCACCAGCCGCGTGCCGACCATGTGCAGCCGCCCGACGAAGACATCTCCCTTGTAGATGTTCAGAACCCCGCGTTTCGCAGCGTTCATCGGCCTATCATCGGTGACAGGTCGACCTCGGCGCAAGTCACCACGAGCGCGCGGACGAGACGCGCGAGGCCGCGCTGTCGCCCTCGCCCTTCGCACGCGTGCGTGCGCCCCACACCGCCGCGCGAGTTCGGCCGAGCGAGGGCGCCGCGACGCGCCTCAGCGGCACGCACGCTGCGGGGGTGAGCTACCATGATCCCGCTGTGACCCGATCAAGCCGTCCTACCCCGCTGCCGCGCGCGCGCGCGTCGACCCTCGCCGCGCTCGCGATGACCAGCGCGACAATGATCTGGGCGCTCGGTTGCGAGCGCAGCACGACGACCCACAGCGAGACGCCCGGGGACAAGACCTCCCAAGGCGGCGCCGGAGCCCAGCAGCCAGGCACCACCGGCGGCGGCGCGGCGGGAAATTCTGAGATCCCCGCCGAGATCGCGGTGGGGGCTCAGCACGCGTGCGCGCGCCGAGCATCGGGCTCGGTCGTCTGCTGGGGACGCGGCGACGCGGGCCAGCTCGGCGACGGCCGCGGCCGCGACAGCGCGCGCCCGGTCGCGGTCGCCGACCTGCGCGACGCGGCCGAGCTCGCCGTCGGCGCCCGCCACTCCTGCGCGCGCCGCAGCGGCGGTCAGGTCGTGTGCTGGGGCAGCAACGATCTGGGGCAGCTCGGCGACGGCCGCGGGCGACCCGGCGCTCGCAACCCGCGGCCCGTCGCGGTGCGCGGGCTCAACGACGCGACCGCGCTGGCGAGCGGCGACGATCACGTCTGCGCGATCCGGCGAAACGGCGGCGTCATCTGCTGGGGCAACAACAACGCCGGGCAGCTCGCCAACAACGCGCGGCAGGTCTGGGCCGCGCCGACGCTGGTGCAGGGCCTCGCGGCCGCGGTCTCGCTCACGGCCGGGCGCGCGCACACCTGCGCCCAGACGGCGCAGGGTCAGGCGGCGTGCTGGGGCGATGGTTCCAAGGGACAGCTCGGCGGGGGCGCGCGCCCGCGGCCGGTCCCGACGCCTGTCCCTGGGGTCAGCAACGTCGAGTCCGTGGTCTCGGGCTCCGATCACAGCTGCGCGCTTACCTCCGGCGGCGTCGTGTACTGCTGGGGCGACAACGGCGCTGGCCAGGCCGGCGCGCCCGCGAACAGGTCGGTGACCGGCGCGGTCAAGGTCGAGGGCCTGCGCGGCGTCGTCGCGCTCGCGGCCGGGCGCGAGCACACCTGCGCTCAGTTCCCGACGGGGCGCGCGCTGTGCTGGGGCGCCAACGAGCTCGGGCAGGTCGGCGACGGCACGACGCAGCGCCGCGCCTCGCCCACCTCCGTCGCCGAGCTCGCGGGCGTCACCCAGCTCGACGCCGGCTGGAACCACACCTGCGCGCTGACCTCCGGCGGCGTCATCCGCTGCTGGGGCAGCAACGATCACTCGGCGCTCGGCAACGGCGCCCCAGGGAGCGCCGAGCGCCTGCAGGCCGGGCCCGTCCGCGGGCTCGCCGACTCGATCCAGCTGCAGGCCGGCGACCGCTTCACCTGCTCGGCGACCGCAAGCGGGAGCGCGATCTGCTGGGGCGCGAACGACGTAGGTCAGCTCGGCGACGGCACCACGACCAATCGCTCCGCGCCCGCGCCGGTCACCGGCCTCAAAGATGTCGTCGAGGTCGCTACCGGGGCCGCCCACGCCTGCGCGCGCCTCAAGACGGGCGCGGTGCTCTGCTGGGGTGATAACCAAGCCGGGCAGCTCGGCACCGGGGGCAAGAAGCAGCGCCGCAAGCCCACGCCGGTCTCCGGCCTCAGCGACGCGGTGGCCCTGGCCGCCGGGACATCCCACACCTGCGCCGCGCGCCGCAACGGCCGCGTGGTCTGCTGGGGGCTCAACGCCGACGGTCAGCTCGGCGACGGCTCGACCACCGATCGCCTCAAGCCCGTGGTCGTCACCGGCCTGCAGGGCGCGCGCTCGCTCACCGCCGGCGGCGCCCACACCTGCGCGCTGCCGGCCTCTGGCGTCCCTATGTGCTGGGGCAGCAACAAGCGCGGGCAGATCGGCAACGGCGTCGGCGCGGCCAACCTCAGCGTCCCGCAGTCGCGGCCCGCGGCGGTCAAGAAAGTCGTCGACGCGGTGGAGCTCGGCGCGGGCGCACTGCACACCTGCGCGCGGCGGCGCACCGGCGAGGTCGCGTGCTGGGGCCACAGCGCCCAGGGCCAGCTCGGCGCGCAGACGAAGAACGACTGGACGACCCGCGTCCCCGTCAAAGATCTCCGAACAGCCACCTCACTCGCGGTCGGCGACTCCTACGGCTGCGCGCTCTGCAGCGGCGTCGCGATGTGCTGGGGCGACAACGCGGGCGGGCAGCTCGGCAACGGCGGGCGCACAGGCGCCGCCGCGCCGGTCGCGGGGCAGCGCGTCAAGGGCGCGGTGCAGCTCGCCGCCGGCAAGCGTCACGCCTGCGCGCGGACCTCGAGCGGGCGCGTGTTCTGCTGGGGCGACAACACCGACGGCCAGCTCGGCGACGGCTCGGTGGTGTTCGCCGCGAAGCCCTCGAAGGTCCTCGACCTCCCCTGACCTTAAAGACATCTAACCAGCGCGCACGCTGCAGCCGCCCCGCGGGCATCCGCCGGTGTTCCTCGAGCTCCGCTCAGCGCCACACCGGCGCGTACATCCCGGCCATCTTGCTCGGCGCCGCGATCCCCTCTTCTGACATGTAGCGCGCCGCCGCGGCCACCAGCGCGCGCCCGCGGGCGCCGCCGATCAGCTTGCCGAGCCGGTGCCGCGTCGCGGCGAGCAGCAACGCCATCTTGGCCGCCTCAAAGCCGCGCTCAGCCGCCTTAAAGTCCGCCGCCGCTCGCTCGACGTGACCGCCCGCCGCCGCGATCCCGCCGCGCAGCAGCGCGGCGAGCGGCGCCGCGTGGGGTCCGTCCTCCGCCGCGATCTGGCGGGTGTGCCGACGCGCGACCGCGAGCATCCGGACGCGGCGTGACGGATCTGCGGCGGCCAAGAGCGCCGCGTTCGCCCGCCAGAAGCGACTCATCACGCGCACGTGCTGACCGAGGAACAAGAACGAGGAGCGAACCCGCGGCCAGGTCTCCTCGACCCGGTGCCACGCGTAGTCGCCGTCGCCCTCGTAGAGGTCGATCGCGCGCTCGGCCAAGAACGCCCACGCGCGCTGCGCCAAGAACATCTCGCGCGGCCAGCTGCGGACCGCCTCGTGGATGTCCTGACGAGCGCCTCGCGGGTCATCGGCCGCCAACCAAGTGATCGCGGCGTCGCCCGCCCGCAGCGAGGTCTCCGCGCACAGGTCCCCGCGCTCGCGCGCGTCGTGGACGTACTCGAGCTTGCGCGCGCGCAGCTCCGTCACCCGCCCGAGCTGGTAGAGCGCGGCGAGCTCGAAGAGCTCTCGCAAGGTGCCCTCAAAGCCATACCGTGTACGCCCGCTGTCAAGCAGCCCACGCGCGGCGCCGAGGCGCTCGACGCACTCGAGCCAGCGACCGCCCGTGAAGTCGGCGAGCCCGCGGATCAGCGAGGAGTAGATCCTCGACTCGGGCGCCTCGTAGCGGTTGCTGACCTCGACCGAGAGCCGGAGCAGGTACTCAACCCGCCGCCGCGTCACGGTGCCCAGCAGCGCGACGAAGGCCGCCTCCATCGCGAGCGCGACCGCGACCCGACCGGGCTCGCCGAGGTCGAGCGCCTCGCGCAGGTGCCTCGCCTGGTAGACCATCGCGCGCAACGGATCGAGCAGGATGAGCCCGCCCCGCGCGGCGTGGAGCGTGTCGAGGCGCGAGAGCCTCGCCGCCGAGACCGCGTCGGCGCCGCGCGGGTGAAACTCGAGCCCCCTCAGCCGCGCCCGCGCGCGCTCGAGGGTGAGGCGCGCGAGCAGCTGGCCCGAGGAGCGAGGCAAGGGCGCGCCGCAGTCCTCGAGCACCCGGGCCAAGACCGCGTGGCCGTGGTGAAACGCGCCCCCTTGGATCAGCTGGACCGCCGCGCGCCGCCGCAGCCCGAGCGCGAGCTCCTCGTCGGCGTCCTCGGAGGCCTCGAGGTACAGCTGCGCGGCCTCCTGCGAGCGCCCGCCGTTGACGAGCGCGTCGGCCATCGCGACGCGGAGGCGCCGACGCGCGCCCTCGTCGGTCGCCGCCGTCATCTCGATCGCGACCGCGTAGAGCTCGGCCGCGCGGTTGAACGCCAGCGACACGGCGGCCGCCTCGGCGGCTTGGACCGCGTAGCCCGCCGCCCGCGCGGTCGCGCCGCCCGCTCGCAGGTGGACCGCGAGCAGCTCCGGCAGGTCGTCCTCGCCACGCTCGAGCTCCGTCGCGAGGCCGAGGTGCAGCGCGCGCAGGCGCTTCGGGTCGCGCCGGGTGAGCACCAAGATCTGCTCGCGCATGGTGTCGTGAAACACCTCCACCGCGCCGCCCGAGCGACGCCGCACGAGATGCTCCGAGTACAGGATCCCGAGGCCCGCGCGCCCGCGGGCGCCGCAGTTCGCGACGCGCAGCGCGGACCCCTCGTTGATCGGCCGACCGGCGACCGCGATCACCTCCATGACCCTTCGGGCATGGCTCGGAAGACACATGATTCGCTCGCTGACGACCTGCTCCAGCGAGACCGCGCGCGCGCTCTCGAGGCCGACGCCGCCGCGCGCCGCTCGCCCGTGCACGTGCTGACACAGCTCCTGAACCAGCAGCGGGGAGCCGCCCGACTCGCGCGCGATCACCCGCGCGTCGCCCATTCGGAGGTCGTAGCGCGCGTCCGCCGAGCGCTCGCCGTGGCGCTCGCCGGCGAGCGTAGCGAACTCGGCGCGAGCCATCGCCTCCGCGTCCTCGAGCGAGAGCGGGCCGAGCTCGATCTCTCGCATCTCCGGGCCGTCCTCGCCGAGCCCGACCTCACGAGCCTCGGCCCCCTCGGTCCGCGAGACCGCTTCGTCCGCGCGGTAGCCCGTGATGAACAGGACGCCCGGCGCGTCCGGCCCCCGCAAGAGCTCGCTCATCAACGCGGTGCTGTCAGAGTCCCCCCACTGCAGGTCGTCGATGAAGAGCACCAACGGCCAGCGCGCGACGATCCGCGTCAGCAGCCCGCGCAACGCGGAGTACGCCGCTCGCAGCCCGCGTTGTCCGTCGGCTGGCTCCGGCGCGGCCTCGACGAGCCGCGCGACCTCGGGGACGTGCGCGAGCACCGGGAAGACCCGCGCGAGCGCGCCCACGTCGACCGGCAAGAGCCCGTCGAGTGAGCGCTGCTGCGCGCGCTGCTCGAGCAGCAGCTCCATCAAGCCGTCGACCAGGCTGTCGAAGGCCTTGAACGGGACCGACTCCGAGGCGTAGCAGCGACCCGCCACGACCTTACCGCGCCCGAGCGTCACGACGCGCTCGAGGAAGGCCTGGACCAGCGCGGTCTTGCCCGTGCCCGAGGGGCCGCGGACGCGGACCAGCACGGGGTGCCGCGGACGAACTTCGTTGAGCGCGCGCTCGAGCGCCTGCAGCTGCTTCGCGCGCCCGAACAGCCGGGTCGCGTCGCGGACCCGGCCGCCTGTGAAGACCCGTCGAGCGCCGCGCTCATCCGCCGCGCCGCGTCGCGGCGACGACCCCGAGCCGACCCGCGCGAGCAGCTCGAGATGATCCGGTCGGCGCTCCGGAGACCGCTCGAGCAGCCGAGTGCACAGCGCGTCGAGATCCTCGGGAATCGACGGGTCGCGCTCGCGCGGCCGCAGCGGATCCTCTCGGCACTTCGCGCACAGGACCTCGAGACCGCTGCCGGTAAACGGCAGCTCACCGACGAGCGCCTCGTAGAGCATCACGCCGACGCTGTACCAATCGCTCGCCGGTCGCGGCTGCAGCCCGGTCGCCAGCTCCGGAGCCATATACGCCGGCGTGCCGACCACCGTCTCATAGGAGCGCGAGATCGACTGATCATCGGCGAGGTCGTGGACCAGCCCGAAGTCGAGGACCGCCACGCGACCCTCCTTCGTCACCAGCACGTTCGACGGCTTGATATCGCGGTGCAGCTTGCCCGCAGCGTGCAGCGCGGAGATGCCCGCCACCAGCTGCGCGAGCGCTGCGCGCAGCTTCGGGATGTCCGCGTGCTTCCCCGACTCACCGCGCACATGACGAAGAAAATCGACGCCGTCGATCAACTCCATGGTCAGGAAGGCCTGACCGCCGTGAATCACGAGCTTGTGGAGCGGTACGAGGTTGGGGTGCACCACCCCGGCGAGCGCGCGAAACTCGATCTTCAGCCGATACAGCGCCGCGGGCGTGTAGCCCTGCAGGACCTTGAGCGCGACCGGCTCTCCGTCCGGGCCTACAGCCGCGTACACAGTCCCGGAACCGCCTCGACCGATCAGGTGTCGAACCGTGTATCCGCCAATGGTGGGGCTCGGCTCAGCGGTTCCGAACAGTCGCGAACGAACCGAGGCCTTCAGCTGCCGCAGCTCGAATTCGGGCCGGAGCTTGCGGGCGGCGCCGAACTGCGCGTCCAGCTCGCCACGAGACCGCCCACCTCCCGACATGCAGATATCGTATCATGGGGACTGCTCGCTCACGCTCATCCCTGGGGCAATTCGCAACACGCGTTGTGGAGGATCTCCGCCTCCACGCGCGACCGGCTCCGCGCGATCTTGACCCGCGAAACCGCCGCAAAATGAGCCGCTAGTGACATGCGCGAGAATGATAGGATGACGAAGAGCGCGTGAAATCGATCAACACCGAGGACTTTGAGCTGCTCGACGCCTGGCGCGGGGGAGACCACAAAGCTGGGAATACGCTGTTTGAGCGGCACTTTGACGCGGTTTGTCGATTCTTCGCCAACAAGGTCAACGACAGCGTCGACGACCTGATCCAAAAGACCTTCCTCGGCTGCATCGAGGGGCGCGACCGCTTCCGCAAGCAATCCAGCTTCCGCACCTACCTGTTCGCCGTCGCGCACAACATCCTGCGGATGCACTTCCGCAGCCGCCCCGACGGTGATGAGCCGGTCGACTTCAGCACCACGACGGTCGACGAGCTGACCCCCTCGCCGAGCGCCGTGTTCGCCAGTCACGAGGAACAGCGGCTCCTGCTCGAGGGCCTGCGCCATATCCCGATCGAGTCGCAGATGGTGCTCGAGCTCTATTACTGGGAAGATATGGCCGCCTCCGAGCTCAGCGAGGTCCTGGGCATCCCCGAGGGGACCGTCCGAAGCCGGATCCGTCGGGCCAAGGATCAGCTCGGTCGCCGGATGAAGCGCCTCGCGCGCTCACCGGATCTTCTCAAGACCACGATGAGCGATCTCGATCACTGGGTGCGATCGCTGCGCGAGCGCTTGAGCACCGAGTCCTGATCGCGGCGATTCAGGAGCGAAGGCGCCCAAACGTGCGCACAAGCGCCCTGAATACGTCTTCGATCGGAGACCACGCGCGCAAAAACTGCAATTGCGACAAACACCTACGTGTCGGATTTGCCGGTCAACATTTGGAGAACCGAGTTTTGAAAGTTTTCCATGGGCAAACAACACCAGAGCAGTTGGTCTTTAACTTTCAAAACAAACTTTTGTTCACAATCGCCCATTATTTACGCACAATTATCGATTTAATCCGTCCCAAAATTCCCTGATCGACGACCCCCTCATTCGCACTACCGAATTGCGACGGGGGCTCATGTGCGGCCTTGCGCCTCTTCCCCCAGGGCGACCACCAATCAGCAGACCTGACCACCTTCGACGAAGACGGGGATCCTCTTCCTTCGTCTTTTCGAAGGACGGCTGAACTGCGTCGTCTTTGTCGCCGAAACGATGGAACGACTCTACCCGAGGTGACCCATGACGGACTCGATGGATCCTCAGCTCTCCCCCACCCCCAGCAGCCCCTCCCCGAGCTGGACGCCCGCGATGTCGGCGCCCCGCCCCGCCCCCGAACCCGTCCGCGTTCGTCCCACCATCACCCCCGCCCTCGCGGACCTGGTTCACGGATATCGCAAGCCCGCGTTCATGACGGACGTGAACGGACAGATCGTCTGCATGAACGCCGCCGCCGGGCGTCTGTTCGACCAGGGCGGCGACGTCAACTCGAGCGTGCGCAACGCTCAGGGCCCCGTCGCGCTCGAGAACTGGGATCGCAAGGCGACCCTGCAGGCCGACGGCAAGACGCTCTTCCTCGTCATCCCGGACACCCCCGACACCGGTGACACGCGGCCGACCATGACCCCCCAGCTGCCGCCGCGCCTCGCGAAGATCGCCAGGCTCGTCGTCTCCGGCTGCACCGACAAGCAGATCGCCAGCCGCACCGGGCTCTCGTTCAGCACCGTGCGCACCTACGTCCGCCAGATCTACCGGCGCATGGGCGTTCACAGCCGCGTCGAGCTGGTCCACGCGACCAACCAGGGTCAGACCCTGGCGATGGACTGACGAGCACCCCTCACGACGAAAACAGCCGGCTCCTGTGAGCCGGCTGTTCGCGCTCGTCGTGCCTACAAGATCAGATATCCAGCTGATCGGCGTCGCCGGCCCGCTCCATGATGAACGAGTAGCGCGCTGACGCGTCCTTCCCCATCAAGTCGCTGATCGTCTTATCGGTCCTGAGTTCTTGACCGATCGAGATTTGGATCAGCTGGCGATGCTTCGGGTCGAGCGTCGTGGTCTTCAGCGTCTCCGGCATCATCTCGCCCAGACCCTTGAAGCGCTGAATCTCGGGCTTCCCGCGCCGCGGCTTGTCGAGGATCTCGCGCAGGTGCGCGTCGTCGGCGGCCCACAGCGTCTCCTTCCCGACATCCACGCGGTACAGCGGCGGCTGCCCGAGATACACGTGCCCGTGTGTGATCAGCTCTCGCAGACAGCGGTAGAAGAAGGTCAGCAGCAGCGTGGCGATGTGATGGCCGTCGGAGTCGGCGTCCATCAGCAAGATGATCTTGTGATACCGCAGCCCCTTGAGGTTGAAGTCCTTGCCGATGCCGCAGCCGAGCACCTTGACGATGTTGCTCAGCTCCTCGTTCTTGGCGATCTTGGCGAAGCTCGCCTGCCACGCGTTCAAGACCTTGCCGCGCAGCGGCAGGATCGCCTGCGTGCGCCGGTCTCGGCCCATCTTCGCCGAGCCGCCCGCGCTGTCGCCCTCGACGATGAACAGCTCGCTCTTCGCCGGGTCGCGGCTCGAGCAGTCGGCCAGCTTCCCCGGGAGCCCGAGCCGGGCCTGCCCAGCGGCCTTGCGCGACACCGACTGGCTCGCGGCCCGCGACGCCGCGCGCGCCCGCGCCGCCACGATCACGCGCCCGACGATCGCCTCCGCGATGCTCCGGTTCTCGTTGAGCCACTGCTCGAGCGCGGGGCGGATCGTGCCCTCGACCTGGCCCGTGACCTCCGGGTTGTTGAGCCGGTTTTTGGTCTGGCTCTGGAACTGCGGCTCGAGCACGTAGGTGCTCAAGATCGCGACCATGCCCTCTTTGATGTCCTCGAGCGTCACGCTCACGCCCTTGGGCTCGAGCTTGTGCGCCTTCATGTACGCGCGCACGACCTTGCCCAGCGCGTTGCGCAGCCCCTGCTCGTGCGTGCCGCCGTCCGGCGTCGGCACGCCGTTGACGAACGAGTAGATCACGTCGTCGGTCGCCGAGGTCCACGCGAACGCGACCTCGAGCTTCGGCTCGGTCTCGCGGTCGACGTAGAACAGCCCCGTGTGCGTGCGCTCCTTCCCGCGCACCTGGATCAGCTTGTCGAGATACTCCGAGATCCCGTCCGCGTGATGGAAGGTCTCCGGCGCCGCCGAGGGGCGCCTCAGCACGATCTTGAGGCCCTTGTGCAGGTAGCTCTTCGCCTCGAGACGCTCGCGGATGACGCTCGGATCAAACAGCACCTTGGCGCCGAAGATCTTCGGATCGGGCCGCAGGTGCACCTCCGTGCCAGAGCCGCGGGCCGAGCCCAGCTTCTTGAGCCGCGACGGCGGCTCGCCGTACTCAAACACGGCCTCCCACGCGGCGCCGTCGCGCCACACCTTCACGCGCAACGACGAGGACAGCGCGTTTGCGACCGCCGCGCCGACGCCGTGCAGACCGCCTGAGTGCTTGTAGCTGGCGCCGTCGAACTTGCCGCCCGCGCCGAGCTTGGTGAACACCGCGATCACGGCGGGCACCTTCAGCGTCGGGTGCTTGTCGATCGGGATCCCGCGCCCGTTGTCGCGGATCGTGACGCCGCGCAGGTCATCGTCGAGCACCACCTCGATCTGCGAGGCGTGCCCGTTGATCACCTCGTCGACCGCGTTGTCGAGGATCTCCCACGCGAGGTGGTGGTAGCCGTCCTTGTTGACGCCGCCGATGTACATGCCAGGGCGCTTGCGCACGTGCGCGACGCCCTCGAGCACCTGGATCGAGGACGCGTCGTAGGCCTTGGATGATCGAGAGCTCTTCGTGGCCTGTGTCACCGTGGTTCTCGCTTTCTTCCGCGATCCGCTCGTCGTCTTGGATCGCGCGCGCTTCGACGACGACGGCGTCGCCCGCTTCGACGACGATCTCTTCGACGACGATTTCTTCGACGACGATTTCTTCGTCGTCTTCTTCGTCGCCTTCTCCTTCGTCGTCGTCTTCTTCTTCGCCTTCGCCGTCGTCTTCTTCGTCGCCCGCTTCTTCGCCATCGTCGCGCCCCGCTCCCCCGCCAACCTCGCTCAGGCTCACTTCTTCCGTTTTACGGTCCCCGCGCTCTCCTCGCGCGCCTCTAGGTCGGGGACCTCCAGCTCGGGATACACGAGCTGCTTGACCGCGCCGCGCTTGAACACCGGGCTCCCCTTACCGCCGCGGCGCGTGACCGCGCGGTCTCTCCCGCTCAGCTTGAGCACCGTGCCGCTGGTCTTCTCGATCCGCACGTCCTCGCGCGCCAGGAACACGCCGACCACCGCGTCGCCGCTCTGCAGCTTGATAAAGGAGACGCCCGAACCTGGCCCATTGAGCAGATTCACGTCCTGCGCGTTGCAGCACAGCGCCTTGCCCTTCAGCGTCACGCCGCACACGTCGTCCTCGGCGTAGACCTTGAACACCGAGACGAACTCGTCGTCGCCCTTGAGCCGGCCGAACTTCCGCCCGCGGCTCGTGCTGGTGTCCTTGTAGCCCCACAGCGTGAACCGCAGGCTCTGGCCGCCGCGCGTGACCGCGAGCATGTGCGGGTACGGCTCCTCGTACTCCTCGCCCAGCTCGGGCTTCTCGATCGAGAACTCCTCCATGACGCGCGGGTCGGTGCCGACCGCCCCGATCACCTTCTCGCCGTCCTTGAAGCGGCACAGCTTCTGGATCGGGATCCCGTGCCCGCTCGACTGCGGGATGTCGTTGATCCGCACGGTGTAGGCCGTGCCGTAGTTCGTGAAGATGATGACCGACTCGCGCGTGCTCCCCCCGACCACCGCGAGCGCCTCGTCGCCCTCGCGCATGCGCGTGGTCGCCAGGTTCATCTTGCGCTGGCGCTTGATCCAGCCGTCGCGCGTGACGAGCACGAAGCCGTCCTCTTTGACGATGAAGCTCTCGGCCGTGAAGTCCTCGGTCACGTCCGTGTCGTCGATCTTGGTCCGGCGCTTGTCGTTGTAGGTCTCGGCGAGCTCGCCCAGCTCCTTCTTGACCACCCCCCGCAGCTTCGCCGGGCTGCGCAGGATCCCCCGGATCTTGCGGGCGAGCTTGCGCTTCTCCGCGAGCTCCTCGCGGATCCGCAGGATCTCGAGCTTGGCGAGGCGGTACAGCTTGATCTCGAGGATCGCGTCGGTCTGCAGCTCGTCGAGGCCGAAGGCCTTCATCAGCTTCTTCGCCGCGTCCGCCTTGCCCTCGCTGCGCCGGATGATCCGGATCGCCTTGTCGAGGTCGTCGAAGATGAGCTCGAAGCCCTCGAGGATGTGAATCCGCTCCTCGAGCTTGCGCAGCTCGTACTCGAAGCGGCGGCGCACCGTCTTGATCCGGAAGGTGACGAACTGCTTGAGGATCTCGGCGATGCTCAGGCGCCGCGGCGCGCTGACCTCGGGGTTGTCGGTCGGCGTGAGGCAGGTGAAGTCGAACTTCACCGTCGTCTGCAGGCGCGTGCGCTTGAGCAGGTAGGCGATCACCAGCTCGGGATCGGCCTTCGGCTTCAGCTCGAGCTCGACGCGGATCTCGCGGGTGCTGAGGTCCTGCACGCCGATCAGGCTCGGCAGCTTCTTCGACAGGACGATGTTGCCGATCTCCTCGACCAGCGTGGACTTCTCGATCCCGTAGGGGACCGCGGTGATGATCAGCTTGTGGGAGCCGCCGCGGCGCCCCTTGCCCTGCTTGACCTCGGAGCGCCAGCTCCCGCGCAGCTTGCAGGAGCCCTTGCCGGCCTCGTAGATGTCGATGAGCTCCTTGCGCGAGGCCACCAGCTGCCCCCCGGTGGGGAAGTCGGGCCCGCGGATCATCGAGCGCTTGACCAGCTGCTTGACCGTCAGCGTGGGGTCATCGATCAAGGCGATCGCCGCCTTGACGACCTCGCCGAGGTTGTGCGGCGGGATGTTCGTCGCCATGCCCACCGCGATGCCCGTGCTGCCGTTGACGAGCATCTGCGGGAAGCGGGCCGGCAGGACGATCGGCTCCTTGCCGGTCCCGTCGTAGGTCGGCCGGAACTCGACGGTGTCCTTGCGCAGCTCGACCAGCAGCTCGCTGGCGATCTTCGTCAGCTTGGCCTCGGTGTATCGGTAGGCGGCCGCCGAGTCGCCGTCGATCGAGCCGAAGTTGCCCTGGCCGTCGACGAGGGTCTCGCGCATGGCGAAGTCCTGCGCCAGCCGGACCATCGCGTCGTAGACCGCCGTGTCGCCGTGCGGGTGATACTTACCGATGACATCGCCGACGACCTTCGCGCTCTTGCGGTGTCGGGACTCGTGCGTGAGCCCGAGATCGGCGAACATCGTGTAGAGGATCCGGCGATGGACGGGCTTGAGCCCGTCGCGCACGTCCGGGATCGCCCGGGAGGTGATCACGCTCAGCGCGTAGTTCAGGTACTTGCGACGGGCCTCCTCCGCGAGATCACCGCGCACGACCCCCTCGCTCGACCCTCCGCCGCCGCTGCTGGAGCCGCCGCCACCGCGACCGCCACCACCCCCAGCGCCGCCGGAGTTTCCGGAATCGCCGAACGACGCGTCGGTCGCCACCCCAAACTCGAGCTGAATCATCGTGTGGTTTTGTCCTTTGGTTCCGGATTGTTATGCCGGCCGAGCCCGGCGACGACTGTGCGGAGGGTACTCCCGCGCCGATCCAGGTCAAAAATTGCGGGCGTCGACGCGCGGTCCGCCCTCGTTTTCGCGCAATTCCCGCTATTTCACTGAAATCGCTCAAACTCAGCGACAAATCTGCGGCCCATGAGTTGCGTCCCGCACACGAGACTCCTACCCTCCCGCCAGGTATGGCGAAGGACGACCTAATTGAATTCGAGGGCAAGGTCATCGAGGTCCTCACGGGCGGGCTCTTCCGCGTCGAGGTTGACGAGGACCACATCGTGCTCGCGCACCTCGCAGGAAAGATGCGGCGGTTTCGCATCAAGGTCGTGCTGGGCGACAAGGTGACCGTCGCGGTCTCGCCCTACGATCCGCTCCGCGGTCGCATCGTCTACCGCGCCCGCTAGCGGCCGCGCCAGCGCTCGCCAGCTTCATCATCTTCTGCGCCGACCGAGTCGAGCTCCGACCGGTCGGCGCTTGACGTCGTGAGCGCGCGAACGGGCGCCCGCGCGGGCCCGGACGTCGAGGGCGCGCGGCCGAGTCCGCGCGCCGCCTCGCCGCCTCGCCGCCCCGCGCTCTCGCGCGCGCTCGATAGAGCTCACGCGAGCACGAGCGCGCCGCGGCGGCGACGGCCGTCTGCGCGCTCGTGGCGAAATTCGCCCCTCTACAGCGTCATGTCCATTCGTACATGTTCGATATTTCACCCTGTTGTCGCCCCCCAGCAAGCCTGATAATCAGGCCGTTATGCGCGATAGACTACTCGTACGCTCGCTCGCGACCTTCGCAGCCGCGGGGCTCGTAACGGCCATCACGGCCTGCTCTGGGGGTCCCCACATGGACTACCCGACGAGCACCACTGACGCCGGGACGAGCACAGACGACGGGAGCACCTCCGCGGCGATGACGAGCGAGGGGCCGACCAGCGAGGGGCCGACCACGGACCCCATGACGAGCGAGTCGAGCGAGTCGAGCGAGTCGAGCGAGACGAGCGACGCGACGACGGACACGCCCCCGAGCTGCGGCGACGGCGTGACCGACCTCGACTCAGGCGAGGAGTGCGACGACGGCAACGACGTGACCGACGACGGCTGCACCAACGCCTGCACGCTGCCGAAGTGCGGGGACGGCATCAAGCAGGAGGGCGAGGGCTGCGACGACGGCAACGACGACGACACCGACGGCTGCACCAACGCCTGCACGCCGGGGAGCGGCTGCGGCAACGGGCTCATCGAGGCCGGTGAGGAGTGCGACGACGGCAACGATGTCGACGACGACGGCTGCGCGAACGACTGCACCGCCAACCCCGGCGTCTGCGGCGACAGCGTGGTCCATGAGGGCGAGGAGTGCGACGACGGCAACGACGACAACACCGACTTCTGCACCGACGCCTGCCTCGACGCGTTCTGCGGCGACACCTACGTGCACGCGCTGCTCGAGGAGTGTGACGACGGCAACGACGACAACACCGACGACTGCGTAGAGGGGTGCCTCGAGGCGAAGTGCGGCGACGGCTTCACGCACGCCGGTGAAGAGGAGTGCGACGACGGCAACGACGACAACACCGACGCCTGCGTCGACGACTGCCTCGAGGCGAGCTGCGGCGACGGCTACGTGCAAGACGGCGTCGAGGTCTGCGACGACGGGGTCAACGACGGCAGCTACAACGGCTGCGAGGACGACTGCAACCAGCTCGGGCCGTACTGCGGCGACGCGCAGCTCGACGCGCCCATGGAGGAGTGCGACGACGGCAACAACGAGCCGCTCGACGGCTGCGACGCGAACTGCATGTCCGAGCTGCCCCAGGAGTGCCTCAACTATCAGGAGTTCTCCGAGGAGTCGCGCAACGTGCTCTACGCCGGCCCCGTCGAGGATCAGTGCGACGGCCAGGCCGGCGATCAGTGGTATCGTTTCACCGGCGCCGCCGGCTCGCGGATGCCGACGATGGCGCCCGCCCCCTTCAGCTGTGGCACCGACGCGCCCGGCTGGCTCAACGGGACGTACCCCGACGTCGACGACGGCCAGGTGATGCGCGAGGTCTGCTTCGCGTGGCTGTTCGGCGAGGAGTGCAAGTGGTCGGTGGACGTCCTGATCCGCGAGTGCGACACCGAGCCGCCGTACTACGTGTTCCAGCTGCCCGACACGCCGGACTGCTACATGCGCTACTGCGGCGCGCAGTAGCGCGCGAGCGGACACCTCCGGCGCGCGCTGCCGCGCGGCGACGGGCGACGCGGCTTCGCGGTAGCATCACCGCGTCAGCGACCACGGGGCCGCTGGACTCACGGGACTCAGCAGCGAAGGACGTCGTGGCGCTCACACCGGAACAGGAATGGACGATCGTCGCGTGCGGGCTGATGGCGCACGCGGACGGTGAATTGACCGAGGGTGAGTGCGACCCGGTGCTCGCGGCCATCGACGAGCGCCTGCCGCCAGACGAGCGCGCGCGCTGGACCGCGCTGCTGATCGATCGCGAGGCGCTCGAGCGGCACTTCGAGGCGCTCCCGCCACCGCTGCCGCTGTTCTACGAGGAGCTGCTCGAGCGCGCCTGGTCGATCGCGCTGGCCGGTGACGCCGGCGCGGCCGAGCTCGCCATGCTCGAGCGCATCGCCCGACACATCGACGCGGACCTCGACGAGCTCGCGACCTGGCGCGCGCGCTGGACCCAAGAGGCGGGCGAGCTCGCCGAGCAGAAGGCCCGCTTCGCCGCGCTGCTGATCCACGCCGACGGCACGATCGATCCGCCCGAGGCCGAGAAATTCCGCGCGCTCGTCGAGCGCATGCCGCTGGCCGACGAGCGCAAGGCGGCGCTGCTCGCCCTGCTCGACGCCCCGCCGACCCTCGACCACGTCGGCGCGCGCCTCGCCGCGCTGCCCCGAGAGCGGCGGCTAGAGGTGCTGCGCTCGGTCGCGCCGCTGGTCGCCGCCTCGGAGCACGAGGAGATCGGTCGGCGCTTCTTCCTCGAGCTCGCCAACTACGCGGCGGCGCCCGAGGGCCTCGCCGAGCGCCTGCTGACGGAGCACACGCGCGCCGCGCCGCAGCCCGCGTCGTGACGCCGGGCTGACGACAACGGCGACTCGAGACGAGCAAACAAGAGAGGCGCGCCCGCGGGCGCGCCTCTTCGCAATTGAGCAGGCGTCGGGGCGCTACTCGATGACCTCCTCGACCTGGCAGTCGTCGATCTCGCTCGGCACGCAGCCCTCACAGGACCAGCGCCAGTTGTCGAGCGCGACGACGGTCGCCAGGTTGCTGTCGCCCATGTCCATGAGCGCGAAGGCCACGGTGAGGTCCTCGCCCGGCTGCACCGCCGCCTGGGCCGAGAACCACCCGGTCGAGCCGCGCGTCTCGAAGCCCGTGCCCGCGAGCAGCGGCTCGTAGTCGTTCGGCGGGTTGCCGTGGTAGCCCGAGTTCTGGATCGCGTTGTCGAGCGAGGTGACCGTCAGCGGCTTACCGTCGATGAACGTGATGTTGCCCGTGTAGACCTCGCTGGTCGACCACGCGATGAACATGTCGTTGAAGGGGTCGTCGACGAACACCGGCCACTCCGCCGAGAAGAACACGAAGTCGAACTCGAAGCCGTACACGCCGGGCGGCACGTTGACGTCGAAGCTCAGCCAGATCTTGTCGTTCGGGTCGCCATCGCCGAGCTCCCAGTTGGGCAGCAGGGAGTCGGAGCAGTCGTTGACGCCGTCGCAGTTGTTGCCGGGGTCGCCGCCGTTGCCGTTGTTGCTGCCGACCTCGGGGCTCATCGGCGGGGGCAGCGTGTCGCTGTCGTCGTTGAAGTTGTTGTGGTTGTTCTTCTGCGAGTCCTGATCCTCGATGACCACGCCCTCGTTGTTCGGCGGCTTGAGGCGACCGGTCGAGAGCAGCAAGAACTTCTCGCCCTCGCGCGCCCTAAACAGCAGCTCGCCGGGGTTCTGCGGGTCTTCCGCGGTGCCGAAGCCACGCGCGACTCGCCACGGCCGCAGGCTGTCTTGGTTATTCGCGCTCGAGAACTCCTCGTCGGTGCTGTCGATGAAGGTGTTCGGGCCGTCGCCAGGGCAATTCACGCCGATCGCGTGGAACGGGTCGTCGTCGCCATCATCGCAAGGAACGAGGTTCTCGGGGTTGATCTGGCAGTCGCCGTCTCCGTCTCCGTCGCCGTCTCCGTCGCCGTCGCCGTCGCCGTCTCCGTCACCGTCGCCGTCGCCGTCGCCGTCTCCGTCTCCATCACCGTCTCCGTCGCCGTCTCCATCTCCGTCGCCGTCGCCGTCTCCGTCACCGTCTCCGTCACCGTCTCCGTCGCCATCGCCGTCGCCGTCGCCGGCGGTCGTGCCGCTGCCGCTGCCGGCGGTGGTCCCGGGACCAGTATCGGTCGCCGACTCACCGGCGGTGGTCGTGTCCATGGTCTCTTCGCCGGTGGCCTCGGCCGCGGTCACCTCGGTGTCGCCCTCGCTGTCACCGCACGCGGCGAGCAAGAGCGCCGCGGCGCAGACGCTGGCGAGTCGATAGATCGTTGGATGCTTCATCTGTCTAGTCCCTGTTAGCCTGAAGAACGCCCGTTCGAAGACCCGCGCGCGCGACTGGGGCGCGCGGCGGTCTCACGCGGCGCGGACACTCTGCAACGGCGTGAAGTCTAACAAGTGGATTACTTCGTGTCTCTAACGACATGTCCCATAGAACAACTCGAATAGATCCCCGCCGCGCCGCGAGAGCGCTCGCGTCGGACCTGCGGCATGTCGCCCCAGCCGCGCCCGCGCGTACACCGTGGTCCAGGGTCGGAGTCCGTCGCCGCGGGCCTCAGTCTTCACGCGCGCGGCGTCACCGGCCCGCCACCGACGCCGCGCGCACACAGGGACGCCCGCGCGCTCGAGGACGTCACGCCGAGGACCCCGTGACGCCGCCGGCGCGAAAACACGACCCCCCCGCGCCCCCGCGCCGCTCGAGCCCTCACGCGCGGCGCCCGAGCAGCTCGGAGGCCCCCGGCAGCCGACCGCTCGCGCGAGCGCCCCCGTAAACGTCGAGTGTCGCCCGGGCCGCGCGCTGTGTTATCGATCCGCTCATGTCCTCCGACGCCCCTCCCCGGTCACCCGCGAGCGAAGCCGCCGCGCCGCGCTGGACTCTGGCCGGGCTCTCGCTGCTGCACGCCTTTGTGTTCGGGTGGGCCGCGAAGGTCTTACCGTGGCACTCGTGGACGCTCTTCGCCGCCGCGACCGCCACGCTCGCGGCGCTGCACCTGATGACCGCCACGCTCGCCTTCGCCGGCGTCTCGCTGCGGATACGCGCGTGGCGGGTGAGCTCGTTCGCGTCCCTGATCTACCTGGCGTACTACAGCTACGTCGCGGCGAGCTCGGCGACCTACCTCGCGGCGCTCTACGGCGGGCTCGGCCGCGGCGTCGCCGCGGCGACGGCGGCCGTCTGGGCGGTCCTCGTCCTGCTCACGCTGCCGCACTCTGTCTGGGGGCTCGCGGTCTCGGGCGGGCTCGGGCCGCGCCGCCGCGCCACGACCGTGGCCGGCGTGCTCGCGCTCCTCGCCACCGCCGGGCTGTGGCGAACCGCCACAGCCGCGACCGCCGATCCCGTCGCGGCGCCGGCCGACGCGGCGCGCGAGCTCGCCGCCGCGCTCGCGCCCGCGCTCGCCGAGCTGCCCCTCGAGCCACCCGCGAGCCGCCCGGACCGCCGGCTCTCGCTGTTCACCCGCGCGCCCGCGAAGTGCGAGACAGCGCCGAGCGCGAGGGTGCCGACGCTGATCGTCACCTACCTCGCCAAGCCCGCGCCGCCCGACACGGCGCCCTACCGCGTGCGGACGCGCTGCCTCCAGCGCGAGCAAGCCAGCGAGCTCCCCGGCGCGCTGCGCGAGGCGCTCGCCGACGCCTACGCCAGGCGCCCGATCAAGATCGACGTCATCACCGGCGTGCAGCAGATGAGCCCGCGCGTCGACGTGGTCGACAGCGTCTCGCTGCGCCCGGCGCTCGACGGCGTCTGCGGCGGCACGCGCTGCCTGATGCCGTGGCAGCTCGCCGCGCTCGATCAATTCACGACCTACACGCCGCTGCCCTTCATCGACGACCTCCGCTTCGGGATCGACCCGACCCAGATCGCGCAGGCGCTGCGAGGCTTTCGGCCCAAGGCGAAGAAGGACTACGACGGCCCGACCATGACGATCGCCGGGCTCACGCGCGTCGAGGTCATGAGCTACCTGGTCGATTCGACAGGTACTCTCCGCTACGCCCCGCGCGCGCGCTTGATCGAGGACACCCTCACCGAGCAGAGCCTCAAGCGCGCGGTCGACGACGCGATCGCCCACATCCTCGCCGCGCAGGACGGCTACGGGCGCTTCCGCTACCTGCTCGACCCCTTCACCGGGCGCGTGTCTTGGAGCGGCTTCGCGATCCCGCGGCAAGCCGGCACGACGCTCGCGCTCTGCGAGGTCGGCGATCACGCGCCCGAGATCGACGCCTCCGCCGCCCGCTCGCTCGACATGCTCGCGTCGATCGCCCACGACGCCGGCGACCTCAGCGTGCTCGCCTACACGGGGCGCCCCAAGAAGAGGAAGAAGAAGCAGCCCAAGGGCGGCAGCCTCGGCAGCACCGCGCTCCCGCTGATCTCGTTTCTGGCCTGCCGCGACCGCGTGGGCCCGAAGCACGACGAGCTGATCGCGCGGATGGGCCGCGCGCTGCTGACCCTGCAGCGCGACAACGGCAGCTTCCGCCCGTGGTTCAACCTCCGCAAGGGCGAGGCGGTCGAGGGCCCGACGCCGATGTACGCCGAGGGCCAGGCGGTCTACGCCCTGAGCTTGCTCGAGGCGCTCGCGCTCGAGCTGGGCCCCGGTGAGCACAACCCGCTGCCGCCGGTCGAGGTGCTGCGCGAGGCGGTCGAGCGCGCGATGCAGTACACCGCGAACGACTACTGGGACCACGGCCTCAGCGACTTCTACTTCCTCGAGGAGAACTGGCACTGCCTCGCCGCCAAGGCCTCGCTGGGGCACCACCGCAACCCGGGCTACGAGCAGTTCTGCCTCGACTACGTGACCTTCAAGCGGCGCCTCATCCTCGACGAGGACACCTGGGTCAGCGAGGACCTGGAGGGCGGCTACGGCTTCGGCAACGTGCTGCCGCCGCACAACACCCCCTCGGGCGGCTTCGGCGAGGCGCTCGCCGCCGCGATGGAGCTCAAGCGCGCCGACGGCCTCGACACCACGAAGGACGAGCAGTCGATGGCGCTGGTGCTGGAGTTCTTGATCCGGCAGCAGTGGAACGACGACAACTGCATCGCCTGCTCGCCCGACCATCTCGTCGTCGGCGGCTTCTCGGAGTCGATGGCCTCGCCGATCGTGCGCATCGACTACACCCAGCACACGCTCGCGGCGCTCGGCCGCGGCGGACGCCTGATCGGGATGCTGCCGCCGGCGGAGGGCGCGTGAACGGAGCGCGCGCCGGCGCGCCCGACGAGCCCGGCGAGCCCGGCGACGCGGGCGGCTGGCTCTCGGGCGTCTACGCCTACGCGGTCTGGATCGCGCTGCTGGGGATCGTGGTGATGCCGGGGATCCGCAACCAACCCGAACACCGCTACGACTCGTTCCCGTGGTCGAGCTACCCGATGTTCGCGCACTCGCGCAAGACCTCGAAGACGGTGGTCCATCACGCGGTCGGCTACACCGAGGACGGCGAGCGCCGTCGGCTGCCGCCGCGGCTGGTCGCCAACGATGAGGTGCTGCAGGCGGCCGCGACGATCCGCAACGAGATCCGACGCGGCGGTCGACGCAGCCGGGCGCTGTGCCGCCGGATCGCCCGCAACACGGCGGCCTCCCCGGCCTACGACGAGGTGGTCCGCGTCGAGATCGTGACCGATCACTACGACTGCATCGAGTACTTCGCGGGGGACATCGCGCCGAAGCGCAGCAAGGTCCACGCGAGCTGCCCGGTGCTGCGCGGGGGACCTGGCTCATGAGCACGCTGCTGCAGGCGATCGACCGCCACGTTCGACCGGCGCTGCCGGCGGAGCGCCTGTCGGCGCTGCGGATGCTCGTCGGCGCGTTCGCGCTGATCTACCTGCTGGTGCGCGTGGTGAACCTGACGGGCTTCGGCAGCTTTAACCCCGCCGGCTTCCGGCCGATCGGGGTCGTGACCGCGCTGGGCGCGAACCCGCTGAGCGGGAGCGTGGTGGTCCTGCAGTACGTCGCCTGCGTGCTGAGCGGGATCGCGTTCCTCACGGGCTGGCGCTACCGGCTGTTCGGGCCGCTGTTCGCCGCGCTGCTCCTGTGGGTGCTGACCTACCGCAACTCGTGGGGGATGATCTTCCACACCGAGAACCTGATGGTCCTGCACGTGATGGTGCTGGGGCTCTCGCGCGCGGCCGATGTCGGCTCGCTCGACGCCCGCGCGGGTCGGAGCGCGCCGTCACGCGACCTCCGGCGCTACGGCTGGGCGATCCGGCTGATGGCCTGGATCGCGGTCGTGGCGTACATGCTCGCGGGCGTCGCCAAGCTGCGCCTGGTCGGCGGGGATTGGATGACGGGCGACATCCTGCGCAACTACATCGCCGACGACAACCTGCGCAAGCTGGAGCTGGGTGACTATTACTCGCCGGTGGGCGCCTGGCTCGTGGGACATGGGTGGGTGTTCCCGCCGCTGGCCTTCTTCACGGTGGTGGTGGAGCTGGCGGGCCCGCTGGCGTTCCTGGGGCCTTGGTTCGCGCGGGTGTGGGCGCTGTTGGCGTGGGGCTTTCATGTGGGCGTGCTGGCGGTGATGGCGATCTTTTTTCCGTATCCGCTGTTTGGCTTCGCGTACGCGCCGCTGTTCGCGGTGGAGCGCTTGCCGGTGCTCCGGCGTTTGACGGGCTTGTCTCGCGCTTGAAGACGTGAAGCTCGGAGCTTCTGGGCGCGCGGCTTCTGGGCGCGAGGTTTGTCTTCGCTGGGTCCCGCGGGGCTCTGGGAGGAAGGGCGGGGGGCGCTACTTGCGGGACTCACGTGATCGACTCCTCCCCTCCGCCCCGCTCCGCCTCCGCGCTCACGATCTCGGGGTCCACGATCTGCGGACGCGCTCGCGGGAGCACGTGAGCGACCCACTTCGTGGGCCTCTCACACGCTCTCGGTACGTGTTCCGCTCGGGTGACGACGACGGGGCGATAGGGGCAAGGGACGAGCGACGAGCGACGAGGTCAGGGTCGGCGCCTCGCTCGGAGGACCGCGTCGACGCCGCTGCCGGCGAGCTCGCGTCGGCGCTCTTCGGCGACGAGCCACTCCCACGTGGACGGGTCGAGCGCTGCGGTCGCGGCCTCGACCGAGACCTGCACCTGGCCCGCAGCGCGGGTCGGCGCGCCGGTCGCGGGGTCGATCGGGCGATGCCCGAGCATGAACAGCGTGCCGCCGGGCGCGACGCCGCTCGCCACGCGCTGGACCATGTCCTCGACCCTCCCGGCGATATGGACGTAGAGACAGGTCACGAGATCGTAGCGGGCGGCGGGCACGGGCCAGGTCGCGAGGTCGCCCTCGCACCACTGGAGTCGCGTAGCGACCTCCTCGCCGAGCGAGTCGGCCGCCGCGCGCCCGCAGGCGAGGGCGGTCGGCGAGAAGTCGAGCGCGGTGACCTGCCACCCGCGCGCGGCGAGCCACAGCGCCTCGACACCGTGTCCGCAGCCGGCATCGAGCGCGCGGCCTGGCCGAAGCTCTTCGAGCTCGGCGACGAGGTGTCTGCTGGGGGCGCGGCGCAGGAGCTTTTCCGGGTGCTCGCGCTGGGTCTTCGCCCACAGCCGCTCCCAAAACGCTTGATCGTAGGACGGCTTCGTCACGACCCTACTCACCCTTGAGCGTCCGCTGGAAGAACGCGCGGACGTGGGACCAGGCGTCGGCCGCCGAGGCTTGGTCGTAGCGCTGGCTCGAGGGGTTGGCGAAGGCGTGGTTGGCGTCGTAGGTGTGCAGCTCGATGCGCTTGCCGGCCTGCTCGAGCGCGCCGGCGAACTCCTGGACGACCTCGGGCGGGATGCCCTGGTCCTGGTTCCCGAACACCCCGAGCAGCTCGGCCTCGATCCCGCCGAGCGCGGCGGGGTCGGTGACGAGGCGCCCGTAGTAGATCACGGCGGCGTCGAGCGCGGGCGTGTTGATCGCGTGCTTGAGCGACCAGCCGCCGCCGAAGCACCAGCCGACCACGCCGCGCCGCTCGGCCTTGATCCGCGGGTCGCTGGCGAGGAACTCGTGGGCGGCCGTGAGCAGCTCGGCGGCCTTCGCCTCGTCGACGCCCTTCATCAAGCTCATCGCGCCGTCGGGGTCGGCGGCGACCTGGCCGCCGTAGAGGTCGACGGCGAGCGCGGCGTAGCCGTCGGCGGCGAGGCGATCGGCCCAGTGCTTGATGTGCTCATTGAGGCCCCACCACTCGTGAATCACGAGCACGCCGGGGACCGGCGCGGCCTGGCCCTCGGGCAAGGAGAGGTACATCTTCACGCCCGCGAGCTCGATCATCTCGCCGCGGGGCGGCGGCGCCGCGTCGCCCCGGAGCTCGTGCAGCGCCTTGAACTGATCCTCGTCGAGCACGCCCGTGAGCCCGGTGTCGGCGGGCTGCTCCGCGTCCACGCTCGGCGGGGCGCTCGCGGGCTCGGGCGCCGGCGCTGGATCGGTCGGCGGCGCGGCGGGTTTACAGGCGAGCGCGAGCGCGATGGCGAGCGCAGGGAGGACGCGGGCGCGGTGCAGATACATCGGCGCGATTCTACGCCGCCGCAGGCGAGCCCTGAAGTCGGCGCTCGCGTCTCAGCAGCGCTAGCCCTCGCGCTTGACGACGTGGAAGCCCATCGAGGTCTCCACGACCTGCACGTCGCCGGGCTTCATCGCCCAGGCGGCCTCCTCGTAGGGGAGCACGAACATCCCGCGGCCGTACGGGCCGAGGTCGCCGCCCCGCTCGGAGGTCCCGTCCTCGCCGTGTTTCTCGGCCTGCTTCGCGAAGTCCTCCCCGCCCTTGATGTCGGCGAGGATCTTCTCGGCGAGCTTCTTGGCGTCCTCCTTGGCGCGCTTGACGTCGTCGTCAGCCCGCTCGGCGCCGGCGTAGCGGATCAGGATGTGGCGGGTGTGCACCTTGTCGACGGCGCAGCGCTGGGCGACCGCGAAGCCGCGCGAGGTCTTCACGACCGGCGAGGTCTCGTTGACCTTGAGCGCGAACACGGTCTCCAGCAGCGCGGGGTAACTCTCGGGCCACTTGTCTTTGGTGAAGGTCCCGAAGCCGCCGGCTTTCTTCTTGGTCTTCTCGTGATCCGAGTCAGCGCTGGCGACGGCGCCGATGTCCTCGCCCCCCGCGATCCGCTTCTGCAGCTCCTCCGCGCGGGTCTTGGCCGCCGCCTCGTCGCGCTCGATCGACTCGGGCGCGTCCTCGGCACCCTTCCAGGCGACAAGGACGACGCGCGCGCAGGCCTCGTTGGGGTCCTTCGGCTCCGTCAACTCGGGACCCTTCGGCTTCGCCGGCTCCGCCTGCTTCGTCTCCGCCTTCGTCGGCTCCGCCTTCGTCGGCTCGGCTTTCTTGGGCTCGGCTTTCTCGCCGCCGTCGCAGGCGACGAGGCCCAGGAGCAGCGCGGACGCGAGCAGACCACGGAGACAGGGCGCGAGCTTGGGACGCATACCGCGATGCTACCAGCACAGGCCCGCCGACCCGCGACCGCGATTCGACGCATCAGGATCTGGCGCCGCGGCGCCAAGGGAGGAAAGCGGCGACTTGATGCCGCTGCACGCCAGGGTTACAAGCAGCGCAGGTGAGCGGATCCGCCCAACCGAAGAGTCAGCCGGCCCACGACGAGATACCCACAGGGGACTCGCCCACGCCGCTGATCCTGATCCCGACCTACAACGAGCGCGAGAACATCGAGGCGCTCTCCCAGGCGATCGCGCGGGCCCGGCCCGACGCGCACGCGCTGATCATCGATGACAACAGCCCCGACGGCACCGGCGCGCTCGCGGACTCGATCGCCGCGTCGCGCGAGGATCGCTTCGTGCTGCACCGGCCCGGCAAGCAGGGCCTGGGCCGCGCGTACCTGGCGGGCTTCGCCTGGGCGCTCGCCGAGCCGCGCGGCTACACGCACATCGTCCAGATGGACGCCGACTTCTCCCACGACCCCCGCTACCTCGACGCGCTGATCGAGCGCTGCGCGGGCCCAGGCGCGGCGGATGTCGCGATCGGCTCGCGCTGGGTGCCCGGCGGCGGGGTCGAGAATTGGGGGCTGCACCGGCGCCTGCTCTCGCGCGGCGGCAGCCTCTACGCGCGCACGATCCTCGGGCTCAAGGTCCGCGACGTGACGGCCGGCTTCGTCTGCTATCGCCGCGAGGTCCTCGAGCGCCTCGCGCTCGAGGAGGTCGAGGCCAACGGCTACGGCTTCCAGATCGAGATGAAGCACCGCTGCGCGCGGCTCGGCTTTGACCTGCAGGAGACGCCGATCGTGTTCCCCGACCGCGCGCGCGGGGACTCGAAGATGTCGCCCGCGATCATGCTCGAGGCCATCGGCCTGGTGTGGAAGCTGCGGCGCAAGCCGGTCCGCTCGCCTGCGGATCAACCTACGTGAGAGCGCTGGAGCCCGCCCGTGCCGAAGCTGCCCGACTTCGCCCCGCTCATCCGCGACCGCCGCCCGTCGCCCTACTCGGCGCTGGTCGACCGCGCCGTCGCGCGCGCCGACGAGGTGTTTCGCTTCAACGTCGGCGACACCTGGCTCGAGCCCGCGCCCGGCTGCCACATGCAGGACATCGCGACCGCCGAGCACCCCGGGATGCACCGCTACGCGCCGACCCAGGGGATCCCGGCGCTGCTCGACGCCGTGGCCGCGCGCGTCGAGGCCCGCACCGGCGTGACGACCCGGCGCGAGCACGTGCTGATCGGCGCGGGCGTGACCGGGCTGCTCGACGCGGTCGCCCGCGCGCTCGTGGCACCTGGCGAGGAGGTCATGATCCTCGCGCCGCACTGGCCGCTCGTCGCCGGCGCGGTCCGGGGCGCCCACGGCGTCGCCGTCCAGGTCCCGTTCTTCGGTGAGGTCAGCTCGCCGGCGGAGGCGATCGCGCGCCTCGACGCCCGCCGCAGCCCGAAGGCCGTCGCGCTCTACCTCAACACCCCCTCCAACCCGACGGGCCGGGTCCTCCCGAGATCATGGCTCGAGGCGATCGCCGCGTGGGCGCGCCGCGAGAACCTCTGGCTCTGGGCCGACGAGGTCTACGAGGACTACGTGTACGAGGGCGCGCACGTGTGGACGCGCCCGCTCGCGCCCGAGCGCACGCTCTCGCTGCGCTCGTTCTCCAAGGCCTACGGCATGGCCGGGAACCGCTGCGGCTACATGGTCGCGCCCGCCGAGGTTGTGAGACAGGTCCTCAAGGCCAGCACGTTCACCTACTACTCGACGCCGACGGCATCGCAGCTCGCCGGCGCGCGGGCGCTCGGGCCGGCTGGCGACGCCTGGATCGCGTCGGCGCGCGAGCGCTACGCCGCGATCGGGCGCGAGGCGGCCCGGCTGCTCGGCGAGCCCGCGCCCGCCGGCTGCACGTTCCTGTTCCTCGACGTCAGCGAGACCCTCGCGCGCGAGCTCCCCGACGCGGACGCGCCGCTGCTGCGCCTGCTCGAGCGCCTGGCCGATCACGGGATCGTCGTCGCCCCCGGGCCGAGCTTCGGCCCCTACCCCCGTCACGTCCGCGTCTGCTTCACCTCCGAGCCGCCGGAGAAGACGCTGCGCGGGATCCAGGCGCTCGCGCGGCTCCTGGGTCGCTCGCCCCGGAGCTAGGGCTCCCCCGGCGAGCGCCCCGACGCGATGAGGACCTCCACGCGCCTGGGGCCGTCTCGAGCGCCCGCGCGGGTGAATAACAACATGTCCGTTAAGACATGTTACATTCAGAACCTGCTCGCTCGAGCTCCTCCGCGCCTCGCGTGCGGCGGACCGTCGGCCGGGCGCGACGCTGGAGACACATGGTCTGGATCGCTCGCGACGCCGAGGACAACCTCGCGCTGTTCTTCGACACGAGCAGCGACGGCGCGGTTCCGACCGACGCGGTCGACTACCCCGAGCTCGAGCTCCTCGAGGGCATCGCGGACATGCCGTGGCGCGCCGCGCCGATCTACGACCGCGAGTCGTTCACGCGGCCCGACGCGCTGCACCACGTCCCGTTCTGGGAGCGCGACACCGGCCCGCTGCTGATGTTCGTCGACGACGAGGCCGCCGCGCGCGAGATCCAGCGGCGGTTTAACGCGCGCGCGCTGCCCTCGACCCGCGGCGTCGCGCTCGAGGTCGGCCGCGTCAACACCCGACTCTTCAAGCAGGTTCACCGCGTGCACTGCCGCGGCTGCTTCTACCCCCCGCGGGTGTTCGGCGCGGACCGGGGCTTCTTCGTCTACGAGCACGCGACCCCCGGCGTCCCCGGCCCCTACGTCCGCCGCCAATTCCCGCGCCGGCCGATCAAGCGCAGCTCGCTGAGCGTGCTCTCGGGCCTCGAGCCCGGCGAGGTCGAATTCGAAGGCCTCCGCTTCGCCGACGTCACCGAGATCCAGCCCTTCGAGACCGTCGAGTGTCGCTCGCCCGGGATCTACTTCTCGCTGCAGACGCGCGCGTTTCGAGAGCGCAACAGACGGCTCGGCGCCTCGGCCGAGGACCACCGCCGCTGCGCGCGGCGGGTGCCGGGCTTGGCCGGCGGGATCCGGCTCGACCGCCAGATCAACGTCGACTCCGACACCGACCCGGGCGTGCCGCAGCGCGTGTGGTTGACGCTCGCGGACGCGGCCGAGGCGGGCCCGACCTGGGACCTCGCCTGGCCCGAGCCCGCGGCGCTCGAGCAGCAGTTTGGGCTCGAGGTCGCGCGCGAGCTGCTCGCCGCGCGCCCGAAACCCGGGCAGCCGCGCGACGGCCTGCGCCGGCTCGTCAGCCGCCTCCGCCGGGAGCAGGGTCAATTCGAAGCGCGCATGCTCCCGCTGCTCTACGGCCTCAGCGTCGGCTTCCTCGGCCCCGTGTGGGGCATCCACGAGCTGGCCTACCTGCACGCGCGCGGCTACCCCTACATCCCCGGCGAATTCCGCGACTGGTCACGGCTGCTGCGCAGCCTGCCGCCGCCCGAGCGGCGCGTCGAGTCGCTCGGGCGCACGCCCCGGGACCTGCGCAAGACCTACCAGCGGATCCTCGCGGGGATCGAGGTCCCGCGGCTGATGGGCGTGCTCGAGAGCGAGCACGATCTCGCGTGGAAGCGCCGTCAGCTGGGCAAGCTGCGCGCGCGCGGCTACTGGTCGGCGATCCCGCGGCACCTGCCGCAGAGCGACCGGATCCTCGCGGCCGAGCTCAACAGCCTGCGCGCGCGCCTGATCGCCGCGTAGCGCACGAAGTCGCGGGAGCGGCCTGCACGCGCGATCACCGATGAACACGAGTGCATCGCGCGACGTCGTGATATCCGTCCATCGAGGCCGAGGATGCTGCGCACGTCCACCAACTTCACACCCTACCGCCGCGCGTTCGCGCCGATCGCGATCGCGCTCGCGCTCGTCACCCAGACAGCCTGCGGCCCCCGCGATCCCTACGAGGTCCAGATGACCGCCGACGCGAAGACCTACGCGCGCGCGGTGACGCAGCTCGAGACGGACGAGAAGCTGCTGGTCAACCGCTTCAAGGCCCGGATGGATCAAGAGCGCGTCGAGCCGGTCGGCGTCACGATCCGCGAGGCGCTCGAGACCCAGCGCGCGCACGAGCAGCAGCTCGCGCGCGCCGTGGAGGCCGAGGCCGCCGCGCCCGCGCTCCCCGGCGGCGGTCTCCAGCTCGCGCCCGCGCTGATCTCCACCCTCATCGGCTCGCTCGACCCAGGGCCTGGTGGCGGCCTCGGGGCCAATCAATTCAAGCGCGAGTTCAAGTGGAGCTGGAGCAGCGGCGGCGCCCCCTCGGCTCCGCTCGTACCTGGCCCGAAGGTTATCTCTCCGCCGCCGGCGCCCGAGCCCGACGACGACGCCGGCGCGCCCGCGGCCGGCCCGAAGGTTACCTCCCCGCCGCCGGCGCCCGAGCCCGACGACGACGCCGCCGGCGCTGCGCGTGAGGCCGACGCGACCGCGCCCACGCGGATGACCGCCGAGATGCTGCGACGGCTGCACAGCGCCGTCGCGGAGCAGCGCATGCAGGGGGACAAGCTGCGGCTCCTGCTCGGCGCGATCCCCCAGCACACCTTCGACACCGAGCAGGCCGCGGTCTTGATCGATCTGCTGTTCCAGCAGCGCCGCGTCGAGGCGCTCGCCGCCTTCTATCCCCAGCTCGTGGACCCCGAGAACTTCGACGCGCTGGCCCAGAAACTGCTGATCTTCCCCGACGATCTCGAGTCGCTCGAGCGCCGCCTGCGGACGCTCGAGATCAAGCCGACCAGCGCCGCGAAGGCGCCCTAGCGACACGCGGACTTCCAGTACAGGCTGCTAGGCTAGACCAAGAACAAGCGCTCGTGTCGAATCGCGTGACCGCGAGCGGTCATCGCCGACGTGCTCGTCGCACGCTCAGATCTCGATGCCGAGCACGAAGCCAGGCCAGATCGTCACCCACTCGTTCGAGAACGAGTCCCACCGGTACCCCGGCCGCAGCTGCTCCCCGCGCCCGTTGGGGTCGACCGCGACGTTGAGCGTCGGCCCGCCGTAGATTCCGAAGTAGCGGTGCGGCTTCCAGGTCACGCGAAACCGCAGGCTGTCCAAGAGGGAAGGCGTCGTGAGGGTCGTGAAGCCTTGATGCACGCCGTAGACCACGTTGTCGATGTCGAGCGAGAGCTTCTTCTCGGCGCTGAGCGGGATCCGCCCGCCGAAGCCGAGGCCGTACAGCCAGCCCTGACTGGCGTCGTTGAGCCCGAAGGGGTGCACGCCGGCGGTGAAGAACGCGTAGGTCCTCCGCGCGTGCAGCTGCAGCCCGACGTTGAGCAGCGCGAGGTCGCTGGTCCATATGCTGCCGTGCACCCCGCCCTGCTTGGTGATCGGCAGCAGCGCGAACGAGGCGCCGGCCTCGTCGGCGTAGTTGATCAAGCCGAACTGCGCGCCCTTCACCTCGCCGGTGACCACGTTGATCAGGCCGAAGGACGCGCCGTTGAGCTGCTTGCCGAGGTTGAAGAGGCCGAACTGCGCCCCGTACAGATGATTGGCGTAGTTCACCAGGCCGGCCTGCAGACCGAAGGCCAGCTCGTTCGCCGAGTTGTAGCCAAAAGCCGCCTGGATGCCCCGGCTGACGCCGTTGACGAGGTTGGCGCCGAACGCCCCCTGGACGCCGACGAGCCGCCCCTCGACGACGTTGACGCCCAGCGTGCTCTGGAGCCCGCGCGCCATGCCGGTGACCTTGTTGTAGCCGAGCGAGCCCTGAAACCCTGAGAGCTCGCTCTCGATCTCGCTGGCGCCGATGGACAAATCGATGCCCTGGATCCGATAGACCCTGTTGAAGCCGATCGAGAGCGAGGCGTAGTTGGTGACCTTCTTGCCCTTCGCGGAGCTGTTGATCGACGCGCCCGGGCCGAAGCCGACGTTGAAGGGGATCACGACCTCGTCCTCGTCGGGCGGATCGAGCGGCCCCTCGGGCGCCTCGCCGGTGAGCTGCGGATCCAGCGGCTCCTCTACGCCCGCCTCCACGCTCCCCTCCACGCCCGCCTCCACGCCCGCGGCCGCCTCCTCGACGTCCTGTCCTTCAGGGAAGCTCGGTGGCCGGTGCACGACCTCGCCCGGAGGATCGCGCGGCTCAACTGGCTCCGGCTCCGTCGGCGCGGGCGTCGGCGTCGGCGCGGGGGTCAACGGCGCGGGCGTCGGCGTCGGCGCGACGGGAGCCGGCGTCGGGGCCGGCGCGACGGGAGCCGGCGTCGGCGTCGGCGCCACCGGCGTCGGGGCCGGCGCGGGCGTCGGGGCC
>JAUIKS010000010.1 GCA_030430565.1 Polyangia bacterium
GCCGCACACGAAGTTCACGGCTGCGGTGTACGTGTTGAAGAAGGACGAGGGCGGACGCCACACGCCGTTCTTCAAGGGATACCAGCCGCAGTTTTACTTCCGGACGACGGACGTGACGGGGAAGGTGATTCTTCCGGAGGGCACGGAGATGGTGATGCCGGGTGACAACGTGACGATCGAGGTGAACCTGCTCGCGCCGATCGCGTGCGAGAAGGGTCTTCGGTTCGCCATCCGCGAGGGCGGTCGCACTGTCGGCGCCGGGCGCGTCACCGAAATCATCGAGTAACTTCTCGCCGACTCCAAGAGAGAAGTATCGTGGAAAGCCTCAAGATTCGAATCAGGCTCAAGGCCTTCGACCACAAGTTGCTCGACCAATCGGCGGGCGAGATCGCCGAGACGGCGCGCCGCACCGGCGCGACCGTGGCGGGTCCGATCCCGCTGCCGACGAAGATCAACAAGTACACGGTCCTTCGCGGACCCTTCATCGACAAGAAGTCGCGTGAGCAGTTCGAGATCCGGACGCACAAGCGACTGCTCGACATTCTCGAACCCAACAAGCAGACGCTCGACGCCCTGATGAAGCTCGACCTTTCGGCGGGCGTTGATGTCGAGATCAAGACCTGAGAGCGAAAAGACGATGGCCAAGCTCAACGTCATAGACCTCGAGGGGACGCCGGTCGGTGAGATCGACGTCGCCGACGAGGTGTTTGCGGCCGAGGTCAAGGAGCATCTCCTGTGGGAAGCGGTCCGCTACCAGCGCGCGAAGCGTCGCAGCGGTACCGCGAAATCCAAGGAGCGCAACGAGATCAACCGCACCACGGCGAAGATGTTCAAGCAGAAGGGCACCGGTAACGCCCGTCACGGCAACAAGCGCGTGAACATCTTCCGCGGCGGTGGAACGGTCCATGGACCTCGCCCCCGCAGCTACGAGTTTCACGTGAACAAGAAGGCGCTGGCCGGCGCGTTGCGCTCGGCGTTGAGCCTTCGCGCCCGCGAAGGCGACTTGATCGTGGTACGCGCGCTTGACCTCCCCGAGGTCAAGACCCGCGCGTTGGCAGGCGCCCTCGAGAAACTCAAGGCACCCAAGGCTCTTCTGGTCGATCAGGGGGAGAATCGAAACCTTCGCCTGAGCGCTCGGAATCTTGCCGACGCCATCTTTATTGATGTCAAGGGCGTCAACGTCTACGACATCCTGCGGTTCCCGAAGCTCATCGTCTCCGAGGCGTCGCTGCGAGAGGTCGAGTCGCGGTTGATCAAGACCGTGGGCAAGCGTGAGCGCGCCCGCGCGGCAGAAGGAGGTCAGGCGTGACCCCACAAGAAATCATCGTTCGCCCGGTGATCACCGAGAAGTCGGCCGATCTCCAGGAGTACGACAACCAGTACGTCTTTGAGGTCGCTCGCCAGGCCAACAAGATCGAGATCCGCAAGGCGGTCGAGATGGTCTTCGGCGTGCGTGTTGAGAAGGTGCGGACCATGGTGGTCCGCGGCGATGTACGCCGGGTCGGTCGGTTCTACGGTCGACGCCCGTTCTGGAAGAAGGCGATCGTCACGCTGCACCCCAGCGACTCGATCGACTTCTACGGCGAGCAGGAGTAGCACGATGGCGATCAAGGTATTCAAGCCGACCTCTCCAGGTCGCCGAAACATGAGCACCAACGTGCGCGAGGCGGTCACCGCCAACAAGCCGCACAAGCCGCTCGTCGAGAAGGTGCATCGCACCGCCGGTCGCAACAACAACGGCCGGATCACCGCGCGCTTCCGCGGCGGTGGTCACAAGCGCCTCTACCGGAAGATCGACTTCAAGCGCGACAAGTACGGCGTGCCCGGCAAGGTCGCGACGATCGAGTACGACCCCAACCGGTCGGCCCTGATCGCGCTGATCCACTACGCCGACGGCGAGAAGCGCTACATCCTCGCGCCGAACGGTCTCAAGGTCGGAGACACGATCATCAGCTCGGCGAAGGCGGACATCAAGCCCGGCAACAGCTTGCCGCTGAAGGCGATCCCCGTCGGCTCGATCATCCACAACATCGAGATCAAGATCGGTCGCGGTGGACAGATCGTGCGCACCGCCGGCAGCAGCGCCCAGCTGATGGCGCGCGAGGGCAACTGGACGCAGGTTCGTCTGCCCTCCGGCGAGGTTCGACGCGTCCACGTCAACTGCCGCGCGACGATCGGCGTCGTCGGAAACGCCGATCACGGTCGCGTCGACATCGGCAAAGCCGGCCGCAAGCGCTGGCTCGGTCGGCGTCCGCACAACCGCGGCGTCGTCATGAACCCGGTTGATCACCCGATGGGTGGTGGTGAGGGCCGCACCTCGGGTGGTCGTCACCCGTGCACCCCCTGGGGTAAGCCGACCAAGGGGTACCGGACCCGTACGAACAAGCGTACGCAGGTCTACATCGTCTCCCGGAGGAAGAAGTAGCCATGCCCCGTTCACTCAGAAAGGGTCCGTTCGTCGACGGCTCCCTGATCAAGAAGGTCGAGGCGGCCCTCAACGAGGGCGGTCGCCGTGTCGTCAAGACGTGGTCGCGGCGTTCGACTATCCTGCCGAATTTCGTTGGCGCCAACATCATGGTGCACAACGGCAACAAGTTTATCCCTGTGTACGTGACCGAGAACATGGTCGGTCACAAGCTCGGCGAGTTCGCCCCCACCCGCACGTTCCGTGGGCACAGCGGCGACCGCAAGGGCAAGAGGTAGGAGGCTCTGGATATGGCCACCGCTCGACTCAGCCACGCGCGAATCACTCCGCGCAAGGCCCGGATCATCGCCAATCTGATCCGCAACAAGAAGGTCGATCGCGCGATCAATGAGCTGCGCTTTCTCCAGAAGGCCGGCGCGCGCATGTTCTTCAAGCTTCTCGTCTCCGCGGTCGCGAACGCCGAGGACAAGGGCGAGGTCGACATTGACCGACTCGTGGTCACGAAGGTCATGGTCGATCAAGGCCCGACGCTGAAGCGTTGGCGGCCCCGCGCGATGGGTCGCGCGAACCGGGTAGAGAAGAAGACCAGCCACATCTTCCTTGAGGTGGCTGAGGCAGGGACAGGGAGCTAGGCGAACCATGGGTCAGAAAACACATCCGATCGGGTTCCGTCTCGGGATCGTCAAGACGTGGAACTCGAAGTGGTTCGAGCAGCACCGGTACCGCCAGTGGCTGCACGAGGACATCAAGCTTCGTCGCTACCTCAAGAAAGAGCTGTACAACGCCAGCATCGCCGACATCACGATCGAGCGCGCGGCCAACAAGCTCAAGATCAACATCTTCTCGGCGCGGCCGGGCATCATCATCGGCAAGCGCGGCGCGGGCGTTGAGCGCCTCAAGCGTGAGGTTCAAAAGCTCACGCAGTCCGAGGTCTTCCTCAACATTCAAGAGGTCCGCAAGGCTGAGGTCAACGCGCAGCTGGTCGCGGAGAACATCTGCCAGCAGCTCGAGCGCCGCATCGCGTTCCGCCGCGCGCTCAAGCGCGCCATGCAGACGGCCATGAAGTTCGGCGCCAAGGGCGTTCGTGTCGCCGCCGCCGGTCGTCTGAGCGGCAGCGAGATGGGTCGCAAAGAGAAGTACCGCGCGGGTCGAGTTCCGCTGCACACCCTGCGTGCGGATATCGACTACGGATTCGCCGAGGCGCGCACGACCTCGGGCCGCATCGGCGTGAAGTGCTGGATCTTCAAGGGTGAGGTCTACGGGCAGCGCGCGACGCAGCAGAACGACCCGCGCTTCCCCCGACCCCAGCAGCGTAACTGAGAGGGTTTGAGCCATGCTTTCGCCAGCGAGAGTCAAATTCCGCAAGGTCCAGAAGGGCCGTATGAAAGGCGCCGCCAAGGGCGGCACGAAGGTCAGCTTCGGCGACTTCGGCCTCCAGGCCCTCGAGTGCGGTCGGCTCACGGCGCGGCAGATCGAGGCCGCGCGTATCGCCATCAATCGTCACGTCAAGCGTGGCGGCAAACTGTACATCCGCATCTTCCCCGACAAGCCGATCTCCAAGAAGCCCGCCGAGACCCGAATGGGTAAGGGTAAGGGCGGTCCGGATCACTGGGTGGCGGTCGTCCGCCCAGGCCGGGTGCTCTACGAGATCGAGGGTGTAAGCGAGGAGCTGGCGCGTGAAGCGTTCCTCCGCGCCCACCACAAGCTGCCGGTGAAGACCCGCTTCATCACGAGGGACAGTGGGCTATGAAGATCGCTGAAATCCGCGAACGCAGCGACACGGAGTTGCAGGAGCTCGAGCGCGAGCTCCGCGAGCGACTTGTTCGTCTGAGCGTGGCCAAGGCCACGCAGCGGTTGACTAACACTGCACAATTCTCCCAGGTCCGACGCGACATCGCGCGGGTCAAGACCGTTCAACACGAGCGTGTGCTCGGCATCGCCGACAACGCTAGCGAGGCGCCGGCGACGGAGGAGGCTAACTCGTGAGCGAGACTCAACAGCAGCAGGCCGACGCCGAGCGTCGGCATCGACGGGTGCTCCAGGGCGTCGTGGTCTCGGACAAGATGGAGAAGACCATCGTCGTCCAGGTCAAGCGCCGCTACAAGCACCCACGGTACCGCAAGTACGTCAACGAGCGTATTCGCTACAAAGCACACGACGAGAACAATGACGCCAAGACTGGCGACACGGTTCGCATCGTCTCGGTTCGCCCGATGTCTCGGGAGAAGCGCTGGCGGCTGCAGGCGATCGTCGAGAAAGCGGCAATCGTATGATTCAGGTTCAGTCAGTCCTCGACGTCGCCGATAACTCGGGCGCCCGAAAGCTGTTCTGCATCAAGGTGCTGGGTGGATCGAAGCGTCGCTACGCGAGCATCGGCGACATCATCGTCTGCTCGGTCCGCGAGGCCTTGCCGAACAGCAAGGTCAAGAAGGGCTCGGTGATGAAGGCGGTCGTCGTGCGCACGCGCAAGGGCGTGCGCCGTCACGACGGCAGCCTCATCCGCTTCGACACGAACAGCGCCGTGCTGATCGACAATCAGAAGCAGCCGATCGGGACGCGCATCTTCGGGCCGGTCGCGCGTGAGCTCCGGCAGAAGAACTACCTCAAGATCATCTCGCTCGCGCCGGAGGTGCTCTGATGGCTGCCAGGGTCCGTAAGGATGATGAGGTCGTCGTGATCGCCGGCCGTGAGAAAGGCCGTCGCGGCAAGGTGTTGACCGTGCTCCCGGAGGCGCAGCGAGTCGTCGTCCAGGGCGTCAACGTCGTGACCAAACACGTCAAGCCTTCACGCCAGAACCCGCAAGGGGGAATTCAGAAGCGTGAGGCGCCGATTCACCTGTCGAACGTGATGCTCGTTGATCCAGAGAGCAACGAGCCCACGCGGGTGCGATTCAAACTCCTCGAGAGCGGTCGAAAGGTCCGGATCGCTGTGAAGTCCGGACAGCAGATCGACACCTAAGCGAGATTCGATATGGCCAAAGCGTCACGTGGCGGAGCGCCCGCCGCAAAAAAGAAGAAGGACACTGGCTACGCCTATCGCTTCCCGAAGGCGATGGAGGAGCCAGTCAAGCGCCAGTCCGGATACGTTCCGCGTATCCGCGAGCGCTACGCCAAGAAGGTGATCCCGGCGCTCTCGGAGCAGTTCGGCTACAAGAACGCCTTCGTCGTTCCCAAGGTCGACAAGATCGTGCTCAACATCGGACTCGGCCACGCGATCAAGCAGCCGAAGCTGCTGGAGCAGGCGTTCGAGAGCCTCGGGAACATCGCCGGGCAGCGCCCGGTGGTCACCCGCGCGAAGAAGTCGATCGCAACCTTCAAGCTCCGTGAGGGGATGAAGATTGGTTGTATGGTCACGCTTCGACGCGAACAGATGTGGGAATTCCTCGATCGTCTCTTCACGATCGCGCTCCCACGTACCCGCGACTTTCGCGGCGTCAGCCGCAAGGCCTTCGATGGTCGCGGAAACTACACCCTGGGGGTCAAGGAGATCCTGATCTTCCCCGAAGTCGACATTGAGAAGCTCGACTCTGTCCCCGGCATGAATATTTGCATCCACACGACCGCCAAGACCGACGAGGAGGGCCGCGCCCTGCTCCAGCACCTTGGCATGCCGTTCCGACGCGCGTAGGGGGGTTGAATCCGTGTCAATGACCGATCCCATCGCCGATATGCTGACCCGAATCCGCAACGCGGTTCAGGCCCGGCATCGTACTGTCAAAATTCCCGGCTCCAAGATGAAGAAAAAAATCGCGGAGATCCTTCAGAGCGAAGGGTACATCCGCGGCTACGAGTGGGGCGACGATGGCCGTCAGGGCCATCTCACCGTCACGCTCAAGTGGGCCACGAATGACGAGAACGCCATTGAAGGGCTCAAGCGTGTCAGCAAGCCCGGCCAACGGCGTTACGCGCGTAGCAAAGAGATTCCGAAGGTCCGCAACGGCCTCGGCATCATGATCGTCAGCACCTCACGGGGCATGATGACGGACCGCGCCGCCCGCAAGGCGGGCATCGGCGGCGAGCTCGTCTGCAGCGTCTGGTAGGACGGAGGTTTCTTAGAGATGTCCCGTATCGGAAAAGCCCCGATTGCGATCCCCAAGGGGGTCACCGTGACGACTTCGGGTCAGAAGCTCTCCGTCAAGGGTCCCCAGGGGACGCTGAGCTTCGATGTCCCCCAGTCGATCGGTTTCAAGATCGAGAACGACACGATCCTGTTCACGCGCCCCAACGATGATCGCACGAACCGTGCGCTTCACGGAATGGCTCGCGCCATGGTGGCGAACATGGTCAAGGGGTGCTCGGTCGGCTTCACGCGTGTCCTCGAGATCGTCGGCGTCGGTTACCGCGCCGCGGTCAAGGGCAACAAGATCGACCTGACGCTCGGTTTCTCTCACCCAGTCTCGTACCCGCTGCCAGACGGAGTGAGCGCGACGTTCAAGGACGGCAAGCTGACCCTGACCGCTGCGAACAAGGAGCTGCTCGGCAAGGTCGCGGCCGATATTCGCCGGTGGCGCCCGCCTGAGCCGTACAAGGGCAAGGGCATCAAGTACGCGAACGAGCGCATCATTCGCAAGGAAGGCAAGGCTCGCGGCAAGAAGTAGCGAGTCGAGCAGATCCGGAGAACAACCATGCCGCGAGCAACCAAACAGGACATTCGGGAGCGCCGGAAGCGTGGGACACGCGGGCGTATCGCTGGCTCCGCGCAGCGCCCCCGGCTCACCGTGTTCCGCAGCAACAAGCATATTTACGCCCAGGTCGTCGACGACGACAGCGCGACCTCGCTGGTCGCGGCTTCGACCTTGTCGAAGGAACTCAGCGAGCAGCTGAAGGGCAAGAGCAAACTCGAGAAGGCCAAGCTCGTCGGAGCGATGGTCGCCAAGGGGTGCCAGGAGAAGGGGATCTCGCAGGTCGTGTTCGACCGAAACGGGTACCTGTACCACGGGCGTATTCGCGGGGTCGCCGAGGGCGCGCGCGAGGCCGGTCTGGACTTCTAGTGAGAGTGGAGACGATCCGATGATCCAAGACATCGATTCACTGGGAGATCTCGTAGACCGCGTTGTCTACATCAACCGCGTGGCGAAGGTCGTCAAAGGCGGCCGTCGGTTCAGCTTCAGCGCGCTTGTCGTCGTCGGCAACGAGCGTGGTTGGGTCGGAGTCGGCTACGGCAAGGCCAAGGAGGTCCCGGAGGCGATCCGCAAGGCCAATGACCTCGCGCGCAAGCACCTGTTCCAGGTGCCGCTGTCCGGCACGACGATCCCGCATGAGGTGCTCGGCGCCCACGGCGCGGGTCGTGTGTTCCTGCGGCCAGCTGCTCCAGGTACTGGCGTGATCGCTGGTGGCCCGGTCCGCGCGGTCGTCGAGTGCGCCGGCATCCACGACATCCTCACCAAGTGCATTGGCACGAATAATCCGCAGAACGTGATCCACGCGACCGTCGCCGCGCTCAAGAAGCTGCGCTCGCCGGACTCGGTGGCTCGCCGTCGCGGGCTCCCGCTCGCGGAGCTTCAAGAGTAGAAGGGCCGAGTCTCATCATGGCGCGAAAACTCAAGGTAACCCTGGTTCGCAGCGCGATCGATCGCTCGCAGAAGCAGAAGGACACGGTCCGTGGTCTTGGACTCCGTCGTCTGCATGGCTCCTCGGTTCTCGAGGACACCGACGCGATCCGTGGGATGATCCGCAAGGTTCAGCACCTCGTCACGGTGGAGCCAGCGGACTGATCAAAGGGCCTATGGCGCTGTGCGGCCCGTGAGCCGCATAGCGCAATTCAGCCGCGCGCTCGCGGCTCGTTCTTCCAGAATTACGAGGCAACCAAATGGGTACGACACTACACACGCTCAAACCGCCGGCCGGCGCGCGAAAGCGTCGCAAGCGCGTGGGTCGTGGTATCGGCTCCGGTCGCGGTAAGACAGCGACCCGCGGTCAGAAGGGCCAGCTCGCGCGCACGAACAAGATGCCGGTAGCGTTCGAGGGCGGCCAGAACCCGATTCACCGTCGGGTCCCGAAGCGCGGCTTTATCAACATCCACCGCGTCGAGGTTCATGGCGTCAACGTCGGCCGGCTCGACAGCGCTTTTTCGGCCGGCGAGGAGGTCACCCCTGAGATCCTCCACGAGCGCGGGCTGATCCCAAAACGCGCGCGCGTCATCAAGCTCCTTGGGGATGGTGAGCTGAAGACCTCCCTGACGATCAAGCTGCACCGCGTCAGCAAATCGGCGCGCGAGAAGGTCGAGGCCGCTGGCGGCACGATCGAGCTGCTGGAGACAGGTAAGAAAGCCGTCTCCAGCGAGACTGAGGCGGCCGGGACGACCGACGCGTGAGCCCGGCTCCGCTGCGATGAGGCCACGGTAGCGCCAAGCGCGCTCTTGCCGTGGTCTCATTCGTATTTTGGGACATGGAGCAGGTTGCCTCGCGTGGAAAGCGCGAGGTGCTTGCGGTACAACTCCCTCATCTCGACGCGATTTCGACCTCGAACTTGGCCGTCCCCTGACAACATCCGCTGACTTCGTCCTGGCCTACCCGCGAGTGGCCGTCAGATCAGCAGCAGGGCCAGGCAAGCTGTGTAGGAGCCGATGGGTGTAATCATCAATATTTTCCGACTGCCAGAGCTGCGCAAGCGCGTGTTGTTCACGCTTGCGATGCTGGCGATCTACCGCTTCGGTGTGTTCGTGTCGGTTCCCGGCGTCAACCGGACCGTCATGGAGAAGATCGTCAGCCAGGGTTCAGGCGGGTTCCTCGGCTACTTCAACATGTTCAGCGGCGGGGCGCTCAGCAACCTGTCGGTGTTCGCCCTCGGCATCATGCCGTACATCAGCTCGAGCATCATCATGCAGCTGATGACGGCCGTGATCCCGCGGCTCGAGCAGCTCAGCAAAGAGGGCGAGTCGGGGCGCCGCAAGATCAACCAGTACAGCCGCTACGGCACCGTCGGGCTGGCGCTCATCCAGGGCTACTTCATGGCCACCTGGCTCGAGTCGCAGAGCACGGCGTCGCAGCAGCTCGTGCTCGATCCAGGCTTCGGCTTCAAGCTGATGACGATCCTGACGCTGACCGCCGGGACGTGCTTCCTGATGTGGCTCGGCGAGCAGATCACAGAGCGCGGGATCGGGAACGGGATCTCGCTGCTGATCTTCGCGGGCATCATCGCGGATCTCCCCGCGGCGCTGTATCAGCTGTACCAAAAGACACAAGACGACCCCGAGAACTTCGGGCCGATGTTCCTCGGCATCCTGCTGGCGATGTCGCTCGCGGTGATCGCCTTCGTTGTCGTCATGGAGCGCGGGCAGCGGCGCATTAAGGTGCAGTACGCCAAACGCGTCGTCGGACGAAGACTGTTCGGTGGGTCGGCGAACTACTTGCCGCTGCGCCTGAACAGCGCGGGCGTGATCCCGCCGATCTTCGCCAGCTCGATTTTGATGTTCCCGGGGCAGATCGCGGGGATGACCTCGAACCCGTATCTGCAGCAGCTGTCGACAGCGCTGCGTTACGATGGTTGGCTGTACATCACTGTCTACGTCGCTCTCGTGATCTTCTTCACGTTCTTCTACACGGCGCTGCAGTTCAACCCGGTCGACGTCGCCGACAACCTCAAGAAGCAGAACGCCTCGATCCCGGGGATCCGCCCCGGCAAGCGCACGGCCGAGTACATCGAGTTCATCCTCAATCGGCTCACCTTCGCCGGCTCTTGGTACATCTCCGCGGTCTGCGTGCTGCCGACCTTCCTGCAGGTCGTCTACAACGTCCCGTTCTACTACGGTGGCACTTCGCTGCTGATCGTCGTCGGCGTCGCCTTGGACACCGCGCAGCAGATTGAGAGCCACCTGGTGACCCGCAGCTACGAGGGCTTCGCGGGGCCGGCGCGAGGCCGGACGCGACGCAGCCGGAAGTAACGCGCGGTATCGAGAGATCTCGACCGGAGATCGGCAGAACTGGGCCAAAACGCCAGGGATTCCCAAGACAGACCTGTCTAGAGCCCATGAAGCAGGCCGTGTTTACGGCCTGCTTCGCCTTGTAACTCACAGGTCACCGAGGACACGTCCAGGGATCAGGACTGGACGAGCGGCGGTTTCCCTGGCACCTTTCGCGCCTCACGGTTCCCGGTCGTTGTATCTGACGTGTCAACACCGGCTACCACGCATGATGCATGAAGCTCGCCCGACATTTTTCGAGGCAACAGTCATCGCTGAGTTGCCCCAGCGACTGTTTCGTCTCGAGTCGTCCGCCGCGGAGGGGGCCGTTGTTACGGCCAGCCTCTCCGAGGACGCGCGACGTCGTGGCGTGCACGTTCGGACGGGGCAACGTGTGCTGGTCCGCAGGGCCAGTCTCGATCCGAGCCGCGGGATCATCACTGGGCTGGCCACGAGCCAGCGTCGCGATGACGCGCGGTGATTGGAAAAGACGATGAAGGTACGAGCTAGCGTCAAAAAAATCTGTGAGAAGTGCAAAGTCATCCGCCGCCGCGGGATCGTGCGGGTGATCTGCGAGAACCCCAAACACAAACAGCGACAGGGATAGGAGACCCAGCATGGCACGCATTGCAGGGGTCGACTTGCCCCGAAATAAGCGCGTTGAGATCGCGCTTACATACATCTACGGGATCGGACGGACCTCGGCCCGCAAGATCCTCGACAAGACCGGCATCGGGCTCGCGCTGCGGACCGATGACCTGACCGAGGAGCAGGTTCAGGCGATCCGCGGTGTCCTTGAAAAAGACTTCCGGGTCGAGGGCGATCTGCGTCGCGATGTTCAGATGAACATCAAGCGGCTCATGGACCTGGGCTGCTACCGCGGCCTTCGTCACCGCCGAAACCTCCCCGTCCGCGGTCAGCGGACCCACACGAACGCCCGTACTCGTAAGGGCCCCAAGCGCGGCTCTGTGGCCCAGAAGAAGAAGTAGCGTACGATGGCGAATCCACGTTCAGGCAAGCGCAAGGTCAAGAAGAATATCTCGACCGGCATCGCCCACATCCGCTCTACGTTCAACAACACCGTCGTGACGATCACCGACGTCAACGGCAACGCGATCGCGTGGGCCTCGGCCGGCGTCCGCGGGTTCAAGGGCTCGCGCAAGTCGACGCCCTTCGCCGCTCAGCTGGCGGCCGATGAGGCCTCGCGCCGGGCTCAAGACCACGGGATGCAGACCGTCTCGGTCCGCGTCTCCGGTCCCGGAGCTGGCCGCGAGTCGGCGCTTCGCGGTCTGCAGTCCTCGGGGCTGCGGATCACCTCGATCAAGGACGTCACGCCGATTCCCCACAACGGCTGCCGCCCGCCGAAGCGGAGGAGGGTCTAAATTATGGCGCGTTACACAGGTCCAGTGTGCCGGCTGTGCCGGCGTGAGCACGCGAAGCTGTTCCTCAAGGGGGACCGCTGCTTCTCCGACAAGTGCGGCTACGATCGCCGCCAGTACCCGCCCGGACAGCACGGCCAAGGCCGCAAGAAGCGTCCGAGCGACTACGGGCAGCAGCTGCGCGAGAAGCAGAAGGTCAAGCGCATGTACGGGCTGCTCGAGAAGCAGTTCCGCGGCTACTACTACAAGGCGTCGCGCATGAAGGGCGTGACCGGCGAGAACCTGCTCCAGCTGCTCGAGCGTCGCCTCGACAACGTGGCGCTGCGTATGGGCTTCTCGGCCAGTCACGCGGAGGCGCGCCAGCTCGTTCGCCACGGCCACTTCCAGGTCAACGGCAAGCGCGTGGACATCCCGAGCTACCTCATCCGCGAGGGCGATGTGGTCACGGTCCGCGAGAAGAGCCGCAAGGTCCAGAAGATCGTCGACGCGCTGGCGAACGTCGATCGGGTCCCGCGTCCCGCTTGGATTGATCTCGACAAAGAGAAGTTCACCGCGAAGGTCACGGCTCTGCCCACGCGGTCCGACATCTCGTCGGACATCGACGAGCAGCTGATCGTGGAGTTGTACTCGAAGTAGAGGAGGCATCGATGCAGGATCAGCAGACGATTGCGCGAAACTGGCGCGACCTCATCCGTCCGAAGAAGCTCGAGGCGGACGCGTCGTCGCTCACCGCGACCTACGGAAAGTTCACCTGTGAGCCGCTCGAGCGTGGCTACGGTGTCACGCTCGGCAACAGCCTCCGACGCGTGCTGCTCAGCTCGCTGCAGGGCGCGGCGATCACCTCGGTCCGGATCGACGGGGCCCTTCACGAGTTCACGACGGTCCCCGGCGTGGTCGAGGATGTCACCGACATCATCCTCAACGTGAAGACGCTGCGGATCCGGATGGACGACGCGACCCCGCGCACGCTTATCGTCGATAAGCAGGGCGAGGGCGCGGTGCTCGCGTCGGATATTCAGTGCCCGACTGGCGTCGAGGTGCTCGATCCGAAGCAGCACGTGGCGACGCTGAGCTCGACGGGGCGGCTCCGCATGGAGATGACCTCGGCGATGGGCCGCGGATACTCGACGGCGGATCAGAACAAGACGGATCAGATGCCCATCGGCGTGATCCCGATCGACTCTCTGTTCTCGCCGATCCAGAAGGTCAACTACCGCGTGACCAACGCCCGCGTCGGTCACCGCACTGACTACGATCGCTTGCAGCTCGAGGTCTGGACGGACGGATCGGTCAAGCCGGAGGACGCGGTCGCGTTTGCGGCCAAGATCCTGAAGGAGCAGCTCTCGATCTTCATCAGCAGCGAGGAGCTGGAGGAGCCAGCGCCCGAGCAGCAGAGCGAGAACGACAAACTCAACGAGTACCTCTGGCGTTCGGTCGACGAGCTCGAGCTCAGCGTCCGTTCGGCCAACTGCCTGCAGAACGCCAATATCCACTACATCGGCGATCTTGTGCAGCGGACCGAGGCCGAGATGCTCAAGACCAAGAACTTTGGCCGGAAGTCGCTCAAGGAGATCCGGGAGATCCTCGCGCAGATGGGGCTCTCGCTCGGCATGAAGATCGACAACTGGCAGGGCCCACCGGCCCGAGAGGAAGGTTAAGGCCATGCGACATCAGAAGTCTGGCCGTAAATTCGGGCGCAACAGCGCCCACCGCCGCGCCATGTTTCGCAACATGGTGACCTCGCTCATCGAGCATGAGCGGATCACCACGACCGAGGCGAAGGCCAAGGAGCTGCGACGGCACGCCGAGAAGACGATCACCAAGCCGCTTCGGCTCGGTGACGTGCTGACGAAGCCCCGCGAGGAGCGGAGCCCCGAGGAGCAGGGACGCTACGTCCACGCGCTCCGTATGGCGGGCCGCACCGTTCGCACCCGCGCGGCGCTGCAGAAGCTGTTCCGCGAGGTCGCGCCCAAGATGAAGGGGCGTAACGGCGGCTACACGCGCATTATCAAGGTCGGTCGACGACCGGGCGACGCGGCGCCGATGGCGATCGTCGAGCTCGTGACCGATAAGTAGCGCGACGGGAAGAAGAGGAAGAGCGCCTGGGCTTCACGGCCTGGGCGTTTTTCTTTCCTTCGTTCTTTCGTTCGTGTCCCGTGGGGCGGCCGGCTCGGATCGGCGTCGGTTTTTTGGGACGGGTCGATCGCGCTTGTACGTTGGAAAACATGGGGTCGCTGGGCGCGAATCTTCCGGGGCTCGTCTCGCTCGCGTTGATCCTCGGCGGCGCCGCGATGGCGCTCGCTGTCGCGTCTCGATGGGTGCGTGGGGGAGGTCGCGCTCGTGATCGCGAGGTGGTGCGCCTGACACCGCAGCACCAGCTGCACGTGGTCGAGGTCGCCGGGCAGCGCTTGATCGTGGGGACGGGCCCAGGGGGCGCACCACGGCTTGTGTACGCGCTCGCAGCCCAGGGCGAACGTCCACACGCCGTCTCACGTGGTCCTTCCCACGGGTTGCTGGGCGAGGAGCGCTCGGGCGATGGGTGAGCTCGAGCTCAGCTCGGGGATCTCGCTGTGGTTGGCGATCGCGGCGCTCCCCCTGGCGCTGACGGCGTGTACCGCCTTCACGAAGATCAGCGTCGTGTTGTCGGCGCTGCGGGTGGGGCTGGGCGCGGAGCGGATCCTCCCCTGGGGGGCTGTGTTCGCGCTGGCGGTCGTGATGACGGGCGTGATCATGGCGCCGATCGGCCTCTCGTTGTTCGCGGGTATCGAGGCCAGCGGCGGCGTCGAGGGGCTCAGCGGCGCTGGCGTGGAGGTTTGGCAACGAGCGCTCGCGCCGCTCTCGGAGTTTATGACGCGCCACGCCGCCGTCGGTGAGCTCGAGTTCTTCGCGGAGTTACAGGGGCTGGGTCAGGGGCACCCGCTCGTGTTGATCCCGGCGTTCCTGGTGACGGAGCTGGGCGAGGCTTTTGTGATGGCGGTGCTGATCCTCGTCCCGTTGGTCGCGGTGGATGTACTGCTCGCGCAGGTGTTCGTGTTGATCGGTCTCCCAGGCCAGCCGCTGCCCTTGGTGGCGCTGCCGATGAAGCTGCTGTTGTTCCTCGCCGTGAACGGCTGGGACGTGGTGCTGGGCGGGCTCGTGGAGGGCTACCGGTGACGATGGACGCGCTGCTCGAGCTCGTGCGGATGGGGCTGTGGTGGGCTGTGACGGGTCTCGTGCCGGTGGTGTTGAGCTGCTGCGTGGCGGCGGCGTTGTTCGGTTTGCTCGCGTATCGGCTCGGCCTGAGCGACGGCGTGGTCTCGGTCGTGGTGCGCGCGGTGGCGGTGGCGGTGGCGCTCTACAGCGTCGGCGCCGAGGTCGTGGACGGGACCGTCGCGTTGACCGAGCGGGCGTGGGGCGCGCTCGCGGCTGCTGGTCGGGGGGGCTAGTCGCGTGCTGTGGCCGTGGCTATTCGTCGCGGTGCGGCTGTGGGCGATCCTGCGGGCGCAGGCGATCCCGCGGGAGGCCGTCGGCGCGCCGGTGATCTGGGAGGGCGCGGCGTTGGTCCTGGCGGGATGTCTGGCGTTTGGGTTGACGGCCACGAGCGCGGAGACGCTGTGGGTCGCGTCCGCGCTCGATTCGCGCCTGGCGCTCGCGCTGCTGTTCGAGTTCGCGCTCGGGAGCGTGCTGGGGCAGTGGGCGAGCCTGCTCGGTCACGCGTTGCTCGGGGCGGCCGGGGTCTCGGCCCAGGTGTTGTCGACGGCGCGCGGGACGACGGCAGGCCGCGGTCTGGTGATGTTGCTCGTCGCGTTGACGGCGGCGTCGACCATCGCGATGGGGATCCACAGGCCGCTGCTGGCCGCGATGGCGGAGAGCGTCGAGCTCTGGCCGCCTGGGCAGCCAGCGCGATGGTTGAGCTTCGAGGCGATGGGGCTCGAGCGAGTCGTGTGGGCGGCGCGGGAGCTGGTGGTCTTGGCGTTGGCGTTGGCGAGCCCGGTGCTGCTGTGCGCCGTGCTCACCGACGGGGTGCTGCGGCTCGTGGGGCGCGGGCCCGCGTCGGTCGCCGGGGTCGTCGACGCGCTTCGACCCTGGGCGTCCACAGCGCTGGCGTTGGCGGCCTTGGCAGCGGCGTGGCATGCGTATCCGGAGGCGTGGACACGCGCGCTCGGGTTGGCTTTCGAACCGTGAGACGTGGGGGTGTGCGATGCTCAGGCGCATGCGTGGCTTTCGGCGAGCGCTCGCAGCCTGCGGCAGGACGGGGACGCTGGTCGCCGCGGCGCTCGTGAGTTGCTCGGACGGTCAGCTGCCGTCGCCCGCGTCGGACGTGCTCGAGCTGCCGACGGGGGCACGCCTGGGGCCGAGCGGTCAGCGGCTGTTGGTCGTGAACAGCAACCTCGACCGCGAGTTTGCGAGCGGGGCGCTGGTCTCGATCGATCTCGAGGCGCTCGAGCAGGGGATGCAACAACCGCTTGAGGAGGACGCGACGCGCTCGGCCGCGCGCCCGTGCCGACGCTCGGCGATGGTCTCGGGGCGACTGGAGTGTGAGGCGACGTGGCTGATCGAGGACGAGCGGACGCTGCGGCTGCCGACGGGCGCCGGGAACATCGCGGCGGATCGCCCCGCTGGCGAGGACGGTCCGCTGCGTCTGTTGATCCCGTCGAGCTTCGCGCAGACGGTGACGTGGATCGATGTGCTGCCTGACCCTTCGGGCGGGTTGCGGTTTCGCTGCGGCCAGGACGGCGACGGTGTGTGTGATGATGTCCACACGCTGCGCTACGACGATGGAGGCGCGCGGCTCCCGGCGGACCCGGCACGGCTCGTCGTCGATGACCAGGGGTTTCGCTTCGCCTACCTGCCGCACCTGATCGGCGGCGTGATGACCCTGATCGCGCTCGACGGCGGCGTCGGCCCCGAGATCGTGGACATCCAGGGCGAGTTCTTTCTCGAGGATCCGTTCGCGGAGACAGGCTTGGCCGGTGGGTTCTCGGTCGCGCAGCGCGCCTGCGATCCCACGAATCCCCCCAGCGACAACCAGGACTGCAGCAAGCCGTCGCTGTACGCGTCACACCGTCACTGGCCCGGGATGCGGCAGTTCTCTGTGGCGGTCGGTCTCGACCTGATCCTGGCCCAGGGGGACGTCCCGCTCGCGGCCGCGAACCCCTTCGGCGTCCTCGATCGCCCGTTCATGGGCGAGCTCGAGTTTGAGGACCCGGCGCTCGGGGAGCGCTTGTTGGCGGTGCACACGACGCCTCCGTCGCTGTCGCGGATCGATACGTCGATCGACGACGAGGGCGCGCCGCGCAACGAGACCCGGGAGGTCGCGTCGCTGTGTCACTACCCGAACCTCGTGGAGGTGTACCGCCCGGAGGGGCGCGAGTGGCTCGCGTTCGTGAGCTGTTACTCCGAGGGGCAGGTGGCGGTCGTCGGGCTCAGCGCGTTCTCGGTGATCGCCACGATCGCCACGGGGGAGGGCGCGAACGAGCTGGTGGTCGACGCGGCGCGTCAGCGGCTGTATGTCGTCAACACGCTGGAGAGCTCGATCGCGCTCGTCGAGCTCGATCACCTGTCGCCGCGCTTCCTCGAGGTGGTCGCGGTCGTCGGAGGCTAGTTCTTCTTAAAGGTGTCGCGCATCCAGCGACCGAGGTGCTCACCGCGCGCGACCATGCGGTTGGTGAACATGAACTCCTTGAGTCGATCGTGGAGCGCGCCGGCGGATTGAAACCGGCGGTCGGGATCGCGGGCGAGCGCGGTCAGCAGGATCTGCTCGAGGCGCCTGGGGATGCGCGGGTTGATCGTGCTGGGGCGCGGGACGTGGCAGTTGCGGACCTTCTCGAAGGTCTCGAGGTCGCTGTTGCCACGGAACAGCCGCTTGCCCGTGAGGATCTCGAAGAACACGACCCCGGCGGCGAAGATGTCGCTGCGGTGGTCGATCTTGGCGCCGCGGACCTGCTCGGGCGACATGTAGGCGAGCTTGCCCTTGATCACGCCGGCCTGGGTCTGGATCGTCGAGCTCGCGGCCTTGGCCAGGCCGAAGTCGATGACCTTCACCTCGCCCTCGTAGGAGACGAGGATGTTCGGCGGGCTGATGTCGCGGTGGATGATGTTGAGCGGGTTGCCCAGCGGGTCCGTCTTGTTGTGGGCGTAGTCGAGGCCGTCGCAGACGCGCGCGATGATGTAGCAGGCGAGCGCCGCGGGGGCGGGGTTACTGCTGCGCTGGGCGTGGTCGAGGATGGCGCCGACATCACGCCCGTCGACGAACTCGAGCGCGATGTAGAAGGTCTCGCCGTGGCGGCCGAGCTTGTAGATCTGGGCGATGTTGCCGTGCTGCAGCTGGACGGCCAGCTTGGCCTCGGCCTGGAACATCGCGATGAAGTTCGGGTCGCGGGCGATGTGCGGGAGGATGCGCTTGATCGCCACGGTGCGCTCGAAGCCCTCGACGCCGTGCTGCATCGCTTTGTAGACCTCGGCCATGCCACCTTGGCTGATGCGGTTCAGCAGGGTGTAGGGACCGATCTTGGTGACCGTGGCTGCCAACGCGTTCAGTAAATCTTCCCCCAGGAGACAAGTCAAATCGCGGCCGTCGCGGGGTCGTTTCCGCGGCTCCTGCACGCGCGATCGTGACCGCTGCGGCGGAATAGAGCGAGTCAGCGCGCGCGCGAGGCCTGGGCGTGACCTGTTGGCTGCGCGCGGAACCGGGGCGCGGCGTGGGTAGGTGTGTGCGTGCGGTTTTTTCGGGCGCGAAGTTAATCCGATCGGTCGCCGATTGACGCTCTCATCCATATCGCCCCGGCCATTTTCGGGGCGGCCCGTCACGAAAGACACGGAGCGTCACGATGACCGTCGCCAGTAAGCCCCTCGCTACCTCCCTCGCTTTTCAGCTCGCAATCCCGGCGCTCTCGCTGCTCGCGCTGTCCTCGGCGGCTTGCACCGTCGGTCCTGTGGAGGACGGACGCGCGCCCTTCGTCACCGCCGGCGATCTCGACGACGTGGGCGACGGCGTGGGCGAGGAGGAGGACGAGGAGCCGACGCCGGAGGACGACGCGGGCGGGTCGTCGGGCGGCGTCGAGCCGGAGGAGCCCGAGCCGACCGGAGACGACGAGCCGACCGGCGAGGATGACCCGGCGGAGCCCGAGGTCTGCGAGGTGCTCTCGTTCGCGGCCCCGGAGGTGACGCCTGAGATCATGCTGGTGATCGATCGCTCCAGCAGCATGGTGCACACGACCTACGAGAGCTATGTCGGCCCGGAGGCGGAGCCCCAGGAGACGACGCGCTGGGGGCTCGTGCACGGGGTGCTGGAGGAGCTGGTCGACTCGCTCGACACGCGCGCGCGCTTCGGCGCCCAGCTGTTCCCGGCGGCGCAGGGGGACCCGCAGGTCCCGGGGAGCGAGTGTGATGTCGGCGACGCGCCGGTGCTCTCGCTGGCCGGGGAGGCGCCGGAGGACACGCTCGGCGCGCTGAAGGCGTCGATCCCGAGCGCGAACGCGGGCGGTTTTTACGGCGCCTCGCCGATGCGCGCTGCAGTCGAGCAGGCGAGCGAGCACCTGCTCGCGCTCGAGAGCGACGAGCCCAAGGCGCTCGTGCTGCTCACCGACGGCGCGTCGAATTGCGCGGAGGGGGCCGAGGAGAGCTTCGAAGTCCATGACGCCACGATCCCGGAGCAGCTCGCTGCGCTCGCGGATGAGCACGGGATCCCGACCTTCGTGGTCGGTCTCGATCCCGAGCTCGAGGGCTACGCGATCCCGGCCGTGAACCCCTACTCGGCGCTCAACAAGCTGGCGCTGGCTGGCGGTCGACCGATGGGCGTTGATCAGGCCTACTACGACAGCGGCGATGTCGACGCGCTGCAGTCCGCGCTCGAGGAGCTTCGCCGGACGCGGCAGTGCGCGTTCACGCCGGAGCTCGGGGGCGCCTTCGCCCCGGACGCGCTGCGCGTGCACCTGGCGGGCGAGACGTTGACGCGCGTCGACAGCTGCGACGGCGCGGGCGGCTGGATCGGGCGAAGCGATGACGACGGCGCGCTCAGCCAGCTCGAGCTGTGCGACGCGACCTGCGATCTGTTCGTGGGCGGTGAGTCCCTCGAGGTCGAGCTGCTCTGCGAGTAGCCGACATCCGCGTACTCGTGACAACCAAAAAACGCGGGGGACGGCGTGCGCGCCGTCCCCCGCGGGGACCAAGAACGATGCGTAGGGTGGAGGGGAGGGACCTTCCTTTCTGGGCGGGTCAGCGCCCTGGCGTGTTCGCGTTCGTTGTGGGGGGTCGCCTGTGTGGGGCTTAGGCGAGCGTGTGGCTGTCGGCGTCGTCACCGGAGGAGGATGACGAGGGGCCGGTGAGGGGCGCGGCGGCGCCGGTGTGCGCCGCGTTGGGCTCGAGGGCTGCGGCGAGGACCTCGGACATGTCGTCGGCGAGGATGAACTCGATCTGCTCGCGGACATCCTCGGGCACCTCGTCGAGGTCGCGCTCGTTGCGACGCGGGAGGATGACGCGGGTGATGCCGGCGCGGTGGGCCGCGAGCACCTTGGACTTAATCCCGCCGACTGGGAGCACGCGGCCGCGCAGCGTGGCCTCGCCGGTCATCGCGGTGTCGTTGCGGACGCGCCGACCGGTGAGCAGCGAGCACAGCGCGGTGAACATGGTGACCCCCGCGGAGGGACCGTCTTTGGGGATCGCGCCGGCCGGGATGTGGATGTGGAGATCCTGGCTCTCGAGGAAGGCGGGGTCGATGTTGAGCCGCCCGGCGTTGCTGCGCACGTAGGTGAGGGCCGCGCGCGCGGACTCCTTCATCACGTCGCCGAGCTGACCGGTGGTCTCGAGCCGACCCTTGCCCGGCATCCGAGATGTCTCGATGAACAGGATGTCTCCACCGACAGGTGTCCACGCGAGGCCGGTGGCGACGCCGGGGACGACCGTGCGCTCGGCGACCTCGCTGATGAAGCGGACCTTGCCGAGGTAGCGGTAGAGCGCGCCGGCGTCGATGGTGACGCTGCGGAGCTTCTCGTCGGTGTTTCGGGCGAGCTCCAGGGTGACGCCGCGGCACAGCTTGGTGATCTCGCGGTTGAGGTTGCGGACGCCGGCCTCGCGGGTGTAGTCGCGGACGATCGCGCGCAGCGCGTCGTCGGTGACCGTCATGGTGCCCTCGCCGATGGCGTGCTCCGAGAGCTGCTTGGGCAGCAGGTGGTCCTTGGCGATGTGCAGCTTCTCCTCGGCGGTGTAGCCGGACAGCTCGATGATCTCGAGGCGGTCGCGCAGCGGCGCCGAGAGCTTGCCGAGGTTGTTGGCCGTGCAGATGAAGAGCACGTCGCTGAGGTCAAAGGGCAGCTCGAGGTAGTGGTCGGTGAAGCTCTTGTTCTGCGCCGGGTCGAGGACCTCTAAGAGCGCCGACTCCGGCGAGCCCATCCAGCCCTGACCGAGCTTGTCGATCTCGTCGAGCAGGATGACGGGGTTTTTGACCTTGGCTTTCTTGAGCGCGTTGATCAGCCGCCCGGGGAGCGCGCCGACGTAGGTGCGTCGGTGCCCGCGGATCTCGGCCTCGTCGCGCACGCCGCCGAGCGCGATGCGGATGAAGGGGCGACCGGTCGCGTCGGCGACGGACTGCCCGAGCGAGGTCTTGCCGACCCCGGGCGGCCCGGCGAGGCAGAGGATCGTGGCGCGGGAGCGACCGGCGCGCTGCAGCACCGCCATGTGCTCGAGGATCCGCTTCTTGACCTTGTCGAGGCCGTAGTGGTCCTCGTCGAGCTTCTTGGCGATCGCGTCGATGTCGTGGGTGCTCGGCGCGCTCTTGTCCCAGGGCAGGTCCGCGATCCACTCGAGGTAGTTGCGGATGACGCCGTACTCGGCCTGGGCCTTGTTGAGCGAGCTGAGGCGCTTGTACTCGCGGTCGACGGTCTCGCGCACCTCCTCGGGCAGCTCCATCGCGTCGAGCCGCTCGTGCAGCGCGTCGAGCTCGCCCTTGTCGTCGCCCTCGCCGAGCTCTTTTTGGATCGCGCGCAGCTGCTGGCGGAGCATGGCCTCGCGCTGGCTGTTGCTGATGCCCTGGCGCATCTCCTTCTCGATCTTGCGCCGCAGCTCGATGGTCGCCTTAGCCTCGTTGAACAGCCGGTGGACGAGGCGCAGGCGGCCGGTGACCTCGCGCTCGAGCAGGACGAGGACCTCTTTCTCGGTCGGGAGATGGAGCGCGGCGGCGATGCGATCGCCGAGCAGGCCGGGGTCGTCTTTGCGACCGAGGGTGTTGATCCACTGGTTGATGGCGTTCGGGATCTCGGGCGCGAGCTGCCGGAGCTGGCCTTGAACCTCCTCGCCGAGCGCGTCGGCGAGCAGCTTCGCCTCGGTCTCGTCGCTGCACTCATCGCGCAGGCGATGGCCGATGGCGGTGAGGAAGGGGCCGGACTGGATGACCGAGTCGAGTGAGAAGCGCCCGAGGCCCTCGAGCACGAGCCGGTAGCTGCGCTCGCCGGCGCGGATGACCTGGCGGACGCGCGCGTAGGTGCCGAGCGGGTGCAGGTCGGCGATCGAGGGGTCGGCGATCTTAGCGTCGCGCTGCACCGCGAGGCCGATGATGGTCCCCGAGGCGATGGCCTCGACGAGCTTGACCGAGCGCGGGCGCCCGACTGGAACGGTGATCACGGTGCCCGGGAAGAGCACCCCGGTGCGCAGCGGTAGCAGCGGGAACGGGGTTTTCGGGGCTTCAAAGTTGATCCTGGGCTGAGGCATTGGTTCTCTCCTCGATCGGCGCGGGTCGCGGTTGTTGCCCCCGACGGGGCCTTGTGTCCGGCCGTGAATGAAACCTAAAACCGTTCAAACGCTCGTCAACCCGTTTATTTTTTGCACCCAGCGTGGTCTTGGGCGGCGGCGCGGGAGCGCACGGGTCGGCACCCCTCAGTGTGCGACCTGACGCGCCCGACCTGACGAGCGAATTGAGCGCGGGAGGAAGTCGCGCACACGCGTGCAGGGAAGAAGAGCGCTAGCCAGCGCGCTGGAGGAGGCCGCCGAGGATCAGCCGGTGCATGGCCGAAAGTTCAGCCGTGAGCTGAGCCGGGTCGCGCGCGAGCAGCTTCGGCGCTTCGAAGCTGGCGTATGCAAGGATCACGGCGCGGGCGGTCGCGGCCCCCTGGGACATAAACACGCCGGCATCGCGGGCGCCTTTTAAAAACTCCTCGATCAGCGTGACCTGCGAGTCGTGAAATGTCGAGCAGGCCTCGCGCACTGCGGCGCAGGAGCTCGCGCACAGCAGCGACGAGGCGTGGTCGCCGTCGCTGGCGAGCTCGAGCAGGCGCTCGGTGCGAACGTCGAAGATCGCCTGGAAGCGGGCTTCGAAGCCGCGCGTCTCGTCGCGGGCGGCGACCCGCATGGCCGCGAGCACGCCGGCGTGGCGTCGCCCCGAGAGCGCCGCGATGATCGCGGCCTTGGAGCGGAACTCGAGGTAGACGGTGCCGACGCCGACCTCGGCCGCGTGGGCGATCTGAGCGATCGTCGTCTTACTGGGACCTTGTCGGCGAAACAGCTCGCAGGCCGCGTCGAGGATCTGGGTGCGACGGCAGCTGGGTCCTTGGTGTGGCACGGGCGCAGGCCGATCCTGCCAGGCGATCGCGTCCGCGAACAGTCGCGGATGACGCGGGCCCTGCGTCGCGGTGGGAAATGGCGTCGGTCGACGGAACCGGTTATTCAGAGGCGGCCTTGAGCGGCGTACCGAGCATCGCGCCTGACTCCCGTCGGCTCGCGCAGGCGCACGCGGCCGGCCTGCGCCCCGGCTCGCGATGGCTGCGGGTGGCGGCGCACGGGCTCGCCTTGGTGCTGCTCGCGCCGTGGTTGACCAGCGGGCTGTTGGGACAGACACGCGCGCTGTGGCGCGCCGTCTTCGTCCTGGGCACCCCGAGCTGGGAGCTCGCGCTCACGGCGAGCGCGCGCGCGCTCGCGCTGCTCGGGGCGGGGGTGCTGGGCGCGGCCGTGGTCGCCGAGCTCGCGGTCGCGATCGTGACGCGGGCGCTGGGCCCTCGGGCGTCCGCGCGGGGGCTTCGACGGCTCGGGCGCGTGGGGTCGTGGCGGCGGCGGTACGGCGCGCTGCACCTCATCGGCCTCCTGCTCCTGGGCGTCTTGGCGATGATGGCGGTTGGGACAGGTTTAGTCGCGGGCGCGGCGCGGGCGGTGGACGCCTCACCCCGCGGGCTCGAGCTCCTGTGGTCGACATGGTGGAGCCGGGCGCTCGTCACCTGCGCCGGGCTGCTCGCGGTCTTAGGCGCGCTCGAGCGTCGACTCGGCGCGCACGCCCGCTGGCGCGCGCTGCACCAGACGTACGAGGAGCGCCGGCGGGAGCTCCAGGAGAACAGGCGACGGTGAGCGGCGCGCGGCTGGTCTCTGTCGCGTTGCCGGTCGCGGTCGACCGCGGCTTCACCTACGCGTGCCCGGCTCGCTGGGGCGCGGCGCCGGAGCCTGGCGCGCGCGTGCTCGTGCCCTTTGGGTCACGTGGGCTCGTCGGCGTGATCCGCCCGGCGCCGGCCGAGGCGGTCGAGGGAGAGCGCCTGCGGGAGATCCACGAGCGCCTCGACCCGCCCGAGCGCCCAGCCTTGACCGAGGATCTGGTCGCGCTCTGCGAGTGGATTTCGAACTACTACGTCGCGCCGATCGGCGAGGTCTACCGGCTCGCGCTGCCGGGCCTGATGACCGGCGCGGACGCCCGCGTGGTCGGGCTCAGCGAGGCCGGCGAGGCGCTCGCGCGGCAGCTCGCGCCGGCGAAGTTCAGCGAGCAGGGCGAGGCGCCGCCGATCTTGCAGGTGCAGGCCCAGGAGACGAGCCGGATGCCGCGGGCGCGCGAGCGTCTGCTGATCGCGATCGCGGGCGCGCGCGGGCGGAGCCTGCCGGTCGCGAAGCTCGGCTCGATCAAGCCGCGGATCCCGAGGGCGCTCACGGAGCTGTCGGCGCTGGTCGAGGCGGGCCTGTGCACCCTGCGGTGGAGCGAGCTCGAGGACGAGCGCGCGCGCGTCGAGCTGCACTTTCGCCGCACCGAGTACCTGCGCCGCTCGAGCGGCGACGAGGTCGCGATCGCCCGAGTGATCGGGCGCAGCAAGAAGCGCCGCGCGCTGCTCGACATGCTCGAGACGGCGCCCGAGGGCAGCTGGGTGTCGATCGGCGAGCTGCGCGGACCGTTTCCGCGGGCGCGCGCGCTGATCAAGCCGCTCGTGGCCGCCGGCTTGGTGGTCTGCGAGGAGCGCCCGCGGCTGCTCGATCCCTTCGCGTCGGGGGCGGTGGAGTCGACGACGCCGCAGACGCCGACGGAGGATCAGGCGCGCGCGCTCGAGCAGCTGCGGGCCGATGTCGACGCCGGTGAGTTCGCGGCTGCGCTGCTGCACGGGATCACGGGCAGCGGAAAGACCGAGGTCTACCTGCAGCTCATCGCCCACGCGCTCGAGCAGGGCGGCGGCGCGATCGTGCTGGTCCCGGAGATCGCCTTGACGCCGCAGCTCTCGGATCGCTTCCGCGGGCGCTTCGGCGACACGGTGGCGGTGCTGCACAGCGGGCTGACGCCGCGCCAGCGCCTCGACGCCTGGCAGCAGATCCGCGCGAGCCAGGTCCGGATCGTGATCGGCGCGCGCTCGGCCGTGTTCGCGCCGGTGCCGAGGCTGCGGGTGATCGTCGTCGACGAGGAGCACGACGCGTCGTTTAAGCAGGAGGACGGCGTCCGCTACAACGCGCGCGACGTCGCCTTGGTGCGCGCGCGCAGCCTCAAGGCGGTCGCGGTGCTCGGCAGCGCGACGCCCTCGCTCGAGACCTACGAGCAGGCGCGGGGCGGTCGCTACCGGTGGCTGCGCCTGCTGACGCGGCCGACGACGCGCCCGCTGCCCAACGTCGAGGTCGTGCCGCTCTCGGTCCATCGACCTGACCCTGAGACCATGCTCTCGGCGCGCCTGCTGACGGCGCTGCGCAAGACGGTCGCGGCCGGCGAGCAGGCGATCTTGTTCCTCAACCGGCGCGGCTTCGCGACGACGCTGGTGTGTGACTCCTGCGGCGCGCTCACGCAGTGCCCCGACTGCAGCGCGCCCTCGATGACCTACCACCTGCGGCGCAACCGGCTGATGTGTCACCTCTGCGGGCACATCGAGGCGCCGCCCGAGCGCTGCAAGAGCTGCAACAAGGGCGAGCTGCTGCACGGCAACGCCGGCACCGAGCGCGTCGAGCTGGCGGTGACGCGCGAGGTCGAGGGCGCCCAGGTCCTGCGCCTCGATCGCGACACGAGCCGCGGGCGCGGGCTGATCGACACCCTCACGAAGTTTCGCGCGGGCGAGGCGAACGTGCTGGTCGGCACGCAGATGCTCTCGAAGGGCCACGACTTCCCCGGGGTGACGCTGGTCGGGATCCTGCAGGCGGACCACGGCCTCGGGCTCCCAGATCTTCGCGCGGCCGAGCGCACGTTTCAGCTGGTCACGCAGGTGGCCGGTCGGGCAGGTCGCGGCGACCGGCCGGGGCGCGTGCTGATGCAGGCCTACGCGGTCCAGCACCCGGCGGTCACCTGCGCGCGGCTGCACGACTACGACGAGTTCGCGACCTGGGAGCTCGCGCGTCGGCGCGAGCTCGGCAACCCGCCGTTTGGTCACCTCGCGCTGATCCGGGTGTCGGGTGTTGGCGACGAGGCGGTCCAGCGCCGCGCCGTGGCGATCGCCACGGTCGCGCAGACCGGCGTCGCGCAGATCCTGGCGCAGCACGACGACGCGGACGAGCCGCCGATCCGGCTGCTCGGGCCGGTGCCCTCGCCGATCGAGCGCATCAACAAGCGGACGCGCTGGCAGCTGCTGCTGCGCGCCCGCACGCGAAAGCCCCTGCGCTGGCTGCTCCGCGGGCTGCGTGGGCAGTTGGGCGCCCACGGCTCGGGCGCGAGCGCCACGCACGCTGCGGTCGATGTCGATCCGCAGAGTCTTTTGTAAGCGGCTTTTGCAGGCGCCGGTCGCGACGACGCCGCCGACCCGAGGGTCCGCGGCGTCTCGTGGGCGAGTCCGTGGGTGGACTAGCAGCCGGAGTTGTCAGCGCCGGTCTCGGTGACCGTCTTGACCAGGTCCGCGCGACAGCTCTTGGTGCACCACTGCCACTCCTGGCGGCGGCCGATGAAGCCGTTGCGGTCGAGGCTGCCCTTGGCGTCGATGACCTGGCCCTTGGTGCCGTCCTTGTAGCCGATGCTGATCCAGTAGCGCTTGCCCTTCTCGGGGTCGAGGATGCGCCCCTGGGACCAGCGCTGCTTGTCCGAGTCCCACTGCAGGCCGCTCATGATCAGCATGCCCTTGACCGGCTTGCACTTCAGGTCGCCCTTGCAGTTCTTGCAGAGCGTGTCCTGGGGCTTTTGCAGCAGCGCGTCGACCTTGCCGTAGATCTTGTCACGGTACGTGAAGATCTTGAGGATCGACTTTTTGGTGGTGCCGTCGTCATCGATGGTCACCCAGTAGCCGTCCGGAGCCCCCAGGGGGTGGTTAGCCACGGCGTAGGAGCCCGTAAGCATGGCGCCGGCGATCACGAGCGCGCCGGCGACTTTGGAGGCGAATTTCAGCGAGGGACGGAGGCTCATGTGTGTGCGGCCTTTCTTTCGGTTCAACCTCTGGATCCAGTGAGGTCCGGCAGGCTTTCAGCCTGACTGAGTCACGGCGCCTGGCATTCATTGAATTTCTTGCATGGTTTGTCGCGCGCGCCAACTGAACTCGCGCACACGTCGGAGCGGCCGCGTAGCAGGCCGGCCGAGCGCGCGCCGTAGCCTGATAGACTGCGCGCCGCGTGGGCGTCCAGGTTCTCATCGTCGGTGACCGCGAGCGAGCGGTGGCGCTCGAGCAGGCCGCGCGCTCGTTTGGCTACGAGGCCGCGTATTCGGCGGATTTGGCGGACATCGCGGCGCCCGCGGTCGTGCTCGCGGCGCTCGGGCAGGTTGACGCCCGCGCGTTAATGCGCTCGCTGCGAGCGCGGTTTGGAGCGGACGCGCCCGTGGTTTTGTACGGGCGTGTTGGGAGCGCGCGTCCTGAACTCGCGGACATCCTGGAGCTAGGCGCGGATCGTTTCCTCCAGGTCCCGCTCGTCGGCGCCGAGCTCGAGGCCGCGCTGCTCGAGCTCGTGGGCCCACCGTCGCGCCATCGGCGGGTCGAGACGACGCGAGCCGGTGGGCGCGGTGAGCTGCTGGGCCCAGCCCGGGCGCCGCGGGCCGAGCCAGAGGCGATCGTAGACAACGGCGACGAGCTGATCGCGTTGACGGAGGATCTCGAGGTCGACGCGCTGCTGCCCCCGAAGGAGCCGGGCGAGGTCACGGCGGGCGCGGCGAGCTACGAAGTGGTCGTCGAGGCAGGCGTGGCGGCGGAGGAGCGCTCCGAGAGCGCCGAGGAGATCGTCGAGGAGGTGTTCGAGGAGGTCGCCGCCGTGGTCTTGAGCGGGACGACAGCGTCCGCGCCGGCGCCCGACGACGACGACGACGACGACGACGCGGCGGGCGTCGACGTGACGCCGCGTGCGCGACAGACCATGGCCTATCGGACAGCGCGACGTCCGGAGGTGACCCCGACCCAGCGCGCGAGCGCGCGTCGCTCGGGCGCTCGCGTGATCGATGACGCCCGGGGTGACGCGCTCGAGGACGTCGACGCGGAGGCGGGCGAGGACGACGCGCCGCCGAGCGCGGGCTCGCTGGCGTATATGGGCGCGGCCGAGCTGCTCGTGGAGCTGGCGGACGCCGGGTGTACAGGTCGACTCGATCTCGAGCTCCAAGACGGCGCGTGGCGGAGCTTTGACTGGCGAGGGGGCGCGCTGCTGCGGGCCCGCTCCAGCGAGCCAGCCGACGAGCTGCTGCGCGCGCTCGTCGACCTCGGGCTGCTGGACGAGGCCGACGTCTTGGTCGCCGCGCGGATGATCGACGCCGCGCGGCCGGAGCGGAGCGTCGACCTGCTCGCGCGGCTCGGGATGATCAAGCCGCGCGAGCGCGCGCGCGCCCTCGAGCAGCACATCGTCCGCTGCCTCGCGCCGGCGCTGCAGTGGCGCGCGGGGCGGTGGACCTTGACCCCTGGCGAATTCCAGGCGCGTGATGACGCGGGCTTGCGCGTGCGCCCGATGGCGGTCTTGCGCGACGCGCTCGCGCGCGGGCTCAGCAGCGACCAGCTGCTCGAGCGCATCCGCGATGGTCGCGTCGGTCCGCTGCGACCGGCGCTCGTCCGCGACGCGTCCGAGCCCGCGCCCGCGCTCGCGGGGGCCTACGGGCTCGAGGGCAGCGCTCGCGCGTGGCTCTCGTGGTTCGACGGCGCGTCGACGCTGGACGAGCTGGAGCAGCGGGACGACGCGGATGAGCTCGCGCGCCACCAGCTGCGGGCGCTGGTCGTCGCGCTCGCGCTCGCGGGGCGGCTCGAGCTGCAGCCCGAGCGGACCGAGTCATGGTCGGAGCTCGCGGGGCAGGAGCCGCGGGACGCCTCGGCGATCGACCGCGCGCGGGTCGAGGCGCGCCTGCGGCTCGTGCAGACGGCGGACTACTTCACGGTGCTCGGGGTCCCGCGGGACGCGTCACGCCTGGAGGTGCTGCTCGCCCACGCGGAGCTGTCGGCGATGTTCTCGGACGAGCGCCTCGAGCCCGAGACGGTCGCGCGCTACCTCGACGTCAGCGCGAATTCCGGGCGCGAGAGCGACCTGCACGCGCTGCGAGCCGGGCTCGACGAGGCCCGCGACGTGCTACTCAGCGACACGATGCGCGCGGTCTACCGCGCGCACCTGCCCGAGGCGGACCCGCTGCCGGGAGGAGAGGACGAATGAGCGAGAGTCAGTCACAGGTCGCGACGAGCGGAGCAACCACGGGGCGCCTGCGGGTCGTGTTCATGGGCTCACCGGACTTCGCGGTCCCCAGCCTCGAGGCGACCGCGCGGGTCTGCGAGGTCCCGCTCGTGATCAGCCAACCCGATCGTCGCGCCGGCCGCGGGCGCAAGCTCGTGGCGCCGCCGGTGAAGGTCGCCGCCGAGCGTCTGGGCCTCGAGGTGTACCAGCCGCGGAGGCTGCGGACCGGCAAGGTCGCCAGGATCCTGCGCGAGCTGGCGCTGGACCTGATCGTGGTCGCGGCCTACGGGCGGATCCTCCCACGCTCGATCCTCGAGGCGCCGCGTCACGGCTGCGTCAACGTGCACGCCTCGCTGCTGCCGCGCTGGCGCGGCGCGTCGCCGATCCAGCGCGCGGTCCTGGCCGGCGACGCGGAGACCGGCGTCGCCATCATGAGGATGGAGAAGGGCCTCGACACCGGCCCGGTGTACCGGATGACGCGGACGCCGATCGATCCCCACGAGACCAGCGGCGAGCTGTTCGAACGGCTCGCGGCGCTCGGCGGCGAGAGCCTCGAAGAATTTTTAAAGGACTTCCCCGAGGTCCCGGCGCCGACGCCCCAGCCCGAGGAGGGGATCACCTACGCCGAGCTGCTGGAGAAGCAGCACGGGCGCGTCGACTGGTCGCGCGCGGCGGCGAAGATCGTGAACCACGTGCGCGGGATGGACCCGTGGCCCGGCGCGAGCACGACCCGTGGCGGTGTGGTGCTCAAGCTGTTCACGGCGCGCCCGTCGACGCTGGCGCGGCCCGAGCAGGCGCAGGCGGGCGAGGTCCTGGGCGTCGACAAGTCCGGGCTGCACGTCGCCTGCGGCGAGGGGGTCGTGCGGATCGAGCAGCTGCAGCCGCCCGGCAAGCGGCGCATGTCAGCCCGCGACTACGCGGCGGGGCGGAGGTTCGCCCCGGGCGAGCGCCTCGGCCTCGAGTAGCGACCCATCGGGAAACGCGAGACGCCCCCGCGGCCAGGGCCGGGGGGCGTCGTCGTCGTGAAGGTGCCCGTTTGGGCAGGTGAATGTCAGCCCTCGTCCTCGGGCTTGTCGGTCGCGCCGGGGCGCGCGAAGTAGCCCGAGTCGTAGTTCGAGCCCTTGGTGCCCGTGCCGCCGCCGAGCTTGCGGGCGCGCTCCTGCGCCTTGGCCTTGTCGTAGCGGTTCTTGACGATCTCGCCGGCGACCTCGCGGGCGCCCAGGCCGAAGGCCAGCGCCGCCGCCAGGCACAGGCTGCCGAACAGCAGCCCGAAGGTCAGCAGCACGAAGTTCTCGGCCACGCCGAGCTGGTGGATCGCCATGGTCGAGGCGAACACGAGCACGACGTAGCGGGCGAACATCCCCATCCACGGGATCGAGGCCTCGCCGGAGGCCTCCTGGCGGGCGGTGATCGCGTCGCGGACGTAGTTGCCGATCGCGAAGCCGACGCCGAGGATGACCGAGGCCACCAGGACGTGCTTGAGCGACCAGCTCAGGAAGTAGTTGATGTAGCCGGACCAGGTGGCGAGCTCGAGGTTCTCGAGGGCCTGGGCGACCGCGAGCAGGATGACGACGGTCTGGACGAAGAAGCCGACCAGCTCGCTCGGCTCGCCGAGGCGATCCTCGCGCTTGGCGATGGTCCCGAAGCCGAGCTTCTCCATCAGGCCGTTGAAGCCGATGTTGCGCAGGCCGTTGCCCACGAGGTCGCGCAGGATCCGGCCGACGAACACGCCGACGATGATCATCAGCACCGAGACGGTGAGCCCCGGGAGCAGGTTCCAGAACTGCGTCATCATGTCGGTGACGGGCTGGCTCAGGGTCTCGAGGCCCAGCTCGTTGACCGCCGCGAGCGCGGCCTGAAGCATGATGAAGAACGCGGCGACGGCGGCGAGGAAGCCGCTCGCGGTCCACTTGCCCAGCAGGCTCGAGATCCTGAGACGCTCGGCCAGACGGTCGACGCCGACGCCCGAGAGCAGACCCTGCAGGATGTCGCGGACGAAGCGGCTGATGATCCAGCCGGTGAACAGGATGACGAGCGAGACGCCGACCGAGGGCAGGATGCCGATGATGCGGTCGATCGCGTTGTGCAGCGGCTCCGAGATCGGCGCGATCTCGAGGGCGTCAAACGCCGCCGCGAGGCCGACGATCATCACGAGGCCGCGGACGACGCTGCCGACGTTCTCGCTGAACTTGCGCGGGGCGGGCTCGCCGGGCTTGACCTGGCGGGTCGTGACCTCGCCGATCTTCTCGTCGACCCACGGGACCGCGCCGAGCAGCAAGGTCGCGAGCTTGCCGAGGATCGTGGCGGCCGCCCAGGCGCCGGCGAGGTAGAGGATCGCGACGCCGAGGCGCCGGAGGCCCTCGGTCAAGACGATGTTGATGAGGTTCTGGATCGGCTCCGCCGCCTGGCTGAAGCCCGAGAACTGCAGCGTGGCGACGATGACCAGCGCCATCAGGATGTAGTAGACGATCGCCGCGAAGAACCGCTCGACCTGGTTCTTAGGCCGCTCGCCCTTCCCGTCACCTTTCTCAAAGAGCAGGTCCAGGCGCAGCCACTCGGCGAGCTTGTCGTCGAGCGTGGTCCGCAGCAGGATCCCGTAGACGCCGCGGCGGATGATGCTGGCGACGATCCAGCCGCCGAACAGGATGAGGATCGCGATGCCGACCTTCTGGGCGACCGGCAGCAGCGACTCACGCACCCACGTGTCGGCGGATTGGTACCACTCGTCGTAGTTGGTGTTGACCGCGGGGGGGGGCTGCGGCGCGGGGTTATTGCGCGGCGGCGCCGTCGCTGGGGCCGGCGGCGGCGCCGGAGCGCGCGTGCCGGGACGCACGGGGGCCTTGGCGGGGGCGCCGAAGTTGCCAGCGGCGGTTGGCGGCGGCTCGTCCAGGTTCACGCTGGCCAGCGCGACGCTTGACGGCAACAGCAAGAGAAGAGAAATCACGAGCGCGAAGGCTCTTTGGATCGCAGACACTCGAGTACTCCTTGTCGACGCGGCCGCGTTCGCGGGCACGGGCACGGGAAACCATCGGTCAGAAACAGCGTGGCGCGCAAGCTCCACACGTCGCGCGCGTTCGGGACGAGAGCGCGCGTACGCGGGCGCGCTCGTGCGTGTACACGCGCGAGCGCGCTCAGAATCGCCACGCCCGAGTCGCGGTCGCGGTCGCGAGTCGCCGCGCCGCGTCAGCGTCGATCACGAGGTCGCGCGCGGGGGATCACGCCTGGACGAGCCCAGGGTGCCAGATCGGGCTCTCGCCGCGCGTCTCGTCCATCGCGGCGAGGTTGTGAATCGCCGCGAGACCGGTCGTGATGCAGCGCAGCTCCGCCGCGTCCTTCTCCTGCGTCGAGATGAAGGTGTTGTGTGGCCGGTTGGCGTAGGCGGCACATACTGCGCCGGCTCGAAATCGGCTGAGGGTCGCGAGGGTCAGCAGGCACGAGGCCTCCATCTCGAAGTTGAGCACGCGCTGGGTCGCGAGCCGGTCGAGCGTCTCGAGGTCGCGCGGCGGCGGGAGCCCTGGCACCGTGCGACCCTGCGCGCCGTAGAAGCCGGCGGCCGTCGCGGTCAGGCCGACGTGGTAGCGGTGGTTCCCGCCCGCGGCCGCCTGCGCGAGCGCGAGCACCACGTCCGTGCTGGCGATCGCCGGGAAGCCCTCGTCGACGTAGGCGCTCGACGCCAGCTCGAGCCGGCAGGCGCCCTGCGTGATCACCAGGTCCCCGAGCGCGATCTCGGGCTGCAGCGCGCCGGAGCTGCCGCAGCGGATCATCGTCGGCGAGGCGCCCTCGGGCAGGCACTGGATCAGCTCGACGACCGCGATCTCGGTGTTCGCGGCGCTCATCCCCGTGCCCATCACGGTGACGCGCAGACCTCGGTGCGTGCCGGTCAGCGTGAGGTACTCGCGGTTGCTCCGCTCGAGCTCGACCGCGTCAAACAGGCCGGCCACGCGGCGGGCTCGCTTGGGATCTCCGACCAGGATGATCCAGGGGGCGATCTCGCCCGGCGCGAGACCGATGTGATACTGCCGCCCGCTGGCGTCCCGGACTCGCTCGGCCGATTCGAACTCCTGGCTCATGCGCTGCTCAACCTTCCTCAGCGCGCCTAGACCTGATTGACCTCGCGGTCGTAGACGCGGGCCGGACGATACCCAGCAATTCGTCGCGACGCGAGCCGCTCGCAAACGCGGAGCTCAGCCTCGGCCTCAGTCCGCGAGGCAGTTGGCCACGTCGATCGCGACCTGCGAGTCCGTGTCCGGGCACTGGCCGAGGTCGATCGCGAAGTCGATGCTGCAGGCCACCCACTCGAGGTTCTCGTTGCAGGAGAGCGCGCTGTTGCACACGGAGAGATCGTCGTAGGCCCGGCTGTAGCAGTCGAGCACGCGCTCGTTCAGCTCATTGTCCTCCGACTCGGCGATCACCCGCTGCACGCAGTCGCGCTCGCTCGGGGTCGTGGTCTGGTCGGCGATACACTCGTCCTCAGAGCCGTACTGAAGGAACTGCCAATTGCACTCACAGCTCTTCGCGGCCTCGTTGTCGGCCTGGTCGAGCACGCGGTTGACCTTGGAGGAGAGCCCGCACCCGCTGAGGCCCACCAAGAGGATCGAGGAGAGCCCGAGCGCGAGGTTGCGCTGCGCACGACGAAAGAACCCACGAGCTGCTGACATGATCAGCGTGAGGGTGGCTCGAGGCTCCCGCGCTTGGCAAGCGCGTCTGCGCGCAGCCGCGGAGCCGTCGGCGTGCAAACGCGCGCCGGCTGACCTTTAGGGCAAAATTTTCCGCGCGATCTATCGCTCGTCGGTGGTCACGGCCGCTTGGCCGAGAGCTTGTAGGTCTCGCAGGTGTCGCCGTCGTCGATCCGGTACACGCGGACGAACACGGTCTCTGGCCACTCGCTCTCCTGCATCTCGATGTAGCCGGGCATCATGGTCAGGCCGTCGATCGGGATGTCCATGAACTCCCATTGCTGGATCCCGGTCGCGCTCCCGCCCTCCTCGAGGCAGTCCGCCGGCGCGTTGCCGCAGGCGCCGAGGATCACGTCGAAGCCGAAGGCCTCGTTGGTGTTCTCGTCGAACACGATCGTCGGCGTGCCGGCGCCCGGCCGCTGCCCGCCGACGAGCGTGAACTGGAGCGTGTACCAGTGCTCATCCTCGGGCGAGAGCTGCAGCGGCAGCGAGGCGACGGTCTCGCCGGGGCCGACCGGGCCGAGGTTGGTCGACTCAGCGCAGGTGGTGGTCACGCTCATGCAGTCGATGCCGCCCGAGGTGCCGGTGGGCTCGAGGGTGGGATCGTCGGTGGTCGTGTCCGAGGGGTCGACGGTGGCGCTCGGGTCAGGCTCGGTGCCGGCCGTGGTCGTGCTCGTGGTCATGCCGCCCGTCTCGCCGTCGGTGGCGGTCGGGTTGGAGCTCGCGCCCGCCGAGGTCGGCATCCCGCCCATCGTGTCGGTGCTCGACTCGGTCCCCGGGCCGCCGCCGCCGCTGAGGCTCGAGCCCTCGCCCTCGTTGACGCCGGAGCTGCACGCGGCGAGCGTCATGCTGAGCGAGACGAGCACCGCGGCGGTGAAAGAGCGGTTGCAAGTGTGCGCCAACAAACCAAGCATGCTGACGCGATGATAACCGGCCCGCCGGAATTTCAACAACTCCGGCGGGCGAGGGGCCGCGAGCCTGGCGGCCCGGCTACATGCGCGCCGGCGCCGGGATCCCGAGGACCGAGAGCGCGCGGCCCAGACCCTTGGTAAACGCGGTCACGAGCAGGAGGCGGGCCTGCAGCAGCGCGCCCTCCGAGTTCTTGACGTTGCAGGTGTAGTGGAAGCGGTTAAACGCTTTGCACAGGTTGTACACGTAGGTGCAGACGACCGAGGGGCGGAGCTGGGCGGCGGCGGCGTGGATCGTGCGCTCGAGGCCCGTCAGCGCGAGGACCAGCTCCCGCTCCTGGGGCGCAACGAGTTGCGCGGTAGCGGCGGCCAACCCGCCGTCGTCCTCGAGCAGCGCCGTGTCCAGGGTTTTGCCCTCCTCGGCGCAGCGCCGCAGGATCGAGCCCGCGCGCGCGTAGGTGTACTGCAGGTACGCGCCCGAGTTGCCCTCGATGTTGATCCACGCGGGCATGTCGAAGACGATTTTTTGGTTCACGTCGCGGCCGAGCATGCCGTAGCGGATCGAGCCGAGCGCGACCGCGTTGGCGGTCTTGTCGATCTCCTCGTCGCCCCACTCCTCGCGGAACTTCTCCAGATACTCCCGGGTGATCGCCTGTGTCATCTGCTCCCGCAGGTCGCGGAACAGGATCACGTTGCCCTTGCGCGCCGACATCGGCCCGTCGGTCATCTCGACCATCTCGTAGGGCACGTGCTGGCACTGGTCAGCCTGCGGAAAGCCCATCTTCTTGAGGGTGAGGAACACGTGCTTGAAGTGGTCGGACTGGCGCAGGTCGACGACGTAGATCGAGCGGTCGATCGCGTGGTTCTCGAACTTCATGCGCGCGAGCGCGAGGTCCTTGGTCGCGTACAGCCCGTTGCCGTCGCGCTTGCGCAGCATGAAGAAGGGCATGTGCTTGATCTCCTCGTTGAAGATCCCGACCGCGCCCTCGCTGACCGTGAACACGCCCTTCTCCAGGAATTCCTCGACGAGCTTGAGCCCCGGCTCGTCGACCTGGCTCTCGTAGAACAGCACGTCGAAGCCGGCGTCGGCCCACCGGTAGATCTCGGCGAATTCTTCGAGTGACCAGTCGCGGGTCTGCTTCCAGATCGCGGTCATCTCGGGCTCGCGGCCCTCGAGCCGGTGGAGGATCTCGGTGGTGCGCGCCTTGGCGGCGGCGAGCCGCGCGGCCGCGTCGGCGTCGCCCGCCTTGGCCTGCTCCTCCCAGTCTGTCATCTGGTTGCTCGCGGCCGTGTAGATCCGCCCGAGCCACTCGCCGCGGAATTCGTCGGGCGGCTGGCGCTGCTCGTCCGCGAGGTGATCGAGGTACCACCACAGGCACTTGGCGATGTGCGCCCCGACGTCGCCGAAGTAGTTGGCCGCGATCACGGGGTAGCCGTCGGCGCGCAGCAGCCGGACGATCGCGTCGCCGAGGCACAGGTTGCGCATATGCCCGACGTGGAAGGCCTTGTGCGTGTTCGGCTGCGAGTACTCCACCATGATCCGCGTCGCGCGGGCCGGCGGTTTTTCATAGTGCTCTTTGGCCAGCTTGGGCAGCAGCAGCGCGCCCGCGCGGCCCATGTCCAGGCGCACGTTCACGTAGGGCCCGAGCGGGGTCGCGCTCTCGATGAAGTCGCTGGTGGTCATGAGCAGCTGGGCGAGCTCCTTGGCGATCACCGGCGGGCCCTTGCGCAGGGTCCGGGCGAGGCGGAAGCAGGGGAACGCGAAGTCGCCCATGTCCGGGGTCGGCGGGCGCTCGAGCAGCCCGGTGACGTCGTCCGCGCTCAGCCCGTGCCCCGGCTGCCCGTGCTCGAGCGCGGCGTGGACGTCTCGCGCGAGCGCGCGCGCGAGCGTGTCGAGCCGCGGGCCCTCGGGATCGTGGGGCGCGTGACCCTTGCCCGGCTTCTGCTTGTTGGACTTCTTCTGCTTGTTCTTCGCCATAACGGTCGCTCGCTTTTCTCGGCTCGGCTCGGCTCGGCTCGTCTCGCCCGTATCGGGACGCGTGAGCCTAAACAGGAGGGCCCTCCCCTCGCAAACGCGCGCTCGCGCGCGCCCGCAGAGCTGTCGGGTTGATCGCGAGCTAGTGCCGCGACGCCGGGGGCCGGGCGGTAAACTCACGCCTATGTCGGGTCCAGCACCTCTGATCGTCGAGCCGCCCGCTGGGGGCTTTGACCGCGCCGGGATACGGACGATCGTCAAGGACATCGGGCTGGCGAAGGCCGTGCACGGCCTCGTCCGCGCGCCCTTCGGCCACACGGTCTTGAGCCTGCGCATGCTCGACGCCGTGATCACCGGCGCCGACCTGGCGCTGCACGCCGGCGAGGCGCTGCACGCCGCGCTGCTCGAGGACATCGCCCGCACCGGCACCCTGGCGATCCCCGAGCCGACTCGAGACCAGCGCCTGTTCATCGGCGCGTTCACGGTCACCGCGCTGTGCGACGCGCTGATCGTCGCGCTCGCCGGGCTCGCGCCGTCGCCGGACGTCACGTCCGATCTCGACGCCGCCGGCCTCGAGAGCCTGCTCGAGCAGCCGCCGCGCGCGGTCATCGAGCGCCTGCTGGCGATGGCCGGCCGCTACCTCGAGATCCAGGCCAAGCACCACGCGAGCGCCGGCGCGCCCGACGTGGATGAGCGCGCGCGCTGGACCGCGACGACGATGCACGCCTTCATCGCCCAGCTGCGCGGCGCGGTCGAGCGCCTGACGCATCTCGGGCGCCTGCGGCCCTTCGGCGTGGCGCTCGCGCAGCGCAAGGTCGTGATCGGCGAGCGCCGCTACGAGGGCTTTCGCTCCCGCGCGCTCGCCGAGTCCGTCTGCGACCTCAAGCCGGTGCGCGTCGACGACATCGTGGGCAACCGCGAGTACGTCGAGGCCGGGCTGCGGCTCGCCCGCGACGTCGCGGCCTACGACCTGCGGCGGCGCAAGAGCCCCAAGACCATCAACCCGGTGCTGTTCGGCCTCGGGCGCCCCGGCTGCGGCAAGACCATCACCGCCCACGCGATCGGCAACTACTTCTTGGAGTTCTGTCGACAGCACGACATCCCGGCGCGCTTCCGCGTGATCCGGCGGACCGACTGGGCGAGCTCGTACCAGAACGCGAGCGCGTCGACGCTGATCAAGATCTTCAAGGAGGAGGTCTACGGCTTCGACGGGGTGTGCGGGGTCTACTGGCCCGACATCGACACGGCCTTCGCCTCGCGCGCGAGCGGGCAGCTGCGCTCGGAGGAGAAGAGCAACCTCGGCGCGGTGTTCGGGATCTTCGACGGCACGCTGATCCCCCGCGACGGCAAGTGGTTCATGATGTGCGACGCGAACTACATGCAGATGGACGAGGCGACCGTCTCACGCATCGCGCAAAACCCCTTCACCGTGCGCGGGCCGACGAGCGCCGAGGACTACATCACGCTGCTGCGCGACATCCTGCTGCGAGATGTCCGAGACAGCGTCTCGCCCGCGGACGAGGCCGGCTGGGCCGAGGTCGGCAAGACCTTAGTCGAGGCCGATCTCAGCGGTCGTCAGGTCGAGAGCGTGGCGGGGAACATCCGCGCGCACGTCCAGGATTTTGAGTACCCGGCGCGCTACTTCAAGGCTGACTTCGAGGGCCGCGCGAAGATCATCGCCGAGCTCTCGCGCGTCGTCTCGACCCAGGACGTGCTCGCGCGGATCGCCGCGTACACCGAGTTCCAGCGCCAGGCCGAGGAGCGCGAGGCCGCCGAGCGCTTCGAGCGCGAGGTCGCGCAGATGGTCGAGCAGCTCAACGCCGGGCGCGCCGCGACCGCGCGGGCGGCCGCGGAGCTCGAGCGGGCGATCACGTCCGCCGAAGAGTGACTTAAGAGACAGGCCATTGCGCGCTCCCGGGCGAACGCGCGGTCGCGTCGCTTCTCGAGGGGGCGGCGTTGGCGAATTGTCTTATCGTTAATTCATGCCTCGTTTGACTTGCTCTTCATTACTTATGTGTCTAGCGACATGTTCGTTCGGACTAGTCCTGGCCGCGTGCAACATCGGCGATGACGAGACCGAGTCCGGCGCGTTCACGGCGGGGCCGCCGTCCGGGTCATCCGCGCCCACGAGCGCGACGAACGCCTCCGCGTCGACGGATGACCCGACGATCGGCGAGGAGACCTCGAGCGGGACGACCGCCGGCGGCATGGGCGACGGTGACGGTGACGGTGACGGTGACGGGGATGGTGACGGAGACGGAGACGGCGACGGAGACGGCGACGGGGACGGAGACGGGGACGTCTGTGACAACGGCTTCCTCGACCCCGGGGAGGAGTGCGATCAGACCAACTTCGGCGGCGAGACCTGCGAGTCGCTCGGCTTTCTAGACGGCGAGCTGGCCTGCGACAGCGTCACCTGCACCTTCGACACCGAGCTGTGCGTGAGCTCGATCTGCGGCAACGACGTCGTCGAGGAGGGCGAGGGCTGTGACGGCGCGGAGCTGGGCGGCGAGACCTGCGCGACCCAGGGCTACAGCGGCGGCGCGCTGGTCTGCGACGACAGCTGCGCGCTCGACCTCAGCGACTGCTCAAACGATTTCGTCGAGGACTGGGAGGAGGGCTCGATCGGCCCCGAGTGGACCCTCAGCGGGAACCAGTTCTGGACCACCACGACCGGCGATACGTACCAAGGGGTCTACAGCGCCCAGAGCGGCACGATCAGCGACAACCAGGTGAGCACGATCCAGCTCACGCTGAACTTCACGCAGAGCGGGACGCTGTCGTTTTGGTACAAGGTCAGCAGCGAGGAGAGCTACGACGTCCTGCAGTTCTACGTCGACAACGCCCTGCAGGCCGAGTGGAGCGGCGACGTCAACTGGAACCAGCGCTTCCAGAACGTCGCCGCCGGGATCCACACCTTCCGCTGGGTCTACGAGAAAGACATCACGATCTCCGAGGGCTCGGACCGGGCCTGGATCGACGATATCGTGGGGACCAACGCGGGGGTGCCCTAGCAGCTCGTGGCGAGAGCCCACGCGACGCCGCTGGGCTCGCGCGTTCGCTTGGACGCGGGCGCGCGCTTCGCTATCGTCCGGGCGTGGGCGAGACGACGACGGACCCGGGGGCGAGCACGAGGAAGACGGTCGATCCAGCGGTGAGCGACGCGGACGCGAGCCCGCGCGCGCGCTGGCGCGGTCCCGAACTCACGGTCCTCGACGGGACCGCGACGCTGTTTCGCGCCTACTACGGGATGCGCTTCGGTGACGATGGCCGTTTCTCGCTCGACGGCCTCGAGGTCGGCGCGGTGCTCGGCTCGCTGCAGCTGACGCTCGGCTACCTGCGGCGCGAGCGGCCCGAGCACGTGGCGATCGTCTTCGACTCCGGGCAGGAGACGTTTCGGAACCGGATCGATCCCCGCTACAAGGCCAACCGCGGCGACCCGCCGGCCGATCTCGAGCCGCAGTTCGACTTGGTGCGCGAGAGCTTCGAGGCCCTCGGCTTCGCGGTCTACGGCGTGCTCGACTACGAGGCCGACGACCTGATGGCGACGCTGGCCCGGCTCGCGCGGGCCGGCGGGATGGCGGTTCGGCTGGTGAGCCCCGACAAAGACCTCTGCCAGCTCGTCGTCGACGAGGCGCCGCCGGTCCGGCTCCAAGATCCGAAGTCCGGGAAGACGCTGGACGCGGCCGGGGTGCAGGCGCGCATGGGCGTGCCGCCGGAGCGCGTGGTCGACTACCAGGCGCTGGTCGGCGACAGCTCGGACAACATCGCGGGCGTGCGCGGGGTCGGCCCCAAGGCCGCGTGCGCGCTGCTGCAGAGCTTCGGCGACCTCGACAAGGTCTTCCGCAACCTCGAGCGGGTTCAGTACGTGAGCGTGCGCGGGGCCAAGGGCCTAGCGCGCAAGCTCGAGGCCGGGCGCGATGACGCGACGCTGGCGCGGCGGCTGGTCGCGCTGGTCGATGACGTCGCGATCGACGTCGACGCGGAGGGGGTCGCGGACGAGACGCGCTGGATGGGTCCCCGGGGACAGGTCGCGGACGCGCTGTTCCACCGCCTCGACGCCCACGGGCTGCTGAGGGGGTACCGCGCGCAGTTCGAGCGCTTGAGCCGTTGAGGGCCTTTGAGTCGTGACGAGCCGGCGCTCAGCCCGTGCCCTCGGGCGGCGCGGGCTCGCGCGGGATGAGCACGCGAAACAGCGAGCCGACGCCGGGCTCGCTCTCGACCTCGATCGCGCCGCCGAGCGCCTGCGCGAGGCTCCTGCTCGTGGTCAGGCCGATGCCGCTCCCCTGGTAGCGGCGCGTCGGCGAGACGTCGGCCTGGACGAAGGGTTGAAACACGCGCGCGAGCTGCTCGCGGGTCATGCCGATCCCGGTGTCGCGGATCGCGAAGACCACGTGCTCGCGCCCGTCGCGGAGCGCTCCGTCGACCTCGAGCGTGATGGCGCCGCGCTCCGTGAATTTGTTGGCGTTGCCGAGGATGTTGAAGAGGATCTGGCCGAGCTTGTTGGAGTCGGTCTGCAGCTTCGCCGGCGCGTCCGCGGCGACGTTCACCGTCAGCGTGTTGTCGCGCTTCGCGAGCGTCGGCCGCACCAGCTCGGTGACCTGGTGGACGAGGGGCGCGAGCGCTACGGGCTCGATCACCGGCTCGAGCTCGCCGGCCTTGAGCTGCGTGAGCGCGAGCAGCTGCGAGATCAGGTCGAGCAGCTGCTTGCTGGCGACGACGATGCTGTCGAGGTCGCGGTGGTACTCGCGGATCGGCTCGTCGCCGTCGTCCTCGCGGATCAGCTCGCTGTAGCCGATGATGATGTTGAGCGGCGTGCGCAGCTCGTGGCTCATGTTGGCGAGGAAGGCGTCCTTGGCCTGGTTAGCGCGCAGCGCCTGTCCGCGCGCGAGCTCGAGGTCGCGGTTCATCCGCCGCAGCCGCTGCTCGGCGCGGACGCGATCGAGGGAGGCGCCGACGAGCGCGCCGAGGGTCGAGAAGGCCCCGCGCCAGCGCTCGCGCCAGCTCTTGGACTCGCGCGCCATGGCCTCGAGGCAGAGGTAGCCGAGCACGCGCCCGTACGCCCGGATAGGCAGCACCACGAGCGCGTCGCCGACGGCCTCGGAGCCGTCATTCTTGCCCGCGGCGGTCGCGTCCTCGAGGACGCGCGCCTCGGCGCGCTTGCAGAACCACTCAGGGACCTCGCCGCGGGTCAGCGCCCGGGCCAGCGCGCCTGAGTCGCGGCGGACCAGCGCGAGCGCGTAGGGGCGCAGCTCGAGCTCCTTGAAGCTGGTGAGCCGCGCGAGCACGCCGTTGAGCAGCGCCTGCTCGGTCCACGAGCTCTGCAGGATTTGGTCGATCTGCGCGTTGAGCCGCAGCTCGATGTCGGACTGGCGGAGGCTGGCCTCGCTGGCGCGGCTCTCCTCGAGCTCGACGAACAGCTCGGCGCTGCGCGCCACGACATCGGCCATGTGCTCGATGTCCGCCTCGAGCGCGCGGTTCTTTCGGCGCAGCCGTGAGAGCTCGGCGAGCAAGCGGTCTCGGTCGTCCGATGCGTTCGCCGGTGTGGTCACGGGGTTGTGGGGGGCGCTCGGTGGTTTACGGGGGTGGTGGGCAAATACACGTACGGCGCGTCGCGGGCGGCGCCGCTAACAGACGATCGTGCGCGCGCTCGCCATCCGGATAGCGACGAGGCCCAGCCCGACGCGCTGGATCCCTGGGCGGAGCGTGCGGCGGCCGTCGCCGTTGATCGGGCTCGGGCAGTAGTTGTCGACGCAGGTCGAGCAGGCGAGGATCGGGACTTTGAGGGCCGCGAGCTCCTCCATCAGCGTGTCGACCGTCGGGAATTCGGGGACCGAGGAGCCCTGGTTGGCGTCGGGCGCGGCCCAGTAGGCGCCGCGCATGCTCAAGACGATCGCGACGTCGATCCCGGATGACCCTGCGGCCAGCGCCGACGCGAGCCCGAAGGTCGCGCGCTGGACGTCCTCGGGGCCCGAGAGCACGACGATCTGCAGTTCAGGGTCTTCCACGGCGTCCTGTCTGCGGCGTCATCAGATAAACAGCGTGAGCTTCGAGTCCGCGGCGTGCTCGAGGTAGGTGGCCGCGCCGCCGAAGTCACACCAGTCGACCAGCTCCTCGCGCTTGATCCCCATCACGCCCATGGTCATCTCGCAGGCGACCATGCGCACGCCGAGCTCGCGCGCGACCTCGATCAGGCTGGGCAGGTCCTCGACGTTGTTGTCGTCCATGACCTTCTTGAAGAACGCCGGGCCGATGCCCCCCATGTTGAGGCGCGAGGTCGCGAGGCGGCCGACGCTCTTCGGGAGCAGCGCGGCGATCATCTTCTCGGGCAGGGTCTTGCCCTTGAGCGTCCAGCCCTTGCGCAGCGCGTTCAGGCCCCAGAACGTGAAGTACATCGTCACCTCGAGGCCCATCGCGATCGAGGCCGAGGCGATGATGAAGGCCGCCATGAGCGGGTCCATCTCGCCGCTGAAGACCAGGATCGTCGCGCGCTCGGACACGCCGCCCTGGGCGTCGCGCTGGGCGGCTCGCTGCTCGAGCGCAGCGAGCTGCCGCTGGAGCTCGCCGAATCTCTTGTCGAGCGACGTCTCGAGCTTTCGCTCGACGACTCGCTCGATGAGCGCCTCGAGCTCTGGGGATAGCGTCTGCGTCACGGGCTCTCCTCGGGGATCGCGGGTTGATATTGATACGCGGCGGCGGCGGGCTGCATCTGGCCGTCGATCACTTCTTGCGGATCAGCGCCCGCTGCACGCGCCCGTCCTGCTGAAAGTCGACGAGCGTGTGCCCCATACGGCGCGTCCACGCGTGGACGTCGGCCTTGAACGCGGGGTCGTTGGCCTCTACGCGCAGCTCGTCCCCTTGGCTCATCGTCCGGATCGCTTTGCTGATCGCGACGATCGGCATCGGGCAATTGAGTCCCTTGCAGTCGAGTTCGACGGTCATGGCGTTTCGCTCCTTGTATCCGCGCGGGGCGGGCCCTCGCGTGGGCGCGGGGAGGTGCGTTAAAAACCCCGCTCTAAGAACATAGCGAGCGCCCGTACGGTACGTTCTGGGAACGCTGTGCGCTGCAAAAATTACGGCTGCGCGCGAGCTTCTTCGGGCGCGCGGGGCCGCGCCTCGCCGCGTTTGAATTGTGTCTTTTGGGACATGCAATAACCGCCAGGCGCGTGACCGCGCGATGACGGCGGCGCGGCGCTCCGGGCGGTGTGTGGCGCCGTGGGTGCTCGTTCACCCCTCGAGCGTGTCGGTGGGCGCGCTCTCCCGCGCCTCGCTCTCCTGGCGCGTGCGGGTCGAGCTCATCTGCTCGAGCCAGCGCCGCAGGCCCGGCTCGTCGCGGGGCAGGTCGTCATCCCAGATCCGCGCGGTGCCGTCGCCGGCGGTCGAGACCACGCTGCGGCCGTCGGGGCTGAACGCGACCGCGTGCACCGAGCGCGTGTGGCCGGCGAGGACGCGGCTCTCGGTCGTCTCGAGATCCCACAGCCGCACGGTCGCGTCGTGGCTCGACGAGGCCAGGGTTTTACCGTCGAGCGCGAGCGAGAGGTCCGTGACCGACGCGCGGTGCCCCCGCAGCACCGCGCGCGCGGTGCCAGAGCGGGTGTCCCAGATCCGGATGGCCTGCTCGCGCGACGCGGTGATCAGCGCGCTGTCGTCGGCGGTGAACAGCACGCGCGTGGTCCCGTTGCCGCCGACCTCGAGCACGCGCGGCGCCCAGCTCTGCGTGCTCCAGAGCCGGACGGTGTGGTCGCTGCTGCCCGAGGCGAGCGTGCGTCCGTCGTGCGAGAACGCGAGCGAGAGCACCGGGCCGTCGTGGCCGCGCAGGATCTGGCTTTGGCTTTGGCCTTGGCTGCTCGCGTCGTCGCGCAGCGCCCAGACGCGGACCGTGTGATCGCGGGAGCCGCTGGCGAGCGTGCCGCTGTCCGCCGAGAACGCGAGCGCGCGGATGACCTTGTCGTGACCGGCGAGGTCCCGCGAGGACCAGTCGCGCGTGTGGAACAAGCGGATCACCCCGTGGCCGTCCCCGGCCGCGAGCGTCTCACCGTCGGGCGCGAAGGCGAGCCGGAACACGGCGCCGCCCGTGCCCGTGAGCGCGCGCAGGTGCAGGCCGGTCCGGTCCCAGAGGTGCAACGCGCCGTCGCGCGACGCGGTGACGAGCGTGGCGCCGTCGGGCGAGAACGCGATCGCGGTGATCGCCCGCGCGTGCTCCTCGAGCGCGACCGTGCGCCCGCTTACGCGGTCGTGGAGGTGGACGACGCCCTTCGCGTCGCCGCTGGCGACCAAGCGCCCCGTCGGGTCGACGCGCAGCTGCTTGACGTCGACGGGCTCCTCGCGCCCGCGCAGGACCTCCTGGGACGGCGCGGCGATCGGCCAGACGCGCGCGGTGTGGTCGGTGCTCGAGGCCGCGAGGCTCGAGCCGTCCGGCGAGAACTCGAGGCCAAGGACCGCGTCGTTGAATTTTCGCAGCCTGCGCTGCTCGCCGGTTTGGCGATCGATCAGCTCGATCAAGCCGTCGGTGCGCGCGAGCGCGATCCTCTGCTCGTCCGGGGAGAACGCGAGCCGGGTGATGCCGCGGCCGATCTCGAACTCGCGCGCGGCCTGGGTCTGGAGGTCGCGCAGCGTCAGCGTGCCGCGCCTGTCCGTGAGCATGAGCTCGGCGCTGTCCGGCGTGAAGCCGGCCCAGCGCAGCTTCTGGTCGGGGTGCAGCCAGGGCAGCGGACGCGGCTCGCCGGTCTCGCGCTCGAGCAGCAGCAGACCCCCGGCCTCGGTGACCGTCGCGATCAGGCGACCGTCGGGGGAGAACGAGAGACTGACCATGGGGCCGCTCGGCTGGTAGGCGCGCGTCTCGTCGTCGGCTTCGCCCTCGCCGCGCAGCGCGGTCACGAGCAGCTCGCCGGCCTCTCCCTCGTGGGCGACGAAGCGGCCGTCCGGCGTGACCGAGAACATCGAGACGGCGCGCTTGGGCGACTTGTAGAACTTCTTGACGACCCTCGACTCGCCGGTCGCGAGCGTCCACAGGCGCATCGTCTGGTCGTGGGCGAAGGTCGCGAGCTGGGCGCTGTCGGGGGTGAAGGTGTTGGAGAACACGCCGGCCTCGTGCCCGCGCAGGATCGAGACCTCGCCGCTTACGAGGTCCCAGAGGCGGACGCTGCGGTCCTTGCTCGACGACGCGAGGTAGCGCCCGTCGGCGGAGACGCTGACGCCCCACACCTCGTCCTCGTGCCCGCGGTAGACTCGCTCGAGCTCCCCCGTGTGCACGCTCCAGCGCCGGATGGTGTTGTCGTCGCTGCTCGTGAACAGCGACGCGCCGTCGGGCGTGTACGCGACGTCGTTGACGGTCGAGGTGTGCCCGCGCAGGATCGTGGGCAGGCCCTGCGCGTGGGCGTCGGCCGCGATCACCCGGGCCGCGCTCCAGTCCGTAAACTGTCCCGAGAGCCCGGCGAGCAGGGTGATCGCGCGGGCCGGGTCGCGCTCGACCGCGATCCTCGCTTGCTCGAGGGTCAGCTCATCCGAGTGGATGTCAGCCAGCCTGCGCTCGGTCTCGGCCTCGGACTGCGCGGCCTCGGCCGCGGCGCGCTGCATGTTGGCGATGTTCTTCTCGCGGACGATCTCGGACACGCTGATCGCCCCGCCGATCGCGAGCACGGCGAGCACGGCGAGCGCGGTGCGGTAGCGGCGGACGAAGCGGAACGCGCGCTCGAGCGGGGTGTAGCGGTGCGCGCCGACGATCTTGCCGGTCTGGAAGCGCCGCAGGTCCTCGGCGAACTCGCGCGCGGTCGGGTAGCGACCTGCGGGCTCGCGGGCCATCGCCTTGTCGACGATGGCGCGCAGCTCGTCCGGCACGCCGCGCTGGACCCGGCGCAGCGGCGGCGGCGGCCCGGCGGTGACGCGGCGCAGCACGTCGACCGAGTCGTCGCCGGTGTACGGGGCGCGCCCGCCGAGCACGTGGTAGAGGATGGCGCCCAGGGCGTAGACATCGGCGCGCTCGTCGACGGGCAGCCCGATGGCCTGCTCCGGCGGCATGTAAGCGGGCGTGCCCATGATCGTGCCGGTCATGGTCAGGCCCTCGCCGGTGCTGCTGACGGCGCTCGAGCTGTCCTCGGGCGGCGTCGCGGCGGACTCGGAGGAGGGGGGCGCGCGCGTCGGAGAAGGTGTCTTCACCGACATGTCCTCGGACCTCGAGGCGCCGGGCCGCTCGCGCAGCGTCGCCGCGGCTCGCTCCCGCGCGCCCGCGAAGGTCGCGGCCGAGACGCTCGCGGTCGCGTCCCCCTCGCCGAGGTCCTTGGCCAGGCCCCAGTCGATCACGACGGTCTCGCCGAAGTCGCCGAGGAGGATGTTCTCCGGCTTGAGGTCGCGGTGGATGATGCGCTCGCTGTGGGCGTAGGCGATCGCCTCGGCGACCGCGAGCACGTGGGGGAGCAGCGCGAGGCGCTCGCCGAGCGAGCCGGTCTTGCGGAGGCGACGCGCGAACGAGCGCCCCGCGACCAGCTTCATCGAGAAGAACGGCTCTCCGTCGGGCCAGCAGCCCGCGTCGTAGACCGGGACGATCCCCGGGTGCTGCAGCCGCGCGGTGAGTCGCGCCTCGCGGATGAAGCGCTCGCGGCTGTCTTCGTCGGTCCCGCGTCGCAATTCCTTGAGCGCGACCGTGCGCCCGAGATGGGGCTCGCGCGCCCGCAGGATCTTGCCGACGCCGCCGCGCGCGAACGTGCCCTGGACGTCGTAGCGCGCGCGCGTGACCTCGGGGAGCGGGAGCTCGCGGGCGCCGAGCTCGTGCCGGTGACCGGCCGTCGACAGCACGGTCATCGCGTCCGCGAGCGGCTCGTCACGGCGAAGCTCATCGTCCGTCGCACGCGGTCGACGCTCGCCCTCCGCTGCGGCTCGCTCCTGCATCATTCGTCTCGGCCAAGACTCCGCGCGCGTGACCCCGCGCGCGCGCTCACCGTTGGCCGTGGAGGCCCTCGGCCTCGCGAGTATACCGTCGAGACGCGGACCCGCTCGCGCGATCGGGGCGGCTGGGTCGCGCGTGCGATCCCGTGCGTCGTCGCGCGTTCGCGGCGAGCGAAGACTACGATCGCCGCGTCGAGATCCCGCCCGTCGCATACACCACCCCGCCTGTCAGACCTTCGTTCGCCGCGCGAGGTTTCAACGCCGCAATTTCAACGCGGTGCTCAAAGATGTCGTCGCCGCCGGCCCTCCGGTCGATCGAGCGCGGGGTGGCTACCGGCTGCGTCGCTCGATCATCGGCGGCGCCGACGAGCGCGGCCCGAGCAGCAGCTCGATGGTCCCGAGGTCGAGCGCGTCGTCCTCGACCGCCGGCCTGCCGCCGCGCGGCGGCGAGAAGTTGAGCGGGTAGCGGACGCGGTAGATCCGGTCGTCCCCGGTGCCGGCGGGGATGTCGAGCGCCCAGGCGGCCTCGACGAGGCAGTCTTCGAAGCGCGCGTCGGCGTGGTTGAGCTCCTGCTGGGCGATGGCGGTGAACATCACCTCGCCCTTGCCGACCTCCAGCTCCAGCGTCACGCGGCCTCCGAGGACCTCGTTGCGCGCCAGCGCCTCGTTGTAGCAGGCGCGCGCGCGCGGGTAGACGCGCGTCCCCAGGTAGTTGCGGAAGATCCGGCGATCCAGGTAGCCGCGCGCGCGCTGACCTCCGCGGCCGGCCCAGGTGATCGTCAGCTGGGCGAGGCGGCGGTCCCGGCGGGTCACCCACGGCGGGCGGATGAAGCCGTCGCGGGCGGCCTTGTCGGGGTCGCCGCCCCCGACCGCGGCCGCGAGGGCGGGCGGCGCGACGCCCTCGAGCTTGGCCCGCGCGGTCGCCTGAAAGTTGATGGTGCCGCCTCTGGCGTGGACGTTCACCGGCGGCGGCTTCCCGCCCTGATATGTCCCTTTGGCCACGAGTACATGGCCCGAGACGAGCCCGCTCGGCGGCTCCGAGTCGAGCGCGGCGCGGCGCGGCAGCTTGATGTTGAGCGACGAGACGACGCGCGGCGAGCTGAGCAGCGCCTTGATGTCGGGGTCGCGCTTCTCGAGCCGATCGAGGCGGATCCTCGCGTCGAGGGTGCCGGCGAGCACGGCGGCCGGGTGCGAGGGCGCGATGCCCTCGTGGGTCAGCAGCGGCTCGTCGATGAAGAACAGCAGCTCCGGCCGGTTACGGACGCCCCGCAGCGACTGCTCGTAGACCGCGCGCACGGCCCCCGCCGGGCGCCCGGGCGGCAGCATGCCGTCGGTCAGCACGAGGATCAGCGGGCGCTTGGCGTTGCGCTCGCGGACGCGCGCGCCGGCGAGCGCGAGCGCGTTCGCGATGTCCGTCCCCTGCTCGCGCCGCTGCTCGTCGAGCTGGTCAGCGAGGCGCGCGCGCGCCTTGCCGTCGCGCACCGAGGGCCAGCGCGCGCGGCGTCCCTCGGCCTTCGCGCTCGCGGGCGAGCGCACCAGCGGCGTCGGCTCGCGGGCGAAGGTGATGGCGTCGAAGGTCGCGGAGGAGGGCAGGTGGTCGAACAGCGCGCCGACCAGGTTGACGGCCTCGCGGTGCATCGCCGAGTCGGTCGAGCGCGAGCGGTCGATGAGCACCACCACGTGGTCGGGCTTCAGCGTCGTCGCCGGGCCGAGCCGGAGGAACATTTTAAACTCGCCGCCGTCGCGGCTGGGGTCGCGGCGCGCCGTGTAGTGGATGTCGAGCTTGTTGGTCCGCGACTGCCCGACCTCCTTCGCCGGCCACGCGATCAAGGCGCTGTTCTCCGGGTTCGAGAGCATGACCTTCTGGCCGTCGTTGCCGTTGCCGTCGACCCAGAAGGTCGGCTTGCCCTTGTCCTGCGGGTCCTTCACCAGCACGCGGCGCTCGTCCGAGAGCCCGAAGCGGCGGTCGCCGCGACCGGGCATCTCGATCTCCCACCGGTCGCCGCGCAGCTGCGGCAGCACGTCGAGGATCAGCTCGACCTGGGTCGTCGACGAGGGCTCGAGGCTGAACGCGATCAGCTCAGCGCCGGGCAGGTCGCCGGCGGCCTCGGGCTCGAGCGCGCGCAGGTAGACGACGCCGGGCTCGCGGCGACCGGAGGTCTCGGCCGCGATCGCCGTGATATTACCGTTCGACCAGGTCCCGTCACGCCCGACCCGCAGCCCGCGGATCGAGGACTCCCGCGGGAGCGCGAGGGTCAGCAGCGCGTCCTGCTTCTGCGAGCTGGAGTTTCGCAGCGCGACGCGCAGCCGCAGCTCGGTCTGGTAGCTCTTCGTCTCCCCGACGATGACCTCGTAGCTGCGCTCCTGGACCGGCGTGTAGCCGACGTCCGGGTTGCGCTGCGGGTCCGTGTGCAGCATGTCGGCGGACGCGGGGCGCGAGGCGCTCGCGAGCGTCAGGCCGAGGAGCATCGGCGCCAACGCGGCCAGCGAGGACAGCGTACGCCGTGTCAGCGAGGCCCAGGGACGAGGCGCGCGCGGCATCACCTCACCGTAGCGCAGCCCGGCAGCGCGCGCCCGTCGACGACCGCTGCGGGCTCAGGGTCGCGCTCTCGCGCGATTTTAGAGCGACGCGCGCGTCAGGCGGCGCGCCGGCGCGGGCGGAATTGCGAGCCGAGCCGCGTGTCGACGTCTGCGCGTCGGCCTCCCGGGTTAATATGTCCAATAGAGCATGTTCATGTGCTGGCGCGGAGCCCCAGCTCGACCAGCCAGAGCATAAACGCGACCCGCACGCTGCGGAGCGGGATCGAGATCACGAAGAACTGAATGTAGCTCATGCGCGTGGTCCCGGCGGCCCAGGTCCCCAGCGAGTAGGGCAGCGGGGTGCAGGCGGCGATCGCGAGGCCGAGCGCGCCGTAGCGCTCGATCAGGTCGTGCACGGCGGCGCCGTTACCCTGCCGGATCTTGCGGCGAAACCAGCGCGTCTTCGACAGCCGACGGCCGATCGTGAAGCCCGTCACCCCGCCCAGGACGCTGCCGAAGGAGCTCCAGAACACGACGCTCCAGAAGCCGAGGCCGCCGGCCAGGCCGAGCGCGCTGAAGGCGTCCGGCGGCAGCGGGATCGTGAAGCCGTCGGGGAAGTAGAAGCCGAGCATGACCCCGGTCGCGCCGAGGTGCTCGACGAACAGCTCGGCGACGGCGCGCAGCGGCTCGCTGAGCCAGTAGCCGATGGCCGCGATGATCGTCGTGAAGGCCATCATCCCGACGACGAGGTTGAAGATGATGCGTCGCGGGCTCAGCGTGCCCGAGCTCGCGGCGCCGGCCGACTCGCGCGCACGCCAGCGGTCCGCGAGCTCGCGGAGCTCGTCCGCGCGCTCGGGCTTGAGCTCCTCGAGCAGCTCGAGCAGCGCCGGATCGATCGCGTCCGCCCGCGCGAGCGCGTCGACGGTCTCGGCCGCGCGCGCGTCGGCGTCGTCGAGCCCCGCGAGCGCGGCCGCGGCCGCGGCGTCGTGACGCTCGAGCACGCGCCGGAGCTCGTCCGGTGAGAAGCCCGCGCGCAGCAGACCCCGGAGCTCGTCGAGCTCCGGGAGTGAGTCGCCCGCGCTCGGGCTCGGTGCCGCCGTTGTCTCGGTCATCCGCTCGCGGTGGACCGCGCGCGGCGAGTCCGTTCCGACTGGAGAAGCAGGAGCCCGCTGCGTCGGGATCCCGCGCGGGATTTTACAGCACCACGTTCCCCGGTCATCCGCGCTAACGCGCCTTGTGGGACACGGCGACCATCGACTCGACCTCCTCGCTGAGCCGCAGCCCGCGAAAGTCACCGTCGAGGCGCTCGAGCGCGAGCCCGGCAGCCGGGAGCAGCGCGCGCAGCTCCTCGGGGAAGATCTGCCGATGCGCGAGATGGACGACCTCGCTCGGGCGCGACGGCCGCTGAGGCGTCTCTCCCTGCTCGAGGCGCGCGCGCGCGCGCGGCGTGTCCTCGTCGTAGAAGATGCGGATGTGACAGACCTGCGTGTGTGAGTCGTAGCTGTGGTTGGTCGAGTAGAGCAGCCGCTCGCGCGTGCGCGGGTGCACAAACGGCGTGAGCGCGTGCCGACGCGCGGGGTCCCACGTCAACCAGTCGAGGTCCGGCAGCATGACATCAAAGGCGAAGGTCCCGCCCGGGGCGAGCACCCGCGCGACCTCGCGAAAGCAGCGCAGCAGCTCCTCGGCGGTGTACAGGTGCTGCAGGGTGTTGAAGGGCGCGATGACGAGCTCGAAGCTCTCGTCCGCGAACGGGAGCGAGCGCATGTCCGCGAGCTCGAGCCGCGCGCGCGCGCGCAGCTCCGCGGGCTCGCGGCTGAGCTTGCGCGCGAGCGCGTCGAGCATCGAGCGCATCCGGTCGAGCGCCGTGACGGCGTGCCCGTCCCGCAGCAGCGGGACCGTGACGCGCCCTGTGCCCGCGCCGAGCTCGAGCAGCGAGCGCGGCCCGCCCGTGACGGGACCTGTCCGCCTGGCCAGGCCTCGGTACCACATCGCGTCGCCGAGGCGCTCGTGGTACTCGAAGTCGTACAGCTCGGCGTCGATATAGTGATCGCTCGAGCCGTGGGCGAGCAGCGCTCGCCGCTGTGCCTCCCGCTCGCGCTTGCTCATCCGTGCGCGGCGGGGGTCGACGGCTTGGCGCCGCCGGACGAGGCGGAGTTGGCGTTGGCCTTCGACGACGACTCGCTCTTGTCGCGCTTGTCGCCGCGCTTGCGCGAGCGCCCGCGACGACGTCGCTTCTTACGCCCGGGGCTGGGCTCCACCGCCTGGCGCTCACGGTGCGCGCTCGCGAGCTGAAGCCAGAACTGCAGCTCGCTCTCGTCGGTCTCGCGCGCGCGCACGGTCACGCCCAAAAACACGAGCGCGTCGTGGAAGTGCTGACGCTGGACCATCGACGGGCGGCGGCGGCGGCGGCGACCCTCGAGCGGCTCGATCATGTGGTGGTGCGCCATCAGGATCTGGCGCGCGAGCTCGCGGTCGCGACGCGCGACGCCCAGCGAGACGCAGAACTCCGACATCAGCTGCTCGATCTTGCGATCGAAGCTCGCGCGCGAGCCCTCCGCCCACGAGCGCTCGATCAGCGGCGCGAACAGGATCGCCAGCAGCACGCCGTTGCCGGCGACCTGCTCGGTCTGGACCGTGAACTCGTCGAGCGCGTCGAGCAGCGACCACAGCCACGGGTCGACGCGCGCGCGCGCCGAGCGTCCGCGCGCGGTGCCGCGATGCAGCGCCATGTACTCGGGCGTGAGCGCCTCGAGCAGACCTGTCTCGAGCATCAGCTCGAGGCTGCGGCGCGAGGCGCCGCCGCGCAGGATCTTGTAGAGCTCCTCGAGCACCCGCGCGCGCGAGCACTTGGCGATGTCGGAGGTCGTCTCGAGCAGCGCGCCCCAGGTCGCCTCCTCGATGGTGAAGTCGAGCCGGGCCGCGAACTTGACCGCCCGGATCATCCGCACCGGGTCCTCCTGAAACCGCACGATCGGGTCGCCGATGGTCCGGATCACGCCGCGGTCGAGGTCGTGCAGGCCGTCCACGAAGTCGACGATCGTGTTGGTCGGGACGTCGTAAAACAGCCCGTTGATCGTGAAGTCGCGGCGGAGCGCGTCGTCCTCGATGCTGCCCCACTCGTTGTCGTGGGTGATGAGGCGGTCGTCGTCGCCGGCGCGGCTGACCGGCGTCGTCCGGAAGGTGCTCGTCTCGATGATCTTCGAACCGAAGAACACGTGCGCGAGCTTGAAGCGACGACCGATGATCCGCGAGTTGCGGAAGGTCTTGCGGATCGACTCCGGCGTCGCGCTCGTCGCGACATCAAAGTCTTTCGGCTTTCGCCGCAGGTAGAGATCGCGGACGCAGCCGCCGACGAGATAGGCCTCGTGGCCGCCGGTGAGGAGCTTTCGGACGACCTTGAGGGCGTCGGAGTCAACATCCCGGATCGAGAGGCGCCCCTTCGCGCGCCCGCCCTCTCCCCGGGGGGAGCGAGTGGCGATGGCGCGCCGGGAGCCGGTCTCGACGGCGGGCTCGGGCTCGTTCTCGGACATTGGCGTAGCTGACCCAGAATCGGGCCGCGCCGCTCATCTAGCACACCAACGCCCGCCCGGTCGAAGGAGGACTGTGTCCCCGGGCGCGCGGTTTCGCGCGCTCCGGCTTGACGGCCGGTTAATCCGTGTAATACTGATTTTAAGTTCAGTGCTAGGAGGCGCCGTGCTTCGATCCCACCAATCACTCCGTTCTTGCCATGGCCGACACCTGATCCTCGGGGGCGCATCCGGGCCCGAGGTCGATCCAGAGGGCGCCTTGGCGGGGTTGTTCGCGGAGCAAGAAGCGGCCCGCGAGTCGGTGGTCTCGGCGACGGTGCGGCTGGCGAGCCGCCAGGACGCGCGCTGGGCCGAGCCGGTGATGCGCTGGCTTCACGGTCATGGGAGACGAGTGATCATGCGCACATGTGCGGTGATGCCGCGTAGCCTGATCCACGCCGTGAAAGAGTGCGAAGGCACGGTGCAGTACGAGCTCGCGCACCATCGCCCGGCGTTTCAGCGGGCGCTCTTGGGTCCTGACGCCGATCCGGCGGCCGCGCTGCTGCTGCAGGCCCAGCACCTCCAGCAGCTCTCCATCCCGGTCGTCGGGCATCTCGGCCCGGTGTTTCCCGGGATCTCAGCCGCCGTCAGCGCGAGCGATCACGGCTGCGAGTCGATCGAGCCGCTCCTCGGCCACATCGCCGCCGCGGGGGTACGCGATGTCCATATCAGCGCCGGGGTATTGACGGACGCGCGACTCGCGGCGTTGGAGCCGCTTCTGGAGCTCGCCGCGCTCGCGGGGCTTCGGCGAGTTTTTGGTCTCGGTCATCAAGGCTACCGAGGCCGAGGCGGCGCAGGCCCCTGGCGCCTGCGACGCTTCACCCGTCGCGCGCTGATTGAGTCCGTCGCTGGGCTAGCGCGGGATCACGCGCTCGTGGTCGACGCGTGCGGCTGCGCGTTCGCGTGTCACAGGGACCCAAACGCAACGAACCCGGGACCGCTTCGTCCCGGGTTTGTCTCCTTCAAGCCTCAAGAGCTGTTCGCGCTCGTTTCGCCCGTGGATCAAGCAGGGTAGCGGCTGGCCACCTCCGCCCCACCAAGGGCTCCGTAGCGCGTGAACGAACGATCTAACGAGGGCAGGGCGGCTAGGTCGCCCCGTCGCCCTCATCGTCAGTGTTTAGCTCGTTGATGGTCGAGACGCAGGCCATGCTTCCCGCTGCGATCGAGAGGGCGGCCAACAGGAGCAGCGTGAAGAACTTGCGGTTCATCTGTAAAAAACTCCGTCGGAGAGAATAGACGCTTGAGGACGAGAAGGGAATAGCCGCTCTACCTCGCGAATGCGAAGTAACAGGCTGGCTCGCTGGGGTACTGGGGCCCTGCCAAGAAGTTTGCGGTCACGAACCCAGATCTTGCGCGCGGCGTGAGCATCGCCGAGATCGAGCGCGAGTTCTAGCCCCCAAATCGTGGTCTGGAGACGCTCGGGCGCGAGAGACCTCGCGTCCCGGTAATGCAGCAGCGCGGTCTCCGGATCACCGTCGAGATGGGCAATTCGCCCGGCTACGGCCCGTAGCTCCGGCGCGTAGGGGTAGTCGCGCAGTCCCTGGGCGAGCCAGGCCAGGCTTCGCTGTCGGCGCAGCTCGGCGTCCAGGCCGGGGAGGTCGAGGCTGATTTGCGCCAAGGCGGCGAGAATGCGGGCGTTGCGGTCTGGGCTTAACTCGAGCGCTCGTGTGAAGCGCCGGTGCGCTTCATTCCAGGAGCGGCGCGTGACGGCGAGGCGCGCGAAGCAGATCTCCGGGAGCTCGTAGTGACGATCGAGTCGCGTGGCGATCTCGCAGTGCGCCGCGACGCGGTTGAGGATCAACTCGTGCGACTGCTCACCGCGCGGCGTGTTCCGAGCCACGGACAGCAGCGTCTCCGCGAACAGGGCGTGGGCCCGTGAGGAGTCGGGGGCGCGCTCGACCGCCGTGGTCCACAGGTGCGTGCTGCTTCGGTAGTTCTGGGCCGTCGCCTGCAGGACTGCGCCCTGGACGATGCAGAACACGACCAAGGGCGCCAGGCGCCAGGCGAGCGCCTGCTCGGGTCGATGGTGGCCTGGTCGTGTGCCGGCCAGGCGCGCGCCGGCGACGAGCAACAGCGAGCTGAGACCGATACAGAGCGGCGCGCTCGTCAAGTAGACGAAGCGATCGGCGCGCATGTTGGGCATGGCCGCCAGGTTGCTCGTCGGGAGCGCGAGCGCGAAGCCGCCGAGGATCACCAAGGCCGTGAGGGGGTGGCGGCGACGCAGCCCGCTCCACAGCCCCCACCCCGCCAGCGCGAGGAGGCTGGCCGAGGCGAGCACCGTCGCGGGATCACTCCAGGCGGCGCCGCGGTCGGTGTACTCGGGCGAGAGCCCCCACGGGAGCGCGACCTGCTGCAGGTAGCCGAGGTGGATCTGCGTCGACTGGGCGAGCACGGGTCCAAGGCCGACGCGGTTCGCGTACAGCCGCAGGTTGAGCGCGCCGTCGACGGCGCTCTGGCCGGCATAGGGGCTCAGGCCCCCGTGAAGAACGGCCGTGTGGGCGAGGGCGAGGCCGAGGCCGACGCACAGCGCCGTAAACCCGAGCGCTCGTCGTCGCCACGAGCAGCTCGGCGCGGGCCACGGGCGCAGCGCGCTGGCCAGCAGCCACAGCAGCGGCAGCGTCGCGGCGCTCATCTTGGCGCCGCAGGCGAGCGCCATCAGCAGCGCGGCGAGCAGCAACGCGCGCCACCCTCCGGCCGCTCGATGGCAGAACCGCGTCGCCTGCAGCAGCGCGAGCAGGCCGAGCGCGGCGGCGAGCAGGTCCTCGCGGAACGAGACCACGGCGATCGCCTCGGCGTGGATCGCCAGCAGCCCGAACATCGTCATGGACGCGGCGCGGAGCAAAAGCGGCGCGCCGAGCCGCTCGAGCCAGCGCGCGAGCAGCCAGCACACCAGCACGTGCAGCCCGACCGAGAGCAGATGGTGCGCGTGCGAAGATGTCCCAAAGATCTGGTAGGTCAGGACGTCGAAGACCACCAGCGTCGGCCGGAACGCGTCGGGGATGTTGCGCGCGACCGCCTCCGGGCTGAGCAGGAGCGCCAGCTCGGAGGGGCGTCGCAAAAACCCGTTGGACACGAAGGTCCACCAGTCGTCGTAGACGAAGCGGAATTGCACGAGCGGGAGGAGGACGACCGCGATCAGGCCGAGCAGCCCGCCGATGACCGCGCGCGGATCGGTCGCGAAGTCCGGCTCGCGCGCTCCGAGCGTCTCCCAGGCGCGCTCGTCCGCGCGCGCGGGGCCGGCTGACTCCCCCATGCGCACCGTTGTAACGCGGAACCGCGCGGCTGGAGAACGCCTACTGCGCGAGCGGGCGAGGTGGCAGCGCTGGCCCTTCGCTGGCGTCGCTCGCGCGGAGGTTGACCTGGAGTCGCGCGGGGGCGCTCCGCTCGCGCGGGTCGAGCGTCGCCTGCCCGCGGGGGCGCGGGGGCATCAGCGCGTAGCCGGCGTCCTCGCAGCGGCGCCGCTTCGGCGCGAGCGAGCCGCAGTGGGTGTAGTCGTAGCCGTAGGCCGTGACCGCCATCGTCATGCCGACGAGGCCGATCACCACGCTGGTGATCGCCAAGACGTTCATGAGCTCGCCGACCTTCTCGAGGTCGTTGTACTCCTGCTCGGTGAAGGCGTCGGCGCTCTTCTCCGGATCCAGGCGGTTGTAGAGGCGGTCGGTGAGCTGGCGCTCGACGATCAAGCCGCCTGTTCCAAAAGCCAGGGTCCCGATGCCGCCGACGGCGGAGAGGATGACGCCGGCGATGAAGATCGGCTTGGTCGCGCTCTTCTTCTTTGAGCGCTCGCGTCGCGGCTCGTCGGCCGGCTCGCGCTCGCCTGACGCCGGCAGCGGGTCTTGGTCGGCGGCGACCAGCGTGCGCAGCTCGAAGCTCGTGCGCGTGCCCATCTCGCCGACGTTGAGTCGAGGGTCGACGCGGGTGATCGGCCGGGCCGTAACCTGGCTGTTCGCGCAGCCGGACAGCGGCAGCGAGAGCGCGACCGCCAGCGCCGCCGCGTGTGTGAGCGCGCGCCTCACGGTGTTCCTCCGGTGGGGTCGGTGCCGCCGGTGGGGTCGGTGCCGCCGCCGGTCGTGAAGTCGCTGAGGCTGATGCACGCGCCCTCCAGGCAGAGCTGCTCCCCGGGACACTCAGGAGCGCCCTCCGCGTCGCAGCGGATCCCGCAGACGCCGGAGCTCGAGAGGTCGACGTTGCTCGGGATCAGGTCGGCGAACTCCTCCGGGACGCTCTGGGTGATGCAGGTCTGCGGCGCCGGGCACATCGGCGACTCGGTGTCGCAGAGGTGGGTGCAGACGCCGTTGAAGCAGCCGAAGTAGTCGTCGCCGGGGCACTCGCCGGGGATCGAGGTGAAGACCGAGCCGGCGCAGGGGTACTGACAAAGGCCCGAGATGCAGCGCTCTTGGTACTCCTCGCCGTCCTCGCTGGTGATGACCTGGCAGTCCTCGTCGGTCTCGCAGGCGAACCGGTACTGCGGCGGTATGCCGACCGGGGTCATGCACCCGACGGCGACGCCGGCGAGGAGCCCGAGGCCCACCAGCAGGCTGGCGCGCGCGGAGATGGAAGGGTGACGAACGGGCATGGACGATTCCGGGCTTCTCAGACAAAGACCGGGGCCACGGCGGCCTGGGTTCGCTTATAGCAGCCGTGGCTGTGTGTGAAACCACCTGGGGGATCTCTTCGGACGCGAGTTTTCGCCGCTGTGACCCGGCTTGCTGGCCCACGGCGGCGGTATTTTGGCTTTGGCGGCGCATTTCTTAATTGTTTCAGCGCTCCGGCGCGGCCCGTGCGGCCGAACCTGCGCGACGCGCGGGCGTCCGCGCCTTGCCGGGGGCCCGCTGACCGTGATACTTGGCGCGCCAACTCAATCCACATGCTTCGGGAGAGCGCTGGTGAAGGCGTGTCGCGCCGACCTCTTGGGCAGCCCATCGGGTGATCCAAGTCGGCGTGATGTCTGGCGCTCGTCGAGCGGAGCAGAGGCCCAACGCCACAGGAGAGATCGACATGCAAGCCACCACCGACGCCACGGCGTCCCAAGAGATGAAGCAGCAGCTGGAGTTCGCGGAAGGCCAGCGCATTATCACCGTTCGCCAGCTGCTCGAGGCCGGCGTTCACTTCGGTCACCGCACCGAGCGCTGGAACCCGCGCATGCGCCCGTACATCTACGGCGCGCGTAACGGGATCCACATCATCGACCTGCAGAAGACCGCCGTGCTGTTCCGGCGCGCCTACTCGTTCCTGCGCGGCATCGCGGCCGAGGGCAAGCCGATCCTGTTCGTCGGCACCAAGAAGCAGGCCCAGGACGTGATGGTCTACGAGGCCCAGCGCGCTGGGCAATTCTTCGTCTGTCACCGCTGGCTCGGCGGCACGCTGACCAACTGGGCGACGATTCGGCAGTCGGTCGAGAAGCTGCGCAACATCGAGAAGATGACGAGCGACGGCACCATCGAGGCGATGACCAAGAAAGAGGGCCTGATGCTCAGCCGCAAGCAGGCCAAGCTCGAGCGCAACCTCGGCGGCATCAAGGACATGCCGAAGCTCCCCGGCGCCGTGTTCGTGATCGACCCGATCAAGGAGCACATCGCCGTTGAGGAGGCCAACCGCCTCAACATCCCGATCGTCGCGGTCGCCGACACCAACGCCGACCCGCGCAAGATCCAGCACATCATCCCCGGCAACGACGACGCGATTCGCGCGATCAAGCTGTTCTGCACCAAGGTCGCCGACGCCTGCGTCGAGGGCCTGCGCATGGGCAAGGCCCGCGCCATCAAGGACACCAAGGGCGACTACGACGCCCCCGAGCCGATCCGCGTGACCACCGGCGGCGACGGCCCGAAGGTCGAGATCGTCTCGCGCAGGACGCAGCTGCCGACCCCCGAGGCCGCGGCGTCGCCCGAGGAGTTGGAAAAGAAAGCTCAGGAGTGACGTGATGGCAAAGGTAAGTTCAGCGGAGATCAAGGAGCTGCGCCAGCGCACCGGCGCCGGCATCAAGGCCTGCAAGAAGGCCCTCATCGAGGTCGACGGCGATATGGACAAGGCCATCGAGTACCTTCGCAAGAAGGGGCTCGCGGCTGCGGCCAAGAAAGCCGGACGGCTCGCCAGCGAGGGCGCCGTGACCTCGTACATCCACGCCAACGGGCGCGTCGGCGTGCTGCTCGAGGTCAACTGCGAGACTGACTTCGTCGGCAAGAACGATGACTTCAGGGCGTTCTGTAGGGACATCTGCCTGCAGATCGCTGCCATGAGCCCCGACTGCGTGCGTCGCGAGGAGATGGATCAGGCTGCGGTCGAGAAGGAGCGCGCGATCCATCGCGAGAAGGCGCTCGCCAGCGGCAAGCCCGAGAAGATCGTCGACCGCATCGTCGATGGTCAGATCAACAAGTGGTACTCGGAGCGCGTGCTGCTCGAGCAGAAGCACGTCAAAGAGGACAAGAAGACCGTCGAGCAGGTGCTCAAGGAGCTGATCTCGAAGATCGGCGAGAACATCCAGATTCGACGCTTCGTCCGCTACGAGCTCGGCGAGGGCCTCGAAAAGAAGACGGAGAACTTCGCCGCGGAGGTCGCGGCTCAGCTCAAGGGCTGACGTTTTTCAAAGGAGCGGGCGCTGCCCGCTCTTTTTTTTGGGTTTTTTTGCTTGTTTTATGATCCCCGACGACCCCAGCGCACAGGAGTGACGTGATGAACGGAGCCCAGGACCAGGCGGACACGAAAGCCGCGCCGCAGTACCGGCGCATCCTCCTCAAGCTCTCGGGGGAGGCGTTTCAAGGGACGCAGGGCTACGGCATCGACGCGACGGTGCTCAAGACCATCGCCGAGGAGATCAACGATCTCATCGATCTCGGCGTCGAGGTCGCGGTCGTCATCGGCGGCGGCAACATCTTCCGCGGTCTGAGCGCCGCCGCCTCCGGGATGGACCGGGCGAGCGCGGACTACATGGGGATGTTGGCGACCGTGATGAATTCGCTCGCGCTGCAGGACAGCCTCGAGCAGCGGGGCGTGTACACGCGCGTCTTGTCGGCGATCGAGATGAAGGAGATCGCCGAGCCGTACATCCGCCGGCGCGCGACCCGGCACCTCGAGAAGGGTCGCGTCGTGATCTTCGCGGCCGGGACCGGCAACCCCTACTTCACGACCGACACCGCCGCGGCGCTGCGCGCGATGGAGGTCCAGGCGGAGGTCCTGCTCAAGGCGACCAAGGTCGAGGGCGTTTACGACAAGGACCCGGTCGAGCACGACGACGCGGTGAGGTTTCCGCGCCTCTCGTACCTCGAGGTCCTGCGCCGCGGCCTGCGGATCATGGACGGGACCGCGATCTCGCTGTGCCGCGAGAACAAGCTGCCGATCATCGTGTTCAACATGATGACCCGGAACAACATTCGTCGGGTGGTGTGCGGCGAGAGAATCGGTACACTCGTGGCGCCGGACGATCACCCGAGGCGCGCGGTTGCGAGCCCGGGCCGCCAGGGCCAAGATCCGGCGAACCCCCGGACCGAAGAGGAACTCAGCCATGCAGGATGAAGCGCTCGAACTGGCAGAAGACGGCATGAAGGAGGCCATCGACCGCCTGCGAAAGAACCTCGCGCAGGTCCGGGCCGGTCGCGCCAACCCATCGCTGCTCGATAGCATCAACGTCGACTGCTACGGCTCGAAGATGTCGCTCAAGGGGGTCGCCACAATTTCGGTGCCCGACGCGCGCATGCTCGTGATCAAGCCGTGGGATCGCAACATGATCGGCCCCATCGAGAAGGCCATCAATTCCTCATCGCTCGGGCTCAACTCCAACAACGACGGCACGGTCGTGCGCGTGCCGATCCCCCAGCTGACCGAGGAGCGCCGCCGCGATCTCGTCCGTCAGGCCAAGAAGTACGTCGAGGAGGCCAAGATCGCGTGTCGAGGCGTGCGCCGCGACTCCAACGACATGCTGAAGCAGGCCGAGAAAGACAAAGAGATCTCCGAGGATGATCTCAAGCGCGGCCTCGACTCGGTTCAGGAGCTGACGAATACGTACGTCGAGGAGGCCGACGACATCCTGAAGAAGAAAGAGGCCGAGATCATGGAGGTCTGAGCGACCCCGTGACGCTCGGCTTTTTCAAGCGATGAGGGAGCTGTCTTATGGGGCAGCTCCCTCTCTCGTGGTGCGCCTCAGACGACGCGCAGCGGCGGACGCGCGCCCTTGCCGGCGCGGCGCGACGGCGTGAGCGCCTCTTGAATGCGCGCCTTTGACAGCTCGAGGTACTTCTCCTCGCGCTCGATGCCGATGTAGCGGAATCCGCGAGCGACCGCGGCGACGCCGGTGGTGCCGCTGCCGTTGAAGGGGTCGAGCACGACGCTGTCCTCGGGGCAGGAGGCCTCGAGCAGACGGTCGAGCAGCGAGAGCGGCTTCTGGGTCGGGTGCTTGCCGTGGGTCTTCTCGGACTTCGACGGCGCGGTCATCCGCCAGACGGTCTTCATCTGCTTGCCGCCGTTGATCTCGCGCATGCGCGCGTAGTTGAAGAAGTGCTTACTCTTGCGGTCTCGCGCGGCCCACAGCACGGACTCGGTCGCGTGCGTGAAGTAGCGGCACGAGAGGTTCGGCGGCGGGTTCGGCTTCTCCCACACGATCTCGTTGAGCTGCTTGAACGCGAGCTGCTGCATGGCGAAGCCGACGCTGTAGATCACGTGGCTCGTGCCGGAGACCCAGATCGTCCCGTTGGGCTTGAGCACGCGCTTGCACGCGGCGAGCCAGCGACGGTTAAACGCGTGGTTCTCCTCCGCGCCCTTGCTGCGGTCCCACTTGCCCTTATTGACGCTGGTGCGGCGGCCGTTTTTACAGGTCGTGCCGCCGTTCGACAGGAAGTAGGGCGGATCCGCGAAGATCGTGTCAACGCTCTCTGCGGGCATCTCTTCAAGGATCTCGAGGGAGTCGCCTTGGAGCAGTTGCGCCCGCCGATCGCGGGTTCTCCAGTAGGGGGTCGCCGCCGACAGGCGCCCGAGGTCAATCCGTTTCGCGGTTGGCACCTCGGCAGATTCCACGCCCGCGCGGAAATGCCGAAAAAATCTGCTCGAGCGGAGAGAACTCGCGCCTTCGCTCAGAAGTTGCGATTTGTTTGCTGGTCATCGGGCGCCTTGATATGCCAGCATTTCGCATCATGGCCGCCATCGAAATCTCCCGGAAGCACAACCTCTCGGCTGACGTCATTCGCGAGAAGCTCGACGCCCTGCGAGCGAAGCTGAAGGAGAAGTTCAGCATCGACTCGAACTGGGACTCCGACAACAAGGCGACGGTCGCCGGCAGCGGGCTGACCTCGGGGCTCAAGGGCTCCGTCGACTTCACCGACACGGACATCAACGCCGCGATCGACCTGCCGTGGAAGCTCAAGCTGATGAAGGGCAAGATCCAGAGCGCGCTCGAGGGCGAGCTCGACAAGCTGCTCGCCGGCTGACGCCGATCCGATCGACACGCCAGAGGGCGCGTCGTATCGTCCGCGCTAGCTGATGGCTCTCGCGCGCGTCCGTCTCCTGCTCGTCTTCCTCGTCGCCTTCGCCTGTCTCGGCGTGCTGGCGGGGAAGCAGGGCTTGACGCGCCCTAGCGAGGCCAATCACTACAGCCACATGGCGCTCGCCTGGCTCGATGGGCGCCTGGCCCACGAGGGCAACCCGCCGGGCTACGAGCGACGACGTCACGACGACTGGGGCGTCGTCTACTCGGTCGAGTTCAAGCCGCGCGCGGGGCTGGACGGCCCGATCCGGGGGTACCCGTGCAAGCGCGCCGCCTGCCTCGAGGAGCGACGCAAGCGCGGGATCGAGACGTGGTTGACGACCGACGGGCGCGAGGTCTCGGTCAAGCGGCGCGATGTTCAGCGACGCGCGCGAACTTGGTATGTGACCTTTCCGCCAGCTCCGGCGCTGCTCATGCTCCCGTGGGTCGCGCTGTGGGGCGCGCCGATCTGGGACGGGCTGTTCACCGTGTTGCTCGGCGCGCTGACGCCGGTGGTCTTGGTGTGGTTCCTCGACCGCGCGCGCGGGCTCGAGGGCGGGCGCGATCGAGAGCACCTGTGGATCGCGGCCGCGTGGACGCTCGCGAGCCCGGCGTGCTGGGTCAGCAGTCACGGCGCGGTGTGGTTCACCGCCCAGACCGTGGGCGCGCTCTTGGTGACGCTGTACCTAGCGCTGAGCTGGGAGGCGCGCAGGCCCGCGGCGGCGGGGCTGTGCCTGGCGCTCGCGGTCGCCTCGCGCGTGACGCCGGCCTTCGTGTTGCCGGTGTTCTTGGTCGAGTGGTGGCGAGGCGGCCGCAAGCCGCTCGCGCTCGTGAAGTTCGCGGCGCCGCTGGTCGTCACGGCCGCGGCGCTGATGTGGATGAACGCGGCGCGCTTCGACGACCCGCTGCAGTTCGGACACCGCTACCTCGAGATCCGCTGGCAGCAGCGGATCCAGGAGCTCGGGATGTTCTCGCTGCAGTACCTGCCGCGCAACCTCGAGGCGGCGCTGTGGCTGCGGCCGCAGGTGATCACGAGCGGGGGGCCGTGGCTGCGGTGGTCGCAGCACGGGATGGGTCTCTTGGTTGGGTGCCCGTGGCTGTGGGCGTTGATCTGGGCGCGGGATCGCGGCGACGCGCAGGGGAGGCCCAGTGAGGACACGGCCTCGACGCCGGGGCGCGCCGGGGCGCTGACGCTGGCGCAGCGGGTCGCGCTGTGGGTGGCGGTCGTCGGCACGGCGACGCCGACGCTGCTCTATCAAAACACGGGCTTTCGTCAGTTCTCGTACCGCTTCGCGATGGACTACCTGCCGATGCTGCTGGTGCTGCTGGCGTTCGGCGGGGCGGCGCGCGGGCCTCGGCGGCGGCGCGTGTTCGCGGTCTTGGTGGTGCTCGGGGCGCTCTTGCAGGTGTACGGGGCGTGGTACTGGGGGCGGGCGCCAGGGCGGCTGTTCGTGCGCGATATGTGGTGGCCGTTCGCCGCGTTGACCGGGCAGGTCTAGATCTACGGACATACGGACCTGCGGACCATGAAGTTTCGAACATATGCAATGCGCGGGCATCGGGCCGCTGCTTAACGCCTGGGCAGGCTCCCTCCACCTTCCGGGCGGCGAGCGTCTGAACTTATTGAAGCGGACGAGCGCTGGCTCGCTCGCCGTCCTCAGGCGGCGCCTCCCACGCTCGACCCGCAGCAGCGCCCTTGAGCTTCGTTGCGACGTCGGACCGCCCCAACTCGCGGTGAAGCAGGTGGTTGCACAGGCGGCGCCTCCCACGCTCGCGCGCGGCCCTGGGGAGCGCGGCGTCAGAGGTTCGCGGTGAAGCTGCGCGTGGCCTCGGCGAGCTTTGCTGGGTCGGTGATCGGCTGCGAGCAGGCGGTGTCGGTGCACAGGTATACGGCTGGCTGACCGCGGTCGGGGTAGCGGGCGCCGGGCTCGCTGTAGTCGAGGAGCGCGCGTGGCTCGTGCAGCTGAAGCGCGGCGCGCTGGAGCGCGGCGGCGCGGGGATCGTCTCGGTCGCCGACGATCGTGAGATCGATGGGCGTGTACGCGAGGGCCTCGAGCGCGAGCAGGTACTCGCCGACCATGCGGCCCCAAGACTTGATGATCGTGGGCGAGGAGAGGGCCGTGAGCGCCCGCTTAGCGGCTGGCTTGTAGGGCAGGTCTTCGCTGTCGTGATCGAGGAGGTGGTGGAGGTCGATGAGGAAGCGCGCGAGCTCGCCGTTGTCGCGCAGGGGCCTGCGTCGCTCGGCGAACACGCCGACGGCCTGCGGGTCGGCGGTGTGGGCGAAGAAGCCGCCGCGCTCGTGATCCTGTAGCTCGGCGAGCGCGAAGTCGGCGACGGCGCGGGCGTCGTCGAGGTAGGCGCGCTCGCCGGTGACGCGGTAGAGCTCGAGCTGCGCGCGGCCGATGGCGGCTTGATCGGCGAGATGCAGGAGCTCGCCCTGCGGCGCGGTCTCGTGGGTGAAGGCGCCCGAGGGCTGACGGTGGTGCTCGCGGAGCCAGGCGTAGACGAGGGTGGCGACCTCGAGGGCCTCGACATCCTTGGCCGGCGCGTCCTTTGGGTTGGGAGTCGGGACGGGAGGCGGCGCGCTGGCGTAGAGCCGGCACAGCGCGCGGATCAGCTGGCCGTTGGTGTTGGTGTAGGAGGCGCGATCGATCCGCGGGATGCCCAGCGCGCGTCGCTCGGCGTCAGGCTTGGCGTAGTACTCGGTCCCGGGGACGCTGGTGTGGTCGGGGCGCGTGAGGTCGGCGTCCTGGCTGGTGAAGAAGCGGTGCTCGTCGGGCTCGTAGAGGTGCCCCAGGATGTAGCCGCGCATGCTGTGGGCGGCCGCGAGCCAGCGCGCGTCGCCGGTGATGGTGTAGGCGCGGGCGTAGCTCTCGAGCGAGCTCGCCTGCAGCCCGCCGAGCTTCTCAAAGTGCGGGCGCGTCCACACGTTGTTGACGGAGTACTGGTAGATGCCGCCCCAGACCGGGTCGATCAGCTCGGTCTCGGCCGCGAGGCTGGCGAGCGCGCGCGCCCGCCAGCGTTGGCCGTCGTCTGTCCCGTCGTTCAGGTGCGCGCGGAGCAGCGAGTGCTCGACCGCGGGCGCGAGCGGGTACTTCTTGGGGCCGCCCCAGCCGTGCTGATCTTGATCGTAGTAGCGGTCGAGCTGGGCGGTGACGCGGGCGCGCAGGGCCTCGAGGTCCTCGTCGGCGGGCTCGGGGTCGGGGGGATCGCGGCGCCCGGTGAGCGTGCCGTCTTGTTTGGCGGCGATCAGCTCGCGCAGCAGCTCCTTGAACGCCTCGGGCTTTTGAAAGCCGCGCAGCTCCATGATCGGTCGCGCGTCGGGGGTCAGCATCGCGGTCGCGGGCCAGCCCCAGTCGAGGTAGCGCTCGGCGATGTCGGGGCGCGAGTCGGCGTCGACGCGGATCGTGACGAAGTGCTCGCGCAGCAGCCGGGCGATCTCGGGGTCGCCGTAGGTCTCGGCGTCCATCACGTGGCACCAGTGACACCAGCCGGCGGCGACGTTGATGAGGATGATGCGGTCGCCCTGGCGGGCGGCGGTGAAGCTCTCTCGCCCCCAGGGTCGCCACTCGAGCGCGCCCGCGTGTGAGTCGCTCGTGGGGGCGTGGGCGTCGGCCCGGGCGCCGCCGGAGCAGGCCGTCGTCGTCAGCGGGAGCGCGCCCGCGCTGAGCAGGAGCGCGGCGCTCGTCAGGGCCTGCAGCGCGCGGCGCGGGCGGTTTTGGACGTCGTGAGGCGAGAGCGGGCGGCGCACGGGCACGAGGAGCATACGTCGCGCGCGGCGGCGCGGATCGGCGAGATCGCGCGGGCTGGATGGATTGCGCGGCCAGGGGCGGAGTGGTCCACTGGTGGGGATGGATCCCGCGACCCTGCCCCAGGAAGTTCAGCGCGCGCGGGCCTTCGCGCGCGCGGCCCATGGCGATCAGCGCTACGGCGTGCACCCCTACGTGGTGCACCTCGATGAAGTGGTCGGGATCCTCCACGGCCTCGCCGAGGCGGACGAGGCGACGCTGATCAGCGGCTACCTGCACGACGTGGTGGAGGACACCGAGGTCTCGGCGGCGGAGGTCGAGCGCGAATTCGGCGGGCTCGTGGCGCGCTGCGTCGCGCTGCTGACCGACGCGCCGGGGGAGAGCCGCAAGCAGCGAAAGGCCGCGACCTACGCCCGGCTCGCGGAGGTCCCGACCGACGCGCCGGAGGCTCGAGCGCTCGTGGTCAAGGTCGCCGATCGCCTGGCGAACGTGCGCCGCTCGGTCGATGATCAGAACCGGCGCCTGATCAAGATGTACCGTCGCGAGCACGCGGTGTTCCGGGGCTCGGCGCGTCGAGCTGGGCGCGCGCTGGCGCTGTGGGATGAGCTCGATCGCCTGCTCGAGTGGACAGCCGCTCGCGCGTGATCGAGCGCGGCGCGAGTCGAGCAAAAAATCTGACCGCGAGAAATCGATCTCGAGCCGCGTGCGTTGCCAGGAGGAGGACGCATGGCAAACGCTCGCTTTGAAAAACACGCCCCGGGGCGGCGCGCGCTTAAGCAGCTCGCCCGCGTGCTCGCGCTCTCCTCCGCCCTGGCCGTGATCGGCGGCATCGTCGTCTCCGACGTGTTCGCGGCGGAGCCCGAGGCAGACGCGGACGCGCTGCTCGACGGGGAGCTGGATGCCGAGGCCGAGGTCGAGGTCGAGGTCGAGGTTGACGACGTGCTCGACGCGGGCGGCCCTCTGGCCCTCACGACGCGCTACGGGATGCCCGACGCCCCGAAGGTCGCGGTCAATACCTCGCCCACGATCGCGGGCTCGCCCTACGCCGCGCTCGACGATCCGCTGAAGGACCTGGACGGCCTCAGCGAGGAGGAGCGCGCGAAGAAAGCGTCGGGCGTGAAGCCGAAGCGCAAGCGCAAGCGCAGCAAGAAGAAGCGCCGGCGCGGCAAGAAGTTCAAGTTTGGGCGCATGGACGCCTACTAGGAGATCGTGATGGGCCCGCTGCTGCTGGGGACGATCCTGTTCCTCGTGTTGATGGCGGGGCTGTTCGTGCCGCTCGAGGGATGGTTCCCGCACCGCGCCGGGCGGATGACGACGCGCGCGGTGCTGGTCTGCGTCGCGCTGCTATTCGTCGACGTGTTCGCGATGGAGCTGGTCGGCGGCGCGCTGCTCGACAACCTCGCCGCCTTCGCCAGCCGAGCGCGCGCGTCACTCTTCACGGGCGTGGGCGAGCTGACGCCGTGGCTGCGCGGGCTGCTGGTGTTTCTGCTGGCGGAGCTGCTGGGCTACTGGATCCACCGGCTGATGCACCGGGTCCCGTGGCTGTGGCGCCTCCACGCGGTGCACCACGCGCCCACCCACGTCACCTGGCTCGAGGCCTGGCGTCAGCACCCGGTCGACTTCGTGATCCACGGCGTCGTCGTCGGCTTGCCGGGCGCGCTGCTCGGCGCCTCGCTCTCGGAGTTCACGGCGATCGTGCTGCTGCGCAAGACCTACACGACCTTTCTGCACGCGAACGTGAGCTGGCGGCTCGCGTGGCTCGAGACCTTTTTCGCGACGCCGGCCTTTCACCGCGTTCACCACAGCCAGGACCCGCGCGAGCACGATCGTAACTTCGCGGGCATGTTCCCGGCGCTCGACACGATCTTCGGCACGCGCGCGCCACGGTAGTCACTCGCGCGCGTAGAGGCTCGTCAGCGGTACGTCGTGGAGCTCGATCAGCGCGGCCGGGGCCGTGCCGTGGGCGCGCCAGAGCTCGGTCTCGTAGGTCAGCATGTGGCGCTCGTAGAACAGCAGGCCGCGCTGCGAGCGGGTCGCGGCGCCCGGGACCAGGTCCGCGGGCCAGCGGCCCTCTCGCTCGTACTGCTGGCGCGCGAGCTCGTGGACGTCGTGCAGGTAGATCCGGCGGGCCCGCGCGCCACCTGGTGATTCAGACAGCTCGGGGAGCAGCCCCAGGACCGCGTGACCCCAGAAGCCGCGGTTGAGGCCCAGGTCGGCGGCTCCGCGCGCGCCGCCGACCAGCGGCGCGTACTGGGAGAGGTTGTAGGGGTGCCCGGCGACGGTGCTCCACGCCCCGGGCGTGAGCACGAGCGCGAGCGCGAGCGCGGGCGCGAGCAGGCGCCAGCGCGCCGGCAGCTCGATCGTGGACCAGAGCCGGCTCCAGCACGTCGCGGCCGCGAGCGCGAGGAAGGGCAGCGCGGTGATCCAGTGCTTGCTGCCGCCGAAGACGGGGACGTTGGGCGAGCTGATCAGCACGATCGGGAACAGCCCGAGCCCGACGATCAGCAGGCCCTCGCGCCGATTCTTTTTCAACGGGATGGGGCGGGACCAGGTCGGCGGGGGCGCTTCCTCCTCATCGGTCGCGACCTCGCCGGGAGATGGCTGTTTGTGCAGGTAGTGACGGACGAGGGGGCCGAGGTCGCGGGCTAGCAGCACGGCGACGCCGCCGGCCGCGAGCGCGAGCAGGGTGGTCGGGACGGTCGCCCAGGTGATCACCGCGGGCAGGCTCATCGGCATCGGCGGGCGGTTGTAGTTCACGCCGAGGAACTCGATGTTGTACCAGGAGTGGTGGAGGTGGAAGGCGAAGTACTCGCCGACCCGCGCGATCGGGTCGCTCCACAGCCACGGCCACAGCGCGACGAACACGAGCGGCGCGAGTGTGGCCATGCTGACGAAGGGCAGCGGGGCGAGCCGGAGCAGCGCTCGCGGGCGCGATCGCGGCGGAGTCGTGGGAGCCTTGGGATCGAGACGTCGCAGCAGCAGGCACACGAGGTAGTGCAGCCCGAGCAAGACGGGCAGAAACAGCGCGTTGTGCTTGATCGAGATGGCGACGCCGAGCAGCGGCCCGACCGCCAGGCCCCAGCGCCAGTCGCCCAGCGAGCGGTGGTAGGCGAAGGCGACCGCGAGCGTGAGCGTGGCGATCGCGACATCGAAGCAGTCGAGGCCGGCGTGGAACCACACGCGCGGGAGCAGGATGAAGAAGCCGGCGGCGAGCAGCGCGGCGAGCGTGGCGTTGGCGTTGGCGTTGGAGCCGGCGGGGGCGCGGCGACGGGCGCCGAGGTAGAGGAGCGCGACGGCGAGGCCGGCGAGCAGCTGGGCGGGCAGGCGCATCGCGGCGCCCTCGGGCATCCACGGCAGCAGCCCCGCGACGGGCGGATCGTGCGTGCGGACGCGCTCGTCGGCGACCGGTTTCGTGGGCTGGGCGAGCAGCAGGCCCGAGAGCCCGCCGAGCGTCTTCATCAGCGCGGGGTGCTCGTGGTTGACCGAGAACGCGCGGTCCCGGACCTCGCGGCGCATCGCCTTCCCTGGCGTACGGGCCAGCTGCGCGTACCAGCGGGCGTAGCTGCGGCCGGCGACGAAGTAGATGCCCTCGTCGCGCACGTAGCCCACGTCGCGGTGGCTGACCGAGAGCGCGCCCGTGGTGGCGAGCGTCAGGATCAAGGCGATCACGCGGTCGCGCCAGCGCTGGTTCACGGCGCGCCCTCCGATCGCGGCGCGGTCGCGTCAGCGTCAGCGTAGCTCAGCGCGCGCAGCTCGAGGCAGGGGACGTGGGCGGCGTTGCCCGTGTAGCGCTCGGCCTTCCAGGTGCCCGAGAGGGTGGTGACGAGCTCGACCTCGACCTCGCGCTCGCCGGGCTCGGTGGGCAGCGCGAAGCCGGCCCAGCCCTGGCTGTCGGTGAACACGAAGCGACCCGCGAGCGCGCCGTCGATCGTGACCGAGAGCAGCAGCGGCGCGTCGCTGCGCAGGCGGGCGTTGAAGTCGGCGAAGCCGACGTGGCCGCGCAGCTCGTCGCCGAGCGGCGCGCGGGGGTACACGAGCCGCAGGCGCGCGCCGTCGTCGACGCGCAGCGCGAGGCAGCGGCGCGGGCGGTAGCTGATCTCGAGGGTCTCGAGCGCGACCTTGCCCTGCTCGCACGACCAGGCCCCGGCCGCGCCGCGGCAGCGGCCGCGCTCGTCGAAGAGCTGCAGGCCGGCCGCGTCTCGCCAGTCGTCGACGAGCGCGCCGGCCCCGGGCTGCTCGTAGTGATGGAGCTGGAGCGCGCCGAAGGCCTCGCGCCCCGTGTAGGTCGGAGCAGACAGGTCCCCGAGGTCATCTTGCAGCCGCGCGTGCCAGCGGGCGCCGTCGAGGCCGACGACGTGGAGGCGCGGGGCGCCGTGGAGGTCAGCGGGCGCGACGCTGTCCCAGCCGCGCAGGCGCGTCGACTCCATGCGCGCGCGGGGTCCCAGCCACGGCTGCGCGAGCAAGACGGGCTCCTCGGCCGGGAGCGCCTCGACGGCCTGGGCCAGCGCGGCCCAGTCGTCTGCGGTCGCGCGCGACCGATACGCGCGGGCGGCCGCGAGGCACTCGAGGAGCGCGAGGATCAGGATCACGCCCAGGCCGATCCGCGCGCGCCCTGCCGGGCGCCGCCACTCGCCGGCTTTGGATGCGCTCTCCGTCGTCATCGCGCCTCCGCGGGGTCGAGGTCGAGGTTGAAGTTGAAGTTGAAGCCGAGCCTGGGCGGCGCCTTGCCCTCGCTGCGGACGCGCGCGCGCAGGTCCCCGACGGCGCCCGCGGGCAGCTGGGTCGGGAGCGCGAGGTGGTTGCGACCTGGCCTGTGGGGCACGCGGGTGTCGACGAGCGTTCGCCACTCCTCGCCGGGCGCGCGGACCGAGAGCTCGAGCTGGTGCGAGCCCTTGCGTCGGCCCTTGGCGTCGTCGTCGTCGATCGCGTACCAGCCGCGCAGGGTCTCGCCGAGCGGCACCGACTCGAGCACGAGCGCGGCGTCCCCCTTGCGAGCGCGCTCGACCACCAGCGCCGGGTAGATCAACATGTCGGTCTTCAGCGGCCCGGCCGCGATCGCGCGGCGCTCGCTCGCCTTCGCGGGCAGCTGGGCGCTAGCGAGGACCTGCTCGCGGGCGTAGCCGCGGGACCAGCGGAGCCCCACGGCGAGCGTCAGGAGCAGCGCGACGGTCGCGAGGACCCAGGGCCGCAGCAGCCGCAGCGAGAGCGTCTCGAGTCGCTCGAGCAGGGCGCTCGCCCTGGCGCCGGCGAGGCCGAGCAAGCCGAGCGCGAGCGCCGAGAGCGCGCTGATCAGCAGCCCGATGATGTCGACCGGGAGCCAGCGGACGTAGCGGAGCTCGATGTCGCCGCCGCCGGGCTGCAGCGCCGCGGCCATCACCGTCGGCTCGGTCCCGTCGTCGCCGTGGGCCTTGCCGCCGCGCAGCCGCCCCTCGCGACGGTCCGCTTGGGTGGCGAGCGCGGGCGCGCCGTGGCGTGGCGCGAGCACCGGGAGCTCGACCCACTCGAGCGGCGTATCGCCCTGGCGCATGCGCCAGCGCGGGTGCCCAGCGATATGCGTGATGAGCCAGGTCGGCGCGCTCGGGTCGTCCTGCGCGCGCGGGCTCACGGGCTTGTGCGCCGGCGTCGAATTCCCGCCGCCCTCCGTGACCCGAAGGCGCACGAGCCCCTCGCCGGGCAGCCCCTCGACCCACTCGAGCGCGCCGGGGCCCTCGAGGTGCGCCAACATGTCCACCGGGCGCTGCTGTTTGAGAAAGACGTCGCGCTCGTGCACGCGGATGTCGCCGAAGCGCGCGACCTCGGTGGTGCCGCGCCCGCCCGAGCGAGCGCCGCGCGTGATCACGTAGCGCACGCCGAGCTGGTCGAAGATCCGCGCGCCGCCGACCTCCGGCTTGTGCACGAAGTTGTCGCCCGGCGTGAAGCCGAGCTTGTAGACCGGCGTGTCCGTGTAGACCGGCGCGTCCATGAACCAGTGGCTGTTGCGCGGGGCCTTGAACGCGATCCTGTACGGGCGCTCGCTGGCGGCACGCTGCGCGCGGGCCCAGTCGAGGAAGGCCGCGTAGTCGGCGGCGAGCTCGGGCCGCGTGGGGTCGCGCTCCAGCTGCAGCGGGATCCAGTGCTTCTGGGTGATCGCGCGGGCCTGCTGGGCGACGCCCGCGGCGAGTGCGAGGGCCGAGAGCGCGGTGACGACGGCGAGCGCGAGCCGGAGCCGCCGGTCTTGGAGGAACCGTGGGAGCCGCCGCGCGCTGCTGCTGTCTTGTTGGGGTTGAGAGCCGCGCCAGAGCGCGCGCGCGAGCTCGACGAGCAGCCCGATGCCCGCGCCTGTCAGAAGGAACAGCCACGGCTTCGCGGCCGTCAGGAACCGCTGGTACTGGATGTGGGTAAAACCCTCGCTCAGCCAGTCGAGCCGCAGCGTCCACAGGGCCTCGACGCTGGCGAGCGCCCACAGCGTGACGGCGAGCAGCGCGACCAGGCGCAGCGCTCGCCGCCCGAGCAGCGCCGCGTAGACCACGGCCGCGAGCGCGAGCTGACCGGCGAGCGCGGGCATGAAGTGGGCCCAGCGGCCGCGCTCCAGCACCTGCTTCGCCATGAGCTCGAGCGGCGCGTAGAGCCAGCCGTAGCTCGCCATCCAGCCGCGGTGCGCGAGCATCGGCAAGAGCCACCATGCGGCGAGGCCGAGGCCGAGGCCGAGACCGACGCCGGCGTGCAGCAGCGCGCGCACGAGCCTGGGGTGTCGACGGTCCTGCGGCCGCGCCTCGGGAGGACGTCGGCGCGGCGGGCTGAGCCCGATCACCAGCGTGAAGGCGAGGCCGGCGCCCGCGAGCACGAGCATGCTCATGGGGTGGGCGAGCAGCGCGAGCCCGGCGTAGAGGCCCGCGAGCGCGAGGTGACGTCGACGAGCGCCTGCCTGGTTAGACATGTCCTCGAGGTCGCCTGACGCGCGGCTGCACAGCAGCAGCTCGGCGATCGCCAACGTCACCAGCGAGGTCGCCAGCGCCTGCGGCCAGACGCCGTAGAAGATCGTGTAGATCCAGCCGCCCTCGCGGTAGGCTCCGACGTCGACGAGCGCGAGCGCGGCGGCGACGAGGCCGGGCCACGGCCCGAGCGCGAGCGCCCGCCCGGCCCGCAGCAGGCTCCAGCCCTGCAGCAAGAACACCAGCGTCAGCACCCACGCGTAGCAGCGCTCCCACGAGAGCAAGCCGAGGCCGAGGCCGTGCAGCCCGGCGATCGCGAGGTCGCCGAGCGGCGGGTAGAGCTCGCCGGCCGGGAAGCCGAAGAACCACAGCTCGCTCCACCCGCTGAGCTGCCCGCGCTCGAACATAAACTGGCCGATGAGCCAGGCCCGCGTGAGGTGGACGGTGTGGTCCGCCGACAGCGGCATGCGCCCGAGCGGCACCGGCCACAGGAGCGCCAGGCCCAGGATCGTGATCAGCAGCGCCGGCAGCCAGCGCGCCGCGGCCGTGCGCCAGCCAGCTCGCAGCTCAGCGCGCGGGGACACCCAAGATCACCGTCCAGGGGAGCGGGCGGCGGACCTCGAGCGCGCGCAGCTGGCTGCGCGCGAGCTCGACGAGCGCCCGGCGAGAGAAGTGTTGGATGTGCCCCGGGGTGTTGCCGAGCGCGCGCAGGTACTTGCCGCGCGCGACGTTGAGTGCGCGCCAGACCGGCTCCCACGGGGTGCTGATGAGGACGTGCCCGCGGGCGACGCGGGCGAGCTCGGCGAGCCCGGCGGCCGGGCGCTCGAGGTGCTCTAGGACCTCGCAGCAGACCACGAGGTCGACGCTCTTGTCCGCGTGCGGCAGCTCGTAGATCGAGGCCGCGCGGAAGCGGACCAGCGGGTCGACGCCCGGCACCTGTCCCTCGGGGCTAGCTCCCGCCGGCAGCTCGACATCGGTCGCCTCGAAGCGCGCGGGCCGGGGGCCGGCGCGCACGATCGTGTCGGCGAGCTTGCCCTCGCCGCAGCCGACCTCGAGCACCGTCTGCGGCGCGGCGCGGCGGTAGAGCTCGAGCACCGCGTCGGTGAAGCCGCGCATCAGGTAGCGCGCGATCGGGTTCTTCGTCCCGTACTTGTCGTAGACGTTGCCGACGATGTTGCCGGCGTCCGCCGTGGGCGCGCGGGCCTTGTCCACCTTAGCCGACCTCCTCCTGGTCCTGGGCCGCGACTTGGTTGAGCCGCGGCGCGCGGGACCAGGGCGCCGCGCTGGTGCTGCGCAGGCCCGCGATCCCGGGCCGCGCCCCCGCGCGCTCGCCCCGGAGCGCGCGCAGCTCGGCCTCGAGCAGGCGCATGCGCGCGAGCGTCTCTTCGGACAGGCGCCTGTTGGCGGCCGTGAGGTCCCCGAGCAGCGCCATCAGCCCGACCACGAAGGCCAAGAGGATCGCGCCCACGGCGATCAGCAGCGACTGCGTGTGCCCGCTCTCCGCCGGGTAGCGCGTGACGAAGAAGTACAGGAAGCGGACCCCGAGCGCGACGCCGACGACCAGCAGCGCGAGCGCGATGCGGCCGAACGAGCGCAGCGGCCAGTACATGCTGTAGGAGCGCACGATCACCAAGCCGTTGCGGCGCACGTAGCTGCCGATCGAGCGAAACAGCCGCGACTCGCGGGTCTTCGGGTTGGTCTTGATCGCGACGTTCTCGATGGTCAGCCCGGCCTCGCCGGCCTGGATGATCGTCTCGAGCGTATACGTGAACCGGTTGTGCACGAACAGCGTCGCCGCGGCCTTGCGGTTGACGGCTCGAAAGCCGCTGGTCGAGTCGCGCACGTTCGTGCCCGAGGCCCGGCGGACCACGCCCGAGCCCCAGCGCTGCAGCAGCCGCTTGAGCGGCGAGAAGTGCTCGATGCTGTCGGTCTCGCGGTCGCCGATCACGATGTCGGCCCGGCCCTCGAGGATCGGGCGCACGAGCCGGGCGATGTCCTCGCCCCGGTACTGATTATCGGCGTCGGTGTTGACGATGATGTCGGCCCCGAGCTGCAGGCACGCGTCGAGCCCCGCGCTGTACCCGGCCGCGAGCCCCCTGTTTCGCGGGAAGCGCAGCACGTGATGCACCCCCAGCTCGGCCGCGACCTCGCTCGTCCCGTCCGTGCTGCCGTCGTCGATCACCAGCACCTCGATCGCGTCGATACCCTCGATCACCCGCGGCAGGTCGGCGAAGGTCGCCCCCAGGTGCTCGCGCTCGTTGAGGCAGGGGATCTGGATGATGAGCTTCACGGACAGGCGACACCGCTTGTACCACCCCCCGCGCGCCCCCGTCGACTTCCTGTGCCCTCCTCCCTACGTCTCTGTCGGCCTGTCGCCCCCCATGAACGTCGCGTGCAGAGACCTCTCGAGAGCATGGGGGGCGGCCCACGAAGTGGGTCGCGCACGTGGCTCCCGCATCAGGTTCGCGGCACGCGGACCCAGGGCACCGTCCCCGCACGCACGGAGCGGGGCGGAGAGGATGGGGCGGGGGGTCGGAAGAGGACTTAAGAGCATGTGAACGGCGCCCGAGACGGCGTCGTTCACGTGACTCCCGCATGGAGCGCCCCCCACCCCGTCCTCCAAGAGCTCCAGCGAGTCCCAGCGAGACACCCCCTCGAGCCCAAGAGCCCGAGTCCAAGTCCTCAAGTCCTCGAGTCCTCGAGTCCTCGAGTCCTCGAGTCCTCGAGTCCTCGAGTCCTCGAGTCCTACCCAGCGAGTCGATCAAGCACCCGCGAACTCAGCCGCCAAACGAACCGTCTCCGCGTGAATCTCCACGATGTCATTCAGCTCGCGCGCGTAGCCCCCCGCCATGCTGATCGCCACCCCCACGCCCGCGCGCCGGCACGCCCCCAGCACCAGCGCGTCGCGGCGGGCCAGCCCCTGCTTGCTCAGCGCCAGGCGCCCCAGCGTGTCGTGCTCATACGGATCCGCGCCCGCCAGATAGATCGCCAGATCCAAGCTCCCGTCTGTCGCCCCCGCGCGGCCCAGCGCCTCCTCCAGGCCGCGCTCCAGCGCCCTCAAGTACTCCGCGTCGCCCGTCTGATCCGGCAGCGCGATGTCGAGGTCGCTCTCCTCTTTGCGGAACGGGAAATTGCGCGCGCCGTGGATCGAGAACGTAAAGATCGTCGGGTCGTCTTTTAGAATTTTCGCCGTGCCGTTGCCCTGGTGAACATCGCAGTCGAGGATCACGATCCGGCGCGCGCGGCCCTCCTCTTGCATCACGCGGGCCGCGACCGCGCTGTCGTTGAACACGCAGTAGCCCTGCCCGCGACCCGCGAAGGCGTGGTGCGTGCCGCCGGCGAGGTTGACCGAGACGTTGAGCGGGCCCGCGGTCCCGCGCTCGCGCCGGGTCGCGAGCGCCGCCCGGCACGCCTCGATCGTCGCGCCGCACGATCGTCGTGAACGCTCGACCAGGTTCGGCGACCACGGGAAGCCCAGCTCGCGCTGCTCACGGGCGGACAGCTGCCCCGTCCGCACGCGCTCGATGTAGTCGTGATCGTGGGCCAGCCCGAGCTGCTCATCGTCGGCGCCCGCCGGGATTCGCAGCGCCTCTTCGGAGACGAGCTCGCGGGCCTCGAGCTCCTCGCGCAGGCGGGCGTACTTCGCCATCGGGAACCGGTGGCGCGGCGGCAGCGGGAGCACGAAGGTGTCGGTGTAGAACACCCGCACGCGCTGGTCTTGCCTTGAATTCGCCGGGTGTTCAAGGCTAGTGTCCCACCCCGGATGGCGCCGCAGCCACAGCCCGTGGGCGCGACGCACGAGGCGACCGGGGCGCGCCTCGGCCTCGGCCTCGCGCTGCTCGCCATCCTCGTCGGCTTCATCCTCCACGCCCGCGCCTGGGCGTTCATCTGCGACGACGCCTACATCTCGTTTCGTTACGCCCACAACCTCGCGACCTACGGATCGCTCGAGTTCAACGTCGGGCTCACGCCGCCCGAGCGCGTCGAGGGCTACAGCAATTTTTTATGGGTCCTGCTGCTCGCCGCCGGCGCGCGCGTCGGCCTGGCGCCCGAGCGCCTGGCTCCGGCGCTCACGGTGCTCGCCGCGGGCGCGGGCCTGGTCCTGGTCGCCGCGCTGGTCGTCGCGCTGCGCGCGTCGTTTGTGTCCTCGGAGACATCTTCCTCCAGCGTCGCCTCGGGCGCGGGCCTGTCGCGGGGCCCTCGGCCGCTGCTCGCGCTCGCGCCGGCCGCCCTGCTCGCGGCCTCGGCCGACTACGCGGTCTGGTCGCAAGGTGGCCTCGAGACCAGCTTCGCGGCCGCGCTGACGCTCGCGGCGATGCTCGCCTGGTCGCGCGGGCGGCTCCGCAGCGCCGCGCTCCTGGCCGCCGCCGCCGGGCTCACGCGCCTCGACAGCCTGCTCCCGATCGCGCTGTTCGGCCTGGCCTGGCTGCTCGTCGTCGGCGTGTCGCGGGCGCGCGAGCACGGCTGGCGCGCGACGGTGCGCGCGCTCCCCTGGGCCCGTCTGCTGCAGGCGCTCGCGCTGTTCGCCGTGCCGCTGCTCGCGCAGCTGCTGTGGCGGCGCGCCTACTACGGCGCGTGGCTCCCCAACACCTGGGCGGTCAAGGCCCACGGGGCGCTGCTGCGCGGCACCTGGGGCCGCCTGTACGTCGAGACATGGTTCGATCAGCTCGGCCTCGTCTACGCCGCGCCGCTGCTCGTGCTGCTGCGGCCCCGGCACCTGCTGCTCGCGCTGCCGGCCGGCGGCGTGGTGCTCTACGCCTGGTCCGTCGGCGGCGACTTCATGGCCTACAGCCGGCTGCTCGTGGTAGCGACCGCGCTCACCGCCGCGCTGCTCGCTTGGCTCCTGCTCGACGGCGTCACCTGGCTCGAGGGACTTGTGAGAGCGCGCGCGCCTCACCTCCTTCGGGCGCTGCCGGGGCTGCTGGCGCTGGCGCTCGCGCTGGCCGCGACCGCCGCGACCGCCCGGCGCAGCGCCGCGCGCTGGCGCCTCGATCGCGGCACGCCGGCCGGCTGGATCGACAAGCGCTGGGAGGGCGTGACCGCCATGGATCGCTTCGCCCGCGAGCGCGTGCACGTCGGCCGCTGGATGCGGGACAACCTCCCGCCCGAGACCTGGGTGACCGTCGGCGCCGCCGGGGCCATGCCCTACGCCTCCGGCCTGCGGATCATCGACGCCTTCGGCCTCGTCGATCCCGCGCTCGTACGGCGCCCGGGGCTCGAGCCGCGGCACGGAAAACACGCCAGGCCCGGGCACCAGATCCAGGCGCCGCGCGCCTACATCCGCGAGCGCGACCCCGACCTACTGTGTCACGTCGGCGTCGTCAACAAGCGCGAGCCCGGGCCCCGCGACGCGTTTCGGCGCGGCTTCGGGCGCGGCTACACCTGGGCCTGCGTCGCCCCCGGCCCCGTCGCCGACGACCGCGAGCCCGACGGGGTGCTCGATCTGGGGTACTACTGCTGTCTGCGTCCGCGCGGGCGTGAGGTCGGACCGTTTCGATGAGCGAGGAGCAGGCAGAGCTGTCGACTTCGTCGGCCGAGGCGTCATCCAAGCCGGGGAGCGCGGGTGTTAATGCCCCCGGCCTGGCGACTCGAGTTCCGCGGATCGCCGTCCTGGCCCTGACGAGCGCGTGGATCCTGACCCTGCTCGTCGTCTTCTGCATGCGCGTCGGCTTCCCGCTCGAGCTCGAGTGGATGGAGGGCGGCGTGCTGCACCAGGCGCTGCGCCTGCAGCAAGGGCTGGCGATCTACCCCGAGCCCTCCGCCGACTTCATCCCCTTCCTCTACACCCCGCTGTACCCCGCGCTGCTGGCCGCGCTCGGCCTCGTGTTCCCGCTCGACTACGCGCTCGGGCGCGTCGTCAGCGTGCTCGCCTTCGCGGCCGTCGGTCTCGGTCTCTGGCGCCTGGTCGGGCGCGCGGGCAAGCCCAGGTCGCACCGCGCCGCCGCCGTCGGCCTGTGGGCCGCCGGCTACGTGTTCAGCTTTCGCTGGTACGACATCGCCCGCGCCGACACCTTGCTGCTCGCGCTGCTCGTCTGGGGGCTCACGCTGCAGCTCGAGTCCGGCCGCGAACCTTCCTCGTCGAGCGACGCGACGCGCTCGGCCGCGCGCAAGGCCGTGCTCGCCGGCGTGCTCATGGGCCTCGCGTTCTGGACCAAGCAGACCGCGGCCGTGTTCGTGTTCGCCAGCGGCGTCGCCGCGCTCTTGTGGGCGCGCCGGCACCTGTGGCGCTACGTGCTCACGATCGCGATCGTCGTCCTGCCGCCGCTCTACATCGGCCAGTGGGTCACCGACACCTGGCTGTGGACCTACATCTACGAGCTGCACCAGACCCACGCCTTCAACGCCGAGCGCTTCTACAAAAAGACCTGGGGGATGTTCCTGCACGCCGCGCCCTGGCTCGCGCTGCTCGTCATCGCCCGCCTCGCCGACTGGGGCGCCCGCCTCGTCACGATCCTAGCCCTGGCACAAGGGACAGGTTCCGAAGGAGCCGGGGTCGGCGCGCGGCTCCGCTCGCTCGCCGCCGCGATCCAGGCCCGCCCCGACGCCGCGCACTGGGGCGCGCTCGCGGCCGTCGGCCTGCTGGTCTCGGCGCTCGGCTACTCGACGCAGTGGGCCGAGCCCAACGCGTTCATGCCCGGGGTCTGCTTCGGCGCCGCCTTCATCGCCGTCGCGCTCCCCCAGCGCGGGCGAGGCGAGCGCGCGGGCCTGTGGCTGGTCGCCGCGCAGCTGCTGTTCGCGCTCACGATCGAGCCGCGCTATCAGCCGATCCAGTCGAATGGCGTTCGAGCGGGTCTTTTTCAAGACAGCTATACGTGGCTGTGGCGCGAGCCGCAGCGAACCGTGCCCTCCGCCGCGCAGCGCGAGGCCGCGGCGGCCCTGCGCGCCGAGCTCCAAGGCGGTCAGGGCGAGGTCTTCGCGTTTCAGCGCCCTTGGTGGAGCGTGCTCTCGGGCGGCGCCGGGCACGTCGGCAGCATGGGCGTCAATGACATCCCGATCCGGGCCAAGCGCCGCGTGCAGGGCGAGCTCCGCAAGGACATCATGGGGGGTCGCTACCAGACCCTGTGGTTCGAAGGGCGCCCGCCCAACTGGATCGGCCGCACCGTGCTGCGCAACTACACCCTCGAGCGACGCCTGCAGGGCGACGCGCGCGTGCGCCCGCTGACCGGCTACATGTCCGAGGCCGGCATGGTCACGCCCTACCGCGGCGAGCAGCGCAAGTACGTGCGCAAACCCGGCCGCTGAGCCGCTTCACGGCGGCGCTCGTGTCAATCTCGGCGGCGTCGGCGTGCTCGAGCCCGAGCCCGAGCTCGAGTGGATGCTCGTCGTCGGATCCTCGATCGTGCAGCGTCATCCCGGCACCTGCGCGAAGGGTCATCATCATCAGGGCTGGGGGACGCCGCAGACGCCGATGTTCTCGAGGCCAGGCGGCGCCGGCTCGGGGTCGTAGTACGACACGCACTCCGCGTTCGCGACGGACAGCCCGTCGCACGCGCCCGCGTCGGTGAGGTCACAGAAGGGCGCGCAGCAGCCGATGGAGCCCTGGCAGTCCTGGCTTGGAAAAAATTCCGGGTTCACGCACATCAGGCCGGGGTTACAGACGTTGGCGAACTCGCAGGGGGTGCCCTCGGGCGCCATGCCGCCGGAGGCGTCGAGCACACACACGAAGCCGTCGCTGTTGGGGTCACCGATGCACACCTCCGCGCCCTGGCAGTCCTGCACGAGCGGGTCACAGCTCGGCAGGCAGAGGTTGAGCGAGCCCTCGTTGGTGATCACGCAGGTCGTCCCCGGCGGCCCGCACATCGGGTTCTCGGGGGTGCCGGTGCACAGCTCGACGCAGGTCCCGACGCCCTCCTCGTCGAGGTTCCAGCACATCACGCCCTCGGCACAGTCGTCGACCCCGCTCGCGCCGCCCTCGGCGGTGCAGGCGTCGCCGTGCTGGCCGCTGCCCATGACGTCGACGCACTTGGTGGTGTCCCAGGCGCTGTCGCCGTCGCTGTCGTAGCCCGTGCACTTCTGTCCGTCGGGGCAGTCCTGCGCAAACACGTCGCACAGCGAGCAGCGGACCTGGCCGTCGAGCCCGGGGACCGCGTCGCAGTTGGGGATGTCCGTCTCGCAGATGAACTCACAGCCCGTGGTCTCGTCGTCGCCCGTGGTCCCCGTCGTGTTCGTGTCGGTAGTCGTGTCGAGCCCGCCGGTGGTCTCCGCGGAGGTCGAGCCGCCGCTCGTGGTCGCCTGGGCGGTCGTGCCGGCTGCGGCGGCGCACACGTCCGCGACGCACTGGAGCTCGTCGTCGCAGTCGCCGTCGTCCAGGCACGGGCAGCCCTCAGCGCCGGCGGGGCAGCTCTCGGTCGTCGCGGTCGGGGTCCCGGCGGTCTCGCCGGTCTCGGGGCCGCAGGCGAGCGCGAGCGTGAGCGCGAGCAGCGAGGTGTGCCGTAGATGCAGCCGTAGGTGCAGCCGTAGGTGCATAGGACGTTCTCCAATCACTCCGCTCGACTGAGTCCGGCTCGCCACGCGCCGGATCCACGTATTGTTTCTATTTTTTCAAGGTGCTCGAGCGTTCGGAGCCGCTGGGCGGCGCGCGAATTTGCCCGCCCCCGGCCGCTTGGCGCGGGCGCCGGTCGTGCCATGCTGAGAGGCGTGATGTTCCTGATCAGCGGCGCGCCGGGAGCCGGCAAGAGCTCGTGCCTCCGGCATCTGCGGCAGGCGCTGCCGAAGATCTCGTGGCATGACCACGATGAAGTCGGCGTCCCGCCCGACGCCGACACGCGCTGGCGGCAGCGGACCCTAGAGCACTGGGTCGCGCAGGCGCTCAAGCGACAGGAGCGCGGGCGCTCGATGGGGCTCGTGAGCACGGCGCCCTTCGCCGAGCTGCTCGCCACGCCCTCGTTCTCGCGCCTGCAGGGCGCCCGCGGGATGCTGCTCGATGTCTCGGATCACGAGCGCGTCCGTCGGCTGCGCGGTCGCGGCTCGCCCGAGCTCGCCTGCCAAGACACCCTGTGCTGGGCGGCGTGGCACCGCATGCACGCCATCGATCCGCAGTGGGAGCAGCGCGTGATCCGGGCGGACGGCTGGCCGTTCATGCGCTGGGAGCAGATCGAGGGTCTGCAGCGGAGCGACGCGCGCTGGGACGTCAGCTCGCTCGACACGACCGGGCAGCCGTTCCCGTGGGTCGCGGTCCAGCTCTCCGCGTGGGTCGGCGGCGCGTCGCTTTGATCCGCCAGCCGTCTCAGTCGTCGCTGACGATCGAGAGCCGTTGGCGCGCGCTCTCGCGCCAGGACAGCTCGAAGCCGATCTTCGACTTGTCGCGCTTGCGCGAGGCGCTGACCTCGACCGTGAGCTGGTCGGGGAGCGACGCGAAGCGGAGCTGGTCCTCGCCGCGCAGGAACGCGATCGTGCCCGCGCGCAGCCCGTCGACGATCGAGGAGAAGTAGGCGATCGCCTCGTCGCGGGACATCGCGGACTCAAACTCGATCTTGCCCGCGCCCGTCGAGTTGTTGGCGGCGTCGGCCGTCTCGCTCGCGGTCTCGTTCGCGGTGTTCTCAGCGGTGTTCTCAGCGGCTGCTTTCTCAGCCTCGCGCTCGGCCTTGGCGGCTCGCTTGGCGGCCTTCTCGGCGGCCTTGCGCTCGGCCTTGGCGGCTTTCTCAGCGGCTTTCTGCGCCGCTTTCTCGGCCTTGCGCGCGGCCTTCGCGTGCTCGCGCTCGGACTCGTTCGAAGAAGATGCTGCCTCTGAAGACATGTCGTGACTCGCTCTCGCGCTGGGGGTTTAGGGGATTATCGTGACGAGCCCGCCGGTCTCGCGGAGCTCGAGCCGCTTGGCGCGCGCGTGGTCCGTGCTCACGCCGGTGATGCTGCCGTCGCCGCGGAACACGAGCGCCGCCGCGCCGCGGCCCTCGAGGCCCTCGATGACCCGGGTGTTGGCGTCGACCGACGCGTCGCACTCGACGTTGAGCAGGCCGCGGCGCATCACCATGCGCTGTCCGCAGAGGATGTTGCGATGGCCGTGGACGATCGCGTAGAGGCCCGCGCCGTGCATGTCCGCGACGCCGCGCTCGGTCAGCGGGTAGTCGATCTCGCGGTACTTGGTGCGGAAGCAGTTGCCGATCGGGCCGTGGTAGAGCTCGAACAGGTCGCTGCGGCGCAGCGCGTCGAAGCGCTGGTTGAGGCCCTCGACGCCCTCGCGCCCGATGATCGCGGCGGCCTTGTCGTCGACGCCGGCGTGCACGAGCAAGAACGAGCCCCAGCGCCGGGCGAGCCGCATGCGCTCGAAGAACCAGGTGAACTCGCCCTCGGGCCCGAGGAAGTGCTCACGGCAGGCGCTCACGGCGAGGTAGAGGTCGCGCAGCGTCAAGCCGAGCTCGTGGACCTTGTCGCTGAGCTCGCGGATCTTCTCGCGGATCCGCACCAGCTCCTTCTTGAGCTTTATCTCGTTGATCAGCCCGTGCGCGGCGCGCGGGAAGTCCGTGAACCACGACTCCGGCGGGAACATCAGCCGGCGCAGCTCGGCCTCGCTCGGCGCCGCGTCGCGGGCCGCCGCGCTCGGCGGGTGAGCCTCGAGGATCTCTTTGAACAGCGGCACGGACTTCTTGCCCATGCGCACGAACAGGTGGGCGAAGCGCGGCTCCTTGCGCCCCAGGTACTCGAGGCCGACGAGCGTGCGCAGGTCGTGGTTGCCGGCGAGGACCTCGACGTCGCCGCCCTGCTTGATCAGGTGGCCGAGCGCGCGCAGGAGGTTGAGGTTGTGCGGGCCCTTGTCGAAGCAGTCGCCCGCGATCACGAACAGCGCGCCGCGGCCCTCCTCGGTCAGGCGGAAGTCGAGCACCCCGGGGCCCGTGAGCTCGACGCCGCCCGAGGCCATCAGCGAGTCACGGAACGCGGTCGCGTCGGCGTGCACGTCGCAGAAGAAGTACATCGTCCGGCTGGGCATGACCCACGGCTTGTCGCGGGCGTACTCGCGCAGCTCGGCGGGCTGGATGTCGTAGTGGTCCTCGAAGTCGTCGACGAGGTGCGGCGGTCGGGCCGCAGGCCACGGCTCGGTCTGCTCTGGCAGCGCGGCGCTCGACCAGCGCGCGCCGTGGTAGCGCGACGACGTCATCCGCGCGCCCTCGCTGCGCTCGCGCGGGCGGGAGAGAGTGGTTTTTGGGGCAGCTTGAGACGCATGCGACATGGCGCTAGCTCCGAGATCGTATCTTCCACTCCCCGGCGATTCGGTCAAGCCGCCCGTTCGAGTCGCGCGCGAGCAGCAGCGGCGCGCAGTGGAACATCGAGAGCCCGCGGACCTGCTCTAGCTCGAGGATCCCGAGGTGGACCGCGGCGTGGCGGAACGCGCCGCCGTGCCCGACAAACACCTTCATCGTGTCATCGCTCACTCGCCGCGCGAGCGTCGTCAGGCGCGCGTCGAGAAAGCCCGCGACGCGCTCGCCCGCCTCCCACAGCGTCTCGGCGCCGGTGAGCGGCAGCCGGTAGCGCGGGGTCGACTTCCACCCCGGCGCGGGCGCCTGGGCCCTCGGGTCACGCGCGAGCGCGGCCTCGATCTGCGGCACCGTGAGGTTGGCGGCGGCTCCCAGCGAGCGCTCGTTCAGCTCCTCGTGCTCGGTCACGCCGAAGCTTCGCCGGAGCGCGCGCGTGAGGCCCTCGGCGATCAGCACGCCCGTCTGCCACGCTCGCAGCATGCGTGAGGTGTGAATCGTCGGGTCGATCTGCAGGCGCCTGCTCGCGGCCAGCTTGATCAGCTCCTTCGCCGCCGCGCGCGCTTGCTGCTCGCCGTCCTTCGTGAGCGGGTGGGGCAGGTGTGCGCTCGGCGTCTCCGCAGGTTGCTCGTAGTCGCCGTGGCGCAGGATCGCCGCGAAGACGCGCGCGTCAGAGTTCGAAGCGAGGTGGGTTTCGTGCACGGTGAGCGGTTCCTCCGGTCATGACCCGAGGGCCCCGGATTGCGATATCGTCACTTATCTGTAACATTGGTCGCCGCTCGAGGCGCGATCATGCGCGTGCACGAGGGCGCGATTGGGAAGGCGGGACGGACGTTTATGGCGAGCATGCACGAGTTCAAGCACGAGTCGATCCAAGACCGCTCGTCGGTCGTGCGCTACCTCAAGGCGCTCATCGCCGGGATCGAGAGCGGCCACCTCGAGCTCGACAGCGGCGACCAGTCCTTCGTCCTCGAGCCGCAGGGCCTCATGAAGCTCGAGATTCGCGCCAAGCGCAAGCAGGGCCGGGTCAAGACCACGCTCAAGTTCTCGTGGCGCGAGGGCGAGGCCAACACCGAGGAGCATCACGACGCCCTCACCATCAGCTCGTGAGCGGCTGGCTGCTCGGCGCGCGCGCGCGCGCATGATCTGACTTTCTCCATGGACGAGGTTCAAGAAATTATCTCGGCGGTGCGTGAGAACTTCCGGTTCCTCACGCTCGAGGTTCGCAAGCAGCTCGAGGCTACGCGGGCCGTGATCGCCGACCCCCAGGAGTCCGCGCTCAAGGCGATCGTCGCGCGCGACGACTACGTCGACAACCTGCGCAGCGTGATCGAGAACAAGTGCTACCGCCTGCTCGGCGACGCCCGCGTCGAGCGGCGCAGCGTCGACCTGGTGCGGGCGATCAACACGAGCACCAACAACCTCGAGCGGATCGCCGACTACTGCGTCAACATCGTCGGTCAGCTCGGTCACCTCAGCGGGCCGCAGGCGTTCACGCGCTTCGAATACGCGCCCTTCCTCGACGAGCTCGTCGCGGCGCTGCTGCGCGTCGACGAGGCGCTGTTCAGCCGCGACCTCTCGGGCGCGCTGGCGATCTGCCGCGCCGAGTACCGCGTCGACGAGCTCTACGTCGAGGTGTTCCGCCGCATCATGGCCTCGCTGCGCGCCGGCGAGACCCCCGAGGATCTCGTCACCTCGCTGTTCATCTTCCGCTACCTCGAGCGCGCCGGCGACTGCCTGCTCAACGTCGGCGAGGCGATCATCCTCGCGGCGCTCGGCGAGAAGCTGAAGGTCTCGGAGTTCCAGGCGCTGCAGGAGACGCTCGCGGCCTCGGAGGTCGGCCTCGACATCGCCGACATCGACTACGAGGGCATCTGGGAGACGCGCTCGGGCAGCCGCATCGGCGCCGTGCACGGCAACGCGCGCGCGAGCGACACCCGCTGGGTGATCTTCAAAGAGGGTCGAACCGGCAAGGTGCTCGAGGAGAAAGAGGCGATCGAGCGCTGGCACGCGCTCGAGCCGGGGCTCACGCCGCGGATCTTCGGCTTCCACGACCACGGCGAGAAAGCCTCGCTGCTGCTCGAGTTTTTGCGCGGCGACACCTTTCAGTCCCTCGTGTTCGAGGGCAGCCCCGAGGAGCTGCGCGAGGCCTTCACCTTCTCGACCCAGAAGATCGCCGAGATCTGGACGCGGACCATGGAGCCCGAGCCCAGCGCGCCACGCTTCGTGCACCAGCTGCGAAAGCGGCTGCCCGACGTCCTCAAGGTGCACCCCGAGCTCGCGCGTCGACGCTCGCGCATCGGCGGCTTCACGATCCCCTCCTTCGAAGACCTGCTCGACCGCGCCGCGCCGCTCGACGAGCTGCTGCGCGCGCCGTTCTCGGTGATGATCCACGGCGACTTCAACACCGACAACATCATCGTCAACCAGCAGGAGGGGCGCGTGCACTTCATCGACCTGCACCGCTCCAAGCGCTTCGACTATATGCAGGACGTCTCGGTGTTCTTGGTCTCGAACTTCCGCATGCCGGTGTTCGAGAAGCGCGCGCGGGCGCAGCTCAACGAGGTCAATCTCGAGTTCCACAGGTTCGCCGCCGGCTTCGCCGCCCAGCACGACGACGCGAGCTTCTCGGCGCGGCTGGCCCTCGGCCTCGCGCGCTCGCTGATCACCTCGACGCGCTTCCAGCTCGACGGTCGGTTCGCGGGCGCGATGTTCATGCGCGCCGAGTACCTGCTGGAGCAGCTCATCGCCCATCACGAGCGGGGGGCGCCGTGGGCCGACTACCGCCTCCCCGAGGGCGTGTTCACCTACTGGTGACGCGCGCGGGCGCGACAAACAATCTAGCGAGCGAGCTAGGGAAGCAGGAGAGCAAGGATGCACAGCACCCGTGAGCCACGTGAATCATCAGAGGTTCGGATCGGGGTCGTCGGGATCCCCGACGGCTGGTCGACGATCGCGCTGCTCGACGCGGTGGAGCGCCGCACCGGCTTTCGTCACCTCATCGACATGCGCGACGTCGAGGTCGACTTCGCGGGCGGGCGTGCGCTCAGCCGCGGTCAGGATATCTGCGAGCTCGACGCGATCATCGTCAAGAAGATCGCCAAGACCTACACGCCGTCGGCGATCGATCGCCTCGAGCTGCTCAGCTACGTCGAGAGCCGCGGGCCGCGGCTGTTCTCGAAGCCCGAGCGCATGATCCCGCTGATCGATCGCGTCTCGGGCACGGTCAAGCTGCAGCGCGGGGGGATCCCGATGCCGCCGACGGTCGTCACCGAGGACATCGCCCAGGCGATCGCGGTCATCGAGCGCTACGGCGCCTGCGTGCTCAAGCCGCTGTTCTCGACCAAGGCCCGCGGGATGGAGGTGCTCCATCGGCCCGAGGACGACGCGCAGCGGGCCGCGCTGGTCTCGACGCTCGAGCGCTACAAGCAGACCTTCGGCCCGGTCCTGTACCTCCAACAATTGCTCGAGCTGCCCGGCCGCGATCTCGGCGTCGTGTTCCTGGGCGGCGAGTACCTGGCGACCTACGCCCGCGTGAAGCAGGCTGACTCTTGGACCTCGTCGACGGCCGCGGGCGGTCGCTACCAGGCCTACGACCCGCCCGAGGAGATCATCGCGCTCGCCCGGCGGGCCCAGAGCTTGTTCGAACTCGACTTCACCTGCGTCGACGTCGTCGAGACCGAGGACGGCCCGAAGGTCTTCGAGGTCTCGGCCTTCGGCGGCTTCCGCGGGCTCAAGGTCGCGTGTGGGATCGACGCGGCCGCGCGCTACGTCGACTACGTACTCAACCAGCTCGCGGCCGGCACGAGCGACGGCTCGCGGACCGAGGCGCAGCGCGGGGCTCGCCGCCCGCGCGCCGGGCAGGAGGGTGTGCAGGCCCATGCGTGACCCGGTCGACCGCCTCGAGGCCGCGTCCGTCGGCGAGATGGCCCGCGCGCTGCACGAGCAGCTTATGCGCCCAGGTCGGGCGCTGCGGCTGCGCTTCGCCGACGACTTCATCGTCAGCGTCGAGTCCAACGAGCCCGCGCTGCTCGAGTTCCTCGCCCGCTACTACGGCGAATTCCGTCACGCGCCGGCGGCCGTCTCGCCGCCGACGGTTCGCGTCGTCGCGCTGCAGTCCCACACGCCGCCGATCGAGTCGATGTTCTTTTCAACACCCTTCACGGTTAGCCCGACGACGAGCCCGCGCGGGCCGAAGGAGTCGTGGCTCGACGTCGAGGGCGGTCGCCTGGTCCGCAAGCTGCGGACCGGCATGGTCTATCTGTTCGGCGGCGCCGACAACGTGGTGATCGGCGACTGCCTCAAGAACGACAGCCAGGTCATCAATTTTATCAATAACCGGCTGATCCAGGCGCGCCTGGATCAGGGGGACATGCTCGGGCACGCCGCGGCGGTGACCCACGCAGGCCGCACGATCATGATCGCGGGCTTCCCCGGCATGGGGAAGTCGACGCTCGCGCTCAAGATCATGGCGCGCGCGGACGTCTCGTTCGTCAGCAATGATCGCGTCATGTTTCAGCATGACGCGGCGGGGACCCTGCGCGCCTACGGCTTGCCCAAGCACCCGCGGGTCAACCCGGGCACGATCCTGCACAACGAGCGTCTGCAGTGGCTGTTCAGCGACGCGGATCGAGCGCGCTTCGGCGCCATGGATTCGGGCGAGCTGTGGGATCTCGAGCTGAAGTACGACGGGATGATCGATCGCTCCTTCGGCCCGCGTCGCTTCCAGCTCGAGGCGCCGCTGACCGCGGTGGTCCTGCTGAACTGGCGACGTGACGCGCCCGGCTCGGTCGACATTACCGAGATCGACCCCGCGGCCCGGCGCGAGCTGCTGCCGGCGCTGATGAAGTCACCGGGCATCTTCTATCAGCCACCTGGCGGCGGTCGGGCGACGGTCGCCTCGGAGGACGAGTACATCGCCGGCCTCGCGGGCGCGCGGGTCTACGAGTTCGCCGGCGCGGTCGACTTTGACGCCGCGGCCGAGGTCTGCGCGGGGTACCTGCTGGAGGGCGCGGCGCTCGATGGCTGAGCCCGTCAGCAACGTCACCGAGCTCGCGCGGGCGCGGGCGCCCGTCGCGGAGGCGACGCGAGCGGCGACCGCGGTCGCCCGGATCACGCACACGCGCCGCGTCCCCGACAGCCTGCGGCTCGCTCGCTACACGCGCGCGCCGGAGCTCGGGCCGCAGATCCTGTTCTTCAGCGGCGGCACGGCGCTGCGCGGCACCAGCCGCACGCTGACCCGCTACACGCACAACTCGGTGCACCTGATCACGCCCTTCGACTCGGGCGGCAGCTCGGCGAAGCTGCGCGAGGCGTTCCCGATGATCGCGGTCGGCGACCTGCGCAACCGGCTGATGGCGCTCGCCGACACCGAGCTGCAGGGCCAGCCCGAGGTCTACCGGCTGTTTCGTTACCGCTTCTCAGAGCAGGCGGAGAACGACGCGCTGCGCCAGCGTCTGCTCGACATGGCCCTCGGGACCGATCGCCTCGTGCGCGCGATCCCGGGCCCGCTGCGCACGCTGATCCGCAGCCAGCTGCGGATCTTCTGCGAGCACATGCCGCTGAGCTTTGACCTGCGCGGCGCGAGCATCGGCAACCTGATCCTCGCCGGCGGCTACATCCACAACGACCGCAACATCGACGCGGTCATCTTCCTGTTCTCCAAGCTGGTCGCGGTGCGCGGGGTCGTGCGCCCGGTCGTCAACGCGAACCTCCATCTCGCGGCCGAGCTGGCCGACGGTCACGTCGTCGTCGGTCAGCACAACCTCACGAGCAAGACGCAGCCGATCGGCGCGCCGATCAAGGCGCTGCAGCTCTCGTCGACGCGCGCCTCGTTGACGCCGGCCCGGACCGCGATCGACCGCCGCACCGAGGAGCTGATCGCCGGCGCCGAGCTCGTCGTGTTCCCGATCGGCAGCTTCTACACGAGCGTGCTGGCGTGCCTGCTCCCCGAGGGGGTCGGCCGCGCGATCGCGTCTGCGGGCTGTCCCAAGGTCTATGTCCCGAATTGCGGGCGCGACCCGGAGCAGATCGGGATGTCGCTGGCCGACTCGGTCGAGGCGCTGCTAGCCCAGCTGCGCCGCGATCTCGACGAGGATGTCCCTATCGACAGGCTGCTCAATTTCGTGGTCGTCGACAGCGAGCGCGGCTCGTACAAGGGGACGCTGGACATCGAGCGCGTTGAGGCGATGGGCGTGCGCGTGCTCGATGTCCCGCTCGTGACCAAGAACTCGACGCCGCTGCTGGACGCCGAGCACCTGGTCGAGCTGCTGCTCTCGCTGGTCTAGAGTTCAAGCGCGGGCGCGATGGCTCGTGGTCTTTCGGGCGTTCGCGACTCGCGGGCGCCGGGTCGCTGCTTAACGCCAGGGGACCCTCCGTCTTCCGGGCGGCGAGCGTCTGGACGAGCTCAAGCGGACGAACGCCTCCGCGCTCGCCGTCCTCAGACGGCCCCTCCCTGGCTCGCGCGCGACCCTTGAGCTTCGATGTGAGACCACCCCGTGGCGTTGCCCTGCGTCCCGCAACTTCGATGATTCAGTTCAATCAAGCGCGGGCGCGATGGCTCGTGGTCTTTCGGGCGTTCGCGACTCGCGGGCGCCGGGTCGCTGCTTAACGCCAGGGGACCCTCCGTCTTCCGGGCGGCGAGCGTCTGGACGAGCTCACGCGGACGAAGGCCTCCCTGGCTCGCGCGCGACCCTTGAGCTTCGGCGCGAGACCGACCCTTAGCGCAGCGCCCTTGAGCTTCGGTGAGACACGAGCTCGAGAGGGCTGCCGCCTAAATCACGCGGACGAGCCTGGCGAGCGGGGTCGCGCGCTCAAATTATGAGTCCCGCGCAGATCTTCGAACGGCAGGCGACCCCGTGGGTCTGGTTGACCTACGGAGTCGCCGTGACGTGACTTGACTGGAGGCCCAAAGCCGCCACCCCGCGCGATAGACCGCGTCCCGAAGGAGCTGCGGGGCGACTGGCGGTGGTCTGGGACTGGATCAGCGGCGGATGTGGATGAGCTTGCGCTCGAGGGTCACGGTCTCGTGACCGGTGCAGGGGTACGCGACCTCGACCTTGACCGAGGTGCCCTCGGGGCCGCGGAGCGCCATGGCCCAGGCCTCGAGCGACTGCGGGTGCTGACCGTCGACGCTGATGAGGGTCGCGCCCTCACGGATGACGCCGTTGGCGGGACCGTTGGGGAGGACGTGACGGATGACGACTGAGTCGGCCCCGCGCTGCTGGATGACCGCCCCGACGCCGCTGTACGTGTACCCGCGCTCAACGTGGCGCGCCTGCTGGGCCGCGCTGCAATCGGTGTCAGCGAGGCGGAACATGATGGCGGCGGAGGTGGCCATCGAACCCGCAAGGACGATCGCGCCGAGGACGATGCCCCGCGCGGTACGCCAGCGGGCGAGGGAGGAAGCGGTCGTGGTGTCGTGCTGATTCGAACGCATGCCTTGGCTCTCCTGTAAGTGACAGACCTCATTGAGTTTCCCATAGGTGGCTCGGGCTCGCCACCCTGCGCAGTTGGCGATTGCGGGGTGTGTGCGCTGGCGCAGCGTGAGCGAGGATCGGGGGGAGGTTCGCAGGAAGTTCGCGCTGCGGTGAAACCTTCGCGCAGCTCGGGCGGTCGGGCGCGGACCGGTATCGCGAAATGTACTGTCCTGTGGTCGGCTTGCATCAGCCCCGGCGGCGGTCGGAGCGGTGTCGAGCGAACGGCGCGGGCTCCCGCGAGATTGTCCTGATTTCTTTTCAAGCGGCGAGAAACCGGGCTATAGGGTGCCTTGCATGTCATCGCTCGTTGCCCGCGCTTCGTCGTCCCGACTCGTCGGCGTCACCTGTGGCGTTCAAAAATGTCCATGGCCCCGCGCGATCGCGACGCTCGCGATGGGGGCGATGCTCGCGTTAGCGCCGGGCTGCACCGCCGATAAACACAGCGCGACTTCGGGCTCGGCCGCGCAGCCGCAGGTGCCCAAGGCCACGGCGCTCGCCGCCGAGGTCGCGCCCGAGCAGCCGGCCGAGGCGGAGGGCGCGTCCGCGTCGGACGAGGGCGCGCAGGCGATCGCGCCGAGCGCCGAGGCGGAGGGCGCGGCCGCGAGCGCCGCCACCCCCGACGCGGAGGCGGAGGGCGAGGAGGCGGCTGGCGAAGAGGCGGCGCTCGAGCTGCCGAGGCGGGTGTTGATCCTCGGGGACAGCCTGGCCGCGACCGGCTTCGGCGCGCTGCTCGAGAAGCAGCTCGACGCCCACCCCGACATCAAGTGTTTTCGAAAGGCCAAGAGCGCGACCGGCCTCGCGCGGCCTGACTTCTACGACTGGATGGCCGAGGGCAAGCGCCAGATCGCGGCCCGCGATCCCCATCTCGTGGTCGTGATCCTCGGCGGGAATGACGGTCAGGACCTGACGAACAAGTCGGGTAAGGGCAAGCGCGTCCACTGGAAGACCGACGAGTGGGATGACGCCTACGCCGGGCGCATGAGCGCCTTCCTCGAAGAGATCGCCGGCGAGGATCGCCAGGTGCTGTGGCTCGGGCTCCCGCGGATGGGGATGCGCAGCTTCGAGAAGAAGCTCGAGCTGATCCGCAGCGTGCAGGAGTCCGCGGTGCGCGAGAAGCTCGGCGAGCGCGGGGAGTACCTCGACACCACCGGCATGACCTCGGACGAGAACGGGGCCCTGCTCAAGCGCGCGGACGTGGGTAAGAAGAAGAATCAGTCGCTGCGCGCCGACGACGGGATCCACTTCACGATGGCGGGCAGCCAGTACTTCGCGGATCGCGTGTACCCCGAGGTCGTGCGCGTGCTCGGGGTCAAGGACGCGCCGGCCGACTAGGTCATCTCGTTCGTCGTGGGGTCATCGTGGGCTCGGTCGGCCCTCTGGCCTGGAAAAACGCGATGCAGCTCCGTCCAACAGCGGGACGACGGGAATACCGACGCGCGGTCGCGCGTTGTCAGCAGTCGCGTCCGCGCGACCGGCCGGTCGGTTCATCGCTGGATCCACTGTGATCCAGCTCGGGCGACCCTTCGGCCCTCGACGAGCGACACTCCACCCATCATGATGCGACGGCGGGCAGCGGAGGTTTTTTTCAAGGGGCGCAGGAGCTGCTCCTCGGGGGGATCTGCTCGCCTCGCCGCCCTGGCCGCTGCCCTGCTCGTCGGGATCGCGCCGGTCGCCGGCTGTATCTCGGCGCCCGTGCCGACGGCGACGAGCCTGCCGACCAACGCCCAGCCGGCGCCGAGCGAGGTCGAGCCGAGCACCACCGCGAGCGAGCCCGCGCCGCCGACCGACTCGGCGGCGGACACCGAGGAGGAGCTCATCGAGGACGAGCTGTTCGAAGACTCCGCGACCGAGGGAGAGGGAGAGCCGGCGGTCGCGACCGAGACCTCCGGCGATCTCGACCCCGAGCAAGCGCTCGCCAAGGTCGAGGCCGAGCTGCGAGCCGAGGGCGCGCTGCCGGATGGCGAGGACGCGAGCTTCGGTGATCCCGATGATCCCGATGATCCCGATGATTCTGATGATGGTGTGGGGGACATCCCGGACCCGGACGCCGACGCGGCCGCCGCCGAGGAGGCGAAGAAGGCCGAGGAGGCGAAGAAGGCCGAGGAGGCGAAGAAAGCCGAGAAGCCCAAGCGCGTCTGGGTCAAGCACAGGATCATCCGCGGCGAGACCAAGCAGTCGATCGCCCAGCGCTACGACGTGAGCGTCAAGGCGCTGATCCGCTGGAACAAGAAGTCGCTGGGCGCGGACGGTAAGAAGTATCTCCGCGCGGGTCGGACCTTAAAGGTCTACGCCTTCGACCCGCCGCCGCAGCGCGTGGAGATCCAGGCGCAGATTCGAAAGGGCGACAATTGGATCAAGTTCGCCCGTCGGCACGATGTGGAGGAAAAAGACCTCCGCAAGTGGAACCCCAAGGCGAAGATGATCGCCGGCAAGTCGCTGAAGGTCTGGGTCGAGCCCTCCGGCAGCCGCAAGAACGCGGGCGGCGGGGGCGATGAGGTCGAAGGGGCAGGTGATGCTGCGGCCAGCGCCTCCGCCAATTCCGAGAAAGATCTCGCGCGCAAGCTCGCGCGCATCAAGGTCCGCTCGAGCGGCGTCAGCGTCGGCAAGCCGAACAAGGGCTACCTGATCAACGGCGTCTCGGTCCCGACCAAGGGCGGCGTGCTCTCCTGCCGACGGCCCGAGTACTGCTACGGCTCGAGCAAGACGATCAAGCAGCTGATGGTCGCGGCGGTGAAGTTCAAGCACCGCTCGGGCTACGAGAAGCCCGTGGTCGTCGGCGCGGTCAGCAAGCGCAAGGGCGGGCGCTTCCGTCCGCATCGCTCTCACCAGAGCGGTCGCGACATCGACGTCCGGCTGCCGGTGCGCTCCGGGATCAAGGGCGCCGAGCCGCGCTCCACCGGCGACATCGACTGGAACCTCTCATGGAAGCTGGTCCACGCCTTCCTCGAGTCTGGGGAGGTCCAGTACATCTTCCTCAGCTACAAGCTCCAGCGACGGCTGTACAAAGCGGCGCGAGCGGCGGGCGCGAGTAAAGAGGAGCTGTCCAAGTGGATCCAGTGGCCGCACAAGCCGAACACGAACTTCGGGATCGTCCGGCACGCCAAGGGCCACGACCGGCACATCCACGTGCGGATCAAGTGCGGCAAGCGTGACCGCAAGTGCGGCGGGCGCTAGCCCGCCCGCGCCGCCCCGCGACGCCCAGCCGAGGCCGCGGTCAGCATTCAGCGCGCGCGGAATCGCGCGGTTGCGCGCACAATCGGCGGCGACGGCTGACACAAACCGGCTCGAACGCTTGTCTGTATCGGTGAGGGGCGTTCTACGTCCGAGGAAATTTAATTTAAATTACAAAACCTGAAACCAAATAATATTTATATTAATTATTTAAGAATTAATAAGTAACTAAGTTTTAATACTTGTTTAAGTTTTAAAATCTATTTACGATCGGCTCGGAGTCATCCACGACGACACGTTCGTCTGCCGCCGCGCTCCTCCAGGGACCTGGAGCGTCTGTCGGCGGGCGTCCTGTCGGATCACGGACCGAGCAGCGGCGGGTCTTCCGGGGACCGACCGAGGCGTGATCTGACGAGATGCGCCCCGGGATCGCGAGGATACTCATGAGTCAGGTTTGGATTCTTGGCGGCCGGCCGTGGGCTGTGCTGACTGCAGGTGTACTTGTCTTTTCGGCCATGTCGCTGAGCGGCTGCGGCGGCGACGGCAAGGGGGCCTCGTCGACCGACGGGTCGCCGACCGGCGCGAACGACGATGACGACGACGACGACGACGACAACGGCGACGACGACGATGACGACGGCGGCACCGCGGGTCCCGGCGACGGCGACGGTGACGGCGACGGCGACGGCGACGGCGACGGCGACGGCGAGACGACGGGGGCCTGCGAGTTCATCTGCGACAGCGACACGCCCTCGGGCTCGGTGCAGTGCGACGTGTTCGCGCAGGACTGCGCCGACGGGGAGAAGTGCGCCGCCTGGGACGAGAACGGCGACGGCGCCTGGGACTCGACCAAGTGCGTCGAGCTGATGGGCAGCGGTCAGCACGGCGACGAGTGCACGATGGAGGGCCTCACCGGCAACGACACCTGCGACAAGGGCACGATGTGCTGGAACCAGGACCCCGACACCGGCTTCGGCGTCTGCGTCGAGCTGTGCACCGGTAACCCCGAGTCACCGCAGTGCGCCCCTACCGGGACGTTCTGCACGATCGTCAACGACGGCGTGCTCAACCTCTGCCTCGACAACTGCGACCCGCTGATTCAGAACTGCCCCGGCGACGACCTGTGCCTGCCGCACCCCGAGGGCCTGGGCTTCATCTGCGCCCTGAACGCGAGCGGCGACATGGCGCCGGAGGGCTCGCCCTGCGCGTTCGCCAACGCCTGCAACGCCGGGCTGTTCTGCATGGCCTCGGGCGTGCTGCCCAGCTGCGACTCAGAGTTCTGCTGCTCGCCGGTCTGCGACCTCGGCGAGGCGGACAACTGCATCGACGGCAAGCAGTGCACGCCGTGGTTTAACGAGGGGCAGGAGCCGCCAGGCCTCGAGAGCGTCGGGATCTGCGTGCTCCCGTGACGTCTGGGTGACAAGCTCGGGCGGCGCGCTGTGTCGGCGCGCCGCCCGGCGAGCGCTCGCGCGGAATCGTCTGACGAGTCGCGCGGGCGACCCTTCTCACGCGTGCTGCGGGCGTCAGCCGGTCCCGCGCGCGCGCGCGTCGGGCTACCGTGCCGGCGCTATGTCGAAGCAGGTGATTCGCAATTTCTCCGCCGGCCCGGCGATCCTCCCGCCGGTCGTGTTCGAACGCGCGTCGGAGGCGATCCGTGAGCTGCGGAAAGACGGACACGCCCGCGAGGCCGACGGGACGGGCTTGAGCATCCTCGAGATCTCGCACCGCTCCGCCGACTACGAGGCGATCAACAGCGGCGCGACGCGGCTCTGCCACGAGGTCCTGGGGATCCCCGAGACGCACCAGGTGCTGTTCCTCCAAGGCGGCGCGAGCCTGCAGTTCGTGACCGTGCCGATGAACCTGCGCCAGGAGGGCAAGCCGGCCTGCTACGTCGACACCGGCAATTGGTCCGAGAAGGCGATCATCGAGTCGAGGCAGCTCGGCGAGACGCGCGTGATCGCCAGCTCCGAGGCGAGCAAGCACGATCACATCCCCGAGCTGCCGTCGCCCGAGGCCTACGCGGGCGCCAGCTACGTGCACATCACGAGCAACAACACGGTCCGCGGGACCGAGTACGCCGAGCTGCCGGCGCTGGCCGGGGACGTGCCGCTCGTGATCGACTGCTCGAGCCACATCGGCTCGCGGCCGATGGCGCTCTCGCGCGTGGGCCTGGGCTACGCGGGCGCGCAGAAGAACCTCGGGCCCTCGGGCGTGACGCTGGTGTTCGTCCGCAAGGACCTGCTCGAGCGCGCGCCGGCCGGCGTCGTGCCCAAGTACCTGCGCTACGCGACGCACGCCAAGAAGCCGAGCCTCTACAACACGCCCAACACCTTCGGCGTGCTCGTGCTCAAGCTGATGCTCGAGTGGCTGCGCGACCAGGGCGGCGTCGCGGCCATGGGCGTCATCAACCAGCGCAAGGCGAAGTTGCTCTACGATGTCCTCGAGGACAGCTCGCTCTACACCCCGCACGCGCGCCCCGGCAGCCGCTCGCTGATGAACGTGACCTGGACGCTCGGCGGCGTCGCCGAGGGCGAGCGCGACGCGATGACCAAGCGCCTGGTCGCGGCCGCGGCCGACGCCGGCCTGCGCAACCTCAAGGGCCACCGCACCGTCGGCGGCCTGCGAGCCTCGATCTACAACGCCTTCCCCGAGCAGGGCGTGCGCGAGCTGTGTGAATTCCTGCGAGAGTTCGAGCGCACGGCATGAGCGCAGGCGACCGAGGAAACCACGAGCGAGAGGTCGAGCTGGTCGCGCCGGGCTGGGCGGCGATCGACCAGCTGATCGGGCTGCGCTACCCGGGGCAGGTCCCGCACCAGTTCGCCAGCCGCACGGCCTACGAGCTCGAGAGCCAGAGCCCGCTGCCGGCGATCTCGGTGCTCGAGGGCGCGGAGCCGCGGCACTGGCACTTCGTCACCTACGGGCTCAGCGAGCTGTTCGAAAAGACCTCGAACGTCCCCGAGATCTCCGGCTTTGGTTTTGAGCTGACCATGCGGACACCTCGAGAAGAGGGCGAGGAGCGCCCGCCGGCGTGGCCGCTGCGGTTTCTCCAAGCGCTGGGTCGGCACGTCCTGACCACCCGCGAGGGCTTCGACACCGGGCACCGGATCGACCTCGGCGGCCCGATCGTCTACGGCGGCGACACGGCGCTCACGGCGGTCGCGCTGGTCCCCGACACCACGCTCGGCAAGATCGAGACGCCCTTCGGCTCGCTGCTGTTTCTGACCGTCGTCGGTATCACGGCGGCGGAGCTCGCGGCCATGAAGAAGCTCGACTACGAGAAGGTCGTCGAGATGTTCGCCGAGCTCGAGCCGCGCGGGCTCACCGACCCGGCCCGCGGCTGCTGGAGCGAGAACCCGCAGAAGAGCCCGGTCGTGAAGCGCTACCAGCTCGGCATCGGCTTTTAGAGAAGACCCGGGAGCAGGCGCTCAGCCCCCGCCCGCCGGCGGCTTCACGCCGGGGCGGGGCTTCTTCGGCCCGACCTCGAGGGGGTCTCGCGCGGGTCCGGACGCGCCGCCGGCGGCCTTGGCCTCTTCCTCCTCGCGCAGCTTTTCAAGCGCCTCGCTGGGGGTCAGCTTGCCGTTCTTGCGCGCCTTCCAGATCGTCTCGCGCTGCTTCGCGCGCTCGTCCATGCCGGCGAGCTGCTTGTTGCGCTCGGCGATCTTGCGCGTGCCCTTGGTCGCCTGGCTGAGCAGCATCGAGACCTGGGTCTCGGAGAACTGGCTGCGCAGGGTCACCTGCTGGCGGCTCTGCTCGACCTCGATGCCCTCGTACAGCCCGCGCACGAGCGGGCGGACGACGAAGGGCACCTTGTCGATGAGCTTGGGCAGGTCCTCGTTCCACTCTTGGACGAGCTGCTTGGCCTCGTCTTTCTTGACCACGTCGAGCTTGATGACGACCTCGGGGGTGTCGCTGGCCTCGACCATGAGCTCTAGGGCGTCGGGGATCGTGAACGTGGCGGTGCCCTTACGGATCTTGCTGCGGATGTCCTTGACCGTGGCGATCACGGCGGCGTTGGGCTCGCGGCTGGCGAAGCGACGCAGCCTCGTCATGTTGGCGACGAAGTCGGCCATGGACTTCGAGTCATCCACCGCGCCGGCGTCCTCGTCCTCGGCGTCCTCGCTGCCGTGCTTGGCGAGGACCGCCGGCAGGAACTCGCGGCGCACGTAGATCGCGGTCTTGTTGTTGAGGAAGACGAACACGCGCGGGTCGTGGTCGCGCCCGCTGACCGGCTTGGGATCGCCGACGAGCACGCCGCGCTGCTGGACCCACTCGACGTTCTCGCCGGCGGCCGCGGCCGCGCGGGTCAGGCCAGACTGCATCTCGGGCTGGGACAGCCGGTACTTGACCGCGACGAAGGTCGCGTTGATGGCGCGGGGGTTGGGGCTGGCGATCACCAGGTAGTCGAAGTCGCGCAGCACGTTGAAGCCGCCGCCGTCGACGATGTAGATGAAGTCGGGCAGCGCGGCCATCAGCTCGACGAGCTGCGGCGCGGCTTTGAGCTTCGAGGCCTTGCGCGCGGCCAAGAACGCGAAGGCGTAGGCGTTGGGCGGGCCGACCTTGTCGAGCTTGGCCTTCTTCTCCCCAAACGGCTTGGGCTCTTCCTTCTCCTCCTCCTCCTCTTTGACCTCTGGCCCGACGCCCTCCTCGGGGGTGTCAGCGGGGGGCGGCGGGGCAGCCTCCGGGATCGCCAGGGGCTCAGGGGTGGGCTCGGGCTCGGGCTCCTCGCCGAAGCTGGCGTCGATGTCGGTGAGCTCGATGGCCGTGAGTTCGAACTCCGGCAGCTCGACGTCCATGTCGAAGCCGAGACCGAAGAAGCTCCACGGGAACGCGGGGAGGGCGTGGAGCCCGAGCGAGAGGACGAGCCCCAGCGTGTACCGCCGCGTGGAGGGTATTTCCGACCGAAGCTTCACGGGGAGTGGGAGCGGGCGATCGCCGTCTACGACCGACGAGGATCGCGGCCGGAAACATACCATCGCTCGTCGCGCGCCGCCGGCCTCGGGCGTCCAGGACGCCGCGAAACGCCTCGAAACGCCGCTCGCGCGGCTCACCTGCCGCCGGGCCCGGGCTCGGCGGTGATCGCCGTGCTCACGAGCCGTAGCGATCGACGATCGCTTTCACGCGCTCGCGAAAACCCGACTCGTGGTGACGCGCGAACTCCTTCCACGTGCACAGCGTGGTGGTGTCGGCGACGCGATCGAGGAACAGCTTGCCGTCGAGGTGGTCGACCTCGTGCTGAAAGGTGCCCGCCGTGATCCCGCGGACGACCCGGTCGATCTCGCCGCCGTGGCGATCGAGGGCCTGCACGCGCAGCTCGGCGTAGCGCGGGACCACGCCGCGGAGGTCGGGGACTGAGAGGCAGCCCTCGTAGTTGTCGAACTTCGTCTCGCCGATCGGCGTCAGCTTCGGGTTGACGAGGATCGTCAGCGGGATGTTCGGCTTGTAGGGGTAGCGCGGGTTGTCCTTGACCTCGATCGCGCACACGCGGACCGAGCGGTAGACCTGGTTGGCGGCGAGCCCGGCGCCGTTGGCCTCGTGCATGGTGTCGACGAGGTCATCGATGAAGCGCTGGAACTCGGCGCTGAGCAGCTCCTCGCGCGGGACCTCGCGGGTCGGCGCGCGCAGGACAGGGTGCCCGACTTGAGCGATCCGGAGGAAGGCCATACGCGCCGGAGGATAACAGACGTGACCGAAGGGTCAGCTGATCGGCTAGCCGCGGACGACGCGGGCCTTGAGCGCGACCTTGCCGTCCTTGAGGTAGACCGAGAACTGCACGTCCTTGACGTCCGGGCGCTTCATCAGCGTGGCCGTGTTCGCGCGCAGCTTCTGGGCGAACTTCTCGTACGTGAAGTTGTCGATCGGCTCGTTGTTCTCGACCTTGAACTTGATGAACTCCTCGAAGACGTTCTGGTAGTACGCCTCGCGCTCGGCGTTGTCTTTGTTCGAGGACTCGTTGGACGGCTGATCGTCCATCGTCATCAGGTTGCCGATGACCGTCTCGCGGGAGCGCAGCGGCTTGGTCGCCGGCATGGTGAAGAAGCCAGGTCCGCGACCCACGGCCTGATGCGCCATGGTCGGCTGCTCGTCCGGATCGACGCCGGCCGGCTTGGGCTCGGGCGCGTTGACCTGCGGCTTGGGCTGGGCGCCCGTGCGGACGCGGCCGTGGCTGCGGGTGCGGAGCCGGGTGCGGGGGCGGCTGCCCGTATGGCTGCCGTCGTCACCCTCGAACTCACCGGCCTGCAGGCTGGCGCGCAGGGTCTCGTGGTAGGCGACGGCGGACTGCGCGAGCTCGCCGATCGGGCCGTTGTAGGTGTCGTAGAACAGCTGCTGCTGGGTGCCCTGCAGCATCGCGCGGAACTCCGCAGTCAGACGCTTGACCGGCGCGATGGCCTCGAGCTGCGGGAGGTACAGACCGAGGAACAGGCTGACGGCGAGCAAGCCGAGCAGCAGCGGCCAGTTGAGCGCGCTGAGCGTGCCGCCCTCTTGCGCGGCTGACAGCGCCGACGCGAGGTTGGTCTGCTTGGCGGCGACCGTGTTGGCGGAGACGACGACCAGCACGGTGCCGGTCTTGCCCGCGCCCGCAGGACCAGGGACGCGGCCGATGGCGCCGACGCGCCCATTGAGACCCTCGCCGACCGTGAACACGTCGCTCGCGCCGGTGCCGGGCGCGCTCGAGCTGTGGGTATCGGCGAGGTTGCGGATCTCGGCCTCGACGGGCTGGTCGCCGATCACTGAGCCGAGCAGGTTGCCGTCGCGCACGATCCCGGCGGGGTTCTCCGTGCCGAGCACCGTCCGCAGGAACGAGCCCGCGCCCATGTTGAGCTCTTGAATCGCGATCAAGCGCCGGCCCTGGTCATCGGCCTCGGAGACCTTGACGACGTGGAGCTTGGAGCCCAGCGTCGCCGAGAACTGCTCCTCTTTGTCCGCGCCCATCTCTTTGACGAGCGGCATCTCGGAGACCTCGGAGATCAGGTCGCCGCCGACGCCCGAGCTGGCGATTGATTCACCTTCCTTATTGACCAGGGCGACGGTCATCTGCGGGTACTCGCTCAGGAGCATCTGGTTCGCCACGTCGACGAACACAGTTTGCAGAGGTGGGAGGTCGTCCCTGTCTTCACCGTCCTCCACCTTCTGGGTCCCAAGCACTTGTTTGAGCTTGGGATCCTGGAGGAGCGCCGGGGCCCGTGACACCGGAGACGCGTGAATCTCGGCGGCCAGCGCGGCTACACCGGCCTCGGTGGTCGCCCGGATCGCGGCACGATCGGCGGAGGAGAACCCGCCGGCGGCGCCGGAGGACAACAGGAGCATGCCCGCGAGGAAAGCCGTTGCGAGCACTGCGAGGATAGCGGTCCAGATCTTCGTCAGCGGCACGATTGGGCCTAGTGTAGGTCTTCGTGGCCAGCGCTTGCAATTTCGTGATGCGTTTCGGGCAACTTTAAAAAGTTGGGGCCAACGGCCGGCGCGTATGTGCGACGGCGAGCGTCCGAGGTTCGGCTCGGGGACGCGACCGTATGCGCGCTGGCCGACATACCGTCGTTCCCGCTGCGGGCCTCCTGCCGCAACACCGACGCCTGTGGGCCGAACCTCCGTACAATGCGGACGCTCGCGCTTGCCCTCGGTTTTTGTCTCGCGTTGATCGGCGGAGCCCTCGCGGCTACGCGCACGCTCGAGCCAATCGCCGCTGTGGGAGCGCTCCGCGTCGGTTTCGCGATCGCGGCAATTGCGTGTTTATGGACCTTGACATCGCGTTCGTCGCCACGCGTTCGCGCCGCGCTGCTCTTGGGGATCGCTATCCTTTTGGGCGCAGGCCGCGGCTGGATGGCGCAGACGAGGCCGGTGATCGCGGGTTCGGCAGCGTTCGCCGCGGCCCTGGACGCTGGTGAGCTCGTCTTGCTCGAGGTCGAAGGCGCGAGCGAGCCGGGTCCGTGGTGCCGGCTGACCGCGCACGCGCTGGCTGCCCCGACGGTGCGTGTGCGGCTGAGCGTGCCTCCCTCGGCCTGTCCGTTATCGGCCGGGCAGCGAGTGTGGGCGCAGGTGCGCGAGCTTCACGCGGCTGATTACGGGCAGTGGATCCCCGGTTCGATGCATCCACACCAATTGGCGCGGCGACTCGGCGTCGACGCGGTCGCCGAGCTCGAGCGGATTTGGCCCGCTGGCGACGCCGAGCCAGGGATCCGAAGCGCCTACTGGGCCGCGATCGCGTCGCTTCGCCACCGGGCTTGGGACGCGTCCCGCGGGTCTACATCGAGATCGTTCGTCGCGGCCGTCACGCTCGGTCTCGGCCGCAGTTTGCCGGGGGATCAGCGCGCGCACCTCCGAGAGGCCGGACTCGGCCATCTGTTGGCGGTCAGCGGGCTGCATGTGGGCATTGCCGCGCTGCTCGTTCGTGGTCTGTTGCTGCGAATCGCGCTGCTTTTGGGGAATTCGCCGCGAACGGCCGCGCTGCTCTCATGCTTGCCAGTGCTGGCCTATGTCGGGCTGACGGGCGCGTCCCCATCCGCAGTTCGCGCGGCTGCGATGTTCCTGCTGCTTCAAGCCGCGGTCGCGGTGGGCCGGCCGGCGCACGGGATGACCCAGTTGCTGGTCGCCGCCGCCGTGTTGTTGGCGTTGTACCCGTGGTGGGCGCTCTCGCCCGGCTTCCAGCTCTCGGTCACGGCCATGGCGGTGATCGTGCACCCGGCGACGCCGGCCGGTCTTTGGCGGCAGAGCGTCTCCGTGGTCTGGGCGACCGCGCCGGTAGCGCTATGGCACTTCGGAACGGTCTCTCTCTACGGAATTCTGGCGAATTGTCTGGCAATACCGGTGTTTACGCTGTGGGTTGTGCCGCTCGGCCTGCTCGGGGTCAGCGCGCTGCCGTGGGCTGGGTCCGCGGCCTTGGATCCGGCCGCGCTCGGCGCGACCTTGGTGCTCGACGTCTCTGCGGTGTTTGCCCGGCTGCCGGTGCTCTCACCACGAGTCCTGATCGGCGTCGCGGGAGTCCTGGTGATCGCGCGCGCGAGCGCGCGGTATCTCGGCGAGCGTGTCGAGGCGCGGGCCCACGTTTGCGGAATTCCTCCCGTCGCGGCGGGGCTCGCGGTCATCGTCGTCGGCACGCTGCAGTTGGTTTGGGCGCCGAAGCCGTCGACAGAATTGGAGGCTTGGATCGCTGTCGGACGGACGAGGGAGGTCGCGGTGATTGCGCGAGTGAAAAACTCAGGGAGTGATCTCCCACGCGCGGCCTGCATTCGCGATCCCGTTCTCTCGCCTACGCGGTGGCCGCAGCTGCTGGAGTCGATCGGCGTCGACACGGTGGTGCGCGTCGAGACGAGCCGGGCGAGCGAGGGTCCGCACGTCGTCGCGCTCCGGCAGCTCTTGAGACGGCGCGGGTTTCTGGGACGGGCCGAAGCGTCGCGAAGCTCGTGTTTGTTCCCGTCGCGTGAACAAGCGCGGGCGGCGATCAAGCGCTGCCAACAACGCGCCGAGCGACGTGGCGGTCGCGGACCGGTGACGGCGCGGGTTGGAGATGACGGCGCGCTCGCGTGTTTCTTCGAACAACGGTGGATCCCCGTGCACAGTGACGCCGGCGTGACACCGGACGCGCAGCGGCGAGGAGGCCTGGGGCGGTGACCGACCAACAGCAGCACGGAGCCGACGAGGACGAGGTCGAGGTCGAGGATGAGCGCGACGGCGTGTTGGCGTCGTTGCGCGAATGCGACGGCCCGACCGCCAATCGAGTGCACTCGCTCGTCGCGGGGGTGCATATCGTCGGGCGCGCGCGCGAGGCCTCGGTCACGCTTCGCGATAGCGATGTCTCCCGTCGGCACGCGCGTCTGCAGGTCGCCGAGGACGGGCTCTGGCTCGAGGACCTCGACAGCAAGAATGGCGTGTTCCTCGACGGCACGACGCGTGTCACCGGGCCAGTGTTCCTCGACCACGGCCGACGCTTTCAGGTCGGCGGCGTGACGCTCGAGGTCTCGCACCCCAACTCGCTCGTGTTCAAGGCCCTCGAGCAGGCAGGCGAGTTCACGATGACGCGCTACACGGCCCGCGCCCGCGGCGTAGGTGACGAGCACGGCGGCGAGGGGCGCTCGCGCGATCTCGTGATCCCCTTGGTCGCGATGGTGATGTTCGCGGTCTTGAGCGCGCTGTTGTGGCTCCATGGTTGACGCGATAGCGTGCGCGCGTGCCCAGTGTGACGTCACCGCTCGCGCGGCTTCCCAAGGTCGATCGTGTGCTCGCGGCGAGTCCGCTGCGCGAGCACTCGGCCGCCGCGGTGATCAAAAAGCGCGTGGTCCAGGAGGCGATCGCGGACCTGCGCGCCCAGCTGCAGGCGGCGAGCGGGCGGATCGACGCGGCGCAGGTGCCCGACGTCGACACGCTCGCGAAGCTGCTCACGACGCGCCTCGACCAGCTGCTGCGCGCTCACCCGCGGCGCGTGATCAACGGGACAGGCGTCATCCTGCACACCAACATCGGGCGCGCGCCGATCTCGGACCGGGCGCGCGCGGCGATGCTCGGCGCGGCCGGCTACTGCGATCTCGAGATCGACCTGGAGAGCGGGCGCCGGGGGTCACGCTTCTCGAGGATCCGACCGCTCGCGCGCGCGCTGCTCGGCGCCGAGGATGTGCACGTGGTCAACAACGGCGGCGCGGCGGTGCTGCTCGCCTGCACCGCGCTCGGCCTGCCCGGCGGCGTCGTGCTCTCGCGCGGGCAGATGGTCGAGATCGGCGATCGCTTCCGCGTCGCCGAGATGGCGGCGGCCGCCGGCGCGCGCGTCCACGAGATCGGCAGCACGAACCGAACTCACCTGCGGGACTACGAGCGCGCGCTCGCGGGGGACGACCCGCCGTCGGCGATCCTGTGGGCGCACCTGAGCAACTTCCGGCAGGAGGGCTTCGTCGCCAGCGTCGAGCTGCGCGCGCTGGCCGAGCTGGCGCGCGCGCGCGGCGTGCCGTTGATCGCCGACCTCGGCTCCGGCTCGCTGGGGCGCGGAGTCCCGGGTCAGGAGCCGACGATTCAGGACTACCTGGCGGCGGGCGTGGACCTCGTGACGTGCAGCGGCGACAAGCTGCTCGGCGGACCGCAGGCCGGCGTGATGGCGGGGCGCGCCGCGCTCGTCGAGCGCTGTCGTCGGCACCCGATGGCGCGGGCGCTGCGGCCGGACAAGTGCACGCTCGCGGCGCTCCACGCCACGCTGGCTGCGCACGCGCAGGCCGAGCGCCCGGCGCTCCCAGTGCATCGCATGGCGGCCGCGACGGTCACGCGGCTGCGGGAGCGCGCGCGGAAGCTGGCGCTTGCGACAGGATGTCTTGAAAGTAATGTTCAAACCAAGTCGACGCGAGCGGCGATCGGCGGCGGCTCCCTGCCGGGCGACACGCTCGAGAGCGTCGCGCTGATCCTCCCGCGGCCTGCGGGGCTCACGGCGTCGGCCCTGGCCAAGCGCTTGCGGCTCGGCGAGCCCGCCGTGATCACGCGCGTGCAGGCCGACGAGGTGCTGCTAGATCTTCGCGCGGTCGCGCCCGAGGAGGACGCGGCGCTCGCCGAGGCGCTGGGTCGGGCGCTGCGCGCTGGGTGATGATGTCCGAGAGGTCAGGTGTTGGCCCGGGGCTCAGGCGCGCGGGATCGGGACGCGGCGCTCGCCCTCGCGCTGCGTCGAGTGTTGGGCGCTGATGTCCGATGGGGCTCAGGCGCGCGGGCCCGGGACGCGGCGGTCGCCCTCGCGCCGCGTCACGCCGATCCGGTCGAAGTGCTCGAGCAGCGGCACCACGAACTTGCGCGAGAGCCCCGTCATGGCCTTCAGCGCCTGGACATCGAGCTCGCCGCGCGCGCCGAGGTGGGCGCGCACGCGGTCGACGAGCTGCTCGTGGCTCTCGCGCGCCATCGACAGCTCGTGGGTGACGCGGACCAGCGCGCCGGCTTTCTGCAGAAGGCTGAGGGCCTCGATCACGCGGCGTGAGGGCAGCCCGGTCGCGGCCTCGACCTGCTTGACGGTCGGCGGCTCGATCCCGGCGCCCGCGTACTGATCGAGCACGCGCTGCACGCTCGGCGCGTAGCCGGCGTCGGGGCCCTTGCCCGGGCGCGCGAGCAGACCCTGATCCCCGACCGGGTAGAGCGACTCGTCCGTGACCGCGCGATCGATCGCGATCGCCACGACCTCCGGGGCGACGCGACCCGGGATCGAGCGCTCGACGGCGGCGCGGCTCATGCCCGGCTGGACCGGCTGCGCCTCGTGGAATTGGTCCACGAGCTCGATCGCGCGGCGGGTGAGCGGCGGCAGCACTGCCTCGGTCACGTAGCGATTGTTCGGGAGCGTGACGGCGGTCGGTCTCGGGCCGGCGAGCAGCGGCGCGAGCGCCTCGTCGAGGGCCGCGTCCACCAGGCCCGCGCGCAGCGTCAGCTCGGCCCGCGAGATCCCGAGCGCGCCGGCGTCCTCGAGCAGCGCGAGCGCCCGATCCTCCGCGCTCCCGTGGCGCAGCTGGGTGGCGAGCGCTCGCCAGCGCGGTCGCTGCCCGCGTCCGCTCGAGGGCATCGGATCGAGCACGACGCCGCCGCCGAGCGTGTAGCCGTGCACGCGCTGCGGCCCGCTCGCGCTGGCGTCGTGGAAGCCGCGGAGGATCACCCGCATCCCCGCCCACGCCGGGATCGGGACGTCGAGCCGGAGCCGGACCACGCCCGACTGACCCGGCGCGATCTCGATGGCGCCGGTGGTCTCGTCACCGTCACCGTCGCGGATCAGCGGATCGAGGCGCGCGGTGCAGTGAGCTGTCCCGGCGCACAGCTCGACGCTCGTGCGCGAGCTCCAGGCGTGCGGGTCGTGCGGCAGGTGCTCGACCGCCGCGTGCAGGACGTCGCTGCGCGCCACCCGATCGCCCAACGTGATGACGTCGCCGCGGCGCAGCTCGTGGGTCGCGATGCTCGCGAGGTTAAGCGCGGTTCGGGTGCCGGCGCGGCTGCGGCCGGTCTCGTCGCCGCGGACCTGAACGCTGCGCACTCGCAGCGGCCGCGGCTCCCGGCGCGCGCCGACGGGGACGAGCGTGAGCGGATCGCTCGCGCGCATGGTGCCCGTCAGCAGGGTGCCGGTCACCACCGTCCCGTGGCCCTTGATCACGAACGCGCGGTCGATCGGCAGGATCGGGAGGTCGGCGGTCGGGCGCCCTGGCAGCGTCTTCAGCAGTCGGCGCACGGCGCTGCGCAGCGCGTCGAGGCCGGCCCCCGTCACCGCCGAGCACGGGACGATCGGCGCGTCCGCGAACACGGTGTCGTCGAGCGCCTCCTGGACGTCGACGCTCGCCAGCTCGATCGCCTCCGCGACCGCCGCTTCGTCGTGTTCTTCGCCCTCGCCCGCGTCGTCCTCGAGCCGGTCGATCTTCGTGAGCGCGACGACGCCGCGCTTGACCCCCAGCAGCGAGCACACGTGGATGTGCTCGCGGGTCTGCGGCATCACCCCGTCCTCGGCCGAGACCACCAGCAGCACGAGATCGATCCCGCCCGCGCCCGCGACCATCGTGCGGACGAAGCCCTCATGACCCGGGACATCGACGATGCTGACGATCGCGCCGCTGGCGAGCTTCCACGGCGCGAAGCCCAGCTCGATGGTGATCCCGCGGCGCTTCTCCTCCGACAGTCGGTCGGTGTCGACGCCCGTCAGCGCGTTGACCAGGCTGGTCTTGCCGTGGTCGATGTGCCCGGCGGTCCCGATGACATACGAGCGTCCTGAGCCGGGCTTCCCCATGTCCGCTAACCGTAGCCCGGAACCGTCGCGGGCGTGAAGTCAAGCGCTCGTCGCCAAGCGTCGAGGTTGTGTAGAGTGCCGGGCATGTCCGACGCACAACAAGCCGTTCGCCTGACTCAATTCGCGCGGGGAGGCGGGTGAGCCGCGAAGCTCCGGCTCGGTGACCTGGTCGAGGTCCTCGCGGGGTTGCGCCAGCCCCTACCCACACACGCTGGCGCGCGCGGAGCCTCCTCCACGGACTCTGCAGACGCGGGTCATCGATCCGCGAAGGGCTCCGCTGCGGCTGCAGCTGACGTCATCGTCGGGCACGACGGCAGCGACGACGCGGCCGTCGTGCGCACCACCGGCGGCGGCCCGGCGGCCGTGATGACCGTCGACGTGATCACGCCGCTCGTCGACGACCCCGCGACCTTCGGCGCGATCGCGGCGTGCAACTCGCTCTCTGACGTCTACGCCATGGGCGGCGCGCCGCGCTTCGCCCTCAACCTCGTGTTCTTCCCGGACGACCAGCTCCCGCTCTCGGTCCTGCAGGACATCCTCCGCGGCGGCCAGCGCGTGTGTGAAGCCGCGGGCGTCGCGATCGTCGGCGGTCACAGCGTGCGCGACGCGGAGCTGAAGTTCGGCCTCTCGGTCACCGGCGAGGTCGACGAGGGCGCCATGCTCAGCAACAACCGCGCGCGCGCGGGTCAGGTGCTCGTGCTCACCAAGCCGCTGGGGACCGGCGTCATCACCACCGCCTTCAAACGCGGGCTCGCGCGGCCCGGCGAGCTCGACGCCGCGGTCGCCAGCATGACCACGCTCAATCGCCAGGCGCTCGCGCACGGGCGCGAGCACGGCGTCACCGCGTGCACCGACGTGACCGGCTTCGGGCTCTTGGGACACCTTCGAAACATCCTCGTGAACTCGCGCCTGCGCGCCGTCATTGAGGTCGCCGCGCTCCCGCTCCTGCCCGGCGCGCGGGCCCACGCCGAGGCTGGCTGCGTCCCCGGCGGCAGCCGCAAGAACCTCGAGTTCATCGAGTCCAAGGGCGCCCTCCAGCGCCGCGGCGCAGAGCAGCGCGCGCTCACCCTGCTCGCCGCCGACGCCCAGACCAGCGGCGGCCTGCTGCTGTGCGTGCCCTCTTCAAGGGCGCCCGCGCTCGTCGCCGACCTGCGCGCGAGCGGTCACGACGCCGCCCAGGTCGGCGCGCTCGCCACCCCCGACCCGCAGGCGCCGGTCGGCACCATCACGCTCGACTTCTGATTTTTTTCTCGTGTTCGTGCCGTTTATCGCAGGCACACGCGAGAACTCCGAGTTCACGCCCTCGGCGACACGCGCGTGGGTTGCTGCCGTGCTTTTGGGGGTCTAGAGCGCCCCGCCCTTCCTCCCAGAGCCCCGCGGGCCTCACCGAGACCCACCATCGCGTCGTTGAGCCACACCAAAGCTGAGCGCCTACGAGGACGACTCAGTTGTCGGACTCATCCGCCAAGTACGCGATCTTGCGAACGATCTCGAGCACGCGCAGGCGCGTCTTCTCGCCCATGTCCGTGAACCGGATCCCCATCCCCGGGGTCGCGTCCTCGGTCGCGCGCTCGGTGTTCCACATGACCTCGCCCTCGACCTCGATCGGCGTCGACTCCGAGCTCGGTGAGAACCGCAGCTGCAGGATCGTGCCCACGGGCTGCAGCTCCTCGGTGCCGACGAAGATGCCGGTCGACGAGATGTCCGTGATGTAGGCGTACATGAACGTGCTGTCGGCGGCGTAGTCGACCTCGAGATGGGTCTTGTGCCGCGGCTCGCTGCGCCGCTCGCGGGTCTCCGTTTCCACCTCTCACCACCCCTCTCCCGGGCGCGCCCCGGGATCCCACCGTACTAGAAGAAGGAAGAAGAAGACGACGCCCGTGCCTACAGGTTGCACTGGATCAACATCGCCGTGATGTTGTCGTTGCCGCCGTTGCGGTTGGCGCCGTCGATCAGCTCCGCGACCGCTTCCTCCAGGTTGCCCGCATCGTTCACGCTCTTGTTGATCACCTCGTCGGTGACCATGCCGCTCAGGCCGTCCGAGCAGAGCAGGAACATGTCGCCGTCGTTGACCTGGTACTTCGCGATGTCCACGACGACCGTGTCGCGCATGCCGAGCGCCCGCGTGATCACGTTCTTGTGCGGGAAGTTCTTCGCCTCTTCCTCGCTCATATCGGGGCGGGCGTCTTTGTAGTCCTCGAGCAGCGAGTGGTCGCGGGTCAGCTGCTCGATCTTGCCGTCGGCGACGCGGTAACAACGCGAGTCGCCGACGTGGGCGACGTAGGCGTACTCGCCGACGAACATCACGCCGACGATCGTCGTGCCCATCCCGCGGAGGTTGGGGTTCTTCTGCGCGGTGTCGAAGATCCGGGCGTTGGCCAGCCGGATCGCCGCGACCATGCGGTTTTCGGGGTAGGACAGCGAGGGGTCGTAGCGGAACGGCCAGGTGGCGTCCATGTCCTTGCTGTGCTGATAGAACTCGCTGATGACCTCGGCGGAGAGCTTGCTCGCAACTTCGCCCGACGCATGGCCGCCCATTCCGTCAGCGACGAGGAACATCTTCTCGTCCTCAATGAGGGAGAAGTAATCCTCGTTGTGGGAGCGCTTCATGCCCACGTCGGTTTTCGCGGCATAGCGGATTCGCACGATAATCCATCCTAGCGGACCCCCGCGGGCCCCGGAAAGGTTTCGACCGGCGTTTTTATACCCCACCCCATCGGTTGATGTGCTGACGAGTCAACCTTCGTGTGCGCGTCGAGGCTTGCGTGAGGCGCGCGTTGTGCGTCTGCACGCAATTCGCCGATGATAGGGCGCGTGACCACGATCGCGGCCCATCTGCTCACTGTTGGCGATGAGCTCCTGACGGGCGACATCATCGACACCAACACAGCCGAGCTCGCTGCGTTCTGCCGCGGTCTCGGCATCATCGTCACGCGGGCGGTTTCGGTCCCGGATCATCCGCGCGAGATCGCCGACGCGCTGTTCCGAGCCCGGGATCATCGCGCCGATCTCTGCCTCGTCTCCGGCGGCCTCGGTCCGACGACAGATGATCGAACCGCAGAGGCGATCGCGGCGGCTGTCGGTGTCGAGCGCGTGCTCGACCCCCGCGCGCAGGAGCTCGTGCACGAGGCGTTCACGCGGGAGGCCGCGCGCGCCGACGTGCTCGGCCTCGACGGGGACCGATTGCGGCAACTCGCGCGCGCCCCTGACAATCAAGATCAGGCTCGCCTGCCCGTCGGCGCCGAGGCGATCCCCAACCGTCTCGGGACCGCGCCCGGCTTCCACGTGGCGCTCGGGCCGTCCGCGATCCGTCCGGCGAATTTGCCCGGTGGTGATCATCGGACCCGGATCGTCAGCATGCCGGGCGTTCCAGCTGAACTCCGGGCCATGCTGCGCGGGCCGGTGGCCACGCTCACGCGTCAGTGGTTCGGCGCGGCTCTCCGTCCGCTCGCGCGGCGGATCTACCGAACCATCGGCCGCGGAGAGTCAGCCCTCGCGCCCGCCGTCGAGCGCGCGGTCGCGGCGACCCTTGCCGATGACGCCGCCGCCGCCGCGCCGCCCGTCACCGTGCATTACCGGGCCGTGGGGCCGGAGGTCGTGATCACGCTGGAGACCGTGAGACCGGCGGAGCCCGCCGCGCTCGGCGTGTTTGACGCCCCCATGCACCGGGCCCTGGGGAGCTACTTGTACGGGATCGGATCTGCAGGTCTGGCCGAGCGGGTTGTTCGCGTTCTGCGCGAGCGCGGGCTGTGGCTCGCGGCGGCCGAGGCCTGCTCGGGCGGCGCGCTCGGCGAGCGCTTGGTCGCCGTTTCCGGCGCGTCACGTTGTTTTCGCGGCGCGATCGTCCCCTATGACGACGCGATGAAGACCCAGCTCCTCGACGTCGACCCTGAGCTTCTCCGCCGGCACGGGGCGGTCTCGGCCGAGGTCGCCGGCGCCATGGCGGAGGGGGTACGGCGTTGTTGCCGGGCCGACATTGGCCTCGCCGTCACCGGGATCGCCGGGCCAGGCGGTGGATCGCCGCACAAGCCGGTCGGCACGGTGGAATTCGCGGTCGACGCCAGCTTCGCCCAGCGACGTCTCCGGCTCGTGCTCCCCGGTGATCGCCGCGCGGTGCAGCGGGCCGCCGCGCTCATGGGACTGAAGCTCTTGTGGGACGTGTTGCTCGAATTCGGGCATTCGCGCGTGTTCGATCTCGCTCTTCCATCCGGATCGGGGCTCGAATAAGGTCGCGGTGACATGCCAGCGTCTTCGAAGTCCCTCTCCCCCCAAGCCCAGCGCAACGCCGCGATCGATCTCGCGCTCGCAACCATCGAGAAGCAGTTCGGCAAGGGCTCGATCATGCGGCTCGACAAAGACGGCAAGCTGCCGATCGGCGACGTCAGCGTGATCCCCACCGGCTGTCTCGGGCTCGACATCGCGCTGGGAGTCGGCGGGCTGCCGCGCGGGCGCATCATCGAGATCTACGGACCGGAGTCCTCGGGCAAGACGACCTTGATGTTGCATGTCATCGCCGAGGCGCAGCGTCAGGGGGGCGTGTGCGCGTTTATCGACGCGGAGCACGCCCTCGACGTGGGCTACGCGCGCAAGATCGGGGTCCGGACAGACGATCTCCTGGTCTCGCAGCCGGACTACGGCGAGCAGGCCCTCGAGATCTGCGACATGCTCGTTCGTTCAGGGGCTATCGACGTCATCGTCATCGACTCGGTGGCCGCGCTCACGCCGAAGGCCGAGCTCGAGGGCGACATGGGCGACAGCCACGTCGGCCTGCAGGCGCGGCTCATGAGCCAGGCGCTGCGCAAGCTGACCGCCTCGGTCTCGCGCAGCCGGACCATGGTCGTCTTCATCAACCAGCTGCGCATGAAGATCGGCGTGATGTTCGGCAGCCCCGAGACCACCACCGGCGGCAACGCGCTGAAGTTCTACTCCTCCGTGCGCATGGACATCCGCCGGATCGGCGCGATCAAGCAGGGCGACAAGGTCGTCGGCAACCGCACGCGCGTGAAGGTCGTCAAGAACAAGATGGCGCCGCCCTTCCGCGAGATCGAATTCGACATCACCTACGGCGAGGGCGTCAGCCGCGAGGGCATGCTCATCGACCTCGGCGTCGCCGCCGGCGTCGTCGACAAGGCCGGCGCGTGGCTCTCGTTTCAGGGCGACCGGATCGGCCAGGGTCGCGAGAACGCGAAGACCTTCCTGCGCGAGAACACCGACCTCGCGCAGAAGATCGAGGCGCTCGTGCTTGAGAAACACGGCCTGAAGCGCGAGCCCAAGGACGCCGAGGGCAAGGGGAACGGCAAGGGCGGCCCGCCGGTCCAGGCGGTCCAGGCGGTCCCGAAACCGGTGCGCGCGAAGAAGTCTTCGCGTCGTCGCTGACGCCGCGCTCGCCGTGGCCCGCGGCGCCGCGGGTCACGGATGCTGTCTTTTTAGACCTGTCTTTGTGACCTTCTTTCAGACTTTTTCAAAGTCGCGCCCGCCGGGGCGCGCGGCGCTCATCGTGGTAGCGTATACCCGCGTGATGGTGGACGTGTTGGCGGTAGGGCGGAACTCGGCGGTGTCTGCCGCGCTCGTGCTGGGCGCGCTGCTCGGCGGCGGCGGCTGCAAGATGCCCAACCCGGCGTGGAGCGCCACCACCGACGGGCCGGCGACCGACACCGTCGCGGGGACGACCGCGGGCGGCGCGAGCTCGAGCAGCGGCTCGATCGAAGATCCGAGCACCACGGTGACGGGCGAGCCCGACACCAGCTCGACGACGCAGAGCGCGAGCGAGACCACGGGCGGCACGAGCACCACCAGCCCGATCACCTCGAGCACCGCGGAGCCGACCACCTCCGGCACCACCGGCGTGGCCCTGTGCGAGGGCCCGACCGAGACCGTCGAGCTCACCGCGATCGCCGACACCTTCGTGATCAACAAGGGGCCAGGCGGCGTCACGCTGCAGTGCGAGCCCGAGTGCGCGAACTACAACTTCGGCGAGGCGATGAGCCTCGACCTGATCAACCTCAACGAGCACTTCCGGCTGTTCCTCGTCGAGTTCCCCGAGCTGCCGCCGCCCTATGACCAATTCCTCGTCGAGTGGATCACGAGCGTTCGCTTTGAGCTGTGGTTCAGCATCAAGAACGGGGAGGCGCTCGGCTTCCCGATCACGCTCAAGCTGCACCGGCTCGCCGAGGAGGACGCCTGGTACGAGGGGGCGCAGGGCGGCGCGCCGGCCGTCGACGGCGACTCCAGCTTTCACTGCCGCAAGATCGACGGTGAAGAGTGCGCGACCTGGGGAGTCGCGCCCGAGGACACCCCGCTGACGCTCGCGGCCCATCTCGGCGAGGTGGCGCTGATGCCAGGTGACCTCCAGGGCTCTGCGAAGATCGACTGGACCGTAACCGGGGCGGGGCTCGAGAAGCTCGCGGACTGGTTTGAGTCACCGGGGCCGACGCACCGCAGCGTCGTGCTCGAGCAGCAGCAGACCGTGCAGCCCGACCACCTCATCGTGCCGACGCGCGAGCTCGACGACGGCGCGCTCGCGGCGAAGATGTTCGTGACCTTCACCTGCCCGGACGACGGCTAGCTCCCATCGCTCTTGCGCCAAGCAAAGCTTGGGAGAGGGGGCCAAGGCAGACCCGCCAGCCGGAAGCGAGTCTTGCGCGTGCGCGGGCAACCGCGGGCGTGAAGCGAAGACAGCGAGTACGCGAGCCGCGTGATGGAGCCCCGAAATCAGGGTTGTCGTGGAGACTGAAGGCGGGAGTGCTGGAGCGCGGGGTGATACGCGCTCCGAGGTCCGGGAGAATCCTGGTGAGCAATGGGGGCTAGCCGGGGCACCCGTGTGACGCGAGCGCTGGGTCGGGGGACGGACGACACCGGCGGCTACGCGTCGGCGCCGGCGGCCCGCAGCCGCGTGCGCCCGATGTGTCGGCGCGCCGCGAGCGAGGGCCGCTGGGCCATGCCGAGCCGGAGCTCGCGCTCGACTCGATCGAGCCGCCAGGGCTTGGGGATGAACGCGGTGTACGCCTGCTTCGACGCCAGCGGCTTGATCACCGAGGGGTCGGAGCTCGAGGTCAGCAGCGCCGGGACCTGCGGATCGATCCGCCGCAGCGCCTTGAGGAGATCGGGCCCGCCGAGCTTGGGCATCCGGACATCAAGCAGCAGCAGCGCGATGCTCATCCGGTGCCGGTGGAACATCCTGAGCGCGTCATAGCCGTCGTTCGCGATGATCGCGCGGAGGCCGATACCCTCGATGATGCGTCGGCCGAGCTGGCGCGTGGTTGAGTCGTCATCCGCGAGCAAGACTGCGTTGTCGAGTGGCGCGTCCATAAAAAGATAGCTCTACTCTCTGGTAGTGTCTCGAATTCCAAGGTTGGTCGCGGTAAATAATGCGCGAGCCTCGAGACGTCCTCACGGTACCAACGGTACCAGTTGTCCTGAACGTTGAGACAGGTCTAATCGGTCCGCGGATTCAACTCGCGCCGCGCGAATGATCACGCCGAGCGCGGCGCGGACGCCGTACGCGTGGTTATGCGCGTTTACGCATGTCCGAAGGGTCATGTTTTTTGCGCGCGCCCGAAGCGGGGCGGCCGACCTGCAGGACGTCGCCGAAGCACAGCTCGAGGGCCTCGGCCACGGTGCGCGCGTGTAGGCGCTCGACTCCCTGGACCTGCGCTTGTGTCTTCGCGCTCGCCCGTCGGGACCGCGGCTCGCGGGGGACGATGACCCGGCGGAACCCGAGGCGCGCGGCCTCGGAGAGCCGCGCCTCCGTCCGGGGGACCGGTCGCAGCTCGCCGGTGAGCCCGACCTCGCCGAAGGCCACGAGATCGGGGGGGATCGCGCGACGGAGATGACTGGAGGCGACCGCGAGCAGCGCGGCGAGGTCGCTCGCGGGCTCGCTGAGGCGCATGCCGCCGGCGACGTTGACGAAGACGTCGTGGTCGAGCACGAACAGCCCGCCGTGGCGATCGAGCACCGCCATCAGCATCGCGAGGCGGTGCGGGTCGAGGCCGACGCAGGTCCGGCGCGGGTTGCCGAAGCTCGCGGCCAGCAGCGCCTGGACCTCGAGCAGCAGCGGCCGAGTGCCCTCGAGCGAGGCCGTGACGCAGGCGCCGATGACCGGCTCGCCGCGGTCGCCGAGGAAGGCCTCGGAGGGGTTTTGGATCTCGCGCAGGCCGTCGCCGCGCATCTCGAACACGCCGAGCTCCTGGGTGCTGCCGAAGCGGTTCTTGATCGCGCGCAGCAGCCGGGTCGAGCGCTCCTCGTCGCCTTCGAAGGAGAGCACCGCGTCGACGAGGTGCTCGAGCAGGCGCGGCCCCGCGAGCTGGCCGTCTTTGGTCACGTGGCCGACGACGACCACGGGCACGCCGTGGCGCTTGGCGAAGCCGACGAGCTGGCTGGTGACGGCGCGGATCTGCGTGACATTGCCGGGCAGCCCGTCCTGCGACTCGCTGTAGATCGTCTGGACCGAGTCGACGATCAGCGCGGTCAGGCGCCCGCGCGCGGCGGAGGTCGTCTCGAGCCGCTCGCGCGCCGCCTCGAGGATCGCCTCGACCCGGGTCTCGGCGACCAGCAGCAGGTTTTTGTTGGCGGCGTCGAGCCGGCGCGCGCGCGCGCCGACCTGGGCGACCGACTCCTCGCCGCTGGCGTAGAGGACGACACCTGATCTTCGAGACAGGCCCGCGCTGGCCTGCAGCAGCAGCGTCGACTTGCCGATCCCGGGCGGCCCGCCGAGCAGCACGACGCTGCCCGGGACGAGGCCGCCGCCCAGCACGCGGTCGACCTCGGTCAGCCCGCAGGGGAGCCGCGGCTCGCCCGAGTCTCCATCGCCTGCGCCGGCCTCGGTCGAGACCACGACGCGGGCGTCGGCGGTGGTGTTGAGGACGACGCGGCCCTTGGACTTGGCGGCGGCCTTGTCGAGATCGAGCTCCTCGACGACCGTGTTCCACGCGCCGCAGTCGGGGCACTTGCCGTACCACCCGCGGGTCTCCGAGCCGCAGGCCTGACAGACCCAGCGAGTCGCGCTCTGCCGCTTGCCCTTGGTTTTACGAGCCACGCGTGGACGGTATCGCGCGCGATCGAGGCCGGCAACTTCGTCCGGGTGACGGGATCAGAACTTGATGCCGAGCTGCGCCTGTATGGCCTGCGCGGCCTTGGCGTCGCCATCGTTCGGGACGATGTAGTCGGAGTTGCTCGGGTACTGATCCGCGGGCCGGTCGAGCGCGTTGAAGGGGAACAGCACGCCGTACTGGACCTGGAAGAAGATCGGCTCGCGGACGTCGTGGTAGCGCAGCGCGCCGTCGATCTCGATGCCGTAGTGCAGGCCGTTGCCCGGCACGCTGGTGGTCCGCTCGGCGAGCGCGTACTGAAGATCGAGGCGGGCCGAGAAGTTGTTCTGGAAGAAGTAGAACGCGGCCCAGGGGCGGAAGTAGGCGGCGTTGGAGACGGTCCCGAGCAGCTCGCGGAACAGCAGGAGATCCTGCGTGTAGGCCGGGTTGAAGCGGAAGTTGCTGACCGTGGTGGTGCCGCCGTAGACCAGCGGGTCCTGCGGGTTGAGGTCCTTGGAGCCGGCGTCGTCGCCGGTCGCGAAGCCCTGGTCGAGGCCGAGGTGGAAGCGGTCCTTGAAGAAGCCGTACTTGAACTCGAGCGCGTAGCCGACCTGCGCGATCGTCATGTTCTGCATCGTGCCGTTGACGATGCCGGTGTCCTCGAGCACGGCGCCGTCGGCGTCTGGCTCGAGGGTCACGTCGCGCATGCGCATGGTCCCGAACACGCCGGCGACCTCGAGCTCGACCCGGAGGGTCCGCCACATCACGCGCGCCCACAGGTCCGGGGTCACGAGGATCGCCCGCCGCGGGACCAGCAGGTTGGTGTAGTTCTGCAGCCCGTTGTCGCCGAACTCGGTGTCCGCGTCGCTGTCGCCGTTGGACAGCGGGTCGCCGTAGCGGCCGAGCCCGTCGTCGACGTTGTTGACCCCGTCGCTCCACGCCGGGTTGGTCCCGAGGCCGTCGCCGAGGCCCGGCGAGCCGACGGCGCGGTCGATGGGCTGGTAGCGGACCCAGGCCGCGAAGCCGTAGTTGAACACCGGGCGCCCGAGCGAGAGCTTGCGCTTGAGCATGCTCGGGTCGTCGCGGCGCAGGATCGAGATCCGCCACTGGTAGACGTTGTCGAACTTCTCGGCGCTGAAGGCCTGACCGACCAGGTTACCCGAGCCGTACGAGGGGCCCATGAGCTGATCGCTGGTCGGGCCCGAGGAGGCCCAGTCCCACGAGAAGGTCAGCCGGTGGGTGCGTCGTCGGTCTTTGCCGAAGTCGAAGGACATCCGGATCGAGTCGACAGAGTCGCCGTAGTCGGTGTCGACCTGACGGATGATGTCGTCGCGTTGACCGCGGTAGATGCCGTTGCCGTGGTTGGCGTAGATGCCCAGACCCCAGTGGTGGGGCATGCGGCCGAACTCGAGCTTGAGGCCCCAGCCGAAGCGGATCTCGCCGTAGGCGCGCTTGACGACGATGCTGTCCTGGAAGCCGTTGATCCCCGAGTTGGGGGGGAGCTGGGTGCGCGTGTAGATGTCGATCGGCGCCCACGGGCTGTCGCCGTAGAACGAGTCGGGCGTGCTGCCGAGCACCAAGTTGTCGAGCAGGTCGACGGTCGCGTGGACCTTGACCGAGTCGCTGACGTGGATCGTCGGGTCGAGGCGCAGGCGCATGTTGGCGCTGGCGAAGCCGTTGCGACGGTTGCAGCGCCGGGTCACCTTGTCGGGGTTGATGTTCTGCTCGGTCAGGACGATGTAGCAGTTGGCGTCGTTGACCTTGGTCCCGCCGGTGGCGTCGAGCGTCTCGGCGTGGGTCGCCGGGGGCGGGAAGAACTTGTTGTTGAGCTCGGGCTCGCCGACGCTCGAGCCGCCGGTCGACGCGGCCGTCTGCAGGTTCATGCCGAGGTCGAGGCGGTGGAAGTAGTCGCCGCGCAGGCGCATGTAGCCGTGCAGCTCAAACAGCTGCAGCCGTCGGAAGTTGCGCGGCTGAGCCGGGACCGGCTGGATCGGCTGCAGCGCTTGCTTGTCCTTCGGCGCCTCCTCGGCGGGGCCGTCCTTCTTATCCTTCGCGCCGCCCCCAGGCGCGCCGCCGCCCCCTGGCATCTGCCCCATGCCCATGCCGGGCTGGGCGTAGGCCGACGGGGAGAGCCCAGGCGCGAACACGAGCGCCATTGCCAGCGCCGGGACGAGCGTCGCGGCGGGGGCGAGTCGAGAGGAGCGCCAAAGCCACGAGCGCGGGAGCCTTCGAGGTGCGGTCGTCATGTGGAGTGTGCGGCTGCGGCCTGCGTTTCGACGTGCTCGCGCGCGTTCGCAAACGGCGAGGGACGCTAACAACCCGCAAATGGCCGCGTCAACCTCGGGCGTCCCGCTTGTTCGAGGCCTTGATCGATCGTGGGGCGGTGGAGGGCGGGCGTGTCGAGGTGGGGACGAGGAAACCGCGAAGGGCGCGGCGTGCGGGGTCGACGTGCGACTCGCGCCACGTCAACCGAGGCGCGCGACCCGGTATTCCCCGCGCAGCACTCGCTCACCCCGCGGGCGGAGTTGCTTGTATTTCCCGGAGTTTTGTTGAGAATTTTCCCCGTCAGGGGTCATGGAGAACTCGCACAGCGCGGAGCCCAGACGGCGCGGGCGAAGTCACGGGCCCGAAGACGCGGGCGAAGCGTGTGAGCTTGCAGACATCGTCGAGCGCCTGACGACCCTGTGGCGACGCAGCGAGGTCCCCGGCTCGGTATTTCGTCAGCGTCTCTTCGCCGTGCTGTGCGAACTCCGCGGGCTCGCGCCGCCCCGTACAGCGCCCGCGCCCCGTGGTGCGCTCGACGCGGAGATCGAGCGAGAGCTGCGCGTCTTGTTGGCGGAGCGGATCTCCCGTCGAAGGCTCGGGCCGTACCTCCTCGGCGCGTTTCACGGGGTCAGCGGCGCGCCGCCGCTGCGTCGTCGGCGAGCCCGCGGCGTCTACTACACCCCGCCGGCGCTCGCGCGCTACATGGCGAGGCTGACGATCCGCGGCTGGGCGGCGGGGCGCGGGGCTTCGGCGCGGTGCTCCGTGCTCGAGCCGGCCTGCGGCGGCGGCGTGTTCTTGCTCGCCGCGCTCGAGGAGCTTGTCGCGCTTGAAGAAGGGCTTGAAGAAGGGCTTGAAGAAGGGCTTGAGGACGCGGGCGAGATCTCGCGGGCGGATCGCGCCCGGCGGATCGTGCGGCGGCAGCTCTTCGGTGTGGACGTGGATCCCGAGGCGCTCACGGTCAGCGCCCACGCGCTGTGGCTGGCGTGCGGCGGGTCGCCCGAGTCACCGCGCGCGCTCGCGGCCGGGCTGCGGCGCGGCGACTTCGTCCTCGATCGCGGGCCCGCGGCGCTGCCGCGCGCGCGCTTCGACGTCGTGCTCGGCAACCCGCCCTACGACGCGCTGTGTCCCCGCGAGCGCGGCCCCGGGGGGCGCTACACGCCCGAGGCGATCGCGGCGCTGCGCGACGCGCCGGTGTTCGCCCCGGCGCGCGGCGGCAAGCTCAACCTGTACGAGCTGTTTCTGTGCCGCGGCGCGTCGCTGCTGGCGCCCGGCGGGCGGATGACGATGATCGTGCCCATGGGGCTGCTCGGCGATCGCCAGGCGGCGGGCCTGCGCGGGATGCTGCTCGACCGCGCGACGCCGGTGACGATCGACTGCTTCCCGCAAAAAGACCGCGTCCGCGATCGCGTGTTCCCGGCGGCGAAGCTCGCGACCTGCGTGGTCCAGTGCGAGCGCGCGCGCGCGCCTCTTGAAAAACATGTCGTCGAGGACAGCCCGTTCGCGATCCGCGTGCACCCGGGCGGGCGGCCTACGCGTCCGTGGACTTCTGGCCTTCAGGTCACCCCGGCCGCGCTCGCGCGGCTCGACCCCGGCGGCCGCGCGATCCCGACGTGCGCGCGCGAGGACTGGCGCGTCGTCGAGGGCCTGCTGCAGGCCAACCCGGGGCTCGAGCGGCTCGGCGCGCACGCGCGGCAGTTCCAGGGCGAGCTCAACGAGACGGTGCAGCGCCGGCGCGGCGCGCTGACCGAGCGCGGGCGGGCGGGCGAGACGGTCGCGGTGCTGCGCGGCGCCAACCTCACGCGCTACTGCGTGCGCGAGGCCTCCCAGGGCGCGCGGCTGTTCGCGCGTCGGATCGCCCTGCAGGCCGCGGGCGGGCGCTCGCGCAAGCTCGCCGATCACCGCGCGCCGCGGATCGGCTTTCAGCGCAGCGCGCCGCAGAACAATTTTCGAAGGCTGATCGCGGCGCCGATCCCCGCGGGCCTGTGCTGCTTCGACACGGTCAGCTACGTGACGCCGAGCTCGACGCGGCTCGAGCTCCCGGTGCTGCTCGGGCTGCTCAACTCGGCGCTCTACGAGTGGTGGTTTCGCCTGACCAGCAGCAACTCGAAGATCAACGCCTATCAATTCGACAACCTGCCGTTCGCGCCGACGCGCGTCGATCCGCAGGGCGCTCCTCCGACGACCGGGCTCGACGCGCGCGCGCGGCTGTCGATCCTGCGCCGGCGCCGGGAGCAGCTGGGGGCGGCGCCGCTGTGGGGGCTTCACTGGGTCGGCGCGCTGGCGGAGGCGATCACGGAGCGCGAGGCCCGGCGAACGCTCGACTCACGGCGCGAGCGAGCTCGCCTGGCGCCGGAGTCGACGCGCTTGCAGACGCGGCTCGACGACGTCGTGTTCGCGCTGTTCGGCCTCGAGGGTGAGGCGGCCGCGCGGGTGCGCGAGCGAGCGACGGCGCGTGCGTAGCTCTTGGGTGTCGTTCGCAGCAGAATCCTGGTGAGCAATGGGGGCTCGTCCGAAAATAAGCGCTCGCGTCGCATCGAAGCTCAAGGGACGCGCGCGAGCGTGGGAGGAGCCGCCTGAGGACGGCGAGCGAACCAGCGCTCGTCCGCTCCACCTACCCAGACGCTCGCCGCCCGGAAGGTGGAGGGCGCCCACGCGTTAAGCAGCGGCCCGATGCTCGCATGTTGCGAATGCTCGAGAGGTCATCGCCTATTCGCTTATTTCAGGCGAGTACACTGCCCGAGATGACGCACGCGTGGCAGCCAGGGCAGCTCTTGTTCGTCGGGTTTCACGGCCTCGAGGTGCCGCGCGCGCTCGCCGAGCGGATCGCGGAGGGTCGCGTCGGCGGCGTGATCCTGTTTCGCCGCAACATCGACCTCGACGATCCGGAGCAGCTGTGGCGGCTGACGCAGCAGCTGCAGGAGCGCGCGCCCAAGGACGTCCCGCTGCTGATCGCGGTCGACCAGGAGGGCGGTCGGGTCCAGCGCATGCGCGCGCCGTGGACCGAGTGGCCGGCGATGCGGCGCGTCGGGCAGGTCAATGATCTCGAGTACACGGCCGCGGTCGCGACGGCGCTGGCGCGCGAGCTCTCAGACCACGGGATCGGCCTCGACTTCGCGCCGGTCGTCGACGTCGACACCAACCCGGCGAACCCGGTGATCGGCGATCGCAGCTTCGGCGACAGCGCGGCGCGGGTCTCGAGCCACGCGCGCGCCTTCATCGCGGCCCTGCAGACGGGCGGCGTGGCCGGCTGCGCCAAGCACTTCCCCGGGCACGGCGACACGATCAGCGACAGTCATCTCGAGCTGCCGCGCCTCGAGCATGACCTCGACCGGCTGCGCGGGGTCGAGCTGCCGCCGTTTCGCGCGGCGATCGAGGCGGGGGTCGCGAGCGTGATGACGGCCCACGTGATGTTCCCGCAGCTCGACCGCAGGCGCCCGGCGACGCTGTCGCCGGACATCCTGCAGCCGCTGCTGCGCGAGGAGCTGGGCTTTGACGGCGTGGTGTTCAGCGACGACCTCGAGATGGGTGCGGTCGCCAAACATTTTTCGATGCGCGAGCGGGTGCTGGGGCCGCTCGAGGCCGGGGTCGACGGGCTGCTGATCTGCAGCGAGGCCGACTTTCAGGAGGAGGCGCTGCGCCTGCTCGAGCGCGCGCCCGATCGCCTGGTCGAGCGAGCGATCGAGCGGATGGTCGCGCTCAAGCGGGCCTACGCGCGCAGGCTCTCGTCGCTCTACTGCCCCTCGGGCCCGCCGTACCCGGAGCACCAGGCGCTGGCGGCGAGGGTCGACGAGTGAGCTGCAGCGGCGCTGCGCTGCGCCGCTGCTCGTCGCTAGCTCTTCTTGCCGAACAGCCCGCGCAGCTTCTCGAGCGGGGTGTCGCCCTCGAGCTTGTCCCACGGCGTCTCGAGGCCGCGGATGCTGGTGAGCCCGTGCTCGCGCATGAGGCGGATCGCGTAGTCCATGTAGAACTTGATGCCGTACTTCTCCTCGGCTTGGAGGCCGGCCTTGAGCGCGCCGAAGCGGGTGGAGTCGGTGAATTGTTCGAAGCCGACGCGGCCGGAGAGCTCGATGTAGCGGACCGTCTGCGGCTTCTTGTTCCAGAACGCGTGGGGGATGCCGCGCGGCTTGATGACGTAGTCGCCGGCGGACGCGGTGAAGCGCTCACCGCCCTCGCCGCCGACCTCGAACTCGATCTCGCCCTCGATGACGAACACGGCCTGATCCTCGCGGTGGTGCGTGTGCGGGGCGAGGAGCTGGTTGTGCTCGATCTCGCCCTCCATGATCGAGAAGTCGCCGCCGAGCTGGGAGGCCCGGACCTTGACGACCATCGAGTCGGTGTTCTCGCCCTCGCCGGCCTTGATGAGGAGTGTGTTCGCGGTGTACGCCATCGCTGATTCCTGGTGTTTCCTGGGTGTTGAAGGGTCGGGATAGATCCGTCTGCTGCGGACGGTTCCAGGATGGCCAGGGGCGCGGGGTGGACCCAGTACAATAGGCGACAGAGATCGAACTGTTGGCGACAGCCGGGCTCTGCCTCCATGACCGCGCGCGATACCGTCCAGCTCAACCCGCTCGCGGCCGCGGTCGCGTTCGCGCTCGCGAAGGGGGTCGAGATGGCGGAGGTCACCGAGGTGACCGGCCTGGGCTACGAGGACCTGATCCAGCCGTCGCGGCGCGTCGACAGCCTGCTGCTCGGGCGGGTGTTTGAGCTGCTCGGGCGCAGGTTCCCGGGCGAGGCCGTGGGCCTGCAGATGGCCCGCGTCGCGCCGTTCTCGTTCTTCGGCGTGCTCGAGCACGTCGCCGGCTACGCCGAGGAGCTGCGCGGTACGATCGAGGTGTGGGTCCGCTATCACAAGCTCGTCGCCACGGACCTCGAGATGGGCTTTGAGCAGGGTCCAGCCGAGTGCCTGCTGTGGTGGCGTCATCCCAACGATCAGCGCGCGCCGAGCCCGATCCCGCCGGAGGTGGTGGTCGGCCTCGCGACGCGGTTTTTGCGGGAGGTGCTGGCGATCGAGGGGGCGGTCGCGCGGGTCGAGTTCACGCACCCGCCGACCGCCGCGCTCGCGGTCTATCGCGAATTTTTTGAGGTGCCCGTGCGCTTCGAGGCGCCGCGCAACGGGATCGTGATCTTCTCGAGCGCGCTCGAGCGCCGGGCGGGGCAGGCCGATCGACGGCGCTACGACTATCTGGTCGAGCACCTCAGCTTCCTCGAGGAGCAGCTCGCGGAGGAGCGGGAGCACGCGGAGCTGCGCCGGATCCGCGCGGCGGTTTTGAGCAACGCGCGACGCGGGGAGTACAGCGCCGAGGCCCTCGCGAAGCGCCTGGGGATGAGCCTGCGCTCGCTGCAGCGCGTGGCCAAGGCCCACGGGCGACAGCTGCGGGAGATCCTCGACGAGGTCCGCGAGCAGCACGCGCGTCGACTTTTAAAAGACCCGCGCCTGAGCGTGGAGGAGATCGCGTTTCTGCTCGGCTACTCGGCGGAGAGCGCGTTTCGTCGGGCGTTTAAGCGGTGGTCGGGGCAGAGCCCGGCGGCGCTGCGGCGGGCCTGATAGAGATAGCCTTTCGGGCATGTCGACGGCCCGAGGCGCGGAGGTCGGTTATGACCTCGGGGTCAGCGACAGTTGTCGCACAGGCCCTTGAGCTGGACCTCGAAGGACTGATCCTTGACGGCACGCGGCACGCGGGAGCCGCGGGGGATCGCGATCTCGAGGTTGGGGATGCACTCGACCTCGCCGCACTCGGTGCAGAGGAAGTGCGGGTGCTCGTGGGTGCTGAGACCCTCCTCGTCGAAGGCTTCGAAGCGCCAGACGTGATCGCCGAGGTCGGTGCGGCGGGCGAAGCCGGACTCGACCAGGGTGATGAGGTTGCGGTAGAGGGTCGCGCGGTCCCAGTTCTCGCCCTCGAGGGAGTCGACGACCTGCTGGTGCGTGAGCGCGTGGTCGGCCGCGCGCAGCAGCGCGAGCACGGCGACGCGGGCGTGGGTCGCGCGCAGGCCGGCGTCGCGCAGCTCTTCGCGGATCAGGCTCTCGCCGCGCTGCCCGTCGTTCGCTCCGGGCTGGCGCTCAAGCCGTTTCCCATGCGTCTTCTCGAGCGTCTTCCCGGGCGTCTTCTCGAGCGTCTTTCCAGGAGTCTTTCCAGGAGTCTTTCCAGGCTTCCTCCCGGGCGCTCTCTCGGGGGCTCTGTCGAGCTTCTTCTGGGTCCTTCGCCGGTTCACGCGCGGTCGGATCAGCGTAGTGAACCGCGGCAGCGCGCGCAATCCATGACGGGCCCGGGCCGATATCGCGCTGATCGGTCAGGGATTTTTTCCGCGTCGGCGCCAGCGGCGGAGCAGGGTCTCGGCCAGCAGCAGCAGCGCCGCGAGCCAGACCAGCGGTCGCCAGCGCGGGCGCTGGGCCCGGGCCGGCCGCGCCTTCGGTTGCGAATTATCGGCTCCGGCCTCCACCGCGCTCGTGTCGCCGGGGCTGAAGACCGGCGCGGTCCGGCTCTCGACCGGGTCGACGTTGACGCTGCAGACCGGCGCTTGCCGTGCGCTCGCCGGCGCCTCGGCGTCCGCAGCGGGCTCGACGCGGTAGTGACCCGGGGCGCGGGTGTCCGTCAGCTCGATCAGCCCGCGCTCGTCGGGCGCCTCGAGCACGAGCTCGCCGCTGGGCGTGCGGATCGCGACGGGCGCGTCGCTGGCGAGTCGCCACGGCTCACCGACCATGAGCCGCGTCGACGCGGCCCCGCGGCGGGCGCTGGCGAGGTAGGCGAGCACGCGCTCGACGAGCGGCACGAAGCCGGGTCGCAGCGGCATGTCGGTCCAGTCGCGGTCGATGGAGGTCGTGAGCAGCGCGACGCGACCGCGGCCGAACTCGCGGGTGATCAGCGCGGGCGCGCCGTTGGTGTAGGTCAGCGCGACCGCGGCGGTCCTCGTCGGGTCTGGCTCGAGCAGGACCATCCTGCGGGTGCGCGTGCCGGTCAGGCCGAGGTCGCCGGTCAGGCCGCGCAGCGCGGGGTGGGTGAGGTCGGCGGGCGCGAGCCCCTCGGTGCGGGCCTCGGCGCGGCCGGGCGCGGTCCCGGCGACCACGGTCTCGCGCATGAGCAGCGGGAGCATGGGCCCCAGGCGGTCGTTGTAGTCGCGGGCGCGCACGCGCTCGCCGACCGAGATCCACAGCCCGAGGCCGCGCTGGACGGCGGCCTGCAGGGCGGGCGCGACGTCCTCGGAGGGCGCGCGGACGTTGGTCAAGACCAGCACGTCCGTGTCCTCGAGGGCATCCACGCCGCGCTCGCGCACTCGCTCTTCGAATTGCTCGGGGGCCAGGCTGCGCAGCTCGATCGCGCGCCCCGAGTCGGCCGAGGAGGCCGCGAGCGCGGTCGCGAGGAAGAACACCTCGTCGTGGGTGCGCATCTCGCTGGGGTCGCCGTTGACGACGGTGACCTGCACGCGATCACTCGCGGAGAGCCACAGGTAGACCGCGTCGTCGCCGGGCAGCGGGTCGTCCGCGTCGAGCAGCAGCTCGACGACCGCGGGCCGCGGGCCGCCCTCGCCCGAGAGCGTGTGCGTGAACTCGAAGGGCGCTGGCCGATCGCCGCGGACCTCGACCTCGGCCTGGGCGACGCGCTGCCCGTCGACGCGGAGCGCGACCGTCACGGCGCGCGCGTCCGCAGCGTCTCCCGAGCGCTCCTCGCCGGCGCGCTCCGTTCCCCCCGAGGTGTCGGATGGGTCATGTAATTCAGCGCCGGGCCGATAGCGGCGCACGCTGCCGGTGACCCTGACGGCGCGGGGGTCGAGGTCGCGCGCGGGGGACCAGCCGGCGTGCTCGATGCCGACGTGCTCGGGCCGCGGATCGGCGTCCGCCGTCGTCGCTTCGAGCGACTCGCGGCCGAGGGTCGCGAGCACCGGGACCAGGATGATCGGCACGCCCTCGATGGACGGCGGCAGGCTGCCGAGGCCGCGCTCGCTGCGGTCGCCGATCGCGTAGATGGCTCGCTCCTCGTGGACGGCGCGGCCGACGTTGCGCGCCGTCTCGAGGGCGGCCAGCGCGGCGGGGAGCTGACTGTCGAGCGTCCAGCTGCCGCGGTGGCGGTGGCGCGCGCGCGCGACCTGCTGGATCCAGCTGTCGAGCTCGCGGCGCACGACGGCCGGGTCGGCGGTGAGCTCGATCCGCGGCCCCTCGGGATCGCTGGTGATGAGGCCGACGCGGCTCCCGGGGGGTAGGCTGCGCAGCAGCGTCTCGGCGACCTCCTGGGCGCGCTCGAGCAGGCGCTCGCCGTCGACGCGCAGCTCCATGCTGTGGGAGCCGTCGATCATCAAGACCGCGTCGTGCGGCGCCGCGAGCACGCTGAGCTCGCGCTGGGCCTCGCCGGTCGGGCGCGCGAGCGCGACCACCAAGAGCGCGAGCAGGAGCAGCCGGAGCAGCAGCAGCGGCGGGTCGCGCAGGGTCCGGCGACGGGTGACCACGGGGTCGCCGGCGGTCGCGAAGCGCAGGCTGGCGATCGCGATCGGGCGCGGGCGATCGCGGCCGAGCAGATGGGCCAGCAGCGGGAGTCCGAGGCCGAGCAGGCCGAGCAGCATCAGCGGCTGCAGCAGCGTCACCGCCCGCCTCCCCCGCGCGCGGACGACTTCGCGGGCGAGCTCGCGGACGACCTCGAAGCAGGACTTCCGGACAGGTGCGCGAGCAGGTCCAGCACCGAGTCGGACACGGGCGCGTCGGTGACGACGCGCGCGAGATGGACGCGCTCGCGCTCGCAGCTGCGCTCGAGACGTCCGAGGTAGGCGTTGAGACGTCGCAGGTAGCCCTCGCGGAAGCCCTGGCCGGCGCCCTCGACCGCGGGGCGGACGCCGCGGCTGTCCTCGAGGCGCAGCAGCTCGCGTCCGCTCCAGGGGAAGGTCAGCTCGTCGCGGTGCAGCACCTGGGCGATCACGACGTCGAGGCCGCGGGCGCGCAGGCGCCCCAGGGCGTCTTGGAGCCGTCGCTCGCCCGGGTCCGCGGCCGCGCGCGCGTCTTCGTCGTCAACTTCGTCCTCGCCCGTTACTTCGTCCGCCGTCGCGCTCCCGGACGCGCGCGGGTCGGGGTCGAGGAGGTCGCCGAGCAGCACCAGCATGCAGCGACGCGGCGCGTAGGCGAGGACGCGGTCGAGCGCGTCGGGCCAGGCGCAGGCGCCCTGGGGGCGGCCCTGGGCCTCGGCGAGCGCGGCGGCGATGGCTTGCAGGCGCCGCCGCCCGCCGACCGGGCGCGCGAGCTCTAGCCCCCGCGAGCGCTGGGTGTCGCTGGCGAAGCCCAGGCCCACGCGGTCGCCCTGGCGGATCGCCAGGACCGCGAGCGCGGCGGCGATCGCCGCGGCCGCGCGCAGCTTGTTCTGCGGACCTTCCCCGTAGGCCATGCCGCCGGAGTCGTCGATCATCAGCAGGAGATCGAGGGCGTCCTCGCTGTGGGTCTCGCGGTACACCAGGCGGTCGCGGCGGGCGACCGCGCGCCAGTCGAGGCGCCGCAGGTCGTCGCCGGGGGAGTAGGGCCGGTGCCCGCGGAACTCCAGGCCGTGACCTGCCCGCCTCGACATGTGACGACCGGCGCGCTGACCCCAGACCGGGCGCTGCAGCGTGAGCGCGCGACCGCGGAGGAGCTGGCGCAGCGGGGGCGGGAGCAGCTCCGAGAGCGGGTCGTGCGTCACGCGGGCACGGCCTTGAGCACGCGGGCCATGATCTCGCCGCCGGAGACGCCGCGGCTCTGGGCGGCGAAGCTCGGGACCAGGCGGTGCTCGAGCACGGGGCTGGCGAGCGCGCGGACGTCGGCGATCGTGACCCCGGGGCGCCCGGCGAGCGCGGCGTGGGCCTGGGCGGCGGCGACCAGCTGCTGACCGGCGCGCGGCCCGACGCCCCAGTGCAGCAGCTCGCGCAGCTGCGGCGGGCAGCTGTCCTCGCGCGGGCGGGTCGTCCGCAGGATCGTGACGATGTGATCGATGACCGAGGGCGGCACCGGGATCCGGCGCACGAGGGCTTGGTGCGCGCGCAGCTGCGCCGGCGTGAGCACCGGCGAGATCGCGGCCGGGGCTCGGGTCCCGAGCGCGACGATCTGGCGCTCGGCCTCGGCGTCGGGGTAGTCGACGGTGATCTGCAGCATGAAGCGATCGAGCTGGGCCTCGGGCAGCGGGTAGGTGCCCTCCTGCTCGATCGGGTTCTGGGTCGCGAACACGTGGAAGGGCTGCGGCAGCGGGCGCGTCTGCCCGCCCGCGCTGACCCGCGCCTCCTGCATGGCCTGCAGCAGCGCGGCCTGGGTCTTCGGCGGGGTGCGGTTGATCTCGTCGGCGAGCAGGAGGTTGCAGAACACCGGACCTGGCACAAAGCGCAGCTCTCGCCGACCGGTGCCGGGGACCTCCTCGAGCACCTCGGAGCCGGTGATGTCGGCGGGCATCAGGTCGGGGGTGAACTGCACGCGCGAGAACTCGAGCTCCAGGCCCTCGGCCAGCGAGCTGACGAGCAGCGTCTTGGCGAGGCCGGGCACGCCGACGAACAGGCCGTGGCCGCCCGCGAACAGGCAGGTCAGCAGCAGGTCGATGACGCGCGCCTGACCGACGATGCGGCGACGAAGCTGCTCGACCAGGCGCTCTTTGGCGCGGGCGAGGGCCTCGAGCGCGCGCGTGTCGTCGTCGGCGCTCGGCGCGGGTGGAGGAGTCACGGGGGGTCGCTTACGAGCGGAGTCGGGCACGGTAGGGATACGCGAGGACGGCAGAGGCGTTGGCGAGCCTGGCGCAGCGCTCGCGGTTGTGCGCTCTGTATACCCGCTGCGAGCCGGTCTCGCACCCAATCGCGAAAACGCGCCTGGCGGGCGCGCCGCGTCAGGCTCGCTTGCTCCCGATCTTGTTCAGCTCGTCGAAGCCCGGGAGCCCAGAGAGGTCGGGCACGAGCACGATCTCGATGCGCCGGTTCTGCGCGCGGCCCTCGTCGGTGTCGTTGCTCGCGGTCGGCTGGTGCTCGCCGTAGCTCGCGGCGCTGACGTTCTGCTGCGGCAGCCCGGCCTCGACCATGACGTTGGCGACCGCGATCGCGCGGGCCGAGGCCAGCTCCCAGTTGCTCGGGAAGCGCTTGGTGCTGATCGGCTGGTTGTCGGTGTGCCCCTCGACCTGGAACTTGCGGTCCTTCATCGACGCGAGGATCTGCGTGAGCTCGACGATCGCGGCCTTACCCTCCTCGGAGATCTTGACCGAGCCGCTGGCGAACAGGATGTCGGAGCGCAGCACGAGGACCATGCGCCCATTGACGATCTTCACCTGCAGCTTGCCGGCGTCGATCATCGCCTGGAAGCGCCCGAGCAGGCTCTTGTAGGAGTTGATGCGTGCGTCGGCGAGCCGGCGCTGGAGCTTGGCGACCGCCAGCGCGCGCTTCATCTCGTCGATCGACTCCTTGAGCGCGGAGCGATCCTTAAGCGTCTTGGCGAGGTCCTCTTCAAGGGCGCGCTGCTGGGCGTCGGCGTCGGCGAGCTGCCGCTCGAGGCCGACGATCTGCTCGTCGAGCGCCTCGACGCGCTGCTTCTCGTCGGTCAGCGCCTGCTCGAGGGACTGGGTCTTATCCTGCTCTTTGGCCAGCGCCGCGGTGGCCTGGTCGAGCTGCTCCTCGAGCGCGACGTACTTCTTCTTGGTGACGCATCCGCCCGCGAGCGCGGGGACCAAGAGCGCCAGCACGAGCGGCGCGAGCCGGCGGGGACGGAGCGAGTGGGGGGCGGACGCGGTGTGGGCTCGCACGGCCCGGGAGCATACGTGCCGCCCCGCGTCCGGGCAAACCGTCGTCGTCCCGACGGACGTTCTCCGGCTACGCGCCGACGGCCGGGAACAGCGTGCGCATCTTCATCGCCGCCGAGATGCTGCCGCGGATCTTCCCGCGGCCCGAGGCGAACATGCGCATGCCGTTGAGCTCGCCGTTGACGACGCGGACGTAGTCGGCGCCGTCCATCGCCAGCACGACGGTCGGCTTGTGGTGCTCGCCCTCGTGCACGGTGATCGTGCCGCCCTGCACGCGGGCGTGGAAGGTCCGGCCCTGATCGCCGGCGAGCTCCCACTGGAACACCGCGTCGACGCCGGCGGCGGCCGCGGGGACGAAGCGATTTTCGAGGGTTTTAAAGTACTCGTCGACGCTGGTGACGGTCGCGCCGTCGCCCTGGGCCGTCGCGGGCTCGGCGTTCTCGCTGTCGCTCGCGCTGTCGTTCGCGCTGTCGTTCGCGCTGTCGTTCGCGCTGTCGCTCGCGAAGTTGATCGAGTAGCTCTCTTCGTCGCCGTCACCGTCGGAGCGGGCGTCGGCGCCGCTTCGGCTGCGCTCCATCAGCTCATTGGACAGCCACTGCGCGGTCGCCCGCACGCGCTCCCGGATCCCGCCGAGGCGAACCAGGATCGGGCTGGGCGCGCGGGTCTGACCGTCTCCGCTGGATCCTTCGTCGTGGGCCTGGGAGGCGCGCGCGTCGGCGGCGGCCTTCGCCTCGCTCGGATAAAACTGCGACGCCCAGCGGCGGTACAGCCCGATTGGCCCGTCGCCCTTCGCCAGCACGGGGCGCACGAGGTAGCGCTTGTTCTCCCAAATTGGAAAATCCTTGGCGAAGTCCTCGACGTACGCGCGGTAGAAGATGTCGGCCAGCTCGCGGGTGAACTGAGGGTCATCTTGCCGCGCGACCGCGACGACCCCGCGCAGATCGATGGTGTCCTCGTCGATCGGCGTGGCGAAGATCCGCTGGCGCGCGCGCACGCCGGCCGTGGTCACGTGGGTGCGCACGACGATGCAGCCGACGCCGTACATGCGCACGTTCAGCTCGACGTGGTTGAGCGTGCCCGGCATGTCGACGACGTCGCCCGGGGCGTCGAACTCGAGGTCGACCTCGAGGTAGTGGCCCTCGCGCTTGGCGCTGTTGACCTTGGCCGCGCGACCGCTGTGGATCGGGCCGATGTGCGCGCTGTCGACGGTGTTTTCGAAGATCTCCTGTGGGTGGGTCTTGAGGTTTGGCCACAGGATCGTCCCGCCGAGCACGAGCTCGCTTTCGTCGAGCACCGGCAGCGGCCAGACCTCCTGCGACTCGTCGCGGCGGTAGAATACGTGGATCACGCCGTTTTGTTCGCACACCGGCCACGCCCCGAGCTTGGCCTTGGGTGGGATGCGGTCGCTGTAGGGGACCTCGACGCAGCGCCCGTCGTTGGAAAATTTCCAGCCGTGGAACGGGCAGCGGATGCAGTCGCCCTCGACCGTGCCGCCGTGGGCGAAGTGCGCGCCCATGTGCGGGCAGTGGGCGTCGGCGACGGCGGCCGCGCCCGACTCGCCGCGGTACAGCACCAGCTCACGGCCGAAGTAGCGCATGCGCTTGATCTCGCCGGGCTTTATGTCCTCGGAGAACGCGACCGCGAACCACCCGACGGGGTAGTCCGTGAACGGGAAGCGCGGCGCGGCTGCTCGCGCGCGCGGGGGGCTCGTCGGCGGGCGTTGGCTGGGGGCGTCGTGACGAGTCGGCATCCAGTTCCTCCACGATATGCGCGGTCGCGCGATCGCCCGGAGGATGACACGGCGCGCCCGCGGATAGAAGGCGTTCACGCACGCCGGGCGCCGGGTGTGACGCAGGTCCGCGTGATGCTCGGAGAGCCAGGCGCTGGTGGACTCGATCGATGTCGCCGCGACCCGCGACCGCGTCGCGAGTCAAACGCACAGCGGACGCGAGGCCGGGGTCCGGCGCGCGCGGACCGCGGCGTCGATCGAATCCGCGCCGCGATCCCTGCGGCGGCGGGGTCCATGGTTACGTCGCCGGGTGGGCCGCCTGGACCTCGCGCACGAAGCCCGGCATCCGCGGCTCCTCCAACACGCGCGTGGCGGCGGGCGCGGAGGCGTGCGCGTTGACGCGGTGCGCCTCGAACACGAGCACGCTCGTGTACGTGACGAGCAGCCACAAAAACGGCTCCTCGAGCGGGAGGTTGTTCCACGCGGCGATGTAGACGCCGAGCATCATCTCGTCCCGGTATCCCCACCAGCCGTTCGGGAACGCGACGGTCGCCTCCCACAGCAGGCTGATCAAGAACACCGTGACCAGCGTCATGCCGAACGCGCGCCAGTTCACGTGCGGCAGGACGTCTGGGAGCAGCATGCTCGCCGGGATAAACGCGACGCCGGTGAGGTAGATAAAGTAGCCAGGAAAGCGAGCAGGATCGTTGAGCGTGGTCAGGCCGACGATAATCGCGATCACGACTACGCACACGAGCCCGACGCGCCAGCTGAGCCGAGCCCGCTGAGCGGGCGCGGGCGCGAGCGGCCGGTGATAGGCGGCGAGCCAGACGCGGTCGGCCCAGAGGTACATGAGCACATTCGCCGCGATCCCGAATAGATAGAACCCGACCTCTTCAATCGGCACATTTTGGTGAAACGCGCCCGATTCGAATTCGTAGCCCCAGAAGAACACGCCGAGCATCGCGGCGTGGTTCTTGAACGTGAAGAACAGGTTGCCGAAGGCGATGTCGAGCAACATCCCGAGCGAGAAGAGCAGCGCGACGGTCCGCGTGAACGGCCCCAGGGGGAGCCGGTCGCGTCGGCGCAGCGCGAGCGCCGTGCCCGCGGCGAGCGCGGGCACGATCCACAGCGACAGCGACCACGTGTAGCCGAGCGCCGTGTCGGCCGCGCCCGCGGACGCGCTCGGGCGCACGGTCGCGAGCGTGATAACCGCTGGGATGAGCAGCGTTAAGAACGCGAGCATGACGACGCGCGCGCCGCCTCGTCGTGGCTCTGTCGCGTCTCGCTCATGCGAGGGGGTCTCGCGCGCGCGCTCGCTATATCTATCGTGAATAAGGGCAGGGGCGGGCGTGTGCACGGCGGCGTCTTGTTAACACTTTGAATATGTCCTGACAACCATGTCGCATTCTCCTGGAGTATTGCGCGGCGCTCGTTGCTCTGCGCGCTCGTTTGGTGATAGTCGTACGGGGGATGTCACCTCGCGTGGAAGACGTAGATCCTCACGCCGCGGGTCGAGTGCGCGTTATCATCGCGCTGCTGCTCGTGTCTGCGCTCGGGACGATCGTCGCCAGCGCGCTCGCGCTCGGTTGGCGGTTTAACGTCGCGCTGCTGATCGTGATGCTCGGCGGCGTCGCGCTCTACCTCGGCAAGACGCGGGACCGCACGCTCGCGCGGCTGCTGCTGTTCTCGCTGATCGTCGGCTTCGGTGAGCTGCCCGCCGACAGCTTCGGCGTCCAGCACGAGTGCGCGCTCGTGTACCCCCAGGACGGGCTGATGCTCTGGGACTCTCCCGCGTGGGTCCCGTTCAGCTGGACCGTGTTGATCCTCCAGTTCTCGTTCTTCGCGTGGTGCGCGGTTCGGCGGTGGCGCGTCGTCTGGGCCGGGCTCGCGCTGGCGATCGCCGGCTGCCTCAATATCCCGTTTTACGAGACCCTCGCGCGCTACGCTGACTTCTGGCGCTACGAGAATTGCTGGGCGCTCTTCGATGTCACGCCCTACGCGGTGATCTTCGCGGAGTTCTTGATCGGGATGGCGCTGCCCCTCACGGTTCGCGGCATCGAGCGCGCGTCGACGGCCGGCGTGGTCGGGCGGGGGATCGCGTTCTCGCTCTGGATCTGGATCGCGGGTCGAGTGAGCTACGCGCTGCTCGCGTAGCTGGTGCTCAGGCGTCCGCGTCGACGCGCCGGGCCAGCTCGATCAGGTGGCCGTCGAGATCCTGCACGAACGCGACGTCAAAACCCCACGGCTTGCGCGCGGGCGCGGCGATCGGCTTGGCCCCCGCGCGCACGGCTTGTTCAAAGCCCGCCGCGACATCGTTCGGCTCGAGCGTGAGCTGGCAGCCGAGCGGGCGCTGCTCCCGGTCGGCGCGTCGGTACGCGCCGCCCAGCAATTGCTCGGCCAGCTCGTGGGTACAGAACGCGAGGGTCGTCGCCCCCGTGGACAGCTCCGCGTAGTCGCCGCTGTCGTGGGTGAACGTGTGGGTCAGGTCAAAGGCCTCGCGGTAAAACGCCGCCGCGCGGGCGACGTCCGCGACGTACAGGACGATGTAGGTGAGCTGCATGGCGAGCGAGCGTGCGCCAGCCCGCCCGCTCACGTCTTGTACGTTTGGGCCAGGTAGCGCGCGGGCGTCATGCCCGTCAGCCGCTTGATCTTCCGCGACATGTCCGGCTGGTCGTAGTAGCCCGCGGCCGCCGCCAGCTCGCCGATCGATAGGTCCGGGCGCGCCGCGGCGACGGCCTGCAGCCGCTGAAACCGCATGATGCTCGCGTACATCCGCGGGCCGATCCCGAAGTGTCGCGCGAACACGCGGTGAAACGTCCGCCGCGCCAGCCCCAGCGCGCGCGCGTGCGCGGACACGTGATCGTCTCGCAGGTCCGCGAGGCGCCGCACGAGCTCGAGCTCGCGCGCATCAAGCTCGGCCGCGCGCCGACGCAGCTGGCGCGAGACCTCGACGATCAGCGCGTCGATCGGCGGCGCGCCGGGCTCGAGCGCGGCCAGCAGCCTGGGTTGGCGCGCGAAGTAGTCGGGCAGCTCGATGAGCGCGTCGCGGAACGACACGAGCGGCGCGTCGATGAAGGCGGCGCCGAAGCCCGGGCGAAACCGGATCCCGAGGTAGGCGGCGCCGGGCTCCGTCGCGACCGCGCGCGCGCGCGTCATCACGCCGCACGCGAGCAGCGAGACGGCGCTGCGGCTGCGCTTGAAGATCAGGTCGAAGGAGGCGTCGGGGACGACGAGCGACTGTGCCGGGACCGCCTCGCCCGCGCTCCAGGACCAGAGTCGGGAGACGTATCGGGCGAGCGCGGGGTCGCTCGGCAGGTACTCGCGGTAGCCGGGCTCCATCGTCGGGGATGATGGATACCTCGAGCGACGCCGCGAGTCGCGTCGCGCGTGTGCCCGCTATTCGGGCTCGAACTCGGGCTCGGGCTCGGGCTCGGGCTCGGGCTCGGGGAAGTCGTCGTCGAGCGCGTCGGGCTCCTCGTCGCTGACGCTCGGCAGCTCCTCGAGTGGTTCTGTCTCGAGGGACATGAGAGGCTCCAGAGGCTCGGGCGTCTCGACGACCGGGGCGGGGAGGGCGCTCGGGGGCGCCGGCCGCTGCGAGCGCTTCTTGGAGCGCTTGTCGATCGTCGGGCGCGGCGGCGGGGCCGGGGTCGGGGCGGCCGCTGGCTCCGCGGCCGCGGACACCGGCGCCGCCGACTGCTCGCGGGGCGGGAGCGCGGTCTCGGGGCGTGGCGCCGTCGCCCGCGACTCGACCTGCGGCGCGAGGGCGACGCGCGGTCTCGTTGGCGCGGGTGTGTGCGCCCTCGCGGCCACCGTCTGGGCGCGAACGGTCCGCGGTCGCGACGGCGAGCGCAAGACCGCGGCGGCCGCCATGCCGATCCCCGCGATGAGCGTGATCACGAGCAGCAGCAGATCGGCGCGATGGGCCCGCAGCGCCGCGCCCGGGCGCTCGAGGTCCCGCGCGTAGTAGACGCCAGAGTCGTCATTCGGCAGCGCGCCCGCGCTCCAGGAGTCTTCGGGGCGCGCCGGTGCGTCGAGCGCGGACGCAGCGCGTGGCTGCGCGGATGGGTCTTGGTGCATGGGGGGCAGCTCGCCTCCTCCCCCGTTGGAGCACCACGGGCCCGGAAAGGGTGCGCGGCGTCGCGGTTTTTCGCTGCACCCTTCTCGCCGTACCGCGGCTCCAAGCTGAGGGAGTCACTCACGCACATGCGAAATCTCCACGTCGGGCTCTGCCTGGGCCTCTTCCTCGGCGCCGCCGGGTGCACACACGCGAGCGCGTCGTCCGTGGACGACTGGTCGGGCCTCGGCAGCCGTGACGGCTTCGCGCGCTATGGCGACGACCGTCCGCGCGCGCGCGGGGTCGTCGCGGAGCGTCGGCCCGCCCGGGAATTCGTGCTCGGTAACTCCTTCGCCCAGCTCGACGGCGGCGACGATGGTGAGTCCTCGGAGGAGGAGTCGGGCGACAGCGAGCCCGAGTTCTTCGAGGAGATCAGCCGCGAGGACGAGGACGAGATCGACGGGGGCGAGGATGACGGGGGCGGCGACGACGATGGCGAGACCGCCTCGGACGAGGTTGATAAGGGCGACGAGGGCGAGGGGGGCGACGAGGACCCCGGCGAGTCTGGGGAAGACGAGCGCGCCGGAGCCTGAGCAAACCTGAGCCGGCGAGGACTCACGACGCCGCGTCGCTCTGGACCGCGATGCGGGCGATGCCGCTGTCGCAGGCCAGGACCAAGAACGAGTTCCCGATGGTCTCGAACAGCTCGCGCGCGCGCTCGTAGTGACGCAGCGCCGCGCTGAGCTGGCCGCGGCGGGCGGCGGCGTGACCCATCGCCAGCACGCAGCGGCCGACGCCGGCCTCGTCGCCCTCCGTGTTGAAGAGCGCGCAGGCGCGGCCGAACAGCTCGCTCGCGTCCTCGATCGCGCCGCGGTCCATATGCGTGTGGCCGAGGTTGAGCAGCGCGGAGGCGCGGCCCACCGTGTCGTCGAGCTCGTCGTGGAGCTTGAGCGCGGCGTCGCTGTGGCGCAGCGCGCTGTTGAGGTCGCCCTCGCGCCGCGCGACGAAGGCGAGGCTGTCGAGCGCCTCGGCGCGGGTCTTGAGGTCACCGTTCTGCTTGCTGACGTCGGCGGCGCGGCGGGCCAGCAAGAGCGCCTTTTGGAAGTCGCCGGTGCGCAGCGAGGCGTTGGCGGCGAGCACCCAGCCGCGGGCCCAGCGAGGGTCCATGCCGGAGGGCTCGAGCTTCATGAGCAGGCGCTCGCGCCGGGTCAGCAGGCGCATGGCCTGCCCGGGCTCGCCGCTGCGGTGACGGTAGCGCGCGGCCATCAAGAAGGCGTCGGCGGCCTCGTCGAGATGGTCGGCGGCGTGCAGGTGCACGGCGCGGCGCTCGGCGACCGCGCGGGGCTCGCTGCCGGCGACGCGGTTGAGCATCTCGGCGCAGGCGAGGTTGTGGGCGCGCCAGCGGTTTGACTCGCGGGCGCTGCGGGCCAGGCTCTCGCGGAGGACGGCGTTGGCGAAGCGCCAGCCGGCGCGCGTCAGCCCGAGCAGGCGGGCGCGCGCGAGCCGGTCGAGCAGCTCCCGCGAGAACGGCACGCGCGCGAGCTCGCAGGCGATCTCGAGCTCGCGGGTCGTGAACTGGCTGCCGAGCGCGGCGGCGATCTCGAGGGCGCGCAGGACGTCGCCCGAGCGACCTGCGCTCTCAGCCAGGTTCAAAATGCGGGCCGACCAGATCGCGTGGAGATCGTCGGGCAGCTCCGCGGCCTCGCCGGCGACGAGGCCGAAGCCCGCGTCGCTCGAGACGAGCGCCTTGCGCTGCACCCAGTCGCCGAGGATCTGGCTGGCGAACAGCGGGCTGCCGGCCATGCGCTCGACGACGCGCGCGTGCAGCTCGGGCTCGAGCGGCAGCATCTGGGCGACCATCGCGTTGCTCTCGGCGGGCTCGAGCGGCGCGATCTTAAGGCTGCGGACGTTGCTGAGCGAGCGCAGCGCCCCGAGCTGGGTGGACTCGGCCTCGCGCTCGGCGAGCGCCTCGTCGGAGATCGTGAGCACGAACAGGATCGGGCAGGGCTCGAGCGCGCTGTCCGTCGCCTGGTCGGCGTAGGGCGCGAGCACGTGGCGGGTGAAGGTGAGCGCGTCGAGCCCGAAGTGGACGTCGTCGAGCCAGACGACGAGCGGGCGCGGGCGCCCGATGTGGCGGAGCAGCCGCTCGACCAGGCGGTGACGATCGGAGGGGCGCGCGCTGTAGCCCTGGCTGTGGGGCCCGAGCGCGACGCCCTCGCGCCGGGTCGCGGGCGCGGCCATCAGCTGATCCTCCTGCTCGGACTCTCGCTCGAGCTCGTCGCGGCTGAGCGAGGCGAGCATCAAGAAGTCCGCGGTCTCCTCGACGGTCGCGACGTCGTGGATCCCGAGGCGACCGAGCAGCTTGCCGAGCCGCAGCTTCGCGGACCAGCGGTGCAGGCCGACGCAGCGGAAGTGATCGGCGAGCATGCGCGGGAGCCCGGCGCGGGGTCCGGCGACGAGCTCGTGGCTGGCCTTTAAGACCGTCGAGGCGCCGGCCTCGTGCGAGCGCTCGCACAGCCAGCGCGCGAGGCGGCTCTTGCCGATGCCGCTGGGTCCGCGCAGGATGACGGCCTGGGGCGACTGGCTGAGGTAGACGTCCTGCAGCGCGGACCACAGCTCGCCGCGCTCGCGCGCGCGGCCGATGAAGGGGATCGTGCGCAGGTTAAACAGCCCGAGGCCCGCGCCCGCGAGCGCCGGGGGAGGAGGCGGCTCCTCCTCGGGGCAGCGCGGCCAGACCTTGCGGATCGCGGCGGGCGGGACGCGGTCGCGGGCGAGCGCCGCGAGGCTGGTGACCTTGGTGTCCTCAGAGCCAGATGAGCTGGTGATCGACGCCGGCCCGAGGCCGAGGTCGAGGACCGGGTTGGTGCGCTCGTGCTTCTCGTCGGGGAGCGGGTAGGGCCGGATCTGGGTCGTGATCTCGTGGGGATCACCGAGGCGGCGCAGCGCCGCGAGCGCGTCGCTCGCCCGCTGGAAGCGCTCGTGCGGCTTCTTGGCCAGGAGGATCTCGAGCCAGCGCCGCAGCCCCTTGGGCACGTCGATGTACGGCGAGAACTCCGGCAGCTCGGCCTCGAGGTGCTTGAGGCCGATCGCGCGCGCGTTGGGGCCGTCGAAGGGTCGCGCGCCGGTAGCGAGCTCCCACGCGAGCACGCCGAAGGCGTAGAGATCAGACCACGGGCCGTAGTCGCGCCAGCGCCCGCAGAGCTGCTCGGGGGACATGTACCAGGGGGTGCCGCGGGCCTGCTCGACGGTCCCGTGCGGGGAGGCCTCGTCGACGCTCGGGCGCTGGCGGTGGAGCGCGTGCGCGATGCCGAAGTCGGTGAGCTTGAGGCGCGGGCGCGGGTCGTCGCTGCTGCCGAGCAGGACGTTGCCGGGCTTGAGGTCGAGGTGGATCATCCCGCGCGAGTGCGCGTGGCCCAGCGCCTCGAGCAGCGCGGTCGTGATGGCCTTAAAGTCATACCAGGTGAAGGGCGGCGCGAGGTCGTCGAGCGATCCGCGGCTCGCGAAGTCCATCACGAGGTAGGGGCAGCCCTTGACCAGCCGCCCCATCGAGAGCTGCTCGGCGCGCGGGCCGATCACGCCGACGTCGAAGACCATGATCACGCCGTGGTGGTTGAGCGCGGCGACGGCCTCGACCTCCCGGCGGAAGTCGGCGTGGTAGCTGGGGTCGCGGACGTGCTCGCCGGTCATGACCTTGACCGCGACGCGCACGTCCTGCCCGCGGTGGAAGCCCTCCCAGATCTCTCCCATGCCGCCCGTCGCGACGCACGAGCTCAGCTCAAAGGGACCGAGCGGGATCTTGGTCTCGGGAGGCGAAGCGGGCATGGCGAGCCAGCGATCACACCGTCCCTGGTCGACGCGGTGCTCGGCGTAGTGAGTGCACGGTCCCTGTGACTCCGGCGCGCCGTCGCGTCATGGCGAGGAATGCCTCTGCCAATTTCGTGATCTCGATTACCATTGTCCCGGTTGACGTTTCCGGCCGTCAAGCTGCCGCGCTCGCGCGAGGTCGCGCGCGAGGTCTTCTCGTGGAGGTCTTCGCGCCGCGCTCAGTGCATCGTGCAGGCGCGTCGGTAGGCCCCCGGCGACGACCCGGTGATGCGCTTGAACGCCTTACTAAACGCGGATTCCGACGTGTAGCCCACGCGGTCGGCGACCTCGGAGACCGACAGCTGCTCGGTCCGCAGCGCGACGCTGGCGATGTGCATGCGCCAGCGCGTCAGGTAGCGCGTGGGCGGCTCTCCGACCAGCTCGCTGAACCGGTCGAACAGCCCGGAGCGAGAGAGCCCGACCTCGGCGGCGAGGGTCGCGGCGGTCCACGGCCGCCGCGGGTCGCGATGGACGAGTCCGAGCGCCTGCCCGACGTGGGGATCGGTGAGGCCGCGCAGCCAGCCGCGCAGCTCGGGCGAATTCTCCGCGCGCGGGCGCTCGAGCACGGCGCGCGCGGCCTTTGTCACCAGGACGTCGGCCAGGCGCGTGATGACCAGCTCCGAGCCGGGGCGCCCGCTCTCCAGCTCCTCGACCATCAGCTGCAGCATCGCGGGCAGCCACGCGCTCGCGTCCTCGTCGGATCCGCGCAGGTGCAGCAGCGGCGGCAGGCCCGAGAGCACGGGGTGGACGTCGCTGCGCTCGAAATCGAAGCGCCCGCACAGCAGCGAGGTGCGCGGCCCGGCGCCGCGGATCTCGAGCGTCGGGACCGAGCGCGTGCCCGCGTCGCGGCGTGTCGGCAGCGAGGTGATCGGGACCGGCGGACGTCGCAGATCGTCGCACATCACGTGCGGGTGTCCACCGGGCAGCACCACGATGTCGCCGCGCTCGAGCGCGATCGCGGGCTCGTTCTCGCCGGCCAGGCGCGCCCAGCAGCGCCCGCGCACGACCGCGTGGAAGATCCCCCCCTCGCGGCCCCGGGTCGACACGGACCAGGGGTTGTCCAGCTCCGCGCGCGAGAACAGCGAGCCCGACAGTCGCAGGCTCCCGAGGACATCTGACAGGGGATCGGTCACGAAGCCAGGCTACACGATCCGCGCCGCGCGTCGACGGCCGTGGACGATCGGGCAAGAACTCTGGACGCGCGCGCCATCGCCGTCAGGAGCCGCGCAGCCCGCCAAGGCGCATCAACCGTCGCGGACGATCGGGCAGGTGTTCTGGACGCGCGAGCATGGGGCGCCCCGCGGGCCGCCGCTAGCTTGGTCCTCGTCAGGTCGCGTCAGCGGCCGGCGCGGCGCGGCCTTCACTACCTGTCACAAGGGTCAGGAAGTGAGCCTCGCCGCGCCTCGTCATCACCCTCCCTCGAAGCAAGGACTCCCCGTCATGAAGAAGTGGACCGCCACCATCGCCAATTTCTTTCTCCCCGGCCTGGGCTACCTCATCGCCGGGAAGCGGGGCCTCCTCGGCGTCGCGTGGCTGATCGGCGTGATCGGCCTGACCTACGTCGAGTTCGGGATCCAGCAGCCCATGCCGCAGCTCTACTGGGTGATGTTCGCCAGCGTGTTCCTGATGAACACCGCCTTCGCGATCGACGTGTTCCGCGAGGTCTCGCGCGCCGAGGGCGTGCCCGCGCGCGTCTGAGCGCCCGCGCTCACCGTCGCGTCGGCGCGTCGCTCGGCTCCGCCCCGCGCGCCTCATGGACCGGCAGCGCGCGCCAGCCGATCCCCCACAGCGCCACGAGCAGCAGGTGCCACGGCGGCTTCGTCGGGGCGCCGCGCCGGCGATCGCCGGCCAGCAGCGTCGCGTCGTCGCGGACGTCATCGCACGCGTAGCTCGCCAGCTCGTGCAGCGTCGACGCGCGTTCGAATCGCGCGCGGCGCTGCGCGATCGTCTCGCCCTCGCCCAGCGGGAGGAGGCGAAGCTTCCGGCGCGCGACCAGGACCTGCTCGATCTCCGGACCTGCCTCGAGGCACACCTGGCGCGCGAGCCAGGAGCGCGCGTCGGGTCGGCGCTGCCCGACGGTCCGCAGCAGCTTCTCTCGCTTCGCCCGCGAGAGCACCGGGCGGTGCGTCGCGGTCGGGATCGCCGGCGTCGCGAACAGCTGCGTCCGCCGGCCTTCGTGGTCGATCCCTAGCACCACCAAGTAGGTGTCGTCGCGCGGGGCGTCGGGCGCGAACAGGCGCCAGTGCTGGATCGTGTTCGAGAACTGGATCCACGTGTAGATCGGCTCGAACAGCGCGGCGCGGGCGGGCGTGAACGGGCGCGCGCGCGGCAGCACCCACAACAGCGCGCCGCTGAGGTGCACCACGCACAGCGCTGGGATCATCAGCCGACGACGTCCGACGCCGCGCCTGCGCGCGCGCGTGATCAGCAGCAGCGCGCAGGCGATCGTCAGCCACGGCCACAGCCGCGGCGCGAACACCAGCACCACCGCCGAGCCCGCGAAGTAGAGCAGCAGCTCGACGATCGAGAGCGCGCGTGCGCGCGCCTCGGGCTCGCGGTCGCGCGCGAGCGCCGGGTCGCCGTTGTCGAGCAGCAGGTAGTAGCTCGCGGTCGCGAGCACGAACACGCCGACCGACATCGTCGCGAACACGCCGACGTGAAACAGCAGCCCCAGCGGGATCCACAGCCGCCGCGAGCTGACGAGCTCGAACGCTCGCCAGCCCCGGCGCGTAGCGAGAATTCTGCGGACCCCGAGCGCCGCCGCGATCCCCAGGAGCATGCCCATGTCCTCGGTGACGCCGAAGTGAGCCGCCGGCTCGTAGTCGTGGGCGAACAGCGCGCCGCCGAACGCCGCGAGCAGGACGACGACGACGCGTGACGCCCAGCGCGGCGGCGCGCGTCGACCCGGGAGTTCCGCGAGCGTGCGCACGACGACCAGCGCGAAGCAGAACTCGAGGTACAGCGTCAGGTGCGTGGCGAGCCAGAACACCGGCGTCAGCTCGCGCGCGTACTCGGTCAGCGGCCAGCGCCCGAAGTTGTTGCCGGTCACCGAGTAGTGGACCGCGTGTCCGAAGATCCAGCTGCCGCCGTCTTTGGCGATCGCGTTCGCCAGGTACACCGGGATCAGCTGCAGGACGAGCAGCACCCGTGGCCAGCGCGGCACGGACCGCAGCGGCTGGTCGCGCGCGTCGATCGAGTACGCCGCGCCGCAGTCGGAGAAGCACAGCATCACGAGCGCGATCATCAGGACCTGCTCGCCGCCCCACGCGAGGTCGTTGCGCGACCACAGCGAGAAGTACAGCGCCAGCGTCGACCACTTCGCCAGCGTCGTGCGCGTCCCCGTGATCAGCCCCAGGCACGCGACGTACAGCGCCGCGAAGTGCAGGTGGACCGCGAGCGGCGAGTCCCAGAAGTGCAGCGGCGACCACTCGATCCCGGCCGGGTACTTCAGCAGCGTCCACACGCCCGGCGTGAGCAGGTCATCAAACTGCGCCCGCGCCTCGACGAAGCGCGCGCCCGCGGTCGTCAGCAGGCCGGCGCTGGAGAACAGGTACTCGCCGAGGATGTGCAGCGAGACGATGTTGAACAGCAAGAACGCGCCGAGCGCGACGCGGAAGCGACCCAGCGGTCGCGGATCCTCGTAGCCCAGCAGCACGTCGAGGACGCGCTCACGCTTGAGCAGCGCGAGCGCGCCCAGCAGCGCGACAAACACGAGCGTGAAGAGATCCGCCACGGCGTCGCGTCATCGTAGCAGCCCCACGGAGCTCCTACGCGCCGCCGCGCCGCGCCGCGCCTCGATTCGCAGACTTGGCGCGCGGCGCAGGATCTGGCAATCCCTTCGCAAGATGCGACGCTTCTACCCCATCGGCACGCCTGGACAACCGTGGACGGACGCTGACACGGCGACCTGGCTCGAGCGTCAGCAGCGTCAACGCAGCTACCACGACGAGGTGCGCGCGCAGCTCGAGCGGCTCGACCCCGCCTTCGAATTGCGGCGTTACGGCGCGCTCAGCATCGACCCCGCGCGCTACCCCCTGCTCTGCGTTCGAAGCGCGCGCCCGGTCGCCGGCGCCCCCTGGGCCCTCATCACCGGCGGCGTGCACGGCTACGAGACCAGCGGCGTCCAAGGGGCGCTGCAGTTCCTCCACACGGCGGCGCGCGACTACGTCGATCAAATCAACCTGCTGATCGCGCCCTGCGTGAGCCCCTGGGGCTACGAGGTCATCAACCGCTGGAACCCCCGCGCGGTCGATCCCAACCGCTCCTTCGTCGCCGACAGCCCAGCCGAGGAGTCCGCCGCGCTGATGTCCCTCGTCGCCGAGACCGCCGCGAACCACGGACCCTTCGCGCTCCACATCGATCTCCACGAGACCACCGACAGCGACGAGGAAGAGTTCCGCCCCGCGCTCGCGGCCCGCGACGGCAAGTCCCACGAGCCAGGTTTAATCCCCGACGGCTTCTACACCGTCGCCGACAGCCAAAACCCGCAGCCCGCCTTCCAAAAGGCGATCATCGCCGCGGTCGAGCAGGTCACCCACATCGCCCCGCCGGACAACAACGGCCAGATCATCGGCGCCGACGTGACCCAGCACGGCGTCATCCACTACCCCTTCAAAGCCCTCGGCCTGTGCGCCGGCGTCACCGACGCCCGCTTCACGACGACCACCGAGGTCTACCCCGACAGCGACGCCGCCACCCCCGAGATCTGCAACGCCGCCCAGGTCGCCGCCGTCCGCGGCGCCCTCGACTTTTTGTTAGCGAGCGCCTGAACCCCTGCTCTGCTCTCCCAGCTGCTCGGTTCTGCTCTGCTCTGCTCTGCTCGGCTCTGCTCGGCTCTGCTCTGCTCTGCTCTGCTCTGCTCTGCTCGGCTCGGCTCGGCTCGGTCGTTGTGCCGGGCTGTGCTGCGCAGCAAAGCCCGCGTCACACCAACTCCCGCCGCGCATTCGCTCCCGAAGGCACCGAGAGCATGTCAACGACGCCCGAAGGGTGGCGTTGACGTGACTCCCGAACACCGCCCGCGCGTCGTACCCCGAGCACCGTGAGCGCAGAGGCGGAGCGGGGCGGAGAGGGAGGGGCGGGGGGTCGGATGAGGACTTAAAGACATGTATGCGGCGCCCGAAGGGCGTCACATACGTGATCTCCGCAAGTAGCGCCCCCCGCCCCTCCCTCCAAGAGCCCCGCGGGACAAATTAAAGCGCTCCGAAGCAGCGAGCGAGCCACGTTGAGTTCGGTTGAGTTCGGTTGAGTTCGGTTGAGTTCGGTTGAGTTCGGTTGAGTTCGGTTGAACTCCGTTGTGTCCTAAGAGTCATGACGAAGGAGCGTCAACAAGCGTCAAACGAAGCTCGCCGTGAACCCGCTGCAGATGCTCCACCAGCGCCGCCAAGAACAAGCTCGCCCCCAGCAGCTCGAGGGACTCCTCCACCAGATCGATTAGCGCGTACCCCAGGTTATCGCTGCCGTGGACCTCCGCCCAGCGCCCCAGCGGCAGCTCCATCACCAGCGCCCCGCCGACGTACAGCGCCCCCGCGATCATGAACTGTCGGCGCGTCCGGACCGGCAGCGCCCGCAGCAGCCCGACCTGATACAGCCCGAACACCAGCACGATCACCGACGCCGGGATCACCCACCCGAAGTACAGCCAGCCGCTCGTGTCGAACCACCAGCTCGCCGCCTCGTGCACCCCGACCACCTCATCCATCGAGATATAGAAAAACGCCAGCGCCAGCAGCCCCCAGCGCGTCGTCGACGGCGCGCTCGCCCGGCGCGCCGAGATCGCGTGCAGCGTCAGCGCGACGCCGCACGCGAGCAGCAGCATCGACGCGTACCACGTCGGGATGTTGCCCTCCACGCTCAGCGAGAGCAGCGGGTAGAACCACTCCAGCGGGTCGCGCTCGGTCACGTAGCTCGACAGCTCGACCCCGAGGCTCGCGCCGCTCAGGCCCAGCACGATCAGCAACAGCGCCCGGCGGAGCCGCGTCACCGTCAGCGAGAGCGTCAGCGGGGTCGTCACCTCCATGGACGATCCGGCGGCGCGCTACCGGCCCTTCTTCGGCTTCTTCGACTTCTTGTGCTTCTTCGGCTTGCGCGTGCGCATCCGTCGGACATCGACGCGCACATCCCCGTCTAGCCCGCCGTGGTACAGCGGCCGATTCGGCGCCAGCACCCAGGCGACGAACATGTCCGTGGAGTACAGCGAGCCGCCCTTAAACTTCACCGTGAACTCGAAGGTCGCGTGCTCGCCCCCGTGGTCCACCTCGTCGGTGAAGATCACCTCGCCGACCGCCTTCTCGCCCTCGATCGTGAAGCCGAGCTTGGCGATCGCCACGGCCTCGTCGCGCGCGCCCGTGCTCGAGGGGATCGCTCGCAGCTCGAACACGATCGTGCCCTTCTGCTCGCGCGACTCATCGAGCGTGATCGTGTCGACCTCGCCGTCGCCGTCGACGTCGACGTTGTTGATCCTCGTCTCTTCGGCATTGATCGCGCGCTCGAGGCCCTCGCCGCTGCCGACCTCGCCCTCCTTGAGCAGCTCCGCCATCGCCTTGATGTCGAAGTCGCTGGCCTTCACCGTCGCCGCCGCCTCCGAGCTGCTTGACCCGCGCTTGGACTTCGCGTCCCCGCCCGCGTCAGCGCAGCTGGATAACGCGACGGTAGAGGCGACGGCCAGCGCGGGCATCAGCGTGAGCGCGCGGAGGCGGGGGGACTCCTCGAGGACGCCCATGGGTCGCAGTATCCCACGAGGGGTCGCGCCGGGGTGTCGCGCGCGGATCTGCGCGAACAAACCGCTTGATTTAGTTAGTATATCTAACTAATTATATTTCGAGGAGGCCGAGAACGCCCGTTATGTCCCCGCAGCCACATCACGACTACGCGCTCGCCGCCCGCGTCTGGGCGCTCGGTCTCGCCTTCGAAGCGCGGCTGGCCCGTGAGCTCGTCGCGCTCAAGCTCTCCGTCGCCGACTTCCGCTTGATCGGCGAGGTCATGGGCGCGCCGGCTGGGCTCCGGCAGTCCGAGCTTTCGCGGCGTCTCGGCGTCACGGCGCCCACGGTCTCGGCGGCGGTCTCGCGGCTCGAGCGCGCCGGCGTGCTGCGCCGGCGCGTCGACCCTGACGATCCCCGCGCGAAGCGGGTCTACCTGTCGGAGGCGGCGCCGCTCGAACCTGGCCTCGAGGTCCTCCAGCGCCTCGACGCGCTCCTGCGCGCGGGCCTCTCGGCCGCCGACCGCAAGCGCCTGCCGGGGCTGCTCGACGGGCTCACCGGCCGTCTCTCGGAGTGATTCCATGCCGCTCGACCTCTCTCAGCTGTCCCCGCGCGCGCGCTCCTGGAACCACGCGATATCGGCCTCCCCCGGCGACCTCGACCTGCGCGTCCCGGCCGCGCGCGTCGAGGGCGTGATCCCGTCGTCGCTCCGCGGCGGTCGCCTCTTGTCCAATGGGCCAGGTTGGACGCTGATCGGCGAGCGCCTCGCGCACCCCTTCGACGGCCACGGCTACGTGCGCAGCTTCGCGTTCACGCCCGACGGCGCGCTCGAGCTCAAGGCCCGCTTCGTGCGCACCGAGGTCTTCGTCGACGAGCGCCGTGCCGGTCGCCTCGTCCACCGCGGCCTCGCGACCAACATCAGCGATCGCCCCTGGCACAACCTCGGCTTCTCCGGCACGCCGCGCAACGTCGCCAACACGACCATCTACCCCTGGGCGGGGCGCCTGCTCGCCGGTTGGGAGGGCGGCGAGCCCTACGGGCTCGACCCCGTCACGCTCGAGACGACCGGGCCGCAGACCTTCGGCGGATTACTCAAGGGCCAGGTCTCCCTCGCGCACATGCACCGCGACGCCGCGCGCGGGCGCGTGATCCTCTGCAGCGTCACGCGCGGTCGCACAAGCGTGATGACCCTTCGCGAACTCGACGAGCGCGGCGAGCTGGTCCAGCAGCGCGTCGGCGCGCTGCCGCGGGCCGGCTTCGCGCACGACTTCGCGTTCTCGGACCGCTGGTACGTGCTCGGCGGCAACCCGCTCGCGTTCAAGCCGCTCGAGCTGGCCAAGGCCGCGCTCGGCCGCTCGACGCTGCTGCGCGCGCTCAAGACCGATCTCCAAGCGCCGGGGACGCTGGTGCTGATCCCGCGCGATCGCCAGGGCGAGACCCGCGTCGTGCGCCTGCCGACGCCCGCCTTCGTCGTTCACTTCGTCAACGCCTTCGAGCGCGCGCGCGAGCTGGTCGTCGACGTCTGCGTGTTTCACCGCTTCGAATTCGGCGAGGAGTTCGGCTACCGGGGCCCGCGCGAGCCCCTCGACCCCACGCTGCCGGAGCTGCGCGGCGCCCAGCGGATGTACCGCGTGACGATCCCCGAGGGCGCCGAGGAGGCGCGCTGGCGGCAGCTCGCGCCCCACGGGATCGACTTCCCGCGGGTTCACCCCGCGCACGAGGGGCGCGAGACGCCGATGATGGTCGGCGCCTGCCGGGCCGACACGCGCTTCAGCGACCCCTTCGACAGCGTCATCCGCGTGGACCTCGAGGACCTGTCCAAAACGCCAGAATTGTGGACCGCGCCCGAGCACGTCTTCGTCGGCGAGCCGGTCGTCGCGCCGGCGCGCGACGGCGGGCCAGACCACGTGCTCGCGCTGCTCTCGGACGGTCTGCGCGCGCGCACCACCCTGGCGATCCTGCGCGCTGACGCGATCGCTGAGGGGCCGGTCGCGCGCGTGCACCTGCCGCTCTTGCCGATCGCGTTCCACGGCGACTGGGAGCCCGCGCCCGCGTCGTGAGTCAGGCGCGTCAGTCGGGGACCTCGCCGGCCTTACAGACCTGAGCGATGTGGTCGATGGCCTCGAGGATGGGGGGCGTGAAGGGCTGGCAGAGATCGCCGATGACGCCGACGGGGAATTGTTGGACGAGCTCGTGATAGCCGTTCGTCTTGTCTCCCTGTCCTTCTTGGCATCCGGGGGGGTTGCCTGGATCGGTCTGAGGATCGAGGATGGCGACGGGGACAACGGCGGTCATGTCTCCACCCTTGGCGTCGGCGAGCGAGGTGGCCCACACGTGGGGATCCCCGTCGATGGTTGGGTACCCATGGGAGATGATGACAGGGAGGAGGAAGGCGTCGTCGCGGAGGAAGCCGGCGTTGCAGCCGTCGGGTTTGGTGAGCGCCGGGCTGACGGAGGCGAGGGCGGGGGCGAGGGCGCCCCAGGAGCCGGAGTTTAAGCCGCCCTTCCACATGCAGTGCATGATGGAGGAGGCGTCGTCGACGGCGGCGTCGACGTAGCGGCGGGGTCCGGCGATGCACTTTTCGTCGATCGCGCGCCACATGAGGCCCGCGCCTGTCTCCCACTCACAAGGCCCGAAGTTTTCGCAGGGGAAGTCAGGGTACTGGGCACAGGCGCCGTCCTCGAGGCAATCGGTGCATGTAGTCCCGAAGGCGGGGGATACGCCGGGGACGTGGAGGTAGTGGACGCTCCAGCCGGGCAGTCGCTGCTCGATGGCGGCGGGGAGTTCGTAGGCGACGTGGTAGGCCATCTGCGTGCGGGTCGGGGAAGTTTGTTCGACGGTCAGGACGATATCGAGGGCGCCGCAGTAGGGCGGTAGGTCCCAGTCGTCGGCGCCGACGTCCTTGACGGGCCCGGTGGTCATGTCCGCGGAGGCATCGCTGGAGGAAGTCGGGTCCGCGTCGGTGGAGGACGAGGTCCCTGTGGACCCTGTGCTCGTGCCGGTGCCGCTGACGCCGGTGATGCTGTCGTCGTCGCTGGTCTGCGGCTCTACGACGCGGCAGGCCAGGAGCATGCAGAGGGCGACTAGGGGTGAAGGACGCTGAGCCATGAGCTTCCCTGGTCACCGTTACGGTAGTTCGTGTAGTCGGCGTCAGTCGGGGACCTCGCCGGCCTTACAGACCTGAGCGATGTGGTCGATGGCCTCGAGGATGGGGGGCGTGAAGGGCTGGCAGAGATCGCCGATGACGCCGACGGGGAATTGTTGGACGAGCTCGTGATAGCCGTTCGTCTTGTCTCCCTGTCCTTCTTGGCATCCGGGGGGGTTGCCTGGATCGGTCTGAGGATCGAGGATGGCGACGGGGACAACGGCGGTCATGTCTCCACCCTTGGCGTCGGCGAGCGAGGTGGCCCACACGTGGGGATCCCCGTCGATGGTTGGGTACCCATGGGAGATGATGACAGGGAGGAGGAAGGCGTCGTCGCGGAGGAAGCCGGCGTTGCAGCCGTCGGGTTTGGTGAGCGCCGGGCTGACGGAGGCGAGGGCGGGGGCGAGGGCGCCCCAGGAGCCGGAGTTTAAGCCGCCCTTCCACATGCAGTGCATGATGGCGGAGGCGTCGTCAACGGCGGCGTCGACGTAGCGCCGGGGTCCGGCGATGCACTTTTCGTCGATCGCGCGCCACATGAGGCCCGCGCCTGTCTCCCACTCACAAGGCCCGAAGTTCTCGCAGGGGAAGTCAGGGTACTGGGCACAGGCGCCGTCCTCGAGGCAATCGGTGCATGTAGTCCCGAAGGCGGGAGAGACGCCGGGGACGTGGAGGTAGTGGACGTTCCAGCCGGGCAGTCGCTGCTCGATGGCGGCGGGGAGTTCGTAGGCGACGTGGTAGGCCATCTGCGTGCGGGTCGGGGAAGATTGTTCGACGGTCAGGACGATATCGAGGGCGCCGCAGTAGGGCGGTAGGTCCCAGTCGTCGGCGCCGACGTCCTTGACGGGCCCGGTGGTCATGTCCGCGGAGGCATCGCTCGTCGAAGTCGGGTCCGCGTCGGTGGAGGACGAGGTCCCTGTGGACCCTGTGCTCGTGCCGGTGCCGCTGACGCCGGTGATGCCGTCGTCGTCGCTGGTCTGCGGCTCTGCGACGCGGCAGGCCAGGAGCAGGCAGAGGGCGACTAGGGGTGAAGGACGCTGAGCCATGAGCTTCCCTGGTCACCGTTACCGTAGTTGACCTCGTGCTGCCCGAGCAAGGCGACGTAGCCGTAGGGGAGCGCCTCGGCGGCGACGTAGCGCGTGATCGGTGACTTCAGGCCATCGACGTCCGCTTGCCACTGCTTCGAGTTCCCGGCGTAGCGGCGCCGCTGCGCGAAGCACTCGCCGAGGGTGCACCCTGCCCCCGCGACCACGTACTCACCGTGGCTCGACGCGGCGATCGCGTAGGCGATCTCGACCGCCATCGTCTGCTCGAGCGCGTTGATCGGCACGCCAGATCCGTCGTCTACCTCGAGGTGACGCACGAGCATGCGCTGCCCGTCGTCGACATCCCAGGAGCCAGCCGTGCGGAGGCCGTCGGGGAGCACGGCGACGTCGTGGATGTTCTCGGTCTCCGTCGGGAATTCCCGCGACCACAGCGGGGCGCCGTCGTCGGTCGCGTAGGCCCAGGCAGCACCGTACTCGCTTTGATCGTTCTCGTACGACACCTGACCGACCGCGAACACGCGCCCGTCGGCAACCGTGACCGCGCGCGCGACGTTCTTGTCTCCGCCCGCGTTCTCGGTGCGAACCCAGTAGGGGTTGAGCTGCGGCGTCATCGCCCAGGTGCGCGCGGACGCGGTGCCGACGTTGGCCAGCATCCCCGTGTTCCCGACCACGTACACGAGCTCGTCCGTGGCCGCCACGTCGCGCCACTCGACATCGTCTTGGATGTGTTGGTACAGCGGCGCGCCGTTGACGAGGCGCCGCGCGATCCATGACGAACCATCAATGTCGCGCGCGACGACCACTGGTGTCGAGCCCATAAAGGTCACCGCCACACCGAAGCGATCTTTGGTCGGGGCGATCCAGGAGTCGTCGATCAGCGAGCCCCCCGGTCCCCGTCGCTCGGCGAGCAGCGTGGTCACGCCGTCTTCAACGCGAAACCCGACGACGAAGAACTCACCGTTTGGGCCTACAGCCACGTCCTCCCAAAAAATGTGCTCGCCCGGGTGCGGCTCGTTCGGCGCGTAGAACAGGCTCGAGCCGCTCTCTGGCAGCTCGACCGTCCACGCGATCGCGCCGCTCGAGGTTGACTGACCGGCGCTATCAACCGCGACCGCGCGGAACTCAAAGTCGCCCGCGTCGTCTTGGTGATCGATCTCTAGCGTGTGCGTGTAGTGTCCGTAGTGATCGTCGGTGACCGTCGCCGCGAGCGTGTCGTTGACGAAGAAGTCGACGCGAACGATCGCGTTGTCGTCGAGCGCGAACACTGAGAGCGTGACCGGGCCCGCGGCGGTGATCGGATCCGGCGCGTTTGAGCCCTGCACCTCTGGTTGAAAAACCTCGGGCGGGGCGTCGTCGTCGGCGTCGCCGGCGTCGGTCGTGGGCTCTCCAGCGCTCGTCCCCGCGCTCGTCCCCGCGCTCGGGAGCGCGTCGCTCGACCCGTCAGCGCCTGTCCCGTGGGTCGACGTGTAGAAGCCGGGCGGTCGATCTTCGTCTTCGCCGGCGTCAGCGTCGTCCATCGTGACGACGCCACCGGTCTCGCCGCTCGCCATCTCGTTGTGCTGTTTGGCGTCGGCGAAGGTCTCGCCGCAGCCGGCCGTGAGCGTCGCGGCCAGGAGCAGCGGGGCGAGCGAAGTTGAGGAGGAAGAGGACAAGGACACGCCACAGGCCTCGTGCGCGATTCTGAGCTTTTTTTGGTGTACCACGATTTTGCCGTTCTCAGCGCGAGTCGGCCGAGCCGCGGCTGCGTTGCGACGGCGCGGCCGGAGGCCTGCTTCTGCAGAGTGGTGTGACCGCGGCGCGGCGAGCTAGCGAGGAGTCCTTAAGGCCATGTCGGGAGAACGCCCGCCGCAGCTCGTCCGCCCGGAGCGCGTCAGGCGCCGAACCTCGCGGGGCGTCTTGTGGGGTCGTGGACGAAGGCGCAGGCGCGCTCGCGCGGCTCGATCGGATCACCCCGCGAGGCGGCGCCAAATCACCGTGTCAGGTTTCTCGGTGATGAATGTTAAATAGGTCTCGCTTGACGGTGTTTTGCCGTTCGGCCACAGTTTGGCAGGCAAATTTCCGAGGTTTAATGCCCCGGGAAAAACCGGAGAATAAACAGCGATGGTCAGTTTCAGCGACGTCCTCCAGAAGGTCAAAAAGGCGATCCGCGAGGTCTCGGTCGAGGAGACCCGGGCGCGCTCCAGCGACGCGCCCGACGCCCCCGTGCTCATCGATGTGCGCGAGCGTGACGAGTACGAGCAAGGCTTCATCCCCCGCGCCGAGTGGGTCCCCCGCGGCTTCCTCGAGCTGCGCGTCGAGGACATCGTCCCCGAGCGCGATCGTGAGGTCATCATTTACTGCGCCGGCGGCACGCGCTCAGCCATGGCGGCGCGCTCGCTCGAGGAGCTGGGCTACACCAAGGTCTCGTCGATGGCCGGCGGGTTTCGGGCGTGGAAGAACGCGGGCTACAACTTCGAGCGCCCGCGCGTGCTCACGCCCGAGCAGATCAAGCGCTACAGCCGGCACATCATGCTGCCCGAGGTGGGGGAGCTCGGTCAGGGCAAGCTGCTCGACGCCAAGGTGCTGTGCATCGGCGCGGGCGGCCTCGGCTCGCCCTCGAGCCTGTACCTCGCGGCCGCGGGCGTCGGCACCATCGGCCTGGTCGATGACGACCTCGTGGACGAGAGCAACCTGCAGCGCCAGGTCCTGCACAACGTCGAGCGCCTCGGCATGCCCAAGGTCGAGAGCGCGCGCAAGACCCTGCAGGCGCTCAACCCCGACGTGCAGGTCAACGGCCACCAGACCCGCATGACCAGCGAGAACGTGCTCGACCTGCTCGCCAACTACGATGTCATCGTCGACGGCGCCGACAACTTCCCGACCCGCTACCTGCTCAACGACGCCGCGCTCAAGCTCGGCAAGCCGGTGATCCACGCGTCGATCTTCCGCTTCGAAGGACAGGTCACGACCTTCCTGCCCGACGAAGGGCCATGCTACCGCTGCCTCTACCCCGATCCGCCGCCGCCCGGGATGGCGCCGAGCTGCCAGGAGGCGGGCGTGCTCGGGGTGCTCCCCGGCATCGTCGGCTGCCTGCAGGCCAACGAGGCGCTCAAGCTGATCCTCGGCCAGGGCAAGAGCCTCAGCGGTCGCCTGCTCGTCTTCGACGCGCTCGGCACGAAGTTCCGCCAGCTCAAGCTGCGCAAGGATCCGAGCTGCCGCGTGTGCAGCAAGGACCCGAAGGACATCGAGCTGATCGACTACGAGGCGTTTTGTTCAATTGGCGGCTGAGCGCGCGCGCTCGCTGACTCCGCGCCCGGGGCTCTTCATCTCAGTGGAGGGTCGCCGGGCGCGGCTCGTTCGCGTGGTCGGCTTGTTCGGGCGCGTCGTCGTGCTCCCGGCGCACAGCCTGGTTCAGGAGCTCACAGCACCGCCGCGCGAGCGCGCCCGGCTCGGGGCGCGTGACCGACGGCAGCGCGTGGGCGATGTCATAGTGCTGGCGCGCTTTCGTCAGGACGATGACGGGCAGCTCCGGGAGCCGCGCGCGGATGCGTCGGATGAGCTCCATCGACGCGCTGCCAGCCATCCGGCTGTCGGCGATCAGCAGATCCGCCATGCGCTCCTCGGCCCAGGCGAGGGCGTCGGCCGCGTCGGTCACCAGCGCGGTGAAGCCGGCCGGCGCGAGCTGGTCGAGAACTTGGTTTGCGAGCGGTCGGGCTCCGACGACGACGATGAAGGGGGATCGTGGATACATGGGCATGGGACGTCGGAGCCTTCGTCGCTCCAAATGATCATGCCGGCGCCGTGATCAGCTCGGACAGCGCGGGCGGATCTTTTTCACGCGGGACTGAGCCGAGGTCGCGCGAGCGCGTCAACGGGGTAAAAGTGCGCGGTTTTCGTGCTCACCGGTCGCGTGGCCGGTCGATGCCTCGCGTCGAATTATGCCGCGTGCGGGCCTACACCCGCGGTTTTTCCCACGCTGGGGTTCGCGGGGCGGCTGTATTACATTCTGCTGCCCTGTGTCCTCCATAGCCTTGAGCTGAGCACCTTGAGCGCGTCCGTGAGTCTTGAGCCGTCCCCGAGTCTGTCGTCCGCCCCCGCCTGGCGTGAGCGCCTGGTCTCGTGGTTGTGGCGCAACCGGTGGTTGATCGCGATCGTGCTCGCGACCTTCGCGGTCCGGCTGCACTGGAACCTCGCGGTTCACCCGCTCGGGCACTACATCGTCTCGGACATGCGCGGCTACGACATCCGCGCCGGCCAGCTGCTCGAGGACCCGTGGAAGGCGATCGAGTACCACGGCTTCTTTCCGTACGGCACGCACTACCTGGTCGCCGCGATCAAGTGGTTGTTCGGGCGCTGGAACTACGAGGCCGCCAGCGTCGTCTACGCGCTGCTCGGCACTACCGTCGTCGGCCTCGCGTACACCCTGGCCGATCGCGTCTCGCGGCGCCCGTGGGTCGCCCCGGCGCTCGGCCTGATCCTGATCTTCTACTACCCGCTGATCTCGCTGGGTGGCTACATGCTGAGCGAGACGCCGTTCTCGCTGTGCCTGCTCGCGTCCACCAACTTCCTCGTGCGCCTGGCCCACGAGGGGCGCTCGCGCGACGCCTGGCTCGCGGGCCTGTTCGTCGCGCTCGGCGTCGCGATCCGCCCGCAGATCATGATCTCGGCCGCGGTCTTCGGCCTGCTCTGGCTCGTGTACCGCCGGGGGCCTCTGCGCCGGATCACCTGGCGGCATCTCGTCTACCTCGGCCTCCCGGTCACGCTGATCCTCGGCTACTCATCCTACCGGCTGAAATTCCACACCCAGCGGCGCGGGCTCGTCAGCGAGAACGGACAATTCAACATGACCTTTGGGCGCTGTCACGCGCGCAAGATCATGTCGACGCCCAACGAGGAGTATCGCTCGCGGATCATGTTCGGCCCGCCGCCGCTGATCCAGCTCGAGCACCGCGCGAAGCGGCAGCCACGCTCGTGGATCCAGCTCGATCCCTCGATCGGCGCCGAGCTGATCTTCCCCGGCTACATCTCCGACAAAGAGGTGCTGGGCGGCTACATCCGCGAGTGCATGGAGAAAGAGGGCGCCCGCGGGCAGCTCAAGTACAGCGTGATCAACACCATGCTGCTCGTCGGTTACAACACCATGTGGCCGGACTCGGGGCAGCGGTACTGGCGGTCGAGCGCCAAGCTCTGGGGGCAGCGGCACCTCTACTACATCACGCCCGCGTGCCTGCTCGCGCTGCTGTTCGCGTTTCGCCGCAAAGAGGCCGCGCACCAGGGGCTCGTCGCGATTCATCTCTGGGCGTTGATCTTGCTCGCGGCGGTGTACTTCGGCGGCACGCGCTTTCGCTGCCCCTACGACCCCTTCGTCATCCTGCTCGCGCTCGAGGGCTACGCGCTCGTGTTTGACGGCGGGCGCTGGGTCCTCGAGCGGGTCACGGGGCGCGAGCTCGCGCTCCCGTGGACGCGCGCCGAGGCTGCCGCGGCGCCGCCCGAAGGCGCCGAGGCGGGGCCGAAGTGACCACCACCACCACCAAGGCGCTCGAGCTCGCGCCGCCCGAGGTCACCGTCGAGCGCCTCGAGGGCGGGACGCTGCTGCTCCGCTCGCCGCGCCCGCTCGAGCCCTACCCGCGATGCCTCGGCGAGCGCCTCGAGCACTGGGCCGCGGTCGCGCCGGATCGGGTGTTCCTCGGCGAGAAAGCGGCCGCCGCCGCGACTGAGGGGGAGGCGCCGCGTTGGCGCACGCTGACCTACGGCGCCGCGCGCTCGCGGGCGCGGGCGCTCGCGCAGGGCCTGCTGCGCCGCGGCTACGCGCGCAGCGGCGGCGTCATGATCCTCTCGGACAACAGCGTCGAGCACGCCGTGCTCGCGCTCGCGGCCATGCACGTCGGGATCCCGGTCGCGCCGATCTCCCCCGCCTACAGCGTGATGCCCGGCGAGCTCACGCGCCTGCGCGCGATCGCGGCGCGGGTCAAGCCCGGCTTGGTGTTCGCCGAGGACGCCAGCCGGTTCGCGCGCGCGCTCGAGCTGATCCGTGAGGTCTGTCCCGGCGTTCATGTCGTCCACCGCCTCGACGAGCTGCCCGAAACGCCAGGTGAATCGCTGGCGCGCGCGCACGCGGCGGTCGGCCCCGACACCGTCGCCAAGATCCTGTTCACCTCGGGCTCGACGGGCGCGCCCAAGGGCGTGCTCAACACCCAGCGGATGCTGTGCTCGAACCAGCAGGCGATCGCGCAGGTCTGGCCGTTCTTGCGCGCGCGCCGGCCGGTGCTCGTCGACTGGCTGCCGTGGAACCACACCTTCGGCGGCAACCACAACTTCAACATGGTGCTGTTCCACGGCGGCGCCTTGTACATCGACGACGGCAAGCCGGCGCCGGGGCTGCTGGCGCGCACCCTCGAGAGCCTGCGCGCGCACGCGCCGACGCTCTACTTTAATGTCCCGCGCGGCTTCGACATGCTCGCGCACCACCTCGAGCGCGACGCGGCGCTGCGCGAGCGCTTCTTCTCGCGCCTCGACCTGCTGTTCTACGCCGGCGCGGCGCTGCCCCAGAGCGTGTGGACGCGGCTCACGGCGGTCGCGCGCGCGGCCAGGGGTCGGCCGGTGTTCATGAGCTCCGCCTGGGGCGCGACCGAGACCGCGCCGCTCGTCACCAGCCTGCACTTCCCGGCGCCGCAGGCCGGCGTGATCGGGCTGCCGGCGCCGGGCTGCGAGCTCTACCTGGTCCCGAAGTCAGGCAAGCTCGAGCTGCGCGTGGGCGGGCCCGGCGTGACGCCCGGCTACCTCGACATGCCCGAGGCGACCGCCGCGGCCTTCGACGAGCGCGGGGCCTACATCACCGGCGACGCCGGCAAGCTCGCCGACCCCGAGCACCCGGCGCGCGGCGTCGTCTTCGACGGACGCCTCGCCGAGGACTTTAAGCTGACCTCGGGGACATGGGTCAACGCGGGCAAGCTGCGGCTTGCGGTGATCGCCGCCTCGGGCGGCGTCGCCCAGGACGCGGTGGTCGTCGGCGAGGGTCGCGACGCCGTGGGCCTGCTCGTGTTCCCGGGCCTGGCGGCCTGCCGCGCGCTGGTCGCCGCGGCCGCTGGGGACGACTCGGCGGCCGCGCTCGAGCTGCCCGCGCTGATCCGCGACGCGCGCGTGCGCGCGGCGTTGACGCGCGGTCTCTCCGCCTACAACGCCCAAAACTCCTCCAGCAGCCGACGTGTCGCCCGCGCGCTGCTGCTCGAGGAGCCGCCGCGCATCGACGCCGGCGAGATCACCGACAAGGGCTACATCAACCAGCGCGCCGTGATCGAGCGCCGCGCCCGGCTCGTCGACCGCCTCTACGCCGAGCCGCCCGCGCCCGACGTGCTCGCGCTCGCCTGATTCACCCCAGCGCGTGGTCCTCGACGTGAGCGGGGTCGTTTCCGCGACCCGCGCTTGACACTCGCCGGCGCGGATCCAGGGTAGACGATGGCGCGCTCGCGACCTGGCGTTATGGACCAAGAGCCAGCTCGACACCACGCGCGCCGCAGCACGAAACGAGCCCCATTGGACACTCCGCGGTTTCTGATCGCCCTCGCAACCACCCTGCTCTCCTTCCATCGGCCCGATCGGCCGCTCCGAGCCGCCAAGCCGAAGCGCCGTCGCCGTCGCCGCAAGAAGCCGGCTCCGGCCGCGCTCCCGGCGGCCCCGACCCTCGCGGCGTTGGCGCCTGTCGACGAGCCGTCGCGGGCGGTCGCGTAGCCGGTCAGCCGCTCATCACCTGGCGACTCTCGACGAGGTGGTGAAGGGCGCGCTCCCAAAGGGCGTCGTCCATGGCTAGCCAGGAGGTTTCGTGTCCACCGGGCACGTCCAGTCCGCGAGGTGCCGGACGGGCTCCGTGTCGATCTCCACGAGGCGGTCGCCCATCGCCTCGCCCTTGAGGCGCATCGTCCACAGCAGGCGGCTGCGCGTGCCCTTGAGATCGACCGTCCCGCGCATCAGGAAGATCGAGTCCTCGTTCTTCGCCGACTCGACGACGGTCACGCGCGTGGCGTCGGCGCTCCCCGTCACGAGCAGCCCGGTCCACGTGAACAGCCGATCCTCGGGCGTGTCGTGGGTCTTCCCCGGGGGCCGCACGGTCAGCGAGAACACGCGCTCCAAGACATCATCGCCGTCGAGGTCGAGCGCGAGGTCTTGCTGCACCGACACGGACGCGCCCCGCTTCAGCGCGCCCGCGCCCGCTCGCTTGAGTAACGACTTGATGTTGACGAGCTCCTCCGGCGTCGGGTCGCTGTTCTTGGGCCCGAGGTCGCCGGGGAGCGTCTGCACCACCAGCAGCGTGCCCGACTTCGGCCAGGTCCCCCAGTCGTAGGCCTGGGCCGCCCCGACCAGCGCGCGCGCGTCGGGGGGCGTCCCGACCTTGTCGCACAGACCCTTCACGCGGTCGCCGAGCGTGCCGATGCTCGACATCTCGAGACCGGTGACGAACACCTGCGCGTCCTTGGGTGCGCGGTCCAGGCACGCGGGCCCGCCCGCGAGGGACTTGGTCTTGGCGTCGTAGCAGCCGAGCGGCACCATCGGGCCGCCGTGCGAGGAGAAGAACACCATGTCGCCCTTCGGGGGGCGCGCGTCGGCCATGAAGTCGACCTCCATCCCCTTAAGGCCCTTGCTGACGCGCGGCGGCGCGTCCTTCGGCACGGGCGCGCGCTTCGTCTCCGCGGGCTCGCGCGCCCGCTTCGCGAGGTCGCCCTTCGTCGGCTCGCGGCGCTCCTTCGCGGCGCCGCCCTCGCAGGAGAGCGGGGCGAGCAGCGCCGCGCTGAGCAGGCATTGCTTTAATAGACAGGTCCAATCAGACATGTTCTCGTGGCCTGATGAACCCTAGCGCAGGTTCGCCGGCGCGCGGGCGCTGGAAGCTCGACGCGCAGGCGCTGCGCGGTCGCGCGGTCGCGCGGTCGGAGAGCGCGACCGCTCAGCGGGGCGCCATGCGCAGCGCCCCGTCGAGGCGGATCACCTCGCCGTTGAGGTAGGCGTTCTCGGCGATGTGCACCGCCAGCGCCGCGTACTCGGCGGGACGTCCGAGCCGACGCGGGAACGGGATCGCGGCCGAGAGCGCGTCGCGTGCCTTGTCGGGGACGCCCGCGAGCATCGGCGTGTCGAAGGTCCCCGGCGCGATCGTCATGACCCGCACGCCGCACACCGCGAGGTCGCGCGCGGCCGGCAGCGTCATCCCGACGACGCCCGCTTTCGAACTGGCGTAGGCGACCTGGCCGATCTGCCCGTCGAAGGCCGCGACCGAGGCGGTGTTGATGATGACGCCCCGATCACCCTGGTCGCGCGACCAGGTCTCTTGACTCGCCATCGCGGCCGCCGCGAGCCGCAGCACGTTGAAGGTCCCGATGAGGTTGACCGTGATCACGCGTTCGAAGCGCTCGAGCGGGAAGGGGGCGCCGGCGCGGTTGACCGTGCGCGCGCTGCCGCCGACCCCGGCGCAGCTGACCGCGACCCGCAGCGGCGCGCGCTCGCGAGCCAGGCCGATCGCGCGCTCGACATCCTCGGCGCGGGTCACGTCGCCGGGGCTGAACTGGGCGGCGTCGCCGAGCGCTCGCGCGAGCGCGCGGCCGCGATCCTCGTCGCGGTCCAGCAGGACGACCTGCGCGCCGCGGTCGAGCAGCGCCCGCGCGGTCGCGCGTCCGAGCCCGGAGGCGCCGCCCGTCACGAGCGCTGAGGAGTTTTGCAGTCTGGAGGCGTCGTCGGTCATCGCCGCGACGCTATCAGCTTCGAAGCATCCCGCGCGCGACCATCTGGCGCGCCGGCGGGCGAGCGACCCGGAGCTTCGAATGGCCAGACGATCCATTCGAAGCCCGGGGAGGAACCGCGTCGTGAGGGCTCGCCCGAGGCCTCACGCGCGCCCGGGGTGCCGGGCGTCTTGGGGGCAGGTTGTGTTCTTGTGGGGTTGATCAGGGGTGCTCGCGCAGCCGACGGACCTGCGCGCGCAGCCGGGTCACGAGGCGCTCGAGGGTCTCGACGTGCTGCATCGTGTCGTCGAGCAGGCGCGTCGCGTCGTCGAGGCCGTAGCGGTCGAAGAGGTCGTCAGAGAGCTCCTCGGAGCAGGCCAGCTCGACGCCGCGGCGGACCTGCGTCAGGCCCTTGACGAAAGAGGGCAGCGGCGGGCGCCCAGCCTTGGAGAACGCGTGCGTCTTGCGTCGAAGCCCGCGGATGCGATCGGCGAGCTTGCGCTTCGAGAGCTTCTGCTCGACGGCCTCGCGCGCCAGCTGCAGCTTGAGCTCGCGGTCCTTGATCGGCAGCAGCAGCTTGTGATGCGAGAACGGCAGCGCGTCGGTGAGCTCGGCCGGCAGCTGACTCGACTGCTCGAGCACCGCGACCGCGTACCAGATGAAGGAGTGCGACACGCAGAGGTCATCACGCTCGGCGAGCGCTCGGAACGTGACATGCTTTTTGCCTTCGTGGCGGAAGCTCTCGAAGTCACCGGCGAAGAACGTGTCAAGCACGTAGCGCCCGATCTTCGTCGCGGTCTTCAGACCTTTTCGCGTGTATATGCTGTTGATATGCGCGATCGCTCGGTCGAGCGCGGCCGGATCAAGCGTCGTTCCCCCGGGAAGATCCGCGCGAGTTTTCGGCGTCTTCGCCACACGAAGCTGTGAAGCGTCGTGTGGCATATTGGTACGCGCGCGCGGATTATTCGGTTGGTTCGGCAACGCGCGAGAGAGTCGTGGCGCGACTGTCAGCGGCGTATTTGAGGTTGGCGGAATTATCCCCGGAGTCGCGGAGATGGGAGTTACCTACGGTTCCATTGCCCAAGCGAACCACAAAACTCGGGGGCGGGGAACCTCAACAAGCCCAATGTCGTGACAAATTTAGCCAAATTCGCGCATAAATAGCGGCTTTATGCACACGGCGCGCGAAAAAATGCGGAAGAGATCACTTCGCGCGACGACTCTCGGATCGTACGGGCGCGAGGTTGAGCCCTAGTACCAAGTCGTCGCGATCGAGAATAGCGGCGCTCGCGCTCGCCTGAAGTGGGGCGCCTGGGAGCTCGATCGCAAATCGTGCCGCCGTTTTTTCGGTGAACTCAAACGTCTCGCGCCCGATCCCAGACAGCAAAATCCCCGCGCGGATGCGGGCGGGTCCGTCGGAGCGCTCGATCTTCGCGTCATCGATCTTGATCGCCAGGTCGCCGGCGTTGGCCGAGACCTGCGGCGTCCCGCCGAGCTGCAGGTACACGCAGTCCCCGGTGGTCTTGAACGCGTGCAGCTTGAGCGGTCGCGGCCCCGCCTCCCACGCGAGCGCGACCGTGAACGGCCCCTGCGCGTTCGGGCTGCCGTCCTCGCCGTAGCGCGCCGGGATGTGTCCGCTCGCCATCGCCTTGTTGCCCAGGGCCGCCGCCGCGCTCGCCGACATTCGCACCTGCACCGGGCCGCTGGTGAGCGGGATCGCCGACGCGCGGACGGGGCCAGGCGAGACGCCCTGGGCCGCGAGCGTCGTGTACACCGCGATCTCGAGGGCGCCGGTCCGCGCGTCTCCTTGCGAGCGCAGCTGGATCTGGCGAATCGGCAGGGGCGGGACGGTGATCTCAAATTGCACGAAGCGCTCGGCGCCCGTCAGCAGCTTGGATCGGATCGACTCAAACGAGCGCCCGAGCAGGTCGTTGATCACGCCGCCGGCGACCTGCTCGACGCGCCCGCGGCTGACGAGCCCGCGCACGCTGCCGGGGACCCGGGACCACAGGTAGTCGATCAGCTTGCTGCGCTGCCCCGGCGGCAAGCTCGGCTTCAGGCTCGCGATGTCGCGGGGCGAGAGCGCGAGCAGGACGCTGCCCTTGCCCGGATCGATCTGCGGCGTGATGCGGGCGTCGAGCAGGATCGAGGTCACCGGCTTCCCGCCGCTGAGGATCCCGAGCGCGATCTGCAGGCCGACCTGGCCGTCCGGCGCCGGCTGCACCGTGACGCGATCGATGCCGATCGCGACGGAGCCGAGCCCGAGCTTGAGCCCCGGGACCTGCGGTAGGTCGATGTCGGGGAGCGGGAGCGCGATCGGGCGGATCTTCTTGACGGGCTGCGAGAGCATCCAGCCCATCGTCGAGAACGGCACCGACGCGACGAGGTGTGGGCTCGCGGGCGCTCGCGCGGGTGTCCCAAGCTGCCCCATGAGCTCGTCCTGGCGCTGCTTGACGCGCGCGCAGGGGGACGCGCAGCCGGTCATCATCTGCGTGACGCACAGGGCAGCCGCGACGGTGAGGAGGGTACAGACTCGGAATCGCACGGGCCGCGCCGTTATACCGCGAATCTCTCGCACGCGCGGCCGCTCGTCGGGCGCGCTCGGGCGAGCCCGCTCGGGCGCGAGCGCGTCGGGACGCGCTCGGGCGCCGATCCGTCGGGACCGCGTTTCGGCGCGGGCGCGTCGAGCAGACTACGGGTACATGTCTTTAAAGACATGTTTTTTGATCGAGCGCGCCTGCCGGCTCGAGATGTCGCCTGTGCTACCGTACAGGCAGCGCAGCTCCCCGAGCTCCTCGAGGCGCGGGGCAGCGCTGAGCGAGGGGGGTCGTGGGCAGTTTTCTCGGCGCGTGGCGGGTGCGTGAGTACATCTTCGACGCCGACGGCACGTACCGCGGGCAGGTGCTGCAGCGCCGCCAGCTGTTCCTGCGTCACGACGCCCGCGTCCGCGTGATGCAGGACTGCAAGCTCGACCGCGCGCTCCTCCGCCACCCGATCGCCGCCTTCGCCGGGCACCATGAGTTCGATCTCGTCACCGTCGGCTCGACGCGTCGCTTCCTCGGCCCGGCGGTGATCGGCGCGGGGGTCCAGGTCCAGGTCGGCGACATCTCGACGACCCTCGGTCGCGGGCACTGGCCAGCGCTGGGCTACAGCTTCACCAGCTACGGCGTCGTGGGTCAGCGTCAGCGTCAGCTGACCGGCGGGCGCTTCTATATCGGCGCGCGGAGCATCGCCGAGCTCGTCGGCGTCGCCGAGCCCGAGCCGCGCGCCGGGCCGCGCGCTGGGCAGGGCGCGCCCGCGGACTACCCCAGGCTGCGCGGGCCGACCGAGCCCCTCGCGATCGGCCGCGCCTGGTCCGGGGAGCGCGTGCGTCGCGACGCGGACGGCGGCTGCGAGCAGCTCGGTCGCGTCGAGCGGACCTATGCCCGCGGCTCGAGCGGCTACACCTGGGAAGAGCTCCGCGAGGACGGCTCGGCCTGGCGCGCGCACGTCACCCGCCCGAACCCCGCCGACGAGACCCGCGTGAACATCACGATCGAGGGTCCCGAGCCCACGCCGCTGATCGCCGCCGGGAGCCGCAGCGGCTGGTCGCTCTCGGTCTCGGGCGTGCGCGGGCCCGAGCTCGTCATCGAGTGGACCGAGCTGCTCGACCCCGCCGACGCGCGCCTCGTCATCATTCAGCGCCGCGTGCACCGGCACGTGGTGCGCGACATCGAGATCACCAACCTGCGGGCGCGCGCCTGAGCGGCTGCGGGTCCAGCGCCGAAGCGGCGCCGTCGGCAAAGAGTCGACGCGCTCGGTGAATACCCGCCGCGCGCGCGCGTAGTACACTCTCGACAACCGCCGCGGCTGCTGAACCTCGGCGAACACTTCGCTTCGACCTGCTCGTGGAGACCTGTCTCCAGGGCCCGGGACGCCGTAGGCGCCCGCAGCCGGCAGGGTCGAGGTCAGACGTGCGCGCCCGCGCGGGCGCGATGGTGGGCGCGGTGCCCCCCATCGAGTCGCCCGCGCTCCAGCGCGCGCAGCTGGAGCTCGTCGCTCGACGAGCCAGCGCGCGCAGTGAGGCGGCGAGAGCGATGGCGAAGAGCAGCACAGCGCAGGGCGCGAACCCCGGCGTGAAGAACCGCAACAAGAAGAACCGCAAGAAGGACGAGCGCAAGCGCGCGCGCGTGTTCGCGGCCCTCGCTCGCGAGGGCCTCGACATCCGGCGCGAGGGCGCGATCTACCGCGTTCGCCGGCGCGAGTCGCGAGCGCGCGACGTCCCGGTCGCGGAGGTCCTCCTCCCAGAGGACTTTCGCCTCGAGGCCAAGGCGCTGCGGCAGCTCGCCAGCCTCGCCGGCGCGCGGCACCCCGTCGGCGGTCACGCCTGTCGCGTCTGCGCCTCGCCTGACTTCCACCCCGGGGACAGCGGCGTCGCGATCGGCTCGATCGTCGAGACCCACGGCATGGTCATCCCCGGCGCGGTCGGATCCGACATCAACTGCGGCATGCGCATGCACGTCGTCGACGTGCCCGTCGATCGGCTGCTCGCGCGGCGCGACGAATTCGTCGCGCTCATGAAGGGCGACTACTTCTTCGGCACCCGCGACCTCCCGATGTCCGCCCGGGCCATGGCCGCGATGTTCCGCGGCGGGCTCCCGGCCTGGCTCGCCGCGGCCCGCGAGGAGCCGCAGGGTCGCGCCCGCGCCGTCGACTTCGCGCAGCTCGAGCGCGAGCTCGAGCGCGTGCATCTCGGCGGATGCCTCGAGGGACATGAACGATGGGCGCCGCCCGATCTCCTCGAGGGCGAGCTCATCCGCGACGGCGGCCTCGCGACGATCGGCGGCGGCAACCACTTCGTCGAGCTGCAGCTCGTCGAGGAGGTCCTCGACCGGCGGCGCGCCTACGCGCTCGGCGTGCGCGCCGGCCAGCTCGCCTTCATGATCCACTCCGGCTCGCGCGGCGTCGGCAAGCACATCGGCGCCGTCTGGCGCGACCGCGCTCGAGACGCCTGGCCGACCGGGCTCAAGCACCCCGAGGGCGGCCTGTACCCGCTCTCGCTCAACCACGACGAGCGCGAGCTCCACCGCTACCTCGAGGCCGAGGCGACCGCCGCCAACTACGGCTTCGTCAACCGGCTGCTGCTCGCCGAGCTCCTGCGCCTGCGCCTGCGCGAGCTGCTGCGGATGCCCGCGCTAGAGGCCCCGCTGGTCTACGACCTCCCGCACAACATCACGCTCCCGCGCCCTGGCGCCAGCCAGCGCTGGATCACCCGCAAGGGCGCCTGCCCGGCCGGGCGCGAGCAGCCCGTGATCATCCCCGGCTCGATGGGCGCCTCCTCCTTCCTGCTCGTCGGTCACGGCAGCGATCGCCTGCTCGCCTCCGCCAGCCACGGCGCCGGCCGTGCGCGCTCGCGCTTCTCCATGGGTCGACGCGGCAACAAGCAGGACGAGGACGAGCTCGGCCTCACCGGCGTCGACTGCATCACGCTCCGCGCCGAGCGACGGATCGAGGAGGCCCCGGCCGCCTACAAGCCCATCGGCCCCGTGGTCGACTGCCAGGTCGAGGCCGGCGTCGCCAGCGTCGTCGCCCGCATGCGCCCGATCATGACTTTTAAGGCATGACGCGTCGAGCCCGCGCGGCGCCCGGTCTTCGGCGGCTCACGAGAACAGCTCGTGGTGCAGCACCGGGACCGCGCGGCCGATGTCGCGGTCGTCGATCAGCATCGAGAAGTTGATGCTACGCGCCGCGAAGCTCACCATCTCGACGTTGACGCCCGCCGTCGACATCGCCCCGAGGATGCGCGCGCCCATCCCCCGCGCGTCGTACAGCCCGTGGCCGACCACCACCAAGATCGTCTTGCCCTCCTCGACCTCGCAGCGGCCGAATTTACGGAGCGTCGGCAGGGCGCGCTCCAGCGCCTCGCGCGTGTTGGTCGTCAGCGAGATGCTGACCTCCGAGGTCGCGATCATGTCGACGACGACGCCGTGCCTCCCGAGCACCTCGTAGAGGCGCGCCAGGTAGCCTGACTGCCCGAACATCCGCACCGAGTTGATCGTCAGGACCGTCTGTCGCTCCTTGTACGCGATCGACGTGACGACGTTGCCGCTCGGGTCGACGCGGTCCTGGATCACGGTGCCGCGGTGCTCGGGGCGGTTGGTGTTGAGCACGCGGACCGGGATGTTGTTGGCGATCGCGGGCAGCAGCGTCGACGGGTGCAGCATGCGGCTGCCGAAGTACGCCAGCTCCGCGGCCTCGTCGAAGTGCATCGTCGGGATGTTGCGCGCGCCCTCGACGACGCTCGGGTCCGCCGTCATCACGCCGTCGGTGTCGGTCCAGATCTGCACCTCGCGGGCTCGCAGCGCGGCGCCGATCAAGGTCGCGGTCAGGTCGCTGCCGTTGCGCCCCACCGTGGTGATCTCGCCGGCGCGGGTCTTGCCGACGAAGCCCGTGACGACCGGGATCGTCCCCTCCGGGACCTGGGTCGCGAAGGCGTCGCGCATCGCGTCCTCGTAGCCCGCCAGCGGCCGCGCGTTGCCGAAGCACTCGTCGGTGATGAAGCCCAGGTCCCAGATATCGAACGCGCGCGCGCGAACGCCCGCGCGCAAAAAGAAGTCCGCGATGCAGCGCACCGACATGCGCTCTCCGAAGCTCGAGATGTAGTCGAGCGAGCGCGGGCTCAGCTCCTTGACGAGGTTGATCCCGCGCAGGAGATCCCGAATCTCGGCGAAGAATGGTTTTAGCAGGCTCGGCGCGCAGCCCAGCGAGGTAGCGATCTCGGCCTGTCGGTCGAGGACGCGCCGCGGCGTCAGCTCGCCCGCCTGCGCGGCGCGGGCGGTCTCGATGAGCGCGTTCGTGATCCCCTTGTGCGCGGAGCATACGACGACCACGCGCGCGCTCGCGTCTCGGGCCGCGCGGACGATCTCGGTGACCTTCGCGATCTGCTGCTTGTTGGCGACTGAGCTGCCGCCGAACTTCATCACGACGGTGTCGTTACCTAGACCAGAGCCTTGAGGAGCGTGCATGTCTTCGCTGCGCCTGTGGGGTGCGTGTGTGGCGTATCGGGAGAGCGCCGCGAGGGACTGTGGCGCGGCGCCCCGCGACGGCGGCGGATGATAGCACCCGCGCGTACCGCAGGCCTGCGCCGCGCGCCAACCTACGGAGGTTCTCTGGGCGTCGCGCGGGTTTTTCACGCTGGCCGGGGAGCCCCGCGCGCTCGCTGCCGGCGTCGCCCGCCCTGGAATTCTGGGAATCGCGCGCGGCCTGTGCAATCATCATTCTCGTGACGTGAGCGCGCGCGAGTCTCCACCGCGCGAGCTCCGGCGCGCGCGCCGTGTCATCAGCGCAGAGTGCTCTGTAGTGGCGTGTGCGGCATCGCCAGACGCTCGCTGCGCGTAGCGCCCGATTGACACCGATCTCGCCGTGGCGTCAAGATCGAGTCTGGATCCCGACTCTTACTTAACTGTTGTCGCTTGCTCCCGGGATCCTTCGGGCCGTCGCACAAGCGCCGCAGGGCGACGACCCAGTGACCACGGAGAGCCCGTGCGTATCACGTCGTCAGCAACGACCCCTCGCCGCAGGAGTGGGATGTGAGTGTAGTTCCCTACGGACGTCCTGGTGATCGTCGCGCGTTCCCCCGCGTCAGCTGCTCGATCGAGTGTGAAGTCGCGGGGCTCGGTGACGGGCGGATCCTGAACATCAGCGTCGGCGGCGCGTTCCTCGTGTTCCCCGGCGCGCTCGAGCTCGCGTCGCGCACGATCTCCTGTCGCTTCGCCCCGGGGGACGAGGGCGACATCCTCGAGGTCGAGCTCGAGATCGTGCGCGAGTCCCCGATCGCGCCGCACGGCGTCGGCTTCGGCGCGCGCTTCATCAACCTGTCCAGTGAGTCGGGTCAGCGCCTGCACGCCTTCGTGCTCGGCAAGCTGCTCACCGAGATCGCTGAGGTCATGGAGCGCGAGCCCGAGCCGGTGACGCCGGGCAACATCGAGGTCATCTCCGGCGCCGAGGAGGTCTCGAGCAAGCTCAAGAACGTGCTCGAGGCCGACATGGAGGTGCCGGGCGTGCTGTTTCAGCGCGACGTCGCCGAGCTCGTCGACATCACGCTCTGCGCCGTCATGCGCGAGCGGATCACGATCCAGCTCAAGCAGGCCGAGTCGCGCTGGCCCGTGGTCGGCGGGCACGTCCACCTCAACCTCAACCGCGGGTTCTCGAACCTGCACGCGCACACCCAGGTCCTCGATCGCTCCGGGCCGATGGTCACGCTCGAGGTCCCGCTCTCGCTGACCGTCTTCCAGCTGCGTCGCTCGCCGCGCAAGAAGGCCGCGCCCGGGCAGATGTTCGTCGAGATCCCGCTGCCGTACCCGCCCGGGCGACGGCTGCGGCGCGAGATCCTCGACATCTCGAGCACCGGCCTCGCGTTCAAGATCCGCCCCGACGAGGCCTACTTCCTGCCGGGCACGCCGCTGCGAGAGATCGTCATCAGCGGCGCCGAGGACGGGCGCGGCTACCACAAGGCCGCGCAGGTCATGCACGTGACGCCGGTCAAGGAGAAGACTGGTCGCGTCGAGTTCCTCAAGGTCGGCGTCGCCTTCGGCATCTCGAACAAGCAGATCACGCGCGGCGTTCGCCCGCGGCCCGAGAAGAAGTCCAGCTCCTTCCTCTCGCGCATGACCACGCTGATCGGTCAGCTGGTCCCCCGGCGCTCGGCCGTCCGCGAGATCGCGCGCAGCTCCTCGCAGCCCGAGGTCGAGGTCGTCCGCTACCCGAACAAGCGCCGCGAGGAGATCGTCGGGATCCTCAACACGACCCAGCGCGACCCCAACCGGCGCCTGCGCGCGCCGCTGATCATCATCCCGCCGGCGCACGGCAAGCGCAAAGAGTCGACCTCGGGCGTGGCGATCACGCTGGTCGAGAACTTCGCGCGTCGCCGGCGTGACGTCGTGGTGCTGCGCTTCGACTGCATCCGCAACATCGGCGAGAGCTACAAAGACCCGGAGTGTCGCGAGCCCGGCAAGGAGTCGCTCAAGATGACCCTGTCGCAGGGCGTCGACGACATCATGGCGACGCTCGACTGGGCCTACGACAACCCGATCTTCACGCCGACCGAGGTCATCCTGCTCTCGTTCTCGCTGCAGGCGGTCATGGGTCGCCGCGCCGTCTTCCTCGACAAGGGCAAGCGCATCCACCACTGGATCGGGGTCACCGGCGCGCCGGCGGCCCAGGAGATCATCCGCAACGCCTCCGGCGGCGTCGACTACATCGCGCAGTACGCCAGCGGGAAGCGGATCGGCCGCGGCTCGGTGCTCGGCGTCGAGGTCGAGGGCGAGCGCTTCTGCGAGGATCTGATCCGCTCGGGGCTCGCGTTCATGGCGGACGCCAAGCGCGAGATCGCCGAGATCGCGATCCCCGTCACCTGGGTCCTCGGGCTCTACGACGCGTGGATCGACCCCGCGACGATCCGCGAGTTTATGCGCGTGCCGGCGAGCGGCCCGCGCGAGCTGATCGAGCTCGAGTGCGGGCACATCCCGCTCAACAGCGAGGAGGCGCTCAAGCTGTTCTCGATCGTCACGCAGTCGCTCTGGCGGTTCCTCTACGACGAGGACATCGAGCCGATGTTCCCGGACTGGCGCGAGTTCATCCGCGTGCGCAACGCGGAGTGGCGGCGGATCCCGAAGAGCCCGATCCCCGACAAGCGCAGCTACTGGCAGGACTACCTGCTCGGCGGGACAGATCGACGGATCGCCTACGACGTGCTCAATTCCGCCGACGAGTACATCAACTTCCTCGACCGCGAGGCCGAGCTGCTGGCGATCAAGCCGAACCACCGCGTCGCCGACATGGGCTGCGGCACCGGCAACTTCTCCGCGCGCTTCACGAAGCGCAAGGGCTCGCGCTCGCGCGCCGCGTGCCGACGGGTGACGCTGGTCGACTTCGTGCCCGAGGCGCTCGCCGAGGCCGAGGGCAAGCTCGCGCGGCTCAGATCCGCGCGCCGGATCACGGTGCCGCCGGTCGAGACCCACTGCCTCAACCTCGAGCTGAGCCCGGTGCGGACGATCCGCGCGTTCCTGTCCGGCGGCTTCTACGGCTACGACCCGCTCAAGGGCGCGATCCGGGGGCTGTCCGACTACTCGATCGAGATGTGGAAGTCGACCGACGACTGGCGCCTGCACGACATCCTGCGCGGGCGCGAACTCGACAGCGAGGACCGCGACTTCTTGAAGGCCCGCTTCCCGCAGACGGAGCAAGAGGTCATCTTGGACATGAACCGGGTGACGAGGTACCTGCGCGGGCGCTGGGGCCGAGACGACCTCAGCCGCGAGGGGCGAGCGCAGCTCGATCGCCGCCAGAAGCCCAAGATCGAGCACCTCAAGCTGCAGCGGATGTCGCTGCGCAACGGCGACGCGCTGCAGCGCCTGCCCTTCGACGACGCGAGCTTCGACCGGATCGCGTGCAGCCTCGTGCTCAGCTACGTCAACAACCCGGTCGAGACGCTGCGCGAGTTCTACCGCTGCCTCGAGCCGGGCGGGCGCCTGGTCGTCTCGTCGATGCGCCCCGATGTCGACATGAGCCGGATCTACCGCAACCTCATGGTCAAGCTCGAGAGCGGCGCTGAGGTCGTCATCCCCGACGGCATGGATCGCGCGACCTTCGTCGAGGAGGTTCGGCACTACCTGAACAGCGCCGCGTTCCTGCTGAAGCTCGCGGACGAGGGGCAGTTCGTGTTCTTTTCGCGCGACGAGATGCGGCGCATCGTCGAGCGCGCCGGCTTCCGTCGGGTCGAGACATTTACCTCATTCGGAAATCCACCCCAGGCGCTAATTACCGTAGGATATCGTTAATAGACCCTCGGGGCGCGGTAGCGCGCGTCGGGGGGTGTTGTCACGATGACGTCCGAGCGCGACGCCGCCGCCTCCAGCAGGGTTCTGCACATGACGCGGGACGAGGGCTTTGCGCTCGAGATCCGCAGCGCCGTGCTCGAGGGCTTTCGGCGCGCCGTCTACCTCGCGGTCGTCCTGATCCCCTCCTTCGGGATCCTCGACGCCATCTCGGTCAAAGAGCCGTGGATGCGGAACCTGTTCTGGCTGATCCGCGGCGGCGTCGCGGTCTCGCTGATCATCATGCTGCGCGTCGCGCAGCGACCCTCCGCGGCCCGCTACGTGCACGCGATCACGATGCTCGGGATCTTCGTCGCGGGCGGCTCCATCGCGCTGATGAGCGCGCTCTTCATGGGGCACGAGAGCTACTACTACGCGGGGATGAACCTCGTGATCCTGGCGATCGGGATCATGATCCCCTTCGGCCCGTGGCGCATGCTCGCCGGCTCGACGCTGGTCTACCTGACCTACGTGCTGCTGTGCCTGCTGCTCGACGAGGTGCCGCTCGGGCAGTGGAAGTGGAGCATCTTCCTCAACAACATGATCTTCTGCATCGGCACCGGCGCGGTCGTCACGCTCGGCGCCTACATCAGCCACTTCCTGCGGCGCAAAGCCTTCGACGCGCGCTTCGAGCAGGACCGCGCGAACGAGGAGCTGCGCCTGGTCAACACCCGCCTCGAGGCGAGCTTCGCCGAGATCTCGCAGAAGCAGAAAGAGCTCGAGGAGGCCTACCGGTTTAAGAGCCAGTTCCTCGACAACATGTCGCACGAGCTGCGCACGCCGCTGACCTGCATCCTGACGCCCCTCGAGGGGCTGCTCGGCGGAAACGTCAAGGGCGAGCTGCGGATGATCCTGGAGGACATGGATCACGCCTCGCGGCAGCTCTACGACCTGATCAACGACCTGCTCGACTACTCGCGCTACGGCGAGCGCGAGGCGCCGCTCAACCTCTCGCGCATCGACTTCGGCGCGCTCGTCAACGGGCACGTCCGGACCTGGAAGGCGACCGCGCGGCAGCGTCAGCTCGAGCTCGTCTGGGAGCCGCCCGCGGCCCCGCTGCCGGTCTGGGCGGACCCCAAGGAGATGGGCAAGGTCGTCCGCAACCTGGTCTCCAACGCGATCAAGTTCACCTCGGTCGGCGGCTCGGTGACCGTCGAGCTCGAGGCCGGCGAGAACTCGCTCGAGCTGCGCGTGCGCGACACCGGCATCGGCATGAGCGACGAGGTGCAGGAGCAGATCTTCAAGCCCTTCTTCCAGGCGGACGCCTCGTCGACGCGCGCCTTCGAGGGCACCGGCATCGGCCTCGCGCTCGTCAAGACGATCGTCGAGCGCCACGAGGGCGCGATCGCGGTCAGCAGCGCGGTCGGGGTCGGGACGACGATGCGCGTGACGATCCCGCGCGCGCAGGACGACGGCGCGGAGCTCGAGCTCGCCGGCGAGCCCGCGGACGCGCTCGCCGAGCTGCCGCCCGCGGAGGCGATGTTCTCCTCGCCCTCGCAGTCGTTCTACGTCTCCGAGGACGACCTCGGCGGCGACTTCAGCGACGTCGACGAGGAGCGCTCGGGCGTGATCGAGGTGCTCGAGGCGCCGGCGGAGCCGCGCCCGGCGCCCGAGGTCGTCCCTGTCCCCGAGGCCACGCGGCTGATCACGGAGCACGTCGACCGCGAGATCTACAAGCGCGCGAGGATCGTGATCATCGACGACCAGCCGAACATCCTCCGGGTGCTCGAGCGCATCCTCAGCCCGCACCACGACGTCGTGACCGCGAACAACGGCGAGGAGGGCCTGCAGCGGGTCATGGACCTGCGGCCCGACCTCGTGCTCTCGGACGTGATGATGCCGCGCATGAACGGCTTCCAGCTCACCCACGAGCTGCGCAGCAACCCCGAGACCGAGCGCATCCCGGTGCTGCTGCTGACCGCGCGCGCCGACGGCAGCGACCGCGTCCGCGGCCTGCGCGGCGGCGCGAACGACTACCTCGTCAAGCCCTTCGAGCCCGAGGAGCTGAAGGCGCGCGTCCGCAACCTGCTCAAGCAGCACTACTACGAGACCTACCTGACCCGCCTCAACGAGGACCTCGAGGACAAGTCGACCTCGCTCGAGGCGCGGATCCACGGGCTCTTCATCGACACGGTCAAGACGCTGGTCGCGGCGATCGACGCCAAGGACTACTACACCGGCGGTCACTCCGAGCGCGTCGGCTTCTTCGCGGTCAAGATCGGTGAGCACATGCAGCTGCCGCGCCCGATGATCCGCACCATCGAGCTCGGCGCGCTGCTGCACGACGTCGGGAAGATCGGGATCCCGGACAAGGTGCTCAATAAGCCAGGGCGCTTGACCGACGAGGAGATCGAGATCATCCGCAAGCACACCGTGTTCGGCGGGCGCATCCTCGAGAAGTCGCCGGAGCTGTCGGAGCTGCGCCGCTTCGCGCTCTCGCACCACGAGCGCTGGGACGGCCGCGGCTACCCCGAGGGGCTCATGGGCGAGGACATCCCCCAGAGCGTGCGCATCGTCAGCGTCGCGGACTGCTGGGACGCGATGGTCTCCGACCGCGTGTACCGCAGCGGGATGGACCCCGAGGTCGCCGCCGGCAAGGTCGCCAAGCTCGGCGGCACGCAGTTCGACCCGGCGATCGTCGAGGCGATGATGGAGGTCTACCGCGATCTCGAGCTGCCCTCGTACCTGCGCCCGCTCAAGCCCCGCGCCGCGCCCCGCGAGAACCGGCAGGGCCCGCGGGTCAGCGAGTGCGGGGAGGTCTACAACGTCGACGGCTAGCTAGCTTCGGCCCGGCGAGCGCGCGTACGCGCCTCTGCGCGTGAGTCAGCGATCCTCCGAGCAGGCCGCGCTCGTGGTACCTATCGGCCGAAGGGAGGCTCTCGTGTTCCACGACTTTCTGATTCTCGGCGGCGCCGGCCTCGTCGGCACGCAGGTGGTGCGGCACATCGTCAAGACCCTCGAGCCGCGGCGGGTCGTCGTCGCGTCGCTCATGGAGCACGAGGCCCGCAGCGCGTGCACGGCCTACGAGCGCGAGTTCGGCGAGCGGATCAGCTTCGTGCCGGCGTGGGGCAACCTGTTCGTGCCCACGGCGCTGGCCCACGACACGCGCGCTGTGCTGATGGCCGACGAGGCGCGCCGCCGCCAGCTGCTCGACGCGGTGTACGGCGACTTCGAGGAGGCCTACCGCAAGAACCAGCTCGTGCAGATGGTCCGCCTGCACCGCCCCGAGGTCATCGTCGACGCGGTCAACACCGCGACCGGCTTCTCGTACCAGGACATCTTCGACGGCGCCGCGAAGGTCCGCAGCTGGATCGGCAGCGAGGGCTTTGACGCGGCGGGGACCACCGACCTCGAGACCTTCCTGCTGTCGCAGTCGGTGCCCCAGCTGATCCGCCACGTCCGCTTCGTACACCGCGCGACCACCGAGTACGGCACGCGCGTCTACCTCAAGGTCGGGACCACGGGCACCGGCGGCATGGGCATGAACATCCCGTACACGCACTCCGAGGACCGCCCGTCGAAGAAGCTGCTGGCGAAGAACGAGGCGGCCTTCGGCCACACGGGGCTGCTGTTTTTGCTCGCGCGCACCCCCAACGCGCCGATCGTGAAGGAGGTCAAGCCGGCCGCGATGATCGGCTACCGCGCGGTCAAGGTCCGCACGGTCAGCGATAAGCATCGCAACAGCGAGCTGTACCGCCCGCGCGAGATCAAGCTCGCGTCCGGCTCGGTGCTCGAGCTGCGCGAGGACGACGGCGACTACGAGCGCGACGGCGAGCTCAACGTCGCGGTGGTCGACACCGGAGAGAACGGGGTGTTCACGCGCGGCGAGTTCTCGGCGATCACGGCGCTCGGGCAGATGGAGTACGTGACGCCCGAGGAGATCGCGCGCATCGTCGTCCGAGAGCTGCGCGGCGCGACCACCGGGCGCGACATCATCTCGGCGCTCGATGGCGCGGTGCTCGACCCCAGCTACAAGGCCGGCCTCGTGCGCGGCGTGGCGATGCAGGATCTCGAGGAGGTCGAGCGCCAGTCGCTGGCCGATCGCACCGGCGTGCCCTCGATCGCGCTCGGGCGCCTGGGCCCGCCCGAGCTGTCCAAGCTGCTGTTTGAGGGCGCGCTCCTGCAGGAGGTCTACGGCACGCTCGCGGCGATCGCCGAGGACAAGCGCGGCCTCGAGAGCATGGCGAACGCGCTCGCGGCCGCCCTCGAGTCGACGCAGGTCGCACGGATCGCGCCGTCGATCGGCATCCCGGTGCTCATGCCCGACGGCGCGTCGTTCCTCCGCGGGCCGCGGATCAACGTGCCTGAGCTGCTGGGTCACACCAGCGCCGTCACCCTGGCCGAGGCCGACATCGACCGCTACGCGAGCAAGGGCTGGATCGACCTGCGCCCGACCAACATGCAGCGCTGGCGCGGCCGCGCGGTGCGGATGATCCAGGCGCGCTCGGACCTGCGCGAGAGCGGCTCGGCGGCGGCGACGATCCAGTCGTACATGAACAACCGCTTCGAGATCGGCGAGGTCGTCGCCTGGATCTTCAACAACGAGATGGAAGGCTATCGCGTCAAGTAGCGTCGGCGCTCGTGTCGAGCGTCGGCGTCGGCTCAGGACGGGTCGCGGCGTGCAGCTGGAGGCCCGCCCAGGCCCACAGCGCCAGCAGCGGCGCGAGGCTGAGCGGACCCGGTAAGCCGAGCAGGCGGCCGAGGTTTGTGGCGCCGCCGTAGTTGCTGATCGCGCCGCTGAGCAGCCGCGGCCAGGCGAAGCCGTAGAGCGGATCGCCAAAGCGCGGGGCCTCGGGCGCGGCGGCCGTGGCGACCGTGATCTGGAGCGCCGAGATCCCGGCGAGGACCCAGTACGTCCGCGGGACAGCGCGCAGCGCCGGCGCGAGCCCGAGGGCGAGGAAGGGGAGCATCGGGACGCAGTGCCGGGGTCCCAGCGCGGCCCCGCCGTCCCACATGTAGTAGCCGCTGTTGAGCAGGAGGTAGTAGCTCACGAGCGCGAGCGCGAGGGCGGCGAGCGCCCGCCGCGGGTACGCGCGCTCGATGTCTTTTTCAGGGTCTTTCTGAGGGTCTTTGAAAAACGCGAGCGCAGGAGGCAGCGCGCGGCGCAGCTGCATCACGAGCCCCCACAGCGCGAGCAGGAGCACCGGCGAGAGGTACAGCAGACCGCGGTAGCGACCGAACAGGATCGCGTGGGTGACGGAGAGGTCCGGGGCGTGGATCCCGTAGCGGACCCGCATGCCCTCGGCGAACTCCGGCAGGTAGACAAAGTCGTAGCCGGTCTTGAGCGGCCCGCCGAAGGCCGCGAGGTGGTAGAGCGCGAGCAGCCCCGCCCACGGCAGCCCGCCGAGGATGAGCTGCAGCGTGAAGCGGAGCCCGCGGTGCCAGAGCGCGAAGCCGGTGAGCATGACCACCGGGATCGCGGCCGGGTACTCACACAGCACCGCCCAGCCGAGGCTCGCGCCGGCGGCGAGAGCTGGCCACCACGTCGCGCTCGCGCGCTCGCGCGTGAGCACGATCAGCGCGAGCGCGATCAGCAAGAAGTCGGCGCACAGCTGGTGCCCGTAGAACACGCTGCTGTAGGCGAGCGCCGGGGTCGCGACGCCGTAGGTCGCGGTCACCCACAGGGCGGCGCGGCGGTCTCCGGCGGTCTGCCGCAGGCCCAGGAGGTAGAGCGCCACCAGGCCGAAGGCGGCGACCAGCGAGGTCGTCAGCAGCCGGCACAGGTAGAGGCCGACCCGGAACGCCTGGTTGTAGACGAGGCGATCGCCGGGCCGCATGTCCTCGGGGTCGACGCGCACGCCGGCGGCCAGCTCCGCCGGCTTCGTCGACAGCACTTCGAAGCCCGGCGGCTCGCCGCCGGTGAGCTGTGAGAGCTTGTGTACGACCGCGTAGCCGGGGACCGCGAGCATCGAGGTCCCGGGCGCCTTGTCGCTGTAGAAGTGCCCGTCGCGGTAGCTCTTGTCGCCGGTCGTCGCGTGCGCGTCGTCGATGGTCGCGCTGCCGCGCTCGACGAGCGCGCGGGTCAGGGCGAAGCGCGAGTTTTGGTTCCACGCGGGCGGGCTGACGAAGTAGCCGTAGGTCACGAAGGCCGCGAGCGCCAGCGGACCGAGCACGGTCCGTTCGCTCCACAGCCGCGCGGCGATCCCCATGGCTCGGCTCGTCTCGCTACGCGTTTAATCAGCGAGTGATCGCGCCCGCGACCAGGGCCGCGAGCTGGGCGCGCGCCTGCTCGGCGGAGCGGGCCTCGGGGGACTGCGCGAGGCGCTGCAGCATCTGGTACGCGCCCGAGTAGCGGCGCGAGGGGTCGCGGTCCAGGTTCTTGCGCACGATCTCGCTGAGCTTGGAGGACAGCCCCGTGACGCGGCGTCCGGAGTGGCTGATGTCGAAGCGGACGATCGCGTCCATGGTCTTGAGCTCGGTCTCGGCCTTGAAGCAGCGCTGGCCCTTGAGCATCTCCCACAGGATCACGGCCATGCTGAAGAGGTCGGAGAGCGGCGTCGCGTCGGTGGTGCCGATGATGCGCTCGGGCGCCATGTAGGCTTTCTGCCCCGTCTGACCCATGTCGTGCTCTGGCGCGAGCCAGGCGCCGCGCGCCGAGTTGTAGTCGACGAGCAACACGTCGCCGTGGCGCGAGAGCACGACGTTGCTCGGCGCGATGTCGCGGTGGACGAGGCCGAGGGGCGTCTCGACCCCGGTCGCGCGATCGAGGTGCGCGAAGCCGTGGACGTAGCGCAGCGCGTCCGCGAGCTGGCCCATGATGTAGACCGCGATCTCCTTGCTGAGCCCCCGCGGCGCGTTCTCGTGGTGCCCGAGCAGCGTCGCCAGGTCGACGCCCTCGATGTAGTCCATGACGATGTAGCGGATCCCGTCGACGACGCCCTCCTCGTGGACTGAGGGGATCGCCGGGTGGTTGAACGCGCTCAGCAGCGCGATCTCGTGTTCGAACTGCGCGCGCAGGTGCTCGGCCGCCTCGCCCGTCGCCGGCAGGAGCAGCTTCACGAGGTAGGCCGGCGTCTCCGCGTGCTCCGTGTCGTTATGATGACGCGCGGTGTACACCCGGGAGGCGACCCCGTGGGACGGCAAGGGCGCGACGAGGGAGAAGTTGCCGATCCGCTGCTGCAGCATGGTGGATGAGTGTGCATGGCGGTGATCCCGGTGACAAGCGGGCCCGAGCGGCCTGTGTTAGGGCTTAGCGCAGTGGCGGATCACCAGTCAGGAGTCGACGTCGACGGTCGCGCGGCCCCGCAGCCCAGGGCTCTCGCGGGCGGAGGAGCAGCGTTGATGACGATCGATGAGATCGCCGAGGCGACCAAAATTCCTGGTCGCACGATCCGATACTACCAGTCGCGCGGCGCGCTCATGCCACCCGAGATACGCGGAAGGGTCGCGTTCTACGGACCGCAGCACGTCGAGCGGCTCGAGCTGATCCACCAGCTCAAGCAGCGCGGGCTCCGGATTCGGGCGATCGCCGACCTGGTCGCGCGTCTGCAGGCGGGCGGCTACGACCTCGCCGAGTGGCTCGGGATCGAGGAGACCCTGCAGGCCGCGTGGGTCGAGGATCATCCGCGCTCGATCACCGACGCCGCGCTGCAGCGCATGCTCGGCGGCGACGCGCGGCCTGGCTTGCGGGGGGAGCTCGAGCGGATCGGGCTCGTGGCGCGGGACGGCGAGCGGTGGACGATCGTCAGCCCCGGGCTCTTGAAGGTCACGCTGAAGCTCGAGGGCGCGGGCGTGCAGCTCCCGCTCGCGTCGGCGGCCTTCATGATCATGCAGAAGCACCTGCGCGAGGCCGCCGGGGAGCTCGCGGCGTTCTTCAGCGAGCACCGCGACGAGGCCTTCGGCAGCGAGCCCTCGGCGGAGCGGCTCGACGGTGTGTTCGCCGCGCTCCGGCCCGCAGCGCTGGCGAGCGTGCGTCTCGTTTTCGCCCGGGAGATGGAGGCGCGACTGCGCGAGATGGTGCGAACTGGTGAGGTCGCGCGCGCGTCCAATGCACAGCCCGACGCGCAATCGTGAGCGCAGGGGCGCTGCAGCGCGCGCTCGATCGCGCGTGTGGCAAATGCTGCTGAGGCGTTGCACGATCGCGGCCTCGGATCCGGGATAACTCGCTCGTCTCGAGACCGAGGGCGCTGCGGATGAGTTCGACCTGCTTCATGGCTGCCTGGCTGTTCGTCGGCGCCGCCGGGCCTGCGGAGGGCGCCTCGGAGGGGGCGGGCGTCGCTCGAGCGACGCCGTCGGTCGACGCCGCGCCCGCCGCTGTCGCGGATGATGACGGCGACGACGACGACGACGGCGGCGCCCTGCTCGAGACCAAGCCGCCCGCGCCGCCGCCGGCTGACGAGCACCCCGACACCGTGCCCGAGGCCGACAAGCAGCTGCAGTTCGCGACCCACGCGCTCGACGACGAGGCCGGCGTCTACTTCAAGCCCGGCACCGGCCTCGTCATGCAGAGCAAGAACAAGCTGTTCAAGCTCGCGCCGCGGCTGCGCGTGCAGTTCCTCGACACCGTCAGGGTCAACACCCCGGTAGCGAACCCGCACAGCGTCGATCACTCGTTTCAGATCCGGCGCGCGCGGCTGCAGTTCGGCGGTCACGCCTTCGGTCAGCACAACAAGTACAAGCTAGAGATCGCGATGTCGCCGCGCGACCTCGGGATGACCGACGGCGTCGTCACCAAGAGCCCGCTGCTCACCTGGTACGTCGAGTTCGACTACCTGCGCGACCTGACGCTGCGCGTCGGGCAGTACAAGATCCCCTACAGCCGCCAGCGCGTCGTCTCGTCGGGCAACTTGGAGTTCGTCGACCGCACGCTCGCGAACGGCGAGTTCAACCTCGATCGCGACATCGGCGTCGACCTCCGCTCGAACGACCTGGGCGGCCTGGGCGGGCGGTTGCGCTACTACCTGGGCCTCTACGTCGGCGAGGGGCGGGATCACTATCAGACCGAGTCGCTCAGCGACCCCGACGCGCAGGCCGGCGGCCTGATGTACCTGGCGCGCGTCGAGCTGCTGCCGATGGGGAAGTTTCAGGACTACTCCGAGGTGGACTTCGCCCGCGGCAAGATGCCGCGCCTGAGCCTGGGCGCCGCCTACGCGTACCTCGACGAGGCCAAGCGCGTGCGCGGGATCCTGGGCGCGCGGCCCGAGGACGGCGGGACGACCGACTACCACAACGTCACCGCCGACTTCCTGTTTAAGTGGACAGGTATGACGATCCTGCAGGAGTTCTACTGGCGTCGAGGCTCGCGCAACCCCGGCGACGCGATCGTCGTCGACGAGGACGGCGTGGAGTCTCCGGCGCCGATCACCGCGCCGCGCACCGGGCTCGGCTGGAGCGTGCAGATCGGCTACCTGATCCCGCGGACTCGGCTCGGCGTCGGCGTCCGCTACAGCCAGGCGCGAGCGTTCGGGGCTGAGACCTCGCTGACCGACAAGGACGATGTCGGCGGCGCGCTCAGCTACTACATCGCCGGCCACCCGCTCAAGCTCCAGCTCGACTACCACCACCTCCGCGACGACGGCTTCGCCGGCGGCTTCTCGGACATCATCCGCGTTCAGCTGCAGTTCGCGTACTGAGGCGCAGCGTCAGCGACGTCGGGCGTCGTGATATGACGGCCGCGTCCCCGCGTGTTACACAGGCGTCACGCGTGTAGGGGAGGCTCGCGCGCCGTGAGCACAGTCCCACCTCGCGGGGGAGAAACGGCACGGAAACACTCAGACAAGCGCGTGGTCCAGTGGTACCTCGCTCCCGGGTCGCCTGTCCGTCGAGACAACTCGCAGCTCCACGGAGACGAGACCTTTCGATGCGCGCGGAGCCCATCCTGGAAGCGCGCGGGCGCGGGCGCGGGCGCGGCGGCGTCTAGGCGCCCAGAACACGAGGAGGTCGGCACGGTGGCGAACGAGCAGCGACGGTCAGGCGCTCCCGACATGCGGAGGCGGGCCGACGCGCGCGCGCGTGAGCGCGTCATCGAGCTCTTGCTGACCGGCTGCGGGCTCGTCTCGATCGTCACGACCGCGGCGATCCTCGGCGTCCTGCTGTACGAGTCGGCCGGCTTCTTCGCCGAGCTCTCGATCGCCGAGTTTCTGCTCGACACGAATTGGGCGCCGCTGTCTGACGAGCCACGCTTCGGGATCTGGCCGCTGATCGCCGGCACCGCGCTGACCTCCGCGATCGCGATCGCGGTCGCGTTGCCCTTCGGGCTGCTCGCGGCGATCTACCTCAGCGAATTTGCGAGCGCGCGCCGGCGCGCGCTGCTCAAGCCCGCGCTCGAGCTCCTCGCCGGCGTCCCGACGATCGTCTACGGCTACTTCGCGCTGGTGGTGTTGACGCCGGCGCTGCAGCGGGTGATCCCCGGGCTCGCCGGCTACAACGCGCTGAGCCCCGGGATCATCATGGGCGTGATGATCACGCCGATGATCTGCGCGCTCTCCGAGGACGCGATCTTCGCGGTCCCGGACAGCCTGCGCGAGGGCGCCTACGCGCTGGGGGCGGGCAAGCTCTCGACCGTGTTCCGCGTCGTCTTGCCGACCGCGTTCTCGGGCGTCGCGGCCTCGGTGGTCCTCGCGATCTCGCGGGCGGTCGGCGAGACCATGATCGTCGCGATCGCGGCGGGCCATCAGCCGCAGCTGACGCTGGATCCGCGGGAGAGCGTCGAGACCATGACGACCTACATGGTCCAGGTCGGGCTCGACGACGCGCCGGCCGGGACCCTCGAGTACAAGACCCTGTTCGTCGTCGGCGCGGCCCTGTTCGTCATGACGCTCCTGATCAACCTGCTGAGCCAGCGGCTCGCGCGGCGTCTCCGGGAGGGGGGCTCGCGTGGCGCTTAACCGGGAGCGCGGGGTCAGGGCCGCGCCGTCGAGCCGCGCGCTCGAGCGCGCGTTCGCGGGGCTCTGCCTCGCGGCGGTGTTGCTGCCGATCGCGCTGCTGCTCGCGCTGCTGGGCGACGTGCTCTACGACGGCCTCAGCCGGCTCGACTGGGCGTTCGTGACCAGCAGCTCCGCCCGTCCACTCGCGCGCGCTGGCGTGCTCGCGGGCCTTGTCGGCAGCCTCTACCTCGTCGGCCTGACCGCCTTGATCGCGCTCCCACTCGGCGTCGGCGCGGCGCTCTACCTCGAGGAGTACGGTCGCGGACGCCTGGCGCGGATCATCGAGCTCAACATCTCGAACCTCGCCGGTATGCCCTCGATCCTCTACGGCCTGCTCGGCCTCGAGGTGTTCGCGCGCACGCTGGCGCTGGGCCGCAGCCTGATCGCGGGCGCGCTGATGATGGCGCTCGTGGTCATGCCGATCGTCATCCTGTCGACGCGCGAGGCGCTCCGCGCCGTGCCGCCGTCGCTGCGCGAGGCCGGGCTCGCGCTGGGCGCCACGCGCTGGCAGGTGATCCGCCAGCTCGTCCTCCCGATGTCGTTGCCGGGGATCGTGACGGGCGCGAGCCTCGCGATCTCGCGGGCGATCGGCGCGGCCGCGCCGCTGATCGTGCTGGGCGCGCTGACCTCCGTCGACGTCCTGCCGACCGGGCTGCGCTCGGCCTTCACGGCGCTGCCGGTTCAGATCTTCGACTGGATCGGCCGGCCGGAGGCCGAGTTCAGGCGCAGCGCGGCGGCGGGTATCGTCTTGCTGCTGCTCATGCTGCTGCTGATCAACGGGCTGGCGCTCTACCTTCGCGCTTTCCTTCACGCTTTCCTTCGCAACGCGCTTCAAGGGCGGGCGCGATCGTGACGCTGGGCGACGTGGGCCACGACGAGGCGAAGATCAGCGTCCGCGAGCTGGACGCTTGGTTCGGCGCCACCCATGTCGTGAAGCGGGTGTCGATGGACATCCCGGCGAACCAGATCACCGCGGTGATCGGCCCGTCGGGCTGCGGCAAGTCGACCTTCGTGCGCTGCCTGAACCGCATGCACGAGTGCACCCCCGGCGCGCGCATGGAGGGACGCGTCGAGCTCGAGGGCGTCAACGTCTACGCGGACGACATCGACCCGGTGCTCGTGCGTCGGCGCGTCGGCATGGTGTTTCAGAAGCCGAACCCGTTCCCGATGATGTCGATCCGCGACAACGTGCTCGCGGGCATGACCCTCACCGGCGCGCGCCCGCGCGGGCGCGCGGCGGACGAGCGGGTCGAGCGAGCGCTGCGCGGCGCGGCGCTCTGGGACGAGGTCAAAGACCGCCTGCACAGGCGCGGCGTCAGCCTCTCGGGCGGTCAGCAGCAGCGCCTTTGCATCGCGCGCGCGCTCGCGGTCGAGCCCGAGGTCTTGCTGATGGACGAGCCCTGCTCCGCGCTCGACCCGATCGCCACGACGCGGATCGAGGACTTGATGCACAGCCTGCGCGAGCGCTACACGATCGTGATCGTCACGCACAACCTCCAGCAGGCCGCGCGCGTCTCGCAGAAGACCGCGTTCTTCTACTCCGGGGATCTGATCGAGTTCTCGGAGACCGACACGATCTTCACCTCGCCGCGGGACAAGCGGACGGAGGACTACATCACCGGGAAATTCGGCTGATCGTCGCCGCGACGTCGAGTTATCCACAGGTCGCGTCACGCCGCGCCGCCGCCGGAAAATTCGCCCGCGATCTGAGCTATACGGAGGCGAGGCGATGGACGGCCGCGGGCATATCGACCGGATGTTCGAGGGGGAGCTCCGCGCGCTGCGGGAGCGCATCACGCTGATGGCCGGCCGCGTCGAGATGATGATCGCGGCGTCGATCCGCGCGTTGATGGAGGGGGATGTCGAGCGCGCGCGCCGGACGATCGCCGAGGACGCGCGGGTCAACCGCGAGGAGCTCGAGATCGACGAGCAGTGCCTGCTGCTGCTGGCCAAGCGCCAGCCGGTCGCCTCGGACCTGCGCTTCATCGCCTTCACGCTGAAGATGGTCACCGACCTCGAGCGCGTCGGCGACCTGGCCGTCAACATCGCCGAGCGCGTCTGCGACCTCAAGCGCGACCCGCCCAGCTTCGCGCTTCACGAGGGCATCGTGCGGATGGGCGCGATCGTGCAGTCGATGATCGGCGACGCGATCGACTCCTTCGTGCATCGCGACCTCGCCACGGCGCGCTCGGTGATCGACAGCGACGACGAGATCGACGCGCTGTATCAGCGCGTGCTCGGCGATCTGCTGCGCGGGCTCCACGAGGTGCCCGAGCAGGGGGTGCGCGCGATGATCCACGTGATGTCGGTGGCCAAGTGGCTCGAGCGCATGGGCGATCACGCGGTCAACGTCGCGGAGCTGGTGATCTTCATGATCAAGGGCGACGACGTGCGTCACCGGGGAAAACGCGGCGCGTAGGAGCTCGTCCGAGTCAGCCGTAGTGGTGGTACCAGGCGCCGTGCAGCTGGGCGAGGCGCTCGGGGGTCAGCTTCTTACCGTGAAAGGCCGTGAGCGCGGGGTCGTCCTCGTGGTCGCGCGCGCCCGCTTCGAAGGCCTTGATGTGACGGCGCAGCGTCGCGACCGGGGTGCCCGTGACGCGCTGGATGTCCGCGGCGTCGCGGCCCGCGGCGTGCAGCGCCAGCGTGAGGTACTGCTTGCCCTTGCGGGTCCCGCGGGGGCGCGTGAGGTAGCGGTAGCGGCGGAGCACCGTGGCGACCATGCCGGGGTGCTCGGCGACGCGCTTGAGCGTGAGCCCGACGCGGCCCGTGCGGTACACGGTCCGATCTTCGTCGGCGTCGAGGGCGACGAGGCGCACGGGCAGCGCCTCGTCCCAGGCGGGCGCCTGGCCGATGGCGCGATCGAGCGCCGCGATGTCGGCCGAGCCGGTCCCCGCGATCATGTGGTCGACGCACAGCGAGGGCCCGTCGATGATCGCCCCGTCGGGTCGCTCGAGGCCGCGGACGAGCACGCCGCCCGCCGCGTTAGGTGTCCCGATGGTCAGGTCGATGCCCTTGAAGCTGCCGCCGCGCAGGCCGTCGCCGACCCGGTGCAGGTACCAGCGCCCGCTGCGGCGCTGGAGCGGGTGGCCGTGCGTGAAGGGGTCGGGGTGCGCCGCGGGGTCGTCGAGGTACACCTCGAGCTCGACGAAGCGGTGCAGCGCGCCGGCGATCATGATACCTGTCTTATTGAGCATATTCTCCGCGAGTCGCGAGAACCACGCGGCGGCGGCGTCCTCGCCCCGCGCGTCGTCGGGGCGGCGCAGCTGTAGATGCTTCATGACGACGATGGTCGCCGGCGCGCGGCGTCGTGTCGAGCGGGCTCACGCCTGGGTAGCGCGCGGCGGCTCGCGTCGCGGGAGCGCCCGCGCGAGCGCGAGACTGACCAGCGCGAGGCCGGTGAGGGTGAGCGCCGCGTTGGAGAACAGCGCGCCCTCGCCGAGCGCGAGGCCGAGCCAGCTGGGCGCGTGCTCGCCCTGCAGCTCGAGCACCGTGGTCGAGAGCGCGATGCCGAAGGCGCCGCCGAGGAAGAAGATCATCATGAACATCCCGACGCCCATGCCGGTGTGTCGCGCCGGCACGAACTGCGAGGTCGCGCTCAGCAGCGGGCTCTGGATGAACGCGAAGCCGAGCCCGTACAGCGTCATGCCGACGGTCACGCCCGCGACCGAGACGCCCGCGTAGGCGGCGACGACGAGGTTCCCGAGGACCATGCACGCGGTCCCGCCGGTGACGGGCAGGCGCGCGCCGACGCGATCGGACAGCCTGCCCGAGAGCGGCGAGAGCAGGGTCACCAGCACGGCGCCGGGGAGCAGCACGAGGCCGACCCAGATCGGCGCGAGCTGCTCGACCTCGTGCAGCAGGATCGGCACGAGCACCACCGTGCCCAGGCGCGTCGCCTGGCTGAGGAACGCGATCGTGACGCCGACGCCGTAGCGGAAGTCGGAGAACACCGCCGGCGGCAGAAACGGGTGCGCGTGGCGACGGATCCAGAGCACGAAGCCGAGCAGCGCGAGCGCCCCGAGGCCGGCGACGCCCGCGAGCGCGGGGCCGAACTCGTGCGCGCTCATGAGGTTGAAGGTGTAGAGCAGCGCCGAGACGCCGACGCTCATGATCACCGCGCCGCCGAAGTCGATGGGCTGGGGGCGGCGCTCGTCGAGCGAGGCCGGCAGCCAGCGCAGGCCCAGCGGGATCGCGAGCAGCGCGATCGCGGGCACGAGGAAGACCGCGCGCCAGTGGAGGAATTGGATCAGCGCGCCGCCGAGAAACGGCCCGACGCTGGCGGAGAAGCCCACGGCCCCGAGCAGCACCCCGAGCGCGCCGCCGCGTCGCTCGGGCGGGTAGACCTTGGCGACGATCAGCGAGCCGAGCGAGGGGATCGCGGCCGCGCCCGCGCCTTGCAGCACGCGGACCGCGATCATCCAGCCGACCGACTGGAGCACGCCGACGAGCGCCGAGCCGAGCCCGAAGGTCAGCACGCCGAACAGGTAGAGGCGGCGGACGCCGATGACGTCGGCGAGCCGACCGTGGACCGCGCTGAAGATCGCGAAGGTCAGCGTGAAGCCGGTGACGAGCCAGCTGTAGGTCCCCTCGCTGACGCCGAACTCCTCGCCGATGGTCGGGAGCGCGACGTTGACCATCGTCCCCGACGCGACCGCGAAGATCACGACGACCGCGAGCATCGCCAGCGCCCTGACGCGCGTGGCCTCGTCTAGCTCCGCCGTGGGAGCGCTCGCGTCGCGCGGATCGGGCACGCGCGCAGACTAGCCTGCGTTCGCCGTTTACGCCGCCGCAGAGCGACGTTTCTCGGGCTCGGCGCCGATCGGCCTCGTGGCCGGCGCGCGCGGATTCGTGCTACAAGCGCGGTGTCGCGGGTGTTCATTTGTGCACGTCGCGAGGGCCGCATGCTCGAGACAGAGTCCACCCCGACCGCGAAGCGCCGCGAGGCGCAGGCCCGCAAGTCGCGGGGCGCTTTCTTCACGCCGACCTCGCTCACGCGCTTCATGGTCGACTGGGCGATCCGCGGCGCGGGCGAGCGCGTGCTCGAGCCCTCCTGCGGCGAGGCGGCGTTCCTCCTCGACGCCGCCCGCAAGCTGCGCGGCTACGGGCAGCTGCTGCCCGAGCTGTACGGCTATGACCTCCACGGCCCCTCGCTCACGCGCGCGGCCGCGGCCCTGCGCGAGCTCGGGGTGGTCGCCACGCTCGAGGAGCGCGACTTCTTCTCCGTCGACGCGCGGGGTGACTTCGACGCGGTCATCGGCAACCCGCCGTACCTGCGCTACCAGGCCTTCGCCGGTGACCTGCGCGCGCGGGGCCTCTCGGTCGCGCGCGCCCACGGCGTCAAGCTCCCGCAGCTGGCGAACGCCTGGGCCGCCTTCGTCGTGCACGCGGCTCAATTCCTGCGGCCCCGCGGTCGCCTCGCGCTGGTGCTGCCTGCGGTGCTGTTGACGGTCAACTACGCCGCGCCGGTGCGGCGCTTCCTGGTCGATCGCTTCGCCAAGGTCCAGCTCGTGATGTTCCGCGCGCGCGTGTTCCCTGGCGTGCTCGAGGAGGTCGTGCTGCTGCTCGCCGAGGGCAAGGGGCCGACCGGCGCGCTCGAGGTCGTGCAGCTCGAGGACGCGCGCGGCCTGCAAGAAGATCCGCAGGCGCAGCTCGCCCACGCGACGCGCGTGCCGATCGAGCGGCGCGCGGGCGACAAGTGGACCCAGGCGCTGCTCGGCGCGGGCGCGCTCGAGCGCTACCGCGACTCGCTGGTGCGCGCTGGCTTCGTGACGCTCGACGAGCTCTGCGAGCTCGAGCTCGGGATCGTCACCGGCAACAACAAGTACTTCACGCTGAGCGAGGAGCAGGTCAAGGCGCGCAAGCTGCCGGAGCGCGAGCTGCTGCGGGTCTCGCCCGCCGGCTCGCGACACCTGCGCGGCCTCAGCTACACCCGCCGCGCGCGGGACCAGCAGACCGCCGAGGGCCGGCGCACCTTCCTGTTCTACCCGCCGGCGGATCCCGCCGGCGGCAAGCCGAAGCTGTCACGCGCGGCGCGGCGCTACATCCGAGAGGGCGAGGCCCAGGAGGTGCACGCCGCCTACAAGTGTCGCGTGCGCTCGCCCTGGTGGCGCGTGCCGCTCGTCCGCGTGCCGGACCTGATCTTCACGTACATGAGCGGCGACGCCCCGCGCCTCGTCAACAACGCCGCGCGCGCGCACGTGCTCAACTCGGTCCACGGCGTCATGCTCCGCGACCGCGCCAGGGTCGATGAGGCGCGCGCGCTGCTGCCGGTCGCGACGCTGAACTCGTTGACGCTGCTCGGCGCCGAGCTGGTCGGGCGCTCCTACGGCGGCGGGATCCTCAAGGTCGAGCCGGGCGAGGCCCGGCGCCTGCCGTGCCCCACGCTCGACGCGCTCGCGCGCGCGCGCGCGTCCTTGCTGTCCATCAAGCCAGGTGTCTCGGCCGCGCTGCGTCGCGGCGCGCTCGAGGACGCGGTCGCGCGGGTCGACCAGGCGCTGCTCGTCGAGGCGCTGGGCCTCTCGCGGGCGGCCGCGCGCGAGCTCAACGCGGCCTGGCGCGCGCTCAAGGATCGACGCGCCACCCGCAGCAAGAGCAACCCCGAATGAGCGCCGCGAGGCGGGGCGGGGGCGGCGCGCCGGCGGACGCGACCGAGCGCGTGCACGCGGCGCTCGCCAGCCTGTCCGCGCGCCCGGGCGACGGCGCGAGCTCCTCCGAGAAGAAGAAGTACTCCGAGGACATGTCGGCGGCGCTCGCCCAGGCCTTCGCCGCCGAGCTGCGCGCGCGGGGGATGGCCGAGGCGCGCCCCGGCCCGCCCAGCGCGGGCGGGCGCTCGGGCGCCGAGCGCCGGATCGCCGGGGGGATCGGCGCCAAGCGGGTCGACGTGACCTGGGCGACCGAGGAGTCCGGCCTGCTGCTCGGGATCTCCGTCAAGACGATCAACTTCATCGACCGCAAGTCTCGCAACTTCCAAAAGAACCTCACCAACCGCCGCGGCGACATGCTGTTCGAGGCCGTCACGCTGCACAAGCGCTTCCCCTACGCCGTGCTCGCCGGAATTTTGTGCTTCCCCGAGGCGGCCGCGCGCGACGACACGGCCCAGCGCGCGAGCACCTTCCTCAACGCGCACCAGCGGTTTCGCCTGTTCACGAACCGCCTCGATCCCCAGGGGCGCGACGAGCAATACGAGCGCTTCTACATCGCGCTCCACGACGCCGACTCGCTGCGCCCGCAGATGCGATTTTATCTCGCCGGGGCGCCCACCCGCGAGGTGCCGGCGCCGGCGGTCTTCGACGCGCTCGTCAGCCTGCTCGGCGAGCGCAACCCGGACCTCTACGACGTCCGCAGCGGGCGCCTGCGCCGGTCGTGATCACGAGGCCGCGCGTCGCGGCTTCTCCGGGGTCGGCTCCCGCGTCTCCGCGGCCTCGTCGGGTCCGTCGACGACCGCCCGCGCCGACAGCTCGATCGTGAAGGTGCTGCCCTCGCCCAGGCGTGAGCGCACCGAGATGGTCCCGGACATCGTCTCGAGCAGCCGCCCGCAGATCTCCAGGCCCAGGCCTGTCCCTTCGTACTCGCGGGTCCGCGAGGGGTCGACCTGCGTGAAGAGCTGGAAGATCTGCGCCAGCTTCTCCTCCGGGATCCCGATCCCGGTGTCCGCGATCTCGATCGTCACGCCGGCGGAGCGGTCGCTCGCGCGCCCCGCCCGCGCGCGCAGCTCGACGACCCCCCGCTCCGTGACCGTGAGCGCGTTGCCGAGGACGTTGACCAGGACCTGGCGGACGCGCGCGGTCGAGGTGTAGCGTTGGGAACGGGCGCGGCGAGATCCAAAACGGCGACTCGATCAGCCCGCCCGACAAGAAGGCGATCGGATCACTCCATCGACGGTCGCGAGCGCGACCCCTCTGGAATAACTTTAGGACAGGTAATTGTCAGCGGGTCGGCGCGGGCGCGCCGCCGCGCGGGGACTACCGCGGGCGCGCGTCGATCGTTCGCCGCCGGCGTGCGCGGCGCCGCGGCTCAGTCGCGCTCCCCGTGCTGTGGGAGCTGCGCCCGCAGCGAGCGCGCCCACTCGTCGATGTTCGACATCGTCGAGCGGCGCACCGCGTCCGGCGCTCGCTGCTGCTCCAGCGCCCGTCGGAGCGCGCGGCGGGCTCGCCAGACGCGGCTTCGGATCGTGTTCGTAGGGACATCTAAGATCTCCGCGAGCTCGTGCCCCTTGAGCTCCTCCCAGTAGGTCAGCTCGAGCGCGATCTGGTAGTCGACCGGGATCGAGCGGAGCGCTCGCAGCAGCACGCGCTGCTCCTCTTTCCGCGCGACCACGCGGCTCGGCGAGCTGCCCAGGTCGACGACGGAGGCCGTGGTGAAGTCAGCCGCGCGGCCGCGCTTGCGGAAGTGGGCGTAGAGCTGATAGCGCGCGATCGCGAACAGGTAGGTGCGAAAGCTCGAGCGCCCGCGGAACTTGTCGCGGCCCTCGACGCAGGCCAGGAAGGTGTTCTGCAGCAGGTCCTCGACGCCCTCGTCGACCTTGTTGCGGAAGAAGCGGCTGAGCGCCTTGAAGTGGCGGCGAAACAGCGCGTTCCCTGCCAGCGAGTCGCCGGCGCGCCAGCGCTCGAGCAGCGCGTGGTCGGGAGCTTCGTTGAATGACTCTTGAGCCATGTTTTGAAATCAGCGAATCAGCGTCGCAGATCCTGACCATGAGCGCAACGCGGCCACCGCTCGGCGGCCTCGTCGCCTCGACCTCACGCGTCGCCCGCGTCGCCCGCGTCGCCCGAACTCGGCATCATCACCCGCAGCCAGCCCCCGCCGCTCGGTGTCCGCCCCGTCGTGATCACGCCGCCGTGACGACGCACGACGCCGAGCGCGGCGGCGAAGCTGAGCCCGCGACGCTGGTGGTTCGCGGGCACCGTCTCGCGCATCGGGTCGCGCTCGGCAGGCGCCGCGCTCGTCTCGCTGGTCTCGACCCCGGGGTCTGAGATCTCGACGAAGACGTAGCTCGCGCGGCGCGGCGCGGCGCCGAAGGCGTTCTTCAGCGGCGAGCCGTCGTGGCGCGTGACGCCCGTCTCGACGTGCACCGTCCCCGGGCTGCGGCGCAGCGAGTGCGCCGCGTTCTTGACCAGCATCACGAGCAGCGCGCGCAGCTTCTCGCGGTCGCCCTCGATCGCCGGGAGCTCCGGCGCGTAGCTCGAGCTCAACGCCGCGAGCCCGACGATCTCGGCGCGCAGCGTCTCCTCCAGCTCCTCGAGCAGCCGCGAGATATCGAACCGTTCAGGCATCGCAGGCGCCTCGAGATGAATGTAGCACTGGCCAGCGCGTCGACCTACGCGCGCGCGCGGGCAATATTGCCACTCGGACATGTGTTTTTTTGACCGTCGCGCACTCGGTGCTTATGTCTTTACGGTCAGGGTCTGGATATGTGACGACGAGCGCGCGATCGAGTCTTCGAGAGGCGAGGCGCGCGGGGATGATAAAACGGCGTCAGCGTCGTCGCGCCGGCGCCCCGAGCACGCGCCACGTCACGTCGACGCCGCGCGGACGCGCGCGGCGCGGGGCGTCTGCGCACGCGCGGGCGACGGCGACAACAAAAAAGCCACCCTCACGAGGGCGGCTTCTTCAAGAGCGGGAGACGGGGTTCGAACCCGCGACATTCAGCTTGGGAAGCTGACACTCTACCAACTGAGTTACTCCCGCGAGGGCCTAGGCACTTACCACGCGCCTCGCCTCCGCGCAAGCGCCGGGCGTTCTGGAGGCGCCTGTGTCGGCGTGGCAGAGTGCGGCTATGGTCTCGCTCAAGCGGCAGAAGCGGGGGGTGCGTCGCAGGATCCTCGCGTGGCGGAAGGCGCTCTCGCCCCAGGAGATCGAGCGTCGTTCGCGGTGGTTGACCCGGCTCGTGATCGAGCACCCGCTGTGGGCGGAGGCGCGGGGGGTCGCGGCCTTTGTCGGGGTCCGCGGTGAGCCCGATACGCGGGCGCTGCTGGAGGCCACGCTCGCCGCGGGGAAGCTCCTCTGGCTCCCGCGCGTGTCCGATGATCGCGCGCGGATCGAGTTCCACCGGGTGGACTCGCTCGCCGCCCTGGTGCCGGGCGTGATGGGTCTCTTGGAGCCCCCCGCGGGTGAGGTCGAGCGGCTGGATACGGCCGAGGGCTTGGAGCTGATCGTGGTGCCGGGCCTGGCCTTTGATCGCGCGGGGCGACGGCTCGGCTTCGGTCGTGGGCACTACGACCGGGTGCTGACGCCGATGCGCGGGCGGGGGGTCCCGGCGCGCGTGGGGGTCTGCTTCGAGGCTGCGCTCGAGCCTGACGGCGCGCCGATCCCGGTCGGGGAGCACGACGTGCCGATGCACTGGGTGATGACGGAGGAGCGGCGCCTGTCCTGCGCGGCGTCGGGGCGGGCTCAGTCAGGCTCTTAACAGCCTGTGGCGAGCGTCCACGCGCCGCCTCGCTCGGTCTCTTCGCTGCTGGCTTCGTTGACGAAACTCGTACGCCCGGAGCGACTTCGCTTCGCCGCCTCGCCAGCAGCGAAAACTTCTTCACGAGACGACACGCGGGCGTTCGCCACAGGCTGTTATGCCAGCGAGGCCTGGAGCTCGTCGGCGAGCAGCTGGCCGAGGAGCTCTAGGGTGTCGCGCCCCTCCTCGGCGCTCGCGGCCGAGGGGTCTCCGCAGTAGGCCCGGTCCATGCCGCACTCGAGGAAGTCGCGCGCGCCGGCCTGGATCTTGAGGTGCATCGGCACGACGTGGGCTGGGAGCGCGCGGGCGATGTCGGTCTTGACGAGCTCGGGTCGGGCGGCCAGCACGATGCTGGTCTCGTACTGCCCGGCGTGACAGGAGCCGCTCTGGAACTCGGGGGTGAGGCGCTGGACGTGACGGCGCCGGGTCTTGTCGAAGTAGACCAGCGGCTCGCCGGTCGCGGCCTGGTAGTCGCGGGCGACGGCGCGCAGGCAGGCGACGTGCCCGGGCTCGAGATGGCCGCTGAAGATCGCGACGCGGGTGAAGCCCATGCCCTTGATCGCCTTGCAGGTCTCGAGGACGAGGTTGTGGGCGACCTCGCGGGGGATCGTGGTCGAGCCCTTGAAGGCGGCGGCCCAGTCGGTGACGGCGTAGTGAATCGTCGGGAAGATGACCGCCTCGAGGCCGCGCCTGGCGAGCTCGGCGGCGCCGCGCGCCGCCATGCCCTCGCTGATCAGGCTGTCGGTCGCGAGCGGCAGGTGCGGGCCGTGGGCCTCGGTGCTGCCGAGGGGCAGCAGCGCGACGACGGGGCGCTCGCGCGTGTTTTTCAAAATTGCCTCGACCTCGGGGTAGGTGAGGTGCGCGAGCACGTGGTGACGCGCGGCGGGGCCGCTGGCTGCTGAGTCGCTCACGCGGGCAGCTCCTCGGCGAGCTTTCGCAGCGCGCCGCGCTTGATCTTGCCGGTGTCGGTGCGCGGGAGGCTCGGGATGAACTCGACCCGGCGGGGGGCCTTAAACGCGGCGATGCGCTCGCGACAGAACTGGATGATCTCGGCGGCGAGCGCCTCGCTGGGCGCGCGCCCGTCCTCGAGCTCGACGTAGGCGAGGGTCTTCTCGAGGCCGGCGGCGTCGCGGTGGCCGACGACGCCCGACTCGCGGACCGCGGGGTGACCGATGAGACAGTTCTCGACCTCGAGCGGCGAGACGTAGACGCCGGAGCACTTGAGCATGTCGTCACCACGGCCGCAGAACCAGAAGTAGCCGTCCTGGTCGACGTAGAACTTGTCGCTGCCGCGCACCGAGTCGCCCCAGAAGGTCGCGCGGCTCTTGTCGCGCATGCGCCAGTAGCCGAGGCCGGCGGACGGCCCGGTGATCACGAGCGTGCCGATCTCGCCGGGCGGCACCTCGTCGCCGTCGTCGTCGATCAGACGGTAGCGGTAGCCGTCGACGAGCTTGCCGAGGCTGCCCTCTTTGACGTCGCCGGGGCGGTTGGTGATGTAGATGTGAAACATCTCGGCCGAGCCGATGCCGTCGTAGATCTCGACGCCGGTGAGCTGCTTCCAGTCGCGGTAGAGCCGGGGCGGGAGCGCCTCGCCGGCGCTGATCAGCGAGTGCAGGCGCGAGAGGTCGTGGTCCCGCCTGGCGTCGCGCGCGGCGAGCATCTTGGCGATGGTCGTCGGCACGGTGACGAACTGCGTGGCCCGGTAGCGCGCGAGCAGGCCGTAGTAGTCGGCCGGCGTGACGCGCTCGGGCAGGAGCACGCAGCTGCCGCCGACGCTGAAGGGGAACAGCATGTTGCTGGCGAGCGCGTAGCCGAAGAACAGCTTGGGGGCGGCGAGCGTGATGTCGTCTCGCGTGAGGCCGAGCGTGCGCTGGGCGTAGGCGATCGTGTTCCACACGAAGTCGTGGTGCATGTGGACCACGCACTTGGGGTTGCCGGTCGAGCCGCTCGAGCTGAGCCAGGTCGCGAAGTCGTCGCGGTAGGTCGGCTCGGTCTTCGCGGTCTTGGGTCGCCTCGCCAGCTCCGCGCGCCAGTCGACGGTGCCGGCCGGCGCCGGCGCTGGATCCGGGCTGCGGTCGACGACGATGATGTCGGGGCGCAGGTTGGTCGGCAGCGTCGCGGTCTTCAGCGCCTCGGCGAGCTTGGGGTAGACGACGCGGTCGACGATCACCGCGCGCGGCCGGGCGTACTCCAGGTAGTAGACGTAGTCCTTGGCCTGCAGCCAGGTGTTGGTCGGGACCGCGACGCAGCCGGCCCGCAGGACGCCGAAGTAGGCGTGCGCGAACTCCGGCGTGTCGAGCAGCAGCAGCTGCACGCGGTCCTCGATGCGCAGGCCGAGGTCGCGCAGGAGGTTGGTGACCTGACATGACGCTTCGACCAGCTGCCGGTAGCTGTGGCGCTCGTCCCCGTAGTAGATCGCGGTCTTGTCCCCGAGGCCCTCCGCGAGGCGAGCGTCGAGGAACCACTCGGCCATGTTGAGGCGATCGGGGATGACGATCTCTTCTGAGTTCTTGGTGCTTGGGTCAGGTGTGCGCGCGGCCATGGCGTCGATCGCTTTGTCGCGGCCAACGTCCCACATCCGCGCTCGCGCGCGCGCGCGCTCGAGGCGAGCGAGAAGTGTGCGGGCTCACGAGTCCTGGGGCCGTGCCGGCGCGGGGAGTTCGGGCACAGTGAGGGCGTGGAGCTCGTGTATCCGCTGATGCGCTTCGACGACCTGCGAGACAGCTTCGTCGTGTGGCTGCGCTGGGTCTCGATGGAGCGGCCGCCGTCGCCGGAGGAGCCGCCGTCCCAGGGGATCCGCGTCGAGCTGAAGCTCAACCGCAACACCGTGCTCGGGCCGACCATCGTCTACCGCCGCGACCTCGAGCAGCCCGTGTACATGAGGGCCCAGCGCGCGCGCGTGGCCGAGGTCGTCCGCGCGGCCGCGGAGCGCGGCTGGATCGACGTGACCCTCGTGATCCACGGCTCGATCGCGAACGCGCCCTACGCCGCGCTCTACCAGGTGCGTGACCACGAGGGCGAGGCCATTGACACGCGGCCGCTCAAGGGCACGCCGCTTCTGCAGCTGCAGCCCTCGACGCCGGGCGATCGTTGGCACGTCGCGGGGCAGGCGAGCGCGCGCTTCCGCCTCGAGCGCGAGGGCGGTCACCGTCATCTCACCGTGATCCGCTGACGTGGTCAGTTGGTGCGGTACGCGGCGAACTTGCGCAGCCAGACGTCGAGGTCGCCGTTGTCGCGCTCCTCGCTGCCGGTCGCGAACACGTTGTCGTCGTCGTCGACCGCGACGCCGAAGCCCCTGTCGTCGCCGCCGGCGGAGCCCTCGTAGACGTCGCTCCAGATCGTCGAGCCGTCGTCGCCGTCGAGCTTGCGCGTCCAGATGTCGGCGTCCTCGCCGTTGCCGGCGCCGACGTAGCCGACCACGACGACGTGGTCCTCGCTGTCGACGACGACGCCGCGCGCGACGTCCTCGTGATCACCGACGCTCGTGTGCTTGACGGTCCACAGGTTCTTGCCGCCGGCGTCGAGCTTGCGGATCCAGATGTTCTGCCCCTCGCCGTCGCGCTCGACCGCGCCGACGACCACGAGCTGCCCGCGGCTGTCGGTGGCGACGCCGAAGGCTTCGTCATCGAGGTTGTCCTCGTCGTGGAACTCGATCCAGCGCGCCTCGCCGTCGGGGTCGAAGGTCCCGTACCAGAGGTCGAGCGTCGCGTCCTTGAGCGTGGTGCTCCCGGCGACCGCGAGGCCGCCGTCGGGCAGCAGCGCGATCGCGTGGCCGTGGTCGTCGAGGTTCTCGCCGAGGTCGAGGTGCGTGTCGCGCTCGGGGGCGCCGCCGGGGCCGTAGTCGGCGAACAGGACGTTGAGGCCGTCGCCGCCCTGCTCGATCGCGCCGGTGATCGTCAGCGCGCCGTCCTCGAGCATGACGATGCCGGCGCCGCTGGCGTCGTTGAGGTTGGTGTCGTTGGTCGGGTTGACGCTCCCGTACTGATCAACCCCGACGAGGAACACGTGCGGCACGGTGTCGGGCGTCGCGTCGCCGACCGCGTAGAAGCCGTTGTCCTGGGCGCGGGTGATCGCGCGCAGGCGCACGTCGCTGTTGCCGATGAACGGGGCGTTCGTGCGGGAGAGCGCGCCGTCAGGTTCGAACAGGTGCACCGCGTAGTCGATGGTGCCGTCTTGCCGGGCGGTGTAGCCCGCCACGATCGCCTGGCCCGCGCTGTTGGTGGCGACCGCGAGGCCCTCGTCGTCGAGCGCGCTGCCGGCGTCGAGGACCTCGGTCCAGAGGACCTCGGCGGGCACGCCCTCGCTGCTCTCCGGGTCCCCGCAGACGCCGCCGAAGCACTGCAGCGAGGGGCCGCAGTCGCCGTCGTCGACGCACGTGCGCCCGACGAGGAAGCCGCCGTCGAAGCACGCCGCGGCGAGCGTGGCGGTGAGCGTGGCGAGGGCGAGGGCGCGGGGCGAGGCGACGGTCATGGGGCGACTAAACAGTGAGCGAAGAAGAGAGCGAAGAAGAGAGCGAAGAAGAGAGCGAAGAAGAGAGCGAAGAAGAGAGCGAAGAAGAGAGCGAAGAAGAGAGCGAAGAAGAGAGCGAAGAAGAGGACTAAAAGGTGAAGCGGTGCTCGCTGCTCATACCGAGGCGCGAGGCGGGGAACTTGAGGCCGCGGGCGACCTCGACGAGGCAGCGGCCGAGCGGCATCGTGTCGTAGGGGGCCTGCGCCTTCGCGGCGGTGACCTTACCGGCGGGGTCGATCGTGAGGTTGACGCGGACCTGCATCCCGGCGATGGCGCCGCGCTTCTCGCAGCGCTTTCGGGCCTGTCGCTCGGCCTTGCGAAGACGTGACCTGACGGCGCGCGCGGACGGGCGGTCGGGGAGCGTCGAGGCCGGCGGAGGTTTGTCCGAGCCCGTGTCGCCGGGCTTGTCGCCGGTGGTATCGACGGGCTTGTCGCCGCTATCGACGGGCTTGTCGCCGGTGGTATCGACAGGTTTGTCTTTGACGTCTCCCGTCTCGGCGGCGTCGGGCAGGTCCGGGACCTCGGCGGGCTGCGCCTCGTCGTCAGCGGTGCCCGTGGCGCTCGCGGACGCTGGCTGCTCGCCGCTCCCGGCGTCCGCCGGGGCGGCGCCCGACGTCGCGCCGACGCGCATCTCGCTCGCCGCCGTGAGCGCGGCGGTAGACGGCGGCTCAGACGCCTCGCTCGGGTCCCCGTCCGCGGGCCGCTCTGGGCCCTCCGATGCCGTCGGCGTCGCCGCGTGCTCCGCCACCTGATTCGCCGCGACCCGCTCGGGTCCCCGGTCGCTCCGCATGCTCGGCCGGCCCATCGCGATCCACGCGAGCGCGGCGACGCAGCCCGCGGCGAGCAGGCCGGTGAGCGCGAGCCACAGCGCGGTGCTGCGGCGCTCGAGCGGGCGCTCGGGGGCGGTGGGGGTCGGGAAGCTCCCGACGTGCTCGAGCGCGTAGGCGAAGTCGCGGGCGCTCTGGAAGCGCTGGTCGACGTCCGGCGCGAGCGACTTGAGCACCAGCCGCTCGAGCGGCGCGCTGATGTCGGCGTCCGGCGCCAGCTCGCGGGGCGAGGGCGGCGGCTCGCTGACGCGCTTGATCAGCGAGCCGAGCGGGCCCGTGCCGGTGAAGGGCAGCTGCCCGGTGATCAGCTCGAACAGGATCACGCCGACCGAGTAGAGGTCGGTGCGCGGGTCGAGGCGGAAGCCCTGAGCTTGCTCCGGGGACATGTAGTCGGTGGTCCCCATCACGACGCCCGTGCCGGTCTTGGGCGCGCCGCTGTCCTCCTCGCCCTCGTTGCTCTTGATCTTGGCGATCCCGAAGTCGAGGACCTTGACGTAGTCCGGGTTGCCGCGCAGGTGCAGGCGAAAGCAGTTGCTCGGCTTGATGTCGCGGTGGATGACGCCGTGCGCGTGCGCGGCCTCGAGCGCCGCGAGGATCTGCAGGACGATCCGGCGCGCGCGCTCCCAGTGCATGGGGCCCTCGCGCTGGAGCGTCGCGGCGAGGTCCTCGCCCTCGAGCCACTCCATGACGAAGTAGGGCACGTCGTCGTCGGTGCGCCCGAAGTCGGTGATGTCGACGATGTTGTCGTGGCGGATCATCGAGGCCGCGCGGGCCTCACGGTTGAAGCGCTTGACGAGCTCTTGCTTGCGCGTGAACTCGAGCCCCAAGATCTTGATCGCGACCATGCGGTCGAGGTCGATGTGGCGGGCGAGGTAGACGTCGCCCATCCCGCCCGCGCCGATCTTCTCGAGGAGCTCGTAGCGGCCGCCTAGGACCGCGCCCTTGCCGGAGCGCAGCGGCTTGCGCGTCCGCATCGAGGCCGTCGCGTTCGGGGCTGGACGCGCGTCCTCGTCGCTCGCCAGCACGACCGCAGGACGCGGGCCCTCGTCGCTAGCGAGGACCGGCGCGGGTCCTCGCTGCGCGAGGACGGTCGCGTCCAGACGGACGCTCCCGCTGCTTGACTTGGGCACGACTCAACCATAGCTCACGCGAGCGCGTCATGAGCGACCGGACGCGCGCCCGCGCGAGCGACTCGCGGGCGCGCGTCACCACGTACGACGCGCTCCCACGATGTGTCCTGATCCGCGCGAGCGCTGTCGAGCACGGGCACGCGGGTGAGCGCCCCGCGCACGCGGCAGACCGCAGTATCGCACCTCGAGCGTGCGGACGCCGAGGCGCGCCCGGTGATAACGCCGGTACTTTGTGCCAGGTCACGGCTTGGCGCGCGCCGGGGCGCGGATCGTTCGCTCGCTCTCTTGTCGGGCCGGCGGTCGGCCCCTACCATCGAAGTCGCGTGGGCTCAAGACAACGTGCGCAGCGGCGGTCACCCATGGGGTCGAGCAGGCTCAGCCACGCGCGGGCGTTTGTACTCGCGTGCGCGACGTTTTCAATAATGTCTCTTGGGACATGTTCTGAAGCGGCCGCCGGACCCGCGCAGGACGAGGCGCAGCGGCGACAGGAGCTGCACAACGCGGCGCAGGCACGGTTCGACGCGGGCGACTACGACGGCGCGCTCGAGCAGTGGATCCGCGTCCACGACGAGCTCCCGGCGGATCCGGAGCTCGAGGCCTACCGCGCGGTCTTGCTCCACGCGATCGCGTCGGCGGCGGCCTTATCACACGAGGCCAGCGGGGACCCCGAGCCGCTGTCGCGCGCGCTCGCGGTCTACGAGCACGATCTCGATCCGAACCGCGGGCGCGAGGACGGCGGGATCTCGGACCCCGAGCAGCTGCGGCCGCTGGTCGAGCGGCAGCAGAGCCTCGAGGCGGCGCTCGCCGAGGCCGGCGGCGTGAGCTCAGAGCCTGCGGAGTCGGACCCGCCCCTCGAGCCCCCCGCGCCCGCGCCCGCGCCCGAGCGCGGCGATCGTGACGCGCGCGGCAGAACGCTGCAGCTCGTCGGCGGCGTCGCGCTGGGCGTCGGCGCGGCCTCCCTCGGCGTGATGAGCTGGGCGCTCTACGAGGGCGAGCAGATCGATCAAGAGGGCGCGAGCTTCGCCATGAGCAACGGGATCAACAGTGACGGCAGCGCCGTCGATGACCTGATCAAGCGCGGCGAGCGAGCGAACACGCTCGCCGTCGCGACCGGCGTGGTCGGGGGCGTGCTGCTGGCGGCCGGCGTCACGCTGCTGGTGTTCGGGACCCGTGACCGCGCAGCGGCGAAGGCCAGCGCCAAGGCCCAGCGGGCGACGCTCGCGCCGGCCTTGGCGCCGCGCTTCGCGGGCGCCGTGCTGCACCTGCGGTTCTGACGCTCCCAAAAACAGCGGCCGCTCCCAGGGGAGCGGCCGTCGTTGGAGTCCGGGAGCTCGTCGCTAGCTGACGCCGAGCATCTCCTTGAGGCCCGGGATATTGCCGAGCTTCGGCATCAGGATGATCTCGATGCGGCGGTTCTGCGCGCGGCCGTCTTCGGTGCTGTTGTCGCCGATGGGGTCGTTCTCGCCGAAGCCGGCGGCGCCGATGCGGTCGGCGGGCATGCCGTGCTCGATCATGAACTGGACGACGGAGATCGCTCGCGCGGCGCTCAGGTCCCAGTTGCTCTTGAACTTCGCGGTCTTGATCGGGATGTTGTCGGTGTAGCCCGCGGCCAGGAAGTCGCGGTCCGGGACCTGCGCGAGGGCCTCGGCCACGGTCGTGAGCGCGGAGGCGGCCTCGTCCTTGAGCGTGGATTTACCCGAGGCGAACAGGATCTCGCTGGCCATCTTCACGACCACGCGTCCGCGGCGGAACTGCAGCTTGATGGTGCCGGCGTCGACCAGCGCCTTCAGGCGCGCGAACAGGTCTTTGTAGACCTGCAGCTCCTTCATGCGCTTGGCCTTCTCGGCCCGGAGCTCGTCGAGCTCCTTCTTGGTCAGGCCGGCCTCTTTGGCCAGCTGCTCGAGCTGATCGTTGAGATTCTTGATCTCATCCTCCAGCTCGGCGATCTTGACTTTTAGATCCTTGTTCTCGGCCTGGAGCTTCTTGTTCTTGGCTTTTTCGTCCTCGAGGTCCTTCTCGGTCTTCGCAAGCTTGTCCTGAGCCTCCGCCAGGGCGGCTTCGAGCTCTTTCTTTCCGCAGCCTGCAACGAGCAGACTCGAGACCAACACGGCGACGGCAGCGCTTCGCATGGAGCGCAGCGTACCGCAGGTAGGTCCGTTTTTTGATCTCGTGCGCGGCCTGTGTAGGATAGTGTGTGAGGACCCACGAGTAGGCGGTATCGGTTTGAAATCACAAAGAAAACCCGCCAGAGGGCGAACGCGAGGCGCGAATCGGAGCATGCCGAGATCGGCCGAAGGGCCGCGGATCCCACGCCCATGGGGTGAATTTCTCGGGGTCGCGCTGCTCGCTCTTGGCGCGCTCACGCTCGGGGGGTTGTTCTCCTATCAATTCGGCGATGGATCGCTGATGGGGCCGGTTGGCGCGTTGGTCGCGGGCTCGCTGTACAGCGCGTTCGGGATGGCCGCCTATCTCCTCGGCGCGGGGGTCATCGGTCTCGGGGTCAAGGCGCTGATCGGCGACGACATCGACGTCCGCCCCGGCGAGGCGATCGGCTTCATCGCCGCGACCGTGGCGTTCTGCGTCCTCCTCCACGTCACCTTCCCCGAGTACCGCGTCCACGGCTTCACGGTCGGCGGGCTGACGGGCGAGCTGCTCGGCGAGATCAGCCTCGGGCTGTTCGGCTTCGCCGGCACCTACGTCGTCTCGCTCGCGGCGCTCTGCTCGGGGCTCATCATCTCGACGCCGCTGTCTTTGGATCACCTGATCTACGGCGCCAAGCTGCTCGCCCACGGTACGGCGGCGGTCGGCGTCTACCTGTGGACGATGGCCTCGGGCGTGGTCGCGGCGATCCGCGAGGGGGGCGTCGACGACGAGGAGGACGACGAGGAATTGGAGCGCGCGTCGCGTCGCCGCTCCGCGCGGAACCGTCGTCGCCCGACCGGCTCGCAGCTCGATCTCGGCCTCGAGGCTGATGAGGAGTACGACGAGGAGTACGAGCTCGAGGCGCTCGAGGACGAGGCCGAAGACGACGCCGCGCTCGCGGAGGACGAGGCCTCCGCGGAGGGCGAAGAGGCGCTCGCGGAGGACGAGGAGTACGAGTACGTCTACGTCGACGAGGATGAGGAAGAGGACGAGGAGTACGAGTACGTCTACGTCTACGAGGACGAGGACGGGGAGTACGAGCTCGAGGAGGACCCGGAAGCAGGCGAGCTCGAGGAGGAAGAGGACGAGGAAGAGAAGCCCTCCACTCGCTCGCGTCGCAAGAGCAGCAAGAAGAAGCCCGTCGACGGCACCAAGCGCCCGCGCAAGAACCGTCGTGTCGCGTCGGATGACGCCGAGTCGAAGTCGAAGTCGAAGTCGAAATCGAAGTCAAAATCGAAGTCGAAATCGAAATCGAAGTCGAAGTCGAAGTCGAAGTCGAACGATGACGTGGCCGCTGAGACAGAGGTGCTGGACGAGCTGCCCGAGATCGTCGTCCCGGCGGGGCCGGACGTGGTCGTGGCGCGGCCGGCTCGGCGCGAGCCGATCGTCGACACCGGCGACGTCGAGATCGGCGATCGTCAAGACGACCAAAAAGCCTCCGAGACCGAGAACGGCGTCGAGCCTGATCGCCCCGTCGCCGAGGACGAGCCGAGCGGCGACAAGAGCCGGGGCGGCAAGAAGCCGCCGCCCCGCGCCCACGAGCTCGCGGCGCGGGCCGCGAAGGCCGTCGCCGAGCGCACGGGGGCCGCGAGCGATGACTCGAGCGACGCGGACAAGGGCGTCAAGTCGATCCCGGGGATCGTCCGCCTCACCACCGGCGCCTACAAGCTCCCGCCCGGCAAGCTGTTCGAATCCGCGAACGCGACCACCACGGATGTCGACAAGGGCTTCGTGCTCGAGCAGGCCGAGCGCATCGAGCACGCGCTCGCGCAGTTCAGGATCCAGGGCAAGGTCACCAAGATCCACCCGGGCCCGGTGATCACGCGCTACGAGTTCAAGCCGCAGCCGGGCGTCAAGCTGTCGAAGATCGAGAGCCTCGAGAACGACCTGGCGATGGCGCTCGAGGCGATTCGGATCCGCATCCTCGCGCCGATCCCCGGCAAGGCCACGGTCGGCTTCGAGGTCCCCAACAAGTCCCGCGAGATCGTCTACATCAAGGAGATCCTCGACGGCGACGCCTTCGGCGCGGGGCGCAAGGCCAAGCTGCCGATGGCGCTCGGAAAAAATATCACCGGCAAGCCGATCGCCATCGACCTCGCCCGCGCGCCGCACCTGCTGGTCGCCGGCGCGACCGGCTCGGGCAAGTCCGTGGGCGTCAACAGCATGATCTGCTCGCTGCTGTTCTCGTGCTCGCCCGAGGATGTCCGGATGATCATGATCGACCCGAAGATGCTCGAGCTGAGCATCTACAAGGACATCCCGCACCTCTTGCAGCCGGTGATCACCGACGCCGAGCAGGCCAACCTCGCGCTGCGCTGGGCGGTCGACGAGATGGAGCGCCGCTACGCGGTGCTGAGCGCGGCGCAGGTCCGCGACATCGGCGGCTACAACAAGAAGCTGCCGCGCCTGATCAAGGAGTGGGAGGGCGAGAAGAAGGCGCTCGAGCAGGCCGCCGCGGACGCCAGCGCGGACGCGAGCAGCGAGGGCGAGGACGCCATGAACGGCGGCGAGCTGCCGGGCATCATGGTCGACGCCGCCGGCGGGATGACGCCGGTCTCGAGCATGGACATTGACCAGAAGCTGGGCCCGATCCCCGAGAAGATGCCCTACGTGGTCATCGTCATCGACGAGTTCGCCGACCTGATGATGGTCGCGAGCAAGGAGGTCGAGGCCAGCGTCGCGCGCATCGCCGCGAAGGCCCGCGCCGCCGGCATCCACCTCATCCTCGCGACCCAGCGGCCGAGCGTCGACGTCATCACCGGCACGATCAAGAACAACTTCCCCTCGCGCATCGCGTTCCAGGTCACGAGCGACATCGACTCGCGGACGATCCTCGACCAGAAGGGCGCCAAGCAGCTGCTGGGCATGGGCGACATGCTCTACATGGACCGCGGCACGCAGCCGCAGCGCGTGCACGGCTGCTTCGTCTCGGAGGACGAGATCCTCGAGGTCGTCGCCTTCATCAAGAAGCAGGCGCGCCCGGTCTACAACCAAAAGATCACGGCCAAGCGCGCCGACATGGACGAGGACAAGCCCGAGCGCAAGGTCGACGTGCTCTACGACAAGGCGGTGCAGGTCGTCGCCGAGGCCCAGAAGGTCAGCACCAGCATGATCCAGCGGCGCCTCAACATCGGCTACAACCGCGCGGCCAAGATCGTCGACATGATGGAGGAAGACGGCGTCATCGGGCCGTCCCGCGGCACGACGCCGCGCGAGGTGTACATCGGCGCGCTCTGAGCGGGCCTCGGCCCCGGGGCCGAGCGCCGCGGCGTCGGCGGAGCGCCTGCGCGTTTGGCTGTGCGCCGTGATCGTCCCGCTCGCGCGGCTGCTCGCCGACGCCGCGCCCGCGTCGCTCGACGATGAACGGCTCGCGCGGCTTGGGCGAGAGGCGCGCGCGCTCGTGATGCGCGCGCTGCTCGTCGCGTCGGCGCCCGACCGAGCTGGCCGATCAGACATCATGGCCATGACGCTCGAGGCGCTCCGCGAGCAGCTCCTCGCTCGCGGCCGCGCGGTGACGACAGCGGAGCTCGCGGGGGTCCGCGACGCGCTCTCGTCCGGGGATGATCCCGCGGCGCTCGAGCTCGCCCGCGCGGGGCCCGAGGTGCTGGGCGCGCTGCACGAGCTCATCCTCGAGTACGAGCTCGCGGTGGCGACGCGCCCGCTGGTCGCCGCGGGCCGCGGGCATCGGGCGGCGCGCGCGGGCGAGCGCGTCGACGTCGAGCACGGCGGGCTCTACCTCAGCCGCACCGCGGACGCGCGCAAGCGGGCGGGCGTGTACTTCACCCCCGACTTAGCGATCGCGCACCTGCTGGACCACGCCCTCGAGCCGGCGCTCGAGGAGCACGCGCGGCGGCTCGACGCGCTGCCTGATGACGACGCCCGCGCCGCCGCGCTCTTCGACCTGCGCGTCGCCGACCTGTCGATGGGGGCGGGTCACTTCCTGCGCGCGGCGGCGGATCGGATCGCGCGGCGGCTGTCCGCGTACCTCCGCGACCGGGTGAGCGTAGGCGGGCGGCTGGGCGACATTTTTACAAAAATAAAAAACCCGCGCTCGCTTCGCGTCGCGGTCGCCGAGCGCTGCGTGTACGGCGTCGACATCGATCCTGAGACGGTCGCGCTGGCGCGCTGGGGCCTCGGGCTGGGCGCCGAGGCCACCGGGAGGCGCGGCCAGCTGCTCGTCGGGGACGCGCTCTTGGGGGTAGCGACCCCTGACGAGCTGGCGCGGCTGCTGGCGCCCTACGACGTCGCGGCGGAGTGGTTGCGCGCGCGCGCGCGCGAGGGCCCGCGCGCGCGGGCTGCCTGCGAGCTCGCCGTGGACCTCTTGATCGCCGAGCGCGCCTCGCCCTCTCCGGCGACGCGAGGCCTGTTTGAAAAAGTCCTTTGGGGCATGTCTGAAAACGCTAGCGAGGCAGCGCGGGCGCGGGCGCGGGCGCGGGAGGTGCTGGGCGCGGTCAAGCCGCTGCACCTCCCGCTGGCGCTGCCGTCGCTGTTCTCCGAGGGGCGCGCGGGCTTCGACGTGATCGTCGGCAACCCGCCGTGGGAGGAGGTGACCGTCGAGGCCGATCGGTTCTGGAGCCGCTGGTCCCCCGGGCTGCAGGCGCTGCCCCAGCGCGAGCGAGAGCGCGAGATCGCGGCGCTGCGGGCTCGCCACCCCGAGCGCCAGCGTCGCTTCGAGGCCGCGCGCGCCGAGCTCGAGCGCCGCCGTCGCGCGCTGCTCGCGGGGCCGTTTCCCGGGCTCGGCACCGGCGACCCCGATCTGTACAAGGCGTTCACGTGGCGGCTGCTGGCGCTCACCCGCGCGGGCGGGCGCATCGGGGTCGTGCTGCCGCGCAACGCCTTCGTCGCCAAGGGCTCCGCGCGCTGGCGCCGGCAGCTGCTCGAGGCGGGCGCGTTCGAAGAGCTGACGTTCTTGAGCAACCGCGGCGGCTGGGTGTTTCGCGACGTGCACCCGCAGTACACCATCGCGCTGGCGACGATCCGGCGGCCGGCTCCGGGCGAGGCGAAGGAGCGGGGCGAGCTGGCGCTGCGCGGCCCGTTCCACGCGCGCGCGCAGTTTGAAGCGGCGCGGCGCGCCGCCGGGGCCCGCGTCGAGGTCGGCGCGCTGCTCGGCGGGTCCGAGACCGCCGCGTTCCCGCTGCTGCCCGAGGAGGGCACGGCCGCGATCTGGGCGCGGATGCGTCGGGCGCCGCGGCTCGATCTCGACGAGGCGGGTCAGTGGCGCGCGCGGCCCTGCGCGGAGCTGCACGCGACCCAGGACAAGTCCGAAATGTTGTTCGGGACAGATCTTCAAGATCGGGGGGGCGGCGAAGGAGCGCGCGTCACCTGGCCGGTCTACAAGGGCGGCTCGTTTGATCTGTGGCGCTGCGACACCGGCCGCCACTACGCGCGCGTCGACGCGGAGGCGATCCAGGCGCTCTTGCAGGGGCGCAGGCTGCGGGCGTCTCGACGCTCGCCGATGGGGGAGTTTTCGAAGCGCTGGCGCGAGGACCCGCGCACGCTGCCGTGCCTCGCGCCGCGGATCGCGTTCCGCGATGTCACGCGCGCGACCGACAGCCGGACGATGCGGGCCGCGCTCGTCCCCGGCGAGCGCGTGCTCGCCAACCAGGCGCCCTACCTGCTGTGGCCGCGGGGCGACGCGCGCGATGTCGCGTATGTCCTCGGGGTCCTGTGCTCGATCCCCTTCGACTGGTACGCGCGCCGCTTCGTCGAGACGCACATGAACTTCCACGTGCTCAACCCGGCGCCCGTCCCGAGGCCGTCACGCCGCGATCCGCGCTGGCGTCGGGTGGTCGCGCTCGCGGGGCGGCTCGCGGCCGTGGACGATCGCTTCGCCGGCTGGGCGCGCGAGGTCGGCGTCGACTGCGGGCCGTTGTCCGCGGAGCGCCGCGCGAGCTCGATCGCCGAGCTCGACGCGCTCGTGGCCCGGCTCTACGGGCTCGACGCGGCCGCGACGGCGCACGTGTTCCGGACCTTTCACATCGGGTGGGACCCCGGCCCGCGGCTGCGCGCGGCGCTCGAGTTTCACCGTCGCTGGGGCGACTGACCGAGCGGACAGGCTTAGAAAAAACCTTGGACAAAGACCGCGCCGCGCCCGGGTCGGGCGCGGCGCGATGAGAGGATCCTGATCGAGGGCGCTCCTACAGCGAGAGCGAGCCGCTGCGGATCAGGTAGGCGAGCCTCTCACGCTGCTCCTCGTTGAGCAGCGCGTGAAGCTTTTGAAGGGCCGCGATCACGGCCTGGCTGAGGCGCTCGGCGCTCTTGGCACGGGCGCTCGCCGCCTCGGCGGCCGCCTGCGCGTCGAAGGCCTCGCCGCCGAGCAGCTCGGCCATCGCGCTGACGGTGCGCCGGTTGTCGACGGCCGCCTGCGCGCGCTCGGTCTTGAGCGCGTCGATGATGACGGCGAGCTCGGCCGCTTGGCGCTCGTCGAGATCGAGCTTGTGGATCAGGAAGCGCAGGGGGCGACGGACGCCGAAGCCGAAGCCGGCCCCGCCGCCGAAGCCTGGGCCGCGCGATGACGGGGAGCCGAGCTTATTTTCGAAAAAGCCCGATCCGGTCCACTCCGAGCGCGGGCCGCAGCGCGCGGAATTGTGAAGGTGCTGCATTTCCTTCCACCAGCGGAAAAATCCGGGATGCATGATTCAGTTGTTCTCCTTCGCCGGGGCGATCGCGCCCGGCGGGTCTGGTTTGTCGGTGTCGCCACCGACGCGCCGCGCGGGCCCCATGCCGCGCGCGACTCGGCAAGCGTGGGCCCGGGGGGCGCCATGTCAACGCGTCGGGCTTCTCCTGCGGGGTCTTCGTGAGCCTGGAAACCGGCGGCAATAGGCTTCTGAACAGTGTTTTGTGGTGTTTGGCGATGACGGAATTCCCGCGGGCCGAGGTAGATCGATTGCTCGCGGCTAGCGTGGGATGTACAGGTGAGGACGGTGACGCGCGGCCGGCACAGGCGCCAGCGTCCACGCGCGAGATGGCGCGCCCGTGAATCGCACACGCGCGCCGAACGTCTGACCGGATACGCAGCGACGAGCGTCTCGAACATGATTCGTTTTCAGTTCCGCCCCCGACTCCTTCAAAAGCTCTCCCTGTCCACGCTGGCGCTCGGGCTCGTGCTCAGCGCGGGGACACAGGCCAACGCTGAGCCGGCCGCGGCCGCGGCAGCCGCCGCGACGGCCACGCCCCAGCGCGGCACCGCCTCGGGCGTGCTAGCGAAGGTCCAGGCCTTCTACGACGGCACCCGCGACATGTCGGCGGCGTTTCAGCAGACCTACATCAACCGGGTGTACGGCCAGCACAAGGTGACCAAGGGCGCGCTGCGGATCATGAAGCCCGGGCGCATGGTCTGGGACTACGAGTCTGACGCGGATCCTGACTTCTACGTCGACGACGACAAGCTGTGGGTGATCGAGAACGACACGCGGCAGGTCGTCAGCCAGACGGTCAAGGGCAACGCCAACCTGGCGGGCGCGACCAAGTTCTTGTTCGGCGGGCAGAAGCTCATCAAGACCTTCAAGGTGCGGCTCGCGAGCGACAAGCTCATCAAGCGCTTCGGCGTCGCCGGTCACACGGTGATCGAGATCAAGCCGAAGGAGAAGAACCCGCACTACAAGTCGATGCTCTTGATCGTCGACGACCTCACGGGTCGCGTCGACGCCTTCGTGGTCCGCAACCAAGACAACAGCATCAATCACTTCGAGCTGTCAGACATCAAGCTCAACACCGGCCTCGACGCGAAGACCTTCAAGTACGAGGTCCCGGAGGGCTACGTCGAGACGCATCAGTAGCGTCGCGCTCGCGGGCGCGGGGGCGGTGTCGACCGGGTCGATATCGCCCCTCTCGCGTTTAAAGCTCCGTAGAGAATCGCGCCGGGTGAGCGGCTTCGTGACCCCGTGACGTGTTGCGCGGCCGGCACCGCGACTGCTACCGTCGCGGCCGGTCGTTGTCGCTCGCGACGTCGCGCGTCATGGGGGCGCGGGCGAGCGAGGGCCGCGAGCGGGAGCGTGACATGTTGCAAAAGACATCCTTATTCGCGGCCGTGGTCATCGCGCTGACGGCCTCCGCCTGCGGCGACAGCGACGGCGAGACCACCGCGTCGAGCTCGACCACCGATCAGGCCACCGGCACCGACGGGGCGACGACCGGGGCGAGCGCGACGACCGGGGCCACCGGCGGCGCGACGATGGCGAGCACCACCGCCGGGCCCATGACCTCGGGGACATCTTCGTCCAGCGGCGACCCCTCCGCGGGCGACACCGCGGCGAACGGCGAGGACTGCGCGGTCAACCTCGACTGCGCCTCGCGGGTCTGCGAGAAGTTCACGACCACCGAGGTCGGGGTCTGCGTCGATCCGCCGGAGGGCGGCGCGACCCGGATCATGGGCACGGTCCGCAACCTCATCGACGGCGCGCCCTTCCCCAGCGCGGAGCTGCGCGTGCTCGCGGCCCTCGACGCGCTCAGCGACCCGACCGCCGCGACGCCGCTGTTCACCGGCACGGCCGACGGCGCCGGGGTCTACGACTTCACCAGCCCGACGCCGATCGACGCGCCGATCGGCACCATCGCGCTGCTCGTCGAGGACGGGCACTACCCGACCGCGACCGGGATCGCCCGGCCGGTGGGCGGCAACAGCTACGGGCCCGCCGGCGATGTCTTCGATCTGTGGGTGCTGCCCGACGCGACGCTGACGGACTGGAACGGGTACCTGCAAGGCGACGACGCGCTCGCCGAGTTCGTGCCGCTGGGCGAGAAGGGCGGCGTCGTCGGCGTCGTGCGTGACTCGAGCGGCGACCCGATGGCGGGCGCGGTCGTCGAGTCGACGATCGGCGACGGGTCGGTGGCGTTGATCCGCTACCTGGCGGAGGACGGCATGTCCTTCACCAGCGACATGACCAGCTCGAACGGGCTGTTCATCCTGGTGGCGCCGCAGCTCGCCGAGGAGTTCACCGTCGCCGGGACCGACGCGGTCGGCACCGCGGGCTCGGCGGCGACGGGCGCGGTCTTCGTGATGGCGCTCAACGTCCCCTGAGCTCGACGCCTGTCTCGATAGTCAGGTCGCTACGGCCGCTCGCGGCGCTTCAGGATCTCGGCCAGGATGCGGTCGAGCGCCTGGCGCCGCGGGACGCCGCCGACGCGGTAGCCGTCGATGAGCAGCGTCGGCGTCCCGTGGACGTCGACCTTGCCCGCGAGCAAGATGTCGTCCGTCAGCTTGAGCAGCACCGAGGGGTCCTTGAGGCAGCGCTCGAAGCCCTCGCGCTCGATGCCCAGGGTCTCGGCGCGCCGCACGAGCGCCTCGTGGCCGAGGTCGCGCTGGTCGGCGAAGAGCGAGTCGGCGTACTCCCAAAATTGACCTTCTCGGCGCGCGCACTCGCTGGCGATCGCGGCCTCGCAGGCGTCGGGGTGCAGCTCTTTCTCGACCAGCGGGTTGCACTCGGGATCGAGCGGGAAGTGCACGTAGGCGAACTCGATGGGCGCGCTGCTGTGCTCGCCGTAGTCCTCGAGCTGGCGCCACGCGTTCTTGCAGAACGGGCACTGAAAGTCGCTGAACTCGACGATCGCGATCGGGTCATCGCCCGCCGGGCCGACGGTCTTGCGCGGCAGCGTCGCGCGCTTGACCGCCTGCGCGAGGTCTGGGCGCGGCGGCTTGGCGAGCAGGTTCTCGACCATCTCCGCGGCGGCGCGCTCGTCGGCCTCGGCCAGCAGATCGTGGAACCACGTGTAGGCGCTGAACAGCCCGAACAGCAGCAGCGCGAAGCCGACCCCGGTCAGCAGCCCGGGGAGCCGCGGCAGCGCGCGCAGGCCCGAGCGCGCCGCCTCCCCGAGCGTGCGGTCGAAGTCGCCGGCGGTGCTGGCGACGGCCGCCGCGACCAGCAGCCCGACGTTGAGGCCGTACCAGATCAGGCAGAACGGGCAGAACTTCCCCTCGACCAGGGACAAGACGCCCATCAGCACCGAGCTGATCACGCTGAACAGCGCGAGCACGAGGATGAGGTCGCGCAGGACGTCGCGGGCGCGCAGCGAGCGGATCAGCGCGATGATCGCGAGCAGCGCGGTGATCGCCGCGCCCGCGCAGCCGATCACCGAGACCGGGATGCCGAGCAGCGCGCCGAATCGACCGCCGGTGACGGCGCAGCCCGTCTCGGCGAGCGTGTGGCAGAATTTCTGGATGCTGCCGCCGCCGCCGAGCTCCAAGTCGATGTGCACCATCGACAGGTAGAGGCCGTCGGCGACCGCGAGCAGGCTGAAGGCGAGCGCCGCGAGCAGCGCCAGGATTCGTCGCGGGATCATGGTTCGCGTCTACGGTAGCACGGGGTCTCGAGGCGTCAGCGACGTCAGCGGGCGACTCAGCAGCAGACCGAGCCCTCGACGCCGATCGGCCCGCCGGGCTCCGCGACGATCGTCGCGATCGGCGGCTCGCCGGTCCCCGGGCAGACGTAGTCGGGGCGATGGATCGCGCCGTCGCCGATGTCCCCGACGACCGTGTGACCCTGGGCCTCGCAGTCCTTCGCGGTCAGCTCCGCCTTCGCGGGTCCGGGCTCGGCGGGCTCGGGTCCAGCCGGTTTATTTGTGCAGGCGGGGAGCAGGAGCGCGAGCGCGAGCGCGGCGAGAGGGAGTCTGGTCTCCATGGCGGCGGAGCATACTCCACCGCGCGCGCGCTCGCGTCGCCGCGCGAAGCTGCTCAGGGCGGCATCGGGTCGGGCTCGTCCGCTTTGCAGTCGTCGGGCGGCATCCCGTCGATCCACGCGCGCATCAGCCCGATGCCGTCCTCGTGCACGAGGCTGCGCCCGATCAGCGGCATCATCGCGCCGAGGTCGAGGGTCTCGCTGCGGTACACCAGGATCGAGGCCTCGGCGTCGCCGGGCACGATGTCGTACTCGCGGTTCTCGCCGCCCTTGCCGGCCGAGCCGGGCTTTTTGCAGATCCCGAGGTGAAACGGGTCCTCGTTGTCCCAGTTGACGAACAGCTGCGAGGAGATGCCGTTGACGCCGCGCGGGTTGTGGCAGTAGGCGCAGTTGATGTCGAGGTAGTCGCGCGTCGCCGCCGTGATTTCCTCGTAGCTCATCGACTCGATCGGCGTGTCCGCGAGCTCGCGGTGGTCCCAGGCCGCGGGGATCGAGTCGATCGCCGGCGCGCCCTCGAGCCAGCCCGCGTCCTGGAAGTGCGCGATCTGGTTGACCGGACCGTCGCCGAAGTCATACGCGCGGTTGAGGTAGCGCGGGCGCGGGCCGATCGCGGTCATCACGGTCTCGCCCATCTCGTCCTTGATCTCGTGGCACTCCTGACACTGATTCTTCTGCGGGATCAGGTAGGTCGCCTCGCGCATGATCCCGTCGGGGCCGATGAACTCGATCGGCCGGATCTCGCCCTGGACCGTGAGCACGGCGTCGCCGAGCTCATGGTCCCAGACGTACGGGTAGGCCTTCCACTCCTCGGGGTAGCGGACCAGCGCGCGGGTCTCGATCAGGTCGAGGTTCACGTCGGGCTCGCGCATGTCCGCGGCGAACACGAAGGACTTGAGGATGATGGTGCCGACCGGGAAGTCGATGACCTCGTTGTCGCGGTAGGTCGCGGTCGCGCCGGGCGGGATGTAGATCGCGCGGCGCTTGAGCGCGAAGTCGCTGAACAGCACCGTGTTGAGCTCGTAGGGGTAGACGTTCTCCTTGTAGGAGAACTGATCGCCTGTCCACTCGAGCAGGCACATCTCCGAGAGCAGCTGCGGGGCGCCCAGCTCGAAGTCGACGCCTTGGAACTCGCAGCCGAGCTCGGGCTCTCCGGTCGAGCTGCCCGTCGCGGTCGTGGTGCTCGACGCGCCGGCGCTCGCGTCGTCGGTCGTCGTCGAGGTTGAGGTCTCGGGGGCGCCGGTCGTCGGGCCCTCGCTCGTGCCGTCATCGCTGTCGCCGCACGCGACGAGGTTGAGGGACAGCGCGAGCGCGGCGACGGCCGCGCCCGTGGTGCGCGCGATTGAATTTTTCATGCCGGCTTATTCCATGTCCGGGGGCGTCAGCGGGCCCATGGTGAACGACTGGCAGTCAAAGGGCGTGAACGGATCCGCCGGCCGGAACAGGTTCGCGATGTCGAAGGGGGGGTTTTGGGTCTCTTCGGCGTTGAGGCTCACGAAGGTCGCGCCCGTGCTCCCGAACAGGCAGATGTGGTTGTCGTTCGAGTTCATCGCCGCGTCGGTCGGGTGGTGCGCGCTCTCCTCGATGGTGTCGTAGAGCACGTTGTCGATGGGCAGGTTGTCGGCGTAGAGCAGCTGGAGCAGCACGCCGAACTCCTGATCGACCGTCGACTTGAAGGGGTCCATGCCGCTGCCCGTGTGCGAGTTCCCGTGCACCACGACGTTGTTGGTCTGGTAGTTGTAGAGCACGCCGTCGCCCATCGGCAGCTCGGTTTTGTCAATGTCGCCGACGAGCTCGTCAAGGCTGATCGCCCACTTCTCCGCGTCGCCCTCGATGATCAGGCCGCTGAGGATCGCGATGTCGCCGGTGCCGTTGTTCTCGTAGGTGTTGTCGTAGATCTCGAGGCGGCGCGAGGCCATCGCGAAGGTGCCGGTGCCCGGCGGGATCTGCTTGACGGTGCCGCCGGGCGCGAAGTTCACCCGGTTGTTGTTGATGATCATGTTGTCGTGGATCGCGACGTCGTGCCCGACGATCGGGTTGCCGGGGAGGTCGAAGATCAGCAGGCCGCCGGTGTTGTCCTCGGCGAGGTTGCCGTAGACGTCGGCGTACTGGGTGTTCTCGATCTCGATGCCGGCGACGTTGCCCTTGGCGACGTTGTTGCGGACGATCGCGTGGGCGCACTGGCCGACGTAGATGCCCGCGTCCGAGGAGTTGTAGGCCTCGGAGTCCTCGATTAGCACGCGCGTGACCTTGACCGGGTAGATGCCGTAGGCGCCGTTCTCAGAGTCGCCGATGTTGCGCCAGGTGACGCGCACGCGCTGGATCGTGACGTTGTTGGAGTCTTCGATGCGCAGGCCGTCTTTCTTGGCGTCGACGATCGCGAGGTCGCGGACCGTGGTGTTGTCGCCCACGATGTCGAGGCCGTTGGACTGGGTCTCCTGGGTTTCGAAGTCGAGCGTGCTGCCCTGCTCGAAGTCCCCCTCGACGCCGATGCCCTGGCCGCAGACCGTGATGTCGTCGGCGCGGATCGTCACCTGGTTGTCGAGCACGAAGGTCCCTAGGCCGAGGACCAGCGCGCCGCCGTCCTCGAGCGAGTTGGCGGCGATCTGCAGACCCTCGACGTCGTCCGACGTGACCTCGAAGCACTGGCCGTCGAACTCGGCGCAGCTGCAGCTGGGGAAGTCAGCGCCGCTGGTGCCGGTGGTGCCGCTCGTGCTGGTGCCGCCGCCCGCGGTCGTGCCGTCGGTGCCCGCGGTCGCGCCGTCGGTGCCCGCGGTCGTGCTGCCGTCGTCGGTCTCGCCCGACGTGCTCGTGGTCGCGTCGGTCTCGCTCGTGCCGCCGTCGTCACCGCTGCACGCGGTGAGCGGGAGGGCCAGCGGGATCGCCAGCGCGAGCAGGAGCGCGGTGGAGCGGTTGTGAAGTAATCCGTAGGTGAGTTGCATGTCGAACATTCTCGGTGGACCCCCCGACAGTTTACCCGACGATGGGCTCGCGCTCGCTCGAGCTCCTCCGCCGCGCCCGTCGAGCACGGCGTCCCCGACGCTCGTTGAGCGCGGGCGCCAGGGGTCTCGCGCCGGAGTTTGCGCCGGCGGAATCTTCGTCACGAGAGTTGGCACGCGGTGGCGTTTCTCGAGGCGCGGGGTCGCCCGAGCGGCCGCCGCGTCAGATCGCGGCGCTGGTGCCGGTACCGTGGGGCACATGATTCGTCGGTCTTTTCTCGCCGCGCTCACGTGCGCGGCGATCATCACGTGCGTCGGCTGCTCTGGCTCAACCACTCCCGAGGCGGGCCCCCACCCGAACCCGAGCGTTTTTGAACTCGCCGTCGTCGATCACGAGACGCCCTTCGGCGACGCCGCCGCGCCCTACGTGCAGGCCTTGGCCGGCGCGGGGAAGCTGCCGGTCGCCGGCGTCGAGCTCGTCAAGCTCCCGAGCTACGGGCGCGAGGGTCATCACGTGGTCGACGGCGCGACGATCGCGGTGGCGAGGGAGCGGGCGACGCTCGAGCGGGCGTTCGACGAGCTCCCCGAGGCGTGGCGGCTGCCGCCCTCGCACGCGCTGCGCTACGGGCAAAAACCATGGCGTGACGGCGAGCTGCTGTGGGGCGTCTACGTGGTCAAGTCCGAGGCGATCGTCAACGCGAACGATGTCGCGGAGGTCGAGCTCGCGGACACGAGCAGCGGCGCGATGGGCGTGCAGCTCACGCTGACCCGCGAGGGCGGCCAGCGCTTCGCCGAGGTCTCGGGCGCGAACATCGGGCGCAAGCTCGCGATCGTGCTCGACGGCGAGGTGCTCTCGGATCCGGTCGTCCACGAGGCGATCACGGGCGGGACGGTCATGGTCACGGTCCCGGGGGGCGAGGCGGAGCACGCCGCGCTGGCGAACACGCTGCGTGCCAAGCTCGCGCGCTAGCGGTCCGGCGCGAGCGGGCTCGGTGGCCGGCTACGCGGTCCTGTTATGTTCGTCGTATGATCTTGAACCTAATTAACCCACGCGTATGGATCTTGACGCTGCCGGCCTCGCTGCTCGCGCTCGCGGGCGCGGGCTGTGGCGACAGCGGGCCGGGCGAGACGACCGCCTCGACGTCAGGGGAGTCGGAGAGCGAGCCCACGAGCGAGACCGAGACCGGCGGGATGACGGAGCCCACGACCGCGGGGCCGACCACGACCGCGTCGATGACGGAGCCGACCACCGTGGGCCCGACCACCGAGCCGACGACGAGCGCGACGACCGAGCCGGCGATCTGCGGCAACGCGGTGCTGGAGGCCGGGGAGCAGTGCGACGACGGCAACGACGTCGAGGGCGACGGCTGCGAGTCCGACTGCACGCTGTCGCCGGGGGACGCCTACTGGACGCGCACGCACGACGAGAGCGGCGCGATCGATGAGGGCGTGGGCGTGGCGACCGACGGCGTCGGCAACGTGTACGTGGTCGCCAACGTCGAGGACGACATCAACCAGCAGGACATCTGGATCCGCAAGTACGACCCCACCGGCGTCAGCCTGTGGACCCAGCAGTACGACGGCGGCGCCGGCTCGATCGACAGCGTGGCCGCGGTCACCAGCGACGACGCGGGCTTCATGATCGCGGTCGGGCGGCAGTCGACCGACGGCATGGGCAGCGACTTCTGGCTCAGCCAGTGCGACCCGCAGGGGCAGATCCTGTGGGCCTTCACGGACCCGGGGCCGATCTCGGGGAGCGACATCACGATGCTCGGGAGCGACTTCGTGGTGACCGGCAGCATCAAGCAGAACAACGACGACAACGCGTGGATCCGTCGCTACGACGGCGGCGGCAGCGAGATCTGGACGCGCGTGTTCGAAGGCGCCGACGACGGCCCGGACGTCGCCTCGAGCGTCGCGGTCGACGGCGCCGGCAACATCCTCGTCGCCGGCAGGACGTTCACCATGGCGGCGAGCTTCAACATCTGGATCCGCCGCTACGACCCCGACGGTATGGTCGATTGGACAGTCGAGCTCGACGGGCCGGTCGGCGGGGTCGACTGGGCCAACGGGATCGCGCACGATCCGGTGAGCGGCGAGATCGCGGCCGTCGGCCGGGTCGACGGCGCGGGCGACTCGGTCGACATCTGGATCGGCAAGTTCGACGGGGACGGCGCGCAGCTGTGGGAGGTCATCCACGACGACAGCGGCGAGACGGACCTCGCCCACGATGTCGCGATCGACAGCGCCGGCAACATCGTCGTCGTCGGCCAGAGCGAATTCGGCGGGCAGGACGACATCTGGATCGGCAAGTACAGCGGCGCCGGCGATGAGCTGTGGATCGAGTCCTACGGGCACGAGGCGGGCGAGGAGGACGTCGCGCGCGCGGTCGCGGTCGACCCCTTCGACGACATCGTGACCGTCGGGCACGAGACCCTGATCGCGTCCTTCAATAGCGACGTGTGGGTCAACAAGCGCGAGCCCTGAGACGTCGCGCCGCGCGTTCCTTCAGCGATCGGGCGTAAAGAACGTCCAGAGCCGCTGCTCGCGGTCGCGCGCGCGGTAGCGCCGGCGACCGTCGGGGCCTCGGCCGGGCGGCGCGTCGATCGTCGCCCCGGCCGCGCGCGCGCGGGCGTGGTGGGCGTCGAGCTCGCGGACCGGGTAGCGCAGCCGCGCGCGCTGCCCGGCGCCCGTGGGGACGAGCGCGCCGGGGCTCGGCGTCAGCAGCAGCGGCGCGTCTTCGAGGACGAGCTCGGCCTGCAGCAGGCCGCCGCGCGCGGAGAGCAGGCGCCCGCGCTCGCGGAAGCCGAACACCTCGACGTAGAACTCGAGCGCCGCCTCGGCGTCGGCGCAGCACAGGTACGGGATGGCGTGGCGCGAAGACAGGAGCTGGGAGTGTAGTTCGTCTCGCGAGTCGTCTCGCGGATGGTCTCGTGGGTGGTCTCGCGCGTGCGCCCGCGAGTTGCGGCGCGCGGGCGCGTGCACGATGCTCGGCGCGGACATGATGGAGACCGCGCTCGAGGGACTCACCGTACTGATCACAGGCGCCTCCGGCGGGATCGGCCAGGCGCTCACCCGCGTGTTCGCGCGCGCCGGCTGTCGCCTCGCGCTGCACGCGAACACGCGCCGCGACGCGCTCGACGAGCAGATCGTCGCGCTCGACCTCGGCGGGCGCGCGAGCGTGCACGTCGCCGACCTGCGCGACTGCGAGCAGGTCGAGCGCGTGTTCGCCGAGGCCCGCGCCGCGCACGGGCGCGTCGATGTCTGCGTCGCCAACGCGGGCGTCTGGCCGCCCGAGGACGCGCCGCTGCACGAGCTCTCGCCCGCGCGGATCCAAGATGTCCTCGAGGTCAACCTCCACGGCGCGATCTGGACGGCGCGGGCCTTCGCGCGGGGCCTCGCCGCAGCGGGCCCGCGCGCCGATGGTCGCGGCCCGAGCCTGTGCCTCATCGGCTCGACCGCAGGGCGCTTCGGCGAGGCCGGCCATCTCGCCTACGCCGTCAGCAAGGCCGGGCTCTACGGCCTGATGCGCAGCGTCAAGAACGAGCTCGCGCGGCTCGACCCCTACGCGCGCGTGAACCTCGTCGAGCCGGGCTGGACGGCGACGCCGATGGCGCGCGCGGCGATCGAGACGCCGGGTCACGTCGCGCGGGCGCTGCAGACGATGCCGCTGCGTCAGCTCGCGCGGCCGGTCGACATCGCCGAGGCCGTGCTGTTCTTGAGCGCGCCGGGGCTCGCGCGTCACATCAGCGGCGAGCGCCTGACGATCGCGGGCGGGATGGAGGGCCGGCGCCTGTGGGATCGCGACGACATCGACGAGGCGGCCGTGCGCGCGCGGCTCGACGAGCCCTGAAGAATTCCCGCGCGCCGCGGGTATTGACATGTGCAAATGGTCAGGTCTTCTGTCATGGTGCGAGCCATGCTGCACAAGACCCGTGGGACATATGTACTGTTGGCCGCCTACGCGCTCGCGGTCGGCTGCGGCGACGACGCGGTCGACACGGCCGCGACGGTGACGGAGACCGAGGGCACGACGGGCGCGGCGACCCTCGCGACCACGGGCGCGGCGACCGACGCGACGAGCGAGGGCACGACCGCGGGGCCGCCGACCTCGGGCGGCACGATGATGGGGACCGGCACCACCGACGCCACGACGGGAACCGGCACCACGGGCCCTGGGACGACGGGGCCCGGCACGACGGGGCCCGGCACGACGGGGCCCGGCACGACGGAGTCGGAGACCACCGGCCCGCCGCCGGCCTGTGACGACCTCGAGCAGAACGGTCTCGAGACGGATGTCGACTGCGGCGGGCCCGACTGCGAGCCCTGCGAGGACGGGCAGATGTGCCTCGAGGGTCTCGACTGCGTTTCGACCCTGTGCGACGCCGAGCTCTGCGTCTCGTGCGGCGACGGGGCGATGAACGGAGCCGAGACGGACGTCGACTGCGGCGGCGCCGACTGTGAGCCGTGCGCGGACGGGCAGATGTGCCTCGAGGGCGGCGACTGCGAGTCGCAGCTGTGTGACGAGGAGCTGTGCGTCTCGTGCGACGACGGGGCGATGAACGGGGCGGAGACGGATGTCGACTGCGGCGGCCCGGACTGCGCGCCCTGTCAGCTCGGCGAGATGTGCCTCGAGGACGGCGACTGCGAGTCGCAGCTGTGTGAGAACGAGCTGTGCGTCGACGACAACCAGTGCATCACCGGCAAGGGCTGCCTGGTCGTCGTCAGCAACAACCAGAACCAGGCGTTCATCTACGAGCCCGAGGGCTTGACGCTGATCGACAGCTACCCGGGTCTGAACAACGCGCAGTCAGTGGCGGCCGGGCCCAACGGGAAGCTCTACGTCGGCCAGGGCTCGATCATCCGCACGGTCGACATCCTCGACAAGTCGACCGCTGACATCGGCGCGGGCCTGGTCAGCGGGAACCTCTACGGGATGACCGTGACCGACGATCGCGTCTACGCGTCAGGCTCGGGCATGTCGACGGTCCGCGTGCTCGACCTCGACGGCGTTGACCAGGGGACGGTCACGTCGCCCAACGGCAGCAACCTGCGCTCGACCGCGTTCGGCCCCGAGGGCGATTTTTATCTCACCTCCTTCAGCGGCGGGCCGGGCCAGCACTGGGACCCGGGCTTCGCCTACGACGGCGCCTTCGGCGGCGGCGGGCTGAGCACGGCCTTCGGCGTGGCGACGCGTTCGAACGGCGATGTCATCATCGTCAGCCAGAACAACGCCGCCTACTACGTGTTCACCAAGGACGGCGGCTACCTCAAGAGCGTCGGCGTCAGCTGCAACGGGCAGATCCGCAACATCGCGACCGACGGCGAGGATACCCTGTACGTCGGCTGCTACCACTCGAACAAGGTCGTGGTCTACGACGCCGACGACTCGGTGGTCGACGAGGTGTCGGTGAGCTTGCCGAGCGGCGTCGACATCCTGCCCGTGTGGCCCTCGCCCTAACGACAGGAGGCGCGGACGGGAGGTGCGCGCCTACGCGCGCTGATCAACACGACGCCGCCGCGCGCGCCCCTGTCGCCGCTGGCGCTCGTGGGCGCGGCGACGTCCAGCGCGCGTCGTAGACTTCCGGCGACCATGGGTTTCTCGAGAAAGAAAATTCGCGTGTCCACGCTCTTCTCGCTCGCGCTCGTCAGCGCCGGGCTCGCGGGGCTCTCGCCGATCGCCTGCGGCGGGCCTGTGCAGCGCCCCGACGGCGGCTCGGGGTTGCTCGCGGTCGGCAGCGAGCCGCCGCCGCTCACGGCCACGGCGCACAACGAGCGGTCCATCGATCTGCGCGCGCTCGGGGGCGCGCCGACGGTGGTCTACTTCTATCCAAAGGACAACACGCCGGGCTGCACCACCGAGGCCTGCGCGTTCCGGGACGTGTGGTCGAAGTACGAGGAGGCCGGCGTCCAGATCATCGGCGTCTCGGCCGACTCCATCGAGTCACACAAGGCGTTCGCGGCGGAGCACGAGCTGCCGTTCCCGCTCGTCTCGGACCCCGAGCTGCGCTGGGCCAAGGCCTTCGGCGTCTCGAGCACGGCGGGCTTCATCAGCCGAGTCAGCTTCCTGATCGGGCGCGACGGCAGGGTCGCCAAGGTGTATCCGGACGTCGACCCGGGGATCCACGCCGACGAGGTGCTGCGCGACGCGGCGGGGTAGCGCGGAGCGCTACGGCGCGACGAGCCGATAGTACGGGGCCGCGACCGGCTCGTGCTCGATCGTCACGAGCTGGTGATGGTCGATCGAGATGTCCTCGACCACCGCGGTCCACGGCCCGTCGGGGTCGTCCGCCTCCTGCAGCTCGTAGGTCGAGAACGGGCGCAGCCCGGTGGTCTCAATGGTCAGCTTGCAGTCCTCGTAGGTCACGGGCGACTCGCCCCAGGGGGCCGCGAGCGGCTCGCCGACGAAGTTGCCCTCGCCGGGCCAGGCCACGGACTTCCAGTAGGCCTCGATGACCGTGGCGCCGCGGTAGTAGCGGGGCAGCATCACGGTGGTGTCGGGGAACTTGGTCGGGTAGTTGCACGGCTCGACGACCGTCCCGAAGCTCGCGGTCGCGCCGGCCTCGAGCCAGCGCGTCACGCTCATCTGCCCGCTGTCGGGGACCTGCCCGCCGTAGGAGGTGAGGTGGTCCGCGACGCCGCCGGGCACGTAGGTGTTGCTGGTGATGCCGCCGACGTTGGCGAGCCCGGTGAAGTAGAACAGGATGCTCTCGGTGTCCTCGATGAGGTTGCTGCCGCTACCGTCCGAGTTGTCGACGTAGGTGAGCTCGAGGCCCTCGCCGGGGTAGTCCCAGGCGTTGATCGTCGAGATGAAGGCGGGCCAGCGGACGCTGCGCGCGACGTCGGTGGTGCGCACGAGGTAGCCGTCGCCGGTCGGGAAGCTCGCGTCGGAGGCGACGCCGCGATCGATGAGCGCCTCGGCGTTGGCGACGTCCTTGGCCGCGAGCATCATCGCCGGGCGCAGGCCGTGATCGTCGTAGGGGCGCGTCGAGTCGGAGTTGAAGTAGTCGACGAAGGCCGTCTCGCCGCAGGCCATGCCGGAGGTGTTGCAGTAGATGTCGTTGAAGCCGAGCGCGAAGGCGGCGGTCGCGGACATGCAGGCGACGCGGTAGGGCTGCGTCCAGGTCAGCGCGAGCGCCTGGATCTCGGGGCCGAGCGCGGCGTCAACCTCGGCCTTCGCGCCCGCGAACACGCCCTCGGGCATGACGTTCTGGACGTCGAAGCTGAGCTCGACGACGTTCTCGGCCGGGATCCCGCGGGCCGCGACGTAGTAGTCGGCGACCGCGACAGACTGCGGATCATTGAGGTTGACGAGCACGCCGAGCTCCTCGGCCGTGATGCGCTGGCGCGGGAGCTGGATGTTCGGGGTCAGGTCGGGGCAGAGGCCGTCGTCGGTCGTACCCTCGCTCTCGCCGCTCTCCGATGTGGTCTCTGGGACAGTCTCCGTCGTGCTCGCGGTCGCGCTGGTGGTCGCGCTGGTGGTCGCGCCGGTGCTCGCGGGCGCGCCGGTGGTGTCGGTGGTGTCGGTGGTGGTCGTGCCCGCGCCGGTGCCCTCGGTGCCCTGCGTGCCGCCGACGCTCGTGCCGGCGCTCGGGTCCTCGGTCTCGCTGGAGCCCGCGGTTGTCTCGGTCACGGCGCCCTCGCTGTCGCCGCACGCGGGCGCGAGCGCGAGGCAGACGAGGCAGGCCAGCGCGGGCGTGCGTGGATGAGGGTGACGAGGCGAGACGTAGGTCATGGGGGGATGGTACCGCTGCTCGCGGCGTCGCCTGGCGGTCGTTATTGAGCGCGCGCGCGGCGGAGGGCCGGGGGTGGTGGGTGATAGGATCGTTCGCGAGGTGGCGCGCGTGGGCTGGACTCGCCGACTCTGGATCGCGCTCTGGATCGCGCTCGCGTCCGCGTCGTGTGATCGCGGCGCGCCGGCGTCGGCGCCTCCGCAGACTCCGGCCGCCTCAGAGGTCGCGCCGTCACCTGATGCGCCGGCGTCACCCGTCGCGCCGGCGTCACCCGGCGCGCCGGCGCCACCCCTTGTGACCCCGGAGGAGCTCGTGGGGGACGACGACGCGAAGTCGGCGGCGGGTGAGCCGGGGTCCGGCGAGCGCGGGTGCTGCCGAGTTTGTCGCAGCGGACAGGCCTGCGGGGACAGCTGCATCTCGCGGGCGCGTGAGTGTCACAAGCCGGCGGGCTGCGCCTGCGACGGCGGCGTGTAGAACAAAATCTGGCGCTCGAGGCACGCGCGGTGGAACCTCGGCGCGCGGTGGTTGTCGGGTGTGAGAGAGGACCTGCTCACGACCTGCTCATGGGCTCCGTGTGCTCGGGACGCGCGCCGCGTGACCCCGCGCCCTGGGAGCGAGCGCGTGCCGGCGCCCCGCCGGGCGAACGGGCGGAGCGCGTCCACCGTGCGACTGGAGCGACAATGACGACCCGAAAGAAGACCGATCGAGAGGACGCCGAGGTCGAGGCGAACCTCGTCCCCATCATGAACATCATGTTCTTGTTGATCCCGGCGCTCTTGCTGGCGATGGAGTTCGCCAGCATGGCCGCGATCGAGGTCAGCCCCCCGAAGTTCTGTAACGTCGGCGGGCACTCCAAGAACCAGGACCCCGAGAAGGAGCTGTCCCTCAACGTCGAGATCCGGCAGGACGGCTTCCTCGTCAAGGCGCACGAGCTCGGCGATTTCGTGGATGACGGCGAGCCGAGCGTGATCCCGAACCGCGGGGGCCTGGGCGCGGAGCATCTCGACTACACGGCGCTCGCGGCCCAGATGCGTGACTTGAAGGCGGCGTACCCGAGCTCGAATAAGGTCACGGTCGCGGCGGAGCGCGACATCGAGATGGACGCCTTGGTGCGCACGCTCGACACGCTGCGCGGCGAGGGCTGCAAGATGCGCCCGATCCAGGAGGGCGAGGCCCCCGGCGAGGGCTGCTTGTTCTGGAACCCGATCATCACCTCCGGGGCGGCGTAGGCCGCGAGCGCTCCGACGACGGCCCGATCCTCGTGTGAGGATCGGGCCCGTCGACGTCGGGGGGTGCATTTGCGGACCGCGTATACTCGCGCGGAACCGTGCGTCTCGCCTCCTCAGCTGTTCATCTTGTCGCGCCCCTCTTTCCTCTGACGACGCGGATCGCCACGCTCGCGCTGCTGGTGCTCTGCGCGTGCGGGGACGACGGCCCGATGGACGCGACCGCGGGCTCGAGCTCGAGCGCCGGCGACGAGACGACGAGCGCGGACCCGAGCGCCTCGACCTCTTCCTCGACCTCTTCCTCGACCTCTTCCTCGACCTCTTCCTCGACCTCCGAGTCGAGCGCGACCGCGGGGAGCTCCGGCGGCGCGACGCCGAGCTGTCCGCTGGGGACGGAGTCCTGCCCGTGCCTGCCCGAGGAGGAGTGCGAGGGCGAGCTGGTGTGCCTCCTCAACGTCTGCGTCACGGAGAGCTGCGCGCCCGGGAGCGAGGGCTGCGTCTGCGACGACGGGGGCTGCGAGCTGGGGCTCGTGTGCGAGGGGGAGCAGTGCGTCTCGGCCTGCGTCTACGCGAACGACGGCGAGTGCGATGAGCCCGAGGGCACGGGGCTGTGCCCGGAGGGCAGCGACGTCGCGGACTGCTGCGCGACGCCGAAGAACGGCGAGTGCGAGGAGCGGAGCATGGGCGGGATGTGCTCCGACTTCACCGACTACTTCGACTGCGGCTACTGCCCGCCGGTGTGGATCGGCGACGGCGAGTGTGATGAGTCTGATGGGACAGGTCTGTGCCCGGAGGGCAGCGACCCCAACGACTGCTGCGCGACCGCCAAGGACGACATCTGCGACGAGGAGAGCCAGGGCGGGAGCTGCCCCGACGGCTCGGACCCCTTTGACTGCGGCTACTGCCCGTACCAGGGCGACGGCTACTGCGACGAGCCCGAGGGCTTCGACCTGTGCCCGGAGGGCAGCGACCCCGAGGACTGCTGCGCGACGCAGCAGGACGGGGTGTGCGAGGAGGAGGGCATGGGCGGGGCGTGCCCGCCGATGACCGACATCCACGACTGCGGCTACTGCCCGTGGACCGGCGACGAGGTGTGCGACGAGCCCGAGGGCACCGACCTGTGCGGCGAGGGCTCGGATATGGAGGATTGCGCGTGAACCGGTGTGTGATCTCCAGCGGATTAATCCTGGCGGCCTTGGCGGTGTCGACGGCGACAGCGGCGACGGCGTACGCGGATGGGCCCGGCGCGATCGCGCCGGCGCCGGTCGATCCCGACGCGATCTACGGCGGCGACGCGGTGGGGACCTGCGGCTGGCCGACGACGGTGTACCTGGGCGGCTGCACCGGCACGCTCGTGCACCCGCGGCTGGTGATCTACGCCCAGCACTGCGGCGCCGCGATCCCCCAGGTGATGATCGGCGAGGACGACGGCGCCGGGCTGCAGCGCGTCGTCGAGACCGAGCGCTGTGAGCTGCACCCCGAGCCGAGCGCGCCGCTCGACGGCACCGACATCGCGTACTGCGTGCTCTCGGAGGCCGTCGAGGACGTGCCGATCGTGCCGGTGCTCGCCGGCTGTGAGGTCGACGCGCTGGCGCCCGGGCGCAAGTCGACGCTGGTCGGCTTCGGCGTCGACGAGAACAACATCAGCGGGGTCAAGCGCGAGGTCACGACGGTCATCGAGGGCCTGCCCGGCAACGAGATCCTGGTCGGCGGGGACGGCAAGGACGCGTGCTACGGCGACTCGGGCGGGCCCGCGTACATCCGCCTCGACCCCGACACCTTCCCCGGCGGTGACGGCAGCTGGCGCGTCTACGGCGTGACCTCGTACGGGAAGTCGTGCGGCGGCAGCACCTACTACACGATGATTCACCCGAACCTCGAGTGGGTCGAGAGCTCCTCGGGGATCGACGTCACGCCCTGTCACGACGCGGACGGGACGTGGAACCCGTCCGCGCGGTGCCAGGGCTTCCCGATCAGCCCGGGCGAGGCCGGCGGGAGCTGGGACGACGGCTGCGGCGGCGGGCCGGTGTCGGGGTGGAGCGAGGCCTGCGGCGCCGCGTTTCCCCAGCCGGTCGACGAGGTCGGTCCGGTCGTCGAGATCACGGCGCCGGGCGACGGCAGCGTGTTCGAGACCGAGGAGAATTCGCTGCCGGTGTACATCCGCGTCGAGTCGGACGACGGCGACGGCTGGGGGTTTAAGCAGCACTGGCTGCTGATCGACGGCGAGCCGCTGCCGATCGAGCCGAGCTCGGTGACGCCGCTCGAGTTCTTCACCCTCAAGTTCCCCCAGGGGACCTTCGTCCTGAGCGCGCGGTCGCTCGACTACGCCGGCAACATGAGCGAGTCGGCGCCGGTCACGATCACGATCGGGCAGGCGCCGACGCCGGTGACGACCGGGCCGGACGAGGACCCCTCGGGCTCGATGACGGACGACCCGACGACGGACGCGTCCTCCGGCGGCGAGAATTCGGAGTCCGGGGATCCCGAGGGCTCGACGGGCGAGGGCACCGATGGCGGTGAGAGCGGAGACGACGGCGGCTGCGGCTGTCGCTCGGGCGCGCGCGGCCCATCGGCGATGTGGCTGCTCGTGCTGGCGCCCTTCGTCCGTCGTCGACGTCGAGCTTGACGACCGTGATCAGGGCGCGCCGAGCGTGCCGCAGCCCGCCCGCGAGATCGCGTCGCAGTGGGTCTTGGGCTTGAAGAAGTCCCAGGCCGCGCCGCCGTAGTCTTCCTTCTGCCCGCAGCAGTGACCGTCGCACTCGGTGTCGTGGAAGGTCACCGCGTTGCCCTTCATGTCGAGGAACTCGGCGGCGGACTCGGCCGCGAAGTAGAGAAAGTCGCTCGGCGCGATTTCGAAGCGCACGGGCGTCTTGCACCGCTCGGGGTCCGGCAGCTGGTAGCCGACGCTGGTCGAGCCGCCGCAGCTGAGCTGCACGGCGGCGAAGGTGTCCTGCATCGTGAAGTAGATCTGTCCCCCGGCCCAGGCGCCTGCGGAGGCGCCGGTGGCGTAGACGCGGTCGATGTCGATGTCGTAGCGCGCGCCCACGTCGGCCATGATGTTGTAGAGGAAGCCGCGGGTCTCGTCGGGGTAGTTATCCCAGCCGTTGTCCGCGAGCCCGCCGTCGACCTCTTGGTGGGGCTCTCGCGGGGTCACGAGGATAAACTCGTGGTTGTCGAGCAGGTAGCTCCAGTCGCTCTTGGTCGCGCCTGGATCCCCGTTGTCGCCGTGGAGCGCGATGATCAAGGGGCGCGGGACGTCGTCGGGCGCGGGCGCCCAGACGTCGTAGCGGGCGTCGATGACCTCGGTCTCGTCGGCGAGGAAGGTCCCGCCCGGGTAGTCGACTTCGAAGGTGTGCCAGTCACCCGTCGGGCCGCCGGCGCCGCAGGTGTGGAAGTAGCCGTCGTCGCCATCGCCGTCGCCGTCGCCGTCGCCATCGCCATCGCCGTCGCCGTCACCGTCACCGTCACCGTCGCCGTCGCCGTCGCCATCGCCGTCGCCATCGCCATCGCCATCGCCGTCGCCGTCGCCGTCGCCGTCACCGTCACCGGGTCCGGCGGTCGTTGTCTCGGTTGAGGTTGATTCTGTCTCGTTCGCGTCGGAGTCGGAGTCAGCGTCGGAGTCAGCGGCGGTCTCGGTCTCGAGCTCCTCACCGTCACCGGGTGTGCACGCTGACAGAAGCGCGAGCGCGAGCGTCGGGCGCAGCAGGGGCGAAATTCGAACGTTCATCGCCGTTTATTGAACACCGCGCGCGAAAGCGCGGCAGGGGGCGCGCGTGTGAGGGTTGGCGAGGGTCTCATCCCCTCACCCCCGTAGCTGGTCTGGGGTGCACGTGAGACGCGAGCGATCGTTCGCGGCGGCGGCGGGCGCAGGGGCGGGCGAAATTGTCGCGTAGCCGCGTCCGTAGTGCCGTTGTATGGGGGGATTCGCGGAGCCCCGTCCCAGCGGCCTCTCGGCGCGTCAGCTTGCGCTAGCGAGCCGGCGCGGGCAACGTAAACCCCGTGTTCGACCTGCGACGGAAGAAGCGCCCGGATGATCACCGCGCGCACGCGTCGGACTGGCGAGTCGGCGTCTACCACGTGATGTTCGAGGCCGAGACCCGCGCGGGTCGGGTGTTCGACATCGCGCTGCTCGTGCTGATCCTGCTGAGCATCGTCACCGTCGCGCTCGAGAGCACGAAGTTGGGGGCCCGCTTCCACACGCCCTTCGTGGTGATGGAGTGGGTGTTCACGGCTCTTTTTACGATCGAGTACATCCTCCGCCTCGTGTGCGTGCGGCGCCCGCTCGGCTACGCGCTCTCGTTCTACGGGATCATCGATCTGCTCGCGGTGCTGCCGACCTACGTGGGGCTCTTGCTGGGCACGCCGTCGCTGGTCGTGATCCGGATGCTGCGCTTCGTTCGCGTGCTGCGGCTGTTCAAGCTGACGCGCTTCCTCAGCGAGGCGAACAGCCTGCTCGCGGCGCTCCGGGCGAGCCGCACGAAGATCACGGTGTTCCTCGGCGCGGTCGGGATCATCATCGTGATCGTCGGGACCGTGATGTACCTGGTCGAGAGCGAGGCCGGGAGCGGCTTCGACTCGATCCCGAAGAGCATGTACTGGGCGATCGTGACGATGACGACGGTCGGCTACGGCGACATCGCGCCGAAGACCGCGCTCGGTCAGTTTATCGCGGCGTTGCTGATGATCGCGGGCTACGGGATCATCGCGGTGCCCACGGGGATCGTCAGCGCCGAGCTGGTGCGGCCGAGCTCGCCCGAGGAGGAGTCGACGCTGGTCTGCCCGGAGTGCACGATCGAGGGGCACTACCCGAGCGCCAAGTTCTGCCGCGAGTGCGGCGCGGATCTCCGCGATGAGCCGCTCGAGCGCAAGGGCACCGGCGAGCCGGTGCCGCCTCCTCCGGAGTAGCGCCCGCTCGGATACCCGCTAGCGCCCCACGAAGCTCGGGGGGCGCCGCTCGAGCAGCGCGCGCACGGCCTCGTCGTGATCCTCGGTCCGCTGCGCGATGCCCTGGTAGGTCGCGGCCAGCTCGAGCGCGGTCTCGAGGTCGGCGCCCCAGCTGCGGTAGGCTGCCCGTTTGGTCAGGCGAACCGCGAGCGGCGCGTTGCCGGCGATGAGCTCGGCGTACTCGCGGGCGGCGGCGAGCAGCTGCTCGCGCGGGACGACGCGGTGCACGAGGCCGATCGCGAGCCCGTCCTCGGCCGTGAGCACGCGGCCGGTGAGGACCAGCTCGAGCGCGCGCGCGAAGCCGACGACGCGGGCCAAGAGGAACGCGCCCCCGTCGCCTGGCACGAGGCCGACCTTGACGAAGGTCGAGCCGAGCTTGGCGCCCGCGGCCGCGACCCGGATGTCGCACATGCACGCGAGGTCGAGGCCGGCGCCGATCGCCGCGCCGTTGACCGCCGCGATGATCGGCTTGTCGCAGAGCGCGATGCGCCGGGGGATCCGTTGGATGCCGTCGATGTAGCGACTGCGGAGCTCGGCCGAGCCGCCCGCGAACATGCCGACGCGATCGCGCATGCGCTTGAGGTCACCCCCGGCGGAGAATGACTTGCCCGCGCCGGTCAGGATCACGCAGCGGACCGCGTCGTCGCGCTCGGCCTCATCGAGCGCCGAGATCAGCGAGCTGACCATGGCCTCGCTGTAGGCGTTGCGCGCCTCCGGGCGGTTGAGCGTGATCGTGGCGACGTGTCCGTCGGTCGCGTAGAGCAGATCTTCCATCGGCATACCCGGAGCTATACCAGCCGTCCGCGCGCTCCTGGGCGCGGGATCCGACCGTGACTCGATGACCCTTCGACTATGATCCGACGGTGACACAGATACGACCGATGCAGCGCGGGCTCGTCCCGATCGTCGCGTGCAGCGAGCTCGCCGACGCGCCGTCGCTGGTGGTGCGCTTCGCCGCCGCGCCCGACGGGCTCCCCTGGCTCCTGCGCGTCGATCGTTCGAAGGAGCTCCAGACCTTGTTTCGGGCGGTCTGCTCGGTCTTCGGGGTCTCGGACCGCGCGGAGCTGCCGGCGCGGGTCCGCGACGCGGTGGAGCACAACGTCGCCGCCGGGCTGATGGGGGTCCACGACGCGGAGCTGACCCCTGGGACATCGCGCGCCGTGTACGTGAGCCGCCGGACCGCGCGTGAGCTGCTGGGGCCGACGCTGCTTCAGCAGCTGCTCGCGCCGACCCGCGCGCCCGGACCCTCCCGGCGCTCGCCCCCGTCGCCCCCGTCGCTGGATGACGAGAGCATGGAGGTCTCGACGGTCGCGGCGATCGCCTTGCTGCGCGGGGAGGACGAGGTGGTCAAGACCTTTGAACGCTCGGTCGCCGAGCGCAAGACGACGCGGCGGCTGCTGATCGGCCTCGAGCGCGGTCAGGCGTACACCGGGGCGGTCGCCGACGCGAGCCGGGTGCTCCGCGTCCCGCGGGCTCCGTACCGGCCGCTGGTCGAGGAGCGGCTGACGGCCTTCGGCGACGTCGTGGCCGTGATCACCAGCACCGCGAAGACCGTCCGCGCGCCGCTGCGCGATCGCGAGGCCGTCGCCGACGCGATCGCGCGGGTGCAGCGAGATCGCTACGGCGGCCAGCTGGGGTTTGAGGTGCCCCGGGCGGGCGTGCTCGCGCGGCTCGCCGACTTCGCTGACGCGCTCGCGCGGCTGCACGCGCGCGAGCTCGTGCACGCCGATCTGTCACCGGCGAACGTGCTGTTCACCGGGGCGACGCCGGAGGTCTTCGACAGCCTGGACGTGCCGGTCGGGATGCCGTCGACGACGGCGACGTTCTCGTGGGCGGCGCCCGAGCAGATCATCGGGCAGCCGGTCGATCCGCGCACCGACGTGTTCGCGCTCGGCAAGCTCGCGACGCGCCTGCTCGGCGGCGTGCCCTTCGGCGAGCAGAGCCACTACGTGGTGCCGACGGGCGGCAGCGCCTCGCGGACGGTCGAGATCCTGAAGTGCGAGGGCGTGTTCGTCGACAGCGATCACTACGGTGGTCGTGGTGGCGGTGGCGGCGGTGGCGGTGACGCGCGCGCGTGGCAGGTGGCCTGGCAGGAGTTCTTGGGGAGCTGCTTGGCCTACGATCGCGGCGCGCGACCGATGGGGGCGAGCGCCTTCGCCGACGGGCTGCGCTCGCTGCTCGAGCGCCACCCGCCCGCGGGCGCGCTGAGCATCGCTGGCGGCTTTGGCGAGCTGGTCCCGCTCGAGCGCGACGGGACGATCACCGCCGCGCGTCTCTGCAGTGACTGATGTGGTGATTGACCGTCAGTGGCCGCGCTGGGCCTTGAGCTTGGCGGCCTCCGCCACGCTCAGGCACTGGTTGTCGACCTGACCGTCGCAGTCGTCGTCGAGGCCGTTACAGACCTCGATGTCGGACTTGCGCGACTGTACGCAGCGCAGCTGCCCGCCCGCGCACTGCGTCGTCCCCTGGGCGCAGACGCCGGGCTTTCGCGTGTCGCAGGCCTGACCGGTCCCGGCCAGCGCGCCGTTGTCGATCTGACCGTCGCAGTCATCGTCGAGGCCGTTGCAGGTCTCGGGCTGGCGCGGGGGCGGGGGCGCGTCGCACAGCGCCTCGCTGCCGTCCTCGGCGCAGCGCCAGGTCCCGGTCGTCTGGCAGGCGCCCTTGCCGATGAAGCACTTCGCGCCCTCGCGTTCGAAGTTGTTGTCGACGATCCCGTCGCAGTCATCGTCGAGGCCGTTGCAGGTCTCGGCGACCGGCGTGACCTGGCGCGTGCACTCGCTCCACTGCGCGTCGACGCTGCAGGAGTGGGAGCCGGCCTTGCAAGCGCCGCGGTTGACCGTGTCCTCCGGGCCCTCGTAGCAGGGCTCGACCGTCTCGGGTTTACACTCGGCGGGCGGCAGGTTGATGCTGTCGGGGTCGAGCGGCGGGCCGTCGAACGCGGGGTTCTCGACGCACGCGCCCGCGGCCACGCCGACGAGCAGGGACAGGAGCAGGGTGAGCGGCGCGGCGCGAGGCGTGCGCGGATTCGGGCGCAGGGCACGTGAGTCCATGGGTATCTCTCCAAGGTGGTGCGCGCGCGTAGCTGCGCGCGTCGATCCATGAACGCCTGCCGAGGCCCGGAGCCTTCACCGGCTGGAGAGCCGCTCTCCTGATATGCTCGCTGTCCCCTATGAACGCTCTCGCGCAACACATCCTCGGCGCTGGTCTCCTGGCGATTTCGCTCGCGTGCGCGCCCGCGCCCGCTGACCAGGCGCCGACGAAGCAGGCGTCGGACGCGAAGCACGGTCACGGTGACGCGAAGCACGGCCACGGTGACGCGAAGCACGGTCACGGTGGCGTGAAGCCGAACGCCGCGCATCACGGCGGCGGTCACCACAAGCATCACCGCTTCGAGAACGCCGAGGAGTGGGCGAAGCAATTCGACAGTCCCGAGCGCGCCGCGTGGCAAAAACCCGATGAGGTGGTCTCGAGCCTCGCGCTCGCGCCGGACGCCGCGGTCGCGGACCTTGGCGCCGGCACGGGCTACTTCGCGGAGCGCTTCGCTCGCGCGGCGCCCAGCGGTCAGGTCTACGCCCAGGACATCGAGCCCGACATGGTGCGCTATTTGGGGGAGCGCGCGCGCGAGGCGGGGCTCACGAACCTGAAGCCGGTCCTAGGAGCCGCCGATGATCCGGCGCTGCCGGAGGCCGTCGACCTCGCGTTTATGTGCGACGTGTATCACCACGTCGGCGACGTCGAGGGGTACTTTCAGAAGGTCGCGGCCGCGCTTAAGCCCGGCGGGCGGCTGGCGATCGTCGACTTTAAAAAAGACGCGCCCGAGGACGCGCCCGGTCCTCCGGCGGCGATGCGCGTAGCTGCCGACGTGATCGTCGAGCAGCTCGCGGGGATCGGCTTTCAGCTCGAGCGGCGCGACGACGCGCTGCTCGAGTATCAGTACGTGCTCGTGTTTAAGAACAAGAAGCAGCAGGGCGCTGACTGAGCGTCAGCGCTGGCGCTCGGTAGCGAGGCGGACGACGAGCGTGCGCCCGTGGAAGTCCTCTCCGTTGAGCTTGCGGATCGCCTGCGAGGCGTCGCGCCGGTCTCGCATGGTCACGAAGCCGAAGCCGCGTGAGTCGCCGGTGTCGCGGTCCGTGACGATGAAGGCGTCACTGACCGGGCCGTACTCCTCCATCATCTTCTGAAGCTCGTCGGTCGTGACGCGCCAATTCAAGCCACCAATGAACAACCGGCAGGGGATCGCGTGCGCTCGACCCGCGTCGGCGTCGGGCTCCGCGTAGATGTTGTTGACGACCTCCTCGATGGAGAGCATGTCGCCACCCTGGATCTCGTCGGCCGTGGCGATCGGGATGCCGCCGCCCGAGGTCTGATTATCGCGGCGCCGCTGCGCTTTGTCTCGCTTCTTGCGCGCCTTGTCTCGCTCGCGTTGCCGTTTACCTGCCGAGTAGTTGTTTCTTGCCATGTTTTCTGTGTGCGTCCCTTCGACCTGCGCTCATGTCGACAAACAGTGGTGAGCGCCGCGATTTTCTCGAGTCTCTCGATGGTTCCAACGAAGATGTGAAACAGCGCGCGAAGCAGACCCTCCACCACGCGCGCGCGACGTCGACTTTGGGGCGAGTAGCCTCGTCATCGCGTTCGGTGGAAGAATGTGGAAGGTCGCTGGCACGCCGTCGATGTACGCCGGGTTGTACCCAGCGGCGCGAGCGGCGTGTTGAGGCTGTTGATCTCGGAGCTCAGCAGGCCGCCCGCGGCTGGCATGGTAGCGTATCCGGCTTCGCTGTCGAGCGCGGGGTCGAACCGACCCGGGCCGGACCTAGGAGAATTGGGCGCGAGCGCGTCAAACCGGCCGATTGGCGCCATTTCGACGGAATCGAGAAGGGGCGCGGCGAGCTCGGCGGCCACGTCTCGCGGGCGTTGAGCGTGTTCGTACTTGTAGGCTCACGCGGGAGCGTGGTCGGAGGCTCGATAACGGGCGCCACAAAAAGATCCGCCTCGCCGTGATCCGATCGGGGCGGGCCGGGAACATCAGCGGGTGAGAGGGAACGCTATGCCCGCTGGATCACTGAACGCGACCTGCCGTCGACCGTCGCCCGCGCGCGGCCGATCGTCCGCGCGGCCGCTCGGTGCCGACCTGGACGAACGCCGCGCGGAGGCCGACGCCGAGACGGACGGCCCGACGCTGCTGTACGCCCGCGCTTCGCTCCCGGAGCCGATGGGTCAATGGGTGACCGGCGACGCGACAGACCCCGAGGGGACGGCCGTGTGGCGCGGCTCCGAAGGCGCGAAGACGATCGAGCTCGCCCCGCGTCGGGTTGAGGAGCGTGTTGAGGAGCGTGCTGAAGATCGTGCTGAAGATCGTGTTGCGGAACACGTCGAGGCGCGCGCGCTCGCGGTCGTGGCGATCCGCAGCGAGCCGACGGTCGCGGTCGAGCGCTCCGAAGAAAAACTCCTCGAGGCGCCCCGTCGACCCACAGGCTCGAGCGTCGCGGCAACCGAGGTCGACGCTGAGCTGCGCGCGCTGCTCGGTCGCGCCGAGTACCTCGACGAGCGCGGGCTCACGCACCTCGAGCAGGCCCATCACGATCGCGCGTGGCGGCTGCACCGCGCCGCGTTGAACCTGCGGGAGCGCTGTCTCCCCAAGGCGCACCCGCTGATCGCGGTCTCGTTCAACCGCCTCGCCGCCGTGTGCGTGCGTCGCGGTGAGCTGCGAGAGGCCGCGCGTTGGCTGGAGCGCGCGCGGACGCTGGAGCTCGATCCCGAGCCCAAGGCGACCCAGGGGCGGCGGGTGCACGCGATGACCCTGCACAACCTGGCGGCCGTGGCCCACGGGCAGGGGGACTACGCCCAGGCGCTCGACCTCTACACGCGCGCGCTGGAGCTCAAGCAGCAGGTCTACCCCGGCTCTGGCGACGCGGCGCCCGAGCAGCACCCGAGCGTCGCGCTCACGCTCCTCAACCTCGGTAACTTGTATCGGAGCATGGACGTGTTCGCCGACGCGATCGCCTGCTACGGCCGCGCGCGCTTGATCCTCGAGCGCCGCGGTGAGCCGGCCGCGCTCGCGCGCGTGCTCTCGTGCATGGGCCGGACCTACCTGTTGATGGCGGCGCGGCACGAGGCGAGCTTCGCCCTCGAGCGCGCGCTGGAGCTCTACGCGAGCTACGAGAGCGCGGCCCGGGATCGGGCGGCGGCACGCTTCGCGCTCGCCCAGGCGATCGGGCTCGACGACCCCAGGCGCGCCCGCGCCGAGGCCCTCGAGGTGCTCGACGAGCTCGCGGCCTCGGGCAAATCACGGGCGGTCGAGCGGGCGACGCGGCAGGTGCAGCGCTGGCTGTTTGAGCACGCCCGCGCCTAATTCGATCCGCTTCAAAAACAGCAGAGCTTCGAGACGCGCTCGCGCGCGGCGAGAGCCGCTCGCGCGTCGGCGTCTCGGCGAGGAGGAAGTGAGCGATGGACAACACCGACCACAGGCGAGGCGCGGCTTTTTTTAAGAAGAAGATGATCAGCGCGACGATCGGCGCCGGGCTGCTGCTGTCGACGGGTACCGCCCAGGCCTTCGCGCCCCAGCCCGCTGAGGCTGCGGGCGTGCGCCTCGGCGCGGAGCCGGCGAGCGAGGGACCCCGCGGAGGAGACAGCGTCGCGCTGCCGGAGCGCGCGGTGAACCAGCGCGCGATCGGCCTGCTGAGCGGCGCCGGCGGGGCGCTGGGGCTCGGCCTCGGCCTCGAGCTGGCGAGCGCGTACGTCACCGCGAAGCGCTGTATTGACCCCGTGATGCTGGACGCCGCGGTCGCGCCGGCGCTGCGCGAGGAGACGATCGCGGGCTGCAAGTCCGACACCGGCGAGCTGTTCGCGCTGCAGGCCGGCGCCGGCAGCTCGCTGCTCGCGGCGGTCGGGCTCGCGGGCGCCGGCGGCTGGTACCTCGGGCTGCGCGACAGCGGACGTCTCGACATCGCGCGCGCGGCCCAGCGCGAGCGCGTCACCATCGGGCTCGGCGGGCTCTCGCTCGGCCTGAGCGCCCTGACCCTGGGGACCGCGATCGCGGCGATCCCCGGCGGGTGGCCGACCTGCAGCGAGGCCGAGTGCTTCAACGGGCGCACGCGGGCGGTGGTGATGTCGACGACCGCGGCCGCGAGCTTCGGGGCGGTCGGCGCCGGGCTGCTGACCTACGGGCTGGCGCTTCGCTCCTCGAAGCGCGCGCGCGCGGGCCGACTCGAGGCCCAGCTCGTGCCGAGCCTCTCGCCGCGCGCCGCCGGGCTGACGCTCGCCGGACGATTTTAGGGAACCAAGAAAAAAATCTTCCCGCGTCGTGATCCGATCGAGACCCGCCGGGAACTTCACAAGCAGCGATTAGACAGGCAGCGACCCACTGCCCCGCGGACCGAGCTGGCGATGGCGCCGGCGGCTCCCGGCGCGTGCGGTCGCAGCGACAAAGGAGCCTCGAGATGCGACTCGTCACGTCAGCCAACCACCCCCGCAACCCCCGGAGCAGCGCGCTGCTGGTCCTCGTCGCCTTGGCGGTCGCCGGCGCGGCTGGCTGCGCCGGGACCGACTACCGCCCGATGCCGGGGGACGACGAGGAGACCTCGACCACCGACGATCCCGACGACGACGGGGCGCCCGACGACGACGTCGACGAGGACGACGACGACGGCGGTGGCGGCCTGGAGCCCGACGACGGCTCCGGCGACAGCGGCGGCGACGACGGCCCGTGCCTGCAGGAGCGCGTGCTCGACACGCTCAAGACCCACTGCGCCTCGTGTCACGGGATCAACGGCACCAAGCAGAAGGGCATCGACTACATCGACGACCTCATGGAGCTGGCCGCCTCGCCGCTCGTCGTCCCCGGCGACCCCGAGGCCTCCTCGCTGTTCGCCAAGACCGTCTCCGGCGCGATGCCGCCGACCGAGGCCAAGCCCGACGCCGAGGAGATCGAGGACCTGCGCACGTGGATCGAGACCGGCGCGGAGCCCTGGTGCGACGACGGCGGCAACAACGATCCCGGCGGCGGCGTCTGTGACAACGACTTCGTGCACATCACGGACATCGCCAAGCTCATCGACGACGATCTCGACCTCGTCGTCGACGCCGACGACCGGCCGTTCACGCGCTACCTCTCGTTGGTCCACCACCACAACAACGACGAGTGCGACGACCGGATCGACCGCTATCGCTTCGCGATGTCGAAGCTCGTCAACAGCCTCTCGCGCGCGCCGCTGGTCCGCCAGCCGCTGCCGATCGACGAGCACCAGCTGATCTACCGCGTCGACATCCGCGACTACGACTGGGATCGGGTCACCGGCGCGTACTCCGACGCCTGGGAGCTGGTCGCCGCCAAGAACAAGCTCGCGGTCGAGTGGGACGGCAAGCTGTTCGACGACGTGAAGATCAACACGGCGACCAACTTCCCGCTGCAGTCCTTCGACGCCTTCGCCGAGGTCGCGGTCCGCTCGGATGTCTACCACGCGATCGTCGACATCCCGCAGAACTCGCAGCAGCTCAAGCACGACCTGGGCGTCTCCTGTGACGTCGACGACGGCACCATGCGCGCCGGCTTCCAGGAGTCGGGCGTCTCCGACTTCAACCGCTCGATCGAGCGCTGCCAGTTCGAGGAGGCCAGCAACCGCGCGTACTGGGAGAGCTTCGACTTCGGCAACGACAGCCTCGACTGCTCGAGCTTGTTCTTCGAGCCGCTCGAGTTCTGCGAGGACGGCGGCGAGATCATCTTCAGCCTCGCCAACGGCTTCCAGGCCTACATGATCACCGACAACCAGGGCGAGCGACTCGACGAGGCGCCGACCTCGATCGTCCAGGACAAGAACGCCCCCGACAACGTGGTCCGCAACCCGCTCTCCTGCATGTCCTGTCACGCCAAGGGCATCAAGGAGGAGCAGGACGAGGTTCGCCCCTACGTGCTCGCGCACCCCGAGGACTACTCGGTCGACGAGCTCACCGAGGTCCTCAAGCTGTACGTCGAGCACACCGATATGGACGCGGTGATCGCCGCCGACCAGGGCCTGTTCGCGGCCGCGATGCTCTCCGCCGGCGTGCCCCAGGACCTCGAGTACGAGCCGATCTCGTGGACCGTCTACGACTACGACGAGCCCCTCGACATCAACCGCGCGGCCGCCGAGATCGGCGTCAGCACCGAGGTGCTGGAGGATCAGCTCGCCGCGCTGCCGGTGCCCTTCCAGGCCCTCAGCACCGGCACCATCCCGCGCAACCAGTTCAACAATCACTTCCAGACGGTCATCTGCGAGTTCTTCTTCGACCTCGACGCCGACCCGGCGCAGTGCGAGTGAGCTGACGAAGAAGCCAGCTACGCGAAGCGGCCGCCTCCCGTTTTTCCAAGGGGGGCGGCCGCTTCTGCTTTTTGTTGTTCTTCTTCCCTCTCCCTCTTCCCTCTCCGGCTCCGGCTCTGGCTCCCTCTCCCGCTCCCGCTCCCGCTCCCCTCTCCCTCTCCGGCTCCGGCTTCCTCTCCGGCTCCGGCTCCCTCTCCGGCTCCCTCTCCGGCTCCGGCTCCGGCTCCCTCTCCCGCTCCCGCTCCCCAAGACCCGCGCGCCCCGATCTACGCACCGAGAGCATGGGAACGGCCCCGAAGGAGGTCGTTCCCGTGTCTCCCGCGAGCGCGTTCGAGCGACCTGACGTTCGTACCGTACGCGCACCAGCGGAGCGTGGCGGAGAGGGAGGGGCGGGGGGCCGAATGAGGACTTAAGCCGTGGGACCGGCGCCCGAAGGGCGTCGGTCCTGCGCGCCCCGCAAGTAGCGCCCCCCGCCCCTCCCTCCAAGAGCCACGCGTGTCCCACGAGATCGCGGCATCACGCGACCGAGCAACGCAGCGACACACGTGTCCACGAGATCGCGGCATCACGCGACCGAGCAACGCAGGCTGATTTGTACATGTCTTAATAGACATGCTGAATCGCGCGCTGAGGTCGTGGGCCCAGGTCTACGCTGTCGCCGACGGGGCCGACTCGAGCAGCTCCTCGAGCTGCCGCTTCGCCCGACGAAGCCGGCTCTTGACCGTGCCCACCGGGACCTCGCAGACCCGCGAGATCTCGGAGCAGCTCAGGTCCGCGACGTAGTGCATCTCGAGCATTACCTGTAGATCGATCGGCAGCCGCTGCGTCGCCTCGACCAGTCGGCGCTCGCGCGCTCGCTTGGCCACGACCTTGCTGACCGACGGCGCGATATCGATGAGCCGCGAGACCTGCGGATCAAACGAGCCCGCGCCGCCGCGGCGCGTCTTGCCCCGGTAGTAGCGGTAGAGCCGGCGGCGCGCGATCCCGTAGAGGTACGCCCGAAAGCTGACGTTGACGCTCGCCTCCGCGTCCTCGCCGTCCGCGTTTGGATCGGCGACGAGGCGGTCGCGGGCCCGCACGACGCCCTCCCAGATCAGCTGGATGACGTCCGGGATGTCGTGCTCGGGGATCTTCGTGTGGAGAAATTTCCACAGCCGCGGCTCATACCGACGGTACAGAATATCCGCCGCGCGCGCGTCTCCTGCACGCCACGAGCGCAGCAGCTCGCGGTCTCGCCACGTGTCGTTGGCTCGCTCCGACATCCTGTCCAACGTACCCGCAACGCGCGCTCACGCGCGATTCTGTGCGTGTGCACGAAGTCACGTCCGCGTGGGCGGCTCGTGCTCGTGGTCCGGTCGGTCGTGCTCCTCAAAATCTTCAAACAGATCGGGGAGCTCGACCTCCGACGTGGACGAATCGGGCAGCGCGCGAGGATGGTTCCCAGGCTTGTCCCGGGTCTGCGTCCCGGCCTGCTTCGCCAGCGCGAGCGGCCACTTGAGCGCCTGCGTCGACGTCGCGGCCAGCCAGCTCCAGGACGCTTGCAGCGCGCGGGCCACCGCCGCGAAGCCGAGCGAGTCCCCGGCGTCGGCGGCCTCGCCCGTGAGCGGAGACTCCCGGTCGACGCCGGCGTGCCCGTAGGGGGTCGTCTCGATGCTCTCGATCAGCTTCTTGACGTACTGCTTGCGCCGCAGCCCGCTGGTGCGCGCGACCGCATGGGCGGCGCGGGCGTGGGCGCGGAAGCAGGTCTCTCGCCGCTGGATCTCGGCGCGCAGCTGCTCGAGCTCGATGCGGATCTGAAAGTCTGAGCGCGGGTCAAACTTGAGGAACTGATCGGCCGGCACGTAGAACGCGTCGTAGTCGCGGCGGTTGCAGCGGATCTGGAGATCGCGCAGGCGCTTGAGCGCCCGCGCGGCCGCGCCGCCGGAGATCGGCAGCTCACAGCGGTCGGTGCAGAACAGCCACTCGTCATTGACGTCGGTCGCGGTGCCCTCGCTGCCGCGCCACAGGTGCGTCTTGCGGTGCAGGCAGGACATCACGAAGTGGATGAAGAGCAGGAAGTGGGCGACGTTGTACTCGGGGCTCGGGCCGCTCGGGTGCTTGTTGGTGAAGCAGTGCAGCAGCGCGTCGACGTGCGGCGAGCCGCGCAGGAGGTTGTTGACCACCTGGGTCGCGAACACGCTCAGCGGCGTGTGGTTGTGACGCACCACCGGCAGCGCCGCGATCTCCTCCGACGCCATGCGGTCGTCGGCGCTCTCGATCGTCATCCGGAAGTCCTCGAGGTCAGGCCACAGGTACAGGAAGTGCGGCACGCTCTCGAGCATCTCGATCATCTCGGCGAGCATGGTCTCGGCGCTCGCGCGCGGATCGTGCTCGGGGCCCGACGAGCCCGGGCGGCGCACGCCCGCCGCCTTCATCTGCGTGAGGCCCGAGGTGAACACGGTGTACAGCGCGAGCGCGCCCACGCCGTAGAGGTCGGTCGCCGCCGACCACTGCCGGATCTCGGTGTAGACCGGCACGCTGATCACGGTCCCGTCGAGCAGGCCGACGTCGTCTTGGTTGTAGATCGCGATCCGCTCGTGCAGGACCCGGGCGAAGCGCCGCTGGCAGCGGAAATTGCTGCGACCGTAGGAGTCGTCGCTGTCGATCACCGTGAACACGTAGTCGCGGATCCGCAGGCGGTCGCCCTTGCACAGCTTGTCCGAGCCCATCGCCAGCCGGCGCCGCGAGTGCGTCGAGCCGAGCATGCGGCCCCAGTCGTTGCGCATGGTCTCGAGCGCGGCCTCGGTCGGGCGCCCGGTCTCGGGGTCGACCAGGCTCGAGCGCCAGCCGAGATGCACGAAGTACTCGTTCTTCGGCGGGCTCGCGGCCGGGCTCGGGTCGCGCAGGATGATCGCGACGTCCGCCGACTCGCGCTCGATCCCGTTGCGGCGCTCGGACGAGTAAAACACGCTCGTGCGCAGCCGGCTGACGCCCGCGCCGGTCATGGTGTGTCCGCTCGAGGGGGTCGCGCCGAGGCGCGCGCGGTCGGAGCTGAAGCTGCCGTAGTCGCCGAGCGCGTAGTCCGAGGGCTCCGCGGTGTCGCCCAGCGCCATGACGTTCGCGGGGCGCACGTCGCCGTGGATCAGCCCGCGCTCGTGCAGCGTCACCAGCCCGCGCAGGACGTTGCCGATCAGGTCGTAGTGTTGCACCAAAGACCACTCGCAGTGGCGCCCGCGGCTGACCGCCTCCTGCAGCGTGCCGCTCGCCCAGTTGTAGAGGATCGACGGCAGCGCCGCGTACCAGACCGTGTTGGACTGGCGCAGGTCCATGGTCTCCGAGAGCCGCCCGTGGTTGACGAGGCGCGTCTCGCCGGCGCCGCTGGTCTTGACCTCGAAGAAAGTCGGCTCGTAGAAGTCGCGCCGCCCGCCCATCACCGGGGTCCGCAGCTGGTCCCAGACGTCGCGGGTCAAGAACGTGAAGTCGTCGGCCGCGGCCGGCGGGTAGACGATCGGCCTCGGCGAGCGATCGTCAAAGCGCACGCTGCAGAAGCGCGGCGCGCCGTCTTTGTTGAACGCGACGAACAGCACGCAGCCCTCCTGCTCGAGGGCCTCCGAGCCGAGGCTGTTGCGCAGCTGCCTCGCGCCCCGCAGCATGTCGGTCTGGGCGAGCTGCACGGGGATCAGGCCGGAGTGCAGGCCGACGCGCTCGTTGGCCTTAAACACGATCTCCGCCTCCATCTCGACGATCTGCGCGATGAAGGCGTTCTCGCGCACCGTGTCCGCCAGCATCCGCGGGATCTTCAGCGCGAGGCGGTTGTCTCCCTCCGACGGCGTCAGCTGGAGGACGCAGCCGAGCGCGCCCTCAAAGCACGGGCCGGCGACGTGACCGCGCTCGTCGACGGAGATGCACCAGTTGTCGTTGATCCAGACCTGGTGCGTCGCGGACGGCCCCTTCGGCCAGCGGACGACGTGGGTGTCGGGCTCCTCCTGCGCCCTGAGCTTCTCGCGCGCGGCCGCGACCTCCTCCGGCGTCATGTTGAGGGTCGCGTGCTCGGGGTCGACGCTCCAAGGCTCGGGCTTGCGGGCCTCGTTCACCATCTCGATTCACCTCGTGTTTTTCTCGCGCGCCCGCCGTCGGCTTGATCGGCTCCGCCGCCTGCCCCTTCGAGCACAAACTCGATCCGGTCCCGCATCGCGCCGGCCGGGTACAGCGAGATCACGACGACGGAGTCGGAGAGCTTCGCGCGGATGACGAAGCGGGGGGAGAGCGAGACGCCGCGGGGGCAGTACAGCACGGTGCCCGCCTCGAGCGTCGCCAGCTCGCGCACAGAGAGCGCGGGGTAGCTCGTTCGTTCGGGCCCGTGGAACAGGTGGGGGAACGCCTCGATCGCGAGGCCGCGCTCGCCGAGGGCGAAGCGGAGCCGCCGCTCACGACCCGTGAAGCCGGGCTTGAGGTCCGCGAACCGGCGGGTCATCCGCTCTGGCGCGCCGCGGGCGAGGCGAGCGGCCATGTAGGCGAGCACGTCAAAGCTCGGGCCGCGGCGCAGGTCGACGACCACTCGCTCCGACTTCGCGCGTGGGCGCGGGCGCAGCCCCGAGGAGGAAGGCGCGGAAAACGAAGCGGAAGAAGAAGAAGACGAAGACGAAGGCGATGAAGTCGGATCAGGACGTGGAGGAGAGGCGGGCGTCGATCGCGAGACCTTGTTTGTCAGCAGTACCGGCTTCGAGGGGGGGGCGACCCGCGAGCGCGGCGGCGCGGACGCGTGCGTCACGGCGTCGGCCGAGTCCTCGCGGCGCTGGGAACTCGCTGGCGTTGACGCGCTCTCTTGACGTCGCGGCGGTGGTTTCACCGGCTGCAGCGTGCTCACCTCGTCGAGCTCGCGCGCCGCGTCCGGGGCTCGCGGGCTCGCGGGCGTGTGGTCCCGCTCGCGGATCTCGCTGTGAACCTCGTAGACCGTCCGGACCGCCTCGGCGAGCTCGAGCGCCGACGAGAACCGGCGGTTCGGGTCGTTCGCCATGGCGCGGCGAACGATCGGCAGCACCCCGGCGGGCAGCACCGGATCGGGGCCGTCGGCGGCGTTGATGCCCGCGATGATGCGCGCGAGCACGGCGTGCGGCGGTCGGTTCGTCAGCAGCCGGCACAGCAGCGCGCCCACCCCGTAGATGTCGACCCGCAGATCGGCCTGCTCGCCGCGCAGGACCTCGGGCGCGATGTAGCCGCGCGTGCCGCCGATGGTCCACGGCTCGCTGTTGCCGCGGCCGCTGCCCTTGCCCTTGCCCTCGGGGACGTCGAGGCGGGCCATCCCGAAGTCGAGCACCTTGATGTGATCGACCGCCCTGGCGCTGGCGTCGACGCGCGCCTCCAGCTGGTTGGAGCTCGTGAGCCGGTAGCAATTCTGCGGCTTGATGTCTCGGTGGATCACGCCCTGCTCATGCGCCGCGTGCAGCGCGAGGCAGACCTGCGTGATGACCTCTGCGGCCCGCGGCCACGGCATCGGGCCCACTCGCTTGAGGGTCTGCGCGAGGTCCTCGCCCTCGAGCAGCTCCATGACCAGGAACAGCGGGCCGATGTCGCGGGCGTCGTGCGGACCGAAGTCGATGACCGAGACGACGTGCGGGCTGTTGATCCGGGCGGCCGCGCGGGCCTCACGAAGGAAGCGAGCGCGGATGTCCGGATCATCCGCGAGCGCCGCGTGCAGGACCTTGACGGCCACCGGGCGGTCGAGCGCGAGGTGCTGGGCGCGGTACACCACGCCCATGCCCCCGGCGCCGATGCGCGCGGTGATCTGGTAGCGACGGTCCACGATCGTGCCGACGAAGTCGTCGCTGCGAAACGCCCGCGCGAACGTGTCCCAGCGCGACGGCTCATCGTCGTGACTGGTGTCGGGTGCGCTGGGCGCCTTCGTCATCCAACGTCAGTGTACCAGCGTTGCATCTACACTGAAGTTCAGACGAGCCGCAGGCCGCGACCCCGGCGCGTCGCGGCGAGTCGCGTCTGTGTCCTCCCTGGACGTGGTCTGTGAGTCTTTACGCTCGAGTCGCGTGGGCGTGACGAGGGCGCCGCGCGTGACTGTTGGGCTCCGCGACAAAGCAGATCCGAGGCGCATGTGCGGACAGCCGCGCCGCGACGCGCGGATGAGCGGATTCGCGCGCTTCGCTCGAGCGAGCCGAGCGAGCCGAGCGAGCCGAGCGAGCCGAGCGAGCCGAGCGAGCCGAGCGAGCCGAGCGAGCCGAGCGAGCCGAGCGAGTCACTTCGGGACAGGCGACCCTTTCGGTTTCGCGCTCCTGCGAGAAGTCCTGTACAACCTCCGGGCATGTCGCCCACCCCCTCGAGCCCGCCCGTGGTCATTCTAGGCGCCGGGCTGACGGGGCTCTCCGCCGCCTACCATCTTCAAGGGGTCCCGCGGGTGCTGGTCGAGCGCGCGGCCGTGGTCGGCGGCAAAGCGCGCAGCGAGCGGGTCCGCGGGCACACCTTCGACATCACCGGCCACTGGCTGCACCTGCGCGATCCCAGGATGCAGGCGCTCGTCGCCCGGCTGTTCGCGGATCATCAGGAGACCACGCTCGCGCGGATCGACCGCGTCACACGGGTGTTCTCGCACGGCGCGCTGCTCGCCTACCCGTTCCAGGCCAACCTCCACGGGCTCCCCCTCGAGATCGTGCAGGAGTGCCTCGTCGAGCTGGTCGCGGCCCGCGAGCGAGCGGCACGCGGCGAGGGCGAGGCCCCGGCGAGCTTCGAGGAGTTCGCGGTCGCGCGTTTCGGCAAGGGCATCGCCCGGCACTTCTTCGTCCCCTACAACACCAAGCTCTGGGGCATGAACCCGGATCAGCTCACGGCCGACTGGGTCTCGCGTTTCATCCCGATCCCCGACACCGCGCAGATCATCGGCGGCGCGATCGGGCTGCGTCAGGAGGGCCTCGGCTACAACGCTCACTTCCTGTACCCGAAGACAGGCGGCATTGATCACCTGCCGCGGGCGCTGCGGCGCGCGGGCGTCGACGGGCGCGAGGAGGCCGAGCTGCTGCTCGACACCGCGCTCGAGGAGCTCGATGTCACGGGCCGGCGCGTCAAGCTGACCGGCGAGGGCGACTGGCGCGAGTACGGCGCGCTGATCTCCAGCGTCCCGCTGCCCGAGCTGATCAAGCGCACGCCGGGGGCGCCGGCCGAGGTCCGCGCGGCGGCGAGCCGGCTGCGCTGGGTCCGCTGGCGGTACCTGAACGTCGGGACGCGCGCGCCGGTCCCGGTCGACTACCACTGGGTCTACGTCCCCGAGCTGCGCTACCCGTTCTTTCGCGTGGGCGTGTTCAGCAACGCGGTCTCGAGCATGGCGCCAGCGGGCCGGGCCTCGCTCTACGTCGAGCTCAACGCGCGCGAGGGCCCGGTCGACGAGCGCGCGGTCGCGGCGGGGCTCGCCGAGATCGGCGCGGTCCGCCGCGTCGAGGACATCGCGTTCATGGACGTCCGCGAGGTCGAGTACGCCTACGTCGTCTTCGACGACGCCTACGCGAGCTCGACCAAGACCATCCACGACTGGCTCGCGCGCGTGGGCGTGCGCAGCTGCGGGCGCTACGGCGCGTGGATCTACAACTCCATGGAGGACAGCATGATCCAGGGCCTCGAGGCGGCGAGCTGGGCGAAGGACCAGGTCGCGCGAGGAGCGGCTCGCTGATGGCGTCGTCACCCCCCGAGATCAGCGTCGTGATCCCGGTCTACAACGAGGAGGCGATCCTCGACGCCAGCGTGCGCGAGCTCGCCGCGGGCCTCAAAGAGCTCGGCGCGCGCTATGAGATCTGGATCGCCGAGAACGGCAGCCGCGACCAGACCCGCGCGCTGGCGGCCGACCTGGCGCGCGAGCTCGCGGGCGTCGAGACGTTCTCGATCGGCTCGCCCGGGCACGGCGACTACGGCGCGGCGCTGCGCGAAGGGATCGCGCGGGCGCGCGGCGAATTCGTGATCTGCGAGGAGATCGACCTCTGCGACCTCGACTTCCACGCGCGCGCGCTCGAGCGCCTGCGTGCAGGCGCCGCCGACTTCATCATCGGCTCCAAGGCCATGCGCGGTTCCCACGACCGCCGGCCGCTCGGTCGGCGCGTGGCGACGCGCGTCTACAACGGGCTCCTGCGCGTCACGCTCGGCTTCACCGGCACTGACACCCACGGCCTCAAGGCGTTTCGTCGCTCGGTCGTCGCCCCGGTCGCCCAGCGCTGCATCGTCAACCACGACGTGTTCGCCTCCGAGCTGGTCATTCGGGCCCAGCGCGAGGGCGTGCGGATGCTCGAGATCCCGGTCAGCTTGGAGGAGAAGCGCGCCCCCTCGGTGCAGCTGCGCCGCCGCGTCCCCAAGGTCCTCAAGTGCCTGCTGCGCCTGATGCTCTCGATTCACCTCGGCGTTGACCCCGAGTGGCTGCGCTGAGGCGCGGGCGCGCGTGCTACAACGAGTCGGGAGGAGCGATGGCCGAGGCCAACAAAGAAGCGACCACCCTCGTCAGCGTCGATCTCGACGACCTCGTCTGCTACCACGCGATCCACGGTCTGCCGCCGCCCAGCGACGAGCAGCGGGGGCTCGTGCTCGAGCGCTGCCTGCCGCGCTTCCTCGAGCTCTTCGACGAGCTCGACGTGCGCGCGACCTTCTTCGTGATCGGGCGTGACCTCGAGCGCGACCTCAGGTCGGGCGGCGTCGGCGCGAAGCTGTTGCAGCAGGCCCTTCGGGCAGGTCACGAGCTCGCGAACCACAGCTACGCGCACGCGTACGATCTCGTCACCAAGCCGTCGCACGAGATCTTCGAGGACATCCTGCGCTGCGACATGCTGCTGCGCTCGATCGGCGCGCGCCCCCAGGGCTTCCGCGCGCCCGGCTACACCCACGATCGCAACCTGCTCGAGCAGGTCTCGGCGTTGGGCTACCGCTACGACTCCTCGCGCCTGCCCTCGCCGATCTACTACTTCGCCAAGGTCGGCGCGATCTCGTGGATGACCGCGCGCGGGCAGGAGACCGTGTCGATGCGCCGCGGCTGGCAGAGCTTCTTGGGGCCCTCACGGCCGCACTACATGCCCAAGGTCGGGCTGTGGGAGATCCCGATCAGCGTCAGCCCCGGGCTGCGGCTGCCGATGGTCGGGACCTTCGTGCTCTCGGGGCCGCTCGCGTTGGCCCAGCAGGCGGCGATTCGCGGGTTCTTGCATCTCGAGCTGCACGGCATCGATCTCGCCGATCCGGGCTCCGACACGCACCCCGGAGACGGCTACGAGCGCGCGCTGTGCAAGCGTCAACCCGAGCTCCGCGCGCCCCTGGAGAGCCGGCTCGAGCGCCTGCGCGCGCTGCTCACAGCGCGGGGCGGCGGCTCTTCGATCGCTTCCGCGTTCGCGGGGGTTTAGACGCCTCGCGGCGGACGGCGGTCGTCGCCAGGTAGTCCGCCTCCTCGTTGCCTTTTTGGCCCGAGTGACCCTTGACCTTCAGCAGCTCGAGGTTGCTGAACTCGGCCATGCGGTCCTGGATCTTCTTGATCATGTCGAGGTTGGTCTTGGCCTTCCAGCCGCCGATGAGCACGCCCAGGCTCCACCCGCTGTCGGTGTAGAGCAGGATGTGACGGTCTTTCTCGTCGTCTCGGAGGACCTCGAGCGCGCGGCTGATCGCGGTCAGCTCGGCGAAATTGTTGGTCGCCAGCGAGGAGATGAACTCACAGAGTTCGACCGTCTCGTCCGGTCGCTCGAGGTAGACGCCGATGCCCGCCGGACCTGGATTCCCGGAGCAGGCGCCGTCCGTGTGGATCACGATCGTGTCTTCGGTCGGAGCTGTCTTTGGGGTCTCACGGACCGCCTTGGTGGCCGCTGACCGGCCCCCAGGCCCGGCACCCTTGAATTCGGCGTCGGAAATGATTTCGCCTTCCTCCGCCTCGAGGTTCTCCGGTGACGCGCGATACGACTTTGTCGCGCCGAGTTTGTAACGAATCTCAACGCGGCCGCGGTGGACGATGGGTTTGCCGGTCGGCAGGACGCGCGCGAACACCGTTTGATCTCGAAATTGAAACTTCTTCCAGGGCACCCGTGTCTCCTCGAATTCGACGGTTTACCGATTCGAACGGCAGACCTTGCGGGACTCGGAGTACCACGGACCACGTGCATTCGGGAGGGGTCGATCGGCCGGTTCCCCGTACCACGCGCGGTATTGCATCAGTTGAGGAATTCAACGGTTGCCGCGACTCAAACACCAGTCTATAAGCAGCCGCTATGAAACGGACGATCACGATCTCTGTCGCCGCGCTGGCGATGTTCGGTCTCACCGCGTGCAAGGGCGGAGGCGGATCCGCCGCCGCGACGAAGCTCATCCCCGAGGCGGCGACCATCGTCGGCGGGGTCGACATGCAGGGTCTTATGAAGACCTCGCTGTACACGAGCAACAAGGACCAGCTGACCAAGGACGACGAAGCGAAGGAGATGATGGAGGCGGCCAAGGGCTGCAACATCGACATCGAGAAGCTCAATTCCGTCGTCTTCGGGACCGACGGCAAAGAGGGCGTCGCGGCGGTCATCAGCGGAGCCGGCATCGGCGAAGAGGGCAACCTGACCTGCATCAGCGACAAGGTTAAGGAGAAGAAGGGCGAGGCGCCCTTCACCATCGAGGGCAAGGAGCTCAAGATGGCTGGCGACGACGGCGTCGCCTACATCGTCGACGGCAAGACGCTCGCCTTCGCCAGCAAGCCCTGGGCCGGCGCGCTCAAGGAGCTGATCGACGGCAAGGGCAAGTCGGCCTTCGACGGCCCGAACGCCGCGATCTTCAAGAAGGCCGACCAGAGCAAGCACATCTGGGTCGCCGGCAAGGTCCCCGCCGAGATGGCGTCGGGCCCCGCCGAGGGCCTCGAGGCTGCGGTCGCGTCCATCGACCTCTCGAGCGGTCTCGCGCTCAAGGCCACCGCGACCTTCGCCGACGCCGAGAAGGCCACGCAGGTCCAGGACATGGCCAAGGGCGGTCTCGCGATGGGTAAGGGCATGGCCGAGTCCAAGGGCATCCCCGGCTCCGTCGTCGACGGCATCAAGATCGAGGCCAAGGACAAGGACCTCAACGCCGAGGTCAACATCAGCAAGGAAGACCTCGACAAGATCAACGAGAGCCTCAAGGGTATGCTCGGCGGTATGTGAGCTAGCCCGCGTCTCGAGGCCCTGGGAGCCCCGACCCGGCGGCTTGCGAGACGCTTGAGGATCCCGTAGATCCGACGACCCGGCCATCCTTCTTCAAGCGAAGGTGGTCGGGTCGACTTGTTAAGCCTGAGCGCGAAGATGAGTCGATCACCTTGTAGCTGCGTGTGGCGGCAACAATCGAGGAAAAGGAACAACCAGAGATGCCCAAGCTTTCCCCCCTTCAAAAGGTCAAGAAGGAGTACGGCTCCAAGGACGCGCTCGTCGCCAAGGTCGCCGAGCTGCTCCCGGCCGACGCCGACGAGGAGAAGGACGAGTTCGTCGCTCGTCTCAAGACGGTGGCCAACGCCAAGCTACTCCGCCTGGCCGCGATCGGCGATGAGGCCGCGAAGCTCGGCGGCGCCGAGGGCCTGGTCGAGAAGATCGCCGACCTGAAAAACCTCGCCAAGGACGACGACTTCAAGGCTAGCCTCAAGGGGCTGCCGCTGCCGAAGCTGCTCGATCAGTACAAGAGCCTGGCCCGCGCGGCCAAGCGCGCGGCCGCGAAGAAGGCCGGCTGAGTCTTTTTCAAATCGATCGTTCGAAGCTAAACGGGCGAGCGGACCGCAGGTCCCTCGCCCGTTTTGTTTGTTTGAAGCAGCGCGCTACTCGATGTCGATGATCTGGGCCGCGCTGCCCAGGTTTCCAAAGAGGTCGCGCGCGCGGATGATCAGCGTGTGCCGACCCGCCCCGACGCTGTCGGGCAGCGTCAGCTCGAAGCCCTCGGCGTTGCTGTCGTAGAGGCCATCTTGCGGGCTGGCGGCGCGGAACGGGCCGTTGTCGACGCTGAACATCACGTCGTGCACGTAGCTGCCGACGTCGCGGGCGGTCCCGCTGATCTCGCGCTTGTTGACGCGGACCCCCTCGATCGTCGGCCGCTTGCGGTCGATGGTGAAGGGGTGGCTGACGACCTGGTCGGTGAGCGCGTGGCGGGTGCCGTTGCTGGGCTCATCGCTGGCGGTGACCGCGGCGACGTAGGTGCCGTCGGGGACGCTGTCGATCTCCCATTTGTACTCTTTCTTGGTCACCAGCTCGCCGGGCTCGCCGAGCTCGATCCACTGCTTGTCGTCCCCGGCCTCGGGGCGGACCTGCACGCGGTAGATCAGGTCGTCGTCGTCGCGCGCGTCGGCCTTCCACTTGATCGTGACCCGCGGCTTGGGCTCGTCGTCGTCCTCGGCGTCGAAGCTCGGCGGCGAGACCGCGACCGACTTGACCAGCGGCGGGAGGTTCTCGGGCGCGTAGAACTGCGTGAACTCGCGCAGCTCGGCCACCGGGTCCTCGAGCGCGAACTCGAGCTGAAGAAATCTTCGGACAGGTACGTTGAGACGCCCCAGGAGCGCGTCGGTCTCGCGCTTGACCTTGACCTCGCGCCATTCGCTCCAGCGCTCGTCGGGCTCGTCGCTGGGCCCTGAGCGCGCGCGCACGACGAAGGGGCCGCGCCCGCGCACACGCAGCGCGCCGTAGCGCGCCGGCTGCTCGGCGTCGAAGATCTCGCTGCGGTAGATCGCCGGGACGCGGAGGTCGGCGGGCGCGAGCTCGTAGACCGCGGCGCCGTCGCCGGCGGTGGCGATGACGCGCTTGTCTTTCTGCGACATCGAGATCGGGCACAGGCTGGTCGCCTGGCGCTCCTCGAGGTCGGCGACGGTGGCGACGTCGCGGCGCCCGCGGACCCGGTAGACCTTGCCCTTGTAGCTCGATGACACGAGCGCGGTGCCGGCCATGTCGGCCGCGACCACCGAGGTGAAGTACTGGTCGCTCTTGCTCAGCCAGACCTCCCAGGTGGCCTCGGCGGCGCGCGAGGGGTCGGGGCGCGTGCCGAGGCCGACGCGGTAGAGCTTGGCCTTGGCCTTGATCGAGCGGTCGCTCTTGTTGGTGTCGCCCTCGGGCGCCTGGCCGACGAGGCTGGTGCGCTGCAGGTTCTTGGTCAGCGCGACGAGGCTTGAGAGGCCGCGCCCCTCGAAGGTGTTGACGGCCGCGAGCAGCCCGTCGCCGGTGACCGCGAGCGAGCGGATCTCGTCGCCCTCGAAGTCGTGGATCAGCGTCCCGTCGAGATCGCCTGGCTTGACCTGAAGCAGCTTGGCCCGCGGCGAGGTCCCGGCGAGGATCTCGCCGCCGATCGGCAGCACGCTGAGGATGTTCTTCTCGTCGACGTCGAGGATGACCTTGGGGTCCTTGCCGGCGAGCGTGAGCGAGTACAGCTCGCCCTCCGGACCTGTCCCCACGAGCAGTCGGCTGCCGTCGACGACGAGCGTCCAGATCTGCTTGACGTCGAGCTTGGCGAACTCGCTGACCGCGCCCTTGCGGTCGATCTTGTGGATGACGCCGCCGGGCAGCGTGGCCGCGAGCAGCTCGCCGCTGGGCAGCTGCGTCATGGCGGAGACGACGACGCCCGGGAGCTCGGCGAGCTTCTCAAGCGGCAGCTCGTCTTTGCCGGGCGCGCCGCCGTCGTCGTCGGCGTTCGGTCCCCGCGCGGCGGGCTTGCGACGCGGGCGCTTGGTCTTGCCAGGGGAGACCCGATAGATCGCCGCGGGGTCGGCGGTCCCGACGTAGACCTCGTCGCCCTTGCGCGCGGTCGCGCAGGTGAACGCGCTGGTGGTCTTGGCGAGCTCGCTGCGGCGCGTGGAGAAGCCGACCGTGACCTTGCCGGAGTTCTCGATCGCGGCGCCGTCGGCCTCGCCGAGGTCGAAGTCGTCGAAGTCCTGGACCTCGTGGGAGCGCGTGCCGCCGGCGCGCGCGTCGCCCTGGGGGACGAGCAGCAGCGCGAGGGCGGCGAGCGCGAGCGCGGAGGCGGAGCCGAGGGAGCGGCGGGAGGAGCGGCGGGGGGAGGGAGTGTGGAAGATCAAAGCCATCTGGGCTTTCCGGTGAGTCGCGCTCGCGTCAGGCTTGAACGTTCGAGGAGCGGGAGTCTTGGGGCAGGTGTGGGGCGCTAGCGCGCGCGTCGGCGACGTGGGAGCACGTCGAGCTTGATGCGGTGCTCGCCCTCGATGATTCGCTTGGACGGGAGCACGCGTCGCGCCATCTGCTTGAAGCGGACCGCCGGCGTCGTGCGCCCGCGCGGCGTCAGGGTTTCGAACACGCTGCCTGGGAGGTCCTCGAGCAGGCCGTGCCGGGTCGAGAGCCCCTCCTGCTCGCGGTAGATCGTCGCGACCATGCTGCGCGAGGGGTAGGTGCGCTCGATGTTGTCGATGAGGTCGTCGAGCGAGTCGGGCATGGGGCTGTAGGGGAGGGCCCCGTCGCCGCCGGTCACGTGGATCACGAGCTCCTCGTCGCCGGCGTCGTCGGGCACGCGCAGCTCGAGGGTCTCGGTGCGCAGCTCGCCCTGTCGACGTCGCAGGTCGACCTCCAGGCGCAGCAGGTCGCCGGCGTGCACTTCGTCCTGGGCGACGCGGATGGTCTCGATCACGTCGATCGGGTCGCCGTAGGTCATCGTCAGGGACTGCTCGACCGAGCGGATACGCGCGACCTCGTACTGATTGTCGAGCAGGACCGCGAGCACCAGCAGGCCGCGCGAGCTCCGGAGCGCGCGCAGCGAGAGCCCGAGGGGGAAGAACATCTCCTCCTTGACGAGGATCTCGCGCGGGCCCTCGGTGGTCTCGAAGGCGATCTTGTGCTGGACCATGGCCGTGAGGTCAGCCTCGTCCGTGCCGGCCTCGGAGCCCGCGTCGACCAGCAGCGCGCCGGCGAGCCCCGGGGTCAGGTCGAGGCCGAAGGCGACCTCGCTCTTGTACTCGCGCGCCGGCATGTCGGGGTCGGCCGGGCGCATGCGCGTGACCACGGGGACCATCGGCGCCTCGATGTCCGTGCGCAGCGAGATCGCCGGCTGCCGGTCCTGGATCATCGTCCCCTGGGTCGTGAGCGCGCTGGAGAGCTTCACCGAGCGCCGTCGGCTGGGGATGATGACGTGCACGCGGGCGTCGGCGATGGGCACGTTGGTCGGCCCGGCGTCGAACATCGGGTGGCCGAACGCCAGGAGGCGCTCGCCGCGTTTCCCGCCGACCCAGGTGATCGTGCCGTTGGCGTCGATCGCGTTGTCGCCTCGAGACAGCAGGACGGAGACCGAGTCGCCGCCCTTCCAGGCCTTCTTGGGCATGGGCTTGCCGGTGGCGAGCTTGCTCGCGCCGCCGCGCGCGCCGCCGCGCACCGGGACCATGCCGAGCTGCTCGCCCAGCATGCGCGTCGCCGCCGGGCCGAAGCCGCCGACGCTCAGCGGGCTGTCGAGCGCGGTCAGCCCCTCGACGGGGTTGAGGTCGGCGGGGCGCTTGCGCGCGGGCAGGGGCGAGACGTTGAGCCCGAGCATCGCGTCGGCCCAGCCGTTCGCGCCGGCGCGCGCGCGCGCGCTCGAGCGCCCGGCCCCGGTCCGCGGCCGCGGCAGGATGTCGGGGCGGTAGGGCAGCGCGTCGACCTCGAGCATGTTCTCGATGGGCGAGATGCCGCCGATCGGGTCCTTGTTGAAGGGGTAGCCGTAGGCGAGCGCGCCGACGAGCTTGCCCTCGATGTAGATCGGGCTGCCGCTCATGCCGCCGACGATGCCGGAGTGCAGCATCCGCGGATCGGAGGAGCGAAACAGGATCGCCGGCTGACGCGTGAGGTAGTCGGGGACTACGTCGATGACCTCGACCTCGAAGCGGTCGGGCTTAGTGCCGGAGAACACGGTGACGCCGTAGCCCTTCATGCCGGGCTTGACCTGCTCGATTGGCATGATCGGCGTCGACGAGCTGCGGACCTGCGCGCGTCGGAGCTCTTGCAGGTCGCTCGAGGGCGCGGCGGTGGCCGGGGCGGCGGCGAGGCCCGCGGCGGCCGAGAGCGAGCCGAGGAGCGCGGCGAGGCCGAGCGCGAGCGGCCAGCGAGGCCGACGCGCGCGCGAGGAATGGGGTGACTCAGAGGACATACGTACGTGAAATCGGAGAGGACGCGGAGGCGCGCGCGCTCGCGGTGGGGTGATCTTCGGTCGCCAGCCCTGTTCGCTAGGAGTGCGCGCCGCCGCCGTGACGCTCGAGGGCGCGCCGCATGGTGCCGAGCAGGTCCTCGTTGGGCATGTAGAAGTAGCGGAACCGGCGGCGGTTGGGGTTCTGCAGGGTGCTGTCGATATCTCCGTTGGGCGCGAAGAACAGCACGCGCGGCAGGTAGGTGCCGTCGGGCCCGAGCTGCGTCACCGTCGGCTCTTCGTCCTGGTCGACGTTGACCATCACGAATTGCTCGCTGAGCTCGATCAGCTGCTTGTCGGAGCGAAACAGGCGCTTGAGCAGTCGGCACTTCGAGCACCAGCTCGCGTGCACGACCAGCATCAAGGGGCGCTGCTCCTCGGAGGCGACGCGAAAGCCCTCTTCGAAGCCGCGCCAGGCGATCGCGTCGTTGAAGCCGTGGGACGGCGCGGTGGCCTTCGCGGGCGTCGTCGGCTTCGACGCTTGTCCGGCCTTGGCCGCCGACTCCGCAGGCGTCGCGGCCGCGACCGTGTTGACCTTGGCGCCTGCAGAGCGCTGCTCGAGGGATGAGGGCGCGTCGTTCGAGCACGCGAGCGCGAGCGCGAGGATCGTGAGAGCGGCCGACGCGAGGCCTGGCGCGCGGGTGTATCCGCGCGTCGAGCGTCCAGGTCGAGGGGAATGCACGTTCACATACGATACCACGGTGTCCCGCGCGCGGCCCGTGGGCGCGGTCCACGGCGCACGCGGGTCACGGAGAATTGTCAGGTCGGCGGATCGCGGCCTGCGGTCGGCGCAGGCGCGGGCATGAGCCCCTGCTCGGCCATGGAGACGCTGCTGAAGTCGGTGACGACGATGTGATCGAGCACCGGGATGCCGAGCATCGCGCCGATCTCGGCGAGCCGCTGGGTGACGCAGACATCGGACTGGCTGGGCATGCGCTCTCCGCTCGGGTGATTGTGGACGAACAGGGCTGAGTGCACGCCGGCCCGGATCAACGGGCGGAACACCTCGCGCGGGTGGACCTCGACGCGCGAAATGCTGCCGAGGCCGACGGTCCGAACGATGCGCACGAATTGGCGCGAATCGAGGCCGACGACGAGGAAGGTCTCCTGCGGCGCGCCCCGCAGGGCCTCGCGCGCGAACCGTGAGACCTCGCCGGGATCTCGCAGCGGGCGTTGGTAGGGCAGCTCGAGGCGCGCGATTCGGCGGGCGAGCTCGATCGCCGCGCAGATCGAGGTCGCCGAGGCCTCGCCGACGCCGCGGCACTCGAGCAGCTCCTGGGGCACGGCCTGGGTCAGGCCGGCCAGGCCGCCGACGTGCTGGAGGAGCCGGAGCCCGCGCTGGACCGCGTGTCCGCCCCCGAGCAGCAGGGCGATGAGCTCGACGTCCGCTAGCGCGGCCGGGCCGAACACCAACAGGCGTTCACGCGGCCGCTCGAGGGCCTGTAGCGTGCTTCGGCGCGTTATTGATCCTGTTGTAGATCGCGTCGTGGGTCCTTGAGAGTCGGTGGACTCGGGCGAGGACGCGGGCGCGGGCGGATGGCGGGGCGCGGATTGTTGGAGCACCCGAGGAGCACATACAAGCGATGTGCCACGCGGCCATGGGCAAAAACGCTAGCGAATCGCTCGGTCGCGGCGCGCGCGGTGGCCGACGGAGCGGTCAGCTGTCCAGATCGGTAACGTTCGCCGGTGGCGACGCGATCGACCCTACCGCGGAGGGCGTGCTTTCGTGGCAAGCTCTTCCCCGTGACAGCGCACATGTCATCCCGGCAACCCGTCCTCGCGCGAGAAAGCGACCACGCGTGAGCGGGCACGTCGACGAGTACGGCCTGGTCGGGACGCTGCTCGCCGACAAGTACCGGATCCACGCGGTCATCGGCGTCGGCGGGTTCGGGGTCGTGTACCGCGCGCAGCACGAGATCTGGGATCAGCCGGTCGCGGTCAAGGTGTTCACCGCGTTGTCGTCGGCGCCGGCGTCGATGCGCGACTCGCTGCTCGAGGGTTTTATCCAGGAGGGCAAGCTGCTCAGCGCGCTCTCGAGCCGCACCGCCGCGATCGTGCAGGCGCGCGACATCGGCAGCGTGATCGCGCCCTCGGGGGCGTGGCTGCCCTACATGGTGCTCGAGTGGCTCGAGGGGGCGCCGCTCAACAGCTTCCTGCGCGACGAGCAGGATGTTCCAAAGGCCAGGAAACGATCGGCGGAGGAGGTCTTCCAGCTGCTCGACGGGGCCGCGCGCGCGCTGGCGCTTGCGCACAGCCACGGCGTCGCCCACCGCGACATCAAGCCCGACAACTTCTTCGTCATCGGCGGCGCGCTCGAGTCGGGCGCGACCATCAAGGTCCTCGACTTCGGGATCGCCAAGGTCATGCAGTCCCAGGCCGCGACCGCGCTCGCCACGACCGGCTCGTCGCCGACCTCGTTCACGCCCAACTACGGCGCGCCCGAGCAGTTCGATCGACGCTTCGGCGCGACCGGCCCGTGGACCGACGTGTTCGGGCTCGCGCTGGTGTTCGTCGAGCTCATGCAGGGCGGCGCGCCGCCGCTGATGGGCGAGACCTTCATGCAGCTCGCCTTCGCCAGCCAAAACCCCAACGAGCGCCCGACGCCGCGGGGCCGGGGCCTCGAGGTGCCCGACGCGGTCGAGGAAGTGTTCCAGACCGCGTGCGCGCTTAACGTGGTCGATCGCTACAAGAGCATCGGCGAGTTCTGGATCGCGTTGGCGGGCGCGCTCGGGATCGCCGACTACCCGGCGATGCCGACCGCCGACGTGGTGATCGCCCCCGGGACCGGCGGGCCGAGCGGCGCCGCCTCGAAGATCACCGCGCATCGGGCAGCGACGGTCTCGACACCCGCCGTCGCTGGCGCGCCGTCGACGGGGACGCTCGCCTACGTGAATTCACCGACCGGCGCCGCGGCGGGCGTAGCGACGAGCTCGAAGGGCGTGACGCAGGTGAGCGGCGCCGACACCTCGCCGCCGGGCCTCGCCCCGAGCGCGGCGCCGCCCGCCCGCAACATGGCCCCGCTCATCGCGGTCGGCGGGCTCGTCGCGCTCTTGGTCGTGGGCGTCGGCGTGTACCTCGCGAGCGCCGGGGATGAGCCCCAGCCGGTCGAGGACGTCCCGAAGGTCGCGGAGAAGGTCGCGGAGGAGCCCGAGGCGAGCGGCGGAGACGAAGCCGCGAGCGAAGGCGACGCCGACGCGGAGGCGCCGCCTTGCCCCGAGGACATGCGCCTGATCACCGGGGGGAAGTTCTTCATGGGCAGCGACGACCTCGAGCGCAGCGCGCTGCTCATGGCGCGCCCGGCCCATCAGGTCGAGGTCGCCGACTACTGCATCGACGAGCGCGAGGTCACGGTCGCCGCGTACCAGGACTGCTCGGAGCGCGGCGAGTGCAAGCGCGCGTTCCGAGACAGCTTCTGGCCGCGGCCCGGCTCGACCAAGAAAGCGGACTGGAAGAAGCAGCGCGAGATCTTCAGCGAGCTCTGCAACGAGGGCGTCGAGGATCGCGCGCAGCACCCGATCAACTGCGTGACCTGGGCCCAGGCCGATCACTATTGCAAGACCCAGGGCAAGCGGCTACCGAGCGAGGCCGAGTGGGAGTTCGCCGCGCGCGGCTCCGACGGGCGCGTGTTCCCCTGGGGTGATGAGCCGCCGACCGAGCAGCACGCCAACGTCTGCGGCGCCGAGTGTCTGCGCTGGCGCGGCGAGAAAGGGCTCGACGCGGTCGATCCGCTGCACGCGGGCGATGACGACTTCGTCGGCACCGCGCCGGTCGGCAGCTTCCCGAGCGGGAAGACCCAAGCTGGCCTCAGCGACATGATCGGCAACGTCTTCGAATGGACCGCCGACAGCTTCGCGCCCTACGAGGGCGCCGCCGAGCCGCTGACCAAGATGGACTTCAAGGGCAAGCGCGTGATCCGTGGCGGCGCGTTCAACAGCAGCGAGCCGGCGCACGCGGATCCGGCGCTGCGGTACCCGCAGGCGGCCGAGACGCACACCCACGCGATCGGCTTCCGCTGCGCCGCCGATCCGACGCGCGGATAGCGACCGGCAGCCGACCGTCGTGGCCGCAGGTGTGGTGCGCGGGTGGACGCTCGCGGTCGCGCCTGCGTGAGTGATCGCGCGTTTTGTTTAATGTTTGTTCGGTCGCGTGAGCGCCGCGATGTTCCGGCGTTATGTGCGCGGATTTCCTGCGTTGACCCGGTAGATCACGTCATTCCGGCGTTTTCATCCGAAAAATTATTTTTGCTCGGGCGAGCAAAAAAATGTTGCGGGCGGACGAGGTTGGATATATTGATACAAAGACTGAACAAGATTGTTCAAACTCTATTTCGTTCGAACTCGGGAGACCCTGCCATGCACCCAATCTCGTCACACCGCGCCTCGAAGCTCGCCAGCCTCGCGCTCTCGATCGGGACGCTCGGTCTCGGGGGCGCGCTCGGCCTGACCAGCACGAGCTGCGCGCTCGAGGACATCTCCGACATCCCTGAATTCGTCCAGGGCAAGTGCGTCTACGTCAATCGCTTCTCCAACCGCGAGGAGTGCCGCGAGTACCTCGGCGAGGCCTGGGACGAGGGCGTGGCCTCCGAGGACTGCCAGGACGCCAAGGGCGAGTTCGAGTGGGGCGCCGCCTGCAACTACGAGTCGACGCTCGGGCGCTGCATCATGAACGCCGAAGACGACGACGTGTACGCGATCCAGATGCCGGGCGACGACGAGGCGGACTGCGCCTCGTCGAAGCGCGGCTGTCAGTTCTTCGGCGGCGGCGTGTTCGACCCCTCGCCGGTGTGCGGCGGTAACCCCGAGGATCCCGGGATCCCCTCGGACGAGGCGTTTCAGGCCGGTGAGCTGATCTGCGTGCCGCCGATGGACGGCGAGCCGCAGGGCGTCAACGACGACGGCGAGGTCTGCACGCGCGAGGACATCCACTCGTGCACCGAGGCCGGGCGCAAGTTCGCCGACTACGCCTCCTGCGACCCGATCTACACCCAGCGCCCCTACGGCCCCGCGAACCCGGCGACCGACGAGTTTGACCCCGACGACCCGCGCCTCGCCGACGACGAGTACATGGCCGAGCTGGCCTGGGTCACCGAGCAGGTCGAGGCCTGCGCCTGCGTGTGCTGTCACTCCAGCGAGCTCGCGCCCGACGGCCCGAGCAACTGGTACATTGAGGCCTCGCCGCTGTGGGTCGACACCTTCTACCCGAGCGGCCTGGCGATGATGGCCGGCTGGATCGACTCGAGCTCCTTCGGCGCGTTCCCGCCGGAGGAGAACAACGGCTTCAGCCGCGAGAACGGGATGCCGAGCACCGACGAGGAGCGCATGACCGCGTTCTTCGCCAACGAGCTCCAGCGCCTCGGCTACACGCAGGCGGACTTCGGCGACAACGAGCCGTTCGGCGGCCCGCTCTACGAGCAGCTCATCTACGAGCCCGGGCGCTGCGAGAACGGCGAGGGCGTGCAGGACGGCGTCATCACCTGGGAGGGCAGCCCCGCGCGGCTGGTCTACGTGCTCGAGGCCGACGCCGCCAACCCGACGGTCCCCCCGAACCTCGATCTGCCCGAAGGGACATTGTGGAACATCATCGTCCCCTGGACCGGCGACCCGATCAAGAGCGGGATCCGCTACGGCGACATCCCCGAGGGCTGGACGCAGCGGATCCCCGAGTCCGGCGGCGAGCCGCCGGCGCTCGAGGCCGGCAAGGACTACTACCTCTACGTGCTCGCCGACTACATCATCCCGACCACGCGCTGCATCTTCACCGCCCAGTGACGCGGCGAGTCGAGCGCTACTCCGCGTCGTCTGCGTCGCCCGCGACGTAGGCGGCGCGCTCGCGTGTCCAGGTCGCCTCGCGCGTCATCCCCAGCTGCTCGTAGCGCGTCGAGAGCTGACGGTAGCGCGCGTCGGGCTCGAAGCCGACGCTCGTCTGCAGCTTGCGCAGGCACAGCGGGCACAGGTGCATCGGCTGACCGTCGGCCTCGTCGAGGTGGTTGGAGCCGTTCATCACGCAGTCGTAGTGCACGCAGTGGCGCATCCCGAACATGTGCCCGATCTCGTGGGCCATGACCTTCGCGCCGCGGTCGAGGATCAGCGCGTCGCGGACCCCGTCGCTCACGCTGTCGGCGCGGCCGTAGAAGCTCGGGTCGTAGCGCGCGAAGCTGTGGACGCCGACGCGCTCCGAGAGCGAGGCGTAGCCGAACACGAAGTTCCACTCGGGGTCGGGGTAGAGGTCGACCATCGTGACGCCGATCAGGCAGTAGGCGTCCTCCGGCAGGCGCTTCGCGAGCCAGGTGAGCAGCTCGGGCGCGAGCAGCTGCTCGACATCGTCGTTGAGCCGGCGCGTCACGGGCAGCCCGTCCACGGGGACGCTCGGGAGCGTCTTGACCGGCAGCTGGAAGTAGTCGGCGGTGAAGCGCGAGAGCGTCTCGATCGGCGCGTCCGCGGTCGCGCCGATCGGCTGCACATAGATCGTGCGGCGCGCGTCGCTCGGGACGTTGGGCGCGACGCGCTGGAATCGCGCGAAGCTCTGCCCGGGCTCGCGATGCTCCGCCAGCCAGTCGCCGGGGTCCGGCGGGTTCACCGGGCGGAACGCGGTGGTCTCGGAGAACGCGCGCTGGAGCGTGGGCGGCAGCGACTCGAGCGAGCCCACCGCGGCGCGTCGCGCCGCGCGATCGGGGGCGTGGAAGCCGGCGTCGTCATAGAGCGGGCGCGGCGGCGCCTCGGGCTCTGTCGGCGTACCGGTCGCGCTCGCGACGTCCTCGCGCGCGCCCTGGACCGACTCGCGGGAGCCGGACTTGCAGCCGACGGTCGGGGCGAGCAGCGAGCACGCGGTCAGCAGGCGCAGCGGGAGGGGGCGGGCGGCGGCGATGCGCATGGTGTCGGGCTCGCGCGCCCGTCGGCGCGCGTCAGAGCGTCGGACAGCGCGCGGACGCGAAAGTTCCGAGTCGGCCGCGAGGACGTTCTCAGCCCGCGCGCGTCGAGTATGCCCGTGTGGACATGACTTTTTAAACCTGTGCGAAAAAATCGCGGCGACGCGCGCGATGCCCTCGCGGCTCCGAATACCGCTGACCCCCCTGCAAAAAAATGCGAACCCAGGCGCGGACGCAGCGTGATGGTTGGGGCGGAGCCACGCCCGCGCCATGGGCTCGCTGTGGGGGAAGGGTCGTCGGCTCAGGCCTGCGTTCGCTCGGGCCCGCGTACACGCTCGTGGGACGGGGCCGCTGATGTCTCCGGAGCCCGCGCTGCGCAGCGGCTCGAGCGAGCAATACCCCGGATCAGCTCCAACGGGCATAGGCTACACGAGCCGATACAGAGCGACCAGTAGAATTTTTTTCGCGATCGAGTGAGGACCGATCACTCGCCGGCGATCACATCGCGCTCGAGCGCGGGTCGACGAGGTCAAACGCCCCACGATCGCGCGGTCTCGAGTCAGCTGTTGCGCGTATCATCACGGCCGCTGCCGCGAGCGCGGGCGGACCCGGGGCGACGCGCGGACGGCTCGATCTTCTCCCAGCGCCGCATGAGATCCGCAGCGATGGGGTCCTTCCCGGCGAGGAACCGCTCGATGTCGTCGCGGGTGTCGCTGCCCCAGAACAGCTCGTCGTCTACGAGCACCGTCGGGACCCCGAAGACGCCGCGCTCGATCGCCAGCCCCGTGCTCGCGCGCAGCCGGTCCTTGATCTCGTCCTCGCCCGCGCGCGCGACCAACGAGGTGCCCTCGAGGCCAGCCGCGTCGAGCAGCACCGCGACCGTCGCGGGGTTCTCCGCGCCGGGGCCTCCGCCCCAGACCGCGCGCATCAGCGTGTCAATTACGAGACGGCGCTGCTCAGGCGGCAGATCGACCGAGGCGACGCGCAGCGCTAGCAGCGGGTTAAAAGGGTGTGCGGGCGGCGGCGCGAGCGGGAGGCGAAGCGCGTGCGCGCGGCGCAGCACCTGCTTGAAGATGAAGCGCCGCTTCGGCTCGATCTCGGCGGGCCCGAGCTGGCCGTGGTGGTTGAGCAGCGCCGCGAACAGGATCGGCTGGTACTCGATCGGGCGTTCGTGCGCCTCCGCGAGCTCGTGGATCCACTGCCACGCGAGGTACGAGAACGGCGAGATGAAGTCGAACAGGAAGCGAATCGGCGTGCTGAGCATCCGGGGCGGATTGTACGGCACCCGCGCGCGGCGCGAGGACGCGGAGACTGCCGGCCGCGCGCCTGCGCGTGCGCGCTGATTTCGGTCTCGCGCGACGGGCTGGCGGCGGCGCGTCGGCCGTCGCGTGCAGACGTCCGCCGCTCGCGACTGCGCGCGTGAGCGGTCGCGCGAGCGCGAGAACTAAATCAGTCTTTATAGACATGAATTAAAAAACATGCATATTCGCACATGTTTGATCACGGCGCCGCTTGCCCGCCGGCCCGTCGATCGGCGACCATAGAGCCTCCGCGTGGCGGCGTGAGCTCACGCGCGCGCGGTCACGCGGCGGGACCGCGCGAGCTGGGAGAGCGAATGGGATCGTGGGCTGTGATCATGAGCGTGGCGCTGGCCGTGGCCGGCCAGCAGGGTGGCGAGGCGGCGCGAGGCGGGCCGACCGCCGCCTCGGCGGCCGCCACCGCGGAGGTGGAGACGCGGCCCCTGAGCCCGCCGCCGGACGTCGAGATCGCGTACGAGCGCTACCAGCTCGACAACGGCCTCGAGGTGATCCTGCACCAGGATCGGCGCGTCCCGCTGGTCGCGGTCAACATCTGGTACCACGTCGGCAGCGGCGACGAGCAGCCGGGCCGCAGCGGCTTCGCGCACCTGTTTGAGCACATGATGTTCCAGGGCAGCAAGCACGTCGGCGAGGACCGTCACTTCGACATCCTGCGCGAGCTCGGGGCGACCGGCGTCAACGGCACGACGAACCGCGACCGCACGAACTACTTCGAGACCGTGCCCGCGCACCAGCTCGAGACGGCGCTGTGGATGGAGAGCGACCGCATGGGCTTCATGCTCGAGCTCCTGACCGAGCAGAGCCTCGCCAACCAGCGCGACGTGGTCCGCAACGAGCGTCGCCAGCGCTACGACAACGTGGCCTACGGCCGCGAGCGCTTCGTCGTCGCGGCCGCGCTCTACCCCGAGGGGCACCCCTACCGCTACTTGACGATCGGGCGCCACGCGGACCTCGAGGCCGCGAGCCTGCAGGACGTCAAGGGCTTCTTCCGCCGGTGGTACACGCCGAGCAACGCCACGCTCGTGCTCGCCGGCGACTTCGAAACCAAGCGCGCGAAGCAGCTGGTGCGCAAGTGGTTCGCCAGCTTCCCCGCGCTCCCCCGCGCGAAGCGAGTTGAGGTCCCGCCGCCGCCCTTGACCACGACCGCGCGTGAGCGGGTCGAGGATCCCTTCGCGCGGCTCGAGCGAGTGCACTACGCCTGGCACGCGCCCGCGGTGCTCGCCGAGGGCGCCGTCGAGCTGCGCGTGCTCGCGGCGCTCCTGGGCGACTCCGGCTGGGGGCGGCTGCACCGTCGCCTCGTCGACGAGCTGCAGCTCGCGCGCTCGGTGAGCGTCTATCACGACGCGGCGCAGTACGCGGGCAGCTTCGACATCGCCGTCACGCTCAAGCCCGGCGCCGCGCTGGCGCGGGTCGAGGAGGTGCTCTCCGAGGAGCTCGCGCGGCTCGTCGCCGCGCCGCCGAGCGAGGCGGAGCTGCGCCGCGTCGTGCTGGCGACCGAGTCGTCCTTCGTGTGGAGCCTCGAGCGGCTCAGCGCGCGCGCGAACCGGCTCCAGTGGTACAATCACTACACGGGCGATCCCGGCTACGCGCGACGCTACATCGAGCGGATGCGGGCCGTGACGCCGGCGGACGTGCAGGCGGTCGCCAAGGCCTGGCTCACGCGCCCCCGGGTCGAGGTCGTCACCGCGCCAGGGCAGGGAGGTGCTCGATGAGACATGTTCATCGCTTCGTCCCCGTGAAGCGTCCCGGAGTACGCCGCGCGCGCGGGGCGTGCTCCGGGCTCGCGCTCACGCTCGCGCTCGCGCTCACGCAACAAGGCTGCGCCGGGCAGCCCAGCAACGACCCGCTCAAGCCGACCGCGCGCCCCGCCGAGCCCGACGTCGTGACGGCCGAGGACGCGGTCTGGGCCGACGAGAGCTTCCGCGACGCCCAGCCCAGCGCGGGGCCGATCCCCGCGTTCACGCCCCCCGAGATCGCGCCCTACACCCTGAGCAACGGGGTGCAGGTCTACGCGGTCCCGAGCGCGCCGCTGCCGACCATCTCGCTGTCGCTGCAGTTCGAACTCGGCGCGCTCGTCGATCCCCCGAACAAGGCGGGCATGACCTCGCTGTGCATGGACCTGCTCGACGAGGGCACCCGCCAGCGAGATCGCGCCAGCTTCCGCGCGCGGCAGGCCGACCTCGCGGTGCGGGTCTGGAGCGGCGCGAGCGACGACACCACCAGCGTCAACCTGCGCAGCCTCAACTCGAGCTTCGACGACGCCTTCGCGCTCATGGCCGAGATGATCCAAGAGCCAGGGCTGCGTCGCGCGGACCTCGATCGCCTCCGCGCGCAGCGCAAGGCCGATCTCGCGCAGGCGCGGGGGTCCGCCCGCGCGATCAGCCGGCGCCTGTTCAGCGCGCTGCTGTGGGGTCAAGACCACCCGCGCGGTCGGCTGGAGACCGAGGACAGCCTCGACGCCGTCCGCGTCCGCGACTGTCGCCGGCTGGCGCGCCAGCTCGCGCCCGCGGGCGCGCGGCTGTACCTCAGCGGCGCGCCCGACGAGTCTGCGCTGGAGCTCGCGTTTCAGACCCATCTCGAGCGCTGGACGGGCGAGGCGCCCGCCGCCGCCCCGGCGCCCGAGGCCGCGCCCCAGAGCGGCGTGATCTTCCTGGTCGATGTGCCAGGTGCGGCCCAGTCCGTGATCGCCGTCGGCGCCCCGGGGCCCGCGCGCGCGGCCGAGGACTACGCGGCGACCTATCTCATGGCGCAGATCCTGGGCGGCTCCTTCTCGAGCCGGATCAACATGAACCTGCGGGAGGATAAGGGCTACTCCTACGGCGGCCGGGCCGGCTTCCGATACACCCGCGCGCGCGGCTACCTGCGCGCCGGCGCCTCGGTGCGGACCGACGCGACCGCCGACGCGCTGCGCGAGCTCGCGGTCGAGCTGGCCGCGATCCACACGCGCCCCGCGACCGAGGCGGAGCTCAAGCGCGAGCGCGACGGGGCGCTGCTGGCCCTGCCCGCGCGCTTCGCCACGGCACAGGGCACGCTCTCGACGGTGCGCGGGCTCGTGTTCTACGGGCTCCCGCTCGATTGGTACGCGGGCTACCAGCGCGCCGTGAAGCGCGTCGACGTCGACGCGATCACGGCGGCCGCCCGCGCGCACGTGCCGAGCGAGGGCTACGTCGTGCTCGTCGTCGGGGACGCCGCGGTGGTGCGCCCTGGGCTCACGGCGCTCGCGGCCGAGGGCGTCTTGGGGGCGCGCGCGGTCGTCGAGCTCGACGCCGACGGCGACCCGCGCGCGGACGAGGAGCCGGCGAAGTAGGCTCATCAGGATCAGCGCGTCGAGCCGCTCGCGGATCAGCGGCGTGAAGCTCCCCTGCTCTGCGCGGTGATCATCAGGCTGGAGAGCGTCGTCGCCGGCGCCGTGAGAAGGCGGATGATCCGCGGCAGGTCCCGCGGTCTGGCGAGCCCGGCGATGATCAGGGCGTCGGCCAGCGCCGCGTGCCGTGCCGCTCGACCGACGCGGGGCCGCGCGCGCGAGGAGCTCGGCGAGCGCGAGCGCGGCGACGGCGAACGCTGTGTCCGCGTGACTCGACGCGGCTTTCACAACATGACCGACTAGACATGTTTGAGCGCGCGGGGGCCCCGGCGCGCGCTCGAGCTCCGCCGACGCGCGTCGTGTATGTACAAGCCGAGGTCGAGGGAGCGCGCGCCGTGCTGGCGGAGAATGGGGTTTCGGCGCGGCGCGACGCGGCGCTCGAGGCGTCGCGCGCCGCGGACCCACTGTCACTATTGACGCGCGCGCGCACGCCTCTGCGGACGACTTGCGCGGCGCATCCTGAGTATGATAGGGTATTCAGGTCACTACACTCAACGCAGCAAAGGTCGTTGGTCTGTCCGTGGAGACATGCTAACCGCCTTGACTCGTAGTGAGCGCAGCGGACGATGAGCGCGAGCGAGCGCGCGACGGACGAGACCCCGGGAGAAGGGACGAGCGGTTTGGCGACGAGCGGACGTGGATCATCGAAGAAGGGCGCTGCAGTGGCCAAAGGGGCGCTCGACGCCTTCAAGGCGGAGTCGCCGGTAGAGGCCTGGGCGAAGTACAAGAACGGGCGCAAGAAGCTCTCCCTCCGCGGCGTCGACCTGAGCAACAAGACGCTGCACGGGATCGACTTCACCGACACGATCCTGGCGCGCGCTGACCTCCGCGGCGCGGACCTGACGGGCGCGGACCTGACGGGCGCGGATTTGCGGCACGCGAACCTCTCGGGCGCGAAGCTGTGCGGCGCGAAGCTGTGCGGCGCGAAGCTCGTGAAGGCGGACTTCAACCAGGCCGACCTGTCCGACGCCGACTTCAGCGACGTCAGCGGGCGCCCGACCAACCTCGTGGATCCGTCCACCTGCGAGCCGACCGGCGCGCGCTTCGTCAAGGTGATCGCCCACCGGACCCGGTTCTTCAACGCGGAGCTGAGCGGCTGCAATCTCTCGGAGATGGACGCGGAGGGGGCGATCTTCGACAAGGCGAAGCTCGTCCGCTGCGCGCTCAACGAGGCCCGCCTCGTCGGGGCCCGCTTCTCGGGCACCTCGCTCAACGGCGTGTGCATGCGCGGCGCGACGGCCGAGCGCTGTGATTTTCGCGGCGCGGAGGTCACCCGCGTCGAGTCGGAGAATTCGAGCTTCGCGGGCTGCGACTTCTCGACCGCCTCGCTCGCGCGCTCGCAGTTTCGTGACTGTAAATTCACGGACTGCAACTGCGCCGACTCCGACATGCTCGGCGTGATGTTCTCGAAGTGCCAGCTGCGCAACTCCAACTTCGAGCGCGCCAACCTCGAGAAGGCGTACCTCTCGGACGATCTGCGCGATTCAAATTTCGAGGGCGCCTCGATGCGCGGGGCGCTGGTCCCCAACACGGATCTCCGCAACGCGCGGCTCGTGAAGGTCGACCTGCGCGACGCGGATCTGAGCCGCAGTCAGCTCGACGGCGCGAACCTGCATCTCGCGGATCTTCGCAACACGGGCCTGCAGCTCACGACCCTGCGGGGCGTGTCGCTCAAGGACGCGACCCACGGCCCGCGCACGCAGTGGCCGAGCGGGGTCAGCCAGCGCGCGCTCACGGCGATGCTCTCGGGCTAGCCGCGCTCCCGTTGACCCCAACGCGCTCCCGCCGTCTCGGCGAGAGCGCGTTGATCGTTAACCGTCGGGGACCTCGCTAGGGCTCGTAGTCGCAGCACTCGAGCAGCAGGTCGAGGGCGTCCTTATCGCCGCTGCACACGCCCGGGATCTGACACTCGCCGTCGGGCTCACCGTTGGCGAAGCAGCTGCACTTGTCCTCGGAGCACTGCATCGAGAGCGACTCGTCGGGGCACTCGATCGAGAACTTGCAGCCGCTCATGTCACCCTCGCCCCCGATGGCGCACTCCTGCCCGCCGGTCTCGAAGCCGCCGTCGCAGAGCTCCTCGTACTCGACGCCCTCCTCGATGCACGCGACCTCCGCGAGGTCATCGCAGCTCGCGCGCGTGATGCACTGGGTGAGCGTCTCGAGGGCGTCCAGGCACTCCACAGAGGCGTCGGGCGGGGGGGCGCACTCCTCGAGACACTCGTCCAGCGGATGGTCGGGCTCACATCTGACGAGCTTCTCGCAGGCCGCGAGGCAGCTGTCTTTTCCGCCACCCGTGGTCTCGGCGCCTGTGGTCGTGTCGGCGCTGGTCGTGCCAGCGCTCGTCGTGCCAGCGCTGGTCGTGCCAGCGCTGGTCGTGCCGGCGCTCGTCGTGCCGGTCTGCGACGCGGTCCCGGTGGGCGCGGAGCCGGTGGTGTCGTTCGAGGTCGCGTCGTCGGTGGCGCCGGTGGTGCCGCTGTCGCTGTCGGCGGCGGTCTCGGAGGCGCTGCCGGCGGTGGTCGAGGAGCCGCTGTCACCGCAGCTGGTGACGGCGAGCGTGAGGCTCAAGACGGTGGCGGACGAGCGCGCGCGCGGATGAAGGAAGTTCATGCCGCGCACTATAGAGAAAACCGCGCGCGCGGGCGCGATCGCGCCCGCGATCCCTCAGCGCAGCTGCTCGCCGTCGATAAACACCATGATCGGGGCGCTGAGCGTCATCGGCGTCTCGACGGGGTCGTCTTGCAGCACCAGCACGCTCGCGGCCTTGCCGACCTCGAGGCTCCCGAGATCGCGTAGCCCCCAGTAGCTGGCGGGCGTCGTCGTCCCGGCCGCGAGGATCTCGGCGCCGCTCAAGCCGGCGTTGACGAGCGCCGCGAGCTCGGCGCTCTGGATGCCCGCGTCCTGCGTGTTGCCGAGGTCGGTGCCGTAGAGGATCGTCGCGCCGGCGCCCTGCAGCGCCGCGAGGTTGTCGAGCGTCGTCTGGCTGCCACCGAAGGCCGCCGCCGTCGTGATCACGGCGCGCCCGCTCCAGCTGCTCACGGTCGCGGCCTCGAGCGGCAGCACGGGCGTGTGCGCGAGGACGTCGACGTCGGCGCTCGCGGCCAGCTGCACGTGCGAGTCCTCGAGGGCGTGGGTCGTGACCTTGAGGCCGCGCTCGTGGGCGCGCGCGGTCGCGGCCGTGAGCGCCTCGAGCTCGAGGCTCGGCGGGTTGGTGATCGGGAGCTTGATCACCGCCGCGCCGCGCTCGACCACGAGGTCGACGGCGGCCGTCGCCGCCGCCGCGTCCTCGCACTCGATGCCGTAGCCGTTCGCGCCCCAGCCGAGCGTGGGGTAGCCGCTGACCGCGGTCACCATCGGTCCCGAGGCGAGCACGCGCGGGCGCGCGGGCAGGCGGTCGAGGAACGGGAGCGGCGCGGCGAGGTCGACGGCCGCCGCGATCCCGCCCGCCGCGAGCGACTCGGCGACGGGGAGGTAGGCGAGGTGCACGTGACTGTCGATGAACGCGGGGCTCAGCCAGCGACCGCTGACGTCGATGATCTCCGCGCCCTCGAGGGTGTCCTCGTCGAACACGCCGGTCTTGGTGATGTCGCCGGCCTGGATCTCGAGATCGAGGCGGCCGCCGCCGGCGAGCTGTCCTCCGAGCAGCACGAGCCGCTCGCCCGCGCCGCCCGAGGTGTTCGCGGCGGTGGTGGCCGCCGTCGTCGTCGTCGCCGCCGCCGTCGTCGAGCTCGTGCTCGCGTCACCGCTCGAGCTCGCCGAGGCGCTTGTCTGCGCGGCGCCTTGACTGGTCTCGGAGGTCTCGGGGGCCTGGGTCGACGACGAGGGCGTACCGCCGCACGCGAGCAACAGGGCTGAAGAGACAGCTACAGCGACAGGAGAGCGGGGCGTGACGACGCGCGGTGACACGCTGGGGATCGTAGCAGCGATGACCCCGGCGCGAGGCGGCGGCGCGCCCGCCTTAGCGCGCGGGAGCCCCCGCGGCGGGCTCGCGGGGCGGGCGACGTGACCATACGGACATCAGGATAAAGCCGGCGACGATGTGCCAGCCGCCCCACAGCGCCGCGGTGTAGGCCATCCCGCCGAGGCCGTCGAAGAACGCGAAGATCAGGATCAGGCCGAGGCCGGCGTTCTGGATCCCGATCTCGATGGTCGCGGTCCGGCGCTCGCGGGCGCCGAGGCGGAACACCGTCGCGGCCGCGAAGCCGAGCGCGAGCGCGAGCGCGTTGTGCAGGATGACGATCGGGAAGATCTCCGGCAGGTGCAGCATGAAGGCCGACCAGTTCTTCGCGGCGGCCATGACGATGAAGGCCATCAAGAACACCATCGAGGCCCGCCGGAACGGGCCGCGCGCGCGGCTAGCGAAGGCCGGGAAGCGGGCGGCGATCACCATGCCGAGCGCGAGCGGCAGGCCGAGGATCACGAAGATCGTGAAGAACATGTCGAGCGGCTCGAGCTGCACGACCCGCAAGAGCTCGCGCGTGCCGGGGTCGAGCGAGGCCCACAGCGAGAGGTTGAGCGGCGTGAACAGGACCGCGCCGGCCGTCACGATCGCGGTCAGCGTGACCGAGAGCTCGGTGTTGCCGCGGGCGAGGTGCGTCATCAGGTTCGAGACGTTGCCGCCGGGACAGGCCGCGACCAGGATCATGCCGAGCGCGACGCTGGGCGCGATGTCGAGGAGCTGCGTCAGCCCGAAGGTCATCGCCGGCAGCAGCGCGAGCTGGGTGACGAGGATGACGAGCACCGCGCGCGGCCGCGTGACGACGCGGCGGAAGTCCGCGACTCGCAGGTCGAGCGCGATCCCGAACATGATCAGCGCGATGATCACGTTGAGCAGCTTCAAGCCCTCGGGGCTGAAGGCGATGTGCACGCTGTCGATCGCCGCCGCGGGAGCCGAGCTCAACATCTCGCCCACGAGGGTGGCACGAATCGTCGCCCGGCGGGCGGCTCACGCATCGTCGTCGCAGGTCTCGCGCGCGCGCTCGCGCGCGCGCCAGGCCGCGCAGGCCTCCTCGGCCTCGGCCTTCATGGTCTCGATGAAGTCCGTCAGCGAGATCGACTCGTCGTCCTCGAACACCTCGTCGAGCGCCTCGAGGCCGGAGATGCGGTCCGAGCGGAAGTTGCGATAGTCCGCGCGCAGCTCACACCAGGCGCCCAGCGACCAGCTCGTGCCCCAGTAAAACAGCCCCAGCGGGCGAATCGTCCGCTCGCTGCGCTGCCCGTCCGCGCGCGTGTAGGCGAGGCGGAGCTTGGTGCGGGACGCGATCGCGCGCCGCAGCGGCCCGAGGAAGCGGGCCATGTCGCTGGCCGTGCGGGTGCCCGGCGCGAACAGGGCGGTCTCGGCGTTGGCGCGACGCAGCGGCTCCGGCAGCACGGCCTCGATCTTCGCCATGGCGCCGCGGGCCGCGATCGCGAGATCGCGATCGCCCCAGGTCTCGACGAAGCGCGCGCCGAGGATCAGCGCCTCGAGCTCTTGGGCCGTGAACGCCATGGGAGGGAGCTCGAAGCTGCGGTCGAGCTGATAGCCGACGCCGACCTCGCCGCGGATCGGCACGCCCGAGCGCTCGAGGTCGCGGATGTCGCGGTAGACGGTGCGCTTTGAAATTCCCAGCTCGCCCGCCAGCGTCTCGGCGGTGGCGAACCGTCGGTTCCGCAGCAGCTGCACGAGCTGAAAGAGTCGGTCGGCGCGTCGCATGGGGTGGGTGCGGTCATGATGGCAGACCCTGGCGCCGGCGCGCCGCGGGGGATGTCGCGGGCGCCAGGGTCCACGCGCTCAGGCGGCGCGCTGCACGAGGCCGACGGGGTGGCCCTCCGGGTCCGCGAAGACCGCGATCCGCATGCCGTCGGGCAGCGTCATCACGGGCATCACGGTGGAGCCGCCGAGGGTGCCCGCGCGCGCGAGCGAGGCGTCGATATCCTGGACCTGGACGTAGAACGTCGCCCAGCCGCGGCAGCCCTCCTTGCTGGTCTTGCCGACGCCGCCGGCGATCCCGGTCGGCGGCTCGGGGATCATGCTGTAGTCCTGATGCGTCTCGGTGAAGCGCCAGTCGAACAGCTCGCCGAAGAACGCGCGCAAGCGCGCGTCGTCCTGACCGAGGATCTCAAACCACACGACGCGGTTCTTGATGTCTTCGCCGCGCTCGCGGTCTTCACAGCGCTCGGCGGAGGTCGTGGTTGAAGCGTGATTGTTGTCCATCGTGATGCCCATCTTCCTTGTTCGTGGTTCGTGACCTTCGCCGTCCGTGGCGAGGTCGACGACGGGCAGCCTACGCGGGGTCTGCTGACAGCGTGGTGTCAGCATCGTCGCGGCGGCTGACAGGCTGCTGACAGCGTGCTGTCACTAACTCCGCTTCGTTGTACTAGCACCGATCTCGCTGTTATCTGACTGTTTGGACATGTTTTATGGCGGGCGCCCGTCAGCTGCGAGGATCCTGGGGCGCCCAGGGCTCGTCGCGGTCGATCGGTGCCCGTGGCGGCCTCGGCGGCCTCGACGCGCGCGTTTGCACGCAAATTCGCCCCCGCAGGCCGCGGATCCGCGGCGATCGATGGGCGGGTTCACGCTCCGGGCTGATTTTGTTACTGTCGGCCCGCCTCGGAAGAGAAAAAGAGACGAACGCAATGATGAGCCCACGCCGCACGACCCCGACCGTTCTCGCCAGCTTCGCCCTCGCGCTCGCCTGCTCGCTGACGCTCGGCTGCAAGACGGACAAGGGGTACCAAGGTAAGCCCAAGTCGGAGGCCTACAAGTGGATCGATTCGCCGAGCAGCGGCAGCAAAGAGGGCAATTTCATCAAGGTCCCCGGCCTCAAGCTCAGCTTCGAGATCCCCGAGACGCGCTACGTGTTCAAGAATTGCTTCGAGCCCAGCCACGAGCCTGAGTCGCCGACGGGCTGGTCGCCGATCGTGCGCTGCACCTCGGCCGCCGATGAGAGCGTCAGCGAAGAGGACATCGACATGGGCGCGTCGGAGACGGACTTCAGCGAGGAGATCGCGCTGACCTTCTACGTCGGCAAGAAAGAGCGCCCGATCGACGAGCGCGCCGTCGCGTACTTCCGCAACGCCTACCAGCAGGAGGGCTTCGAGGTCCGCGAGCTCAGCTTCAACGACGACTACCACGACAAGCGCGGCATCTACACGGAGCTGCTGGCGCCCGGTGACGAGGAGGCCGGCACGGGCAAGACCGAGATCGTCCAGTTCATGTTCACGCGGCCCTCGACCTCCGATGTCGTCTACGTCGCGCGCATGGAGTACCCCTTCGGGGACACGCGCTCGGTCACCGCCGACTGGAAGTCGATGATGTGGTACTTCCGCTTCGACGAGCAGGCGAAGGAGTAGCGGCCGCCGCCGTCACGAACGCAAAACGCCCGGCCGAGCCGGGCGTTTCTCGTGGTGCGCTCGCGCGGAGCCGCTGCGGATCAGCTGGCCGCGTCGAGGTCGAGGTCGGCGGGGACGTAGCCGCCCTTGCGCAGGGTCAGGACCTCGAAGCCCTCCTTGGTCACCAGGATGGTGTGCTCGGCCTGGGCGCTGAGGCGCTGGTCGAGCGTGACCGCGGTCCAGCCGTCATCGAGGATCTCGCAGTCGGCGGTGCCGAGGTTGATCATCGGCTCGATGGTGAAGGTCATGCCGGCCTTCATGCGGCGCCCGGTGCCGCGCCTGCCGACGTGCGAGACCTGGGGCGCCATGTGGAACTCGCGCCCGATGCCGTGCCCGCAGAACACCTCGACCACGCCGTAGCCGTGGCGACCGGCCGCGTACTCGTAGATCGACGCGCCGATGTTTCCGAGCCGCTTGCCCGGCGCGACCTCGCGGATCCCGAGCCACAGGCACTCGCGGGTCACGTCGATCAGCTTGCGCGCGCGCGCGTCGATCTCGCCGACCGCGAACATGTCCGAGCAGTCACCGAAGTAGCCGTCGAGCGTGGTCGTGATGTCGAGGTTGATGATGTCGCCGTCGCGCAGGATCTGCTTGTCGTTGGGGATGCCGTGACAGACGACCTCGTTGACGGAGGTGCAGATCGACTTCGGGAACCCCTTGTAGTTGAGCGGCGAGGGGTAGGCGCCGTGGTCCATGATGTAGTCGTGGCACAGCTTGTTGAGCGCGCCGGTCGAGACCCCTGGCTTGACGTAGGGTTCAATGAACTCGAGGACAGACGCGGCGAGCCGGCAGGTCGCGCGCATCTTCTCGATCTCGTGGGCGTTCTTGATTTCGACAGCCATAGCTCGGTTCGTCAGGGTCGATAAACGGCAAATTGCGGCAGCAGCGCCAGCCTGGCGACCGTGATGGGCCACGGAGCGCAGGCGCGCAACCATCGCTAGCGTATCACGCGAGGTCAAGCGATCAGACGCGTGACAGCCCGCTCGGAGGCGCGAAGGAGAGCGCGAAGGAGAGCGCGAGGGAGGGCGCGAAGGAGCGCAGAGCGGAGCGCGAAGGAGCGCGAAGGACGGACGACGCAGGACACGAAGCCGGGCGCGAACAGGCTGTCGCGCGCTGGCGGGCTCGGCGAAGCTGTGCCAGATTCAGCCGCCCATGTCCGTGGCGGAAAACGCTTCGGGGAGCCCACTCACCGCGTCCCAGGTGCTCGACGCGCTCGCCGAGCGTGAGCTGTTGATCATCAGCGGCAAGGGCGGCGTGGGGCGGACCGCGATGTCAGCGATGCTGGGCCTCGAGCTCGCGCGGCGCGGTCGTCGCGTGTTGGTCGCGACGGTCGGGCAAGACGACCGGCTCGCGTGGATGCTCGGGCACACAACGCTGGCAGACGTCCCCCAGGAGCTCGCGCCACGCCTGTTTATCCAGCGCGTCGTGCCGCACGTCTGCGTGCGTGAGTACGGCAGCATGATCCTCAAGAGCGAGCGCCTGTCCTCCGCGGTGTTCGGCAACAAGCTCATGCGTCGACTGCTGCGCGCGATCCCGGGGCTCGACGACTACGCGGTCCTCGGGAAGTTGTGGCACGTGGCCTGTCGCGCGCGCGCGTACGACACCGTGATCTTCGACGGTCCGGCGACCGGGCATCTCCGCTACAACCTCGGCGTCCCGCGGACGATCTTGAGCACCGTCCCGCGCGGGCCGCTCACCGCCGAGGCCCGGCGGATGGTCGACGCGCTCGAGGACCCCACGCGGGTGCAGGCGGTCCTGGTCGGGCTACCGGCGCGCTGGCCGTTGACCGAGCTGGGGGAGCTCGCGGCCTCGCTCCGTGAGGAGCTGCACGTCGAGATCGGGGCGATTCTCGTCAACGGGATGTGGCCGGTGGAGGTCCCGATGATCCCGCCTGACGCGCTCCCCGCCGCCGAGGAGGTCGAGACCTTCTTCTCGGTGACGCGGACGATCGCCGAGCAGGCGCGGCGGCAGCAGGACAACGTCGCCGCGTGGATCGCTGACGAGCGGCGAGCAGGGCGCGCGCCGGTCGCCCTCGAGATCCCGTGGCGGTGGGAGGGGCTCTCGAGCCTCGAGGACATGCAGGCGCTGTGCGCCGCGCTGCCGCGCTGTGTGGTGCGCGCGGGAGGTCGCGCGTGACGGCCGCTGGTTTAGCTCGCGTCCTCGAGCGGCGCGATCTCGCAGAGCAGCGCGCCGCTCTCGACGGTGTCGCCCTCGCGGACCTTGAGGCCGCGGATCGTGCCGTCGATGGGCGCGTACATCTCGTTCTCCATCTTCATGGCCTCGATGATGATCACCGGCGCGCCCTGGGCCACGCGGTCGCCCTCGGCGACCAGCGTCTTGATCACGCGGCCGGGCATCGGCGCCTCGAGGCGCGACGCGCCGCCGCCGGCGCCCGCGCGCTCGGCGAGCGCGGCCTCGAGGGCGGCCTCGCGCGCCGTCTTGATCGAGAGGTTGAGCCCGCGCCCGGCGATCGCGACGCTCGCCGGGGCCGCTTGACCGTCGAGGGTCACGCGCAGCTGGGAAGCCTGTCCTTCTGGGCATACGACCACGCTGTCGTCCGGGGCCGCGCGAACTTCGAAGCGCTCGCCGTTCACGGTCACCAGCGCGACGTCGTCCGCTGCCGCGTCGCGGCCCGTGAGGACCTCGACATCTCGCTCCTCGCCCTCGACGACTACCTTGAACCTGGATGGTCCCGTCACGGTCGGGAAGACTAACAGACTCCAGCCACCCCACGCGATCCATGCCCGCTGAGCCCTCCACGCCCACGAAGCCCCCGTTGCCGCTCAACCCGCAGCGTCGGGTGGTGCTGTGCGTGGGCCCCGGCGGGGTCGGCAAGACCACCTGCGCGGCGACCTTGGCCCTGGCGGCCGCCCGCGAGGGCAAGAAGGTGCTCGTCGTGACGATCGACCCCTCGCGTCGGCTCGCGCAGGCCCTCGGCTTTGACGCCAGCGCGAAGCCCGGCACCGAGCTGGAGGTCCAGCTCCCCGCAGGCGCGGCGGGCTCGGGCACGCTGAAGGCGCTGCTGCTCGACGGCAAGGTCGTCTTCGATCGGCTCGTGCGCGGCTACGCGAGCGACGCGGCCGCGGCCGAGAAGATCCTGCGCAACCCGATCTACCGCGCGACGACGGAGCATCTCGGCGGCGCGCTCGAGTACGCGGCGATGGCTCAGCTGCGTCTGCTCTACGACGAGGGGCGACACGACCTCCTGGTGCTCGACACGCCGCCCACCGCGAACGCGCTCGAGTTCTTGGCCGCGCCGGACCGCGTGCAGGAGCTCGTCACGAACCCGGCGATCCGCCTGCTCACAGGGACAGGAACCTTCGGCGCGCGGGTGCTGGGGATCGGCAACCGGGTCGTGCTCAAGGCGCTCGGGGCGGTCGGGGGCGGGCAGTTCATCGAGGAGCTCGGCGCCTTCCTGCGCGAGTTCGCCGTGGTCCTGAGCGCGTTCCGTGAGCGCGCCGGCGACTTTCAGGAGCTCCTGACCTCCGCCGCGACCGGCGTGATCCTGACGACCTCGGCCTCGCAGTTCAGCGTCCGCGAGGCGCTCGCCTTCCTCGAGGTCCTGCGTCAGCGATCGCTGCGCGTCGACGCGGTGGTGCTCAACCGGATGATCCCGGCGTTCCCCGAGCCGCCCGCGCGCGAGCGCGTCGCGCGGGCGCTGGAGACGCTCGATGATGTCGGCGCGCGCGAGCTCGAGGCGCTCATGGACAGCTACCGCGGGATCCGCGTGCAGGGCCAGCGCAGCCTCGCGGCCGTCCAGACGCTGGCGCGGGCCTACCCCTCGATCCCGGTGTGGGCGTTGCCCCGGCGCGAGCCGCCCCCCAACTCGCTGCGCGAGCTGGCTTCGCTGGGCGACCAGTTCATCCGCGTCGCCGGGTGAGCGCGCGCCAAGTGATATGGCGAAATGTTCAGGTTAGCTGCCCGCGGGCCGGTTCGCGCGCGGGCGACAATTCGCCGCGTGATCGATAAGCTCGAGCCGTGATGGTTTGTCGTCGAAATTGGAGACGAGGTGGGTCGTCGGCGCTCGGTTTGTCGATGGCGCTGGCGCTGGGCTGCGGCGGGACGCCCGTCGAGGGCAGCGGCGGCACGAGCGACGCGTCGGACACGGAGGACACGGGCGGCGGTGGGGGCACCACCGCGGGCCCCAGCACCACGGGCGGCAGCACCGGCGCCGGCCCTGGCGGCAGCGGCGGGATGACCGACGGGACCACGGGGATGATCGACCCGACGGAGTCGACCGTGGATCCGACCACGGGCAGCCCGATGACGACGATCGATCCGATGACGACGACGGATCCGATGACGACGACGGATCCGATGACGACGACGGAGCCGATGACGACGACGGATCCGATGACGACGACGGAGCCGATGACGACCTCGGACTCCGGGATGGGGGAGGGCTGCCTCGGGATCGAGACGTTCACGCTCGATGTCGACGACGCCGACCTCTCGGGCGGCTGGTACTCGGACTACGCGCTGCTCGTCAACAAGGACGTCGCGCGTTATGACGTCGGCGGCGGGGACGGCAACAACAACGGGGCGGTCTGGACGCTCGACATCCCCTGCGAGGACGAGTGGCGGGTCTGGGTTCGTTTCCTCGACGACGGCGACGAGGATGACTTCGACCTGCGCGTTGACGGCGTGCCGAACCCCCAGTGGGCGCGCTTCGACGGTCACTGCGACTGGAGCGTCCTCACCTACCGGTGGCGCCAGATCAACTGGCGTCAGGACGGCGAGAGCTGCGACGACAACCTCGGCGACCCGTGGGTTCAGAGCTGGGGCCCCGGCCCCCACGAGCTGCACTTCAAGTATCGCTCGAGCGAGGCGATCGCCGACGTCGTGGTGACGAACGACCCGGGCTACAGCCCCTAGCAGCCCGTGGCGAAAGTCCACGCGCCGTCTCGCTTGGTCTTTCCGCCGCTGGCTTCGTTGGCGAAACTCGTAGTACGCCCGGAACGAACGCACGCTAAGTTAGGTCTTTGAGATCATTGTGATTTTCGGTGGCGCGGGATCCGTGTGCCCGCTGGGTGCCACCTACTCGTCTCGATCTTCGTGTTCCTCATCCTCGCGCAGGCGCCTGATCGCGTCCTCTTCAACCTCCGAGACCAAGTGCATGTAGACCTCGGTGGTCGAGAGCTTGGCGTGACCGGCGAGCTTCTGGATCGTCCGCACGTGTACGCCCCGCAGCACGAGCTGCGAGCAGAATGTGTGCCGAAGGACATGCGGCCCCGAGCGCTCGAGACCCGCCTCGCGCTGCGCGAGCGCGAGGCGACGCGTGAGCGACGTCGGCGTCATGTGACGTCCGCGGGCGTTCGTGAGCACGTGCTCGCCGCGACGCTCGAGCGCGCGCAGAGCTCGGTCGAGCGGCGCCGTGATCGGGACCCAACGCGGGCGTCCGCCCTTCGGCGTACGCAGGATCCAGCCGGTGTCCGGCTTGCACGCGCGCACGAGGTTGTCGCAGACGTACAGCTTGCCGCGGTCGAGATGCACATTCGACCACCGCAGCCCGAGAATCTCGCCGCAGCGTAGGCCCGCGTCGCCGCCCAGGCGGACGCCGACGCGAGTCTTAGGGCCGTGCGCCCGCGCGGCGCGGGTGAGCCGGCGGTATTCGGCAAAATCGTAGAACTGCGGATGCCGCTCGGGCTGCTTGACGCTCGTGAACGCCGGGCGCGTCTTGATCACGCCCCAGCGCTCCGCACACCGGAGAATCGAGCTGAGCTGCTTGAGCTGCTTGTTGACGGTCGTCGCGGCGAGCTTGCGCCGCTTGAGCGCCTGGACGTGCCGCGCCTCGAGGCGATCAAGCCGGATGGCCCCGAGAACAGGTAGAAAGTGGTTCTTGATGGAGTTCTCGTAGTCGATCTGCGTGGTCGGGCTGAGCCGGTTCGCGCGCACGTGGTCCTGTATGAACCGCGGCACGAACTCGGCGAAGGTCGGGACCGCGCGTTTCGTGGTCTTGGACTCCTTTCCGGGCGGACCGTGACGCACGATGTGAGCCTCTCGACGCTGCGCCCAGCGAAGCGCCTGCGTCCGGCTGCTGCCGGGCGCTCGCACGCGCTCGCGAAATCGGGTGCCGTCGGGAAGTCTCACGCGTATATCGGCCTGCCAGTGTGTCTCCCCGCTGGGGAGTGTTCGCTGTCGTACGGTCACTGCCATGCTGTGTCTCCTTGTCGTGGCAGCCCGCTGTCCGTCATTCGTTGAAGGCGTGGTTCAAGCTGGCCCACCGAACAGATCGACGAGCGCGCGCCACGGAGCGCCCGCAGCCATGGCGTAGCGAGCCGCGTCTTGGAGGCGACCGGCCGCGAAATGTTCAACCGCGAGCCGGGCCTCGGGCGCGCCGACGAGTTGCTCGAGCGTGTGGACCTGGATCAGCTCAACGCGCCGCGACGGTCCGAGCGAGGACGGCGCGATCATGAGCTGGTGTGTCTCGACACGCGGCCCTTCGCACGCGTAGGCGTCGACGGCCCCCCGCACGATCAGCTCGACGCGGCCGCCGTCGCGTAGGCGGAATACGGCGCCGCGGCTGATGTCGCTGAGCGCGGGGTCGGCGAAGCCGTGATCGAGGCGGATCACGTTGATGGTCGGGACGTTGGGCGGCGTTGTCATGATCGTGTCTCCTCGTGTTCAGGTGCGTCGGTTGCGCGATCGCTTGTCGCAGTCTCAGTATCTTCTCAGTATCTCATCAATATCTCAACAATGTCTCCTCAGTCGTCAAACGCGGTTTTGGCGTACGGTAGCTTCCTCCTGTGCGCACGAAGTGGGCCACGCCAGACGAAGTGCGCGACGCCGCGGGCGGCGTCGCGCAGAACACGTTGTGGCGCTGGGTGAAGCTCGGCCTGCTTCCGAAGCCAACGCTCGTCAGCGGTGGACCAGGAAAAGGGACGCGCAACCGATGGCCACGAGAGGCGCTCGTGCGCGCGCGCTTCGTGGTCGAGCAGCGTGCGGAGGGCTACACGCTGGGCGAGATCGCAGGGATGATCGCGGAACGCTGGGGGGAGAACGCCTCCGCACCCTGACGCTTTCGTCTCCTAGAGACCAGCCTGGTTCAAAGAATGGGGCCTCGCCGAGGAGCGCAAGCGTGGGCTCACCGACGAGTGCGTCGCCCAGGGCCTCGCCTACGAGCGCGTCGGCCCCTCGGCGCGAGGCCGGCACTGAAGGGCAACTCAGCGGTGTTTCGTCCTCCGCTGTCGCTTTCCATACAACCTGTCTCTTGAAACACACTTGTCGCGAGTCTCAAGGGCATGGCGAGAATCATCACGCAGTGTTCGACCAAACGGCGCGGACTCTGTGACCAATCGGCGCTTAGTCGTCGACGATTGTTCGGTGATTCGTCAAACTCGGTCGAGCGGGCGCGGCCGGCGTCGCTAAGTCGCTACTCCGTTACTTGATCCCAACCGTGGCTCGTGCTCGATTTCCGAAGCTGTCCACGTGTCTCTCGGTACATATTCGCGCGGAGCGGGTGCCGAGTTCTCGCAGGTGACTCCGTGAGCGGAGTCGTTCGGTCGTCAGATTGGTGTCTGGGCGACGGTTCCGCGTCTACGCGCGAACGCTCTCGAGCGCGGACCCCACGTGCTGGCTGATGCGCGTGTGAGCGCGCTCGGCTCTCGACGCGCGAACACGCCACGGGCGAGGCCGTGCCGAGTTGGTGTCTCGGTCACTCCGGATGCAGCACCCGAGTCCGGCGGTTCGGGAGGGTGGTGTTGGATCTGGTGTCCGAGCCATGTTCGCCGCCCGGTGCTCCTGCCCGCGACGACACGCGCTCCATATGAATGGTGATCACCGTCTCGTCGGAGGACGGCTCCCGATGAGTCGTCCGTTGGACACCTGGCTAGCGCGATAGACTTCTCGGATGCTCAACGCATGAACTCGAATTCCGGAGGCGCGGCTGCGCTCGGGCATCTCTGAGAACAGACGAGTCGATACTCGGTCGACCGAGTTGACTGAGTTGACTGAGTTGACCGAGTTGACTGTGTTGCCTCTGATAGCCCAGTTGACTCGGTTGACTGAGCTGACCACGTGCCCCTGGCGCGGCCGGGTGACTCAGCCAGCGGCAGTGAGCTGGTCGAGAATTTTGATCGTTCACCGCGGCGCCGCGGCTTGGCTCCCGAGCGGAGCTGACACCAACTCCCACGAGCAGACGCGGAGGTATCGCGGTCACCGCGAGAGTTGCCCACGAACGAGCGGAGTCTTCTCAACGAAGACGCGCGCGCTCTGGACGGGAGCGAGACACCAACTCGCCGCACCTCTGGTCTCGAGACCTCGCGGTGTCGCGGGGAACCTCCACCACGGAGACACCAGCGTCGCGCGAGTAGTCGAACGTCGCGGACCCACGATTTCTCAAGTCGTTCGCGATCGTGGTCCTGCAGCAGCCGGGTGAACGACGTGGCGTCTACTCGACGCCTGCCTGTGATCGCGGGGATGGTCCCAAACAGCGCAGCCCACGATCGTCACCATGCTTGTGATATGGTTGCTTTGTGGGAAGCGTTAGCGGAAGCCGTCGCGTTGTCGCGCTGGTGTTCGGCTTCGCGCTCGCGTGCGGCTACGAGGTCCACAACGATCACAGCAGCGACGGTTGCCTGGCCGGGAGCGCAGGCTGTCCGTGCGCGGAGGATGGCGGCTGCGACGCCGCGCTCGAGTGCGTTGACGGCGTGTGCCAGCCGGGGCCCGGCGATAGCACCACGAGTACGGCGGGCGCGACGACGAGCGACGCGAGCGATGGGACCTCGAGCACCGGTAGTGCGACGACCGAGAGCGCGACCAACGAGGCTTCGTGCGTCGAGCACTCCGAATTATGGTGCGATGTCTTCTCGCAGGATTGCTGCGATGGCCTGAAGTGCGCCGCCTTCGACATGGACGGTGACGGCGCCTGGGAGAGCACGAAGTGTGTCGACGTGATCGGCGATGGTCAGCACGGTGAGCCGTGTGAGGCCGAGGGGGGCGCGAACGGCATCGACGACTGCGCGAAGGGGCAGATGTGCTGGCACCTCAACGAGGAGGGAGAGGGCATCTGCGTGGCACAGTGTCAAGGGTACCCAGAGCAGCCGATCTGCACGCCGTCGAGCACCGTCTGCGTGCAGATGTCAGACGGGGCGATACAGCTGTGCCTCGGCTGCGACCCGCTGGTTCAGGACTGTCCGGTGGACAAGGTCTGCGTCGCGGCCGAGCTGTACCACGGTTTTCGCTGCTACTCGGATCTCTCGGATGGGATGATGCCCGAGGGCGCCCCATGTATGGGCTTTTGCGACCCGGGGCTCCTGTGTGTGGACTCGGGCTTCTATCCAAGTCCCGCCTGCCAGGACTCGCCAGGGTGCTGCGCGCCGTATTGTGACCTCATGGACATAGGCGCCTGTCAGGGCCTCTCGGTCGAGGGGAGCGACTGTGTGCCATGGGGCGAGTTCGGGACCGTGCCGACGGATCTCGAGCATCTCGGCGTGTGCGGGGTGATGCCGTGAACGGAGTACGAGGGCGATCGGCGGGCTGGCCCTTCCGCCACATCTCGGTCGCCGCGATCGTTGGCTCGTTCGCGCTCGCGTGCGGCTACGAGGTCCACAACGACGAGAGCAGCGACGGCTGCCCGGCCGGGAGCGCGGGCTGTCCGTGCGCGGAGGATGGCGAGTGCGAGGGCGCGCTCGAGTGTGTCGGCGGGGTGTGTCAGTCGGGGCCTGTAGGTAGCACGACATCGCTCTCGGCGATCACCGGGAGCTCGAGCATCGGCGCGGGCACGAATGGGAGCACGAGCACGAGCGAGACTGGAGACTCCAGCTCCGGTGTAGGCACGGGTGAAACCGCGGGCTGCGAGTTCATCTGCGACGCGGACGAACCGATGGGAACGCAGCGATGCGACGTATTCGCCCAGGACTGCCCAGAAGGTCAGAAGTGCTCCGCGTACGACATGAACGATGACGGCGTCCTCGGCAGCACCACCTGCTTCGAAGTTGCGGGCGACGGCCAGCACGGTGACCCGTGCACGATCCAGGTCGGCGTGGGCGCCATTGACGACTGCGCTGCAGGGGTGATGTGCTGGTTCGTCGACGACGAGGGAGCGGGTGTCTGCATCGAGCTGTGCACGGGGACGCCCGAGAACCCTGCGTGCGCTCCGCCGAACACGCAATGTGTGCTCTGCGGCGGCTGCGTGATCAACCTGTGCATCCCTGGTTGCGACCCGCTGATCCAGGACTGCATGGCGGGTGAGCTGTGCATCGGCGACCCGAACAGCGACAACTTCGTGTGCGTGCTCGATGACTCGGGCGGGATGTCCCCAGAGGGCACATCGTGCGAGTTCGCTAACGTCTGCAACCCGGGCCTGATGTGCGTGAGTCCGGAGTTCTACCCGAACCCGGCCTGCGAGGAGGCGCTGGGCTGCTGCGCGCCATTCTGCGATCTCGACGACGGCGACGAGGGCTGCCAGGATCTGTCGGTGATTGACGCTGTTTGCGTGCCCTATCACGATCCTGGCGAAGCGCCGCCAGGTCTCGAGAACGTGGGCGTGTGCGGGGTAATGCCGTGAGCGTACCGCAACGCCGGGCTGGGAGCGCGAACTGCCCGAGGGGAGGCTCGAGTGCGTCGACAGGCCGATGTGCCCAATATGTGCCACGCACATCGCAGGATCCGGAGTCCCCGCGCCCCCTCCCGCGTACTCGCTCGCGCACGAAAAAGCCCGGTACTGCGGTCAGAAGTGACGGAAACAGCGAGCTGCCGGGAAGTGACCGCAGTACCAGGTTGTGGGGTGTGTCGTACGCCCGGTACAACTTCGGTTCGCCGCCTCGCCAGCGACGAAAACTCCGGCGCGAGCCGTCGCGCGGGACTTTCGCCACGGGCTGCTAGCGTCGTCTCATCGCCTCGCCGGCAACGAGAATTCCCGCGCGACGCGGCGCGCGGTCCTTCACACGTTGTTCGCTCGCTAGCTCACCGTGCTGCTTAACTACGGCCACAGGCGCGCGGCGAGCTCGAAGCCGCGGCGCGCGAGCCGGCGGGTGCTCTCGTCGGTGTCGAGCGCGCTCAGCTCCTCGGGCGCGTACCAGCCCAGCGCCTCGGACTCGTGGTTGCCGCGCAGCTCGGCGCCGGCCGGCGCGCGGACGAGGAAGCGCAGGTCGAAGTGCAGGTGCGGCAGCTCGCCGGGCGGCGCGACCGCGTGGATGTCGAGGTCGATCGGCGCCGTCTCGATCTCGAGCGCGCCCTCGGGCAGCCCGCTCTCCTCGGTCGCCTCGCGCAGCGCGACCGCGACCAGGTTGCCGTCGCCGTCGGCGTGCCCGCCCGGCTGAAGCCAGCGCTGCAGCTTGCGGTGGCGCAGCAGCAGCGCGCGGGCGCGGGCGTGGTCGACGACCAGCGCGGACGCGGTGATATGACCTTTTGTGCAGGTTCTCAGGAGCGCGTCGGGGTGCCGGCCGATGAACTCGAGGGTCCGCCAGCGAGCGGCTCGCAGCGCGGGCGTGTCGGCGTGCAGCGCCGCGACGAAGGCGGCCGCGCGGGTCGGGCTGCGGTCGGGCGCGAGCCGGGGGTCGCCGGCGCGGAGGAGCAGCGGCTGGGTCGGGGCGCTGGCGTGCGAGATTCCCATGCGCCGGACACATAACAGGGTCCCTCGCGCTTGTCTGCCCGCGCGTCGCGCTCCCAGAGCCGTGTTACGCTCGCGCCTCCATGGCGGTGAAAAAGCGTGCGAAGGCGATCGTGAGCGCGGCCTTGGGGCGAGGCGCCGCGAGGGCGGCGAACGAGACCGGCGCCGAGCCGTCGGCGCGCTCGAGCTCGCGTCGTTTTATCGCGGTCGCCGGCAACATCGGCGTCGGCAAGACGACGATGGTCGAGTACCTGTGCCACCGCTACGGGTTTCGCCCCTTCGTCGAGCCGAACCTGCAAAACCCCTACCTCGACGACTTCTACGCGGACATGAAGCAGTGGGCCTTCCACTCGCAGATCAGCTTCTTGACGCACAAGTTCCGGATCCACAACGAGCTGATGGCCGAGCCCTCGACGGTGGTGCAGGACCGCACGATCTACGAGGACGCCGAGATCTTCGCCCGCTACCTGCACGCCTCGGGCTGCATGACGGACCGCGACTGGAAGACCTACTGCGATCTCTACGCGGTGATGCGCCGCGTGCTCGAGCCGCCGGATCTGCTGATCGTGCTGCGCTGCTCGGTGCGCGCGATCCGTCGCCGCGTGCGGCAGCGCGGCCGCGCCAACGAGCAGTCGATCCCCGCCAAGTACCTGCGCAAGCTCAACGAGCTGTACGAGGATTGGTTCGCGCGCTACGACCTCTCGCCCGTGCTCGAGATCGACACCGAGAACCTCGACTACGTGTCCGACTGCGTGCACCGCCTCGAGTTCCAGCGCGCGGTCGAGCCGTTCTTGTCCTGAGCGCGCGAGCTAAAAGCTGTACACGAGCCCGACGTGCGGGCCGAAGCGGAAGTCGCAGTAGCCGTGCAGCGAGTCGCCGGCCTCCGGGGTGTCGACCGCGAAGGCGGCCTCGCAGGTCTCGCGCGGGAACGGGCTGGTGAAGCGGAACGCGAGGTCGAGATGCACGCCGCCGCCGAGCCAGATCAACATCCCCGGGGACACCAGCCAGTGCCCGGCCACGTGCCCGTCGCGGTTGAAGATGGTGGGGCCGAGGCCGGCGAGCAGGTAGATCGCGAAGGCCTCGCGGCGCAGCGGCGTGTAGCGCAGCGTAGGCGTCGCCCGGAACGCGAAGGTCGGCAGGCGCGCCGCGAATTCGCGCCACTGCGCGGTCAGGGCGGTGTTCCACAGGAACACGGAGAACTCGGCCTCGAGCCCGAGCTCGAGGCCCGTGATGACGTAGTTGCCGCCGCGGGCGACCGCGCTGAGGGTGGTCAGCCCCGCGGGGATGCCGACGGTGGCGCCCAGGCCCGCGGTCCACGTGCCGCGCGTCCAGCGAGTCGCGGGCTCTAGCTCGGGTCGCGCGTCGGCGTCGGCGGCCGGCGGGCTCGCGACCTGCGGACCCTCGCGCGCGCTCTCGTCGTCCGGGAGCGAGGCGAGCCCCAGGAGCAGGAGCGCGAGCGGTGGTCGACCCACGCGGCGATGATACCCGATTCGCCCGAGCCGTCCGCGCCGCGGCTACGTCCAGGTCGAGTTGACGAGGCCGACGAGCACGATGACCGAGAACGCCGCGTAGGCGATGATGAACAGGCGCGCGAGGCGGAGCTCGTGACGCGTGAACCAAAGCCGCGGACCCTTGACGGGTCGCGTGTAGAAGCGCTTGTACTCGCGGGTGATGAAGTTGGGGAGCTCGCGCTCGTAGCTCGCCTCGAGCTCGCGGAGCATGTCGTACCACCAGCCGAGCAGCGTGCTGTAGTGCGTGACGAGCCGCGTCCACATGTAGCTCGCGGCCATCCCGGCGAGCAGCAGCAGCAAGATCGCGAGCAGCTGCCAGCCGACGAAGGTGACCTTGCCCTTGAGGATGTAGGCGGTCGCCCCGATGATCGCGGCGTTGACCGTGAGGTGCACGCCGGTCATCGCCTGGCGCCGACCCATCAAGCGGTTCACGTGCTCCCAGACCATCATGTACTGGTCCTTCAGCGACATGGCCGCGGGGCGCTTCTCGGGATCATTCATCGGAGGCGTGTGCGTGTGTACTGCATTTTCCGCGCGCCGGGAAGCGTCGCGCGGGCGCGCGCCGGGAAGCGTCGCGATCAGGCGCGGGCGAAGGCGGCCATACGGGCGAACAGCTCGACCGTGTCCCGCGGCGAGCGGTCGCCGGTGAAGTCGCGATACAGCGTGTCGACGTTGACGACGACGCGCTCGGCCTCACCCCAGCCGGCGAAGGGCGTGGCGTCGAGGCCCTTCGCGATCTCTCGCGCCGCCTGCAGCGCCGGCACGCCGGCGTCGAAGCGCGCGCGCGCCTCGGCCTGCAGGTGCTCCAGATAGCGCTGGACCGCGCGCACGCCCTGCTTGTCGGTGATCGGCCCGTGCCCGGGGACGACGATCTCGACGTCGAGCTCGAGGATGCGCGCGCAGGCGTCGATCCAGTTGCTGACCGGGCCGGCCCAGACGATCGGGTGGCTGTGGATGAACAGGATGTCGCCCGTGAACACGGCGCGGCTCCCGGGCACGTGCACGAGCAGGTCGCCGCGCGTGTGCGCCGGGCCGACCTCGATGAGCTCGACGCGGCGCTCGCCGATCGTGAGCTCGAGGCGCTCCGAGAAGGTGCGCGTCGGCGGCGTCAGCTCGATGCCGCCGAAGTCGAAGCGGCCGAAGGCCTTCAGCAAGAAGTCCGCCGAGGCGCCGACGTTGGCGATCTTGTCGAGGCCGAGCGCGCCGAGCGTGCGGGCGAGCAGCGCGCCTGGTCGCCCCAGGCGCTCGCTGATCCGCGCGACCCGGGTGAGCAGCGCGACCTGCGATGGCGGCAGCTCCTCCATCTCGGCCGCGCCCGCGCGCGTGGCGATGATCTCCGCGCCCTCGACCAGCTGGTTGCCCCAGCAGTGATCGCCGTTGGCGTGGGTGTTGACGACGGTCTCGATGCTGCGCGCCGCCGGGGTCGCGCGGCGCATCGTCTCGAGCATCTCGGCGGTGAGCCTGAGGTCGAAGAGGGTGTCGACGAGCAGCGCGCGCTCGCCCGCGCCGCCGGTGATGAGGCCCGCGTTGCTCCAGCCCCAGCCGCCGTCGGGCTGCAGGTAGGCGTAGACGCCGTCGCCGAGCTCGTGCAGCCCGCGGGTGTAGCTCCAGTGATGCTCGGACGTCATGCGCGCGCTCCTGTGCTCGGTGGTCGCCTGTCGCGGTCGCCCCGGACGAAGTCGCCGCGCAGGACGTCGGGCGGACCGTCCGCGTTCTGGGGCGTGTCGGGAGGTTGACCAGGGGTCCGGGACGCGGGTCGAGGGCGCTGCATCACCGTGCGCCGGGCAGTATACCCGCGCGCCTTCGCAACGACGCGCGCGCGCGGCCGACCGCCCCGGGGTATGCACCAACCCGCCTTCGCAGTCTCCTGTCTGTGTGATCTTCCAGCTCCTCCAGCTCTTCGTCGCGCCCGTGGGCCGGCGCCGCAGCGCGGACGAGGTCTCGCGCGCGGCGCGTCATCAACGAGTCAGCCGCTCGCCGCCAATCACCCGGCGCTCCCGCGCGGCGCGTCGCCCCGCGGTGGTGGGCCCGCGGACGCGCTCGCCGAGTCCGCGCCGCGACACCCGAGTCGGCTGGCGGTGTTTCGGCTGCGAGACGGCAGCCGCGTCGAGCTGGCCGTGCGCGACGCGACCGCGGCCCACCTCATCGCCGGGCCGCGCCTCGATCGCCACCAGCTGATGATCGCGACGCCCGGGCGCAGGCAGCCGCGGGTCGAGCTGGTCCAGGTCGCCGACCTGCGCGCCTTGGTCGGCGCGCCCGAGGCCCTGTTCGCGCTCGAGCTGCTGCGCGCGGGCCAGGCCCGCGACGCGGCGCGCTACGCCTCGGCTGCCGGCCCCCGCTGGGCCGCGCTGCGCGAGCTCGTCGAGGCGCGACTAGAGGAGCGCGCGGCGGGACGTTGACGCGTCGCGCTCACGTCGAGACCTGGACCGCGACCTTAAACACCTCGCCCGCCCGCTCGATCGCGCGCGCGGTCTCGGGCAGCGGGTAGGTCTCCTCGATCAGGGTCTCGACGGGCAGCGGGTCGCGCTCCAGCAGCTCGAGCGCGCGGGCGAAGGGGCCGCAGCGCGAGCCCACGAGCGTGACCTCATCGACGACCGCGCGCGTCAGGTCAAAGCCGCTCGGCAGGCCGCAGGTGGTCTTGAGCACGATCGTCCCCCGCGGGCGCACCAGCGCCTGGGCGCTCGAGAGCCCCTCGGCGGTGCCCGTGGCCTCGACCACCACGTCGGCGCCGAGGCCCTCGCTGCGCGCGTCTACCAAGGCGCGCAGCGCCGCTGGGTCGAGCTCGTCGACGCTGCGCAGCTCGCCCGCGTCGAGCGCCCGGCAGCGCGCGAGCTTGTGCGCGCTGCGGCCGACCGCGAGCACGTCGGCGCCGCGCCGCCGCGCGACCGCGGCGATCAGCGCGCCCAGGCGCCCGGTGCCGAGCACCACGACGAGCTCGCCGCGGCCGACCGGGACTTGTTCAAAGGCCTGCAGCGCGGCCGCGAGTGGTTCACAGAACATGGCCCTCGAGTCACTCACCGCGTCTGGCACGGCGAACAGGTTGGCGGTCGGCGCGACCAGCTCCTCGGCGAAGGCGCCGGCGGCCTCGTGGATGCCCGTGACGTCGCGGCGCTGGCAGTGGTGCTCGAGCTCCACGCGACACGCCCGGCAGCGGCGCGCGACGGGCACGCGGCGCGAGCGGCAGGTGTTGTTGATGTCGGCGCACACGCGGCGGCCGATCCACTCGCGATCTCGAGGGTCGCCGACCTCGATGACCACGCCGACGAACTCGTGCCCCGGGACCAGCGGGTACGCGGTCGGCAGCGCCCCCGAATAGAGCGCGCGATCGGTCCCGCAGACGCCGACGAGGCCGACGCGGATCCGGGCCTGCCACGGCGCGAGCGCGGGCCTGGGGCGGCGCTCGAGGGCGATCGCCCGGGGTCCGTGGAGCACTGCGGCGAGCGGATCGTGATCGGGTGTAGGCGCTCGGGGAGCTGAGGCGGACGACACGGCGGCAGAGTACCGGAGCGCGGTACACTGCGGCGGCGAATGACGCGGGAGCTCGAGACCGACGGCGCGCGCGGCGATGACGATCGCGAGGTCGAGGACATCCTCGAGCGGCTGCGGACTCGGCACCTGCGCTGGGGCTGGTGGTCGCTGGCCGTGTTCCTGAGCTTAGGCCTCGCGCTCGAGGCGCTGCACGGCTTCAAGCTCGGCGTCTACCTCGACGTGCACAACCAAACGCGCCGGCACATGTGGACCCTCGCGCACGCCCACGGGACCCTGCTCGGCCTGGTGCACATCGCCTTCGCGGTGAGCGTGGGCGCGCTGGCGCGTGGACGCGACGCCGGCGATGTCGGGCTCGCGCTGCCCTCGCGCTGCCTCGTGGCCGCGGGTCTGCTGCTGCCCGGCGGCTTCTTCTTGGGCGGCGCGTGGTTCTTCTCCGGAGACCCTGGGCCGGGGATCGTGCTGGTGCCCGTCGGCGGCTTGTGCCTGCTCTACGCCGTGGTCGCGGCGGCGCTGCGTTCGCGGTCGGCGAGCAGCCTGTGAAGGCCCCGCGCGAACGTCTCGCGCAGGCCCTATCCCGCCGTGTCGTAGCAGTCCGCCACGTACTCGCAGCGAAACTCCTGGAAGGACTCGGTGTTGCGGAGGTGCTCACAGCGCTCGACCGACTTGGCGGGGCCCTCGACGCACAGCGCCGCGCACAGCTCTGTTGTGAGCTGCGCCGGGTCGAGCTCAACCCGCGTGTCGGACTCGACACACTCGACGTGTCGTCCGTCGGCGCCTTCCTCGAGCACGGCCGCCACCTTCGTCGGGCAGAGCTGGATCAGCTCCGAGTCCTCACACGTTCTCGAGGTCGAGGAGTCTCCGCACGAGCACACGAGCGTCGCGCTCAGCGCCAGCAGCGGAGAGATGCGTGAAGATACTGCGCGTCTTCGATCCGTTGAACCCATGATTGCTTCGCGCTGGTTGCGAACGCGGGCGCGGCGACGATCATTTCACGCGCACGCCTCGGGCGCAACGCGTCGTGACGCCTGGCTTGTGTCTAGACCTCTCGACGAGCGTAGCGCCGCGCCGAGCCCGAGCTTCTTCATAAATGTTCCTCAAGTCATGTTTGAAGTCGAGCGGAGCGACCCCGCGGAGCGACAGCGCCCGGGGGTCATCCCCCCCAAGCGCCGGGTCCCGCTCGCCTCTAGCTCGACCGCGGCGCGTCCGCCCCCGCGTCGCGATCGAGTATCATCGCGGCGAGGTTCCATGGATTATTGTCGCGCTCGCTGGTCTTGTTGGCTCCCGCACACCGCCTCGCTCGTCGCGGTCTGCGGGCTCACCCTCTCCGCCTGCACCGGCGATGACGCGGAGAGCACCGCGAGCGACAGCCAGGCGAGCCTGCAGCCCACGCAGCCGACCGTGGACCCGAGCGCGGCGACCGGCAGCGCGACCGACGACACCACGGCGGGACCTGGCGGAACGGACAGTGAGTCCAGCGCGTCGACCACGACCGCGGGCACCGATCCGTCGACGGGCAGCAGCGGCGGGACCGAGACGGTCACCGCGAGCGACCCCTTCGGGACCACGACGACGACCACCACCACCACCGACCCTGGCGTGCTCAGCTGCTCGGCGGACCTGCACGACGTCGTCGACGAGAACGACCAGGTCTACGAGACCTGCCCGCCCGAGGAGGCGTGCAAGGACGGCGAGTGCCTGCCGGTCTGTCAGGTCTTCGGCGAGCAGCAGGGCACGGTCGGCTGCGACTTCTGGGCGCCGACGCCCCCCTTCTACCTCAACGGCGGGAACAACACCTACCAGGGCCCCTGCTACGCGGTGTTCGTCGCCAACGCGTGGACGGGGCCGGCGCAGCTGACCGTGACGCGGGGCGGGCAGGAGTACGACGTCTCGCAGTTCGGGCGCATCCCCAAGGCCAACGGCGACATGATCACCTACGACCCGATCCCGCCCGAGGGCCTGCCGCCCGACGAGGTCGCGATCCTGTTCCTGTCCCACAAGCCAGGCGCGGTACACGGCCTCGGCTACACCCTCGAGTGCCCCGTGACGCCCGCGGTGCTGGCCGACACCGCGGTCCCCAACACCGGGGTCGGGGACGCCTTCCACGTCGGCAGCGACTCGCCGCTGAGCGCCTACGACATCAACCCCTACGGCGGCGCGACCAGCTTCTTGCCCAGCGCCTCGCTGCTGTTCCCGGCGACGTCTTGGGGCGAGAACTACATGGCGATCGCGCCGCCGCAGTCGTCGCAGGGCCGCTTCGCGATGGTCGTCGCGCGCGAGGACAACACGCTGGTCAAGGTCGCGCCGCAGAGCACCTTCCCGGGCGGCGGCGGCCAGCCGGAGGCGCCCGCCGGCGTGACGACGGAGTACACGCTCAACGCCGGGCAGATCCTCCAGTGGTCGGCGCAGAACAACAACTTCGACCCCAACAGCGCGGTGTTCGAGAGCGACAAGCCGATCGGGCTGTGGACCGGCGACAAGTACCTGTTCGTCGCCAGCGCGACCTCGCAGGGCCCCGGCGGCGGCGAGGCGGCGCACCAGCAGATCGCCCCGGTCGCGGCCATGGGCAACGAGTACGTCGGCGCCGGCGTGGTCACGCGGCTCACGAGCCTCGCGCTTGAGAGCGTCCCCTACCGCATGGTCGGCGCGGTCGACGGCACGCAGCTGACCTGGGACCCGGCGCCGCCGCCTAACGCCCCGACGAGCCTGCAGGCCGGCGAGGCCGCGCAGTTCGAGACGACCACGGCCTTCACCGTGCGCTCGCAGGACATGGACCACCCGTTCTTGTTCTCGCAGTTCATGCCGGGGACCTGGAGCGGCACGCTGCAGGACTGCTCGACCAACATCCAGAACATCGCCTGCGGCCTCGGCGACGAGGAGTGGGTCAGCCTGCTCTCGCCCAAGCAGTTCCAGAACCGCTACGTGTTCTTCACCGACCCGACCTACGGGACCACCAACCTCGTGATCATCCGCGCCCAGGGCGAGGACGGCTTCGAAGACGTCGAGATCGAGTGCCTCGGCGCCGTCAACGGCTGGGCGCCGGTCGGCAACGAGGGCGTCTACGAGTACGCCCACGTCGACCTCGAGCGCGGCAACGTCCCCGTCGGCCAGTGCGGGACCAGCCGCCATCTCGCCGAGAGCGACGGCCCGTTCGGGATCGTCGTGTGGGGCACCGATCGCTACGCGTCCTACGGCTACCCGGCCGGCAGCGACATCTCGAAGATCAACGAGGTCGTGCTGCCGGTGCCCGAGTAGCGCGGCAGCGGTCGCAGAAGGTGCCGCCGCAGGGCGGCGCTCCGCCGGCGCGTGAGCGCTGAAGCCGTCAGCAGGAGGTGCGCGAGCGCGAGCGTGAGCGCGGCGCTCTCGCGTTGGGAACTCCTGGTCGGTCGGGCGGGCGCGTCGTCGTCGCGTCAAGACGCGGCCGAGCGCTCGGCGTGGATCGACGCGGCGCGGCGCGTGAAATCGTGCCTGCGCGGGGAGGCCCGCGCGGCGGACCGCTCGCCCCGGGCGCGCGCGCGAGCGATGACCCCGCACTCTCGGGACATGGCGCGAAGCGCAGCTCGAATCCGACCCGCGCGCCGCGAGTGCGCTTGCCCGCCGGCGCGGCGCGGGCGACAACGGAGCGATGGCGAGTCGTCGTGGGAGCGGTGGTGGTGGGGCGCAGCAGGGAGCGACGCAGGACGTGGTCCTGACCGCGGCGGGGCACATGCCGTACTCCGTGCGCGAGCTGTTGATGGTCGCCCTGGACGTCGACTACGAGGGCGCGCGCGCCTTGGTGGAGCGTACGCCTGTCGTCGTCGCGCGCGGGCTCTCGCCCGAGGCCGCGCTGCGCCTGGTCGGGCAGCTCGAGCAGCTCGGGGCCTCGGCCGAGCGCGCGCTCTCGAAGTCGCCGCGCACCACCGCCGCGAACGAGCTGGTCCGTTATCAGGTTCGCATGCAGCGCCCCGGCGCGAACGAGCTCGCGGTCATGATCGTGCTCCGCGATCACGCCGGCTGCAGCCTCTCGGAGGCGCGCGAGCGCGTCGACCAAGCGCCCGGCGTCGTCGCGCGCGGGCTCGAGCTGTTCGTCGCGGAGCGCCTGCACGACCGCCTGCGTTTCGAAGGCGCGGAGGTCAAGGTCGAGCGTGAGGCCGTCGCGGTCGACGAGCCCGACGAGCTCGAGATCGAGCTCGAGGACGACGACGCGATCGAGCTGGAGGTCGAGGAGCTCGAGGTCGAGGCGGCCCCGGTGCATCTGCAGGTGCGCCTCAGCTCCCCCGGCGCGCGCAAGATCCAGGTGATCAAGGCGCTCCGCTCGGTGGTCCAGACCTCGCTTAAGGAGGCGAAGCGGCTGGTGGACACCGCGCCCTCGATCGTCGCCCACGAGCTCGACGCCGAGGGCGCGCAGCTCGTGCTCGACGCGCTCGTCTCCGCGGGCGCGAGCGCGTCGATCGAGGCGTCGACCCAAACGCCGCCGGCGCCACCTCCTGCGCCGGTCGCCGCGTCCACCCCGACCTCCGCGCCGACCTCCGCGTCGACCTCCGCGCCGGCGTCCGAGTCGGCCCCGCGGGTGATCCTCGAGGCCTACGGCGCGCGCAAGATCCTGGTCATCAAGGAGGTTCGCAGCGCGCTCGGCGTCGGCCTGCGCGAGGCGAAGCGCTTGGTGGACACCGCGCCCACGGTGCTCGGCTCCGGCTTAGACCTCGGCGCGGCGGAGCTGCTGCGGAGTCGACTCGTCGAGGCCGGCGCGAGCGTCCGGCTCGAGGGCTACACGACACCGGCGACCTCGAGCCAGTCGGCGGTCGAGCCGGAGGTCGCTGGCAGCCGCCTGTTCTTGGAGTCCTACGGCGCGCGCAAGATCCAGGTGATCAAGGTCGTGCGCTCGTTCGCCGGGCTCGGGCTCAAGGCGGTCAAGGATCTGGTGGAGTCGGCGCCCTGCGTGGTCGCGGAGGGCATCACGCGGACGGAGGCCGAGCGGCGCCGCGAGCAGCTGGAGGCCGCCGGCGCGCGCGCGCGCGTCGAGGATGAGCCGCCGATGTCGCCCGGGGGACCGACACAAGGCGTGGAGGAGGAGGAGGAAGAGGCCGATCATCGGCTGCGCTTGGAGTCCTACGGCCGCAAGAAGATCAACGTGATCAAGGTGGTGCGGAGGATCACCGGCCAAGGGCTCAAGGCGGTCAAGGAGCTCGTAGAGTCGGCGCCCTGCGTGGTCGCGGAGGGTCTCACGCAGACGGAGGCCGAACGCCATAAAGCCGTGCTCGAGGGCGTCGGCGCGAGCGCCTCGGTCGAGCGTGACTCGGAGTCGCCGCAGCCGCTCGACGACACGCTCGTGCGCCTCTGCCTCGACTCGTGGGGACGCAAGAAGATCCACGTGATCAAGGTGGTCAAGTCGCGCATGGGGCTCGGGCTGAAGGACACCAAGCAGCTGGTGGAGTCGGCGCCCTGCGTGCTCCAGGAGGAGCTGCCGCGGCACGAGGCCCAGTCATTCCTCGACGAGCTCGAGGGCGTCGGCGCGAGCGCGCGGATCGAGGTGCGCGGCGTGAAGCCCACGCGAGGCGAGCGCTCGCGCACGGTGAAGCTCGTGCTCACCGACTGGGGTCAGCGTAAGATCCAGGTGATCAAGGTGGTCCGGCAGCTCACGGGGTTGAGCCTTAAGCAGACCAAGCAGCTGGTGGAGTCGGCGCCCTGCGAGATCCTCGGCGGGCTCCGGCCCGGTGAGGTCGCGGGCTACGCCCAGAAGCTGCTGAACGTCGGGGCGAAGGTCTCGATCGAGCGCGAGTGAGGCTAGCGAGCGTCGGCGCGCTCGAGACCAGAGCATTGGCTACGGGAACGCCTCCTGCATTGTCTCGCGCGCGAGCTGCCGAAGCGCCCGCCAGCGCAGCGGGCACTCGCACGCGCGGCTCCAGACGCTGCCCGCGACGAAGCGAAAGCCCGCGCACTCCGCTTGGACGCGCCGCAGCGCCGCGGGCAGATCGTCGTGCCCCATGTTCGTCGCCGTGCTGCCGTGCTTGACCGGGCGCGAGATCCACGAGGTGACGCCGTGGCGCCCGCCGATAAACTCGATGTCGCGGAGCGCCTCGCCGTCGCGCAGCTGAAATTTTAACTCGACGCTCGACGAGCGTCGGTACACCTCGGCGAGCGTCAGCGCCTCGACCATGACCCTGCCGAGCGGCGCCTAGAGCTCAGGCGCGGTCTCGGGCGCCTCGTAGGGTAGGTACAGCGAGAAGGTCGAGCCCGCGCCGACGCGACTGGTGACCGTGATGTCGCCGCCCATGGAGCGCGCGAGCTGCTGGCTGATCGCGAGGCCGAGGCCGGTGCCGCCCGCCAGCGCGCGGCCGTCTCGAGCCTGAAAGAACGGCGAGAACAGGCGCTCGACGTCCTCGGGCGCCATGCCGACGCCGGTGTCTTGCACGCGGAAAGAGAGCGTGTCGCCGCCGCCGAGGCGCGCCTCTCGGCGCACCGTCAGGTTGACGCGCCCCTCGTGAGTGAACTTCGCGGCGTTGCCGAGCAGGTTGAGGAGGATCTGGCGGATGCGGGCTGGGTCGCCGACGGCCTCGCCGAGCGCGCGGCCGATGGAGACTTCGAACAGGTTCGCGTTGCGCTGCACCAGCGGGCGCGCGGCCGTCACGACCTCGCGCATCAGCTCGGCGACGCGGAAGCGCACGCGCTGAAAGCTCATGTGCCCGGCCTCGATCTTGGCGAGGTCGAGGCTGTCGCCGATGATCCCGAGCTGCATCTTGGCGACCTTTAATATTCGCTCGGAGTCCTCGCTGAACTCGGCGTCGCCCAGCTCCTCGGCGCGCTCGACCAGCATCTCGGCGTAGCCGATGATCGCGTTCAGCGGGTTGCGCAGCTCGTGGCTCATGTGCGCGAGGAAGGTGCTCTTGGCGACGCTCGCCGACTCCGCCTGCTGGCGCGCGCGCTCGAGTCGCTCGGCCATCTCGATGCGCTCGCTGATGTCGACGAGCGCGCACAGCACCGCGTCCTCGCCCCGGTACTCGAGCGTCTTGAGCGAGACGGCCGTCCAGAACAGCGAGCCGTCTTGTCGCCGAAGGCGCAGCTCGTGACCGTGGAGCACGCCGCGCTTCGCGAGCTGCGCGTCGGCCTCGGCGACCCCCTCGGGGTCGGCGCAGAACGCCGAGTACTTGGCGCCGACCAGCGTCGCCGCCTGGGTCCCGAGCAGCGGCTCGAGCTTGCCGCTGGCGAACAGGATCCGGTGGTCGCAGCTGCGGTAGATCATGATCGGCAGCGGCAGCGACTCGACGATCAGGCGCAGCTCGGCCTCGCCGGCTCCGTGCGCGCCGGCGTCGACCCAGGCCTGCGCGAGCATGTCCTGCAGGACGCCGTACTCGCGGCGCAGCGCGGTCAGCTCGATCAGCAGCTGCTCGCGCGACATGTGGCGGTCGCCGGCGGCCGGCTTCGGCTGCTGACGCGGGCGCGGGCCGTTGTCGGCGCGCCCCTGGCTGTCTCGCGTGTTCACCGTCATGGCAACCTCGTGGTCGCGCGAGCGATCGACGCGGCTGAGCATTCAGCCGGTCAGGACCCGCGCGCGCCTCCAAGTGTCGCACAGCGCCGCGGCGCTGCGGCGCTCGTTCGTCGTCGGATCTCCCGGCGCGCCTCGTCAGTTCGAACGAGAACGAAGGGTCATCTCAGCTCGCTGCAGGCGCTTTCGGGCCTCTTCAAATGCGGCCCGGTTGGCGTCGCCGCGGACGAGCTCGCGGCGGCCGGTGACCTCCTCGCGCAGGGTCTCGACCTGGCCCGCGAGATCATTCATGCGCCCCTGGATGTCTGCTTTTACAGACATGTACCGAAGTTTCCGTGGGCCGTACGAGCGCTCGAGCGCGCGCTCGATCGCCGCGAGCGCCTCGGGCCAGCGCTGCACGCTCTGGTACACGGTCGCCAGGCGCGCCGGCGGCTCGTAGGACTTCGGCAGCTCGCGCTCGCGCCGCTCGAGCATCGCGATCGCCTCGGGCGCGCGACCGAGGGCGACGTAGGCGTTCGCGCGCCCGTAGTCGTAGGTCGCGGCGATCTCGGGCGTGGGCGCCGCCTTCGCGGCCTCCTCCATCAACGCGAGCCGCTGCTCGTCGGCCGCGCGCGCGGCCGCGCGATCGCCCTGGCGCTCGAGGGCGCGCGCGAGCGCGTCCAGTGCGTCGGCGCGATCATCGACCGAGGCGCCGGCTGGAGGCGTTTGCGTCAACGCGCGCAGACGAGCGATCGCGAGCGCGCGCGCCTGCTTCTTCTCCGTCACGCCGCTGAGGTTGTTCGCGCACATCGCCAGGTAGCGCGCGAAGTCGACGGGCCGGGCGGCGCCCTCGACCGCGTCGAGGAATTCGCCGCCGACCTCGACGCACCGCTTCCACTGCCGCGACGCCTTGAGCGTCTGGATCCAGCCGAGCAGCGCCGCGCTCTTGAGCGCGCCCTCGATCGACTCGGAGCGCGCGGCCTCGCCGTAGGCCTTCGCGGCCGCCTTCACGTCGCCGCGGGCCTGGGCCTCGCGGGCCGCGGCCAGCAGCCCGGCGGGCGAGCTCGGGTCGAGCTCGCTCTGCCCGTCGAGGGTCTGCAGCGAGCGCTCCGCGAACGCGAGCAGCTCGCGGGTCGACGCGGCGCCGGGCCAGTAGCCGACGACGCGCTCGCCCTCCGGGTTGATCACCAGCAGCGTCGGCCACATGTTCATCGAGTACTTGTCGGCGAACGCCTTGTTCTCCGGCCGGTCCGTGTCGACGGCGGCGAACACCATCCGCTCGGCCAGCGGCTTGATCGCCGGATCCGTGAACACGTAGTGGTGCATGCTCAGGCAGGTGTGACACCACGGCGCCCAGGCGTCGACGAACAGCGCCTTGCCCTGCTCCTTGGCCTGGGCCAGCGCGCCCGCGTAGTCGTCGCGGACGAAGTCGACTGCGGGCTCGGGCGGCGGCGCCTTGGGGCCGGCGGGCTCGTCCGTCGCGCCGATCGCCTTCGTCTCGCCCGCCTTCGTCTCGTCCGCGTCAGCTCCCGCCGTCGTCGCGCCCGAGCTGCAGCTGGCGAGGCCCACGACGAGCGCCGCGCGGCCGAGGAGCGAGGAGAGCTGCACCGAGGGTCCCGAACGACGCGCGCGCTTGACTGACTTCGCCGACTTCACCGAGGGAGGGTAGCAGGCCGGACCGCCGGACCCAAAGCCGCTATGCTCCCGCGCACGTGTCCTCCTCGACGCACACGCGCGCCCGCGGAGGCGACTCGCCCGCGCGGACGATCTTCCACGTCGACATGGACGCGTTCTTCGCGTCGATCGAGATCCGCGACAACCCGGCGCTCGTCGGCCAGCCCGTGCTCGTCGGCGGCACCGGTGCGCGCGGCGTGATCGCGGCCGCGAGCTACGCGGCGCGCTCCTTCGGCTGTCGCTCGGCGCAGCCGACCGCGCTCGCGCGGCGCCGGTGTCCCCACGCCGTCATCATCTCGCCGCGGCACGGCTACTACGGCGAGGTCTCGCGGCAGGTGTTCGAAGTGTTTCGGCGCTTCGCGCCGGAGGTCGAGCCGCTCTCGATCGACGAGGCCTTCATCGACATGACGGGCACCGAGCGGCTGCACGGCCCGCCGCGCGTCGCCGCCGAGCGCCTGCGCGCGGCCGTGCGCGCCGAGACGGGCCTGACCTGCTCCGTCGGGATCGCGACGCGAAAGTTCATCGCCAAGATCGCCAGCGCCGAGCACAAGCCCGACGGCCTGACGATCGTCGCGCCGGGGCGCGAGCTCGAGTTCCTCGCGCCGCTGCCGATCGGGCGGCTGTGGGGCGTCGGCCCGCGCGCGCGGGAGCGGCTCGAGGCCCGCGACGTGCACACCATCGGCGAGCTGCGCCAGGTCGCGCCGGCGCGCCTGCGGCGGTGGTTCGGCGAGCACGGCGCCCAGCTGCACCGGCTCGCCAACGCCGTCGACGCCCGCGGCGTCTCCTCGATCCGCGTCGCGAAGTCGATCGGCCACGAGGACACCTTCGCCCGCGACGTCGTGGGCCGGGCCGCGCTGCTTGAAAAAATTCTGTCCCAAGCGACGCGCGTCGCGGACCGCCTCGACGCCCACGGCCTCCGCGGCCGGCGCGTGTCGCTGAAGATCCGCGATCACCACTTTCGCACTGAGTCGCGGCAGCGCACGCTCGACCGCCCGACCGCGCAGGCCCGCGTGATCTACCGGGCCGCCCGCGACCTGCTCGACGCGCTCGGGATCGAGGGGCGGCGGTTTCGCCTGACGGGCGTCTCGGTCTCGCGGCTCGAGCGGGCCGACGCGCCGCTCCAGCAAGCCTTGTCCTTCGCGCAGCCAGACGCCCTCGCGGGCGCGGGCTCCAGCGCGGGCGCGGGCGGGCGCGGCGAGAAGCTCCAAGGCGTGCTCTCGGCCGTGCGTCGCAAGTTCGGGCACCAGGCGCTGTATCCCGCGGACGCGGGCCGCGGCGAGCGACCGGGGGCGACGGGCGCCTCGACGCACCGGCCGGAGATCGACGACGTGTAGGCGAGCGGGCCTCGGCGTCAGGGGGCGCGCGCGACCCAGGCGCGCATCCAGCCCGCCTGGAAGATCGGCTCGATCCCCGTGAAGCCGGCCTCGGCGAGGAGCGCCTCGAGCTCCTCGGGCGGCAGCATCGACACGGCGGTGCCGAAGTGCGCGCGGTACTGGACGATCTCGTCCGGCGAGAGCCCGCAGTGCTCGAGCAGGCCATCCCAGATGTCTCCGAGGACACCATGCTTCGAAGCCGCCGAGATGTCCGCGGTCACCAGCGGGGCGCCGGGCTTCAGGCGCGCGAGGATCTCGCGAAAGAACGCGACGCGCGCGGCCCGCTCGGTCAAGAAGTGCGAGACGAGGATCGACGTCGCCGCGTCGAAGGGCTCCGTCGGTGGGGCCTGGTCGAGGGTGCCGACGAAGAACTCGCAGCGAGTGGCGGCGTCGATGTCCGCGACCGCCTGCTCGGCGCGGCGCAGCATCGGCTCCGCGGGGTCGACCGCGAGGAATCGCCAGCCCGGGAAGCGCTGCGACAGCGCCACGAGCTCCGCGCCTGTGCCCGCGCCGACGCACAGCACCCGGGCGCGCGCGCCGATCCCCCGCAGCGCGCTGCCGGCGAGCAGGTGCACCGTCTGCGCGAGCGGGGCGAGCTTGGCCCAGCGGTCTTTGTACCTGGCGGCGTTCTCCTCGTTGAACAGTTGGGCTTCAGCGGTCATACGCCCGCACGCTAGCAGAGCGGGGCGAGCTGCGCGAACACGTGGTGATGTCGACACATGTACATGTGGACATGCGGTCAAACGACGCGTGGTGTGGCGCCGCGAGCCCGCGCAGGACGTCGACGAGTCGCGTCGACGTCCGCGGGGGAGCGCGCCGCCGTCAGCACACCGGGCAGTTGCACATCAGGCCGTTGTCCCCCTCCCCGCACACGTCGTAGGGGGAGACGCAGGCATCGCCCGCGCACTCGCAGGTCGGCTCGCCGTCGCAGCCCGGCGGCAGCAGCTCGCAGTGCGGCTTGAAGCCGAGCTGCGTCACGTCGGTCGCGCAGAAGTAGTCGTCGTAGCCGGCGCAGTCCTGACACGAGGGCACGAAGTTGCAGTAGATCGCCGGCACGCAGGCGCCGGTCCAGCACGCGCCCTGCTCGTCGACGCTGGGCACGAAGCCGTCCTCGCACTGCGGCGGGATCGCGTCGCAGAGGATCTGCGAGTCGTCGCAGTTCACCTCCGCGGGCACGCACTGGCCCTGCTCGCAGACCGCCTCGCTGATTCCGTACTCCTCGCAGACGGTCTGCTGACACTCGAGGTCGCAGACCGGCGGGTCGTTGTCGACGTGGGTCGCCGCGCAGCTGCAGCAGTCGCCCTCGACCAGCTTGCAGTCTTCATCTGTCTCACAGGGAAGGTCGTCGCCCCCGGTGGTGGCGCCCTCGGTCGTGGCCTCGCCGGTGGTGGTGCCCGGGCCGGTGGTGACCCCGGTGGTGGCCCCGGTCGGATCGCCGGAGGTGCCCGTCGACCCGCCCTGGGTCGCGGTGTCGGCGTCGGAGGTGCCAGAGAGCGACTCGCCGGCGGAGCCGCTGGCGGGCTCGGTCGCGGCCGTGCTCGAGCCAGGGCCGCCGCTGGTGCTGTTCGCGGTCGAGCTCGCCTCGCTGCCCTGCGAGTCCGAGCCGCTCTGCTCGGTCCCCGCGACGCTGCAGGCCGCGAGCGAGACGGTCAGCGCGGTCATGAGCGCGCTCGTCAACGGCGACCGCGAGCGCGCGCGAATTCGACGTCGGCGTGTATCAGGTTGAATCAACATTAAGAAAGTCATGACGCCGAGTATCGCGCATCCGGAGCCGGTTTGACCACCGTTCTCGCGGGTCGTCTCCCCGGCGTCCACGGGCGCTGCAAAGTTCTCGTTGCTCGCGCGGTGTTTTGCAATTTTCTGCGCCCACGTACTAGAACCCCCCGACACGATGCACTCGGCGATCCTCGGTTTCGTTCTGCTCGTCGCGGGCCCCGCCGGCGCGTCGCCGGAGAGTGACGCGACGGCGCGCGCGCGCGCCGAGGCGCCGTCGCCGAGCCCGTCAGGAGCCGCTCCTGAAGCCGGCTCGTCGGCCGCTGGCGATGCTTCGTCGACAGCTCGAAGGGACAGGTACAGCGGGCCGCCGCCGTCGTCGCCGAAGTCCGAGCTGCCGGGGAGCATGGCGAGCCCGAGCAACCCCGACAGCCACGCCCGAGGGCGGGAGCCCGGGGCCGGCGCGGCGACCGTGCCCGCGGTTCAGGTCGTCACGACCGCCCCGGCCGGGCGGGCGCGCGCTGAGTTGCCCGGCAGCCAGAGCAGCCCGAGCAACCCCGACGCGGCTCCGCGCGGCGCGGCGCGGGAGACCGCGCCCGTCGTCGGCGAGCAGCCCGAGCAGCCCGAGCCGCCCGCGCACAAGCTCGAGCTGACGCCGGGGCTGCGCTACTGGATCCGCGGCAACGCGCTGGTGAACGGTAATTTCGATCGCCAGACCTCGCAGGCCTACACCGATGTCCGCCAGCAGGCGCGCCTGCACATGACCGCGCGCTACGGGCCGCTGCAGGTGTTTTTGCAGTTCCAGGACGCGCGCCTGTGGGGCGTCGAGACGTCGACGGTCTCGAACGAGGCGCTCACCGACCTGCATCAGGGCTACATCCAGCTGCGCGGCGAGGATGAACAGAGCGACATCTGGGGCGAGCTCCGGATCGGTCGCCAGGAGATCCCGTTCGGCTCGCGGCGCCTGATCGCGGAGCGACCGTGGAACCTGGTCGGGCAGTCCTTCGACGCGGTGCGCGTGCGCGGTCACATGAAGCGCTGGGAGCTCGACGGATGGTTCGCGCTCACCAGGCGCCCGCAGCAGTTCATGGTCCCCACCGGCGCCGTCGACGAGGCGGGCGTCCCGATCGAGGTCGAGTACAACTCGACCACGAGCTTCATGGGGGGCCTCGAGATCACGGGCGCGTTCATGCCGGGCTTCAACGTCACCGGTCAGGTCCTCGGCGAGCGTCGGCAGGCCCAGCCAGAGACCCCGGGGCTCACCCGCGATCTCGTCACCGCCGGGCTTCGGGTCCTCGGCAGGCCGGTCGACGGCCTGTTCTACGAGCTCGAGATGTTTTATCAGGGCGGCGCGCAGCTCGGGCGCAAGCACTCGGCCGGGGCGGGCGCGGCGGTCCTCGACTACACCTTCAAGCGGGTCAAGACGAAGCCGACGCTGCACGCCGGCTACACGATCTCGACCGGCGAGACCTGCGACAACGCGCCGGGCGAGGCGCGCTGCTCGTCGAGCGGCGTGAGCACGGAGTTCTTCGACTTCTACGCGCGGCGCCACGGCTACAACGGCTACGCCGACCTCGCGTTGATGAGGAACATGCGCAACCTCGAGGCCGGCGGCTGGCTCGAGCCCGCCAAGGGCCTGCGCCTCGAGACGAAGTATCACTTCTTCCAGCTGCAGAACCCGCGGGGCGCGTGGTGGAGCGTGCCGGAGCAGCCCGTGGGCGCGGGCTGGGACTCGAGCAACACCGAGCGCACCCTCGGCCACGAGCTCGACGTCGTGCTCACGTACCTGCCGTGGAAGGATCATATCCAGATCCAGCCCGGCTACGCGCTGTTCATCCCGGTCGCCGGCGGGCGACGCATCGGCGGCGGCGCGGACCCGCGTCACTTTATGTACCTGCTGCTGCTGACGCAGTTCTGAGCGCGTCAGACCTCGCGCGCGCCCGGCCACGCGAGCGCGACCCCGCGGGCCGCGTCGTAGCTGGGCTTGTAGTCGAGGTCGTGGTTGGGGCCGCTGAGGATCTCGAGCAGCGTCCAGCGGAAACCCGCCGGCGCGTCCGCGACGGGCGCGAGCCCGTGCCCGCGCTCTCGCAGCCACCTCCGCGTGTGTTGATCGATCTTTTTCGTTCGGAGGGAGGCGCTCCGCTGCGGGCCGCGGATCGTCAGCTCACCCCCGCGGCGCGGGTTCTCGTGGACCGTGAACGGCGGCGCGAGCACTCGCTGGGCGTGCGCGCGCAGGATCGGGAGCGTCAGCTCGAGCGTGGACGGGACGAGGACGTACGCGATGTCGGGGTAGTAGTTCATCGGCGATCACTGCCGATCGAAGCGGCGCATGAAGCCGAGGAAGCCGGCCTTGGAGCCGTCGACGCGCATTCGCCCGGCCGCGAGGGCCGCGGCCGCGGACTCCTGCTTGGTCGCCAGGCGCTTCCACGTCAGCGTGTCGGTGTGGATCGTCGCGACCGGCGCGGGCGTCCCGGGCAGCGGCTCGCCCTCGGCGAGCTCGGCGACGCCGCGCCGGACCGTCACCGTGAACCGCCGGTTCACGTCGGAGAATTCGAAGCCGAGCGCCTCGTGCACGTCGATCGCTTTCTCAGGGAACAGGCGCACGGTCATGATCCGCAGGAAGGTGTCGACGGGGATCCCCGCGAGCACGCCGTCATCGAGCTCGGGGCGCTCGGGCGTCCGCGCCCCCTCCCGCAGCTCGTGGGCCTCCTGCAGCAGGTAGGCGCGGCCGTTGGTGTTGTGCACGCCGGCCGCGACCGCCTCGAGCGCGGACGCGAGCTCGCGCTCGAGGCGCTCCTGGTCGAACGGCCAGGAGCGCTGATGGGCCGCGCGCAGGCGCGAGAGCAGGTGCACGGCCCAGCGCGCCTCGGCGCGCTCGGGGCCCTGCGCGGCGTCGCGGGCGGCGAGCGCGGCGTCGAGCACGGCCTGGGGCCCGCCCATCAGCTCGACCTCTCGGCGCGCGCGCTCGTCGTCGGCGAGCGGGTAGAGGTGCTGCGCGCCGCCGTCGAACCAGCCGAGCTCGTTGCTGAAGATCGCGCGCACGGACCAGTCGACCTGGCCGTAGAGCTCTTGGAGATAGGGCTTGTTGACCAGGTGCGGCGGGAGCCCGACCCGCGCGACGATCGTCTCGATCGACTCGCCGCGGTTGGAGCCGCGCACGACCTCGTCGCGGACCCACTGGATCGCGTCGCGGTAGCTCGTGAGCACCTCGAGGATCTGCGCGCGGCCCTTGAGCGGGGCGGTGTGCGAGGGCACGAGGAACTCCGGCTGGCGCCTGCGCATGGCGTCGAGGCTGTGGATCCAGTCGTCGACGGGCCGCGGCCGGGTCCCGCGGATCGTGTAGAGGTTGGGGAAGGAGTGGTAGTAGTTGTCGCCGGCGAGCAGCAGCGCGCGCTCGGGGACCCAGACGAAGAGCTGGTCGTGGGTCTCGCCGTGGGCCTCGACGAGCTCTAGGGTCAGGTCGCCGAGCTCGAGGGACGCCCGCCCGGAGAACACCTTGTTGGGCATGCGCAGGCCGGCCTTGAGCGCGCCCTCGATGTCGACGCGGCGGCCGAGCGCGCTGCAGGGGATGTCGGCGTCGGCGATGTCTCGGCCCATCTGACGGGCGCCGCGGCGCTGCTCGGTCGGCGCGAACAGGCCGTACTGCTTGAGTAGGTGCTCGCTGAACTCGGCGGTCGCCCAGATCTCGATCGGGGGGCCGCCCGCGCGCTCGCGCTCCTCGACCCAGACCGCCGCGCCGCCGACGTGGTCGATGTGGCTGTGCGTGAAGATCAGCGCGCGCGTGGGACCTGGCGCTTTGGCCAGGAGATCATCGCGCACGCGGGCCGCGCGCGCGCGCGTCATCCCCGGGTCAATGATGACGTTGCCCTCGGCGGTCTTGATCAGCGTGGTGTTGGCGAGGTCGTAGCCCTGGGCCACGAACACGCCCCCGGTGACCTCCTCGACGCGCGGCTCACCGATGAGCTCGCGGCAGTGCTGGTCGACGAGCTCGGAGCTCGGGAGGGTGCGGCGCTGCTCGACCTCGCTCGCCCCGCAGCCCAGGCCCGCAGCGAGCGTGAGCGTGAGCGCGAGGCGATGGACGGTTCCCATGGGGCACAGGCTAGCAGCACATGTGCGTCGGAGGACGACCCCTCGTGATTCACCCGGCGCGTCGCGTGAGCGGCGATCTCGCGGGCTCAAGACGCAACCACTTCGCGTTTGTTCTCGGCGCGTCGGCGACTACGTTAAGGACAGCGGCCGCTCATGATTGACACGCGGACGCCTACACCTTCTCATCATACGAAACTGAACTACCGATGTGTGAACTTACAACGACTCTACTGCGCGCCTGCGCGCGCGCGCTCCCGCTCTTGCTGCTGCTGGGGGCGTGTGATCCAAAGGATGACGACACCGCCGGGACGGGTGGGCCCGACACCGACCCCGAGGCCACGACCACCGGGGGCGAGTCGAGCGACACCGGCAGCTCGAGCGACGCGCCCGAGACCGACACGTCCGACACGTCCGACACGTCTGGAGCCGGGGTGGGTCCGTGCTACGACACCGACCCCGTGGACGAGCCCGGCACCGCGCTCGATCGCCACGGGTGGGAGTACAACGGCGGCTTCATGGGCTCGGCCAAGTGGTTCGGCGTGTGCACGATCGTCGACGCGGTCGAGGCCGGCGCGATCACGACCACGCTCGACTGCAGCGCGGACCCCGACGGCCCGACCACGCTCACGCTTGAGTTCGTGCCCACCGCGCCCGGGCTCGCCTGGTCTCCGGGCCAGGAGGTCCAGGTCGCCTACACCCACGACGCGTGGAGCGACGGCGAGTACATCAGCATGCACGAGCTCGAGGGCGACGCGCTGCTGCTCGCCTTCGGCCACGGCGGCGCGGACGGGTCATTCTTCGAGCACGACGATCACACGGCGCCGGTGCTGCTCGAGGAGAACTACGACGACTGCGGCATGGGCGGCGGTCAGGACTCGGGGCTGGTCGTGTCAGTCCAATTCGATGTCTCCGGGCCGCAGGACGAGCCGGTGGCGATGCTGCAAGGCGATGTGCTCACGCTCGGGGGCCTCGACGGCGAGCAGTACGCGGTCGCGCTGTACCAGGCCGAGTCCGGTGACATCGGCGCCTGCTGTCACTACGGCTCGTACTTCGACTTCATGATCCACCAGCTGCCCTGAGCCAGCGCCGGCCGCTCGTCGACTCAGAAGCGGCCGGAGAGGGACACGGACACGCCGCGGGCGCCGCTCGGGCCCGCGGCGAAGCGAACCGTGTCGGTGATCCGGCGGATCCGGTTCGTGGTGCTGAGCCCGATCAGCGTCGCGCCGGTCGTCAGCAACACGCCGGCGACGACGCCCCCGGCGATCGCCATGGTGTTGGCCTGGGCGCCGCGGCGACGCGTGTCCGCGAGCGCGTCGGTCAGTCCGATCCCCGTGTTGCCCGCGGCCAGCCCCTCCGCGACCAGGCGCTCGCCCTCGCGCTCGGCCGCGACGCCGAGCGAGAGGCCCGAGCCCATCACGCCGAGCGCCGCGACGCCGAGCGAGAGACTGACCGAGCCGCTGATCAGCAGCTGACGGCTGAAGGCCGTCGGCGGCAGCCGACCGGAGGTGAGCGTGAGCTCGAGCAGCTGCTCGACCCCGCGCTCGAGCGTGACCGTGCGCTCCTCCGGCGCGTAGCCCTCGAGCTCGATGGTCACGAGGTGCGAGCCCGCGGTCGACTTGCGCTCGAGCGGCGTGAAGCCGACGCGCTCGCCGTCGACCGTCACGAGCGCGCCGGCCGGCTCGCTGCGGACCACGAGCACCGGCTGCCGCGCGAGCGCGTCGCGCTGCTCGTCGAGCCGCCGCTGCCGCTCCTGCTCGAGGCGCGCCTGCTTGCGCGTGACATCGAGCTGGCTGCGCAGCTGCGGCCCCTGGACGATCAGCATGGTGCGGACCTCCTCGAGCCCGCACAGCGAGCACTCGTCCGACTGCGAGATCGACTCGCGGCGCGCCGGCGCGGTCGCGACGAGCTCGAGCGTGACGCTGTAGTCGCGCTCCCGCGACTCGACGCGGGTCGTCAGCAGGTGCGTCGCGCCGTGCGCCTCACGGACGCGCGCGAGGCACTCGGGCGCGCCCGGCGAGCAGTCGGCGAAGCTCGCGTCGAGCGTCACGACCGCGAAGCCGGCGCGCCGGAGCCCCTGGACGAGCGCGCGCTCGAGCTCGCCCTGCAGCTCGATCTGCGTCGCGCCCGTGATCACGATCGGCGTGAGCGCGACCCGGTCGCGCGCGTCGTCCACCTGGGCCTCCGCGGCGCCGGGCGCCGGGTCGTCGGGCGTCGCCGGCGCGGCGGCGGTCGCGATCATGAGTGCCAGCAGCCAGCGCACCACCGCGATGCTAGCAGCCCGCAGCGAGCGCTCGGGCCCCGGGCGCGCGATCACTCGCGCGCGCTCGCGTGCCGCCGCGTCCACAGGCCGCGCGCGAGGCCGCGCGGCCGCTCGGCGCGCGCGGGCAGAATCGTTCAAATTAATGTCCCAATAGACATGTCCTATAATGCGTTCTCGATGGCGCGCCTCCGGATCGCCCAGCGCGGCGCCCTGACGCTGGCGCTCTCCTCGCTCGGCCTCGCGGGGGCGGGGTGCTTTCAGGGCGCGTTTATGGAGCACCTCCCGTGCCGCAGCGACGACGACTGCGTGCGGCTGCAGTGTCGAGACGGCTTCTGCGGCGGGCCGCCCGCGGGCACGACCGGCGGCGACGCGAGCAGCACGGCGGGCTCGAGCGCCAGCGGGGGCGAGTCCGTGTGCGGCAACGGGGTGCTCGAGCCGGGCGAGCAGTGCGATCACGAGCTCGACGACACCAGCGGGGGCGAGACCGACGAGGGCGGCGAGGACGCGCAGCGCTGCGTCGCCTGCGAGCTCGTCGAGTGCGACGAGGGGCAGATCCCGATCCCCGTCGCGCTGTGCGATGAGGTCGCCGAGGACGCGCGCGACGCCTGCCTCGCGCAGTGCACCACGGAGTCCTGCGGCGACGGCCTGCTCGACGCGGGCGAGGAGTGCGACGACGGCAACCAGGCCAACGACGACGCCTGCACCAACGCCTGCCACGTCGCCGCGTGCGGCGACGGCCTCGTGCAGCTGGGGGTCGAGCTGTGCGACGACGGCAACGACGACGACTCCGACGCCTGCACGACGAGCTGCGGGCCGGCGGGCTGCGGCGACGGCGAGCCGGTCGCGCCGGAGGAGTGCGACGACGGTAACGACGATGACGGCGACCAGTGCTCGAGCGCCTGCATCGAGGCGAAGTGCGGCGACGGGCTGCTGCAGGGCGCCGAGGAGTGTGACGACGGCAACGACGACGACACCGACGCCTGCGTCGACAGCTGCGTGATGGCGAGCTGCGGCGACGGCCACCTGTGGATCGGCGTCGAGGAGTGCGAGGACGAAGACGGCGATCAGAGCAACCTCGACGAGTGCACGGCCGCGTGCGAGCTGCCGGTGTGCGGCGACGGCTACGTGTGGGAGGGCGTCGAGCCCTGCGACGGCGACTCGATGTGCTCAGAGGACTGCCTGCTGCTCGGCTGCGGCGACGGCGAGCTCGTCGCGCCCGAGCAGTGCGACGACGGCAACACGGACAGCGACGACGCCTGCCCCGAGACCTGCATCCCGGCGAGCTGCGGCGACGGCTACGTGTGGGCGGGCAACGAGCAGTGCGACCTCGGCGAGCTCAACTCGCTCGTCGGCTGCACGGACGACTGCGGCACCTTCGAGCCGGTCATCGCGCTCGCGGCCGGCGGCCTCCACACCTGCGCCGTGACCCTGGGCGGCGGGCTGCGTTGCTGGGGCCGCAACGACACCTGTCAGCTCGGCCTCGGCCTCGGCCTGTTCGAAAGCGTCGGCGACGACGAGTTCCCCTACGAGCTCCCGCGCGTCGACGTCGGCGGGCCCGTGAGCTCGGTCGCCGCCGGTCGCTACCACACCTGCGCGCTGCTCGAGGACGGGCGCGTGCGCTGCTGGGGCTACAACCTCTACGGGCAGCTGGGCTACGGCGACACCGCTGGGCGCGGCTGCACCGCCGAGACGCTCCCGGCGGTCATCGGCGACGTGCAGGTCTTCCCGCCCCAGGACGGTGAGGTGATCGCCGAGCTCGCGGTCGGCCTGCACCACAGCTGCGCGCGCTCGGAGTCCGGGCGCGTGCGCTGCTGGGGTCGCAGCAACGTCGGGCAGTCCGGCCGCGGGAACACGATGAAGATCGGCGACGACGAGCCGGTCTCGGCGGGCGGCGACGTCATGCTCGGCGGCCAAGCCGTGAAGATCGTCGCCGGGGACGACTTCACCTGCGCGATCATGAGCGACGGGGGGCTGCGCTGCTGGGGTCGCAACGACGACGGTCAGCTGGGCTACGGCGACCTCGAGCACGTCGGCGACGACGAGGCCCCGGCGTCCGTCGGCGACGCGCCGGCGGGCGGCGCGGTGACGGACGTCTACGCCGGCCAGAAGCACACCTGCGCGCGGCTCAGCCCGACCGATGTCCGCTGCTGGGGAGCGAACTTCTGGGGCCAGCTGGGCTACGGTCACTGGATCTTCACGCCCGTTCACAGCGGCTCGGGAGACGCCGGGGGGCCGCTCGAGCTCGGCGGCGGCGAGGTCCAGGCGATGTCGCTGGGCGCGAGCTTCTCGTGCGCGCGCCTCTCGAGCACGGACCTGCGCTGCTGGGGCGCCGCCGCCGAGGGCCAGCTGGGCCACGGCGACGACGAAGCGTTCGGGGCCGACGACGGCGAGACGCCGGCGAGCGCGGCGACGATCGAGTTCGGCAGCAAGGCGCTCACGATCAAGCAGGTCGTCTCCGGCTACAGCCACAGCTGCGCGCTGTTCGACAGCGTCCCGCTCGTGCGCTGCTGGGGCGACAACAACTTCGGTCAGCTCGGGATCAGCAACACCAACGACATCGGCGACGACCCGGAGGAGAAGGTGATCGGCTTCAACATCCCGCTGTTCGAGTAGCGCCGAGGTAGGTCAAAGCGGCGGCCGTCGGGGGCCTCGTTTGCGACATGTCACAGGAGCCATGTAAAGGAGGCGAAAAGCCGCCCGCGACGCGCTCCGCGGCGCCCGCCGGCGGGGTAGAATCTCCGCGGCCCCTCCCCCGTCTGAGCACACGCACCTAGCCTCGAGCCGCCGCTCGAGCCCACGAGGTCCCCATGAAGCGTCCCCGACTCGCCGCGCTGCTGTCCGCCGCGCTCCTGCCCGCGCTCGCGCTCTCCGCCGAGGGCTGCGCGCACTCCCAGAGCTTCGTGCTGAGCGGGAGCGTCCGCTGCCTCGTCGTCCGCAGCGCCGGCGGTCAGGTCAAGATCAAGACCGACGAGGACGGGCACCTGCACGTGAAGTCGAAGCGCACCGGCGGCGCGCGCAACCAACCCGAGGTCACCGTGGACCTGCGCGGCGGCGTCCTGCTGGTCGAGAACCACTGCCAGAGCCCGGGCAAGGCCGCCTGCGCCGTCGACTTCGACATCACGCTGCCGCCCGGCGTCATGCAGATCGACGTCAGCGTCGAGGAGGGCGACGTCGATCTCGAGGGGCTCGGCGGGCAGCTGGCCGTGAACGTGCAGACCGGGCGGATCGGCGGGCGCCGGCTCGAGGCCGCGGTCGCGAGCATGTCGACGCGCCGAGGGGACATCGAGCTCGAGCTCGTCCGCGACGCGGTGCTGGTCCAGGCCGACACCGAGCGCGGCGACATCGACCTCGTGGTCCCCACGCAGAACTACAAGGTCGACGCGATCGCTGACGCCGGGCAGATCGACGTCGTCCGCATCTACCACGCCCCCAACGCGCGCCGGCACATCATCGCCCGGACCGACAGCGGAAACGTCGGCGTGCGCGGCCGCGTGAAGGCCGACGCGCGCCCGCGCGGCGGTCGTTAAATGTCTTAAGGGACATGTTGTTCGCGCAATGATTTCGGCGCGCGCGCTGGCGCGCGCTGGCCTCAAAGCCCCGTAGTATCCAGCTGTATGGCGCGGGAGGGGCAGCCGCGAGAGGCGGCCGGCGACACGCCGCCGGCGTGTGAATTCGACGTCCGGCGCGCGCGTCTCGAGGGCCCCGACTGGTTCAGCCGCTTTCGCTTCACGGGGGAGGGGGAGCCGCTGTCGCGCGGCGGGCTGCCGAGCGGCACGCTGCTCGTCATCGCCGCGCGCGGCGGGCAGCGGCGCGGCTTCCTCGTCAAGCAGCTCGTCTACCACCATCTCGCCGAGGGCGCGCTCGGCGACGAGCCGGTCGCGCTCGCGTTCTCTGCGGTCGATCATCGCGCGGTCGGCCTCGTCCCCGTGGTCGACGGGCGGCGGCTCCACCTCAGCGCGGGCGGGCTGCACTGCGGGATGATCCTGCTCGTCGACGACGAGACCGGCTCGTACTGGGATGGCGCGCGGGGGCTCGCGCTGCACGGGCCGCTCGCGGGCAGACGCATGGAGCGCTTCGACACCGTCCTGACGAGCGTAGGCGCGGCGCGTGAGGAGGAGCCGTCGCTCACGTGGTCACGTTCACATTCTGGCCTCGCGGCCAGGTTGTTTAACAAGTTCGGGATGTTCGCGCTGCGCGGCCGGGGCTTCTCGCCGCCCTCGTGGCGCCGCCCGCTGGAGATCCAGGACGCGAGGTTGCCCTACATGACCCCGGGGCTCGGCGTGATCCACCACCGCCACGCGCGCTTCTACCCGCTCTCGCGGATCGAGCGGGGCGGCGCGATCCACGATCGCTGGGGGCGCGAGCGCCTGCGCGTGCGGATGCGCGACGACGTCGCGCTGCCTGAGGCGAGCTGGCTCCGCGAGGGCGAGCAGGCGCCGATGCAGCTGTTCACGCGCTGGTACGCCTTCGCGTTCAGCTTCCCGCACTGCCCGATCTACGGCGACCCCGCGAGCGGATATTTTTGAAGCGCCCCCGCGAGGCCTTTACGCCGTCGAGCTGCTGGTCTCGGGTCGTGCGCCAGTCGCCGCGCCCGGGGCTGCCGGGGCGACGAAAGTGCAGCTCGCGGTACTCGTGCCGCGGGAAGCGCTTGCGCGCGCGATAGTAGGGCCTACAGACGCCCTCGGGGTTGTAGGTGTAGCCCATCATCAGCCCGATGAAGTCAAGGTCGAAGAGCTCCAGCGAGACCTTCTTGACGTGGCGAAAGCTCGCCTCGTCGCCGTCGGGCCACCGGCCGATCGCCTGCTTCCACACCGCGGCCAGCTCGGCGACCGTGCGCCCGGGGCTCAGCAGGTGACCCCAGCGCTCGGGGTGCGGGCGAAACGGCGCGGCCTCCTCCTCGCTCTTGAAGCAGTACCAGGGCGACTTCCCGTTGGCGTAGCGGTCGACCTCCTCGCCGCGCTCAAACAGCGTGAACTGGATGATCGCGTCGTCGGAGACGCGGGTCTGGATCACCGGGGCGAGCAGGCGCGAGAGCAGCGGCGCGAGCTCGCCGGGCGGGACGTGCTCGGGCGTCGGCTCGCAGCTCCGCTCGGGCGCCGGCGCGGGTCGACGACCTCGTCCTCGTCCTCGCTTCGTGTCGCGTCGCCGCATCGCGGCCGCGACGCGCGAGAGATCGAGCTTGTGACGCAGCTGGGCCGGATCGCCGTGGCGTCGCCCGTCGCTGTCGATGGTGTCGCGGCTGTCGCCGATCCAGATCCAGCGCGCGGGCGGCCCGATCGCGAAGCTGCGATCGGCCGCGCGCTCACTGCGGACGCGCTCGTAGCCGCCGTCGAGGAAGTGGCGTCGCACGATCGCGCACACGTGATCGCGGACGCGGGCGCGCGCGTGTACACGATCGCCCGCGAACACCCAACGGCTCGTCGCGTCGCACCCCATGATCCATCACCATCAACGAACCTTCGAAGCCTACTCGGGCGCGGGCGCGGCGCAAGCGGCTCCGCTCCGCTCCGCTCCGCTCCGCTCAGGGCGCGTCGTAGAGGCGGCGGATCTCGACGCCGTCGCGCAGCGCCTCGGAGGACTCGTAGGTCGCGGAGAGGTCGAGCTGCAGGTAGCGCCGGGCGTGCCGCGGCGCGCCGAAGCAGACGACGCAGAGCTGCTGCGGGTGGTAGCGGAACCAGCCGGCCTCGTCGCGGTCGTGCCCGTGGACGACGAAGCGCTGCCTGGGCTGACCGCGCGAGACCTGCTCGAGCATGCGCGCCGTCACCTGCGGGCGCTGGCCGTAGGCGTTGAGGAGCCCCAGAAGGATCGCGCGGGCGCGCTCGTCGTGCTTGGGCGGCGGGAGCTGGATGCGGTCGAGCTCGCGCGGATCCTCGAGCGAGTCATTGGGTGACCCGTGGGACATAAACGCGCCGCAGGGGGTCAGCACGCACAGCAGCGCGTCGCGGAACAGCGCGCGCAGCTCCTCGACCTGCGCGGGTCTCAGGCAGCTCTCGAGCGCGGCGACCTCGTCGGTGTAGAACTTGCGGGTGCGCGGGCCGCCGATGTGCGCGTAGTCGTGGTTGCCGAGCACGAAGTGCACGCGGCCCGGGTGCGCGCGCTGGAGCTCGCGGATCCCGGACGCGATCTCCCAGGACTCGTCGGGGTAGCTGTACAGCGCGGGGTTGCGGACGCGGGCCTCGTCCGAGGGCGCGTGCACGATGTCGCCGAGGATCACCCAGTGGGTCTCGGGGTCACGCGCGCGCGCGGCTTCGAAGCGCGCGCGCATCTGACGAAAGTCGTCGCCGTTGCCGTGCAGATCCGTGTTGACCAGGAGGGTGCCGCGCGCGGGCAGGCAGATCCAGCGGAGGCCTTGACGCGCGTGTCCCATCTCCGGCGAGGATACTCCGCCGCGCCGCGGCGTGTTGACCTTCTGTCACGGAAGGTGTTCTAGAAGCCATAACCAAAACGAATGCTGGGTGCCCTAGAACGCGCAGGAGTCCGGCAGCGGCGACGACTCCTCCAGCGACTCGGCGAAGCCCTCTTGCTTCTCCGGGGCCGGCGCGAACGAGCCGTCCGGCGCGCCCCGCAGGACCTGGCCGCCGTAGCCCCCCGGCGCCATGTGGGCGCGCACGAGGACCTCGTCGCTCGCGCTGATGGTGACCGGTCCGCCGGTCCGCGTGAACGGCTGCTCGTCGACGTGGCTGTGCGCGAGGATCCGGCGGTAGAGCAGCAGGCCGTCGGGCGTGACCACCTCCCACCAGTCCGCGTACTGATCGCAGCCGGTGTCCGGGCTCTTGATCTCGACCGCGAAGGTGTAGGCGCCGGGGGAGCCCGACACGCTCACGCTCAGGACGTCAGCGCGCGCGCTGCTGTCCGCGCCGGTCATCGCGTCGGGCGAGCTGCTCGCGTCGACGGTCGAAGCGGTCGCGGCGCTCGAGGACATCGGCGCGCTCTCGGAGCTGCCGGGATCGTCCGTCGTCGACGGCGGGCCCTGGGTGCCGCCGCGCTGCGGGCCGCACGCGAACGCGAGCGCGAGCGCGAGCGCGAGCGTGACGCGGGGCGACTCGCGGCGGCGGCGGTCGGGGGTGACGGTGGGCGGTTGGTCGTTCACGGGCGTGTAGCTCACCAGGACGCGGGCGAGATCGCAAGCGGGCGGCGGAGGGGGAGCGCCCGCCGCTCATCGGCGCGCGCCGCGATTGACACCGTCGGTGAGCGGAGGCGACCATTGGATCGAGGTCTTACGTGGTGAAAAGAGCAGGTTGGATCGCGGCGCTCGTGCTCGCGGGCTGCTTCGTCGACGCCGGCGGGGCGACTCGCGGGACCGGCAGCGCGACCACGGGGCCCGCGAGCGTCGGAGCGAGCGGCGCGCCGAGCACCACGACCTCCAGCGCGCCGAGCACCTCGACCGGCTCGACCGGCACCGGCGGCGGCGCGACCACGAGCGCGCCCTCCACGAGCGGCCTGGAGAGCACGACGACGGGCGCGGCGACGACGATGGCGGCGACGACGATGGCGGCGACGACCGGCCCGGGGCGCTACTGCGGCGACGGCGTGCTCTCGCCGGAGCTCGGCGAGGAGTGCGACGACGGCGATGACAACGGCTTCGCCTGCTGCAGCGATCGCTGCGTCGAGGAGCCCGACAACCTGCGGGTGGTCGAGGGCGGGCGGCGGTTCACGTGCATCGCCAGCTGCGCGGGGCAGGTCCGGTGCTGGGGAGAAGGAGACGACGGCGCGCTCGGCGGCGGCGATCAGCAGAGCTGGGGGGACCAGGAGGGCGAGACGCTCTTGAACGCGGCCGTCTTGGAGTTCGTCGGCAACCAAAACCAGCCGCTGCGCGTCACGGGGCTCGCCGCCGGCGACCGCTTCGCCTGCGCGCTGCTAGAGAGCGGCGTGGTGCGCTGCTGGGGTCGAAACAACAACGGGCAGCTCGGCTACGCGAACAGCCAGGAGCTGTACACGCCCGGCGGCGACGTCTCGCTCGGCGGGCTGGCGACCAAGATCTCGGCCTACTTCGACTCGACCTGCGCGCTGCTCGAGGGCGGCGCGGTGCGCTGCTGGGGGAACGGCAGCGAGGGGGCGCTCGGGTCGGGGAGCACCAACCACGTCGGCAACAACGAGCTCCCGAGCTCGATCCCGCCGGTCTCGCTGGGGCAGCCGGCGGTCGACATCGCGGTCGGTCGTCGCTTCGCCTGTGCGGCGTTGGCCGACGGCACGGCGCGCTGCTGGGGTCGCGCCGAGGAGGGCCAGCTCGGGCTCGGTATGGGCAACGTGAAGATCGGCGACGATGAGCTGCCTGACAGCGTCGACGCGCTCGAGTTCTCGTCGGGCGTGACGCGCGTGTGGGCGGGGGAGACCCACGCCTGCGCGCTGCTCGAGAGCGGCGCGCTGCACTGCTGGGGCGACAACGAGTTCGGCGGCCTCGGCCTCGGCAGCACCGTGACGGTCGGGCTCAACGAGCGCGCCGACGCAGCCGCGACCGAGGTCTTCGTCGGCGAGCTCACGGACTTCGTGGCCGGCCGAGGTATCGGCTGCGGCGTCCTCGGGCCGCAGAGGCGGCTGCACTGCTGGGGCGGCGCGCCGAACGGGACGCTCGGGCACGGCGAGCTCGACAACCTGTGCTTCTCGAACAACAACACGGTCTTCAGCTGCGATAACAACAACAACCCGAAGTGCTGCCTCGCCGACGCGCCCGACGAGCAGGTCGGGGTCGAGCCGTTCAACATCGTCGCGTCGATGCGCGCGGTCACGGCCGGCGAGAATCACGTCTGCGCGCTGACGAGCTTCCAAGAGCTGCACTGCTGGGGCAACCAAACCGACGGCCGTCTGCTCGGCGGTCAGCTGCCGCTCGCGTGCGCGTTCGCGGACGGCCCGCTGTGTCTGCGCCACCCGCAGTGCTGCCTGGGCGATGACGAGCTCGCCAACGTGGCCGCGACCCTGATCCCGTACTGAGCCGCTTCGGAAGGTGGAAGAGCACCGTAGCGCTATCAGTCGGGAGATCTCGCGTCGACCTCGGCCCATCGAAGCTCACGAGCCGCGCGCGAGCGAGGGAGGGGCCGCCTGAGGACGGCGAGCGCGGGGGCGGTCGTCCGCTTCATCAAGGTCAGGCGCTCGCCGCCCGGAAGGTGGAGGGAGCCCTCGCGTTAAGCAGCGGCTCGATGTTCGCGTGTATTCAGCGTTCGAAACGGTTGAGCCTGTGCTTATTCGCCGCGCGCCCAGCCGATCACGCGACCCAGGACCACGCCGGCCATCGTCAGCCACAGCGGCGCGGTCATCAGCGCGCGCGACGGATCGTCGGCGCGCAGGTGCCAGCTCGTGACCGCGATCGTGACGAGCAGCGTCGTCAGCATCCCGGCCTGCACGCGCTCGCGCGACAGCGACCAGTCCACGATGTCGCACTTGCTCGCCAGGGCCGGCTGCATGGCGGTGACGAGCCCGAACAGGGCGGTGATGACCCCCGCCGTCACCAGCGGCCAGGTCATGTCGCCGCAGCACAGCGCCAGTGATTCTGGCTCGGGCTTGGGGCCGAGCTCGATCGACAGCGTGATCATCGCGATCACGACCGCTACGGCCGAGAACACGCGGGCGCGCGGGTTGGCGTCGAGCAGCCGCGAGTCCCACCACAGCGCGAGCGCGGCGACCAGCGCGAGCGGCCAGCACAGCCGCAGGATCACCAGGCTCAGCACGAGCCCCAGCGTGAACATCATGTCGCTCAGCTTCGCGGGCGGGCCGACCGTGCGGTTGACGACGCGCGTCAGCATCAACGCGACCGCGACCGCGTGCAGGTCGAGGTTGACCCCGAGGACGAGCAGCGGCGCGACCAGGGCCACCGCGATGAACGCGGCGGGGTTGTCATCCGGGGCCAGCTCGCGCCCGAGCGCCCAGGTCAAGAACACCGTGAGGCCGCCCAGCAAGAACCAGGCCGCGATCATCCCGAGCGACGCGCCGGCGTACCACTGGCTCAGGGCGCCGACGAGGCCGGCCAGCGGCATCAGCACGAGGATCGCGAGGTTCGTCGGGTACTTCGGTTCGACGGGGCGCCCGACGTGGGTGATTCGGTAGAGCGGGTGGTGGGGCATCGACGGTCTCCGCGCGCGCATCATACCGCTTCGCGGGGCGCGCTCTCTCCCGTGTCGTTCTTGTCAGTCGAGCGGCGCGGCGCGCAGCGCCTCGATGTCGGCGAGCATGCCGTTGACCATCGCCTCGACCACGCGCGCCCCCTTCTCCCGCGTCGCCAGCGTCGGGTCGCCCCAGATCCCCGTCTTGGAGTAGTGCCCGGGGCCGTCCGGCGTGCGCGAGAAGCCGCGCTTGCGCTTGGGCGCGTAGTCCTTGACCGCCTTCGTCATGTCCACGGTCTCGGGCGCGATATACAGCATTATCGAGGTCTCGATCTCGTCGGCGTGCGTGCCGCCCTCCTGCTCGCGGATCGCCTCCTCGATCGGGCCCGCGACCTTCAAGATGTCGGTGTAGCGCAGCGCGATCCCGTCCCGCGCGAGCGCGGCGGCGGCGGCCTTGAGCGGGCCGACCGTCGAGACGCCCGTGTTGAGCGCGTAGAAGCGCCGCGGCCCGTGGTGCGCGAGGCTGCGGCAGATGTCGACGACCACGTCGCGAGCTGTCTCTTCGCGCAGGGTCGTCGAGCCCGGGTACTCGACGAAGGCCGGGTAGTGGTGATAGCCCAGCGTCGGCGCGATCACGACCTCAGCCGCCTGCAGCACGCGACGCGTGAAGTACTCGGCCATCAGCAGGTCGTTCTCGAGCCGCAGGTGCGGGCCGTGCTCCTTCGCGGCCGCGCCGATCGGCAGGACCACGACTGTCTCAAGGGTCATCAGCGCCTCGGCCTCGTACCAGGTCAAGGAGCCGAGCAGGACCCCGCGCGGCGGGTCCGCTTCCTCCCCCGCGTTTACGTCCGCGCCCGACGCCTCGCGCCGCTCGGCGGTCGGCGTCTCGCGCCGCTCAGCGGTCGGCGGCGTGGTCTCGGTCGGCGGCACGGGCGGCTCCGGCTGCGTCTTGGTCGGCGCGGGCTCATGATCGCACGCGAGCGTCGTGAGCGGTGAAGTCACCAAGAAAGCCGCGAGCGCGAGGCGTGGACGCATGCGCCCAGCCTACACGCTCGCGGTCATTCGCACGCGCCGTCGCTCGCGACCGCTACAGGTTCGCCACGTTCTTTCCGATGAAGTCCGGGTTGACCTGCTGGGGGTCTTGGTTGAACTCCGTGATGTCCCAGACCGCGTTCAGCCAGTCCGAGCCCGAGTCCCAGCCCATCGAGTTGGTCTCCTCGTAGTGCGAGGAGAATTCGCCGATCGCGACGCCGTACTCGCACGAGGCGACCACGGCCTCGGCGGCGCCCGGGATCAGCGAGTAGGGCGGCTGGGTCAGCAGCGCCGGATCCTCGGTGATCGCCTTGCAGCGCGCGCCGGCGACCGCGTAGGTGCTGCCGTCGAAGGACGCGTAGTCGATGACGCCCGCGCCCAGCAGCGCGGCGCAGGTCCCCGGCGCGACGAAGATGTCGGCCACGCACAGGATGCGGTAGTGGGCCGGCGCGAGGATGTAGCCGCCCGAGTCCTGGGCGAGCCCCAGCACCCAGCGGTAGTCGCCGTCCTCCAGCGCCTGGCGGGCGTAGCCTGGCGTCTCGTACAGATCGGGCGGCAGGTGGTTGACCAGGTTGGCGTCACGCAGCGCGCCCGAGCCGTAGTAGACCTCGTCGGGGTCCTCGGCGAAGTCGCTCGGGAGCCCGTGGGTCAGCTCGGTCACGACCTCGCCGGGCGCCGTGATCAGCTCGATCGGGCCGACGCGCGCGTGCACGAGCGCGGTCTGGGCGTGGTCGCCGACGCGCTTCGGCAGGTTCAGCACCGCGTCGAGCTCCGACGCGTAGTCGTCGGGGACGCAGGTCTCGTCGTCCTTCGGCCCCATCGGCGGGCAGGTGTAGAGCATGCGCTTTTGGTAGCCGATCTGCAGCGGGTCATCGCCGATCACCGTCAGCCCGACGCGGAACTGGACGTTCGAGAGCCGCGTGTAGAAGGTCTTCTCGCTGAACTCGACCGGGCCCTCCATGAACTCGTCGGGCGCGTCGGCGAGGTCCGCGAGCACGCGCTCGCCGAGCTCCCAGCCGATGACCGCGAGCTTGTGAAAGCCCTTGCCGGTCTCGACCGCGTCGTCGGGGAACACGTCGCCGTCGCCCGGGTCCACGCCGTCGGGCCCCTCGGTCTCCCACGCCGGGTAGCGCAGCGGCGACATCATCGCCCCGACGCCGCCGTTGAAGTACAGCGCCGGCGCGTCCGTGACCTCCATGATGTGCCGCGCCATGTAGCCGGCGAAGCCGGCCGAGATGTACTGACCCTCGATGTAGCAGTTCTCGTCGTCCTCGGTGTAGCACTCGTCGATCGACTTGAGGTACTCGGCCTCCCCGTCGCTGGCGAACACGTTCTTGCTCCACCCGAGCACCGTCTCCGGGTGGTTCTGCCACTGCACGACCGTGGCGATCACCTCGTCGGGGTTCTCCTCCGAGACCGCCTGCAGCGAGTGCAGGGTCGGGTCGACGAGGTAGGGCGCGTTCTGGTCGGCGAGGCCGAACTGGTAATTCGAGGCGGTGGTGCGCACGATCGCCGGCTGCAGCGTCTTGACCGCGTCGACGATCGCGATCGCCATCTGGTCCGCGAGGTACTCGTAGTACTCGTCGTTGATCGCGTCGAGGCCCGAGGTGTCCGGGCCCATGTGGTTATGGGTCGCCGAGACCACGAAGCGCAGCTTGTCGTAGGTCGCGTCGTCGTCGAGCAGCGCCTTGACCTTGTCGTGGATGACCGTGATGTCGTCGCGAAACAGCATGTAGACGTCGGCCATCGCCATCACGACGATGGTCTCGAGCGGGTCCTCCGCGTCCTGGAACGCGACCGCGCCCGCGCGGATCTCGTCGTGCACCCAGTGCGAGCTCGGGAAGCCGTTGCCGATCGCGATCGCGCCGACGTCCCAGGACTCGACGAACACGCCGGGGCTGTCGGCGTTTGGATCACCTGGCTCGAGGGCCAGCGGCGGCTGCTGGGCGATGACGTCGAAGTACGCGGTCGAGCCCTCGACCTCGGGCAGCAGCGTCGCCCAGCCCGCACCGACCAGCAGCGTGCTCTGCAGGCCGCCGGTCTCGGTGCCAGACTCGGTCTCGGTGCCGGACTCGGTGTCTCCCGTGGTCGTGGTGCCGGGCGAGGTCGAGGACGAGGTCGGCGTCGCGGTGGTCGAGCTCGAGCCGTCGGTGCCGCCCTCCGAGCTGCTGCCCGTGGTCTCGCTCGCGGTCGTGCCCGGGCCCTGGGTCGAGCTCGTGCTCACCGAGCCGGTCGTGTCGGGGCCGGCGGTCGTCCCGTCTTCGCCGGTCGTGTCGTCGCTGTCGCTGTCGCTGGCCGTCCCCGTCGCTACGGAGTCATCGCCGCAGCCGGCAGACAGCCCCAGGCTCACGCCGAGGCTGACGAGCAGCGCGAGTGGGAGCGTCGCGCGGGCGCCGCGAGCGCGGGCGGCGTTGGCGAGTGTGAAGACTGAAGGAGAGGGGTAGACCAGCTTCGCCATGGTTCCTCCGTGGAACATTTTTCAGTGCACGCGACGCGACAACACAGGCAGGCAGTCGACGCGCTCAACCATCCGTGGAGGCGCGACGATACCAGGTTGCCCCACGCCGTACATCGCCGCGTGAGCTCGAGCGAACCGCCGAGTTGGCGAGCGAGGGTACACAGACTACGATGCCGAGCTGTGCAGGACTTCGCGCTCCCGCCACGAGCTGTGCGCACCCGGCTGATCGGCGGCCGCGGGCACTACGACGAGGTCATGCGCGCCGTCATCAAGGCGCGCTGCAGCGTGTGGATCGCCACGGCCAACCTGAAGGAGCTGCTGGTCGAGGGTCGACGCGTCAGCGTGCGCAGCCGCAGACGGTTCCGCTCGATCCTCGAGATCTTCGACGAGCTCGCGGACAAGGGCGTCGAGCTGCGAATCCTCCACGCTCGGTTCCCCTCGGGTCCGTTTCGCGAGCGCTTCGACGGGCTCCCGCGGCTCGTCGCCGGCGGCCTCGAGCTGCGCGAGTGCCCGCGCGTGCACATGAAGACGGTCATCGTCGACGGCGCGTTCCTCTACCTGGGCAGCGCCAATTGGACCGGCGCGGGCCTCGGCGCCAAGGGCGAGGGCAGGCGCAACTTCGAACTCGGCGTCATCACCGACGACGAGCAGTACATCGATCACGTTCAAGCGGTCTACGAGGCGATCTGGCGCGGCCGAGAGTGTGGGGGCTGCGTGCTGCGTGACGCTTGCCCAGCGCCGCTCGACATCTCGTCGGGCGCCCGAGCGACCGCCGACGATTGAGTCGGGCCGCGCGCCGACGAGCGACGAGCTGTACGGCGGGCGCTAAAGAATCCGACGGCGCCGAGCGTCGAGAAAAAGTGCGACACGACGAACCCAATCGCCGGCGGCCCGGATAGTGCGGACAGAGCGACGCAGCGGGCGAATGACGGGCGAGAGCGCGATACAGAGGAGAGGCCCTGCGGCCGGTGCGTGGCGGTCGCGACGCCGGCGGAGCGCGGCGCGAGGACGTCGCGTTGTGGACGTCGGCGAGCGCAGCGCTCCCGCGATCGTGGTCTGTTGCGCACGACCTGCGCGGGGGTCCGTGTCGGTGAACGCAGGGATGTCCGACATCGATTGTTCGGCCGATTGTGCGCCGTCGCGATGGTTGAGACCGGCCGGCTTGACTCCAGCATTCGCACGCGAGCGCGCGACGATGTCGAGCTCGCCACGACGCCGCAGACGATGGAGCATGCTATGGTTGGCCTCGCCACGAGGGCGTGCAGGCGTGACTGCACGCCGTCATCGCGGCTCGACATCGGCACGTGGTCGTTCGGGCGTTTGTTTGGGTGGCGGTTCGAGTTTTGGTCCGAGTCTTGGTCCGAGTGTTGAACAGATTTCTGTGACGCCGCGCGCGGCCGAGGGGGTGAAGCTCCCGGCTGCTCGGGGTCACAAGCGAGTTGAAAGCTCAAGCGCGGAGAGGAATATCGAGGATGGTTGGAGTCCCGCATAAAGTGTTGAAGCACGGGGTCGTGGTAGCGGCCGCCTTTGGGTTGACCATGACCGCGAGCGCGGTCGCCTCTGCGCAGGCGCCGGTTCAGCCCGCGCAGGTACAGCCCGCGCCGCAGCCGGTCGCGCCCGCGCCCGCGCCGGTTCAGCCTGCAGCGCGGCCCGTCGCGCCGGCGCCGGCGCCGGTTCAGCCCGCGCCGGTTCAGCCCGCGCCGCAGCCGGTCGCGCCCGCGCCAGTGCAGCCAGCGCCCGCGCCGGTTCAGCCAGCGCCGCAGCCGGTCGCGCCCGCGCCCGCGCCGGTGCAGCCAGCGCCCGCGCCGGTGCAGCCAGCGCCTCAGCCGGTCGCGCCCGCGCCCGCGCCGGTGCAGGCAGCGCCCGCGCCGGTT
>JAUIKS010000048.1 GCA_030430565.1 Polyangia bacterium
ACTTCCGCGTGTACGACGGTCAGACCGGCACGATCCTCTACTCGGACAACTCGTTCCGCAGCCACACCCGCATCGAGATGCCGGTCATCGCGGACGTCGACAACGACGGCCACGCGGAGGTCGTCGTCGGCGAGAACCGCTGGAACGGCGGAAACCCAGGCATCGAGGTCTGGAACGATGACGAGGAGTGGGTGCGAACGCGCCGAGTGTGGAACCAGCACGGGTACTACATCACCAATGAAAACCCGCTTGAGCAGTACCGCCCTGCGGGCGCGAATTCGGGAGATTATGTCTCGAGCGACATGACCCGAAGCGGTCTTGTGTGTCCTGATTCTGTCGCGATTCTGAGCGTCGCATGAGCCGCGCCATCACCAAGTCAGCGCTCCGCGCCCTCAAGCCGAGGGACCGGATGTACGAGCTCACCTGCTCCCGACTGCCGGGCTTCGTCGTGCGGGTGCTCCCAAGCGGCAAAAAGGTCTTTTTGGTCAGATTAACGGTCGGCGGTCGCAGCCGTCGCGTTCGCATCGGCGCCTGGGGGCCGGGTCTCACGCTCGAAGCGGCCCGCGAGCAGGCGCTGCAAATCATCGCCAACAAGGGCGCGCCGCCGCGTGACCGCGAGCGCGGCGCTCGAGCGACTCCGCTCCCCGAGCGTCATTCGATCGCGCGCCGTGAACCGACACCGGCGAGCGCCTACGAGCGATCGAAACCCACTCCGCAGCCGACCGTTCGCGCGTTGTCGGAGCGGTTCATCAAAGAATACGTAGACGTTTACCTGCGCCCCGGTACGGCCGCCTGTTATCGCCTGTGTCTCAAAAACCATATCCTCCCGGCCCTCGGAGATCGGCCCTTCGACACCGTGTCACGCCGCGACGCGCGAGCCCTGCACGCGAGCCTGAGCGACCGCCGCGGCACCGCCGACACCGCCCTCAACGTGCTCGGAAGCCTGTACACCCGGATCGTCGACGACTGGGAGCTGTCGGACATGCGCAACCCGACCGCGAAGATCCGCCGGTTCGGCTCGCGCCGTGTCGAGCGCTTCCTCTCCCCCGCGGAGCGCCGTCGCCTCGAGGCCGTGCTCGAAGACGGCCTGCGGATCCCGCCCGGCAAGAAAGGCCACCTAGAGCGCTTCAGCGTGTGGGCGATCCGCCTGCTCATGCTCACGGGCCTGCGCCGTAACGAGATCCTGAGCCTCACCTGGTCGATGGTTAACTGGCAGCACTCGGCGCTGTTCTTGCCCGAGACCAAGACCGGACAACGAACGGTCGTCGTCTCCCGCGAGGTGCTCGAGCTGCTGCGCGAGATTTACGAGACAGCACGCAACCCGAACGGGCTCGTGATCCGCGGGCGCAACGGGAACAAGCTCAAGAGCCTCAACAGCACGTGGGAGACGGTGCGCGTAAACGCGGGGATCCCCGACGTGCGGCTCCACGATCTGCGCCACTCCTTCGCCAGCGACGCGCTCATGTCGGGCGTGCCGCTCGCGGTCGTCGGCGAGCTGCTCGGACACCGCCAGCCGTCGACGACCAAGCGCTACGCGCATCTCTCAAGTAGCGTGGTCCGCGAGGCGCTCGAGACGACGACGCGCCGGATCGTGAGCGCCTCGTCTGCGACGCCGACACGAACGCGACCGTTTGTGCCGCTCACCGATCGCCAATGGCGAGCGATCGCGCCGATCGTGGAGGCGACGCGCAAGCCCGGCGGCCGCCCCGTCGATCTGCGAGCGACCGTCGACGGGATCCGCTGGGTGCTTGAGCACAAGGCCAAGTGGCGCGAGCTGCCGGCGGAGTACGGCACGCCGACGACGACCTGGCGCTGGTACAAGCGCTGGCGCGAGCGCGGCGTGTGGGCGCAGATTGAAGATCTGCTATCAGATAGCGGCTTCTCTTGAACCACTCTCCACGTCGACGACGATCTCGACGGCGATCACCACGAGCCCCTCGACCTCCTCGAGGTCTTCGTACTCCGCCGACGCCTCGCGCATCCGCAGGAACTCCTCGAGGGCGCTTCGTGCCCTGAACAGCCCGACTCCGTTCAAGAAGCGAGCTTCAAGCTGCGCGTTACCGGCAATCTCGGTCTCGATCAGGGACGACCTTCATATTCGACCAGGTTCTCTCGCAGCGTCGATCGCTCACTGCTCGAAGCAATATAGCCGCGCCGGAGCTCCGCAACTCGTAGGGTTCCCGAGCACCGAGTCGGTCCACTCGTAGTTGGTCGCGCCGCAGAACCCGTGCCAGGTGTCGCCTTCGTCGCTTGACCAGTTGCCGCAGCTGTACTGCGAATCGATGGGAGCCCCGCTCGCGCTGGTGTTCGTGAACACCCCGCTGGCGAGCACAAGCTCACCGTGCTCGTCGACGATGATCGGGCTCAGCAGCGTCCCGTCGGTGAGGTCGTCCCAGTCGTCGGCGATGGGGATTCCCGTGACGAGGGCGTATCGACCCTTCGAGCGATGAAAATCGAGGCCCGGGGCGCCGGTCTCGTCCGAGAGCCAGGCCTTGAAGGTCTCGGCGTTCTCGAGATCGGCAGCAGCGGCGAGCTCGCGGCAGATCGAGTCGGCCCCGGCGATGCCGCCGAAGTCGCCGATCAGCATATTGTCGCTCGTGACGAAGGCGACTCGGGTACGGATGCAGGCGTCGTCGCAGCCATCGTTGGGGTCTTCGTTGGCGTCGTCGCACTCCTCGACGCCGAGCTGGGTGAAGCCGTCGCCGCAGCGCGCGAAGTCGCAGGTCGTCGGGCAGCCGTCATCGTCGAACACGTTCCCGTCATCGCAATTCTCGACGCCGTCGTGGACCTTCCCGTCGCCACAGGAGGCCCAAGTGCACGAGTTGAGGCAGTCGTCGTGTTGATCGATGTTCCCGTCGTCACAGTCCTCGCCCTCCTCAACGACGCCGTTCCCGCACTCCGGGCCGGGGTCGCCCGTGGTGAACGCGTCGGAGGAAGATGTACCGGTCGCGGACGCCTCGAGCGTGGTCGGGGCAACGCCCGAGGTCCCCGAGGTCGACGACGCGCTGGAAGTCGACGATGAACTCGACGACGTAACCGTGTCGTCAAGCCTCTGGGGGCAGGCCGACAAGATGAGCAGGCAAGAGAGCAGCCCAGGAGTGTATCTGCGCGCCATGGCTGGTTGTCGAGTCGTCCGCTACGGGTTCGCGTTGGGGAGCCCCTCCACGCAGTATAGATGCTTCAGGTTCGCGCACGATTGATTTCCGTAGCTATCCGTCCATCCGACGTCGAGTTTGCCGTTCTCCCCGGCGTGTCCCGCGGCGTCTATCCGCGTCCAGCCGTCGCAGTCGTCCTCAGAGACGGCGTGGCCCGCGTTCGAGGTATTGGTCCACATCGCCGAGAACTCTGCCGGCTCGCCCCACTCTGTCACGTTGATCGGGACCTTGAACGGGCCTGCGAAAAACTCTTCGAGGTTGTTCGCTATGGTCCAGCCATCCGCGCGCACGAGCTTCTTGCCTTCGTCCGTGGCCGTGATCCATGACGCGATGCTCTCGCTGTCCGTGCTCAGCCACGCTCGATAGCTCGTGGGATGCGCCAGCCCAGCGCCAAAGGCGAGCTCTCGGCAGACTTCGTCAGCGCCCGCGAGTCCGCCGAGGTCGCCCGTGTGTGCTGTCGAACTCACGAACACCACGCGTCCCCACCACTCGCACTTCGGGGAACAGGTGTCGCTACGACCGTCGTGATCGCACTCCTCCTCGCTTGGTTGTAACACCCCGTCACCGCATCCGATCAGCAACTCGCAGGATTCGCTGCACGTCGGGTACGAGTCGCCGTTGTCGTCGTTGAGGGGGCCAAGATCACATTCCTCACCGGGGCCTCGCTTGTTGTCACCACACACCGCCAGCGTGCACTCGGTGGTGCACGATCCTTCGTCGGAATTGTCCTCGCCCTCGTCACACTCCTCGGTCTCGAGGTCGTGATGCCCGTCGCCGCACTCCGGCGTGGCGCCGCCGGTCGTCGTCGCGTCGTTGTTTATCGTTGTCGTGGTGTCGTCGCCCGTCGTCGTCGAGTTCGTCCCGAGCGCGTCTGTCGACGTGTCGTCCGTGGTCGCTTGGGAGGTGCTCGCGCTCGATCCGGTGGATGTGCTGCTGGACGTGACCTCGAGCTCCAGGGTGCTTGAGCTCTCGTCAGAGAGCGCGCTCGTCGTCGCGCCCGGTTCATCCGAGCTCGCGCAGGCCAGCATGAGAATGCTGCTAACCGATGCGGCGATGGCAGGTCGGACGCGCAGAGGCTGGCTCCTGGAATGGTGATTCACGAGGACTTGTCTTTTTGGTCAGGGTTCAAGCACCGAGGTGCGAATACCTAGCCACAGTGGGTGGCTACGCGCAACTGGCCCGATACTGGCCACCTCTCAAAAAGCAGGGTCATTGCTCAACACAATACAAATGGGCGCTCGCGCCACAGAGCCCGGGGTTGCCGATCATGAGGTCGGTCCACTCGGAGTCGATGCTCAGGAACGTCCCACGTCGTCCTTCGGCCTCGATACCCGACATGGTCCATCCTTCACAATCTGCGGGGTTCTCTGCGGTCGAACCGTCCGCGCCCGTGTTCGACCAGACGAGCGAGCCGGCGATCTGCTCGGATTGCTCGGTCACGTCGATCACGGTCCAGATCTCGCCGTCGGTCAGGTCATCCCAATTGAGCGCAACAACGCGATCGTCAAGCAGCTTGTAGACCCCAGGCGATTGGTGAAAACGCGTCGCGGGTGACTCTCCGTCGTTGGTGCTCAACCACGCGCGATAGGTCGTCGCGTTCTCTAGCTCTGCAGACTCCGCGAGGAACCGGCACTCGGCGTCCGCGCCGTCCAGGCTGGCGAAGTCGCCGCCCTGGAAGATCATACTCGAGACGAACACGACACGATCGCGGGCGCACGCGTTGCAACCATCCTCCGCGTCGTCGTTGCCGTCGTCGCACTCCTCGTCAATGGCGGGTTGCACGTAGCCGTCGCCGCAGCTCGCCTCGACGCAGGTCGACAAGCACGCGTCGGTCTCGTCTTGGTTGCCGTCGTCGCACTCCTCGCCGCCTTCGACGACCCCGTTCCCGCACCCAGGGCTCTTGCACTCGTTGGTGCACTCATCGGTGTTGACGTCGTTGCCGTCGTCGCACTCCTCGGAGCCCGCCCAGACCTCGCCGTCACCACACTCGGCCGCTTCACAGGTGCTCAGGCAGGCGTCGCTGTCGTCGGCGTTACCGTCATCGCAAGCTTCGCCGCCGACCTCGTCGACCACGCCGTCGCCGCACTCGGGCAACACGGTGCAGCGAAGCGAGCAGCCGCCGCCGTAGTCCGCGTCGACGTTCTGATCGCCGAAGTCACACTCCTCGCCATCATCCAAGAGACCATCGCCGCAGCCGACGCGGATGCACTCGCTCGAGCACGGCCCGTCGTCGTTATTCGTGGGTCCGTCGTCGCACTCTTCCCACTCCTCGACCGTGCCGTTCCCGCACTGCTGCTTCATGAACTGCTCGGTGTAGGAGGTCTCCATGGCCGGCACGTCGCCGCAGCAGGAGCTGACGAGGAGGCCGAGGAGAACAACGCTTCCGCGTTGGAGTTCGCTCGAGCTGGTTCGGAACGTTCGGAGAGGCATGGCAGAGCACGCGTCGAGCAACGCGAACTCGGTGATCGTCTGGCGCGAACCCGCGCATGTCAATCGCGTCTCAACCGCCCGCGAAAACCGCTCTTGCGGCGTTCTGGAGAAATCGTGGAGTGCGAGCAGCGACGGAGGAGCGAGCATCTATGTACTCCTCGGCCGGCATGCCCGGGCTGTTGCGCTCGACGTGTACCAAGTTGCAGGTCGAACCGCACACGGGGGTCTCCCACGCGCGTCGCGGATCTGTCTCGATCGTGGCTCGCTCCCACCCAACTCACCGAATTTTCCCAGCACGCCCGCGCTAGCCGAGCACCTAGAAGAAATCACCAACATCGCCAAGGACGGGACGATCCCCGCGCAGCCCGAGGCTAACTGGCTCAACCCGCGGTTTAACAATTTCCGTCAGAACGTGCAGCCGGGCGGGTTGTTCTGGGCGCCTGACGCCGATGTCGCCAGCATGGTCTGCAGCGACTCGGACGAGATGGAGAACGCGCTCGACATCCAGATCGCGGTCAAGAACATCGGCGCCGACGTGCTCCCCGCGGGCACCACCGTGCACCTGCAGATCGACAAGGACGGCATGATCACGCCGCTGTTCGATACCGTCACCACGATGGACCTCCTGCCGGGCGAGTTTGAGCTGCTCGAGCTGACGATCCCGCTGCCGATGAACGCGCCGCCGCTGCCCTTCGAGGTCCAGGCGATCGTCGATTACGACGAGATGGTCGACGAGTGCGTCGAGGACAACAACGACGCGCTCGCCAGCTGCATCGTCATCGGCTGAGCGAGGCGCTCCGACCCCGCGGGCTCCCGCGCGCTCGAGCGCGGGGCTTCTCGATGTCGTCGCGCCCGATCACCGACCTATCGTCACGTCGACGGCGGGCGTCGTCAGCCGCCCCTCCCATTTCCTCGACCAGCCGCTTGGCGGCTCTACCTCCAGCGGCGGGTTTACGATCTCTACAACGACGGAGTAGCTCCCGGCGGGCAGCGAGCGATAAGTGTAGGCGTAGCAGCAGGTGAACGTCGTGAGCTCCTCGAAGGTATGGCTGGCGGTAGCGCCAGGTTCGACGGTGAGCGTCGCCTGAACCGCCTTGCGCTGCGCCTTGTAGACGCTCGTGGGCTCACGGTGTCGACCTGCCCCATCGGACACACGTATCTCGCTCACGCCCCAGTAGTCGGGGTGCACCATCGTGATCGGGTGTGGACCCCCGTTGTGAATCTCCACCGTGAGCTGAATGGGCTCACCGACCCGATAGGCGCGCTTGTCGACGTAGGCCGTCGCGGACACCCCGGTCGCCGGCGACGCTGGCTCCGTACGCGTCTGGGGTGCCGTAGGCGCGCCCTCCCTCGACGGGACCGCGCAGGCGCCGAGCGCCGCGAGGAGCATGAACGTTGGCGCCCGCACGCCTACCGCAATAACACGCGGACGAGCGCGCGTCCCTCCGAGGTGTTGAGCGCGCGCGCGACGTTCTGGTCGCTCCCGCGGCGCGGATCCGTGGCATTGTGAGCGCGTCGTTTTGACGACGCGCAGGAGCTAATCGAATGTACGAGATGATCTTCTCTTTCTCCGGCCTGATCGTGCTGCCGTTTTGGGCGTTGATGATCCTCGCGCCCGGGTGGAACGGCACGCGCCGAGTGATTCGCTCGCCGCTGATCGCGTTGCCGCCCGCGCTGCTCTACGCGGCGCTGGTCTTGCCCGGCATCCGCGAGACGCTGCCGGTCGTCATGAACCCGACGCTCGAGGAGATCGCGCGGCTGCTCGGGCAGCCCGAGGGGGCGACGGTCGCGTGGATTCACTTCTTGGCGTTTGATCTGTTCGTGGGTCGGTGGGTGTATCTCGACGCGCGCGAGCGCGGGATGCCGGTGCTCGTGAGCTCGCCGGTGCTGTTCTTCGTGCTGATGCTCGGCCCGCTGGGCTTCGCGGCGCACATGCTCGCGCGCGGCCTGTGGCCCTCGCCGGAGGAGCTGTAGACTCCGCCGAGCTGCGCCTTCGAACAGGACCGGCTCATGCGGCTCGCGGGGCTGGGCTCCTCAGTCGGTGGACTCGACGACCCACAGGCGCGCGAGCGGCTTGCGGAGGCGGAGCCCGCCGAGCAGGCGCCACGCGACGAGCAAGGCCGCGAAGTAACCGACGAAGATCGCGAGCATGGTCCAGCCCTGCGCCGGCCAGTCGCCCATGTACGCGCGCGCGGTCATCGGGATGAGCACGAGCAGCAGCGGCGCGACGAGAGGGGTCGAGAGCGCCGAGCCGAGCACCGCGCTGGTGGCCGCCGGCGTGCGCAGCTCGGGGTCGACGACCCGCAGCAGCGCGAGGCCGGTCGGCAGCGTGCCGGTCGACATGCCGAACCACAGCAGCGTGTGCTCGAAGGGCGCGTCGACCCAGCAGCGGCTGCCGATCCACAGCGCGGCGAGGAAGGTGATGAGGCCGCCGACGGTCGTCAGCAGCAGCAGCGGCGCCCAGTAGGCCTGCAGGACCGCGATCTCGATCGCCGCGAGCGCGGCGCAGGTCACGAGGTCAACGAGCAGCCCGCCGGCGCGGACCATCAGGTAGTCGTCGATGGGGTTGCGATCGTCGGGGATGAACTTGCTGATCAGCGCGCGCACGCCGATGGCGATCAGCGCGCCGAAGATGAAGTGAAAACCCCACACGACCGGGACGATGTCGGGCATCGACGCGAGCGCCATCGCCAGGACGCTGCAGAGGCCGTAGGTGAGCGCGTAGCACAGCGCGATGAGGGCGATCTGCACGGTGAGATGGTCGAGCCCGCCGGGCGCGGTGGGCCGCCGCTCGACACGCGCCACGGCGGCGTCGGAGCCCTCGGAGACGCGCGCGAGCCAGCCGCGGCGGCGCCCGACGATCGCCAGCGGGATGCCGACCGCCACCGACCAGCCGTAGCCCAACGCGGCGGAGATGAGGCCGATCTGCGCGCCGTCTCGCAGGCCGCTCGACTCCCAGGCGGCGCCCATCGAGAGCGCTTGCCCGGGCCCCTCTTCGAAGCCGAGCGGCACGAGCATGGCGAAGGCCGGGTGCCAGCTGGCGTTGACGATCAGCAGCACGAGCAGGGCGACGAGCGCCTGAAGACACATGATTGTCGGGATCGCGAAGCCCATGGAGAGCGCTGGGAGGTCGCGCCCGGTGCCGCGCTTGGTCGCGGGCGCGCGCAGGCTGACGGTGATGAACAGCAGCCCGAGGCCGTGATAGACCGCCGACTTGAGGAACTCGACGTCGAGCGAGACCACGCCGAGCAGCTGCTCGCTGGCGAGCAGCCCGAGCAGCCCGGCGACGATCGCCATCGGCACGCCGAGGCGCCGCAGCCCCGGGAGCACGGCCGCGAGCGTCGAGGCGACGAACAGGAGGCCGACGATCGTCAGCCCGGTCATGAATGCGCTGCTCTGCCAGAACTCCATGGCCGGTCCAGCATACCTGGATACAGCGCGCTGCCGCGCGTCCGCGCGCGCGGGGGGTAAAACGCCCTGCTCGGGCCTACACGACGTCGTCACGCGCCCGGGCCTCAGCTGTGCGCGCGGTGGGCGAGCAGTCGAGACGAGTTAAGCTGGCGGCCTCGCGACGCGGCGCGCACACCTGTCTCGGGATTCATCTTGCGAAGGCCGAGCGTCCTTGCTCGCGGCGCGCGTCGCTGGAGGGTTCGACGGCGCGCTCACGCCGGCCGCGTCGGTTGACGCGACGCGCGCTGCGCTCACCCGCGCCAGTAAGCGTCGACGGCGACCTTGTACACGCCGTCGGGCTGCCGCGCCCAGAGCAGGGCGAACTGCACGACCGAGGTGTGCAGCTCGCCGCTGTCGCGCCGGTAGCGGAGCGTCGAGACGCCGCGCTGGTGGATCAAGCCGCCGCCGCCCTCGACCGCGAGGAGCTCGAGCTTCCAGTCGACCGGCTGCTTGATCCGCGTCCAGTAGTCGTCGATCGCCGCGCGCCCGGCGACGCGGTATCCGCCCGGGCCGAGCAGCACCGCGTCGTCGGCGTAGAGCGCCGCGACGCCGGCCATGTCACCGGCGTTGAAGCGCTCCATCAGCGCTTCGTTGAGCGCCTCGACCTGCGCGCGCAATTGCGCCGACGACTCCGACGCTGGCGACGACGATGACGACGACGATGACGAGGTCGGCGACTCAGCGCTCGAGTCGCTGGCCTCGGCGCGCGCGGACATGGACGCGGGCGTCATCGAGGTCTCGCTGGCCGCCACGCCGGCGCAGGCAGGGAGCATCAGCGACACACAGACGAGGAACGCGGACTTTGTCGACACGCCGGCGAGCATACCGCGGGGGTGAGTCACGGTGCGCTTGGGTGTGTCACGCCGACCGGTAAAACCCGCAGATAAAAATCCAGTTTTTTTTGGACGCGCGCGGATCGATTCCCGCGGGCCCGGGTCTATCGATGGCGACGGAGGCGGACCACCGCGCCGCCGCGTGACGCCAGCGAGCCCTCATCGCCGCTGGCCTCGCGCCCGGCGAGCGGAGCTCGCCGTTGCAGGGGCGCCGCCCCGAAAGCGATTCGACATGCCCGCGAACACCTATCGATTTCAAGAGCAGTGGAACATCCCCGGCTACGGCCCGCGCCAGGTCTACGAGGTGCTGTACAACGCGAGCATCCTGCCGGAGTGGTGGACTGGCGTGTACCTCGAGGCGGTCCCGCTCGCGGCCTACGAGCGCCCTGTGGTCGGGGCCAAGGTCCGCGCGCGCGCCCGCGGCTTCCTGCCCTACACGCTCAGCTTCGTGCTCGAGGCGCTGACGCTCGAGCAGGACGAGTACCTCGAGGTCAAGGCCTCGGGCGACTTCGACGGGATCTGGAGCGCCCGGCTCGTGCGCGACGGCGACGGCACGCGCGTCGAGATCGAGTGGCGCGTCACGGTTCACAAGCCGCTGATCCGGATCCTCTCGCCGCTGCTCAAGCCGCTGTTCGCCTGGAACCACAGCTGGACCACGCCCCGGGGCGAGCGCGGCCTGATCCGCTACCTCGACCGCAAGCACCGCCGCGCGCTGCCGGCCCACAGCGGCGTGCTCGCGCTCGCCTGAGCGCGCGCAGAAAGAGGACAGGATCATGAGGGTTCAACACAGCGAACTCATCCGGCGCCCGATCGCCGAGGTCTTCGACTTCGTCACCGACCTGCACAATGAGACACAATGGCAGCCCGAGATCCTCTCGGTCACGCTCGACGGCCCGCTCGCCGAGGGCTCGACCTTCCGCGAGCGGCGCGTGACCTTCGGGCGGCGCTTCGACTGGCGGTTTCGCGTCACCCGGCTCGAGCGCGCGGGCGACCGCCGGCAGATCAGCATCGAGACCATCACCGGCGCGTGCCCCTACCGCGGCTCGCGGGTGTTCACCGCGGTCCCGGGCGGCACGCGCGTGCACGAGTCCGGCGAGCTGACGCTGCCCGCGTGGATGCGGGCCTTCGACCCGGCGCTCGCGTACATGTCCAGGCGTCCGCTGCAGACGGCCTACGCGCGGCTGAAGCGACTGCTGGAGGCGCCGGAGCTCACTCGAGCAGCTGGATGACGATACCTCCGAAGCGGGCCTCGTCGGCTTCGCACGCGCGCCCGTCGATGTAGCAGCGGCGCTGTCCGTAGCGCTCGCGGGTGTCGGCGTAGACGCTGAGGAAGCCGCCGAAGGGGCCCTCGTTGAAGAACTCGAGCCGGCGGCCGCGCTCGTCACACGCGCGGCCGACACAGGCGCCGCAGACGTACCGGGGGTAGCGCTCCCACGACGGGAGCCCGCTCGCGCCGCAGATCGGGCAGGTGTGCTGTCGTCGCGTCACGGCCCAGCCTACCGCACACAGAGCGTGACGCGCCCGCGCTCGCGCGCGGCGTCGCGCTATCGCGTACAGTTCACGCCGTGCTCCTCTCCGCCGCGCTCAAGTCTCCCGAGCTCACCGTCGGGCTCGCGCTCCTCGTGGGCGTACTCGCCCAGGTCGTCGCCTGGCACGTCAGCATCCCCGGCATCGTCATGCTCCTGGCCTCCGGCGTGCTGCTGGGGCCAGATCTCGCCGGCGTCATCCGCCCCGAGAACCTCGGCGACGGGCTCTCGCTGCTCGTCGGCTTCGCGGTCGCTATCATCCTGTTCGAAGGCGGGCTCAACCTCGATCTCAAGCGCCTGCGCCAGTCGAGCAAGGCCATCCGCCGGCTCGTCACCGTCGGCGCGCTCGTCACCGCCGTGCTCGCGACGATCACCGCGCGGCTGTGGATGGGCTGGACGTGGAACGTCTCGATCCTGTTCGGCACGCTCGTGATCGTCACCGGCCCGACGGTCGTCGGCCCGCTGATGCGCAGACTCAACGTCGAGCACAAGACCGCGGCGCTGCTCGAGGGCGAGGGCGTGCTGATCGACCCGATCGGGGCGATCGTCGCCGTCGTCGCCCTCGAGATCGCGCTGACGCCCAGCATCGAGTCCAGCTTCGCGGGCGTAAAGTCGCTCGTGCTGGGGCTCGGCGGCGGCACGATCATCGGCGCGGCCGGCGGGCTCGTGATCGCCTTCGCGCTGCGGATCCACAAGCTCATCCCGCACGCGCTCGTCAACATCTTCACGCTCTCGGCCGTCATCGCGCTGTTTCAGGGCGCCGAGACGCTGGCCCACGAGAGCGGGATCGCGGCCGTCACGGTCGCCGGGATCGTCGTCCGCTGGCGCTCGAACCAGGGCAACCACGACCTCGAGGAGCTGCAGGAGTTTAAAGAGCAGCTGACGATGTTGATGATCGGGATGCTGTTCGTGCTGCTCGCCGCCGACGTGCGCGTCGCGGACGTGCGGCAGCTGGGCTGGCGCGGCGTCGCGACGGTCGTGACGCTGATGCTCGTGGTGCGCCCGGCCTGCGTGTTTTTGGGGACATACGGCGGCGGCCTGCGCCTGCGGCAGAAGCTGTTCATGTCGTGGATCGGCCCGCGCGGGATCGTGGCGGCCGCGGTCGCCTCGCTGTTCGCGGTCAAGATGGAGCACGAGCACGTCGCGGGCGGCGTCGAGCTGCGCGCGCTGACCTTCCTCGTCATCGCCACCACCGTCGTCGTCGCCGGCCTCACCGGCGGCCCGCTCGCGCGCCTGCTGGGCCTGAAGCGCCGCTCGGACAACGGCTGGCTGATCATGGGCGCCAACGCGCTCGCCCGCGAGATGGCGCGCGCGCTCGTCGATCACGGTCGCCCCGCGGTGATGCTCGACCGCAACCCCGAGGCCGCCCGGCACGCCGAGGAGGCTGGCCTCGTGGTCATCTACGGCAACGCGCTCGAGGAGCGCACGCTGCGACGCGGCGAGCCCGACACGCGCAGCGGCGCGCTGGCGATGACGCGCAACGAGGAGGTCAACATGCTGTTCGCCGACCGCGTGCAGAGCTACGGCAAGCTCGAGCTGCTGCTGATCACGCTCGACGACCTCGAGCACGGCGTGACCTCGATGATGGTCCGCGACGCCGGCTACAAGCTGCTGTTCGGACAGGGCGTCGAGACCGACTGGTGGTGCCAAAAGCTCAAGCGCGGGACCGCGGCGGCCTCGACCTGGGTCCTGCACGAGCGCGTCGAGCCAGCGACGCCGGTCCCCCTGGGCGGCAGCAGCAGCGCGCGCCCGCCCCTGCGCGGCCCCTTCATCGCCTCCGACCGCCTGTTCGTGCCGCTCGTCCACGACGGGCGCCGGGGCGCCGCGCCGGTGCACGACGGCACGAAGGCGGCGGTCGGCGACGAGGCGGTGTTCGTGCTCGACACCTCGCGGCTCAACGAGGCCAGGGCCGCGCTCATCGCCGCCGGCTGGCGCGAGAAGAGCGCCGAGATCAGCGCGCCGCAGGCGGGCGCGCTGGCGAGCGCGACGACCGACGCGACGACGAACGCGACGCGCTCCGAGCAGCCCGCGGGCTGATAGGGAGTCGGCGACCCCCGTTGAACCGGGCGCGCGCACCCGGCAAGATCCGAGGGTGTCTTCCGAGCCCGTTGATCGCGAGACCGTGAAGCTGCGCGTGCTCAGCCGGTTCTCGCGCGAGGAGCTGTACCTGGCGATGGGCGCCGTGACGCCCGAGGGCCGCGAGGCCTACGCGACCTGGCTCGACGCCGCCGGCGATCCCCGGGGTGAGGCGCTGCGCCTGGGCGACCAGCTCGCGCGCGCCTACGACCCCGCGCTCGCCGCTCGGCTGCAGACGCTGCTCGAGGAGCTCGACGCCGACTGGTGGTGGGTGATCAGCGAGCGGCGCATTCACAATTGCGGCGCGGCGCCGACGGGCGCGCGACCGCAGGTGCGCTTTCGGCTGCGCTGCGAGCGGACCTGGGCCGAGCTCGCGCCGACGGACGAGGCGCGCGCGAGCGAGGTCCGCCGCTGCGATCACTGCGCGCAGAACGTGTACCGCTGCGACACGGGCGCGGAGGCGGCCGCGCGCGCGCGTCGTGGTGAGTGCATCGCGGTCCCCGCCGGGATGGCCCACGACGAGGCGACCGACGGCCGCGCGCTGTTCCTCGGGCGCCCGGACTACGTCGAGCTGTGGGGGCGACGGCTGTTCCCCGACGACGCGTGAGCCGCTTGCTACTCTGCCGGCACTACCATGGGCTCACGAAAGCAGCGCGGCGGCAAGCGACAGAGAAAAACCGACCGCACGATCACGCCGGACAACGCGTCGCTGGTCAGCAATCCCTTCGCCGGCCTCGCCGGGCTCTCGAGCGCGCTGCCGGCCGAGCCCGAGCCCGAGCCCGCGCCCGCGCCGGAGGAAGCCGAGCCCGCGAAGACCGAGGTCGATGAGTCCCCCTGGCGCTCACCGGGGGCGCTCGCGGGCAAGCTCGTGATCCGTCGACAGCGAAAAGGACACGGGGGTAAGACGATCACGCGCGTCTCCGGGATCTCGCTCGCGGGGGCCGAGCTCGAGCAGCTCGCCCGCGCGCTGCGTCGCGAGTTCGGCTGCAGCGGCCGCGTCGAGGGCGAGGACATCATCCTCGGCGGCGCGCGCCAGCAGCAGCTCTCCGACTGGCTGCGGGCGCGCGGGGCCGGCACGGTCGTGATCGGCTCGTGAGCTGAGCGCCGCTCCGCCCGTCCGCGCGAGCGTCCCGCCGATGTGCTGGGCGCGACGCTGCGGGCGGCGGGCCGTGCTCGTCAAGCGGGGAGCCGCGCGCGGGCGCGCGCCGACATGTCTCTACAGACATACCGATGAATCGCGCGCGCTCAGCCGCCCAGCAGCCCGCGGGCGACCGCCGGGTTGATCACCGACGCCATGATCAGGCTCAACACGAAGCCGATCACGACGAACAGCAGGTCACGCCCGACGAGGCTCGCGGCGTAGCCCAGCGTCCGATCCTCGGAGGACGCCTTCCGCCACGCCATCGAGATCTCGCGCCCCGCGAGCAGCCCGACGAACACCCACGTCGTGCTCATCGGGACCTTGCTGTAGATCTTGAAGACGTAGAGGATCACCGCGTAGAGCAGATCGATGACCGTCGCCATCCGGACATCGACCACGTCGGCCTTCTCGTCGACGACCTCCTGGATCTTCTCGCCGCCGAGGTAGAGCAGCACCCCGAGGCCGGCGAAGATCACCCCGGCGAAGGCGATCAGCTCGATCACGGAGAGCGAGCGCGGCAGGAACACCGCGATGTTCGACGCGTCCTGCTGCAGCCACACCGACCACAGAATGCCCGTCGTCAGCCACTGCGCGGGTCGCCACCAACGCGCCGGGCGACCCGTGAACGTTCGCTTCATCCACGGGCCGAGCAGGCCCCAGAGCAGGATCGCGCACACGAACGCGATCGCGTAGCCCGAGATGCTCTTGGTGATCACCGAGCCGAGCGACTTCCCGGTCGCGGCGAACACCCCGAGCAGCAGGAAGGTCGTGCTCACCGGCATCCGCAGCCGGGTCAGGATGATCAAGAACAGCGGCGCCGAGATCTGCAGGAAGTGAAACGAGGTCGGCGCCTGGTCGAAGCCCTTCGACGCCAGGCGCCCGTAGCTCACGTCGCCGCTGTGCGTCCACCAGCTGTAGAACACGGTCAGCAGGAAGATCCCGCCGACCCACGCCCACAGCTGCCACCACGGCCGCTCGCGGTTCGAGGCGATGAAGGTGCCGAGCGTCTGGATGCTGTCGTTGGCGACCGCCGAGTAGCTCGCCATCACGAAGCCGAGCCACATCGCGACCGACGGCGTGTCATAAAACACCCCGCACAGCAGGAAGCCGACGAGGAGCGCCATCAAGAAGTAGCGCTCGCGCAGCGCGATCTGAACAAAGTAGCGACCTCGCGCGGTCCAGCTCTGTGGGTATCCTGCTGGCCGGACCTGCGCGAGCTCGTTCATCGAGCTCACGCCGGCTGCCCCAGCGTCCAGATCTCGCGACCCGTCTTGAGGAGCTTCTTCTGAATCGCCAGCTCATGCACCCCCTCGTTCTCCGCCATCGCCTCGAGCTCCGCGACGTCATCGGCGGTGCCGTCGCAGAAGCCCATCGGTCGGCTGTTGTTCGGGAGGTTGAGCTGCACGCGAAACTCACCACGGTTCCACCGCGTCTGCGTCGCGTTGCTATATGGATGAATCGCCATCGCGGGTGGACTGTACAGCAACGTGCTCTCATTGCCTCTCCGCGGCGCTAGCGACACTGTTACGATAACGTCACAACCACGTATCACCCATGTGTTCCGCGACCATGATCTCCACCGAGACGACCGTCCTCCCGGGGCTCACGCTTCGTGATCTCCTGTTTGACCTACCCCTTGATCACGCCCGACCCGAGGGGCCGACGATCCAGGTCTACGCGCGCGCGCTCGACGTCCCTGAGCGGGAGCACGAGGCCCCGTGGTTAGTGTTCTTGCAGGGCGGCCCCGGCTTCGGCGCGCCGCGGCCCTCCGGCGTCAGCGGCTGGATCAAGCGTGCGCTACGCGACTACCGCGTGCTCTTGCTCGACCAACGCGGCACCGGTCGCAGCACCCCGATCTCGGTCGAGTCCGTCCGCCACCTCGAGCACGACGCCGCCGCGCTCGCCGACTACCTCGCCTGCTTCCGGGCCGACGCGATCGTCGCCGACTGCGAGGTGATCCGTCGACGGCTGATCGGCGAACGCCGCTGGACCCTGCTCGGGCAGAGCTACGGCGGCTTCTGCACGGCGCGCTACCTGAGCGTCGCGCCCCACGGGCTGCGCGGCGCGATCTTCACAGGCGGCCTGCCCCCGCTCTCGCTGCACGCCGACGACGTCTACCGGGCGACCTACCGGCGCGCGCTCGAGCAGAACCGTCGCTACTACGCGCGCTACCCGGGGGACATCACGCGGGTGCGCGAGGTCTTCGAGCACGTCGCGGCGCGACCCGAGCTGCGCCTCCCGGAGGGCGGCCCCCTGAGCCCGCGCAAGCTCCAGCAGCTCGGCCTCCTGCTCGGCTTCCACGACGGGCACGAGACGATCCACTACCTGTTCGAAGACGCCTGGGTCCCCGGTCGACGTGAGCTCTCGTACAAATTTCTCCGCGGCTTCGAACACGCGCTGCCCTTCGACACCAACCCGCTCTACACGCTGCTCCACGAGGCCTGCTACGCGCAGGGATCGGCCACGCGCTGGTCGGCCGAGAGGATCCGCGCGGAGTTTCCCGCGTTCACCTTCACCCCCGGCGAGACCGAGGGCGTGCGCTTCACCGGCGAGATGATCTACCCGTGGATGTTTCAAGAGTGGCCGCGCCTGCGCCCGTTCGCGGCGGCCGCCGAGCGACTCGCCGCGCGCGGGGGCTGGCCGACGCTCTACGACCCGCAGCAGCTCGCGCGCAACGAGGTGCCGGCGGCCGCGGTGATCTACGAGCACGACATGTACGTCGAGCGCCGCTTCTCCGAGCAGACCGCCGGGGCGATCCGGGGGCTCAAGACCTGGGAGACCGCGCGCTACCCCCACAGCGGCCTGCGCGCGGCCGGCGAGGTCGTGCTGGGGAGGCTGCTCGAGCTGCTGCACGCGCGCTGATCGTCAGCGCCACTCCTCGAGCGGGCGCAGCGCGGGGAAGCTCCCGGCGGGCGACGACGCGGCGCCCGGCGTCGGCGCGAGCGCCGTGAGCTCCGTGAGCAGGGAGTCAATGGTCGGGAGATCGGGCGGGCTGTCGCCGATGAACTCCCAACGGATCGCGCCGTCGGTGCCGATGATGAACGCGGCCGGGATCGCGAGGGCGTCGTCGTGCATGGCGACGCCGTAGAGCTCGGCGAGCCGCGCGTCCGGATCCTCGAGCAGCGGGAAGGGAATTTTTAACCTGTCCTTTAAATCACGTGACTTCGCGTGCGGGTCGACGCTGACGCCGAGCACCTGCGCGCCGCGATCGACAAACTCCGCGTGCCGCCGTGCCAGCTCCCCGAGCTGGCGAACGCAGTGCCGTCACCAGAACCCGCGGTAGAAGTAGAGCACCACCGGCCCGTGCGGGAGGCGTGCGTCGAGCGCGACCGACTCGCCGCGCTCGTCCTCGAGCACGAACATCGGCGCGGCCCGCTGCTCCTTCAGCACCGGCGCGCCCGGCCCCCGCGACTCGAGCTTGCAGCCCGCGCTCGCGGCGACCAGCAGGAGGCCGCCCGTGAGCGCGACGAGCAGCGCCGCCGCGGGGCTCGCTCGCGGGCGTCCGGACCTCGCTGTGCTGGCCGCCTTCGCCATCACTTGTATCTACGAGTTTACCGCAACGCGCATGAGCGCTGAGGCAGCGCGAGGGCGCGCGAAGCTGCGCGCGGCGGCCCCCCGCGGGGCGATGAAGAAGTCCCCACTCGCTTGCGAGGAGCCCGGTCATCGTGGTTGTGTGGGATCGCGCGTCGGCGCCTCGTCAGGCCCACGAGCGCCCGCGCGCGACCCCAGAGGCCCATGACCGCACTCCCCCCCGACTCCCCGCAGACGCCCGAGCCCGACGCCCCCGGCTTCACGCGCGCGTTCTGGACCGCGAACGTCGTCGAGCTGCTCGAGCGCGCCGCCTGGTACGGCGTGTTCGTCGCGATCACGCTCTACCTCAGCCGCATCCTCGCGTTCTCCGACATCCAGGCGGCGCTGATCTCCGGCGTGTTCTCGGCCGGCCTGTACCTGCTCCCAACCTTCTCGGGCGCGCTCGCGGACAAGCTCGGCTTTCGCAACGCGCTGCTGCTCGCGTTCAGCCTTCTGACGATCGGCTACGGCGGCATGTGGCTGCTGCCGACGCTCTTCGAGTCGGCGGGCCTCGCGGTCTACGGCAAGGAGGTGCAGTTCACCGGGCTCGAGGCGAGCGGCTACAAGTGGCTGTTCATCCCGGTGATGCTGGTCGTGATGGTCGGCGGCTCGTTCATCAAGTCGGTGATCACGGGGACCGTCGCGCGCGAGACCACGGTCGCCAACCGGGCGCGCGGTTACTCGATCTTCTACGCGATGGTCAACATCGGCGCGTTCGGGGGCAAGACCGTGGTCAAGCCGCTGCGCGAGAGCATGGGCAACGAGGGCCTGATCGTCCTCAACCTGTTCGCGGCCTCGATGACGATCGTCGCGTTCTTCCTCGTGCTCGTGCTCTACAAGAGCGGCCGCGGCGAGGGCGAGGGCAAGTCGCTCGCCGAGATCTGGCGCGCGCTGCTGGCCGTGCTCTCGCGCGGGCGCCTGGTCGCGCTGATCCTGATCATCACCGGCTTCTGGATGGTCCAGCACCAGCTGTACGCGACCATGCCCAAGTACGTGCTGCGCATGGCCGGCGAGGGCGCCTCGCCCTCGTGGTACGCCAACGTCAACCCGGCGGTGGTCGTGCTCACGGTCGGCGCGGTCACGGCCTTGATGAGCCGACGCAGCGCGCTGCTGTCGATGACCGTGGGGATGTTCATCATGCCGCTCTCCGCGTTCTGCATGGCCGCGGGCAACCTGATCGGCTCGGGCCCGATCCTGGGGATGCACAGCGTCGCGTTCATGATGGTCGTCGGCATCGCGTTTCAGGGCTTCGCCGAGAGCTTCATCTCGCCGCGCTTCCTCGAGTACTTCTCGCTGCAGGCGCCGAAGGGCGAGGAGGGCCTGTACCTCGGCTTCAGCCACCTGCACTCGTTCATCTCCTCGCTGCTCGGCTTCTCGACCTCGGGCTTCTTGCTCGAGGCCTACTGCCCCGACCCGCGCACGCTGAGCGCGTCGCAGCAGGCCCTCTACAAGCTGGCGATCGAGACAGGTGGGCCGCTGCCCGAGGCCTACGCGCACGCCCACTACATCTGGTTCTTCTTCGTCGGCGTCGCGCTGTTCTCCGCGATCGCGCTCGTGGTGTTCGGCCGGATCGTCGCGCGCATGGACGCGAAGACGTCCTGACGACGAACGCAACAACGATTCGAAAGAAAGAAAGAAAGACGGCTCCGTCGCCAGAGGCGCGGAGCCGTCTTCGTGGGCGTCTCGCCGCTACCAGCTAGTAGCGACCACGACCGCCGCCGCCGCCGCCGTAGCCGCCGCCGCCGCCGCCGCCGTAGCCACCGCGACCACGACCACCGCCGCCGCCGCCGTAACCACCACCGCCGCCACCGCCGCCGCCGCGGAAGCCACCGCCGCCGCCGCCGCCGCCACCGCGGTCGCGGCTCTGCGCCTCGTTCACACGAATCGCGCGACCGTCGAGCTGCTGACCATCGAGGCCGCGCATCGCCTCGTCGGCGTCGGCGTCCTCCTTGAACGTCACGAAGCCGAAGCCCCGCGAGCGCCCGGTCTCACGATCGAGAATTACCTTGGCCTCGTTGACCGGGCCGAACTGTTCAAACGCCTGACGCAGGGAGTCCTCATCGGTCGCCCACGCCAGTCCACCTACAAAGAGTTTCTTGGACACTTGTTCGTCTCGTTGCTGCGCGCCCGTAGTGCGGCGCGCTCTCTCGATGGAGAGCCCCGCCGGAAAATTCGAGCCCCGGCGCGACGACTCCGCTGTGCGGGCACCCTAGCCTGGTTGACCACGGTCGTCACGCGCTCACGGTTTTGTCTTCGTCCCGCGCAGTGGTCTCGCTCACGCGAATTGTGTTGACGTACAAGCAACTTCTCGCGGACCGCGCGCTCGGTGAGACGCCCGCGCGCCCATCTGCAGACCGCTGGACGATCGCGTCGCCACCCGAACGCGCCGACAAGCGTGCGAAAATACAGCGCTTACCGAGCTGCCGCGCGCTCGCAAACGCCGCCCCCCGCCCTGCCGTTGCGTCACGTCTCGAGCGCCGGCGAAACTTGACTTGGTGCCGGCGGCGCGGTGGATCTTGCGACGCGCCGATCTCCACCGGGCCGTGGCGACGCCGGTGGCGCGCGCGGGCTGGAGCGAATTGCGCCGCGCCGCCGCGTCCCCGAGGCCCACGGCCGCGTCCGCAGGGTCAAGCGGGGCTCGTGTTGACCGCGAGACCCCCGGTACGCGCTACCTGGCCGTGAAAACAGGCCCGACGCGCGCGTCCGCGAGCGCGGCTCGCGTCCCCCCGCGTTCGCGGGTACGGTTATGCCGTGCGCTCACTGTTCCCGATGGCGCTCTGCCTGAGCGCGCTCCTGGCCTGCAGCGACTCCACCGCTTCGTCCGTGACCGACGCGAGCGGCTCCGACGCGAGCGAGACGAGCGGCGCGCCGGGGACGAGCGACGCGACGGGCGAGCCGCAAGGTCCCCCCACGGACACCGTGCCCAGCTTCTACGGGCAGGTCCCGACGAACCTCCTCGTGATCTCGATCGACACGCTGCGGCGCGACGTGCTCTCGCGCTACGGCGGCGACCCGAGCCTGATGCCCTTCATGAACGAGCTGTTCTCCCAGGGCTTCGCGCTCGACCAGCACCGCTCGTGCTCCAACTGGACCTACGCGTCGGTGCTCTGCGTGCAGAGCGGGCAGACCAACGTCGAGGCGGGCTTCGTCCCGCAGCTCGCCGAGGCCCACCGCGCCCCGCTGCCGCCGCACGTCACCGTGCTGCCCGAGTGGCTGCGCGAGCGCGGCTACTACACCGCGCTCTCGAGCGCGAACTCGTGGTTCTCGATCGAGTGGGACACCTCGCGCGGCTACGCGTGGACCAACGAGAAGAAGGGCGGGAACGTCACCTTCCTCTACAACCTCGCGAGCCCGCAGGTCATCGGCGCCAACGGCATCACGCCGTGGATGCTGCACCTGCACGCCGTCGAGCCGCACGCGGCCTACAACCCGCCCGAGCAGTACCTCGGCGAGCTCGAGGGGCTGCCGCCGATCGACGTCGACCTGTCCGTCAAAGACGAGCACTACGACGTCAAGGGCGACTGGCCCGACATGTCCAAAGAGGACCGCGAGCTGCTGCTCGCCCATCTGCTCGCGCGCTACCGCGGCGAGCTGCGCTGGCTCGACGACCAGCTGCGCGACCTCTTCACCACGCTGCGCGCCGACGGCCTGCTCGAGAACACCCTCGTGGTGTTCTGGAGCGACCACGGCGAGCAGTTTTGGGAGCACGGCAAGCAGACCCACGGCTACCTCTTCCACCCCGAGGAGAACGACGCGATCGCGCTGCTGTGGGCGGAGAATATCGTCCCGGGCGCGTGGGCGGAGCCGACCAACCACATCGACATCGCGCCGACGATCATGCAGCTCTTCGGCTTCCCGACGCCCGACTCGGTGACCGGCGCGCCCGTCGGCGAGGCCGACCCGATGCGCCCCGAGTTCTATATCTCGGCGTGCAAGCAGGGCATCGCCCAGGGCGTGCGCGTGGGTGACCGCAAGCTGCAGTACCACTGGTTCGGCACCAAGAACTTCTATCACCTCGACGAGGATCCGCTCGAGCAGTACGACCTGTATGACCCGCTCGACCCCGAGGTGCTCGAGCTGTGGGATCTGCTGATGCCGCGGGTGATGGAGGCGTCCAACTTAACGCCGCAGTCGCCGGCGAACCCGGGGCCGTAGGCGGCGGACCACCGGCCTCGCCTTCGGGCCGCTGCTACCCGCTCGCCTCGACGGTCGACAGCGTCTGCAAGAGCTTCGGCAGCAGGCTCTCCTCGAGCTCGGGGAAGCTCTTCGGCTCGAGCGTGGTGTCGAGCGCGGGCCCGAAGACCGGCTCGAAGCTCGAGCCCGAGCGCGCCGGCGAGGGGCCGAGGATCGCCTCGAGGCTCGACCCCTCCTCCTCGCCCCCGAGCGCCGCCGCGGTCGACGCGGTCGGCGGCTCCGCGCCCTCCACGACCGCGTCAGCGTCGGCGAGTCGCTCGCGCAGCTCCTCACGCAGCGCGAGCGCCTCGGCGTGCTCTGGCTCGGCCGCGAGGATCTTCTCGAGGTTCGCGAGCGCGCGCTGCAGCATGCGGTAACGCGCGAACACGCGGGACTCCTCGAGGATGCGGGTGTACGACGGGTTTCGGCGGCGACGCGGACGGCGGCGCGGACCCGACGGCGCGTCGCCGGGCGCCGGCCCGTCGCTGTAGAGCATCGTCTTGCGCGGCGTCTTGCCGCTCGCGTCGAGCTCGCGCTCGGGCTCCTCGAGCGCCTCGAGCTCTCGCGCCGCCTCGGCCTCGAGCGCGCGCTGGGCCGCCCCCTCGAGCTCGCTGAGCAGCTGAATCGTCGACCGGTCGATCATCGGCGAGGCGTCGACGACCTTGCGGAGCAGCCGCGCGGCGCTGTTGAGCTCCTCGAGCGCGGCCGCTCGCTTCAGCCGCACGCGCGCGCTCTCCTGGGCCACGAGCAGCGCCTTGTCGAGCTTCCCGAGCTCGAGCAGCGCCTCGCCGAGCAGCTCGAGACCCAGCGCGTCGCCGGGCTCGATCCGCAGCAGCGCGTTGAGCTTGAACACCGCCTGACGCGTCTCGCCGCGCGACAGGTAGACCCACGCCAGCGATCGCAGCGTCGCGCGATCGCTGCCGTAGTGAAACAGCAGGCGCTCCCCGACGCGCACGAAGTCGTCGTAGCGCCGCGCGGCCAGCAGGATCGAGGCGGCGGCGCGGAAGTGCTTGATCGCCGGCTCGGCGTAGCCGACGCGAACGTACAGCTCAGCCGCCCGGACGCGCAGCTCCTCGGCGTCCGGCCGGAGCGCGATGAGCCGCTCGTGCACCGCGAGCAGCGTGCGGGTCTCGCCCGACTTCTCCGCGCGCGCGGCGATGCCGGCGTAGACCTCGATCGCGTCGCTCGCTCGTCCCCCGGCCGCGAGCAGCTCGGCGCTGCGCCACAGCACGTCGAGGTTGCGCGGGTCGAGCTTGTGGATGTAGCGGAGGATCGCGGCGGCCTTGAGCGGCAGCGCCCGTGACGTGTAGAGGCTCGCCGCGCGCTCGTAGGTCTTCACCGCGACGCGCAGCTCCCCCTTGGCCTCGGCCTCGCGCGCCTTCTGGAGCAGCGCCCGCGTGCGATCGTCGTCGCGCTTGATCCGATGACTCCCGCTGTCCCCTTGACCCGCGTTTCGAATCGTCATGCACCCCTCACGCGGAGCGACCGCCCGAGGCGCGCCGCTCTGGTTTGACTATGTCGCGCTATCCCGCGCGCGCGGGCCCTAGAGCTCGCTTCGAGAGTATCACGCGTGGTCGGGCGCGAGCCGGCGATCACGACGGGCGCGCGCGAAGTCGAGCGCCCGCGTGGCGAGCGTAGCGTCACGCTCGAGCCCGACCCGAGCTCGCGACGCCGGCGCACACGCGGCCTCGATGGGTCACGGAGATTTTCAAACATGTCTCTTTGGACATGTAAAATATCTGCTAGCGCTCGCGCCTCGCGACGCCACGTTGGACTGCAGGTGACCCAGTGACAGATCGATCATTCCTTCACCGCGCGCTCGCTCGCGCGACCTTCGCCGCGGCGCTCCTCTCGACGTCGGCCTGCGGCGACAGCACAGGCGACACGGAGCCGGGGACCGAGACCGAGACCGAGACCGAGACCGCCGCGACGACCGAGACGGGCACAACCGGCGAGCCGACCTCGGCCGGGCCGACGACGGACAAGACGACCGGGACGACCGATCCCTCCACCACCGTGGACCCGACCACCGACCCCTCCACCACCGAGGAGCCGACCACCGACCCCTCCACCACGGATCCCTCCACCACCGAGGAGCCGGCGAGCTGCGGCGACGCGGTGGTGGACGACGGCGAGGTCTGCGACGACGGCATCAACGACGGCTCCTACGGCGGCTGCGCGCCTGACTGCAGCGCGCTCGGGCCGTACTGCGGCGACTCCGAGGTGAACGATCAGGACGGCGAGCTCTGCGACGACGGCGTCAACGACGGCTCCTACAACGGCTGCGCTGCAGACTGCGCCGCGCTCGGCCCGTACTGCGGCGACGACACGCTCGACGCCGATGACGCCGAGGGCTGCGACGGCGCCGACCTCGGCGGAGCCGACTGCGCCTCGCTGGGCTTCGTCGGCGGCGAGCTCGCGTGCGCGAACGACTGTAGCCTCGACACCGCGGCCTGCTTCAACAAGGACGGTCAGTCGCAGGCGGGCGCCGGCGACTCGTGCAAGCAGATCAACGACGACGGCTACGCCGACGGCGACGGCGTGTACTGGATCGACCCCAACGGCGCCGACACGGATGACGCGGTGCAGGTGTTCTGCGACATGACGACCGACGGCGGCGGCTGGACCGCGCTCGCGGCCAACGGCGACATCTCGGTCGAGGAGACGATCGCGGTCGACGACTGCTACCCGCTGATCTCGGATGACCCCGCGGCCGGCTGCGGCGACCCCGCTGATCTCACCACGGACTTCGCCGTGGTCGGCGGGCAGCAGGCCGGGCTCTCGTGGCAGCACCTGCTCGCGGTCGCCTACAGCGACCAGGGCTACTCGGACAAGCTCGCCTACTTCGCGATCGACTTCGGCGCCGTCGAGGCCACCAGCGAGGAGCGCATCAACGGCACGAACTACGACCCCGGGCTCAACACGCCGGGCGGGCAGATCGCGTGCACGAACTCCGGCGACATCATCCACTACACCAAGGCCGGCACGTACAACTCCAACGCCCAGTACATCGCCGACGGCAAGGGCACGATCTTCGGGCACAGCACGGTCAACACGATGAACTCGTCGGCGCGCCGCACCTTCGGCTTCACCGACCGCCGCCACACGCCGCCGGACCAGACCGGGATCGGCATCGATGACTACCAGGACGGCTGGTCGTGCTCGGACAACTGGACGCCGGAGAACCTGGTGAAGGGTCAACGAATGGTCGTGCTGGTCCGCTGACGTTGACGTAGTCGACGTCCACGACGAGAGCGCGAGTTGGGCCCGGCCCGGCTCGCGTTTTTTCCATCGAGCCGTGGCCCTCCCAGCCAAGAGTCAAATTTAATCTGATCAGGAGTTGCGCGAATACGAGCCGTGTCGTATATACATCAACATCGCGACGAACGCGACCAGGAGATGACAAGGTGTTTAACCTGTACTCTCCCGTGATCGTCAGCGGATGAATCAGCATAGTTTCTACGCCGCCGCGCCACGCCGCGAGCCGCGAACGCGCGATGTTGACCGCTCGCAGCGCTCCTCAGCTGCCCGCGGGACAACGCGCTATCGCGGGCACACTTCGGGCACGGCCAAGCGCAGAGCTGATTCAGGGTACGCGAAGGGCACACGCAAACACAACACGCTGCCGCCGTACACCGCGAGCGAAGCGATCAACATCGCATCGAAAGATTGCAGTCACTTCAACACGAATATACGGATGGCACTTATTTGGAACGCCGTGAATCCGGCGTTCTAAACACAGCTGATATCGAGCACTTACCTCGCTCCGACGGGGTATAACCTGAAAGACCCCACGCCCCGCTCGCTCACCCTCCACTCCCGTCCGCCGCTCGGCCCCCGCGAGGTCGCCGGGGTCGCGTTGACCGTCACCTGGATGATCCTCGAGTGGACGGGCGCGCAGCCGCTAAGCTGGCAGCTCACCCTCGCGCTCCTGCTCTCGGTCTGGACGCTGCTCTTTGGACCTCCCGGTCAAGGGCTGCTCCGCGAGCTCCTCTCCCTTCTGAAGATCACGCGCCGCTAGCCGCGCTCAGCCGGCGAAGAAGACGAACGCGCGCGACTCGAGGCTCTGCCGGGGCGCCGCGTCGGGCGGCGCCTCGGCGTCGACGAAGGCGGTGTGCGGGGTGAAGCGCGCGCGCCCGTCCGTCGCCGAGTCGTAGGACTTGATGAGCAGCAGCTCCTCGGGCCGCATCGCCGGGAAGTAGGACCAGCGGTGCGCGGGGTTGTACGCGACGCGGTAGGTCTCGCCGACGCGGTCCGGGGCGCGCCGCTGCGAGACGAGCAGGTCGCCGGGCGCGACGCTGCGGGCGTCACAGACGGCGAGCGGGCGGTCCTCGACGACGCCGGCGATCGAGCGCCAGAGGTTGACGATCGCGAAGCGTCGCCGGAGCCGCGCGTCGGCCTCGGCCGGCGGCAGGCAGTCGCGCACGCGCTGGACCGCCGAGCGCGGGGTGTAGTCGTTATGCACGCGCTGGACCGGCTCGCGCACGCGCAGCGACTCGCGCAGCGCGGGTGAGCCCGCGCGCGCCGTGTGATCGAAGACGTGGACGTGGTCGACCCGCTCGACGGGCCCGCCCTCGCGGGTCATCGCGCGCACCAGCAGCCGCGTGAGCTCGCCGTCGTAGCGCGCCCGCAGCTCGCTCGGATCGTGAAGGTCCCGCACGCGCGTGCGCTGATCGAGCAGCACGAAGCCCTCGCGGTCGAGGTCGAGCTGATCACGGCGCGGCCGGGCGTCGTGGATCGTGACCGCGCGCCGGATCTGCCGACCGTTGCTGCGCTCGGGCTCGCCCGCGGCGGTCGAGGGGATCGTGATGAGCGGCTCGCCGGTGTCGACCGTGTAGACCAGCTCGGCGCCGCGATGATGGGGGCTCGTGGGCTCCTGCATGCTGGCGCGCGCATGGTATCAATGCCGACGCTTCACGCCACGGACGGCGCGACGATCCCACACAGCACCCTCGGAGGGTTAATCATGAAGCTGACCACGATCAGGACCGCGCGGCGACGCGCGCTGGGCCCACTCCTCGCCCTCACCGGCTCCGTGTTCGCGCTCGCGCTCGCGCCCGCCGGCTGCAACTACGAGCTCCACACGGACTACGAGTCGGCGACCGAGAGCGACTCGGACACGGACGCGATGATGACGGGCACGAGCGGCGACGCGGGCGAGACCGACGACGACGCCACGAGCACGACCGAAGCGGAGACGGACAGCGGCGTCGCGCCGCCCGAGGAGTTCCCGCCGGTCACTGAGCCAGGGCCGCACGGGGTCGGCTTCCGCACGATCGACGTGACCTACACGCCCGACGCCCCCTTCGCCGAGCCGCGCGAGCTCGAGGTCGCGGTCTGGTACCCGACCGCAGACGAGAGCGGGCCGCCGGCGCTGTACTTCGACTTCGTGCAGCGCGACGACGTGTTCCTGCTCGCCAACCCGATCCCCGACACGGAGCTGCCGGTGCTGCTGTTCTCCCACGGCAACGGCGGCATGGCCGAGCAGACCTTCACGCTCACCGAGTTCTTCGCCTCGCACGGCTGGCTCGTGATCTCGCCGAACCACACGGGCAACACGCTGATCGACATCGAGGAGGACCGGATCCCGGATATGGTCGTGCTGCGCCCGCAGGACGTCATCGCGTCGCTCGAGGCCGTGCGCGCGCTGCCGGCCGAGGACGCGCTGGCGAACAAGGTCGGCGAGGACATCGTGATGTCGGGGCACAGCTTCGGCGGCTACACGACGCTCGCGCTCAGCGGCGCCGAGTTTGACATCGACGGGCTGACGGCTGAGTGCGAGCTCGACCCCTCGGGCATCGCCTGCGAGAAGCTCCAAGACGACCAGTTCCGCGCCCGGCTGGCCGAGGGCTTCGTGGACGATCGGATCGAGCTCGCGCTCCCGCTCAACCCCGGCGCGGTCGCGCTGTTCGGCGACCAGGGCCTCGCCGCGATCGACGTGCCCGTGCTGCTGACGACCGCGGCGCTCGACGAGACGACGATCGAGGCCGAGGACGGCGACCCGGCGTGGGCGGGGCTCGACGGCGCCGACGACCGCCGGCTCGACTACCTGACCGGCGGGCACTTCACGCTGACCTACGCGTGCGCGGGCGAGCTGATCACGGGCGACGGCTGCGGCGAGGGCTTCATCGATCCCGAGCTCGCGGCCGACGTGCTCAACGCCTACGCGCTCGGCTTCGCGCGCGCGCGCCTGTGGGGCGACGAGAGCGTGCGCGCGCTGCTCGACGGCGAGCAGTCGCTGTCGGACGAGGTCGTGCTGAGCCTGCCCTGAGCGAGGCGCCCGCCCAGGCGGGCGGGCGCTCGTATGACCGAAGGGTCAGGACCTAGCACGGTAGGGACCCAGTGCATGACGTCGTGGGGGTTACTCAGACGCGCTCCCAGGAGCGGCGTCAGCTGCAGACGCCGCAGCCCAGGCTCACGACCTCGTCGGCGCAGATCGAGTCCCAGCTGGTGGTGCAGCAGTACGAGTCCGCGTCGCAGACGCACTCCTCGACCCACTCGTTGCTGGTGCCCGGCGAGGGGTACGGCTGCGAGGCGCAGGCGTCGGGGTACGGGACGTTGTCGTCACAGGCCAGGGAGGTGACCTCGTTGACGCAGATCGAGTCCCACGCGGTGTGGCAGCAGTACGGGTCCGCGTCGCAGACGCAGGCCTCGATCGCGGGCTCCTCCGCGCAGCCGGGCGTCGGGGAGGTCGTCTCGCAGGCCCCGGGCGGCGCCGGGATCGGCGGGGGCGGGAGCGAGAGCGTAGGACGCTTGGTCCAGGCGAACGCGGTGTCGCTGTCGAGCATGGCCTCATGCGTCGAGTTGCAGGTCGGGATGTCGGCGCCGCCGCAGGACATCGGCAGGGGCGTGCCGCTCTCCAAGCGCGGCGTGCCGATACAGATCGCGCGTCCGTCGAGACCCCAGACCGCCTCGGTGTCGCCGGCCACGTCGAAGCTGCCGACGTAGCGGTCGCGGATCTGCACGGGCGTGCCGTCCTCGGTGTTTGGATCGCCGCTCCGGCACACGTCGAAGCGGATCATCGCCATCGCGTTCTGCAGCTGCTGGTAGCGATCGAGGCCTCGGTCCGTGTCCTGGTGGACCCAGCCCGGGAAGCCCCAGAGCGCCGCCTTACCCGCCGCGCCGCTGACGCAGGCGATCGTCATGAACATGTCCTCGTGGAGCACCTCGGCGCTCGAGGAGTCGAGGTAGATGTCGTTGTACAAGACGGCGGAGGTGCCTAGATCGAAGTTGTTGGGGCGCACGCCGTTGTCGCTGATCGCGTCCCCCTCAACACCCCACAGGTTGGGGTCCTCGGTCGGGTACGGCGAGGGGCACACGCCCGGCTCCTGATCCGGGTAGTCGGGATCGGTGTGATGCGGGTACTTCTTGTGCTCGTTCCAGATGCCGGGGTCCCACTCGAGGTTCACGAGCGGGACCTGCCCTGTCGGGCCGTCCGCGAACATGACGCCGGTGATCGTCGCGCCGATCTCGATCGGATCCGGCTCGCCGGGCAGGGACATCTCGTAGACCAAGCGCGCGCCGAGCAGCAGCTCCTGGGTGAGCTCGAAGCCGTCGAGCACAATCTTGCCCTCCGACAGCTCGAGCGGGTTGCCGCCCTCGATGTGGAAAGGCTCCTCGTTATCGAGCTCGACCCGGACGAGCGAGTAGGTCAGCTCCGGCTCGTCAGGCGAGGTGATCGGCGAGGCGTCGCGCGGGACCTCGCCCATCTTGTACTTGTGGTACTGCGGGGTGTTGAGGCGAATCGAGCCCCAGCCGCCGGAGTTCGTCCCCGGCCGAAGGGACACCTCCCCCTCGGGCTGGCGCTCGAGCTCGAGGCTCTCGCGCTCGGGCGCGTCGCAGCCGGCCGCGACGCACAGCGAGGCCGCCAGGGCCCCCATTAACCATCGCGGGGAAATTCCAAAGTTCGTAGCGGTCGTGCGAATAGCGGTCATCGTGCGTCTCCTCATCCCCTCAGACCGGTCTCCTACGGTTTCGGGGTCGTCTCGCAGGGGTGGTGATCGATGGGTCGAAAACCAATTCACTTTTTTTTATTTTTTTTCGCGGACCCGCGATCGCGCGCGCTCGCGCCGGGGCAACAGGCTCACGCGACCGGTTCACGCGCGCCGGCCCGAGAGCCCGTAGCAGCCAGTTCTGCTACCCTGAAGCGGTGGACGACGTCGGGTACCTTCGAGCCTGGCGCGCCGGTGACCGGCAGGCCGGCGCCGCGCTGTTCGAGCGCTACTACGACCTCGTCACCCGCTTCTTTCGCAACAAGGCCGGCGAGGATTCCGTCGACCTAGTTCAAGAGACATTTCTCCGCATGGTCCGCACGCAGGAGCGCATGCGCGAGGGCACGACCTTTCGCTGCTACCTGTTCGGCGTCGCGCGCATGGTGCTGCTCGAGCACTACCGGGCCAAGCGGCTCAAGCGCGAGCGCCTCGACTTCATGCGGGTCTCGGCGGCCGACTTCAACATGACGCCGACCACCGCGCTCGCGCGGGCCCGCGAGGAGCAGCTCCTGCTCGAGGCGCTGCGCTCGATCCCCGTCGAGATGCAGATCGTGCTCGAGCTGTACTACTGGGAGAACCTCTCGGGGCGCGAGATCGCCGAGGTCGTCGGCATCCCCGAGGGCACGGCCCGCACCCGGCTCCGCCGCGCTCGCCTGCGCCTCGAGGACAAGATCAAGCGTCTCGCGCGCTCGCCCGTGGAGCTCAAGAGCACGATGACGCGCCTCGACAGCTGGGCCGAGGGCCTGCGCGCGCAGCTGGCCAAGGAGGACGCCTGACCCGCGCCGAGCGGGCCCGCGCGGACAACAAAGATGAATTGATCGAGGCCAGACGATCACTGCCCCCGCGAGGTCGCGCGAAGCCGCGCGGGTGCATCAACCATGGGACTGCTGGAGTTCTTCTTGCCTGCTGACGATCCGCCAAACGAGCTCGACGCGATCTCCTTCGCGGAGACCCGCGCGGCTGACAGCCCCGAGCAGCAGGCCGCGCCGGCGCTCTCGCTCGTCGACACGCTCGCCAGCCAGCCGGGGATCCGGACCGACGCCGGCGCCTCGCAGCCCCCGCCGGCGCAGCTCGGCACGCTCGACACGATCGCGCCCGAGGCGGTCAGCGTCGGCTTTGACGACACGATCAACCCGGACCAGCACGCGGCGAGGCGCGCCCCCGAGGACGTCCGGGCCGCGCGCGACCCCGCGCTCGGCACCCGCGACACCCTCGCCTCCGAGCCGCGCCTCGCGAGGCGCCCGCTCGGCTTCGCCGACACCCACGCCTCCAAGCGCCCGACCGGCCGCGACCTCGAGGAGCTGGGCTCGCGCGACACCATGGCCTCCGACGCCCACATGCGGGCGGTCGACGCTCAGCTGGACACCATCGACTCCCGCGCGCCCATGCGGCGGTTCGGGCAGGACCTGCCGCGCGACCTCGAGTACCAGCGCAAGCGCGCCGAGCTGCGCGCGCGGATCCTCGGCGACCCGGTGGAGCGCTTCGCGATCGGGCGCTTCCAGGTGCTCAAGCGCCTCGGCGAGGGCGGCATGGGGGTCGTCTACGCCGCCTACGACGAGACGCTAGATCGCAAGGTCGCGATCAAGGTCCTGCGCGGGCGCGCGAGCGACACGGCCCAGACCCGGCTGCTGCGCGAGGCCCAGGCGCTCGCGCGGCTCTCCCACCGCAACATCGTCGCGGTCCACGAGGTCGGCGAGCACGAGGGCCAGACGTTCTTGGCGATGGAGTTCGTGCGCGGGCAGAGCCTCGACAAGTGGCTCGAGACGCCCCGGCCGTGGCGCGAGGTTTTAGACGTGTTTCTTCAGGCAGGTCGCGGCCTCGAGGCGGCCCACCGCGCCGGCCTGATCCACCGCGACTTTAAGCCCCACAACGCGATCCTCGGCGACGACGGGCAGGTCAAGGTCCTCGACTTCGGGCTCGCGCGGGCCTCGGGCGCCGCGCCCCTAGAGGCCGCGCAGGCCGAGGACGACGCGGCGTCCGAGGCCCCCAAGGGCGCGCTCGCGGTCTCGCTGACGCACACGGGCGCGATCCTGGGGACCCCGGCCTACATGGCGCCGGAGCAGCACCAGGGCCGCCCGGCCGACGCCCGCAGCGATCAGTTCGGCTTCTGCGCCGCGCTCTACGAGGGGCTCTACCGGCAGCTCCCCTTCGACGCCACGACGCTCGCCGAGCTCATCACCAAGATCGTCGAGGGCGAGCTCCAGGCGCCGCCGCGCGACGTGAACGTGCCGCAGTGGATCCGCAAGATCCTATGGACCGGGCTGAGCGTGGAGCCCGACGCGCGCTTCCCCTCGATGACCGCGCTGCTCGCCGCGCTCGAGCGCGACCCGGCGCGCCAGCGTCGACGCGTCGCGCTGGCCGCGGGCGCGCTGACGCTGATGACCGGCGGCAGCGTCGCGCTCGCCCGGCTGCAGGCGCCCGAGGCCGCGGCCCCCTGCGCCGACATCCCGCAGCTCTTCGACGCGACCTGGAACGACGCGCGCCGGTCCACGAGCGCCCAGGTCTTCACCACGAGCGACCTGGGCTTCGCCAGCGACTCTTGGTCGGTGATCGAGCCCACGCTCGATCGCTACGCCGCCGACTGGTCGTCGGCGCGCGCGCGGTCGTGTGAGGCCCACGCCGGCGGGCTGATCTCGGACAACCTCTACGACCGCGCGAGCGCCTGCTTCGAGCGCCGCCGGGCCCACGTCGACTCGCTGCTGACCGCGTTCGCCGAGGCCGACGCGACGGTGCTCGAGAACGCGGCCGTCGCGGTCGCGCAGCTCCCGACGTTGACGACCTGCAGCGATGAGCAGCAGCTCGTGGCCGAGCTGCCGCCGCCGGAGAACCCTGAGGCGGCGGCGCGCGTGAGCGCGGCGAGGGAGTCGTTGGCGCGCGCGCGCGGGCAGATCGACCTGGGCAAGTACGACGACGCGGTCACGATCGCGACCGAGGCCTCGTCGCTCGCCAGCGAGCTCGACTACAGGCCGCTCGCGGCCGAGTCCGACCTGGTCAGTGGGACAGCTTTTCTGTGGCGCTCGCAGGGCCCCGAGGCGGAGCGAGCGCTCAGCGAGGCGGCGAGACACGCGATCACCAGCGGTCACGATAAGGCAGCCGCCGAGGCGATCGCGCGCCGCGTGTACGTGCGCGCCGAGTACCTCAACGAGACGGCGCGTGCGGAGGCCGACGCGTGGCTCGTCACGTCGCTGGTCGAGCGCACCGGGAATCAACCGATGCTCTCGTGGCTCGCTGACAACAACCTCGCGGTCGTGGCCGAGCGCGCCGACGATCAAGGTCTCGCCGTCGCTCGCTACCGCCGCGCGCTCGCAACGACGGAGGCCGCGCGCGAGGAGCTCCGCTATCAACGCGCGATCACGCTGCGCAACCTCGGGCTCGTCGAGCGGGGACGCTACGACGATCGCGCGGCCGAGGCGTATCTGACCGAGGCGGCGACCCTCGCCGAGTCCCAGCTCGGCTCCCAGCACCCGCTGGTGGCGACGTTCATCGCGTCCGCCGGCGCGGCGCGCCTCGACATGGAGCACGTCGAGCAGGCTGAATCCGAGCTGCGGCGCGCGCTGGCGATCGCCGAGGCCTCGCCCGAGTCGGCGACGAGCGCCAGCACATCCGTCGAGACGCTCCAGTACCTCGCCGAGCTCGCCCGTATCTATCGACGTCCCGACGCGCGGGAGCTGGCCGAGCGCTGCATATCGACCGCGCGCGCGATCTTCGGCGCCGATCACCCGCGCGTCGACTTCTACCAAATCGTGCTCGCGGCGAACCTCCACGCGGGAACGCCCGAGTCCCTCGACGAGAAGCTAGAGTCATGGGCCCAGGCCGTCACCGTCGCGGGGCCGCTAATCTCCGCGCGCGCCCGGGAGCTCGCTGCGGACGCGCTCATCATGCGCGACGCCCCCGCGCTGGCGCGCCGGCACACCGAGCTCGCGCTCGCCATGCTCGACGAATCGACGCCTCCCGACAACATCGAGCGCGCGCTCCCGACTCAGATCAAGGGGGAGATCCTGTTGATGCTCGGGCAGCTCGACGGGGCCGAGGCGGCGCTCGTTCGCAGCCGCGAGCTCTACACAAACGCGGGGAACCACCGACGCGCGACTGAGCCCACGCGGCTGCTCGGCGACCTCCACCGCGCCCGCGGCCACCACGACGAAGCGATCGCCGCCTACCGCGAGACGCTCGAGACCTACGAGTCCTTCGACGCCGACCACCCCGAGCTCGCGGCGCTGCGCCTCGACCTCGCGCGCGCAATCGTCGACGCCGGCGGTGATCGAGAGGAGGCGCGCGCGCTCGCCAACCTGGCCCTTGCAGCATACACAAAGCTCGGCGACGGCTTCGCGCCGGAGGCCGAGGCCGCGCGCGCCTGGCTCGCCTCGTGACAGCCCACGCGGTCGCTCGCGCGCTTCGAAGTCCGCGCGCGCGGTCTCGGGATCGAGGCCGACGAGACGCTCGCGCCGATCTTGCCCGGCGTCGCCGCGCGCCCGCCCCTCGGTCCTACGTCCAGCCTCGCTACGGCAGCCGCTCCAACAAGGTCGCGGCGGCCAGCTTCCCCAGCTCGTTGGCGGCCTGCGGGCTCGCCCCCGTGATGAGACGCCGGTCGACGCAACAAGTCTTGTCCGCCTTGGTGTTCACGACCTTGGCCCCGAGCGTCTCGAGCCGCTCCTGCAAGCGCCACGGCATGGGGCCGGGGAGATACCCGATCATCGGCGTCATCTTGTCGACGGAGTCGGGAAACACCGCCATGTTGTACCCGCTGTACAGGAACTCTTGGCCCCCCACGGTCGTGGCGAGGAACGAGCCTGGGCCGTGGCAGAGGCTGATGGTGAACAAGTCGCGCTCATGCGCCCAGCGCAAGATCGTGCCGACGTTCGGGTCCTCTGGAATCCCCAACATCGCGCCGTGCCCCCCGGGTACGAAGACTGCAGCGTAAGACTCGAGCCCGCTCGCGGTCGCGTCGACGATCTCCTGAAGCGGCGTCGGCCGCTCGAAGCTCGCGCGCAGCTCGTCGTAGATGCCGCGGACCGCGTCGTCTTTTCGCGGCATCGCCCACATCTCGAAGACGACCGGCTTGCCAGTCGGGGTCGCGATCTCAAAGTCAAAGCCCGCGCTCTTCAGGTGCAGCATGGGGAGCAGCGCCTCGACGGGGTGGTTCCCCGTCGAGAACTCCTTCCCGTTCTGCATCCGCATGTTCTTCCGCTCCGTGAAGATCACCAGGATTCTCGAGCGCGCGCCCCGGTACGCGGCGTATGAGACCTCCTCGAAGTCGGAGACCTCCGATGTCGAGAGCCTCAACGCGACCCACGAAGGGCTGTACGAGCCGTCCGGCTCCTGCTTCGGCGCGATGCCCAGTAGTGACTTGAACACAGTGAACTCCTCTCTCTCGCCTACGGCTGATCGCTGTGACGGGCCGTCTTGCCCACCACTATGGGACTGATTCGCCCGTTTCACATGTCCACCAGTGGGTTACTATGTCTCATCAGCGGTACAATGAACGACGACTTTAATCAGATGCGGGTATTCGTCGAGGTCGTTCGACGGGGAGGCTTCGCCGGAGCTGCGCGCGGCCTAGGGATGCCTCGCTCGACGGTGAGTCGCTGGATCCAGCGGTTGGAGGAGCGGCTCGGAGTGCGTCTCTTGCAGCGCACCACGCGAAAGGTGGAGCTCACTGAGATCGGCGCCGGCTACTACGAGCGCAGCGCGAAGGCGGTCGACGCCGCCGGGCGGGCCAGCGCCTGGGTGCAGAGTCAATCGGAGCGCCCCCGAGGCACGCTCGTCATCACCACGTTTCACCTGTTCGCCGAGACCTTGCTGGGCCCGCTGCTGGTCACCTACCTCGAGGACAACCCCGGTATGTCGGCCCAGGTCATCCTCAGCGAGCGCAACATCGACTTGGTGGGCGAGCACGTCGACGTCGCGGTGCGCATCGGCACACTGGCCGACTCCTCGCTCGTCGTCCGCAAGCTCGCCGATCTCGAGGCGTGGCTGGTGGCCAGCCCGAGCTACCTCGCCAAGCGGGGGACGCCCGCGCAGCCTCGTGAGCTGATGGACCACTCGATGCTGATCTACAGCCACGAGAAGGGCGCGATCACGGCGCGCTTCAACAACGCGCGCGAGCGACAAACGGTCGCGCTCTCGAACCGCTGCGCCACGAGCAGCATCGCGCTGGTTCGACAGCTCACGCTCGGTCACCTGGGGATCGGGGCGCTGCCGTCGATCATGGTCCACGACGACCTCGCCGCGGGCCGACTCGCTCGGGTCCTCCCCGAGTGGAGCAACGGGTCGCAGCCGATCTACGCGGTGTATCCGAGCCGGCGCCACCTGCCGCGAAAAGTACGAAGCTTCATCGACCTCCTCTCCGCGAGCGTGACCACCGCGACGGTCAACGGCGCGCGCGCGCGCTCGTGAACGCGGTCACTCTGGGCCGCGCTCCGCCTCGGCGACGTGGCGCGCCGCGTCGCCGCACGCCCCGTCGACGCCATGACTCGAGAGCCAGGTGCACAGCCGCGCGCGCTGCTCTGGCTCGAGCGCGGCGTCCCCGGGCCAGCCGTGCCAGCGCAGGCTCAGCCCGTGGTGAAAGCCGAGCGCCGCGAGCAGCCGCGCGCCGCGGTAGAGCTCGAGGCTGGGGCTGCCGCAGCACATACAATGAAATCCCCGCGCGCTCCCATTGACCGCGAGCAGCGAGATGAGCTCCTGCGTCGCGCTCGGCTCCGCGCTCTCGAACAGCGTCCGCTCGTCCGCGCGTCGCCGGTGACACAGCCCCCCCGAGCGCACGCGAAGCCGCGTCGCGCAGCGCAGCGTCTCGCGCAGGCGCCCGCCCCAGTCCGTGCGCAGCACGCCGGGCGCCGCGCGCTCAAACCACGCGCGCGCCTCGGCGGGTACCGTCGGCTCGGCCTGCAGGAGCGAGAGCTCTTGCAGGCGCGACGGCGGCGACCCCGGGAGCGCCGCGACGGGGCTGCCGTCCGCGATCACCCGCTCCAGCGCCGGGTGCCCGCTGAGCCCGTCAAGGCTCGTCACGCCGGTGTCGCGCAGCTCGATCCGCTGAAGCTGCGGGAGCTGGGCGACGAAGTCGATCGCGGCGAGGTTGCGATCACCCGAGACGTCAAGCACGCGCAGGGCCGGCAGCGCCCCGACTCGCTCCGAGAACGGCGCCGCGCCGATGTCCGCGAGCCCGTCGAGCTCGAGATACTCGAGCGTGTCGCGGGCGAGCAGCGGGCGGATGTCAAACGCGACGGTCTCGTCGCCGAGGATCGAGCCGCCGCTGCCGCGCAGCGCCAGAAACCGCAGCGAGTGGAGCCTCGACCCACGCGCGAGGAACTCCTTGAACTCGACGACGCGCCGCTTCGTGACGTCGAGCCCTGACGCGGCCGCCGAGGGGACACCGAGGTGCAGCCCGAGGTACTCGAGCGACTCGGGGAGCTCCGGCGGGATGATCGGCGCCCGCGTGAAGAGCTCGCGGAACACGAGCCGCTCGTGCTCGAGGCTGACGAAGGTCCGCGCGGGATCGATCGCGCGCAGCCCCGGGTTGTCCTCGCCCCACGTCTCGAGGACGAGGCCGCGCAGCCCCTGGACCTCCTCCTTCGGCAGCGCGGCGAACATCGCCGAGGTGAAGGTGTGCACCCCCGGAGCGCCTGCCCCGCTCGACACCGTGAGACCGACCAAGCGCCACGCTCCGAGTTCATCCCGTCGCTCGATCGCGCCGCCGCGCGCCGGGCCGACGCGATACTCGTAGGTCCCGGGTGGCCCGAGGACCATGCGGATCCCCTCGACGATCACGACGTCACCAGCCTGCGGCGCGTCGGGTGCTCCGCGCATCGACAGCACCCGCGGGGCGTAGCCGTGACCGTCGAGCGTGAACAGGTAGCCCGACTCGCAGCTCGGCTCCGTCGCGGTTGTGGTCGTGGTCGCGTTCGCGCGCGCGGGCGAAGGCGCGGGCGCGTCGGCGGGCGGAGCCCCACACGCGACGCCGACGAGCGCGAGCGCGCCGAGCCAGCAGCGGCGACGCGCTCGTCGCCTCGCCGCGCGCGCGCGATGGGTCCGCGAGTGCATACCCCAAGCGTACACGCTGCGCGCCCGTGCGATACTCGCGGCCGCTCGCGACCCGCTCGCGCGTCGCCGCAAAGCGCCGGAGAACCGCCATGAACATCAGCCTCCCGCAGCACGAACAAGACCCTGGCGCGCGCGCGCGCGCGCTCGAGCGAAAGCGCCAGACCCTCGCCTACAAGTACACGCACATCGAGCCGCTCGCTATGGTCGAAGAGGTCCCCTGGGCCCACAAGCCGCGCCTGCGCTGGTGGACCACCGTGCTCCGCGTCATCAGCGAGAACCTCGCCAACAGCCTCGCGCTGCGGGCCGAGCGAGCCATCGACCAGGTCATGTCCTTCGACGAGGAAGACGGCGTCGAGGCGGATCTCGAGGGCGCTGAGGAGGCCGCGCCCGAGGAGACGCTCGACGAGCTCGACGACCTCATCAATTCGGCCGAGCGCGTGCTCGACGGCGAGCTCGCCGACGTCGAGCTCGAGGCCTTCGTCGACGGCGAGCTCGACGGCCCGGCCGCCTTCGACGACGACGACGACGGCTTCTTCGCGCGCCTGCGCCGCTCGCTGATCGGCGCGCCGCGATCCGAGCGAGACCTCGAGGAGACCGCCGAGCGCCAGCTGATCGCCGACATGGAGCGGGCGGCGCAGCGAGTCGCCGAGCGCACGAGCGCGCCGCGGGTCACCGGCAAGGCCGCGAGCCTCGAGGACTACGACCGGCTCTACAAGACGCTCCGCCTGCCCGAGGTCCGCGCGCGCTTTCAGTCCGACGCCAGCTTCGCGCGCCTGCGCGTCGCCGGCCCGAACCCGGTGATGTTCTCCCAGACAGGCGCGCCGGGGCCCTCCTTCCCCGTCACCGAGCGGCACTACCAGGCGGTGATGAATGACCCAGAGGACAGCCTGGCGCGCGCCGCCGACGAGGGGCGCCTCTACCTCAGCGACTACAAGCTGCTCGAGGGGCTCCCCGCCGGCTGCTTCCCCGGCCCGCGCAAGTACATGTACGCGCCCAAGGCCCTCTACGCGGTCGCGCGCCCGGGGCGGCCCGACCGCTCGCTGCGCGCGGTCGCGATCCAGCTCGGCCAGCGCCCGACGACCGACGGCGTGATCACGCCCGAGGACGGCGAGCGCTGGACGCTCGCCAAGTCGGTCGTGCTCATCGCCGACGGCTGCGTGCACGAGCCGATCACCCACCTCGCGCGCACGCACCTGCTCATCGAGCCCTTCGTCGTCGCGACCGAGCGCCAGCTCAGCCCGCGGCACCCGCTCTACGCGCTGCTGCGGCCCCACTTCGAAGGCACGCTGTACATCAACAACGCGGCCCACAAGCTGCTGATCGCGCCCGAGGGCGGCGTCAACCGGCTGCTCTCGCCGACGATCGACGCCGCGCGGATGGCCGTCGTGCTCGGCCTGCACAGCTACCCCTTCGACCAGGCCAAGCTCCCACTCCAGCTCGCGCGCCGCGGCGTCGACGACCCCGCGAGCCTGCCCGACTACCCGTACCGCGACGACGGCCTGCTGCTGTGGGAGGCGATCCGTGACTGGGCCTCTGCCTACGTCGGGCTCTACTACGAGGACGACGACGCGGTGCAATTCGACCACGAGCTCCAGGACTGGGCCCGCGAGCTGATCGCCTGGGAGGGCGGGCGCGTCACCGGCTTCGGCCAAGAGGGCGGCCTCAAGACCCGCGCCTACCTCGTCGACACCCTCACGATCCTGATCTTCACCGGCAGCGCCCAGCACGCCGCGGTCAACTTCCCGCAGTTCGATCTGATGAGCTACGCCCCCGCGTTCCCGCTCGCGGGCTTCTCCGAGGCCGAGGCCGGGAGCAGCTGGTTCGATCTGCTCCCGCCCCTCGACATCGCGCTCAAGCAGACCGAGACCGCGCGCCTGCTCGGCTGCGTCTACCACACCCAGCTCGGCCGCTACGACGAGGGCGCCTTCGTCGACCCCAGGGTCGAGGGCCCGCTGCGCGCGTTTCAGGCCGCGCTCGACCGCGCCGAGGCGACGATCACCGCGCGCAACAAAGGCCGCGTCCCCTACCCCTTCCTGCTGCCCTCGCGGATCCCCCAGAGCGTCAACATCTAGGGGCGCAGAACCGACCCGCGGGGCGCGGGCTCGCGCGCGGCCGCTGCTAGTTCTGCGTCAGGGCGCGCTTGCTTCAAACATGTCTGATTAGACAGACTCAACGCGATGCCGAACGACGCGCCGGTCGCCCCGCCCCTCGAGCACGTCCCGGTCGCGCCCTCGGTCAGCCAGCAGCTCTCGCGGGAGGAGCTGGACCTCTACGTCCCGCACCGAAACGTCGGCCTCGCCTACTTCTGCCTGATCTTCCTCGGCTGGCTCGGCGTGCACCGCTTCTACGTGCGCCGCCCGTTCAGCGGCACGCTCTACGCGCTGACGCTGGGCTTCCTCGGCCTCGGCCTCGTCCTCGACCTGCTCCTGGTCCCCTACCTCGTCCGCACGGTCAACAAGCAGCTCGACCTCGCGGCCGCCGAGGACCCCGACCACTTCCGCAAGCGCGAGCGCGTCGCCCCCTGGGCCCACGGCGACCGCGAGGGCTGGAGCGCGCAGCTGCTGCTGGTCGCGGGCTTTTGGTGCATCGGCACGCCGATCTTCGCGGGCCTGACGATCGCCATGGGCTTCGAGAGCGGCCCCGTCTACCTCGGCGTCACGCTGGTCCTGATCTCGCTGTTCGGCTCGCCGCACCGCCTGCTCGAGCGCTACCCGAAGATCGAGAAGATCCCGATCGTCAGCGAGGTGCTGCAGCGCCTCGTCGAGCTCGAGGACTACTACTTCGACCACAAGCCGCGCGCGCTCATCTACTACCTGTTCTTCCCGCTCATCGCGCCGCTGGCCGCGATCGTCTCGCCGACAGCGCGCGAGGAGGCCAAGATGTACGCGCGCGCGCACGTGCTCGTCGGCGGCGTGATCGCGATCAACATCTTCAGCAAGTACAGCTTCGCGCTGTGGAGCGAGACGCTCTCGACCGTCGACGTCGTCATCCTGCTGCTCTTGACCTTCATCTTCGTGATGCTCGGCATGACGACCTACATCGTCCCGACGACGAGCACCGCGTTCTCGCTCAACCTCAGCGGGCGACGCACGCAGACGCTGCTGCTCGCGGCGATCGGCGGCGGGCTCGCGGTCCCGGTCTCGCTCGCCGTGCGCAGCTGCAGCGAGCACTCGCTCTCGCTCCCCGACCATCTGCTGCTCGACGCCCGCCTCAAGCACAAGAAGTTCCAGTGCCAGTTCGAGGACATCAGCCGGATGTTCCTGACCCACGAGCTCCGCGAGCGGACGCGCGGCGCGGGCGACGACACCGAGCCCGAGGGTGAGCCGACGGTCGTCGTCGACATCGACATGACCAAGAAGTACCGCTCGATCCTCGGCGGCTTCATCAGCGCCGGCGAGTCCAAGGCCTTCACGGTCGCCACGATCACCTGGCCCGACGGACACGAGATGCTCGCGCTGGTGCGCGACAACGTCGACCCGCTGCGCGACCGCCAAGAGCTGCACAAGGCGAGCGACGACAAGTGCCAGTCGCAGCCGCTGGTGCTGATCAGCCGCGAGGAAGAGTTCCTCTCGACCGCCGCGCTGACCCGCGCGCACCCCCAGCTGATCGAGGCCCTCGGCCCGCGCTTCCACGCCGACGGCGAGCTGCTGCTGTTTGAGGACTGGCTCGCCGAGTGCACCAACGAGCGCTCCGAGCTCGACGTCGCGCGCGACTGCTGGAGCGCCGACGGCTCGCCGGGCGCCTGACCCGCGATCGCCGCTCTACTCGCGCGCGGGCGCGTAGACCGTGACCACCAAGCGCAGCTCGAGCGCCCCGATCGCCTGCAGCAGCGAGGGCGGGAGCGAGGTGCTCCAGCGCTGCGGCCCGAGCCCTGCGGAGACGCCGAGATCGAGCACCCGATCCTGCAGCCGATCCCAGCGCGCGCGCAGCTCGTCCGGGAGCGAGTCGATCAGTCGCACCAGCTCGCGCGCGGTGGCCTCGGCCGTCACGACCATCGCGCTGACCTCGACGGAGAGCTGCCAGCCGCGCGTCCACTCGCCGTGGTGCAGCACGACCACGTCGTCGCCCCACGCGGCGGCGAACTCCTCGAGCGGCTCGACGTCGAACAGGTCGAGGTCGATGTTCAAGAAGCTCGTCGTCGCGATCGACACCACGACCACCGTCGCGCTCCGCGGGCCGGCTGGCAACACCTCGTCGGCGTCCCCGTCGGCTTCGGCGCCGGCGCGCGCCCGCGCGCCTCGACGCGCGGGTGGTACCCTGCGAAGGCGATGACTGGCGCCCCCGCGCGACCGCTGATCAGCGACTGGCTCGCGGCTCGGGACCCGATCGAGGGCCTCGAGCGGCTCGAGCGCGTCCACCACCTGTTCTTTCGCCGCTACGAGCCCGATGACGCGGCCCGGGCCGGGTCGCTGGTGCTGCTCTGCTACGACGGGGTCCGCTCGCCGCGGGACCTGCAGATGATCAACGAGTGCCGCGGGCTCGTCCTGCGCGAGGGCAGCTGGGAGCCGGTCTGCTGGGGGATGCCGCGCTTCCTCAACGACACCCACGGCGCGCGCGCCCCCCAGGCCCTCGCGGCCCCGCTGCGCGTCGAGGAGAAAGCCGACGGCACGCTGATCCACCTGTTCGCGCACGCCGGGCGCTGGCGCGCCGCGACGCGTCACACCTTCTGCGCGCGCGACCGACAGTTCCTCGAGCTGATCTCCGAGGCGACCGGCTACCCGACCCTCGACGCGCTCGCCGAGGCGACGGGGCTCGACCCCGCGGTGACCTGGTGCCTCGAGATCTGCTCGCTGCGCAACCGGATCATCCGCCGCTACGATCGCCCCACGCTCTACCTGCTCGCCGGCTATCACACCCGCGCCCGCGCGCAGGTCGACGACAGCGCGCTCGACGCCGTCGCGGCGCGCTCGGGCGGCGCGATCAACCGGCCGCGCCTGTGGACCGGGCTGCGCAGCGCCGACGAGGCGCGCGCGCTGCTCGACGACATCGTCCGCGAGGACCCGCTGTTCGAGGGCCTCGTGGTCAAGGGCGCCCGCGGTCAGCGGCTCAAGCTCAAGAGCGATCGCTACCTGCAGATCCACCGGCTCAAGTTCCGCGGCTGGGCCCGGCTCACGCCGCGGCTGCTCGCGCCGCTGATCCTCCAGGGCGAGGAGCGAGCGCTGCTCGACTCGCTCATCGGGCTGCGCGACGACCTCGACGAATTCTGGCGCCGCCGCGATCGCTGGGCCGCGCGCATCAACGAGGCGCTCGCGTCGCTCGCGGCGCTGTGGGACCGGGTCCCCCGAGACGATCGGCGCGCGGCCGCCGAGATGGTCCTGTCTGATACGACATGCCCCATCGGTCGCCTGATCCTCCGCGACCCGGCGCGGCGGCTCGACGCGGCGGGCATGCGCGCGCTGCTGGCGAGGGAGCGCGCGCGCGCGCTCCCGTGGATCTTCCCGGACGGACAGCTCGACGATCCCTGCGTCGGCCTCGACGAGCGGCCCCACGCGCCTGGCTACTGCCCGACGCCCGCGCGCGCGCCGGAGGACCCAGGCGTCGCCCAGGCGCCGCCGCGTCGCCGCGAGGACGGGACGTGGGAGGTCGAGTGCTGGTGCGGCGCCCCGATGACGCTCACGCGCGTGCGCGCCGATCGACTGCAGCGCCGCCTCTGCCACTGCGGCGGTGAGTTCGGGATCCACATCTACTCCGTCGGGGCGCTCTTGTGGGTCTGCACCCGCGATGGTTGCGCCTGCACCCACGAGGCGCACCCGCGCGCCCGCAGCTGGCCCGACGAGGGCGTCTCGTACGAGGCGGGGCAGCCGCTCGGCGTCCCGGCCTCGCCGCGCTGCAAGGCGCTGCGCCTGCAGCTGCACGAGCGCATGGCGGCGCTTCGGCGCGCGCGCGCGCTCGACCGCACCGGCGTCTATCACTGGCTCGCGCGGGCGCTCGATCGCCCGCGCCAACGCGCCCACGTCGCGCTCTTCGACGCCCAGACCTGCGTCGAGGCGATGCGCGCGATCGATGCGGAGCTCGCCCAGGAGCCCGCCCAGGGGCCCCGCGAGGCGCGCTAGACCGCCGCCGACGCCGACTGACCGCTGAGCGCGTCGCGGATCTTCGCCGCCAGCGCGGCCGCGATGATCGGCTTCGCCAGGAAGTCAGTGGCCCCGAGCGCGAGGCACTCGTTGATGCTCTGCGTGTCGTGGTCGGCCGACAGCATGATGATCGGGGGCAGCTCGTTCACCCGGCCCTTCACCGCCCGCAGGAAGTCGAGCCCCGAGAAGCGCGGCATCACGAGATCGAGCAGGATCAGCGAGTACTGATTCTGCTCGACCATCTCGAGCCCGCGGGTCCCGGACTCGGCGAAGGCGACGTCAAACCCGTCGCGCCCGAGGCGACGCTTCAACAGCACGCGCGTCATCCGGTCGTCGTCGATCACGAGAATCGTGTCGCTCATCTCCTACCCCCTCGGTTTCGCGCGTAGACGCCGCGACGAACGATTTTCAATCGCGCGACGCAAAACTGACGCGAAATTAAAAACATGATTCTTAAACCATGTCACTTCTCGCCGATCTTTTGTTCGATCCGCCAGCGTTTTTTGGTCGCGCTCGGCGGAAGCTTTTGCAACTCCCCGAGAAATTTCGTGGTCGCGGCGCGCGTCACCAGCTCGCGCGCTCGCGCGCGAGCGCGGCTCGGAAGCGTGCGTGCGCGGGGCCGAGCCGACCGGCGAGCTCGTCCAGCGCGGCCTCGCTCCCCAGCGCGCCGCGGGTCGCCAGCGACTCGAGCTCGCGCGCGATCGCGCCCAGCGCGACCGCGCCGAGCGTCCCGCAGTTCCCCTTGAGCGTGTGCGCGGCGACCTCCAGCGCGGCGAGATCGCGGGCCGCCGCCGCCGCCTCCGCGCGCGCGACCATCTCGCCGACCGCGGGCAAGACGTCGTCGAGGAATTCCCCGAGCTCGCCGCGATCGCGCGTGCCGAGCATTTCGAAGATGTTCACGAAGGCGTCGGTGTCGAGCGGCTGCGTGGGCGCGACGCTCTTGGACCGCTTTCGCAACACCGGGATCGGCGCGTCGTGATCGGGCCCCGGGCCGCCGTCGCGCCTACGCCACTCGTCGTAGCGCTTGATCACCGCGTGGAGGTCACGCAGGCGGAACGGCTTGCTGACGTAGTCGTTCATCCCCGCCTCGAGGCAGCGCCGACGGTCCTCGACGGTCGCGTTCGCGGTCACGGCCGCGATGTAGGGCTCGTGCTCGATGTCGCTCGCGCGGATCCGCCTCGTCGCCGCGAGGCCGTCGAGCTCCGGCATGTGGACGTCCATGAACACGAGGTCGTAGGGGACCTCCTCGAGGGCGCGGATCACCTCGAGGCCGTTGGCGACGATCGTCGCGCGGTACCCGAGCCGCTCAAGGGAGAGCTGCGCGACCTTCTGGTTGATGTTGTTGTCCTCGGCGACCAGCACCCGGATCCTGCGCGGCAGCGCGAGCGCCTTCGCCAGCGCGCTCGCGTCCCGCGAGCCTGAGACGCTCTCGAGCAGCGCGTCGGCCGACGCCCCGCGCACGGTGAGCAGCGCGTTGTACAGGCGCGAGGCCTTGATCGGCTTGGTCAAGAACGCGGCGAAGAGCCGCATCGCCGGGTGGTCCTCTCGCTGCCCGAGCGAGGTCAACATCAGCATCGGGAGCGCCGCGCAGGCCGGCAGCGCGCGGATCCGCGACGCGAGCTCGAGGCCGTCCATGCCGGGCATGTGCATGTCGAGGATCGCGTAGTCGAAGCGCGCTCCATCGGCGCTCTGCAGCTGCTCGAGCGCCGCGGCGCCGCTCGCGACCGCGGTCGACGCGGCGCCCCACGACTCGAGCTGGAGCGCGAGGATCCGCCTGTTGGTCGCGTTGTCGTCGACCACGAGCGCGCGCGTGCCCCGGAGCAGCGGCTGCTCGTCCTGCATGTGATCGGGGCGGACGTAGGGCGCCAGCTGGCCGCGGATCGTGAAGCAGAAAGTCGAACCGACGCCCTGCTCGCTCTCGACCCAGATCCGCCCGCCCATCGCCTCGACGAGGCGCTTGCAGATCGTCAGCCCCAGGCCGGTCCCGCCGAAGCGACGGGTCGTCGACGCGTCCTCCTGCGCGAAGGCGTCGAACAGCCTCGGGATCTTGTCGGCCGCGATCCCGATCCCGGTGTCGCGCACCGTGAACTCGATCTCGTAGGCGTCCTCGCCCGCGTCGTCGAGCGCGCGCGCGCGCACGCCGACCGCGACCTCGCCCGCGGCCGTGAACTTGATCGCGTTGCCGATCAGGTTCACCAGCGTCTGCTGCACCCGCGTGGCGTCGCCGTAGATCGCCAGCGGCACGCTGGCCTCGACGAGCGCCCCGAGCTCCAAGCCCTTCTCGGTCGCGCTGACCGCCAGGACCTCGACGGCGTTCTCGACGCACTCCCGCGCGCTCATCGGCGCGCGCTCGACCGTCATCTCGCCGGCCTCGATCTTTGAGAAGTCGAGGATGTCGTTGATCAGCGCGAGCAGGGTCTCGCCGCTGCCGCGCACGATCTCGGTGAAGCTGCGCTGCTGCGGATCGAGCTCGGTCTCGAGCAGCAGGCCGGTCATCCCGATCACCGCGTTCATGGGCGTGCGGATCTCGTGACTCATGTTGGCCAAGAACTCGCTCTTGGCCGCGCTCGCGCGGATCGCCTCGTCGCGAGCGACGCGCAGCTCCTCGGTCCGCTCATCGACCTCGCGCTCGAGCCCCGCCTTGGCTCGAGCGAGGCGCCGCAGCCCGAGCCCGAGCCCCACGAGGATCCAGGCGTCGACGATCATGCGCACGGTGAAGACGATGATGTCGTTGGTCGGGAACAGCGCGGGCGGCAGACGTCCCAGCAGCTCGAGCGCGAACACCAGCGAGACCAGCGAGACGTGCACCCCGGCCATCACCAGCGCCGCGCGCCACCCCAGCAGCAAGCCCGCGAGCAAGGCCGCCATGATCCCGCCGTTGAAGTAGGGGCTCGAGCTGCCCTCACCCGAGCACAGCACCATGGTCAGCATGATCGCCGTGAACGCGGAGAAGAAGATCCACGAGGCGAGCCGCAGCCGCCCGCGGTAGGCGAGCGCCAGCGATCCGGTGTTGATGACCACGCAGCACCAACCCAGCGCCTCGATCAGGCCCGCGTCCGCCAGCTCGTTGAGCCGCAGGAGGTACGCCAACACCACGCCGTTGAGCGAGAACAGCACACCGGCCCACAGCAGCACGATCAGCGTGATCGCGAGGACGCGCTCGTCCTCGTTCTTGGTTGTCGGCAGGGTGAAGATCCGCCGTCGGATCGACGAGAGGGCGCCCATGCGTGCGGCGAGCCAGCCGGCTCGGCTGGTGATTGTACCCGCCCCGTGTCCGCGCGCCCTCGAGCGCGCGGGCGCGAATGAGCGCGCCGCGCCTCCATCCGCTACCATCACGACCGATGAGCGGACGACGCATTGTCTTGATCGGCGCGACGGGCATGGTCGGCGGCGAGGCGCTCGAGCGCTGCCTCGAGAGCCCGGAGGTCGAGTCGATCACCGTGATCGGGCGGCGCTCCTGCGGCCGCGCGCACGACAAGCTGCGCGAGCACCTCCACGGGGACTTCCTGTCCTATGAGTCGCTACAAGGCGCGCTCGCCGATCAAGACGCCGCGCTGTTCTGCCTGGGCGCCTACACCGGCGCGGTCGCGGACGAGCTGTTCCGGGAGATCACCGTTGACTACGCGCTCGCCTTCGCCGCGGCGCTGCGCGAGCGCAGCCCCAACGCCGCCTTCTGCCTGCTCAGCGGGCAAGGGGCGGATCGCAGCGAGCGGGCGCGCGCCGCCTTCGCGCGCTACAAGGGCGCCGCCGAGAACGGGCTGATCGCGCTGAAGCTCGCGCGCCTCTACCTGTTCCGCCCCGGCTACATCTACCCCGTCCAGCCGCGCCAGGAGCCGAACGCGATGTACCGGGTCGCGCGCGCGCTCTACCCGGTGCTGCGCCGACTCGCCCCGAACGCGAGCGTGACCTCTCGAGCGCTCGCGCGCGCGATGCTCCACGCGGCGCTCCACGGCGTCGACGACCAGGCCTGCGTGACGCTCGAGAACGCCGACATCCGCGCGCTCGCGCGGCGAGCCGAGCAGCGCTGATCGGCGGACGAGCGCGTCACGCCGCCCTGGTCTTCGCCTCGCGCGCGCGTCGCTGCTCCCAGTACCAGCGACGGAAGATCAGCGTCGGGCGATCGGTCTCGACGGAGCGCTCGACCCCGGGCGGCGGCGCCTCCTCGGGGCCCGCGCTCTCGAGCACGCGCTGGTCCTCGCCGAGGATCAGCAGGTTGATCCAGTCCATCGGCCGTCGCGGCAGCAGCTTGAGGTACCAGGGCAGCTCGCTCACGGCCGCGAGCATCATTCGCGTCTGCCCCTTACGACCTGGCACACAGAACACGTGAATGCGGTTGCGCCCGAAGGGCGTCGGGATGTTGAGCGCCATCCCCGTCGGCCGCCACCACTCCAGCCACGCCTCGGGCTCTAAGCGCGCGCCGTCGATCATCCAGCGCACGCGCATCCCGGTTGGGCGACGCTCGATGTCGAAGGTCATCGCCAGCTCGCGGTCGCCGGCGCGCGTCGGCATCCCGCGCCCGATGGTCCGCTTGTGGACGAAGGGCAGATGCGGCGCGTCGAGCATGTTCTCCATCGCGCGCGTCCAGTGGCAGCTCCAAGTCGCCTCGAGGTAGCGCGTCACCAGCCCGGCCTCGGTCAACATCGCGGGCAGCTGCGGCTCGCCGGGCGCCTCGGCGTCGACGCTGGTGTAGACCCAGACGAGGCCGCCGCGCTCGATCGCCGGCACCGCGGTCGCCGACAGCAGCTCGCGGCGCGCGTCGGGGTTGAGCGGCACGCGCTCACAGCTCCCGTCCCCCGAGAACTCCCAGCCGTGGAACGGGCACTGCAAGCAGCCGTCCTCGGTCACGCGCCCGCGCGAGAGCGCGACGCCGCGGTGCGGGCAACGATCGACGAGCGCGTGCGCGCGGCCGTCGCGATCCCGGAACAGGACGAGCGCTTCATCCGCGACGTGCACGGCGTGCGGGCTGCGACGCAGGTCACGCGAGAAGGCCGCGGGGATCCATTGTTCGGGAAGCGTCTGAAACATCGTTGACGTGGGCATCTCGGCGCTCCTCGGCAGACGTAGTCCGCATTCCGTGAACGGCAACGCCTGTCGATTGATTTTTTTAACCGCGGAGGTAAGAAAAAGGAGTGCCCCGCCCGCTCGGCCGAAAAAACGCCGATCATCACGCCCGCCGCCGCGATCTCGCGCGCGCGGTGCTCCCGATCATCCGCACGTCTGGCGCCAACCGCCCCAGCCTGCGGGAGCTCGCGCGGGCCGCCGGCGTCCAGCCGAACACCATGCGTCACTACTTCGGCGACCGCGACGGCGTGATCACGGCCGCCTTCGTCGAGCTGCGCGCGCTCGGGGACCCCCACATCAAGCGCACGATCATGCTCACGTCGCGACCCGTCGACGAGGCGCTCCGGATCTTCCTCGGCGAGCTCGTCGGCGCCTGGACGCCCGAGGGCCTCGCGGGGGTGCTCGGCGCGGGCCTGCTCGAGGGGCTCAGCGACACCGCGGTCGGCCCCGCGTACGTCGAGCACCTGCTCGAGCCGACGCTGCAGTCCGCCGAGCACGTGATCGAGTCGTACATGAACGACGGCGAGCTGCGCGCCGGTGACCCCCGGGGCGCGACGCTGATGTTGATCGCGCCGATCCTGCTCGCGCTGCTGCACCAACACGAGCTCGGCGGCGCGGGCTGCCGCCCGCTCGACGTTCACGCGCTGCTCGAGCAGCACGTCCAAGCCTTCCTGCGCGCCTGGGCGCCCGAGCCCGCCGCGGGCGCCCCCGGCAGCCCCGCCGAGCCCGCGTAGCGTCCGCCGGGCGCTGCTACCCTCAGCGCCCGTGTACCGTCGGCTCTCGCACCGCATGTCCATCGGCTCGCTCGCGCAGCTGTTCGCCGTCCGCAGCCGCGCGCAGCTCCGCCGCGACCTCGAGCACATCACCCGCGAGCTGTTCACCGGCGAGCCCAGCCTCGCGCTCTCGACCGCCGGCCTCTTCCGCCCCGACCTCAGCGTCCCCAGCTACCTCGGCCTGCGCCCGCGCGACGGCGTCTCGCCGATCTTTAACCTGTTCGACCGAACAGGAGGTGGGAAGGGCTTTCGCAGCACCGTGACCCGCGCGCGCTGCCGGGACTTCCGCGGCGGCCGGCTGACCTACGACGAGCACGACGGCACGGACTTCGTGTGCCCGCCCGGCACCCCGGTGGTCGCGGCCGCGCCGGGCGTGCTCGTGGCGGTCCGCGACACCTTCTTCCGCGGCGGGCTCACGGCCTGCGTCGATCACGGCGGCGTCGTCACGCAGTACACCCACCTCGCGCGCCTCGCCGAGGGGGTGACGATCGGCGCCCGGCTGCGCCGCGGCGAGGTCCTGGGCGCGAGCGGCTGCGGCGGCCTCGACATGATCTCCGGCTTCCCCTGGATCCCGCCGCACGTGCACTTCATGGTCTGGCGCGAGGGACAGCCCGTCGACCCCTTCCTGCGCCCCGACGAGCGCGCCGCCCCGGGCACCTGGCTCTCCGACAATGACCCGCAGGCCAGCGACGCGCGCGCCCGCGACGACGATCCGCCCGCGCTCGACGAGCTCGCGATCGACCGCGAGGCCGCGCGCTCGATCGCCGCGCGCTGCCTCAGCCCGCGCGTGCGCGAGGAGCTCGCGCGCCCCGAGAACGCGCACCCCGCCACCCAGGTCGCGCTCCTCGAAGACAGCCTCCACCACGACCGCAAGGCATAGCCCGAGCGGCTCAACCCCGCGAGCCTCCGCAGCGCGCCGCCGAGCCCCTCGCTGCGGATCACGCTGCCTCTGACCGCGCGGGAGTACGTCCGCGGCGCGCCCGCGGACGCCCGCTGGACGCGCCCCGCCCAGGCCGAATCCTAATAGGGCTTCTCGCCCACGTAGTTGCCCGCCGGGAAGTAGTTGCAGACGACGATCGTGCCGCCGCCGGCGCAGTTTTGGTAGCCGCACCCCAGGTAGCGCGTCTCGGCCCACACGATCTGCGTGTAGTGCCCGCAGATCCCGTCGCAGGAGTTGGTCGCGTAGGTGTAGTTATCGGCCTCCGCCGCCCATGCCTCGAGCGCCTGCGCGGCGCTCCCCTGTCCCGAGTGCCAGTACAGGTTCTCGCCCTTCGGCGGGCTGATCTGCTGGCTGTGCGCGATCTGGCAGCTGTTGTCGGTCGCCAGCGAGTCCGCCCACTGCTGCGCGACGCCGGCGAGGTTGTCGTCCCACTGCATCGGCGCGACGCCGACCTGCGCGCGCACCTGGTTGTGCGCGCTCGTCATCCCCGCGACGGGCCCATCCTCCTTGCGCGGCGGCGGCGGCTGGGGCTCCGTCGGCTCGGGCGCGTCGCTCGGCGCGTCCGCGCCGGAGTCGCCGGGCTTCGGGTCACGCTGCCCGCCCCCGCGATCGTAGGCGCTGAAGGGCGGCATCTTCCCCGTGAACACGACCTTCTCGCTCGGCTTGAGCGTGAGCGGCGCGCCGAGCTTCGAATTGCGCCTCGCCGGCTTGCGCACGAACTTGTTGGCCTTCTTGAGGAAGCGCGAGCTCTTCACGGCGCCCGCGGCCTCCTGCGGCTTTACGTCGTCACAGCCGACCAGCGCGAAGCTGAACGCGGCGAGCGTGAGGAGGGTCGAGAGCTTCGTGACAGGCGCGTACATACGCGCCCAGGATAGCAGCGACGGCTCGCCACGCCCGGAGCGCGGAGACGCGCGAGCGCGCGCTATCAACCTGTCTATCAGGTCACGTCTTCGCGACCGCGCGCCGCCGGGGCTGCCGGGGTCGACGACGCCGCGCGCGAAGGCTCGCCGCCGCGATCGCCGGGCACGCCGTAGCGCGCCAGGATCCGCGCGGACGCGCGCCGAGCCTCGGCCGCGTCGATGACGATCACGCCGCTCTGCGACATCTCGAGGGTCAGCAGGCCGTCGCAGGCGTCGACCCGCGCGATGAGGTCGTCGAGGTCCGCCGGCTCGTGACCGTTGACCTTGAGCACGGTCTCGTCGTGAAAGGGCTCGTAGCCGACGTTGATCTCGTCGGCGAGGATCTTCGTCAGGATCACCAGCTGGCGCTTATCCTCGCGCCGACGCCCGAAGTAGTAGTGCGCCAGGAACTCCTTGGGCGCGCGGTTCCACCACTGATCCCAGGTCCGCAGATACTCGACCGTCAGGACCTGAAACACGAGCCCCGCGTGCACGAACCACTGCGGGCGCTGATCGTAGGCCAGCCACGGGACCAAGCGCTGGGTCCGCGTCAGCGTCAGCGCCCGGGTGCGCCGCTGCCCGCCGCGCAAGAACGTGACCTCGAGGGACTGCCCCGCGTAGTACGGCCCCAGCACGACCTCGAGGCCCATGCGGTACTTGTCGCGGAAGCGCACCGTGCCGTTGTTCGCGACCGCGTAGCCGCCCAGCTCGAGGACCACGTCGCCGACCTCGAGCACGCCGTCGGCGCTGCCGCCCACGAACACCTTCCGCACGCGGACGCCGCGCTGCTCCTCGCCCATCCCCAGCGTGCGCCGCAGCACCGGGTTCTCGAGGTTCTGCACGGTGAAGCCGAAGTCTGGGACGTGGCGCGAGCGCTCGCCCTCGAGGCCCTCGAGGAACCACCGGATCCGCGGCGCCGGGACCATCTCGCCGATGTTCTCGCCGTCGCCGAGGCTCTGAAACGCGATGCCCACGACCGCGCCGTCGAGGTAGACCGGGCCGCCGCTGTTGCCCGGGTTGATCGCCGCGTCGACGGTCACCGCGAGCAGCGAGCGCTGCGAGTGCGAGTAGCGCTGGATCTCGATGCGCGAGACGACGCCCTCCGTGATCGAGATCTCGTCCCCGCCGATCGGGAAGCCGGCGACCGCGACCCGATCGCGCAGGCTCGGCAGATCCCCGATCTCCGCGGCCTCGACCCCCTCCATGAACTTTGGGTCATCCACCCGGATCAGCGCGAGGTCGGCGTCGTGACACACGCCCTCGACGACGCCCACGTACTTGTTCGGATCGGCGACTTTTTGGACCTGCACGAAGGTGCTGTTGGCGAGCACGTGCGCGCCGGTCAACACGCGGCCGTCGCCGACGACGACGCCCGACCCAGTCCCCCGCGACGGGGTCTCCATCTGCCACGGGGCGTCGTAGTCCGGGTCCTGCGTGGTGGCGTAGATGCGTACAACCGCGCTGTAGCTCATCAGCGCATAGTAGTGACTTCGCGCGGGATGTCACGGCGGGATCCGCGGGCGCGCGCTCACTCGGGCTCGCTACGCGCGGCGAGCTCCAGGATCCGCGGGCGCGCAGGCTCGCCGTCCATGTACGGCGTCGTCTCGAGTCTGCCCACGCCGACGCCGCGCACCATGATCTTGCCGGTGTCGGGGTACACGCAGACCTCGTGCGGGTCATGCGTGCCGACGGACAGGTACACGAGGTCCTCGTCGTAGGGGTTCCCGATCTGGTGCGCGACCCCCGTCCCCGCCGGGCACGAGACGCAGTCTCCCGCGCGCAGCGGCCTCATCTCGTCGCCATAACGAAGCACGCCGCGCCCGGAGAGCACAAAGAACAGCTCGTCCTCGCGTTGATGCGCGTGGAACGGGACCGCCGCGCGACCCGGCGGGACGCGCATCCAATTGAGCCCGAGCGCGCCGCCGCGCGGCCGCATCGAGGGCGTCATGATCTTAAAAAAGCCGCCCCAGTGCGCCCCGAAGGTGTGCTCTTGCTCGGGCGCGTCCGCGACGTTCAACACGGTAGGCGGGGTCTCCTTCGTCTCCGACATGCCGCGATTGTACTGTGCATACGCACACGCGCGCCCTCTCCCCGCGGTCGATCAGCGCTCGACCTTCACGAGCTCAAACGCCGTCTGCTCCCAGCCGTCGGGGAGCGCCAGCGGGATCGAAGGGCCGCCCACGCCCTCGGTGACGGCGCGCGCGGCCGCCAACACGCGCTCGACGTCAAACGCGCCCTCGTCGTCGGCAGGCGCCGTGACGAACACGAAGCGCTCGAAGCCCGGGGCGTCGTCGAGTTCGAAGGAGTGCCCGAGCGGCACGGCGCCGCCGCCGTGGAGCTGCGGGCGCGCCAGCGCCGTGTCGGGGAAGTGGAGCGTGACCTTGCCGCGCCCGTCGTACGACACGATCACGCCTCGCCGCCGCCCCGCCGCGATGTAGCTCAGCTGCACACGATCGCCCGCGCGCGCCAGATCGCCGTCCTCGAGGCGCTCGATCTGATCGTCGCGCTTGCGGTGGATCAGGAGCCGCGGGTGCAGCCCCTTCGTCTGCGACTCCTCCAGCTCGCGACTCGACGCTTCAGCCGCGTGATCAGGACGCAGCGGCGCCGTCACGCTCACACCCATCGTCGCCCGCCCCGGGTCGTCCTCCGGCGCGCCGCTCGGCGCGGTCTCCGGCGAGGTCACGGGGAACCACAACAACGCGGTCGCCGCGGCGGTGAGCGCCGCGCCCGAGACCCAGGCCCGCGCCCGGCGTCGACGCCGACGCCGCGCGTCGACGCGGCGCTCAATAACCCGCCGGGCCCGCGCGGGCGGATGACGACGAAGCTCGCGCTCGCTCGCCTCTCGCAGCGCCTGCAGCCGCGCGTCGACGTCGACGCCTGCGTCGCGAAGCCGCTGCCGAAGGGCGCGGTCGGCGGGCGGCGAGAGCACGCCGAGCGCGAGTTGCTCGACGAGGAGCTCGGGGACCCGCGCATCGGGGTGCACACGGCCTTCCATGCTGAGAACCACGCGACTGGGGTCGCGCGAGGGTGGTCGTTCGAACAACACCGGCGCGCGGCCGATGTGTTACCGCGCGCGCAATTTTGTCCAACCACGCGAACGCGCGCGCCCGCTGAGCGCGAGGCCAGCCGCGCAGCACGCGTCGAGCGCCCGCCCGCCCGACAACATGGCTAAAAAACCATCCTCGACAGGGTCGCCGGAGCGGAGCGCGGCCGCGCGTCGAATTCCCCGGGCGCGACGGGTCCGCCGTGAGCCCCGGGGCCGTGCGGCCTGTCCCCTCCGACACCTCACGGCCCAAGCAAGCGCGCCGCTGGGCGGCCTATCCGCGATCGACCGACCTCGGCGCGCGCAGCTCTCGGCTGCGGCGCATCGCGTCGTAGAAGAACGCGCGCGGCGGTCGCTTGACGTAGCGGCCGGCGCCGCGCTGGGTCCGGACATCGCCGTCTCGGTACACGACGCGGCCCTGGCTGATCGTCACGACGTTGATCCCCGTGACCTCCATCCCCTCGAAGATGTTGAAGTCGATGTTCTGGTGGTGCGTCTTCGCCGAGATCGTGCGGCTGCGCGCCGGGTCCCAGACCACCAAGTCCGCGTCCGCGCCGACCGTCACGCTGCCCTTGCGCGGGTAGATGTTGAAGATCTTCGCCGCGTTGGTCGACGTCACCGCGACGAACTCGTTCATCGTCAAGCGCCCCGTGCGGACGCCGTGCGTCCAGATCGCGTGCATCCGGTCCTCGATGCCGGCGGTCCCGTTGGGGATCTTCGTGAAGTCGTCTCTGCCCATCGCCTTCTGATCGGCGCAGAAGCAGCAATGGTCGGTCGCGGTCGTCTGCAGGTTCCCGGACTGCAGGCCGCGCCACAGCGCCTCCTGATCGCGTCGCGGGCGAAACGGCGGGCTCATCACGTGCGCCGCCGCGAACTCCCAATCGGGGTCTCGGTACACGCTGTCGTCGACCAGCAGGTGCCCCGCCAAGACCTCGCCGAACACTCGCTGCCCCTCCAGGCGCGCCCGCGTGATCGCCTGCAGCGCGGCGTCGCAGGAGGTATGCACGACGTAGAGCGGCACGCCCAGGACCTGCGCGATCCGGATCGCTCGATTCGCGGCCTCGGCCTCGACCTCGGGCGGGCGCGAGAGCGGGTGTCCCTCGGGACCGGTGATCCCCTGCGCGACCAGCTGCTGCTGCAGGTGAAAGACGAGCTCGCCGTTCTCGGCGTGCACGGTGCAGATCGCCCCGAGGTCGCGCGCGCGCGTGAAGCTGTTCACGAGCACCTCGTCGTCGCACATGATCGCGTTCTTGTACGCCATGAAGTGCTTGAAGCTGTTGACGCCGTGCTCGCCGACGAGCGTCCCCATCGCCGCGTGCACGCTCTCGTCCCACCACGTGATCGCGACGTGGAAGCTGTAGTCCGTCGCCGCCTTCTCGGCCCACGAGCTCCACTTGCGCCACGCGTCCATGATCGGCTCCTGCGGCGCCGGGATCACGAAGTCGATGATCATCGTCGTCCCGCCGACCGCGCCCGCGGTCGTGCCGGAGAAGAAGTCCTCGGAGGCGACCGTGCCCATGAAGGGCAGCTCCATGTGCGTGTGCGGGTCGATGCCGCCCGGCATCACGTAGCAGCCGCCGGCGTCGATCACCTCGGCGTCGGCGGGCGCGTCGAGCGAGTCGCCGACCGCCTTGATCACCCCGTCCGCGCAGTAGACATCGGCCCGCCACGTCCGCTCCGCCGTGACGACCGTTCCTCCCCTGATCAGTACTCCAGCCATGACGATCGCTTGTACCACGGAGGCGGGGACCGTCGCGCACGCAGACGTCCCACACCCCACGCGCAGACTTGTGGGCCTCGGCCGAGTGCGCCATAGCAGGCCCATGTTTCAGGAGCGGCGCGAGCTGACGGAGCGGCGGGAGCTGACGAGGCCGAGCGAGCGAGCGGAGCTGGCTGGGCCCACCGACCACCACCGCCGCCTCGAGACCTTCGTCGGCAGCTGGCGCGGCGAGGAGCTCCTGCACCCGACCCGCGCGCTCCCCAGAGGAGACGTCGCGCTGGGCGACTTCGACTACCGCATGGGCGTCGCCGGCTTCTTCTTGATCTCCCGCTACCAGCGGCGCTGCGGCGATTCGCTCGCGCGCTCGGGGCACGGGGTGTACGGCTGGGACCCCGCGCGCGGTCGCTACACGATGCACTGGTTCGACTCGATGGGCGGCCTGGCCCCCCAGTCCCCCAGCCACGGGACCTGGGACGGCGACTCGCTCGTGTTCCTGCAGAAGTCCCCCCGCGGCTTCACGCGCTACATCCACACCCTCGAGACCCGCGACCGCTATCGCTACCGCGTGGACAGCTCCCGCGACGGCGAGCGCTGGTCACCGATCATGGAGGGTCGCTACGCCCGCGAGGGCTGACGCTCAATACGCCGTGGTCATGTCTGCGGACCCGGGGCCGGCGCGCGCCGGTGTATCCTGCTCACAAGGACTGACATGACCATGAATACCTGTCGACGCCTCCTCGGCACCCCCCTCAACCTCGCGCTCTGCCTCGCGCTCTCGAGCCTCGCGCTCTCGGCCTGCGGCGACAGCTCGACCGACACGGCGAGCGAGTCCAACGCCTCGAGCGAGACGACGCAGCCGAGCACCACCGCCACGACCGCGCCCGCGACGAGCGCCTCGAGCGGCGCCAGCTCGAGCGGCGGCGCCAGCTCGAGCGGGAGCCAGGGCGAGACGGGCACGACCGTCGGGCCCGGCACGTCGACGACCGCCGGCGAGACCACCGCGCCCGGGACCACGACCCAGAGCCCGACCGAGACGACGGCCGAGACGACGACCTCAAACGAGACGACCGGCAAGACCACGGGTGACTCGGGCGGGCTCTGCTCTGACGAGGGAGCGAGCTGCGCCGAGGGCGAGCTGTGCTGCGACGGCCTCAACTGCTGCGCGGGCGTCCCCGTCCCCCCGGGGCAGGAGTACTGCAGCTCCATGTGCCCCATAAGCGATCGCAACCGCAAGCGAGACTTCGCGCCCGTCGACGTCGAGGACGTGCTCGAGCGCGTCGCCGCGCTGCCGATCACGACATGGTCCTACAAACACCAAGACCGCGCGGTCAGGCACATCGGCCCGATGGCGCAGGACTTCAAGGCAGCGTTTCAGGTCGGCGCGACCGATCGCATGATCTTCCAGATCGACGCCGACGGCGTCTCGCTCGCGGCCGTGCAGGCGCTGCACAAGCGCGTGCAGAAGCTCGACGCAGAGAACGCGGCGCTGCGCGACGCCGTCTCGCAGCTCACGCGGCGCCTCGACGCGCTCGAGGCGGCCCGCTAGCACGTCGCGCGGGCGCGACCGAGCGGCGCCTCGGGCCGCGACGCTCGAAGCCGCGCGCGCGCTCGAAAACTGACCGTTCGGTCATCAAAACAAACGCGCCCGCCCGACCGCGTGAGCGCGCGCGTCCCGTCGCGCGCGCGGTGATCGTGCACGGATCACGTATCGGTGGTATCTCCTGATGAGGTCGGCGACGCTCGCGGGAACGCGTCCGCCACAACTCAGCGATCGACGCGTGGCCTTCAATCGGAAGAAAGCGCTGGCGGCCGCCGCCAGGTACACGAAGCTCGGCCAGGACGCGCGAGCGGCCCGCGAGCTCGCGGAGGTCGTCGAGCACGACCCGGATGACATCCGCAGCTGGCTGCTGCTCGCCGCCGCCGTCGAGCGCACGGGCGACACCGCCGGCGCCGTGACCGAGTACCTCAAGATCGCCAGCAGCTTCATCGCCAAGGGCGAGCCCCGCAAGGCGATCGCGGTCTACGACCGCGTCCTCACCCTCGAGCCCGCGCGCCTCGAGATCCAGCAGCGCGCCGCCGAGCTCTACGCCGAGATCGGGCGGGCCGACGCCGCGATCACGACGCTCGAGCACCTCGCCAACACCTACTTCCAGGCCGGCGAGAACCCGCGCGGCTTCGCGTGCCTCGAGCGCGTGGTCGAGCTCGACCCTGACGCGGTCGGGCGCCGGCTTCGGCTCGCCGAGCTGTACTCCCGCGAGCAGCTGCGCGACAAGGCCGTCGAGCACTTCAGGGCCGCCGCCGATCGCCTGCTCTACATCCGACGCCTCGACGAGTACGTGCGCGTCGCCGAGCGCTTGCTGTATCACCAGGACGATCTCCCGGTGATGCGGACGCTCGCGCGGACCTACCTCGAGAACAACGAGGCCCGGCGCGCGCTCGTGAAGGTCAACGCGCTGCTCCGCGCCGCGCCCAACGACCCCGGCGGCCTCGAGCTGCTGGCCGAGACCTTCCTCGCGCTCGGCAAGCACGAGAAAGCCGTCCTCGTCGCGACCGAGCTGGGGCGCTCGCAGCGGGGCGCCAACAAGCCCGCCGATGCGAAGCGCGCCGCGCTCCGAGCCCTCCGGGCCGTCCTGCAGTCCGGGCGCTGCGACGACGCCACGCGGCGAAACGTCGACCAGCAGCTCTCCGCGCTCGACGAGGAGCTGCGCGCGGCCATGAGCGCCGACGAGGTCTCGGTCGTCGTCGAGCTCGACGACGTCGGCGCCGAGGAGATCGAGATCGACGTCGAGGAGCTCGAGCTCGAGGACTTCGAGGAGCTCGACGCCAGCGCCGACGCGGCCGAGAACCAACGCGTCGTCGACGAGGCGCGCGTCTACACCGAGTACAAGATGTACCAGCACGCGCTGCGTCATATCGAGGGTCTGCTGCGACGCGCCCCCAGACACGCCGAGGCGCTCGCGCTGCGAACCGAGATCAAGGACCGCATGCGCAGCGCCGGCGAGTCGCCCACGCTCCCGCCGCCGCCGAAGCCGACCGTCAGCAAACAGCCCGACAAGCCCATGGACTCGATCGCGCGCCTCGACGCGATGCTCAGCGGTCTCAACCGCCTCCCGACCAAGACGAAGCCCAAGGGCTGACGCGCGGGCGTCGAGCCAATTCCGCTCAACGCCCGCCGTCGCGCGCTACTCGTAGGTGATCTTGTAGATCGAGGTCGTCCCGCTGATCTCGTTCGAGACCACCAGCAGCGGCTCGCCCGTCGGGCTGTCGTCGGCGCTGATCACCAAGAGGCCCTCGGGCCCGAGGTCGCCGGCGGCCCCGGCCTCGGCGTCGCCGGCGAAGTCGCGGTTGTTCACGTAGAGCACGTACTCCGGCGCCGCGGGATCGCTGAGGTCGTAGACCACGACGCCGCCGACACGCTCGAGACCGACGAAGGCGTACGGCCTCCCCCACAGCTCGGCGACCGTGACGCCCTCAGGCTCCGGGCCCTTGTTGTCGCTGCGCCCGTCGAACGAGCCGTTCTCGTTGTTATTGCAGTTGAAGTCGTCCGGGTACGCCTCGGCGGTGAGCTGCTCGAGGTGATCACCGCTGTCGTAGACCAGCGCGCCCGCGCCGTCCCATACGCTCACCGAGCGTCCGCCGAACACGTAGAGCTCGTCGTGGTCGCCGTCGTTGTCGATGTCGCCGAACATCGTCGTCGCGGTCAGGCGCCCCAGCGCCTCGTCCGCCTGCAGGGCGTCCGCGTCGGGGAAGGCCTCGGGATCGAGCGTGAGGTTCTTGATCCGCTCCTCCTCGTCGAGCGCGTCGTAGCCACGCGCGTCCCCCTCGTTCGCGGTGATCAAGTAGGTCTCGCCCTCGACCTCGAACGCCGCGATCGCGTCCGGCTGATACTGACCCCAGACCGGCCAATTGGCGATGTTGATCTCGCCGTCATCGTCGCTCGCGTCGAGCCCGTTGCCCTCGAGGCTGTGGTCCTTGAAGCCGAACCCTGTGACCTCCGTGACCTCGCCCGCCGCGATGTCGACGACCGCGAGCGCGTTGTTCTCCTGCAAGGTCACGTACGCCGCCTTGGAGTCGGCCGAGACCGCGATGTACTCGGGCTCGAGATCCTGCGCCACCGTCGAGCCCGGCCCGTAGACGCGCACCGCCGGGTCGATGTTGTCGAGCGTGTAGGCGCCGAAGCCCGCGAACACCACGTCGTCGTCCCCCAGCGCCTCGATGTCCCCAGAGACATCCACGATGCTCACCGAGCCCTCCGGATCCACGGAGTAGTCGTCGCTCGGCTCGCCCTCGTTCGCCACGAGGATCGACATCCCGTCGGGCGTGAAGGTCACCATGTCCGGGTTCGCGCCGACCTCGACCTCATTGATGAAGGTGCCGTCGGTGTCGAGGAAGACGAGCGACCCGGGGTCTTGGCTCGGCGCGGCGATCACCGAGACCGCGACCAAGCCGTCGCGGATCGCCACGCTCGACACCGCGTCACCGAAGGCCCCCAGCGGAACGGAGCCGTCGGCGACCGGCAGCTCGGGGTCGGCGATATTCACCATGTCGAGCCCGACCGCGTCGCCGTTGACGATGAACAGGTTCATGGTCGTCGGGTCGTAGGCCGCGATCTCTGCCGCGCTCGCGTCGAACACCCCCGTCTCGAAGGTTCCGCAGAGCGTGAGCATCAGCTCACCGTCGCCGTCGCCGTCGCCGTCGCCGTCGCCATCCCCGTCGCCATCCCCGTCACCATCCCCGTCACCGTCACCATCCCCGTCACCATCTCCATCACCGTCACCATCTCCATCACCGTCACCATCTCCATCCCCGTCACCATCTCCATCACCGTCACCATCTCCCGGGTTCGTCGAGCTCCCCGACGCGGCGTCCGTCGTGCCGTGATCGTGATCGGTGTCGTGATCGTGGCCTGTCGTGTCCCCGTCGGTCTCCGAGGTCGCGCCGTCATCTCCACACGCGGGGGTCAAGGTGAGCATCAGCGGCAGCAGCGTGATTCGCAGGGATCGGTCGAGCTTCATGGGCATGTTCCTCAACGGCGGTTTGACGCACCGCTGTATCAACCGAGAGTCCGGTTGTTCACAATCGCGCAACATCGGGCACACCGCTCTACGTGCGCTTCCTCAGCGCGCCAGGCGTCGTTCGAACGCTCCGGAAGAATGCTATGGACTGCCGCATGTCGACCTCTGGAGAGACCGAGATCCATCAGCTGTTCACGACCCTCGGCCTCGAGCTCCCCTCGGCGACGTCGACCCGCGACACGATCGTCACCGAGGACCCTTCTAGCGGCGCCGCGCTCGCGCGCGTGCCCCTCGACGACCTCGCCAGCGCCCAAGCGAAGGTCGCGGCCGCCTGCGACGCGTTCACGCGCCTGCGCCTAGAGCCAGGTCCCGCGCGCGGCGATCTCGTCCGGAAGTTCGGAGCGCGCCTGCGCGCCCACAAAGACGCGCTCGCGCGGATCGTCTGCGCGGAGGTCGGGAAGGGCATCGAGGAGGCCCGTGGCGAGGTTCAGGAGATGATCGACATCTGCGACTACGCGGTCGGCCTCTCGCGCACCCTCGGCGGTCGCACGATGCTCAGCGAACGCCCTGGCCACAGGATGTTTGAGCAGTGGCTGCCGCTGGGTCCGGTGCTGTGCATCAGCGCGTTCAATTTCCCGGTCGCCGTCTGGTCGTGGAACGCCGCGATCGCGCTCGTCTGCGGAGATCCCGTGATCTGGAAGCCGAGCCTCAAGGCCCCGCTCTGCGCCATCGCCACCCATGGACTGCTGCAGCCGGTCCTCGCGCAAGCCGGCTTTGGCGACGCGATGCAGCTCATCACCGGCGCCGACGATCCAGTAGCGACCGCGCTCGTTGACGATCCGCGCCTGCCGCTCGTCAGCGCGACCGGCTCCTGCGCCATGGGTCGCGCGGTCGCGCCGCGTGTGGCCGCGAGGCTCGGTCGCTCGCTGCTCGAGCTCGGCGGCAACAACGCGATCATCGTCGACGCGACCGCGGACCTCGATCTCGCCGCGCGCGCCATCGTGTTCGGCGCCGCCGGGACCGCGGGTCAGCGCTGCACCACCACCCGCCGCCTGTTCGTCGCGCGCTCGATCGAGTCGCCGCTGCGTCAGCGACTCGTGGCGGCGTACCAGCAGCTACAAGCCCGCATCGGCGACCCGCGAGATCCGCAGACGCTGGTCGGCCCGCTGATCGATCGAGACGCGCAATCGCGCTTTCGCGAGATGATCGCGGAGATTCAGCGCCACGGCGGCGAGCTGCTCGTCGGCGGCGCGGCCGTCGATCGACCCGGCTACTTCGTCCAGCCGACGCTCGTGCGCGCCCCCGACCACGCGACATTCCCGCCCATCGACCAAGAGACCTTCGCGCCCATCCTCTACATTCGCAGCTTCGAAGACGATGACCTCGGTCGCGCGCTGGCGTGGAACAACGGCGTCGAGCAAGGCCTCTCGAGCGCGCTGTTCAGCGACAGCGTCAGGGCGGTCGAGCGCTTCTGGAGCCCGGCCGGCAGCGACTGCGGCATCGCCAACGTCAACCTCGGGACCAGCGGCGCCGAGATCGGCGGGGCGTTCGGCGGCGAGAAGGCGACCGGCGGCGGGCGCGAGGCGGGCAGCGACGCGTGGAAGAGCTACATGCGCCGGCAGACCTGCACGATCAACGGCTCTCGCGCGCTGCCGCTGGCCCAGGGGATCCGCTGGGACTGATCGGCGCTCGTCCACGCTGCGCCTGGCCGCCGAAGCACGTATCGTGAGCGCCATGAAGAGGTTGAAAGATCGGGTCGCCGCGATCACAGGTGCGGGCTCCGGGATCGGGCGGGCGCTCGCTACGGTCTTGGCCGCCGAGGGCTGCAACCTGGCGCTCTCGGACATCGACGAGGACGGCCTCGAAGGGACCGCCGCCGAGGCTTCGCGCGCGGGCGTACGGGTCACGACCGAGCGCGTCGACGTCTCCGACCGCGAGGCCGTCGAGCGCTGGGCCGAGACCGTCGAGCGAGAGCACGGCGCCGCGCACATGATCTTCAACAACGCCGGCGTCGCCATGGTGGCGAGCCTCCGCCGCGTCGACTACGAGGACTTCCACTGGCTGATGAACATCAACTTCTGGGGCGTCGTCCACGGCACGCGCGCGTTCTTGCCGATCCTCGCCAAGCAAGACGAAGGCCACATCATCAACGTCTCGAGCATCTTCGGCATCATCGCCGCCCCGCTGAACGGGACCTACAACGCCACCAAGTTCGCGGTCCGCGGTTACACCGAGGCGCTGCGGATCGAGCTCGAGCTCGACGAGCTGCCGATCAACGTCACCTGCGTGCACCCCGGCGGGATCAAGACCAACATCGCGCGGGCCTCACGACGCCGGGCCGAGGACATCGCCGGTAACGAAGAGACCGCGATCAAGCGCTTCGAAAAGAGCCTCGCGCGCACGACACCAGAGGAGTGCGCGCAGACGATCGTGCGCGCGGTCAAGCGGGACGCGCCGCGCGTGCTCGTCGGGCTCGACGCCAAGATCATCGACAAGGTCCAGCGCCTGATCCCGACCGGCTACCAACGGCTCTCAGCCCGGCTCGGCCGGCCGAGCTGGCGAAAGCACGACTGACGCGCGGCGGTTCAGGGCACGAGGAACAGCCCCATAAGACACATCTCGTTCGTCGTGCCCCAGCCCGGCGTGAGCGGCTCGCTGAGCCCCTCGGTGTTGAAGTCACAGGTCACCTCGAGCGACGAGCCTGGCCCCAAGGTCAGCGGCTCCTCATAGAAGTAGTACAGCTGCCAGTCGAAGTCCCAGCTCTGCACGTCGGCCGCGCACTGCGGCCCCTGACCGTCGCCGTGATCGACCCGCATCTGGATCTTGCGCCCGAACTCGTGCATGTGCGGAAAGACGCCGTACACGTCGAGCGACTCGAGCCCGAGCCACTGCAGGTACCCGTCCATCTGCATCTCCCAGGTGAACTTCGTCGAGCCCTGACCCGCGGGCAACGACGCGGGCTCACCCGAGAACAACGACTCGAGGAAGCCGTCAGGCAATTCGAAGAAGCCCTCCCGCTCGACGGAGTCCTCGAAGCGCATGCGCACCAACGTCGAATCGGACTGCCCCAGCACCTCCGGATCAGACATGTTGTAATGAATCTGCACGACCAAGAGGTCACCCTCCTGAACTCGATAGCCGGTCCCCTCGGGGAAGTTCACGACTCCCTGTCCCGGAGCCCAGGTCACCGGGATCCCCTCTACCTCGACGCCGTCGCCCGCGGCCCCAAAGCACGGCCAGCCGTCACGATCGGGTGACTCGGCGTCAAGCGCCTCGATCACGTCAAGGTTCGTGACGCCAGCGCCGACATCGAGCGTCGGATCCACCGGGATCGCCAGGACGTGGTGCACCAAGGCCTCGTTACCGGGAACGACATCATAGGCTGTCATGAACACGTCGTGCTCGAGCTCTGGGTCGATCAGAAAGCAGCGGTACTCATCAAACTCCGCGAAGACGCCGCCCTCGGGCTCCGGGACGAACGTCGGCGTCATGTACGACTCACCGCCTTCGAGGTGATCAACCTGGGGGATCGTCAGGTCATCCCGCTGCTCGCCCTCGAGCATGCCGCCGGCAATCCACGCGGCGATCGTGTCGATCTCCTCCTGCGAGAGCGCCTTCGAATCACGAAACTCTCCACACGAACCATCGGAGGTCACGAGCCACGGCGGCATCGTTCGCGACTCGGTCGCCAAGCGAGAAGCCTCCGCCCAGAGAACCGCGTCCGCGTAGGTGTCGAGGCGAAACGGCGCGATACCGCCCTCCGAGTGACAGCCGCCACAACGCTCGAAATAGATCGGCGCGACATCCTGCCAATAGCTCAGGCCCGCCGGCTCCCCCGTCCCCGCGCTGGTCTCCGAGACATCTCCCGTCGTATCGGCGCCAGCGTCGGTCTCCGTGCCCGCGACATCGTCCCCGCACGCGACGAGCCCGACCGCGAACAACCCGACGAGCACGCTCGCCCGGCCTCGCCCCTGCCCCTCTTCACTGTCGTTTATCCGCGTGTTCATCACCTCGCTCCTTCGTTTGTGGTCTCGCTAGTTCACAATCGAGTCACCGGCCGGCTCGTACCGCCGCACCGATAGCCCTCGCAGTCGCCACGTATTCGTCCCGTGATTGTGGAGATGAAAGACGACCGAAGATCCCGCAGGCACGCTGCGCTCGATGTGGATCTCCACGTCGCGCGCGTCAGCGTTTCCAGGAATCGTCACGCGCTCCTCCCAGACCTGCTCCCCGTCGATCCAGAGCGCGAGGTGCCCCTCCGCCGGCTCAAGGCTAATCAGCGACTGCCACCACAGCTCGAGTCGCAGTAGATCGCCAGGCTGCAACGGCTCCAGCAACCCGTGGGCGATCGAGAGGTAGTTGCACTTGGAGGTGTCGACCTCAACGCTCTCGCCCTCGCTGTACCAACCGAGACGCGTACAGATGACCTCTTGCGGACGATGCTCTCTGAGCGGATCAAGTGATGGATCCTCGATAGCCTGCCAACCATCGGCGGAGACGAGCGGCCGCCAAACGGCTACTCGTCCCTCGCCTTCGAGAGCCACGTCCGAGTCCCCCATTTGCTCAGGCTCGCACCCGAGCGTCATCAAGTTCATGGTCGCTACGGCCACGAACGTGACCAACCAAGTGAGCAGCGCGTACCGAGAACGTCGTCGCATCAGAGACTCGTGGGCGGAGACGACGTGTCCCGTCCCGCTCACGATCCTGAACACCACCGGATGGAGGATGTGTCACCGACGAAACCGAGCGAAGGACATAGTCACGATCACGCGACCAAGACTTCGTCAGGTTTCCCGAAACCAATCCCAAACCGACAAGGTCAGCAGTTGTCAAGTTCAACGAAGCGCGAACACCCCGACGAAACCGAGCGGTCCATGGTCACGATCATACGACCCAAGACTTCGTCACGTTTCCCGAGACCAATCCCAAACCGACAAGGTCAGCAGTTGTCAAGTTCAACGAAGCGCGCCCGAGATCAGGGCGAAACCAAAAGAAAAGGCCCCCTCGAAGCGAGGGGGCCATAGTTCTGGCGGCGTCCTACTCTCCCACAGAGTGGCCCCTGCAGTACCATCGGCGCTGGAAGGCTTAACGACCGAGTTCGGGATGGGATCGGGTGTGGCCCTTCCGCCATAGCCACCAGAGAAGTGTACGCATCGGGTCGGGGATGAACCTGTAGTTGCTGAGACAGCGACGCACGAGCCATGAGAGGCCCGCGACCCGAAGCGCGGAAGATCGAGCGAGTGAGTGTCCGCTGAGGAAGAGCGGAGGTGAAGTTCAGAACCCTGAACTGGACCTACCAGAGAGAAACAACTGGCCAAGCCGAACGGCC
>JAUIKS010000011.1 GCA_030430565.1 Polyangia bacterium
GTCGCCGTCGCCGGTCTCGCCCGTGTCGCCGTCACCGGTCTCGCCCGTGTCTCCGTCACCCGTGTCGCCCGTGTCTCCGTCGCCCGTGTCGCCGTCGCCCGTGTCGCCGTCGCCCGTGTCGCCCGTGTCACCGGTCTCGCCGTCGCCATCACCCGTCTCGCCGTCGCCGTCGCCGGTCTCACCGTCGCCGGTCTCACCGTCGCCGGTCTCACCGTCGCCGTCGCCGGTCTCGCCGTCGTCGTCGTCACCGCACTCGCAGTCGTCCTCGTCGTCGTCTTCGCCGTCCTCGTCCTCACCGTCCTCGTCGTCGTCGTCGTCGTCGTCTTCGCAACCGCACTCACCGTCGCCGTCGCCGTCGCCCTGGAGGTTGTCACAGGCGACCGCGCCAACGCCGAGCGCGAGCATCAGGGAGAGGAAAAATGACTGAAATTTCATGACTCAGAGTCCTTTCAAGTTCGTGCGGCTCGGCTCAGCGACCGAGAGCGCGTTTTTCGCACAAAACCAGCTTCACTCCGTAAGGGGCTCGGGCCGCGGAAACCTTACGCCCAAAAACAAACATTTTTTAAAGTCGCCGCGAGGGACGCCACGGGTTCCAGGCTACAGTTCGCCGGCGACCCGCCATGACCGCATCCATGCAAGGCAAGACCGTGATCGTGACCGGCGCGAACGCCGGCATCGGAAAAGTGACCGCGCGCGAGCTCGCGTGTAAAGGGGCGCACGTCGTCATGGTGTGCCGCAACCGCGAACGTGGTGAGGCCGCGCTCTCCGACATTCGCGCGGCCGCCGCGACGAGCGATTCCGGCGGCGCGGCCGAATTGCTGCTCGTCGACATGGCCTCGCAGGACTCGATCCGCGCGGGCGCGGCCGCGTTCCTCGAGCAACACGAGCGCCTCGATGTCCTGGTCAACAACGCCGGGCTGCTGCTCAAAGAGCGCCGGACGACCCCCGAGGGCTACGAGGCCGTGTTCGCGATCAACCACCTCGGCTACTTCCTGTTCACGCACCTGCTCCGCGGCGCGCTCGAGCGCAGCCCGGCGGCCCGCGTGGTCAACGTGGCCTCCGAGGCGCACCGCTTCGGCGCGCTCGACCTCGACGACGTCAATTTCGAGCGTCGCCGCTTCCGTCAGATGCGCGTGTACGGGACTTCGAAGCTGATGAACATCCTGTTCTCGCGCGAGCTCGCGCGCCGGCTGCGGGCGGCGGGGAGCGCGGTGACCTCGAACTCGCTGCACCCGGGGACCATCGTGAGCAGCTTCGCGCGCGAGGGCAATTGGCTGATCCGGCTGTTCTACCGGGTGTTTAGCCTGTTTCTAAAGACACCTGAGCAGGGCGCCCGCACCCAGCTGTACCTGGCGAGCGCCCCCGAGGTCGAGGGCGTCAGCGGGGAGTATTTTTCGAATTGCAAGCGCGCGCGACCGAACCGAGCGGCGCGCGACGACGAGGCGGCCGCCCGCCTGTGGACACTGAGCGAGCAACTCTGCGGGCTCGACTGACGTTCTGTCTGTTGTCCGCGCAGGTCACGTACTCTCTGACGAGCGGCTGAGCACCGACCGAGATCGAACGAGCGCGCTTTTGTTTACATCGCGACAGCAGCGAATCCTGGCGCTCGCGCTCCCGATCGTCGGCGGGATGGTCTCGCAGAACATCCTCAACGTCGTCGACACGGCGATGGTCGGGACGCTGGGGACGGTCGCGCTCGCGGCGGTGGGCTTCGCGAGCATGACCAACTTCATGTCGCAGGCCTTCATCACCGGCCTCGGCGCGGGCGTGCAGGCCATGGTCGCGCGGCGCAAGGGCGAGGGCGACGAGGCGAACACGGCGACGCCGCTCAACGGCGGCCTGCTGCTCGCGCTGCTGATCGGGATCCCGCTGACCGGGCTCATGCTCTACCTCGCGCCGCTGATCTTCCCCTACCTGCACGAGGACCCCGAGGTCGTGCGGCTGGGCGTCGACTACTGGCAGGTGCGCCTGCTCGCCATGATCGCGGTCGGGATGAACTTCGCGTTCCGCGGGTTCTGGAACGGGGTCAACCTCTCGCGGCTGTACCTGCGCACGCTGCTGGTGATGCACGCGTGCAACATCTTCCTCAACTGGGTGCTGATCTTCGGGCACCTGGGGATGCCGGCGCTCGGCTCGACCGGCGCCGCGATCGGCACGACGATCGCGACGTGGATCGGCACGATCTACTACTTCACGCTCGCGCGGCAGCACGCGCGCGAGTCGGGGTTCTTGCGGCGGCGTCCCGAGGGCGCGCTGATCCGCACGATGCTCAGGCTCTCGCTGCCCTCGTGCATCCAGACCTTCGCGTTCGCGGCCGGCTACACGGCCCTGTACTGGATCATCGGTCACGTCGGGACGACGGCGACGGGGGCGGCGAACGTGCTCATCAACGTGACGATGGTCGCGATCTTGCCGGGCCTCGGCCTCGGGCTCGCGGCCGCCTCGCTCGTCGGGCAGGCGCTCGGCAAGGGCGATCCCGAGGACGCGCGCCGGTGGGGCTGGGACGTGGTCAAGATCGGCGCGGTGCTGATGGCGGCGCTCGGGGTGCCGATGCTGCTGATCCCGGACCCGATCCTGCGGATCTTCCTGCACGAGCCGCACGCGCTCGAGATGGCGCGCCTGCCCCTGCGGCTCGTCGGCGCGACGATCGCCCTCGACGCCGTGGGCATGATCCTGCTCAACGCGCTGATGGGCGCCGGCGACACGCGCCGGGTCATGATCGCCTCGGTCGCGCTCCAGTGGCTGGTGTTCCTGCCGGCGGCCTACGTGATCGGCCCGGTGCTCGAGCTGGGCCTCTTGGAGATCTGGATCGCGAACATCGGCTACCGCGGGCTGCTCGCGCTGACGATGACGATCCTGTGGCAGGGCGGCGCGTGGAAGAAGATCAAGCTCTAGCCGCTGCGTGTCCCTCCGCCTTCCGATCGTCGTTCAAATCGCGCCGCCCCCGACAGAATCAGGCGTCCGCGAGTGCTCATGTCGTCGAACCTTGAAGTGCGGCCGGTACCTCTGCGTTTCGACGCCGGGCGATGACCCAAGGGGCACCTCTCCGTTGATCGCGCTACGTCAGCCCACACCCGCCGACATCGTCGTACGCGTCGCGCGACGCCGCAGCGGAACACTTCGTAGCCGCCGCTCCTAGTGGTGCACGGCGTCGCGGGATTACGCTGACGGGCTCCTAGGTGTTACCCTGACGCCGGTTGAGATGGACGCCCAGACGGACGACCTGACGCTCTATCACTTCCCGCACTCGCTCTGCTCCCAGAAGGTGCGGCTGGCGCTCGCGGAGAAAGGCGCGCGCTACGAAGTGCGCGTGGTCAACATCGGCCCGGCGCACGAGAACTACGAGCCCTGGTACATGCGCCTCAACCCGCGCGGCGTCGTGCCGACGCTGGTCCACGACGGCGAGCCGATCGTCGACTCGGCGCGGATCGTCCGCTACATCGACGAGCACCTGCCGGGCCCGCCGCTGCAGCCAGAGGACCCCGCCCTCCACGCGCTGATGGAGGAATGGATCGAGCGCCAGGACCGCTTCCCGATGCGCGAATTGTCCTATGGGTCAGGTAACAGCCTGCTCATGCCGATCGGGCGCGCGACGATCATGCGACGCGCGCGGGTGCTCGCCGCCCACCGGCGCAGAAACCCTGGGCTCAGCGCGGAGTACACGGCGCGCATCGAGGACGTGAAGCGCTGGAAGCGGACCGTGTCGTCGCCGAAGGAGATGGCCGCGCTGCGTCAGCGGCTCGCGGATCTGCTCGAGGAGCTCGAGGCGCTGCTGGCCGATGGGCGTGACTGGATCGTCGGCGATCAGTACACGCTCGCCGATATCGTGTGGACCGTGTTCCTCACGCGGATCCGCTTCCTCGAAGGCCCCGAGGCGCTGGACGAGATACCGAGCGTGCGCCGCTACTTCGAGCGCGCGCGGGATCGACCGAGCTACGAGGGCGCGGGCGTGCGCGAGAGCGTGCAGACCCGCGAGCTGCTGCCGATCATCCTGCCCTTCATCCTGCCGCGCGCCGCGGCGGCGCTGCTGGTGCTCAGCCTGGTCGGCTACGGCGTGTGGACGCTGACCGTCACCGCGCTGGGCTGACCGAGCCCGAGCCCGAGATCGTCTTGTTAACCTTCGGCGCGCCCTTGTAGCGGATGTCGCCGCTGCCCGAGACGACGGCGTTGAGCGACGTGGCCGCGTTGACGTCGGCGTCGCCGGAGCCGCTGACGGTCGCGCTCACGGACTGCGCCGGCAGCTCAAAGCCGCGCAGGTCGCCGCTGCCCGAGACCACGACGGAGAGCGAGTCGACCGCGCCGCGGGCGTCGATGGTCCCGCTGCCTGAGATCGCGAGGGAGAGCGACGGGCCCGCGGCGTCTTTGACGAGGATGTCACCCGAGCCGGCGACGGAGACTGCGGTCAGCTCGGGGGTCGTGGCGACCACGCGGATGCCCTTGCCCGTGGCGAAGGAGCCGTCGACGTCGATGTGCAGCGTGCCGTCTTTGATCTCGGTCTTGATCTTGGGGAGCAGGTTCTCCTCGGCCTCGACCCGCAGCGAGGTCGCCGGCCCGACGGTGAGGTCGACGTCGATGGATCCCTCGGAGGCGACGCGGGTGAAGTCGCCCGCCTGGCGATCTTGGTCCATGCTCGGACCTGACCCGACGGTCATGCCGATACAGCCGCCGAGGGGCATCAGCGTGACGGCCAGCGCGAGGTAGAGGGCTTTTGCGGAGCGTTGCGTTCGGTTCATGGGCGATTCCTCGACGTACGAGCCGGATCCGGGCCCATAGTAGCCGGCATCGCGCGACCGGCCAGCGGCGGGCGACTCTGCGCGACGGCGGGCGCGGAGGGTCCTGTACACTGACGACGCGCACCCTTCGACCCCTCTATCCGTAGTCAGTGGTGTGAACGCAGACGAGAAACCGGACGAGACCCACGCACCGCGGGCGGCGCGCTCGCTCGCGTCGATCCTCGGCGCCAATCGAGGCGCGCCGATGCCGTGGCGACAAGCCGTGGAGTTGACGATCGCGGTGGCCGCCGCGCTCGAACGCGACGGAGCGAACGCGCCCGAAGCGCTGGTGCCGGAGCAATGCCGCGTGGTGTCCGCGCCGGTGGCCGAGCGGCCCGATCGTGTCCAGGTCGAGTTCACGGACGACGCGATCCTGAAGACCGACCGCCCCACCGGCGCGACCCTTGACCCTCGCTGGCTCCCGCCGGAGCAGGCCGACGGCGCCCCGTGGGACGCCGCCGCGCGCCGCTATGTGCTCGGCCTCCTGCTCTACCGCGCGCTCTCCGGTGATCACGCGTTCGCGACCCACGGCCGCGGCCTTCGACTTGCCATGCAAGCGGCCCGACGTGGCCCGTCTCCGTTCGACGCGAACATCGCGCGAGACCTTCCCCCTGGGCTCCAAGGCTACTGCCTGCGCATGCTCGACGCCGACACCGGCAATCGGCCGAAGTCCGTGCAGAAGATCCAGGCTCGGCTCGCTGAGCTGATGGGAGCAGCGTCTTCCGCACGCCCCGCGATCGCCGCAACGCCGACTCCGGAAGCGGCGCCTGGTCTCACCCCGCTGGCTGCCGCGCCGGAACGCCGGCAACTCGGCGGCTGGATCACCGGCGGACTGGTCGTCACATTCGGCGCTGCGGCAGCTGCGGCATTTCTCAGCAGCGCGCCCACGCCAACTGACGCGCCAGCCGAGAAAGTCCCAACGATCTCGGTCCCTGAAGCCGCTCCGCTGACGGCCACGAGCACGCGCGCCGAGGACTGCGCATCTTGCCATCCACGGCAGGCCAGCGAGTGGCAGCGCTCGGTGATGGGCCAGTCCGGGCACAGCCCGCTGTTCCAAGCCCTTGAAATTTTGATTGAAGAGCAGGTCGCGCGATCGGACAGCTGCGTTCACGGCGCCGGCATCCTGCGCAAGGCCGACTCCGCGACCGGATGCCGCGCGGACAACACGGGCTTGTTGATCACGGGCTCGGGCGGCGAGCACTGGTGCGTCAATTGCCACACGCCGCTCGAGAATCTCGCCAACCGCATGCCCGCGTGGGATGGGTTTTCGAACCGCAATGGGCGCAGCCGGCTGCCGATTAAGGATCTTCTGGCTCCCAGCGAGATGGCCGGTATCGACTGCGCGTTCTGCCACCAAGTCCACGGCCCGGTGCAGCCCGGCAACCAGGCCGCCGGCCGCTACGAGGGCAACCCGTTCTGGACCTCGACGCAGACCGGCCAACGATTCTCGATGCGCCCGGAGGACGCGCGTGGCGTCGGCGGGATCGCCAACAGCGGCTACCTGCTCGACGGCGGCAGCCTGCTCATGCCGCGAACGGATGGAGCGCTCGCCGAGCTCGACGCGCCGGATCCGAGCGAGGCTGTCCCCGGCGGCGCGCACAAGCGACCCGCGGCGGCGTCCCGCGCCTACCTGCGCTCGAGCCAATTCTGCGGCGCCTGTCACGATGTTCGGATCTTCGGCAGCGACGCGCTCGGGATCGCCAAGGGCGAGAATTTTAAACGGCTGCGCAACGCGTACAGCGAGTGGGTGGCCTGGGGCGCGGACGAGGCGCGGGCCGGCCGAGAGCCGGCCTCGTGCCAGGATTGCCACATGAGCCTGTTCCCGGGGGTCTGCGTGCCGGGGGAGGGACCCATCGCCGCGGGCTCGGGGGCGAGCGCGCTGCTGCGGGCCTGCCCGCCGGGGACCGTGTTCGAGCCGCGCGCCCCCGGCAGCTATCCGGAGGCCACCGTCGCGAGCAACTCGCAGACCACGGCGCCGGTCACGAGCCACTACTTCTCGGGCGTCGATGTGCCGCTGTCGCGGGCCTTCGCCGACGAGCTGATCCACGAGCCGACGGTCGACGGGACCGGCACCCCGCTCGGCGCCCACCAGCGCCGCGACCTGCTGCTGGGCTCGAGCTTCCGCTTTGAATTGGTCGGGCCCCGGCGGGTCGGCGACCGCCTCGAGATCCCGGTGGAGCTCGAGAACATCGGCGCCGGCCACCGGATCCCCGCGGGCTTCAGCCAAGAGCGCGAATTCTGGGTGCACCTGCGCGTGACCGACGGCCGCGGCGAGCTGGTCTACGAGGTCGGCCGGGTCGATCGCGGCGACGAGGATCTGCGGGACAAGGTGTTTCTGCGCGTCAACACCTCCGACGCGGTCCGCGACGAGCAGGGCCGACCGCTGGGGGTGTTCGGCGCCGACGTGACCGATGGGCCAGATGTCCCGCAGTGGGATCCGCCGGTCGAGCACGGCGGCACGCGGTTTCGCGGGCGCGGGCTGATCAACCTGCAAAACGGCTTCCTCCGCTGCGTGCGCTGCATCGGCTTCATCGACGCGGCCGGCCAGTGTCAGCCGCTCCCGGGGCAGGAGCTGACGCGCGCGGGGCGGTTCGACGACGGCGCGTTTGATGCGGACACGGGGATCTGCGATTCGAACCTCGTCGGCGAGGCCGCGCTGTTTGAGGTCTACTTCCCGATCGGCTCGCTCGACGCGAGCCGCGGGGTCGTGCAGGGCCCGACCGCGATCATCGACCGCCGCTCGGCCGCGCCGAAGGTCCCGCAGCGGTACACCTACGAGCTCGACGCGCGCGGCCGCGAGGGCCCCTTCACGATCGAGGCGCGGCTGATGTTCCGCGCGTTCCCGCCGTTCCTGCTGCGCGCCTTCATCGACTATGAGCGGCGCAAGGCCGCCGAGGGGCTGCGCCCGAGCGGACCGCTGATCAGCGAGGCGGCGCTCGGCCGGCTCGAGGCGGTGGAGCTGCACACGGCGCGCGCGGAGGTGCGGTGAGCGAGGCGTGGCCGCGCGCGGTGTTCGACGCGCCGCTGCTGCGCGGCCTCGACGAGCCGGCGCGCGATCGCGTGGTCGCGGCGGGCCGACTGATCGAGTGCTCTTCGGGACAGGTTGTATTTCGCGAGGGCGAGCGCGGCGACGCGCTCTACGTGGTCGCGCGCGGCGTGATCGCGCTGCGGGCGACGCCGCGGGGCAACCACGCCCCGGCGGTGATCCGGCGCGCGCGCAAGGGCGAGAGCTTCGGCGAGGAGGTGTGCCTGCCGGGCGGGCTGCGGCGCGCGACCGCGACGGCCGAGGGCGCGGCCCAGGTCGCGTCGATCCCCGTCTCGGTGTTTCAGCGCGGGCTCGGGCGCGACGCCGAGGACCCGGGGGTCAAGCGGGCCGCGGCCGCGCGCCTGCGCCAGCTCGAGCGCCAGGCGACCGCCGACCTGCTGCGCACCATGGTCCTGACCCGCGGGCTCGACGACGACGATCGCGACCTCGTGCTCGACGCGGTGACGCTCAAGCGACACGCCCGCGGCGCGCGGATCTACGGCGTGGGCGAGCGCGCGCGCGACCTGTTCATGCTCGCGAGCGGGCTGGTCCAGCTGCAGACCGAGGACGAGGACGGGCGCGTGCAGGTCCGCGCCTACCTGTCCCCGGGGGACTTCTTCGGCGACCAGGAGCTCGCGCTCTCGCGCGGCGCGGCGGCGCGTCCGCCCGCGCGCCAGACCAACGCGGTCGCGCTCGGCGACTGCCAGCTCCTGCGGCTGCCCGGCGCGGCGCTGCGCACCTTGCTCGACCGCAACCCGAGGATGATCGAGCGCCTGCGTCGCATCACCGGCGCCCGCCGTGCCCACCAAGCGCGGGTCGTCGGCGAGGCCGACGCGCGCTCGACCCGGCACGTGTTCCACGACCTCTACCGCATGCAGATGGCGAGCTCGCTGCTGACGATCGACCAGGACACCTGCGTGCGCTGTGGTCACTGCGCGTGGAGCTGCGCCGCGACCCACGGCGGGGTCTCGCGGCTGATCCGGCGCGGCGACAAGATCATCACGCAGCTCGCGGCGCCCGCCCGCGCCGCCGCCAACCCCTCCGCCGTCAGCGAGCTGGTCCAGCTCACCGCGCGGCCCAAGACCCGCAGCCTGCTGCTGCCGAACTCCTGCCAGCACTGCAAAAACCCCGCGTGCATGATCGACTGCCCCACCGGCGCGATCGGCCGCGACCCCGAGGGCGAGGTCTTCATCCGCGAGCCCTTGTGCACCGGCTGTGGCAACTGCGCCAAGGCCTGTCCTTGGGAGAACATCCGGATGGCCCCGCGGCCCCGCGGCGGCGCGTCGATCTCGGAGTGGCTCAAGGGCCAGGAGGACACGAGCCCCGCGTTCCCGGAGGTCGCGGTCAAGTGTGATCTGTGCCGCGACTACGAGGCGCCGGCCTGCGTCCAGGGCTGCCCCACCGGCTCGCTGCTGCGCCTCGATCCCGAGCGCGACTTCACCGAGGTCGCGGCGCTGCTCGCGGGTCCGAGCGCCGCGGGGGTGAGCGCGGCGCGGGCGAGCGGAGGCGCCGGCGCCGGGGGCCTCGACGCGCTCCTGCTGCGCGCCGCCTCGTGGCTCGTCACCCTGCTGCTCGGCGCGAGCGCGGTGGCGCTGGCGATCGTCGGGCTGGTCTCGCAGCTGCGCGGCGCGTGGAGCCCGAGCGCCGGGCCGGGGCTGTGGGCCGGCGTGCTCGCGGCCGGGGCGATGCTGCTGCTGGCGGCGCACGTGATCCCCAAGCGCGTCGTGTCGCTGTGGATGCGCAGACGTCGACGCGAGAGCGCGGCCCGGGGCGCCGCTGCAGCGATCGACGGCGCCGCGGGCGGGCGCGCGCCGCCGCGCTCTCGAGTGCGTCCCTTCGTCCAGCTGCACGTCCTGCTCGGCGCGCTCGCCTGCGCCGGCGTCCTCGGCCACGCCGGGCGAGCCGGGCTCGGCTCGCTGGAGCTCGCCGGGCTGCTGCTGGGGATGTTCTGGCTCACCGCCGCGCTCGGGGCCTGGGGCGCGTGGGCCTACCGCGCGCTCCCGCGTCGGCTCTCTCGGCTCGAGCGCCGGGGCGCGCTGCCCGAGGATCTTCGCCGCGAGCGCGAGGCGCTGCTCGACCGCCTGCACCGCGAGCTGAGCGGCCGCAGCGCCCTGGTCAAGCGGGCAGCTCGCGTCGTGCTGCTGCCCTACTCGCTCTCGCGCGTCGGCTCGCTCGGGCTGCTGCTCTCGGGGCGCGACGCCGCGCGCGAGCGCGCGCGCGTGCAGGCCAGGGTCGAGCGGCTCCTGGGCGCGCAGGACCCCGAGCAGCTCGCCGGACTCGCGGAGGTCGTCAAGACCGCGGTCGAGCTGCGCGCGCTGCCGGCGAGGCGCCTCTTGACCTTCGCGCTGCGCGGCTTCTTCGTCGCGCACGTGCTGATCTCGGGCCTCGCGCTCGCGCTGCTCGTGCTGCACGTGCTCATTCAGACAGGAGGGCTGGGGTGACGAGATGACGCCGCGACCGCCCGATCAAGACGGCGTCCTCGCGACCTCGCGCCAGGCGATCCGCGGGCGCCGGCGCGCGGCCCCACGGGCGCTCGAGACCAGCGACGTGACCCGCGTCCGCGGGCTCGCGCTGGCGACGATCGCCGGCGCCGCGGTGCTCGCCGCCGGCATCCTGCTCTCGACCGACGCCCGCGAGCTCGGCGTGCAGCGGCCGCTCTCGCTGCCGCATCGCCAGGCCGGGCTGACCTGCGCCTCGTGCCACCTCGAGCCCGACGCCGACGCGCCCGCCAAAGCGCCCGCCACCGACGAGGTCGCGGACGCGACCTGTCGCGGGTGCCACGTCGGCAAGCGCTCGGCCCGCGCCGGCCACCGCGCGCTCGCCGAGGCCGGGCGGCTTCGCTGCGTCAGCTGTCACAACAGTCATGAGCACGACAGCGGCCTCGTGCTCGGCCCCGGCGGCGCCGCCCGCCGCTACGACGTCGACGTGACGCCGCCGCCCCCGCGCGGACCCGGCGAGCAGCTCGTCCCGCTGATCCCCGCGGCCGCCTGCGGTCAGTGTCACGCGCTCAGCGCCCCGCGCGATCCGATCCAGCGCTGCCTGCCCCAAGGGACCTCTTCCTTCGAAGGCGTAATGGCGACCTGCTTCGATGAGCACCGGAGCGCGATGTCGACCGCCGCGCTGACGCGCTGGCAGCTGTGGGAGCGGGCGCGGGCCTCGGCCGCGCTGCCGCCGAGCGCGGAGGATCCGGACCCAGAGGAAGATCCCGCCGGCGCGCCCGCGCTGCTGCTGTGGCTCGCGGCGGCGCTCGCCGCCGGCGTTGCGACGCTGCTGACGGCGCGGGCGCTCGCGGCCCGAAGGCGCGCCCGCGCGGTCGCCCGCGGCGCGGCGCGAGACGATCGGCGCGAGGCGGCGCCGATGCTGCGCGCGCCGGAGCGCAAGCGCCTGCCGCGGATCAACCAGACGACCTGCATCGGCTGTCACGCCTGCGTCGACGCCTGCCCCTACGACGTGCTCGAGGTCCGCCGCTACGTCGCCCGCGTCGCCCGACCCGACGACTGCTGCGGGCTGACGCTCTGCGAGCAGCGCTGCCCCAACGGCTCGCTCATTGTCCTCGACACCGAGCCCGACACCGAGCTGCCCGGCCTCGACGAGGACCTGCAGTCAGTCGATCGCCCGGGGATCTACCTCGCCGGCGATCTCACCGGCCTGCCGCTGATCCGCAACGCGATCAACCAGGGCGCGCACGCGGTCCAGCGGATCGCGACGAGCCTGCCCACGCGCTCCGCTCGCTCCGGCGAGGACGCGCTCTACGACCTCGTGATCGTCGGCGCCGGCCCTGCGGGCATCAGCGCGAGCTTGGCCGCCAAGAGCGCCGGGCTGCGCTACGTCACCGTCGACCAGGACACGGTCGCCGCGAGCATCCGCTCGTTCCCCCGCGGCAAGCTGGTCTTCGATCAACCGCTGGGCATGCCGCACATCGGCGACCTCTGGCTGCGCGAGAGCACCAAGGAGGAGCTGCTGGGCAAGTGGCTGCAGATCATCCACCGCGAGCGCCTCGAGATCCGCGAGCGCCTGCGCGTCACCGCGATCGAGGACGCGCGCGGCGGTCCCCCGCTCGGTCACTTCCGCGTGATCGTCGAGGGCCAGGGCCGAGGCGAGGCCGACGGCGACGGCCGAGCCCTCGCGACCCGGCGCGTGCTCCTGGCGTTCGGGCGCCGCGGGACGCCGCGCAAGCTCGGCAGCCTCGAGGCTCCGATCCCGAGCGCGATGGAGAGCCACGTCCACTACAGCCTCGCCGACGCGCGCAGCTTCGCCGGTCAGCGCGTGCTCGTGATCGGGCTGGGGGACGTCGCGATGGAGACCGCGATCGCGCTCGCGCGCCAGCCGGGCACCACCGTCACGGTCTCGTACCGCGGTCGCGGGTTTAAGCGCGGCAAGCGGCGCAACGCCGACGAGCTGCGCAGGCTCGCCGACGCCGGCCGCGTCGAGCTCGTGTTCGCCAGCGAGCTCGTGACGCTGCGCGATCGCGAGGCGGTGCTCGAGATCGCACGTGACGATGAGCGCGAGGGCCCGACGCGTCGCGGGCTCGGCTGCGACGCGGTGTTCGTGATGATCGGCAACCTCCCGCCCTGGCCGTTCCTCGAGCGCCTCGGGGTCCGGCGCGCGGGGAGCTCGAGCGCGGAGCCGCCAGCGGCCTCGCCGTGATATGGCTTGATGGACATGCGAAGGCTCCCCGTGATGATCGCCGGCTTGCTGCTCGTCGCGTGCGATCCGGGCGCGCGCGCGCGGCCGCAGGCCCAGGCGCCCGCGAAGACGCCGACGCCGACGGACGAGCGGCCGCCCGCTGCGCGACCTGATCCGGGCTCGCGCGAGACGCCGGACAAGACGCCGACGAGCGTCCCCGAGCCCCCGCCCGCGCCCGCGCCCGCGCCGAGCGTCTCGCTCGACCTGACGCTCTCGTCCTACCTGAGCCAGTCCTCGGCGAAGAGCAACCTCCGCTTCATCCTCGAGGACGGGACGCTCTCGCTGTCGATGTGGGGGCCCTCCTCCACGCGGCTGCCCAAGCCCGGGGGAGTCGATCTGGCGTACCTCGGCGCGCTCCCGTGGGAGCTCGAGCTGACGCGCGCGCAGCAGGAGGAGCTCGCCGCGCTGCTGGGCGCCGCCGAGTTCGTGCACGCGCCCGGCGAGCGGCTCGGCGCGCACGTCCCCAGGGGCGACTACGAGCGCCTCGAGGTCTCGCTCGGCGGCGCGGTCGGGGACAAGCAGATCGCGATGGCCGTCGACGGCGGCTGGCTCGACGCGCGCGGTGAGCCGCTCGACTTCCTCGACGAGCAGCAGCGCGCCCAGGTCCCCGAGCTCACGCGACGACTCGCGACGCTCGAGCGCCTGGGCGCGAAGCTGGCGAGCTGGTACCCGCCCTCCGGCGACTTCCTCACCCTCGAGATCGAGGCCTTCGAAAACAGCAGCGACAGCTTCTCCGAGCACCAGCGCTACGACCTCTCGGGCCGCGCGCTCAGCCGGCGCTACAGCTTCGGCGGCGCCGACGGCCACCGACGACCCCCGGCCTTCGAAGACGGCGAGCTCACGATCGACGACGCCGCGATCGCGACGCTGGTCAAGCAGCTCGAGGACGGCGGCCTGTTCGTCGAGCGTGGTGGGCCACCGGCGCAGGCGAACGGCACGCCGAGCCCGCCGCCGACGCCGAAGCCCCGGGGCTTCACCCGCGGCACGCGCTATCGGCTCGCCGCCAACCTCGGCGGGAGGCAGAGCCGCGTCGCGCTCGACATCGCGGACGCCGGCTACCCCACGCCGCCGCCCGATCCGCTCGTCGAGTCGATCCTTACGCTGCAAGCGCAGCTCAACAGCTTGTCGGGCGTGATCACGCGGCCGCGCTGACGCCCGCCCGCGGGTTGACGCTATGCTCCGGGCGATGTCGCCCCCGCCCCGCCCGCGCGCCCTCGTCGACGACGCGATCGTCGACGCTCGCGCCGCGCTCTCGCCCCTGGTCGAGCCCGTCCTCGCGCCGGGGGCCGCGATCGACCGGCGCATGCTCCTCGAGACAGGCGCCGAGATCCTGATCACGCGCAGCGTCACCCGGGTCGACGAGGAGCTCATCGCCGGGACCGCGCTGCGCTTCGTCGCGACCGCGACCGCGGGCGTCGATCACGTCGATCGCGAGGCCCTGCGCGCGCGCGGTGTCGGCTTCGCGAGCGCGCCCGGCTGCAACGCGCCGGCCGTCGTGCACTGGGTCCTGACCGCGCTCGCGAGCGCCTGCGCGCGCGGGGAGCCGCCGTGGCGACTCGCCGCCCGAGGGTCGCGCCGCGGCTTCGCGATCGTCGGCTACGGCAACGTCGGACGCAGGCTCGCGCGCCGCCTGAGACCGCTCGGCGTCCCCGTCGTGGTCTCCGATCCCCCGCTCGCGCGCGCCGTCGCCCGCGGCGAGACCACCCTCGAGCCGCGCGACCGCTGCGAATTTCTGCCGCTCGACGAGCTGCTCACGCGCGCGGCCGTCGTCAGCCTGCACGTCCCGCTGACCCGCCCGGGCGCGGACCGTGATCCGACGCTTCACCTGCTCAGCCGCGCGCGCTGGCCCGCGGCCGCGGTGATCAACACGAGCCGCGGGGCGGTGGTCGCCAACGAGGCGCTGCGCGAAGCGGCCCCCGGTCACGCGATCCTCGACGTCTGGGAGGGCGAGCCCGCGCTCCCGTGGGCGCTGCTGCAGCCGGGCGGGCCCGTGCGCTACGCCAGCCACCACGTCGCCGGCTACAGCCGCGCGAGCAAGCAGAACGCGACCCGCATGATCCACCACGCGCTCGCCCGCTTCCTCGGTCGGCGGCCCTGCCTGCCCGCGGAGCGGCGCCGCCGCGTTGAGCGGCTCGAGGTCGAGCTCGCGGGCTGCGACGGGCCCATGGACGCCCTCGCCCGCTGCCTGCAGGCCAGCTGCGCGCTGCTCGAGGACGACCGTCGCACCCGCGCGCTGCTCGAGCGCCCGCCGAGCGAGCGCGCCCGCGCGTTTGAGTCGCTCCGGCGCGCCTACCCGCTGCGTGGGGAACCATCGCAGTACGCGATCGATCGCGCGCTCGTCCGCGCGCTCACGCCCTGGCTCGACCGGCCGATCTTCGACGGCGGCGCCGCGCTCTCCCACGCCCTCGAGATCGTCGGCTTCACCTCGAGCCCGCCGACTCGAGCGCCGTAGTCGACGCGCTCACTCGGGCGCCGGGGGCGGACGCGCCGAGGGCGGACGCGCCGGCTCCTGCTCCTCACCGTCGACGATCTCGAGGCCGTCGAGATCGACCTCGATCTCCACCTCGTCGAAGCCCGCCTCGTCCATCGCCGCCTCGTCCTCGACCGTCTCGCTCGGCGCGTCGACTGCGGGCTCGTCCTCGACCTCGACCTCGACCTCGTCCACGAGCGTCGCCGGCTCCACGCGCGCCTCCTGCCCCTCGCCGTAGTCGCGCCAACGCTCCTCGCCGTCGCCGGCGTCCTCCGCATGCTCGAAGGGCTCCGCCGGTATCATGTCCTCGACGCCGAGTCGACCGATCGCGTCCTCGGAGATCCTCGCCGCGGTCGCGGCGAAGCTCGCCGCTAGGCTCGCGAGCTCGGCGTGACGACGAACATCCGCGAGCAAGCTGTCGAACACGCCCGTGCGCGTGACGCCGCGGGAGCGATCCTCGCGCCAGGCCTGGTGCAGCGACTCCGCGAGCTCCGACATCTCGCCGTTGAGCACCGCCTCGACCCGCGCGCGCGCCTCGGACTCCGCCAACGCCAGCTGTCGCGCGGCCTCGGCGTCGCGATAGACGACCGCCTGCCGCTCGCGCACGAACACCAGCTCACCCGCGCGACCTGGGCAAAAAGCCAGATCAACACGACGCCAGCTGAGGCCCGGGAAGACCTCGCCGATCGCCCTCGGAAACCCCTCCTCGACGCGCTGCCGCGCGACGTCGTAGCGCGAGCAACCGCCCCCCTTGAAGAAGTAGACCTTCCCGCGACCCGGGTTGACCATCGCGTCGATGCCGTCGTCCCACAGACCGAACCACTGCCCCACGAGCGCGCGCGGGTAGCCCGGGCGCACGCGCCTCGCCGTGAGGTCATAGGCCAAGAACTCGCCGCCGAAGAACATGTAGACCAGGTCGCCGTCCAGCCGCACCGCGCCGTCGAGGCGCGGCCACTCGATCCCCGGGAACGCCTCGCTCTGCGGGCGCCAGCGCGTCCACGAGAGCGCGGGCGTTCGCCCGCCGACGACCGCGAGCAGCGCGGACCCGGTCCCGCCGTCCTCGGCGAGCTGGGCGCACAGCCGCTCAACCGCGTCGACGCTGCGCTTCGCTCGTCCGGACACCCCGACGGTCAGCCGCGCCGTACACACGCGACCGCGACGGAAGCAGTGGACGACCCCGCGGCGATCCGTGAACGCCGCGTCGAGCTGCCAGCCGGACTCGCGCCCGGTGCCCGGCGCGCCGACGTCAGGCGGCGGCGCGTTCGCACGCCAGAAGTCGCTCTCCCACGGCCAGGGCATCCCGGTGGTCCACCTTCAGGCGTCTAGCGGCCTGCACTTTGGGCAAGGCTGCCCTTTTTCTAAAAAAAAGGCCTGTTGAGAAGTACCACAGATCCCGCGGGCGCTGCTGACCATCGGCGCGCGAGCGCGACCGGGCCGGCGCGGCCTCGTGTCCCCCCGGACAGATCTTCTACCCCGCGCTCTTAAACGACCTCCGGGCGCCCCAGCCTGACGCGTCAGGTCGGGGCGCCCGGAGATCGTGCGGGCGAGCGCGCCCCAGCTGCCTCGGCGCGTAGAAGGAGAGACGCCGAGAAGCCGGTCTTTTTGAAAAAAACGGCCCGGCGAGGGTTGTGCGCAGGAGAGCGCCGGGCGCGGGCGCGGTGGATCTGATGAGCGCGAGGACGCGCGCTCAGGGGCGCGGAGCGGAAGCGGAAGCGGAAGCGGAAGCGGAAGCGCGAATGTGGAAGAGCGGGAGCGAAGAGCGGGAGGCGGGAGCGCGGAAGTCGAAGAGCGGAAGCGGAAGCGCGGAAGTCGAAGAGCGGGAGGCGGGAGCGCGGAAGTGGAAGAGCGGGAGCGCGGAAGTGGAAGAGCGGGAGCGCGGAAGTGGAAGAGCGGGAGCGCGGAAGTGGAAGAGCGGGAGCGCGGAAGTCGAAGAGCGGGAGCGCGGAAGCGGAAGCGGAAGCGAAAGAGCGGAAGCGGAAGAGCGGAAGCGGAAGAGCGGGAGCGCTGAAGTGGAAGAGCGGAAGCGGAAGAGCGGGAGCGCGGAAGCGGAAGCGGAAGCGGAAGAGCGGAAGCGGAAGCGGAAGAGCGGAAGCGGAAGCGGAAGCGGAAGCGGAAGCGGAAGCGGAAGCGGAAGCGGAAGCGGAAGAGCGGAAGCGGAAGCGGAAGCGGAAGCGGAAGCGGAAGCGGAAGCGGGAGCGCGGAAGCGTTCAGGTGAGGAGCAGCGCGACCAGCATCGCGGCGCTGGAAGCGACGAAGCCGTATCGAATGATTCTCGCCACGCCCGTTGACACTGCGAAAAAAGCTCCACGCGCCCGCGGGATCAGACCCCAACAATATCAACAACCTACAAACATCCCGCCCGCACACACCTGTCCCAAAGGCAACAAGACCTTCCAGACAGATTTTCGATCGGCAACTCGAGTAGCCAGCGACGCGCTCCAGCTCGCCACCCTGCGCGCCCCCCGGGCTCACCGGCCTGGTAGACTTGCGCCGCTCGAGTTCGCGCGCGCCTTCCCCCGATCCGAATTCGAGCACGGAGCCGCCGCCCATGCCCCGCACATCTCGCTCGCCTCTGGGAGTGTTCTTCCGCGCCCTCAACAAGCTCTCCGAGAGCGAGCTCGCCGAGCGCTACGGCGTCCGCGAGTGGACCGAGAAGCTCGTGTACTGGGGCACGCGAACCGGCGCCCAGGTCGGCGCCCAGGCCGGCGCGATCGCGCGCTCGCGCTTCACCGCCGCGCAGGAGCGGCTCCACGAATTCTCGGGGGCCGAGCGCTTCGCGGCGCCGCGCTCGCGGCCCGGCGGCCGCTTCGATCTGACCCTGACCGAAGAGCAATCCATGATGCGCGAGACGCTGCGACGCTTCGCGCGCGAGACCGCGCGACCCGCCGCGCAGGCCGCTGACCGCGAGGGCGCGGACGCCGAGTTCGACGCGCGCGTCGCCGAGCTCGGGCTCAACCTGATCAGCGTCCCCGAGGGCCTGGGCGGCGCCGGCGAGGCGCGCTCGCCGGTCTCTACAACGCTGATCGCCGAGGACCTCGCCTACGGCGACATGGGGCTCGCCCTCGCCGCGCTCGCGCCCTGCGGCTTCATCAACCTGCTCGTCGACTACGGCACCCAGCTCCAGCGCCGCCGCTACCTCCCGCCGATGTGTGACGAGGACTTCGTGCCGGCCAGCCTCGCGCTCATGGAGCCGCGCGCGCGCTTCGACGCCCGCTACCTCGAGACCCGCGCGCGGCCCGAGGGCGCGGGCTTTCGCCTCGAGGGCACCAAGTGCATGGTCCCGCTCGCCGAGCGCGCCGAGGTCTTCTTGGTGTTCGCGCAGCTCGCTGGTCAGGGGCCGCGGGCGTTCCTCGTCGACGCTACGAACCCGCTGCTCGAGCGCCGCGCCGAGCGGCACATGGGACTGGGCGCCGCCGGGCTCGGGCGGCTCGAGCTGCGCGGCGCGCTGGTCGGCCCCGACGCGCTGCTCGGCGGGCCTGAGCCGGACGCCTACGACCACGCGCGCGCGCTCGACCTCGCCCGCCTTGGGACCTGCGCGCTCGCGGTCGGCGCCTGCCAGGCCGTGCTCGACTACGTGATCACCTACTGCAACGAGCGCGTCGCCTTCGGCGAGCCGATCAGCCATAAGCAGGCGGTCGCGTTCATGATCGCAGACATCGCGATCGAGCTCGAGGGCATGCGCCTCATGACCTATCAGGCAGCCAGCCACGCCGAGCGCGGGCGGCCGTTTCACCGCGAGGCCTTCCTCGCCTGGACGCAGTGCGCGGAGAAGGCGATGCAGCTGGGCAGCCAGGGCGTGCAGCTGCTGGGCGGGCACGGCTACACCGCCGAGCACCCCGTCGAGCGCTGGTACCGACAGCTGCGCGCGGTCGCGATCCTCGAGGGCGCGCTCGCGGTCTGATCTAGGTGACCTTCAAGACATCGACGGACAAAGAGAGCCGAGACATGCTCAACTTCACGATCCCGAAGAAGCTGCGCGGCATCGCGACGATGGCGAGCGAGCTGGGCGCGTCCCTGTTTCGCCCGATCTCGCGCAAGTACGACCGCGCCGAGCACACCTACCCGGTCGAGCTCGACATGCTGCGCGCCATGATCGCGGGCATGGACGACGGCGGCCAGGGCGTCGGCGCCGGCGGCATCTCGGGGCGTCGCACGCAGGCTGGCGACGCCGACGGCCAGGGCGAAGATCAAGACGAGGACGCGCCGAAGATCCGCAACGGTCGCAACATGGCCTCGGTGCTCAACGTCGAGGCGCTGAGCTGGGGCGACCTGGGCCTGCTGCTGACGATCCCGGGCCAGGGCCTCGGCAACGCCGCGCTCGCGGCCGTCGGCACCCCAGAGCAGCGCGCGCGCTTCAAGGGCAAGTGGGCCGCGATGGCGATCACCGAGCCCGAGGCCGGCTCCGACTCCGCCGCGATCCGGACGACCGCGCGCCTCGAGGGCGACGAGTGGGTGATCAACGGCGAGAAGATCTACGTGACCTGCGGCGAGCGTGCCGACCTCGTGGTCGTCTGGGCGACCCTCGATCGCGCCGTCGGCCGGGCCGCGATCAAGTCCTTCGTGGTCGAGCGCGGCGCGCCCGGCTTCCGGGTCGCGCGCCTCGAGCACAAGCTCGGCATCCGCGCCTCGGACACCGCGACGCTGGTGTTCGAAGACTGCCGAATCCCCCGGGAAAACATCCTCGGCAGCGAGGAGATCGACGTCCGCAAGGGCTTCGGCGGCGTCATGCAGACCTTCGACAACACCCGACCTGTCGTCGCGGCCATGGCCCTCGGGGTCGGGCGCGCGGCGCTCGAGCAGACCCGCGCGCTGCTGGCCCGCGAGGGCGTGAAGCTCGACTACGGCCGCGGGCGCTGGGACGCGAGCGCGCTCGAGGGCGAGCTGTACCGGCTCGAGGCCGAGCTCGAGGCGAGCCGCCTGCTGACGCTCAAGGCGGCGTGGATGGCCGACAACGGGCGCCCCAACTCGCGCGAGGCCTCGATGGCGAAGGCCAAGGCCGGGCGCACCGCCACCGAGATCGCGCTGCGCTGCGTCGAGCTGTGCGGCAGCCTCGGCTACGGCGAGGGGCAGCTGCTTGAGAAATGGGCGCGCGACGCCAAGATCCTCGACATCTTCGAAGGCACGCAGCAGATCCAGCTGCTGATCATCGCCCGCCACCTGCTCCAAAAATCTTCTCGAGAGCTGCGCTGAGGCTGCGCTGGGGCTGCGCGAGGCTGCGGGGAGAATTCCCGAGGACGGTAGCGCGACGCTCGGCGCATTCCTTGCCGCTGAGACATGTACGACCTGCGACCACCTGACGCGCGGAGACCTGGTCAAGCGACCGCCAAAGCTGATACCCCAATTCTATGTCGCTGCGCGTCGAGCTCCCCCCTAGCCGCCCGATCCCCTACGATCTCTTCTCGCACGACAGGACGGCGCTCGAGGCCCGCCGCGCGCGGCGGATGGAGAGCATCTACCACCGCGGGCAAGATCGGATCTGGGACGGCCGCGAGGTCCTGCGCGAGCTGCTCGAGGAGCACGGCGGCGTACATGTCCCCGAGGACAAGCGCGACGCGCTGATCTACGTGCTCAGCGTCATCATGTGGGGCGAGTACGCGGCCTGGCGCGTGTCCGCCGAGCTCGCCGATCGCCTGCACGACCTCGAGGCGCGCCTGGCCGCGACCAGCCAGAGCCACGACGAGGCCCGCCACTTCTACGTCCTGCACGACTACCTGATCGAGATGGGCGCGACGCCGGTCACCCCCGACGCGTGGGGCCGGCGCCTGATCGAGCTGACCCTGCGGACCGAGAACGTCGCGACCAAGCTGCTCGGCATGCAGCTGACGATCGAGAGCATCGCGCTCTCGCTGTTCAAGGCGCTGCGCGACAGCCAGATCGAGCCGGTGCTGAGCGGGCTCTTGCCCTACTACGAGCGCGACGAGGCCCGCCACGTCGGCCTCGGTCACCAGCTCCTGCCGACCGCGTTCGCTAACGGGGGGCGGAGGCAGCGGCTCGGCGCGCAGCTCTCGCAGACCTGGCTCGCGATCACGGCGCTCGGCGAGCTCAAGGAGCTCGAGGCGCACCTGCGGCGCTTGAACATCAACCCGCACCAGATCATCGGCCACGCCCAGGATCGCATGCTCGCCAACCTCAAGGAGCTCGAGCTGGCGGGCAGCGAGCCCGCGCGCGTCGACTGGGTGGCCGGCCTGATCGAGGGGCTGATCGAGGCCCTGTTCCCGCGCCGCGCCCTCGGCACCTCGCTGATCTCACGCGCCCGCGGGCTCGCGGCGGCGCTGCGCGAGGGCGGCCTGATGACGCCGGACGAGCGGATGCAGCGACGCGGCGGACGTCCGCAGTTCGAGTACGACGAGCGCTCGTAGCCGCGATCGCGCTCTGCTACGGTGACGCGGCCCCGATGTCGCTCGCCGCTGCATCTGCATCGATCGCCTCGCCGCTCGCGCTGACGATGCCCGCCTTCGGGCTCGTCGACACGATCATCGTCGTCGTCTACCTGCTCGGCTCGGTCGCGCTCGGCCTGCTCGCCAACCGCGTCATCTCGGGGATCGGCGGCTACCTGGTCGCCGGGCGCAGCCTCGGGACCGCGCTGGCGATCGCTACCATGACGGGCTCCGAGCTCGGCCTCATCACGGTGATGTACCAGGCTCAGAAAGGGTTCACGGGCGGCTTCGCGGCCTTCCACATCGGCGTGATCGCGGGCCTCGTGACCCTCGCCGTCGGCCTCACCGGCTTCATCGTCGCGCCGCTGCGCGAGACCGGCGTGATGACGATCCCCGAGTATTACGAGCGCCGCTTCGGGCGGCGCACGCGGATCCTCGGCGGCGTCCTGCTCGCGCTCGGCGGCATCCTCAACATGGGCCTGTTCTTGCGCGTCGGCTCGCAGTTCGTCGTCGGGGTCACGGGCCTCGATCCGCAGGGCGGCACGCTCGCGCTCATCATGTTCGGCCTGCTCGCGCTGGTCCTCGTTTACACGGTGCTCGGCGGCATGGTCTCCGTGGTCTTGACCGACTACGCGCAGTTCGTCGTGCTCTCCATCGGCCTGGTGCTGATGGTTGTGCTCGCGGCGGGCGAGCTCGGGAGCGAACACCTCGTCGCGGTCGTCGCAGAGCACCGCGGGCTCGCGGGCTTCGACCCCTCGATCGCCGACGCCGGCTTCGGCCCCGGCTACATCGCCTGGATGGCGGTGCTCGGCCTCGTCAGCGCGGCGATCTGGCCGACCGCGGTGACGCGCGCGCTCGCCTCCAAGAGCGTCGCGGTCGTCAAGCGCCAGTACGCGCTGGCCTCGCTCTCGTTCATGATCCGCTTCCTGATCCCCTGCTTCATGGGCGTCTGCGCGTTCGTGTTCCTGGTCGAGGCGCCAGGCGTCGTGATGTACGCGACAGGTCCCGAGGGGCAGGCGGTCGCCGAGCGCGGCGTGATCGCCAGCCACTTCGCGCTCGCGCCGGGCGCCGGCGCGCCGCTGCACGAGAACATCGAGGCCTTCCCGATCCTGCTCGCCAACCTGCTGCCGGTCGGCCTGCTCGGCCTCGTGACCGCGGCGATGCTCGCGGCGTTTATGTCGACCCACGACTCCTACCTGCTGTGCTGGGCGTCGGTGCTGACCCGCGACGTCGTAGACCCCGTGCTGCGCGCGCGCGGCCGCCCGCTCGACGAGCGCGCGCAGATCCGGCTGACGCGCGTCTTTATCGTCCTCATCGGGCTCTGGGTGCTGCTGTGGGGTCTGCTCTACAGCCCGAGCCAGGACGTGTGGGACTACATCGGCATCACCGGCGCGGTCTACTTCACCGGCGCGATCGCGGTGCTGAGCGCCGGGCTGTACTGGCGACGCGCCAGCTCGACGGGCGCCGTCCTGGCGCTGCTCGCCGGCTTCAGCGCGGTGCTCGGGCTCGGCCCCGTGCAGCGCCTGCTCGGCCTGCAGGCGCCGTCCTGGCTGATCGGCCTGGGCACGCTCGCGCTCGCCTTCGTCGCCATGGTCCTGGGATCGCTGCTCGCCCCCGACCGCGACGCCGAGGAGGCCGCGCGATGATCGGCGCCAGCGTCGACCCGGCGATCCAGGAGTGGGCGCGCCTGTGGCTGACGCTACTGTGGGTCGGCGTCGGCCTGTTCGCGGCGCTCAGCGTCTACGTCATCATCTTCGGCCTGTTCGACATCCTCGAGATGTTTCGGACGCTGCGCGCGGACGCGTCGGACGAGCAGCCCGAAAAAAGCGCTCCATAAAACGTTGCTGGATCAACGCGCCGCCGCTGGGTCGGCACGCGGCCGGCAAGTACTCATTCTAGCCCCCATCGCGATGGACTCGACAGCGGGTGCGCGCTCGCCCACACTCGGCGAGTGCGCGCCCGCATCATCTCGCTCCTCCCCCTCCTCACGCTCCTCGCTATCGCCTGCGGCCCCGGCTCGGGCGAGACGAGCAACGAGGACATGCCCGAGCTCATCGCGGCCTGCGACGCCCAGTGCGACGCCCAGCTCGCCTGCGAGAGCACCAGCCTCAGCGAGGACGAGTGCCCCGCGGCCTGCCTCGCCGACATCGGCACGCCCGGGGACCCGTGCGCCCAGGCCATCGAGGCGCTCGCGGCCTGCCTCGCCGACAACTGCGAGGACGAGCTCGCGTGTGATCCAGAGCTGGTCGAGCGCGATGTCCAGTGCGGCGGGCGTGGCTAGCCACGCCCCGCGACTACACATGTTTTTCGAGCCAGGTCTTGAGCTCGGCGCGATCGTCCTCCGCGAGCGCGCCCGCCTCCACGAGATCGGACTCGGCCACCCGCGCCTGCTCGAGCGCGCGCGCGCGGCTCGCCGCGCCGCCCTCGGCCCACAGCGTCCGCGCCAGCGCGAAGCGAGCTGAGCCGCGCCGCGCCGCCGCGTCCTCGTCCCCCGCGGCGACGGAGATCGCGACCGCGCGCTCGAGCAGGGCCGCCGCCGCCCCGGGGCCGACGCTCGCGCGCGTGAGCTCGGCGCTCGCGATCAGCGGCTCGACCAGCCCCGCGTCGTTGGGGCCGTGGAGGCGCTCGAGCATCCCGATCGCGGCGGTGTAGGACTCCTCGGCCGCGCGCCGACGCTTCGCGCTGCGGCTGCGCGCGTCGAGCTCCGCCAGGGCGAGCAGCGCCCGCGCGACGCGTTCGTCGTCCGCGTCGCGCAGCGCCCCGCGCCACAGCTTCAGCGCCCGCGTCAGGTAGCCGCGCGCGCGCTTGGTCTTGCGCTGCGCCCGGGCGACGACGCCGAGCTTGTACAGCGACTCGCCGACATCCGGGTGCTCGGCGCCGAGGCTGCGGCGGCGCTGCTTGTACGCGCCCTGGTACTGGCTGGCGGCGCTCTTGAGGCGCCCGCGCTCGCGCAGCGCGTCACCCAGCCGGTCCATCAGGGCGGGCAGCTCGGCGTGATCGGGCCCGAGCGTCTGTCGCTTGTAGCGGAGCACCCACTCGTAGTCGCGGCTCGCGCCCGCGAAGTCGCCCTGGGCGTAGAGGTCATCGGCGCGCTGGCGCAGGAAGTCCGCCAGGCTCGCGCGCTCGGGGTTGAGCGAGCGCTCGAGGTAGTAGAAGCGCTGGAATTCCTCGCTCGCGGCGTCGAGCTCCTGCTCGCCGCCCCGCTCGTCTTTGCCGCTCGCCAGCAGCGCGCCGACGCTCTCGACCAGGCGCGCGTGGGCCCGGCGGTCGAGGCCGAGGCGCTGCATCAACGCCTCCGCGTGGCGGACCCGCGTCATCGCGCGGCGACGGGCGCCGACGCTGAGATCGAGCGTGATGAGGTTGGCGAGCGCCTCGGCGGCGACGTCGTCGTTACGTGTCTCTTCGGCCACCCACAGCGCCTCGGTGAGGGAGCGCTCGGCGTCGTCGCGCCGCTCGAGCGCGAGCTGCAGCGCCCCGAGGCGCCCGTGGATCTCGGCCTCGAGCGGGCGGTAGGCGAGCTCGCGCGACCGCTCGAGCGCGCCCTCGAGGCGCTCGCGCGCGGCCTCGAGCATCCCGGTCGCGCGCTCGGCCTCGGCGCGGACGAGCTCGCCGCGCAGCGCGGCCACGGCCTTCACCGCGTCGCCCTCGGGCGGCGCCACCAAGGTCGCGCGCGTGTCGAGGGTGTCCACGTCATCACAGCGCTCGAGGCTCGGCAGCGCGCTCGTCGCCTCGAGCGCCCGATCCGCGACGGTCGCGTCGGCGCCCGCCAGGACCTCGAGCAGCGCGTCGAGCTCGTCGAGCCGACGCGTCAGGCACTCCATGCGCAGGTCCAGCACCCGCGGCGACTGCTCCTTGCGCAGGTTCGTCGCCTCGCAGGCCTCGCGGTGCCGCGCGAGCCAGTCGCCCGTGAAGCCGTCGATGCGCGCTCGCAGCGAGCGCCAGCGCGACTCGGCGTCGTCCCCCGCCGCCGCCCGGATCGCGCGCTCGACCGCGACGCGGCGCTCGGCGCCCCAGACGAGCTCGAGCTCGGCCTGTCCGCCCGTGCAGATCGCGGAGTCGGCGAGCAGCCGCGCCGCCGCGAAGCCGCCGACCACGAGCGCGCCCGCCACCGCCAGGCCCAGCGCGGCCCCGAGCCGGCGCCGCCGCGGCGCCTGCTCGAGCGCCTCGAGCAGCGCGTCCATCGACGGCCAGCGATCCTCGGGGTCCGGCGAGAGCCCGCGCGTCACCGCCCGCCGCAGCCACGTCGGCACGCGGCTGTCCGACGGCCACTCGCGAAACAGCGCGTTGTTGACCTCGAGCGCCAGCGTCTCGCGGGTGTCGCCCGCGTAGGGGTGCTGGTCGGTCAGCGCCTCGTAGAGCGCGACGCAGAAGCTGAACTGATCGCTGCGCGCGTCCGCGGGCTTCATCCGATGTTGCTCAGGGGACATGTACGCCGGCGTGCCGAGCAGCGCGCCGGTGCGCGTGAGGTTCAGCGCGAGCGCGCCGCCGGGGCGGCGCCCGAGCCCGCGCGCGGCGGCGTCGGCGAGCCGGCTCGTCGACGGCCGCCACTGCCCCGAGGGCTCGACGCCGCGGGTCCCCAGCTCGTGCGGTCGCGCCAGCCCGAAGTCGAGCACGCGCACGCGACCGCTGCGGCCGATCATCACGTTCTCGGGCTTAAAGTCGCGGTGCACGAGCCCCGCCTCGTGCGCGGCCGCGAGCCCGCGCCCCGCCTGAATCATGACCTTTAAGACATCTCGCCACTGCCCCGCCGCGTCGCCGCCCAGCTCGCCGCGCCAGCGCGCCAGCGTCTCGCCCTCGATGAACTCCATGGCGACGAACAGCTGCTCGCGAAACAGCCCGACCTCGTAGACCTGCACGACGTTGGGGTGCGAGAGCCTCGCCATCGCCTGGGCCTCGCGCTGCATCCGCTTGCGGCTCTCGTCGCTCGTCAGCCCCGGCAGCGCGCGCATCAGCTTGAGCGCGACCTTGCGATCGAGCTCCTGATCGTAGGCCGCGTAGACGACCCCCATGCCGCCCTCGCCCAGGGTCCGCAGCACGATGAAGCGCCCGATCTCCGCGGTCGGCCCGACCGCCTCGCCCCCGCCGAACAGCCGCTGCTTGACCACGCCGCGTGCGACCGCGCCGACGCCGTCGGTCGCCGCGCGCTTCGGCACGAAGCCGAGCCCGAGCGAGTCACCGTCGACGAGCTCGAGCTCCGCCGCCCCGCCCTCGCCGCCTCGGGGAGGGGATATCTCGGTGACGCCACGTGAGAGCTGATTCGCCATCGGTCGGGCTCGAGTGGCTCGGGCCTCGGGCCCGCTCCGTGTAGCTGCAAACATAGCACCGCGTGGGCTCGGCCGCGCTCCGCGAACGCGGGCCTGCGAGGCGCGCGTCGGGGTGCGCCGTGAGCTGCGCTCAGACCCTCGCGCGCGTCAACTCGATGGCCGTGACGTCCTCCGACTCGCGGTCGACACACACCCGCAGGCCGCGGTCGTACTCGTGGGTGTCGGTCTCGTCCCCCGGGACCGAGCGATCGGGCGGACCGTAGAGCGCGAGCAGGTCCGCGAGGCGGCTGTAGACGCCGAGTCCCTCGGCGGTGCGCAGCTGCTTCTGGTACACGCCGAGCTCGACGGTCTGGACGCGACGGGTCTCGGCGTCGACGCGGTAGCGCCGCGGGCGGGCGAGGTTGGGCGCGCGCCCCGGCCGGAACTCACCGTCGCGGTCATACGCGTAGGAGATCCGCCAGATCCGGAGGTCGTCACGCGCGAGCGCCTCCTCCCCGGGGACAGCGCCCTCGCCGTAGCAGCTGCAGCGACAGTCGACGCCGTAGCGGGCGAGGACATCACGGACCGTCGACTCGCCGAGGACGATGTCCGCGATCCCGTGACCGACGCGCAGCGTGAGCTCCTCTCGCTCGGGGAGGAGCGGGCCCAGGCCGGGCACGGTCACGGGCTTGGGGAGCGCGGGGTCAAAGCGGCGCGTGGGCGCGAGCTCTCGCAGCGCGCTCAAGCCGAGCGTAACGCCCGCCAGCTCGCGCTCCTCGTGCTCCTCGTGCTCCTCGGAAGAACTCACGCCCGTCGCCTCCTCGCCTCAGCGCTCGATCCACGTGACGCTCGCGCCCGCCCACGCCGGATACAGATCGGGGACGCGCTCGGCCTCGTTGCCCATGCGGTTGGCGAGCCCGCTCGGGTTGTCGTCATCGACCGACACTTCGAACACGCGCTCGGCCGGCTGCGCGTGGGTCAGCTCGAGGATCCGCATCGACGGCTCGCCCTCCTGCTCGACCTTGATCCCGGCGGCCGCGACCAGGATGTTCCCCGTCTCCGGCAGCCAATCGGCGTCGCCGACCCAGGGCGCGTTGCCCAGCTCGCCGCCCTCGCCGTACTGCCAGACCTGGCGCACGCGCATCGCGTCGAGGTCGAGCTCGAACTCGACGGCGCGCGACACCGTCTCCTCCACGGGCGGCGACGGCGGGCTGGCCTGGTACAGCGCGTTGTCGAACAGCAGCAGCGTCCCCTGCGGCGTGATCATCGGCGCGTGCTGCTGGAAGGGGTACTGAAAGTCAGGCTCCTCCGGCGTCAGCAGGTAGGGCTCCAGCGCCGCGCTCCAGTTGGCCGGCGGCGCGAGGATCCACTGCAGCGCGCCGGCGCGGTCGAACTTCACCACCGCGTCTTGGTGACGCAGCGAGACCACGATCCCGTCGTCCGCCGGATCGACGAAGACCGCGTTGGAGTGGTCCCAGTCGATCGGGAAGCTCGACGCTGGATACACCGAGTCGAAGAAGTTCCCGGCGTAGGTGCCGTGGGTGGCGCGCAGCGGATCGAGCATGTCCAGCAGCGACCACTCCTCGAGGATCGTCCCGTCGCGCGCGAACTCGACGACGATCGTGCCGACCAGATCGGAGGGGAACTGCGTCGGCATAAAGTCGCTCGGCCGGGGGAAGCCCGTGACCGCGCGCAGCTCGCTGCTGAGCGCCATGAAGGTGTCGTCCGCGGTTGCGAAGATCTCGTGGTGAAAGGTGTCGGTCGCGATCGGCGTGCCCGTGTCCTCGGCGCCGGCGATGTTCGCCGCGTGCCAGCTGCCGACGACCTCGCCGTAGACATCGAGCTCGTAGGCCTTGTAAAAACCCGAGAGCAGCACGAGGGTGTTGCCGCTGGGCAGCCGCTGCGAGTCCTCGATCCGCCAGACGCTGCGGTGAAACCACACCAGCTCGCCGGTCGCGTCGAGCCCGACGATGTAGCCGCCCCCGCCGAGCTTGCGCGGCACGGGCACGTTGAACAGGGTGTAGCCGGGCTCCATGCGCTCGGGCTGCGCGAGCTGGATCGTCAGCGCGGGGAAGTCATCGGGCAGCGGCGCCGTCGCCCCGACGAGCGCGGGGCCCTCCGCGCCCTCGGGCCAGGCGAGCGGCGTCCCGTCCTCGTCCGCGAGCGTGAGCGTGAAGCGGTGCTGACGATCCGGGCGAAGCCCCAGCAGCGGGTGCTTGTGCTCCGTCGCGGCGCCGGCGAAGTCGACGACCCAGCGGCGCGCGCCGTCGTCGATCTCCACCCGCAGGCGGGTCGCCCGCTCGGTCTCAAACTCGATCACGCCGACGAGCGGCGCCGCGACGCTCGGACCGATCGTCAAGCGCGGCTCGACCACGAAGCGCGCCGTCGCGACCGCCTCGTCGCCGGTCGTCTGCTCGAGCGCCCCCTCCGGCTCGCCGCACGCCGCCGCAGTCAGCGTGAGCGTGAGCGCGAGCGCGCGCGGTCGGAGCGACGCGCTGTTCGACAAGTAGCGCATGGGCCAGGTGAGGGCTCGAGGATAGCGCACGGACGAGCGTCGTCGCCCGCGCGAGGTCCTCGAGGCCTCAGTCGGTCACTAGATCAATTTCGAGGCGGCGATTCGACAGGTTCGCGCACTGCGGCCCCTGGCAACAAAGCGGCTCATCCATCCCGGCGCCGCGCGCTCCGAGTCGCCCCTGATCGATCCCGTGCGTCTCGACGAGCCGCCGACGAAACGCCTCGGCCTGTCGCCCGGAGCGCTCTCGAGCGCTCTGCGCGGTTCCAAAGCGATGATCGGTGTGAACGCCGATCATGACGCGCACCTCTGGATAGCGCTCGAGGACCGCCGCGACCCTCGCGGCGAGCGCTCGGCCTGCGCCCGTGAGCCGGGCGGTCCTCGTCTCGAACCAGCTCCCATCCTGGTGGCTCCCAAGGATCCGCGCGAGCTCGACAGGAATCTCGTCGGGGCAACCATCGGCGTCCTCGAAGCCGTTGCGCGTCTCGGGGTCTACGACGCACCCGTCGACATCGTCGATCCAGCCGTCGCCGTCAGTATCTGGGAGCGGGCAGCCGTCCGCGCGCTCGCTGGGCAGCTCGGGACACTGGTCGGCCTCGTCGGGGATGCCGTCCCCATCGCGATCACCGGGGGGACAACCGTCGGGCGTCTTGGCGGGAGTGTCGGGGCAACGGTCGAGTTCGTCGTACACGGAGTCGCGGTCGCGGTCGAACTCCGGACATCCGTCGTGATCGCGAAACCCGTTGACCAACTCGCCGTCGGCGGGACAGGCGTCGACGTCGTTCACGATCCCGTCACCGTCGTCGTCTGGGGGCGCGGTGCTCCGCGGATGGCACGCGAGCGGCGCTGTGATGAAGGCCGCGATCGCGACGCACGCCGCCCACTCAGACCTGGGGAGCCGCGAACGCCTCACCCCGCCATCGTATGGCAGGCGCTGACGCGACCGCGCCGCGCGAACTCGTCAGCGAACTCACCACAGGTTCCACGCCATCGCGCGCGGCGGTCACATCCGCGCGACCGCGGGCGCGCGAGCTCCGGCGAGGCCCACGGGCCCGCCGGTTTTCGCCGTTTCGCAAGCATTTCGCTGGGCTTGGGAACCATCGCGGACTTTGTTTGTCGTACCGCACGATATGCCACGCGCCGCGACCCGACTCCCCCCCCCACGACCCTCCGTCTCGCGTCGCTGGCTCGGCCCCGCGCTCGCGTGCATCATCGGCGCGACCCTCGCGACGCCTGGCTGCACCGGCAAGCAAGCGCCGTCGCAGGACGAGACGCCGCTGCCCGCGGTCACGCCGCTGGTCCACGGCCTGCCGGTGCGGGCGCTCGCGCAGGCCGAGGCTGAGGCCAAGAAGGCGCCGCCCTTCTCGCTGACCGCGAGCGACGGCACCGGGCTCAAGCTCGTCAAGCTCGAGGCGCGCGGCGTCGTCGAGGAGCCGATCGCCTTCACCGAGCTGCACATGACCTTCGAGAACCCGACCGATCGGCAGATCGAGGGGCGCTTCACCATCGACATGCCGCCCGGCGCCGCGATCTCGCGCTTCGCCATGAAGATCGGCAGCCGCTGGCAGGAGGGCGAGGTCGTCGAGCGCCAGGCCGCGCGCGTGGCCTACGAGGACTTCCTGCACCGCAAGCAAGACCCCGCCTTGCTCGAGAACCAGGCGGGCAACCAGTTCAGCGCGCGCGTGTTCCCGATCCGCGCCAACGAGCGCAAGGAGCTGATCCTCTCGTACTCGCAGGCGCTCGACTCCAGCGCCGAGCCCTACCGCTTAGAGCTCGAGGGGCTGCCGCAGCTCGAGGAGCTCGACGCCCGCGTCGTCATCCACGAGCCCAGCGTCGAGGCCGGCGCGGCCGCCTCCTCGCTCGGCGGCGCGGTCATGGGGCAGCGCGTGGTCGAGCTCAAGAAGTTCAGCTACACGCCCGAGGCCGACCTCGAGGTCCCGGCCCGCGCGCTCCCGGGCAACCCCGCCGAGCTCGGTCAAGCCGGCATCCACCACAAGAACCTCGCGCTCGCGCGGATCAAGGCGGTCGGCGCCACGCTGCCGCCCGCGCCCATGGAGCGCCTGACGATCCTGTTCGACACCAGCGCCTCGCGGGCGCTGGGCTTCGAGCGCCAGCTCCGTCGCCTCGGGCAGCTCGTCGACACCCTCGAGGCGACCCAGGGCGGCGGCTTCGAGCTCGAGGTGATGTGCTTTGATCAGGAGCTCGCCGAGGTCTACCGCGGCGCGTCCGCGGGCTTCGGCGACCAGCACCTCGAGCAGATCCTCAGCCGCCGCGCCTTCGGGGCCTCCGACCTCGCGGGCGCGCTCAACAAGCTGGCCGAGAGGCCATCCGCGAGCGGGCCGCGGCGCCTGCTGCTCGTCAGCGACGGCATAGCGACCGCCGGCGACGACGCGATCAACAAGGCCGTGATCTCGCTGGGCGCCAAGGCCGGCTTCCAGCGCGTCGACGCGCTGATCGACGGCGGCCTGCAGGACCGCGACGTGCTCGAGGGCATGACCACCGCGCTCGAGACCGACGGCATCGTCGTCGACGCCCGCACGCCGCTGCCGCAGATCGGCGAGAAGCTGCTCAAGGCGACGCTCTCGGGCGTCGCGGTCGAGGTCCCGGGCAGCAGCTGGTCGTGGCCGAGCACGCTCGACGGCGTGCAGCCCGGCGACGAGGTGCTGGTCTACGCCGACCTCAAGCCCACACGGACGGACCAGGCGACGCCCGGCGAGTTCTCGTCGATGACCGTCAACCTCACCGCCCAGGACGCGACCCACTCGACCAAGGTCGGCCTCGTCGAGGTCGAGCGCCCGCTGATCGAGCGCGGCTGGGTCGGCGCGAAGATCGAGCAGCTGACCTACAACCGCGCGCAGCTGGCCAATCAGCCATCTGGCTCCGGCCCCGGCGCCGCGCGGACCGAGCAGCTCGCCTCGCTCAAGAACGAGATCGTCGAGCTCTCGACCAAGCACCGCGTGCTCAGCGACTTCACCGCGCTGCTCGTGCTCGAGACCGAGTGGGACTACCGGCGCTTCAACATCGACCGCAACGCGCTCACCGACATCATGACCGTGGGCCAAGACGGCGTAGAGCTGATGCGCCGCTCCGCCGGCTCGGCGATCCCGAGCAACCCCAGCGGCGGCTACGTCGCGCAGAGCGGCGACGCGGGCGGCAGCGGCCCGGGCGGCAGCGAGCAGAAGTCTGGCCTCTACGCCATGAAGGGGCCGCGCGACGCGATCCCGCAGATGGCCCGCAACTTCGACCCCGACATGGCGGAGCGCAACGCCGGCATCCTCGGCGTCATGCAGCAGGAGAGCGGCCACTTCCTCGCCTCGCCCTACGGCGGCGCGTTCGCGGTCGGCAACGACGACGAGGACGTCTGGGGCGGGCTCACGGGCACCGAGGTCGGCGAGGCCTACGGCGTCGGCGGGCTCGGCCTGGTCGGCACCGGCCGGGGCGGCGGCGGCACCGGCGAGGGGCAGATCGGCCTCGGCAACACCGGGCTGATCGGCAAGGGCGGCGGCGGCGGCACGGGCTCGGGCTACGGGCGCGGCTCCGGGTCGGGCTTCGGCGGCCGCGGCAAGCGGGTCCCCCGGGTCCGCCAGGCCAAGGCCCAGGTCCAGGGCGCGCTCGACAAGGACATCATCCGCCGCATCGTCCGCGCGCACATCAACGAGGTCCGCTCCTGCTACAACGCCGGGCTCGCCCGCGACCCCACGCTCGCGGGCCGCGTCGCCATCCAGTTCGTGATCACCGGCACCGGCAAGGTCGGCTCGTCCGTCGTCAAGGAGACCTCGCTCAAAGACGCGCGCGTCTCGAACTGCATCGCCAAGGCGGTCAAGCGCTGGAAGTTCCCCAAGCCGCAGGGCGGCGGGAACGTCATCGTCACCTACCCCTTCGTGCTCGACCCCGGCGGCGGCGGCTCCTACACGCCCCCGCCCCCGCCCAAGCCGCTCACGCCCGAGGAGCTCGCGGCCCAGAAAGCGGCGCAGGAGGCCGAGCGCGCGCGTCAGGAGGCCGAGCGCAAGCGCTTGGAGGCCGAGCGCGCCCAGCGAGAGGCCGAGGCCGAGGCCCGGCGCAAGCTGCTCGAAGAGCAACGTCGTCAGGAGCAGGCGGAGCTCGAGCGGACCAAGGGCAGCCCGTACCGCGGCAAGCTCTTCGACATCATGGGCATGCTCGACAAGGGCCAGCACGACGACGCGCTCGCGCTCGCGCTCACCTGGCACGACGAGCAGCCCGGCGACGTGCTCGCGCTCATCGGCATCGGCGAGGCCCTCGAGGCCAAGGGCGACAACGCGACCGCCGCGCGCGTCTACGGCTCGATCATCGACCTGTTCCCCTCGCGCGCCGACCTCCGCCGCTACGCCGGCCTCCGGCTCGAGCGCCTCGGCGACCCGGCCGCGCTCGCGCTCGCGGTCGACACCTACAAAGAGGCGGTCGAGCAGCGCGCCGACCACCCCAACAGCCACCGCTTCTACGCCTACGCGCTCGCGCGCGCCGGGCAGCACGAGCAGGCCTTCGAGGCGATCCTCAAGGGCAAGGAGCGCGACTACCCGAGCGGCCGGTTCCGCGGCGTCGATCGGATCTTCGAAGACGACGCCGGCATCATCGGCTCGCTGTGGGTCGCCGCCGATCCGTCGCAGCGCGAGGCCGTCGAGCAGCGCCTGCAAAAAGCCGGCGCGCGGCTCAAGACCGTGCCGTCGCTGCGCTTCATCATGAGCTGGGAGACCGACAGCAACGACGTCGACTTCCACATCCACGACGGGCAGGGCGGGCACGCCTGGTACTCGAGCAAGCGCCTGTCCTCGGGCGGCGAGCTGTACGCCGACGTGACCACCGGCTACGGCCCCGAGTGCTTCGCTATCGAGGGCAAGCCGGCGGCCTTCCCCTACACGCTCAAGGCCCACTACTTCCGCCGCGGGCCGATGGGCTACGGCATGGGCGCCCTGCAGATCATCGAGTTCAACGGCCAGGACGGACTGAAGTTCGACGACCGCCCGTTCATCATCATGAAGGATGAGGCGTACCTGGAGCTGGGTACTGTGGATGGTCCGCTGAAGTAGGGTGTTCACGCGCGAGCGCGCGCGGAGATCCGCGTCCGCGCTCGCGCGTATCCAGCGTCATGCCCGACTCGTCGTTCCACGTCGCGCGACCCTGTGACGAGGACTTCTCGAGCATGCCCGGCGGGTCCCGTCGTCACTGCGCGCGCTGCCAGCACGCGGTGCACGACCTTTCGGCGATGACGCGCGCGCAGGCGCTCCAGCTGCTGCGCGCGCGCGCCGGCGACGACCTCTGCGTCTCCTACCGAACCGACGCCCGCGGGGCGCCGCAGTTCCTCCCGGCGCGCCGGCTCCGACGACGAGGCCGCAAGGCGGCCCCCGCCGCGCTCGCGCTCGCGCTCGCCGCCTGTCACTCGGGACATCCCCGTGACGCCGCCGCGACCGGTGAGCACGCGCCCGCCGTCAAGGCTCGGCCCGGCGAGCCTCCCATCGAGGCGCCTGCGCCTGCAGGCAAGCCCTCCACGACCCTCACCGCGCCTGCGCCCTCGAAGACCCGCGACGCGACCGCGCGCGCGCCCTCGAAGCCGGTCACGAACCCCTCGCCCACGAACTCGCCGAAGCCCGCTGAGAGCCACGCCGCGATAACGGCCACGCAAGCGCGTTCGCCGAAGCCCGCGCCGAAGCCCGCGCCCGCGCCGAAGCCCGCGCCGAAGCCCGCGCCGACGAAGACGAGCGGCCCCTTGCCAGTGGACTGCCTGCTCGACCCCAAGCTCCCGGGCTGCGAGTACAAGCCGCGCACCACCGGGAAAATCACCGGTGACCCCGGCACACACGAGCTGCCGCACAAGCCGTCCTTCGCCGATATCAAGCGGATGTTCCACGGCGCGCGCCCCAAGGCCAAGGCCTGTGGCCGCGGGATTCAGCCGCCGGGGAGCACGGCCAGGATCAAGCTGCGTTTTCGGGGCTCGACCGGCGCGCTGATCGACGCCACCGTGCGCACCGCCGAGCTCCCGCCCGCGGTGCGACAGTGCCTCGTCGCGGCGTTTCAGGGCCGCGCGCTCCCCCCCTTCCGCGCCTCGCGGCTCGGCATCACCGTCCAGATTCACTGGTGACGCGGGACATCGGGCGGCAGCGCGCTCGCTAGCCGCCGAGCAGCTCACTACTCGATGACCACGCCGACGCGCTGGGGCGCCACCTCACCGACCTCGAGGGAGCGCCGCGAGTAGAGCTCACGCGGCTCGCCGCCGGCGTGACCCGCGAGCTGCGAGGCCGCCCGCGCGCACGCGCGCTGGAGCTCGAGCTCCGCGCCGACGCGCGTCGCCAACACGGCGCACTGCCCGTAGGCGTCGGCCGCGACGCGCTCCAGCGGCGCCGCCTGTCCATCGGCCGCGTCGCAGAACGCGTCGTACTGCTCCTCGACCTTGAACGAGCCGGGCAGCGGCGTGCGCCGCAGCTCGTCGGCGAAGCTCTCGAAGACCAAGCCCGCGCGCGCCGAGGCCACCGCGCTCCAGCGCGGGACCGCGAGCTTCACGACCTCCGCGTAGCGCTCGCGCAGCGCCTCGCCGCGTCGCTCCTTCTCGCTGTAGAAACGCTTGAACGCCCTCATCGAGCGCGCGCGCTCGGCCAGCTGCTCCTCGTAGATCCGCTCCCACTTCGACGAGCCCGCGCCGTGGCGCCAGTTCTCGACGTGAAAGTCGAGCCCCGCGGGCGCCCGGAGCTCGAGATACGCGGTGAGCTCGAGGTCGGCGGTGTACAGCGAGGCCCGCGCGACGGCGTCGAGCAGCGCGGCCTCGCGCGCGGGGCCCTCGGCGTCGCTCGCTAGCTGGGCGAGCAGCGCCCGGCCGCCGCGGCGATGCATCGCGAGCACGCGGTCAAAGTGCTGCTGCGCCTTCTCGACCAGCGCGCGCTTGCGCGGGTGCACGACCACCGACACGGAGCTCGAGCCGCCGCAGCGCTTGGGCATCGTGAACGCGGCGCGCTTGGCCCGGATCGTCGCGAGCCGCAGCTCGTGCTGCACGCGCTGCTCGCTGGGCCGACTCCCAGGTGACTTCTTGGCCAGCTGCTTCATGATCTCGGCGCGCTTCTCCTGCCGCCAGGTCAGCTCGTCGACCCGGGCCTGCGCGCGCTCGAGGCCCGCGCGCGCCGGCGCGACCGACGGCCCGCCCGCCCGCGTGCGCGCGAAGCAGCCCGCCGCCGGATCTCGTCCGTCGCAGGCGCGACGGAGCAGGTGCTCGCCGACCGCGACCTCGGCCTGCGCGCGCAGGTCGGGGCTAGCCTTTCGACCATATCTCTTCAGCCACGCACGCGCGTGCTCGTAGCGCGCGGCGTGATCGCCCGCGTCGAGCAGGGCGCCGCGGGCCCAGTCGATGCGCGCGGCCTGATGCGGGCGCGCGCGCCCGTACAGCGACTGGAAGCGATCGGCCGCCGCGCTCGCGGCCGCGCGCTCGCCGAGCTCGCCGCGCAACGCGAACGCCCGCGCGAGCGCGTCGGCGCCGCGCGGGTCTTTGGGGTACTCCTGAACGAAGCGCTCGAAGGCCGCGGCCGCGTCGCTAAATCGCGCGACCGACTGGTACTCGACGCCGAGCTGATGGAGCGCGTCCGCGGCGCGCGCGGCGTCCGGGTGCTCCGCGGCGATCTGCCCGAGACGGTTAATTACGGCGCTGACGTGGCCGCCCGCCGCCGCGCAGCGGCTCGCGACCCACAGCGCGTCGGGGCGGCACTCGGCGGTCGTCTCGAGCTGAGAGAGCAGCGCCGCGATCGGCTGGTCACAGGCCGACGCGAGCGCGTCGCCTCGCAGCCCCTCGTCGAGCGATCGGCTCGCGTCGGCGATCGCGACGAGCTGACTGTTTGAACATGCCTCCCCCGGCGAGGCCGCGTCCGCGCTGGCCGTCACGGCGAGCGCCGCGACGAGGCCGAGCGCGCCGCCGAGTCGACGCAGACGCGCAGACCTCGTCTGCAGCGCGGCGCCACGGGAGGAGGGCGAGGATGAAGACGAGGATGAAGACGAGGATGAAGACGAGGATGAAGACGAGGTCGAGGAGAACGGGGGGAGAGCGTGAGCGGTCATCGGAGGCTCCTTGGCCACGCCCCGGTGTTGCAACCCGCGCGCACACGTCGAATGCCCAGCGAGATCAACCTCTTCCGCCGCGCTCCTGTCGCGCATCGCGCGACCGTGGCAAGCCCGGCTGCCACCCCCTGCCAGCGTCAGCAGCCGCCCGTGACCACGAGACCCCGCGGACCACCGGACGCGGTCACGGCCCGAAAGCGAAGCGAGTCGAGTCCGGCGGCGTCGGGTCGCGCAAGCGCCCGCGAGAGCTCGCCGAGCGCGTTGAACAACATGTCTCTTGAGGCATTCCAAAGACCAGGCTCACAATTCGCTCCAGACAACCGCCGCGCCCTCCCGTCCCCGCGAGGCGTAGATTCAAACCACCGCGCGCGGGCCGGCGTGAAAGCGCCCCTCGCCCACGACCTGTACGCGGGCGCGCGAGCCTGCGAGACTCGAGCGAGATGACGCGCTGCTGGACGACGGCTCGCCGCGGGCTGCTCATCGCGCTGGCGACCGCGACGGGCTCCTGCGGCGGCGAGCTCGACCGCCTCGACGTGCCCGAGTTCGCCGACGGCTCGCGCGAGTGCGGCGACGCGCCCGCCCTCGGGATCGCGGGGGAGACGTCGACCGAGCGCGCGCCGATCACCTGGGTCGAGGGCAGCGACGCGTGGTACGGCGAGCCGATCGTCGTCCAGGTCCCCGCCGACCTCACGATGCTGCAGGTCTCGGTCGTCGCCGGCCCCCACTGGACGGGCGTCGCGGAGGCGCGCCACAACGGCGCGCTGCTGATCGACGGCCGCGACAACTTCTACGGCGCGCCGTTTTATCACTACCCCGCGGTCGCGGGCTCGACGATGTTCCCGATCGACGAGGACTCGACGCTCGCCGAGGGCTGCCTGCAGCTCGTGCCGGTGAGCATGACCGACCCGGGCGGCGCCGGCGAGCTGCACCTCGCCGCGCGCCGACGCTCGCCGGGCGCGACCTTCGACCTCAACGTCGTCATCGTCGGTGACACCGAGGTCGCCCAAGGCGAGCTCGAGGCGGCGGTCGCGATCGCCAACGACATCTACGCGGCGGCGGGCTCCCCGAGCTTCGCGGACATCTCGTACGAGACCCTCGCGTACCCGCAGAGCGTGTTCGCCACGCCCGAGGAGTCGCCGGGCACGAGCTTCGACGAGCTGGGCGCGCTGCTCGTCAGCTACGAGCCCGCGGACCCGCGCGACTTCACCGTGTTCGTGATCCAGGACTTCATCGAGCCCGGCAACCTCGGGATCGCGGCGGGGATCCCCGGACCGAACGGGATCCCCGGCACCGGCGCGAGCGGGCTCGTGGTCTCGGTCGACTCCCACCTCGACGACAACTTCGAAAACCTCGACCTGCAGGTGCTCGGCGAGACCATCGCCCACGAGATCGGGCACCAGCTCGGGCTGTTTCACACCAGCGAGGCCGAGGGGGACATCCACGACCCGCTCGAGGACACCGGCGAGTGCCACGTCGAGCAGCACGATCAAGACGGTGACGGCGAGCTCTCGCCCGAGGAGTGCGCCGACGAGGGGGGCGACAACGTGATGTTCTGGACGGCGGGCGAGAGCCTGTCGCAGGACAAGCTCTCGCCCGCGCAGATCGAGCTGCTCGCGCTGTCTCCCATCGTCGACTGACCTCCTCGTGGTGACACAACGACGCACCCGCGATCGCGCCGCGGTGCTACGATTCGCGCCTTGACTGTTCGCAGAATCATCATCGCGCTCGTGCTCCTGACCATCCTCCTGGGCCTCGGCGCGCTGCTGTTCGTGGGCTTGAACCAAAACTCGCGCGCCGCCGCGTTCCCGCTGCGCGGCCTCGACGTCTCGCACCACCAAGGCGACATCGACTGGGGGCAGGTCGCCGCGGCCGGCGAGCACGAGTTCGTGTGGATCAAGGCGAGCGAGGGCGGCGACTGGGTCGACCCCAAGTTCGCCGACAACTGGCGCGCGGCCCAGGCCGCTGGCCTCGTCGTCGGCGCGTATCACTACTTCACGCTGTGCACGCCCGGCGCCGAGCAAGCCGAGAACTTTCTCAACACGATCACGCCGCTGCTCGACGAAGGCGCGGGTCACAAGACGCTCGCGCCCGCGGTCGACCTCGAGTTCACCGGCAACTGCAAAGAGCGACCGCCTCAGGCGCAATTCACCGCGGAGGTGAAGGGCTTTCTGGACGCGGTCCAGCAGCGCCTCGGCCGGCGCCCCGTCGTCTACACCACCACCAGCTTCGCGCGCGCCTACGACAACCCGACGCTGCGCGCCTACCCGCGCTGGATCCGGAGCGTGTTCCGGGCGCCGCCGGGGGAGCCGGGGCGCGACTGGCAGGTCTGGCAGTTCAACGACAACCGCGCGCTGCCGGGCGTCAACGGACCCGTCGACGAGAACGCGGCCGCGGTCACGCTCGATCAGCTGACGGCGACCTCGGGGACGTGACGGACGGGGCGGGCCTCAGCCCGCGTACTTCTCGTGACAGCGCTGCAGGAGCTCCGGCGGCGCCTTCTTGAACTCGACGCCCGCGTGCCGGAGCGCGTGCTCCTGACAGCTCGCTACCGCGACGCTCCCGGCCTGGGTGCACGCGGTCTCGAGCATCCGCATCTGCTGCTCGCGCGCCGCGTTCCACTTCTCGAGCACGTCCGGCTGCGTCGCGTAGCTGCGCCGCATGAAGTCGTCGTAGGCGGCGCCCACCTGGGCGCAGGCCTCCTCCAGGCTGCTCGGCAGGTCCTCTGGCGCCGGCGCGACGCACAGCGCGTCGATCGCCGCGGCGTAGCGCGCTCGCGCGTCCTCCTCCGCCCCACGCCGCGCCGCTCGCTCGGACCTTCGCCGCGCCAGGGCGTCCTCCTCCGTAGGCTCTGGCTGCTCTGGCGCCGGCGTTGGCGTTGGCGCCGGCGCGCTCGAGGCCGCCGGCGGGTCGCTACTTGGCTGTCCCTTCGCGCAGGTGATCGCGCTGACGCACAGGATCACCCCGAGCGCCGCGCCGCCGCTACGTCGAGACCAGGGCACGCGTCATGGTACCCCAGCGGCGACGGCGAGGGCCGCCTGGGCGGGCAGCTGGGCCCCGAGCGCCGCGGCGACGATCGGCGTGCTGTGCAGCTCGGGCAGCGTGATCTCGTGGACCCGCGAGCGGATCGCCCCTAGAAACAGGTCTGGGTGCTCCCGCACGATCGTCCCGAGGATCACGAGCTCGGGGTCGACGGTCGCCAGCACGAACGCCAGGCCGCGCGCGAGCTGGCGGATAAACTCGCGCTGGAGCTCGAGCGCGAGGCCGTCACCTCGGCGGATCGCCGCGCACCAGTGCCGCGCGCTGACGCGCTCGAGCTCACCGCCGGCGAGCTCGAGCACCACGCTCTCCCGGCCCGCGCGCAGCGCCTCGCGCAGCCGCGCCGCGATCGCGGCCCCGCCGGTGTAGGCCTCGAGACAGCCCCGCAGTCCGCACGCGCACCGGCGGCCGTCCTCGACCACCGGCACGTGCCCCAGCTCGCCCGCCTGCGAGTGCGCCCCGCGGACGAGGCGGCCGTCGAGCACCACGCCGGCGCCGACGCCTGTACTCATGGTCAGGTACACGAGGCTGCGCGCGCCCTGCCCCGCGCCCGCGCGCCACTCGGCGAGCGCGGCCGCGTTGGCGTCGTTCTCGAGCCGCGCGGGCGCCCCGAGCTCGCGCTCGAGCGCCGCGACGAGCTCGACGTCGCGCCACCCAGGGAGGTTCGGCGGCGCGAGGATCACCCCGCGCGCCGCGTCCAGGGGACCCGGCGCCGAGATCCCGATCGCGCGCAGCGAGCCCTCCTCGAGGCCGCGCGCGCGGAGCAGCGCGCGCGCCTGGGCGACGAGCCCGTCGATGTCCCGCGCGGGCTCGCCGGTGGTCCAGCGCTCCCGTCGCGACTGCTCGATCACCTCGCCCGCGGGCGTCCCCAAGACCGCGACCACCTTGGTCCCGCCCAGCTCGAGGCCGAGGTCCACCCGCGCTCGAGCCATCGCGCCCGCTCCCGCTCCCGCGCTCGACATGTGTACATCACAATACCCGAGCCAGGCCCGCGCCGGTACCATCGCGGGCGATGCCAGGCGGCACCCCCTCGCGCGCCCGCGTCCGCTCGGCGCTCGCGCTGATGACCCTGCTGTTCTTCATGTGGGGCTTCATCACGGTCCTCAACGACATCCTGATCCCGCACCTCAAGGGCCTCTTCGAGCTCTCCAACTTCGAGGCGATGCTCGTGCAATTCGCGTTCTTCGGCGCGTACTTCACGGTCTCGCTGCCGGCGGGCTGGCTCGTCGGACAGCTCGGCTATCGCCTCGGGATCATCCTCGGGCTCGCGCTCGCGGCCCTCGGCGCCGGCCTGTTCTACCCCGCCGCCGCGATGCAGTCCTACCCCGCCTTCCTGCTCGCGCTGTTCGTGCTCGCCTCCGGCATCACCGTGCTGCAGGTCGCCGCCAACCCCTACGTCACCGAGCTCGGCCCGCCGCGCACCGCCGCGAGCCGCCTCAACCTGGCCCAAGGTCTCAATTCCCTCGGGACCACGCTCGGGCCGCTGTTCGGCGCGGCGCTGATCCTCCAGCCCGCCGAGGGCGCGAGCGCCGAGCAGACCGCCGCGGCCGTGCAGGGGCCGTACCTGGGCATCGCCGCGACCCTGGCCGCGCTCGCGCTGGTGTTCGCGCTCGTCCGGCTGCCGCGCATCCGCGAGACCGGGGCGAGCGCGCGCGAGCCCGGCGCCCGGCCCCTGGACCTGTGGCGCCGCCGCCCGCTCGTGCTCGGCGCCCTCGCGATCTTCGTCTACGTCGGCGCCGAGGTCTCCATCGGCAGCTTCCTGGTCCTCTACCTCGGGCTGCCCGACACGCTCGCGTTGCCCGAGGCCGAGGCTGGCTACTACGTCTCGCTGTACTGGGGCGCGGCGATGGTCGGGCGCTTCTTCGGCGCCGCCGCGCAGCAGCGGGTCGCGCCGGCGCGCGCGCTGATGATCGCGGCCGGGCTCGCGCTCGCGCTCGTCGTCACGAGCACCACCCTGACCGGCGCGCTCGCGGCCGCGGCGATCCTCGCGGTCGGCCTCGCCAACTCGATCATGTTCCCGACGATCTTCTCGCTCTCGGTCGCGGGCCTCGGCGAGCAGACCAGCCAGGGCGCGGGGATCCTCGTCATGGCGATCGTCGGCGGCGCGGTCGTGCCGGCCGCGCTCGGCGAGCTCGCGGACCTCGCGGGCTACCGCGCCGCGCTGGCGGGCACGCTGCTGTGCTACGGCTACATCCTCGTGTTCGCCCGCAGCGCGCTGGGCTGGGAGCCCCCGACTGGAGAAGCGTGATGACCCCGTCCCCTCGCACCCGCTCCGCGCTCGCGCTGCCGCTCGGCGCCGCGCTCTTGCTCGCGTGCGGGCCCGCGCCCGCGCCCCGCGACGCGCCGCCGGCCGAGACTTCGAAGCCGCCCGCGGCGACCGAGACGAACGAGACGCCCGCCTCCACGCTCTCGCCCTTTGAGGCCGTCGACCCGATGATCGGCACGGGCGGCACCGGCCACACCTACCCCGGCGCGACCTGGCCGTTCGGCATGGTCCAGCTCAGCCCCGACACGCGCCTTGACGGCTGGGAGGGCTGCTCGGGTTATCACCACGATGACCCCGCGATCTACGGCTTCAGCCACACCCACCTCAGCGGCACCGGCGTCAGCGACTACGGCGACGTGCTGCTGATGCCGGCGATGATCTCGCCGGAGTCGCTGGAGTCGCCCCACGAGTTCAAGACCACCTTCGGCCACGCCAACGAGCGCGCCGAGGCCGGCTACTACGCGGTCACGCTCGACGCCCCGGGCGCGGCTCCCGGCGCCGGCGGCGGTGTCGAGGTCGAGTTGACGGCGGCCCCGCGCGCCGGCGTGCACCGCTACCGGTTCCCGTCCCCGGAGCCTGGGGGTCCTCAGAAGGAGTTGCTGCGGCTCGACGCCGCAGTCCTCATCGACCTCGCGCACCGCGACGAGGTGCTCGAGGCGTCACTTCGAATCAGCGGCGAGCGCGAGCTTGAGGGGATGCGCCGGTCGAAGGCCTGGGCCCGCGATCAGCACGTGTACTTCGTCGCCCGCTTCTCGCGGCCGTTCGAGACCTACCCCGCGCGGGAGGACGGCGCGGTGATCCGGGGTCGAGCCCTGCGGGCGGACGATCGCCGCGCGCTGCTGCACTTCGGCCCCGTGAGGGGCGATACGAAGCCGCTGACGGTGGTCGTCGGCATCTCGTCGGTCGACGTGGACGGCGCGCGAAAGAACCTCCAAGCCGAGATCGCCAGGCCCGAGATCGCCGACACCTTCGACTTCGACGGCTACCGCGCCCGCGCCCGCGCGGCCTGGAGCGAGCAGCTCGCCAAGATCACGGTCACCGCCGGCGACGACAGCCACCGCCGCAGCTTCTACACGGCGCTCTACCACACGATGATCGCGCCCAACCTGTTCGAAGACGTCGACGGCCGCTACCGCGGGACCGACCTGCAGGTGCACACGTCGCCGGGCTGGACGCAGCACACCGTGTTCTCGCTGTGGGACACGTTTCGCGCCGCGCACCCGCTCTACACCATCATCGAGCCCGAGCGGACCGCCGACTTCGTGGGCTCTTTGATCGCCCACCACCGCGACGGCGGCGCGCTGGCGATGTGGGAGCTGGCCGCGAACTACACCGGCTGCATGATCGGCTACCACGCCGTCCCCGTGATCGTCGACGCCCACCGCAAGGGCGTCTCGGGCCTCGACGAGCTGGGCGCCGAGGAGGCGCTCGCGGCCATGGTCGACAGCGCGACCCGGGACCACTTAGGGATCGACGCCTACCGCGAGCGCGGCCACATCCCGAGCGAGCGCGAGCACGAGTCCGTCTCGAAGACCCTCGAGTACGCCTTCGACGACGCCTGCATCGCCGACATGGCCGCGCGTACAGGTGACGACGAGACCGCCGCCCGCTTCGCCGCCCGCGCGCAGCACTGGAAGAACCTCCACGACCCCGAGACCGGCCTCATGCGCCCGCGGGTCAACGGCGGCTGGCTCGAGCCCTTCGACCCGACCGAGGTCAACAATCACTACACCGAGGCGAACGCGTGGCAGTACAGCTTCTTCGTGCCCCACGATCTGCCGGGCCTGATCGCGCGGCACGGCGGGCGCGAGGCCTTCGCCGCCCGCCTCGACACCCTGTTCACCGCCGACCCCAGCCTGCGCGGGCGCAGCCAGCCCGACATCACCGGGCTGATCGGGCAGTACGCCCACGGCAACGAGCCGAGCCACCACGTCGCGTACCTCTACAACCACGCCGGCCAGCCGTGGAAGACCCAGGCGCGCGTCCGCGAGATCATCGACACGCTGTACCGCGACACGCCCGACGGCCTGCCGGGCAACGAGGACTGCGGGCAGATGTCCGCCTGGTACGTCCTGAGCGCGCTGGGCCTGTACCCGGTCGACGCCTGCGCCGGCGGCTACGAGCTGACCACGCCGCGCTTCGAACGCGCGGTCGTGAAGCTCGCCGAGGGCCGTGAGCTCGTCATCGAGGCCGAGGGGCTCTCGGAGAACTCCCCCTACATCCAGCGCGTCACGCTGAACGACGAACCGCTCACGGGCACCCAGCTCAGCCACGAGCAGCTCGCCGCCGGCGGTCACCTGCGGTTTGAGCTCGGCCCTGAGCCCAACAAGTCCTGGGGGACAGGATCGCGCGCGCTCGAGGCCTCCGGCGGAGTCGACGCGCCGGCGCTGGTGACCGCGCCGACCGCCTCGCCGACGCAGCGCAGCTTCACCGGCGAGCTGACCGTCACGCTCACGGGCGGCGCGGAGGCGACCGCGATTCACTACACCCTCGACGGTTCGGCGCCGAGCCGCGACTCCCCGCGCTACCAGACCCCGCTCGCGCTGCGCGAGACCACGACCCTGCGGGCGATCGCCGTCGCCGCGGACGCGCGCGTGAGCCACGAGACGCGGTCACAGTTTCACCGGCGCCGCGAAGACTGGAGCGTCACGCTCACCCACCGCTACAACCGCCAGTACACCGCGGGCGGCGACCACGGCGTGATCGACGGCCTGCGCGGCACTACAAACTGGCGCGCCGGCGGCTGGCAGGGCTACCAGCCCAGCGACTTCGAGGCCGTCGTCGATCTCGGGGAGGTCCAGCGGATCCGCCGACTCGCCAGCGGCTACCTCCAGGACGCGCGCTCGTGGATCTGGCTCCCGAAGCAGGTCGAGTACGCGGTCTCGAGCGACGGGGAGCACTTCACCGAGCTCGGCGTCGCCCGCCACGACGTGCCGCTCAAGACCGAGGAGGTGCTGCTGCGCGAGCTTGAGGTGAAGCCGCCCGCGAACACCCGGGCTCGCTACGTCCGCGTGCGCGCGCGCAACCTCGGGCCGATCCCCGCGTGGCACCCGGGGCGCGGCAACCCGGCCTTCATCTTCGTCGACGAGATCATCGTCGAGTGAGCGCGTCTTGTACGAAGTTGACGGGCGCCCACGCGCGCGCGCCCGCCCGCGGAGATCGCTACAGCGTCGCCCAGCCGATCAGCAGCCCGAGCGGGAGGAACACGATCCACTGCGCCAACTTGAGGAACGCCTGCGGCAGGCCCGAGCTGCGCGCGACCTGCAGGAACACGAGCGCGTACAGCACGAACAGGACCGCGACCGCGCGCGCCAGCGTCAGCCAGGCCTCGGAGCCCGGGAACAGCCCCGCGAGCAGCAGCACGGCGGCGCTGAGCCCCAGGTGCAGGCTCGTGAGGTGCCAGCAGGCGTACACGGTCTCGCGCGGGTACGAGTCGAAGCTCGAGTCGTACATCGCGTCGACGCACTCGCTCCCGCCGGCGAACACGTGCGCCGCGAACGTCACGAGGGTCAGGGCCGAGGCGAACAGGAGCAGTGAAGACATCGGGCGACGCTCGCTTCGCGACCGCGCGTGGCCGCTCCTGGGATTGTGCCGCGTGCGCGCCTCGATTGCAGCGACGCGCCCGCGCGCGGCCTCGCCCGCGGCCCCGCTCATGTCGCCCGCCCCGCGGCGTCCTGCGCCCCGCGCTGGTACGGTGTCCGCGACGCGCGGGCTCCCCCATGCCGACGGACGATCGCATCATTCACGGCCTCGACGGGCTGCCGGCGGCGCTCGAGCGCCTGGGCGCCCGCCGCCTCCTGATCCTCACGACCCCCTCGCGCCGCCATCTGCCGCGGCTCGAGCGAGCGCTCGGCGAGCGCCCGCGCGCGATCTTCGACCGCGCGAAGGTACATGTTCCAAAAGACATTATTGACGCGGCCGCGGACGCGCGCGCGCGCGCCGGCGCCGACGCGATCATCAGCCTCGGCGGCGGCTCGACCACCGGCCTCGCCAAGGCGCTGCGACGCCGCCACGAGCTGCGCGTCGTCGCCGTCCCGACGACCTACGCCGGCTCCGAGATGACCTCGATCTGGGGCGAGACCGAGGGCGGCCGCAAGCAGACCGGCCGAGACCCGCGCGTGCGCCCCGACGCGGTCGTCCACGCGCCCGCGCTGCTCGTCGGGATGCCCCGCGCCGTCGCGCTCACCAGCCTGCTCAACGCGCTCGCCCACCCGATCAGCGCGCTCTCGGTGCCGACGCTGTCCGACGAGCTGCGCGCCGAGGCGCTCGCGGCGGTCGAGCGCCTCGTCCCCGCGATCGAGGCGCTGGCGTTTCAGCCGACCCCGCGCGACGCGCCGACGCGGGCGCTGCAGGCCGCCGCGCTCGCGGCCCAAGTGCTCGAGCGCGCCGCGATGGGCGAGCAGCACACGGTCGCGCACGCGCTCGGCGGTCGCCTCGATCTTCCCCACGCGCCGCTGCACGCCGCGCTCCTGCCCCACTTCACCGCCGCGCTGATGCGGGCGCGCCCCGAGCTCGCCGGCGAGCTCGCGCGCGCGTCCGCCTGCCATGACCTGCCCGCGCGCCTGCACGACCTCCTGCGCCGCGTCGAGGCGGCCCGCGCCGTCCAGGAGCTCGCGCCCGATCCCGCCCACAACACGCGCGAGCTGCTCGAGGAGGGGCTGCTCGAGCGCCCGTGGGCGCGCGACGCCTGGGAGGGCCGACGCCCGAGCGCGCACGAGCGCCGCTGGCTTCTATCTGGTTGTCCAGACAGCACGGTCATAGGGCCCGAGCCGGCCCAGGCCGCGCGCGTCGTCGTCGCGCTGCACGGCCGCGGCGGCGACGCCGGCACGATCGCCGCGCGGGCGCTCGAGCTCGCCGGGCACGCGCGCGATGTCCTGATCGTCGCGCCCCAGGCCCCGTGGCGCAGCTGGTACCCCGGCGCGTACACCACCCCCCACGCCGCCCTCGGGCCCGCGCTGCCCAACGCGCTCGCGGCGATCGAGCGCACGCTCGCGCGCGTCTTCACGGCCGTGCGCCCTGGCACCCCGGTCTACCTCTACGGCTTCTCGCAGGGCGCCTGCCTCGCGCTCGAGGTGTTCGCGCGGACAGCTCACCCGATCGCCGGCGTGTTCGCGCCCGCGGGCGCCCGCGTCGGCCCCGCCGAGGAGCAGCCCGCGCTCACCCGCGCGCTCGCCGGCGCGGTCGCGGTCGTGGGCGTCGCCGACGACGATCGCTGGGTCACGCGCGCCGACGTCGACGCCGCCGCCGACGCGCTGCGCGACGCCGGCGCGACGGTTCACCTGCTCCACGAGCCAGGTGATCGCCACGCCGAGAGCGCGCGCCAGCGCCTCGCGATCAGCGAGCTGCTCGCGGGTCGCGAGCCCGGGCGCCGCCACCAGACCGGCTTCGGCAACACGCACGCGAGCGAGGCGCTGCCCGGCGCGCTCCCACGGCGGCAGAACACCCCGCTGCGCCCGCCCTACGGCCTGCACGCCGAGCAGATTAATGGGACCGGCTTCGCCGCCCCGCGTCATCACAACCTGCGCACCTGGTGCTACCGGATCCGCCCGTCCGCGCTGCGCGGCCCGTTCGCCGACGAGCCGCTCGCGCACCCCACCTTCGTCGCGGACTGGGACGACGAACAAGAGCCCAACCTCATGGGCTTCGACCCGCTCCCGCTCCCCGACGCGCCCACCGACTTCGTCGACGGCGTGGCGACGATCGGCGGCGCCGGCTCGCCGAGCCTGCGCCGCGGCTACGCGCTGCACGTCTACGCCGCCAACCGCTCCATGGAGCAGCGCGCCCTCTACAACGCCGACGGCGACCTCCTGCTGATCCCCCAGCGCGGGCGCCTGACGCTCTTGACCGAGCTCGGCGCGCTCGAGCTGCAGCCCGGCGAGATCGCGACCCTCCCCCGCGGCCTGCTGTTCAGCGTGCTGCTGCGCGACGGGGCCGCGCGCGGCTACCTCGCCGAGGTCTTCGGCCGTCACTTCGAGCTGCCGGAGCGCGGCCCCGTCGGCGCCAACGGGCTCACCGACCCCCGCCACTTCCGCGCCCCCGTCGCCTGGTTCGAAGATCGCCTCGCCCCCGGCTTTCAGATCACCGCCAAGCTCGGCGGCCGTCTGTTCACCGCGACCCAGGACCACTCGCCCTTCGACGTGGTCGCCTGGCACGGGAACTACGCGCCCTACGTCTACGACCTCGGCTGCTTCTGCCCGGTCGGCAACACCCGCTTCGACCACCCCGACCCCTCGATCTACACGGTGATCGGCGCGCCGCTCGACGAGCAGGGCTCCAACAGCCTCGACCTCGTGTTCTTCCCCCCGCGCTGGGACAACACCGAGCACACCTTCCGCCCGCCGTTCTTCCACCGCAACGCGACCACCGAGTTCAACGGCATCATCCGCGACCCCGGCCTGCGCGAGGACGGACCCTTCCGCGAGGGCGGCTACTTCGTCACGCCCTCGATGACCGCCCACGGCGTGCTCGCCCGCGCCATCGAGCGCGAGTACCGACGGCGCGACGACGCCGGCGCGCGGATCCCCGACCGCTCCGCGTGGTTCCAGTTCGAAACGGCGCTGCCGCTGCACCTGACGCGCTGGGCCCGTCGTGGCGAGCACCGCGTGCCCGGCTGGCCGCAGCGCTGGGGCGTCTACCGCTCGCGCTTTGATCCCTCGGGCGGGTGATCACGACGCGCCTCGACGGCCCGACGCGCCCGCGCGCGCCGGGCTGTCTTGAAGACCACCTGATCGCTCAGGCCGCCGCCGCCGCGCGCTGGAGCGCCGGCAGCAGCTCCGCGGTCGTCACGACGTGCTTGGCGATCAGCCCGAGCGTCGCCAGCGTCGCCTCGTGGGCCGCGTCCGACAGCGTCGCGCTCGCGTCCGAGACCACGATGACCTCGTAGCCCAGGTCGACCGCCGCGCGGATGTTCGCCTCGAGGCACAGGTTGAGCACCATGCCGCCCATGATCAGCGTCTTGGCTCCCCGCGCGCGCAGCAGCGAGTCGAGGTCCGTGGTCCCGAAGGCCATCATGCCCGCGCGCGGGCTCGCGAGCGTCGTCTTCTCCGTCGGCGCGAGCTCGGGGACGATCGCGCCGCCGGCGTCCCCGCGCATGGCTTTTCGGTCATGAAGCAGCTGGTAGATCGGCGCGTTGGTCACCGGAGCCGCGACGTTCTTCGCGCCGTGCACGAGCGTCGAGTAGATCACGGGCACATCGCTGCGCTCGGCCTGGTCGCGGATCGCTCGGAGGTTGGCGACGACGTCGCGCTGCTCGACCTGCGCGTACAGCAGGTCCGCGAGCGCGCCGTCGCGGGCGAGCACGTCGACCTGCGGATCGGTGACGACGAAGGCGGTCGTGTCGAGGTCAAGGCTGAGGGTGTTCTTGGTGTTGTTGGGCATCGTTCTTCTCCTGACTCGCTGGAACAAAGGTACCGACTGGTTGGTATGTTTAGTGAGTAAAAAATCGGCCGGACGGACCCGGCGCAAAACAAGGGACTTCAGCGCAGCTGGGCCTCGAGGCTGCGGCGATAAAATCGCACCGCCTCGACCACGCGGTTCGGATCGCGATGGGCCTTGGCGAGCGTGATCCCGCCCTCGAGGCTCACCAGGAACTGCTGGGCCATGGCGCTCGCCTCCGCGCGCGCTGCCGCTGGCGCGCGGCCCTGCTCGCGCAGCACCTGGCGCAGCACGGTCTCCACGCCGAAGCCGAGCTGGTCGAAGCGCTCGGCGACCGCGACCCGCAGACGATCATCGCTCTCGGCGACCTCCAGGGCCAGCACGGCCATCAGGCACCCTCTCCGGAGGATCGGCCCGGCGGCGACCTCCTCGGCCCGATCGAGCAGCGCGTCGAGCCGCTCGCGCGGGCTCGCCAGCACGGCGTCGACGGTGAAGGCCGCCGCGACGCGCTGGAAGTAGTAGTCCAGCACCGCGAGCGCGAGCGCGTCCTTCGACTTGAAGTGGTGATAAAACGCGCCCTTGGTCACCCCGGCCAGCCGGCAGATCTGGTCGACGGTCGCGGCCGACAGCCCGCGGGCGAGGATCAAATCCTCGGCCGCCTCGAGCAGCTTCTTGCGCGCTTCGCCTCGCCCCATTGTCAAACCGACTGTTTGGTATGTAAGGGATTCCGAAGCCCCGCGCAAGCCGTTTTCGAAAAAAATCTTCCGCGCGAGATCGTCCGTCTCACAGCGGCGAGACCTCGAGCGGCAGCTCGGGGAACAGCCGCGCGTGCATGCGCTCGGTGTGCTCGATGAGCTTCGGGACCCGCTTCAGCTCGCGTCGCTGCGGCGTGTCGAAGGGCGGCACCAGCAGGTGGGCGACGAAGGCGTAGACCGTCGCGTCAAAGCTCGTCGGCGCCGCGTCACCATCAACCTGCGCGAAGAACCACTCGCGGTCGCCGAGCAGCGCCTCGAGGGCCTCGAGATCCGCCCGCGCGAGCGCGGCGATCTCCGCGTCGCTGTGGCGCCCCATCCCGTGGGCGTGGGCCTGCTTGCGGATCCCGCGGCGGATCAACGGGATGATCAAATGGCCCACCACCGGCGGCATGATCGTGACGAACTCGCGCTTAAACGGCGCCCACGAGGGCGGGTACAGCCAGCGGCTGTGGACCAGGACCCAGTAAAAACTCTCGGTCAGCATGCGCGTGCACGCGTGGGCCGTGGCGCGCTGCGCCGCGCTCAGGCGCGCGTCGATCGTCAGCCCCCGCGTGTTTTTCAAGTGCTCAATGATGAAGTGCGTATCGGCGAGCGACGTGTCGCCGTCGTCGATCCACGGCACCTTGCCCTTGGGCGCCTTGCCCAGCGCGGGCTTGTTGTCGACCTCGTAGTCCAGGCCCACGAGCCGCAAGAACGCCTCGAGGCGCATGCAGAACGGGCTCACGCTGGGAAGGCCGAGGCCGGGGCCCGCTTGATTGAGGAGGATGCGTCCGTGGGTCATCGCGGCCGGAGTGTAGAGCACCGCGGGGAGCCGTGAACACGGGCGCGGTAGAATGCCGCGGTGCGGTGGTGGTCCAGCGTCGCCTTGGTCTCGCTCGTCTGCGCCTGCGGACCGGGCGCGTCGACGAGCGCGGGCAGCGAGGGCGGGAGCGCCTCGACGGTCAGCGACGACTCGGCGGGGAGCGCCGCAAGCTCGTCCTCCTCCTCGACGTCGACATCGTCGACTTCATCGTCGACTTCCTCCTCGAGCTCCTCGACCACGGCCTGCGACTTCATCTGCGACGTCGACATCCCGGACGCGAACAGCTGCGATCCCTTCGCGCAGGACTGCCCCGAGGGCCAGAAGTGCGCGTGGTGGGACCCGGACGGAGGGAACGCCTGGGCCAGCACCCACTGCGTCCCGATCGCGCCGCAGCCCCTCGGACTCGGCGAGACCTGCTACGAGTACGACTTCGAGACCGGCGCCGACGACTGCGACAAGGGGATGCTCTGCTACAACCTGGACGAGCAGGGCGTGGGGACCTGCGTCGGCCTGTGCGAGGGCGAGAACATCGCGCCGACCTGCGTCGAGCCGTGCACCGCCTGCCACGTGTATGGCACGGGCTTCAGCGTGTGCCTCCCGGCCCGCTGCGACCCGCTCCAGAGCGAGTGCCCCGACGGACAGATATGCACAATGAGCTACTCGTTCGCGTGCATGCCCCCGGACCCCGAGGGACCCGCGGGCCCCGGGGAGCCGTGCTCGATGACGCTCTCCGGCGTGTGCGCCGAGGGCCTGGTCTGCGCCGACGCCGAGCACGTCCCCGGCTGCCGCGACTTCTTCTGCTGCACCGAGTTCTGCGAGCTCGCCGCGCCCAACACATGCCCCGAAGGGCAGCAGTGCATCACGGGCTACTGGCACGCGATCGCGCCCGGCTGCGGCTATGAGCAGGTCGGCATGTGCGGCGTCGAGGGCTGAGCCGCGCGCCTCAGCCGAGCTCGCCGCTGCTCACCCGCGGCCTCGGGCGCGCCGCGGCGGCCGTCAGCACGTGGCGGGCGTGCAGCGCGTGGAAGGCCGCCTCGTGGTCGTCCTCGATCTTGTCGAAGAACAGGTTGAGCGCCGTGTAGACCGCCGAGGCGAGCACGCTGACGAGCAGCGGATCGGCCTCGAACTCCTGCAGCGCGCGCGCGGCCACGGGGTCCGCGAGGTTGATGCAGAAACGGGCCTTGTGCTCGTAGACCAGCGGCGCGCCGGCCCGGGTGTCGATGTCCACCGCGTCGAGATGGGCGTTCGACAGCAGCTCGTGGTCGCGCCCGCGGACCAGCCGCAGCTCGGCGCGCACCGAGTCGAGCAGGCGCTGCTCGGCGCTCGGCGGGGGCAGCGGCTCGGGCGTCGGCTGCCGCTCCTTGACCTCGACCTTCTTCTTTTTCTTCTTGCGCTTCTTCTTCTTGCCCGGCTTCGCGCTCTCGTCTTCGTCCGCCGGATTCGCGTCGTCCTCCGCCAGCTCGTCGACGGTCTTGAGCTTGTCCTTCCACTCGCGCGGCGCGACGAACCAAAGCCCCAGGTGCTCGAGCTGGGAGGGGCGCTCGTCGAGCGCGACCTCCAGCGAGACCAGCCGGCCGTTGCCGAGCGGGAGCAGCGGCAGCGCGCGGAGCTTGCGGTACAGGGTCCGCTCGCTCGACTTCTTGTTGCCGCGCGACTTGTGCAGACGCAGCGTGAGCGGCCGCAGCACCCGCGCGATCTGGTCGGGCGTCACGTGGGCGCCGAAGGCCTCGCGCACGCGGTCGGCGATCGTGCCGTCGCCGCCGCCCTCGACCTCGACCAGGCGCTCGTAGGTGTTGACGAGCTCGCGGTACAGGCGGTTCATCCCGCGCCGCAGCGCGCCCTCTTGCTTGCGCGCCAGGTTGACCGCCTCCCAGGTCTTGTCGACGCGGATCGCCGGGACCTGGATCGCGCCGTGGCACGGGTAGCCCTCGCCGAGCTGCCGACGCTCGACGACCTTGCCGTCGTCGCCGAGATCGACCTGCGGCAGCGGGCCCATGGTGGTGGGCGTGACCCACAGGTGACCCGAGAGCCCCTTGTCCTTGACCTTGACGGAGAACAGCGCGTCCTTCGGCGGCTCCGCGGCCAGCTCGCGCGCCTGCGCCTTGCGCCGCGCGATCGCCTGCTCGCGCTCGTAGGTCTCGCGGTAGTCCTCGAGCGTCGGGAACAGGGCGTTGAGCGCGTCGAGGATCCAGGGCGAGGCCTCGACGACGGGGAAGTCCGGCGCGTCGCCCGGGAAGTTCGAACCGACGTAGTAGGGGACGCGCTTGCGCGCGCGATGGACCTCGCTGAGATCGCTGAGGCTGTAGCGCTCGCCGCCGAGGCCCGGGAAGGCCGGGACCGCGGCGAGGGCCTTGAGCGCCGGCGAGTTCAGCTTGCGCCGGTTGCTGCCGGCGTTGCGCGCCTTGACGACGAGCGCGTGCATCACCCACTGCGAGGCCGTCTCCACGCCGTTGACGTTGAGCGCCGCCCAGCGCGACGCGAGCTCGGCGAGCAATGCCTCGACCTTGCTGTCGCAGAACACCATGATCTCGGACTGCGCGCGGTCGCTGATGCTGGCGAAGTCGTCGCTCACGTCGAGCTCGTCGAAGTTGACGACGCCGACCATCGGCAGGTCCAGCTCGAGCTGGAGCGCGCACACGACCTTGTGATCGGTGCACACGCGCAGCGTCGAGGCGCCGCCGCCCTGGATGCCCCAGCGCCGCAGCCCGAGCTGCCCGCGGCGCCCGTCCTCGTCGATCTCGATGGTGACGATCGCGTCGTCGTCGTCGATCTTCAGCGCCTCGAGCGGCGGCCGGCGCTCGAAGGCCTGGCGCTGCGCCCAGGTGTAGAGCCACGCCATCGAGTCGATGAGCGCGTTCTTGCCGAGCAGCACCCGCAAGACCCCGGCCTCGCGCTTGCCGAGCCGGACGACCCGCCGCTCGTCGCCGTCGTAGTAGATCTCGGGGCTGTCGCTTAGGACATAGTAGACCCGCTCCGACATCAGCAGCTCGCCCATGCTGACGGGCTTGCCGGCGCTCGTCCGCGCCAGCTCGAGCTTCATGATCTCGAGCAGCTCGGGGAGCAGGCCGACGCGCAGGATCGCCAGCGGGTCGGCGCGGCGCTTGCGGCTCGCGCCGAGCGCCTTCTCCACCGCGTCCGCGCGCGGCGGCCCCCCGCCGGCGCCCCGGACCACGCGGATCGCGTCGGTGAGCTGTCCCTGATTACAGGTCTCCAGCAGCGCGAGGATCGCGGCGAACTCCTGATCGCCCTGCTCCTCGCCGAGCGCGCGGCGCAGGTCCCGGTGGACGCTGAGCGTCGCCGCGTTCGTGTAGACCGCCGAGGCGACCTCGAACAGCAGCTCCTGCAGCCGCGGGCGCCTCCCGCCGGAGGTGCGCTGAAACTCCCGCACGCTCGCCACCAAGCTCGGCAGGCCCGCGAGGATCGCCCCCTCGATCGCCAGGCGCTTGCCGCCGTACTCGAGCTCCGTCCACGTGTCGTCGACGGGCGCGTCGTCATCGTTGACGACGCCGACGACCCCGCGGAGCCCGACCTTAAAGCTGTGCTCCCCGATCGCGCGGTTGTGCTTGAGGACCGTGAACTTCGACTCGCCGATCGCGATGCTCTGCAGACCCAGCACGCCGCGGACGCCCCCGTGCTCGAAGGTCACCGACGAGAGCACCGGCCCGAGCAAGGTGAGCGTGGACTCGGGCCGCGCGAAGAACCGCGCCCGCGCCTCGAGGCGCAGCAGCTCGGCCCCGAAGTCGCGCAGCGCCTTGCGCCCCAGCAGCCGCGTCAGCGCCTCGCGCTCGTCCTTGGGCAGCACCAAGAGCGTGGGCGGCACGCCCTCGAGGCCCGGCATGGGGTCGTGCTCGAGCCACGGCACCCCGTCGCCCTGGGCCGCGAGCGCGGCGAGCTCGACGAGCGAGAGGTAGCCGGCGCCGACGCTGCGAAACAGCGGCAGCTGGGCGAGCGGGTGCGCGTCGCCGCGGAGCTGCCAGTCGGGCACGAAGCTCCGGTCCATAGAGTTGAGCTGGCGGAGCGTGACCGACTTCGAGAAGCCGAACTCGATGAACAGATCGCTCGCGTAGCCGCCGTTGACGACGTGCACGATGAAGTTGCGCAGCAGCCCCCGGGTCGGCGTGTTGAGGTCGTCGAGCGCGCGCTCGCGGTCCAGCACCCCCTGCGCGAGGCTCGTCATCATGCGCTCGACGGCCCGCAAGAACGCGTGCAGCGAGCGCGCCATGACCTTGTTTCGATGCGCGCCGTCGTAGGCGCTGTTGGGCTGAAAGTCGGCGACGATCACCGCGACCAGGCCCGGCACGCCGAAGCGCGGCGCGACCTCGTAGAGCAGGCAGCCGTCCTTGACCATCCGGATCTCGCAGCCTTGGCTGCCGAGCGCCCGCAGGCCGACGACGCCGCCGACGCCCTTGTCGACGATCGGCGCGGTAGCGACGTAGGCGCCGTCACCGAGGTGCGGCGGGTGGGGGCGCGAGCGCCACGCCAGCCGGTTCTTCTCGTGCTTGTAGGCCCGCTCGAGCTTGCGCGTGACGTCCTTGACCCGATCGCCGAACAGGCTCGCTAGCAGGGTCAGCGCGGCGTCGGACGCCGCGCCCTCCGGGAGGTGCAGCACGGGCGCCATGTCGTCCGGGACGAACCCTTCAAAGCGCTTGCGCGCGTACTCGATGTCACCCGCGCTCGTGATCAGCGCGCGCGTCGTCAAGCGCGCGCCGGTGGTCGTCGACCACAGCGGGATCGCGGCGGCCGCCACGAGCAGCGGCTCGCGGTCGAGCTGCGCCTTGAGCTCGCCGTCCGCCTTCGTCCACTTCGGGCCCCAGCGCTCCAGGCAGTCGCGCGCGAGCTCGTGCTCCCACACCGGCGCGGCCGCGGCCTCGGCGTGGCGCGTCAGCAGCGTGACGATCGCGGCCTCGCAGCAGCGCGTGACCGCGTCGATCACCTGATCGTAGGCCTCGTCCTGCACGACCTCGAACTGCGACACGTCTTTCTTGAGGTGCGAGCCGTCGACCACCGCTCGGAACCGGGCGGGCAGCTGGTCCAGCGTCCGCCGCGTGATCATCACGCCGTTGCACAGGATGTCGACGCTGGCCGGCGGCGGATCCTCGTCGCCGTCCGGCGGCATCAGGCCGCCGGTCCCCTTCACCCCGTCGAGCGCGATCGCGGTCTCGGCCGCGAGCCCGGGCAGCGCGAAGCCGTGCGAGATGGTCTCGCCGTCGAGCACCACCTCGACGTCGGCGAAGCGGCAGCGCTCGCGCAGCGCGAGCTCCTCGACGATCGTCCCTCGGAGGTTGCGCAGGAACTGGACCAAGAGCCCCGGGCGGAAGCGCTGCTTGACGTGGATCCACGTGCCCAGCGCGATGGGCTTCACGTCGTTGAGCTTGTCGGCCTTGTTCGGCCGCAGCTCGAGGAACACGCGCGACTGCTCATCGCCGCTGAACACCCGGATGTAGCGCGGGTTGAGGGCCATCGCCGCGTTGACCGCGAGCGCGAGCTCCTGCTTGGCCTGGACCTCGCGCGTCGCTCGATCGACGAACATCGCGCTGTAGAGATCGGCGAAGTCGTCGCGCGTGAACGGCGTGCCGTCGAAGTTCATGCGCACGTCGTCGGCGTCGATGTCGAAGCGGATCTTCGTCGCGCCGCGCAGGATCGCCGCCTGCACCAGCAGGAGCACGTACTCGTGCGGACGGGCGAGCTGGTACTGCCGCAGCTTCTCGCGCGCGCGCGCGCTGTCGAGCGTGAAGCCCCCGGTTGTGTCGAGCGCCCCCTCCGCGTGCAGCGCCGCTACTAGCTCTTCGACCTTTGCCACCTTCGCTCCATCGTGTGCTTGGCGAGCTGGGCGTCGAGCTGGGCGTCGAGCCGCTCACCGAGAAAGAACAGCTTCGCCAGCTGGTACGCGGCGAACTCCGGCTCGCTGCGCGCGAGCTCGATCAGCGTGATCACCAGCGGGTGATCCGCGTTGATCACGAGCGCACGCCGGCGCGAGAAGAACGACATCCCGATCACGCGAACGTCGGTCACCGGCTCGAGCGCGTAGCTCTCGCGCTGGGAGATCGCCACGCGATCCGCGATCGCCGACTCGGGGTAGCGGAAGTGCCCGAGCCGGACCTCCGAGAGCTTCGCGCCGTAGTCTCGCATGAGCTGCGCCGTCGCGGCTTGGAGCTCGCGCCAGCGCGCGCCCTCCCCCTCGTCGGCGGGCGGCGCCGGCATGCAGAAGCGGTCGCCGACCCAGCTCGTGTGCCCGCCGACCCGCGACCGCACGGACGACAAGAACTTTTGCACAGGCTGCTCCTGCTCCGCCGCCTCGTCCGCGTCCGCGTCCTCGTCCTCCCCGGCGTCCTCGCCCTCGACGTCGGGCTCCGCGTCGCCCGGCACGAGCACGACGAGCGTCCCCTTGGCCTCGAGCGCGTCCGTCACCGGGCTGCGCGCGCCGGCGAGCAGCAGCTCGCCGCTGGTCAGCGCCGTCATGATCGAGTCGAGCGAGACCCGCGCCCCCGAGGGCGCCAGCGCGACGTGGCGCCCGAGCACCGCGTCGGGCAGCGGGCGCTCGTGCTCGAGGTGCCAGCTCGCGGCCGCGTACAGATACTCGGTCTGCCCCTCGTGCGCGGCGTGGACGATGTGCTCCTCGAGCATCTCGAAGACCTCCGCGCACAGCGGACCGAAGACCGCGGCCTTGACCTGACCGACGACGCGGTGAAAGCCCCGGTCGCGGATGATGTCGTCGCGCGTCAGCGTGTGCTCGATGTTCGGCGAGGAGGCCTTGAACGCGATGCCCTCGAGGCCCGGCTCGCCGTCGCCCTCGACCAGCGTCAGGCCGCTGTTGTAGTAGCCAGAGAAGCTCTCGCCGCCCTCGGCGTGCGCGACCACCAGCTCGGCCCCCTCCTCGCGCACGCGGGTCTTGCAGGGCGCGTCGAGGTCGAGCGCGCGGGTGACGACCTCGTCGTCAAAGCGGATCTCGCCGGGCACGTGCTTACACCAAAACTCCACCGTCTCGCGCGCGCGCGCGCGGAACTGCTTGAACTCACCGCGCGTCATCGGCTTGAGGATCTTGATCTTGGTCCCGTCGACCGGCTCCTCGCGCCGCAGCAGGCTGAACTCGCGCTGCTCGTTGAAGATCACGCGCCAGTGCTCGCCCTCGCGGGAGGTGTCGACGCAGACCGCCCGCGGCTCGATCGCAAACACCGAGACGAAGCCGATCCCGAACTTGCCGATCTTGGTCCGGTCGCCGTCCTTCGCCGACGAGAACAGCCGCGTCAGCTTCTTCTCGATGATCTCGCGGTTCATGCCCTCGCCCCAGTCCTCGACTCGGAGGACCAGCACGCCGGCGTCATCATCGGCCTCGTCGGCTTCGGCGGCCTCGGCGGCCTCGCCGTCAGCCGCGAATTCGCAGTAGACCTCGACCTCCTGGCTACCGGCGTCGAGGGCGTTTTGAATAAGCTCGCGAAAGAACGACAGCGGGTCGGCGAACTGATTGACCAGCTTGTCGAGGGCGTCGCGAACACGTAAGGGTTCGGGCTCTCCCATGGGGCTACCTGGGAGAGTACGGTATCGAGTTTCCGGGGCGCCTGTCACGGTGATTTCCGGTCCGCACGCACGCGAGCGCGCGCCCGTGATGGCGACGCGCGGCCGGGCGAAAGCAAACACCCGAGGTGCGATGTCACCCCTCCTCGGCGCCGAGCTTTCGTGACACTACAAGTTCACGCGCCGCGGCGCGCCGCATCAAACCTGTAAGTAAGTTCAGGTTACACACGAGCGCGCGCGCTCGCAGCGGCGGCGCCTCGCGTCGCGCGAACGACCGTCGGCGAGCACGGCCGCGCCGGCCCGCGGCCCTGATGCGCGAAACCGAGCAACCATGCTACGACTGACGCGCACGGATGCCCCACGACGCCACCACGATCCCCACGCGCCCGGCCAAGCGCGCGCCCGCGCCCGCCGGCGAGAACGACACGAACAAGGCCGCGACGCGCGACGCCCAGGCCGCGCGAGCGCGCCGCCTGCTCACGGCCACGCGCCAGCTCGCGCGCGACGTCGCCGAGCTCCGCTTCGCCGCGCCCGTCACCCACGTCTACAACCCGCTCGCCTACGCCTGGGCGCCGCACCGCGACTACGTCAGGGCGTTCGCGGGCGGCCGCAAGCGCGTGATCTTCCTCGGGATGAACCCGGGCCCTTGGGGCATGTCCCAGACCGGCGTCCCCTTCGGCGAGATCACCCACGTGAAGGAGTTCCTGCAGATCTCCGGCGCGGTCGGCCGCCCCGCGCGCGAGCACCCCAAGCGCCCGGTCCTCGGCTTCGCGTGCGCGCGCTCCGAGGTCAGCGGCCGACGGCTGTGGGGCGCGATCGCGGCGCGCTTCGGCGACGCGCCGAGCTTTTTTGAAGATCACTACATCGCCAACTACTGCCCGCTCGCCTTCCTCGAGGAGAGCGGCCGCAACAGGACGCCCGACAAGCTCCCCGCCGCCGAGCGCGACCCGCTGTTCGCGGCCTGCGATCGCCACCTCGAGCAGCTCGTGCGCCTCCTCGAGCCCGAGTGGATCATCGGCGTCGGCGCGTTCGCGGAGAAGCGCGCCCGCGCGGCGCTGCCGAGCGCGTCGGTCAAGTTCGGCCGGATCCTCCACCCGAGCCCCGCGAACCCGACCGCGAACCGCGACTGGAGCGGCACGGTCGCGCGCCAGCTGGCGGCCCTCGGGATCTGGGATCTTCCGCCGCCAAGCGACGCCGCGCCGGTGAGCACGGGGCCTGCGGCGAAGAAAACCACCGCGAAGAAAACCACCGCGAAGAAAACCACCGCGAAGAAAACCACCGCGAAGAAAACCACCGCGAAGAAAACGCCCGCGAAGAAAACCACCGCGAAGAAAACCACCGCGAAGAAAACCACCGCGAAGAAAACCACCGCGAAGAAAACCACCGCGAAGAAAACCACCGCGAAGAAAACCACCGCGAAGAAAACCACCGCGAAGAGAACGACCGCGAAGAAGCGCTGACGATCAGCGTTTGGACATGACTATCGAGCCAGCTTCAGCGCTGGCTCGAGCGGGTCGTAGACACCTATCCAAGCCAAAACGACGCGCGGCCCCACGCAGCTCCGCGCCAGGTGCGTGTACAACAATGGGGGCTGACGCCCCCTCGCGTACGCACGCGTGAAACCTGTGTGTACACAGTTCCTGCGTAGACGTGGCCGCCATCACGTGACGCTGCGGTGCGAATCGCCCGGAAAGGTGCGAGACTGCGCGTATGCGTCCTGGTTGGCTTCTTCGCCCCCGCCCCGAGCTGTTGATCGTCCTCTGCCAGGGCGCGCTGCTGACGAGCGCCTGCGCGAGCGGAGACAGCCGCGACGACAGCTCGACAGGCTCGGGGTACGTGACCGCGCCCATGTCCAGCACGGGCAACACGAGCGGCGCGAGCGCGAACACGGGCGCGGCCAGCGAGTCGACCGACGGCGTCGACGCCTCTTCGAGCGGCGGCGACGGCCCGGTGTGCGGCGACGGCGTGGTCGAGGGCGACGAGGTGTGTGACGACGGCAACACCGTCGACGAGGACGCGTGCCTCGGGGACTGCAGCGCTGAGGCCTCGTGCGGCGACGGCGTTGTGTGGGCCGGGCAAGAAGAGTGCGACGACGGCAACGACGACGAGAGCGACGGCTGCTCGAGCTCGTGCAAGGCGAGCACCTGCGGCAACGGGACCGTCGAGGGCGACGAGCAGTGCGACGACGGCAACACCGACAACGACGACAGCTGCCTCGACACCTGCGCGCCGGCCTCGTGCGGCGACGGCTACGTGTGGAGCGGCGACGAGGCCTGCGACGACGCCGGCGAGTCAGCGACCTGCAACGAGGATTGCACCGAGGCGGCCTGCGGCGACGGGATAGCGAACGCGTCGGCGGGCGAGGCCTGCGACGACGCCGGCGAGTCGGCGACCTGCAACGACGACTGCACCGAGGCGCTGTGCGGTGATGGCGTGCTCAACGAGCTCGCGGGCGAGGTCTGCGACGACGGCAACACAGACGAAGGCGACGGCTGCGACGCAAACTGCACGTTCGAGACCGACCCGGTGTGCAACGAGCCCTACAACGTGCTCGACGCGGCGTCGCGCAACAAGAACACCTTCGGCGAGCCCTACGTCTGCGACAGCGACCCGGTGGACGACTGGGTCGGAGCTGGCTGGTACCGCTTCCAGGGCGCCGCGGGCACCCAGATGGCGACCAGCACGGTCCCGCCGAATTCGTGCGGCACCAACAGGACCGGCTACCTCAACACGGAGCACCCGGAGATCGCGGAGGGCGTCGTCTCGGGGCAGGTCTGCTTCAACTGGAACGGGAACATCTGCGCCTCGCAGTCGATCATCTCGGTCGTCAACTGCGGCGACTTCTATCTCTACAGCCTCCCTAACGTGCTGGTGTGTAACGGCCGCTACTGCGGCTCCGCGGACTGAGCCCCAGCGCGCTCGCGCGCTCGCGCTAGCTCAAGCGCGCGCTCGAGCGCCCGCTACGGGCGACGACGCCGACGCAGGCTCAACACGAGCAGCCCGAGCGCGAGGCCGGCGAGGCCGCCGCCGGGCTGGTCGCTGGTGACGCAGCCGCAGCCGCGATCCGCGAGGTCGCTGCCGGCCGTGTCGGTGTCCGTGTCCGTGTCGTCATCGTCGTCGTCGTCGTCGTCGTCGTCACCGTCGTCGTCGTCGTCGTCATCGTCGTCGGGCGGCGGCGGCGGCGGCTCGGGCTGGCAGTCCGCGTCACAGCCATCGCCGTCGTCGGTGTTGCCGTCATCGCACTCCTCGCCGTTATCGAAGTCGACGACGCCGTCACCGCAGAAGCCCTCGTTCACGCCGACGATGCAGAATTCATCGAGCGTCCAGCCCCCGAACTCGAGGCCGCCGTCGGTCTGCAGCTCAAAGCCGACCTGGACGCGCCCGTTCTGCACGTAGTCGGTGACATCGACATCGTGAAAGCGCCACTCGCCGTCGAGATGGTGGGTCGCGCCCAGCGAGAAGTCCTCGCTCGCGAAGTTGCTCCACACCGGGGTCCCGAAGGCGGTGACGGTCGCGTTGTCGAAGATGCCGTCCTCGACGGAGAGCCAGCGGCGGTACTGCAGGCGCACGCGCTGGTAGCCCTCGACGCCGATGATGGGCGAGGTCGCGACGCTGCGGGTGTTGGCCGGGTAGCGCCCGTCCTGCTCGGCGAGCCCGAGGTCGTTGCCGAACACGAAGCCGCCGGAGAACGCCGACGAGGGGTCATCGCTCTCGGGCAGCAGACCCGCGGGCGCCCACTCCCAGTCGTCCTTGCCGAAGTCCGCTCCCGTGGTCCAGCCCTCGGCGAGCGGGTTGTCCTCGAAGGAGGTGCAGTAAACGCGCGACACCTCGCCGACGTAGAACTCGTAGCGCGGGTCGGCGATGTTGCGCGGCAGCTCCTGCTGCGTGCCGTCGAGGTTGAAGACGATCTTGTACTGCACGACGGTGCCCTCGGGCTGGCGCGGGATCACGCCGCCGAGCACGTCGCCGATCTGGCTCATCTGCACCGAGCCGGCGATCTGCTCCTGGCCGCGCACCTGCCAGTGAATCGTCGCGCCGCTGATCGTGTCGCCGCACTGCGGGAACAGCCCGTTGATCACCGCCTCGACCGGGTGGCCCTCGGGCGTGTCGAGGCCGACCGAGACGTCCGCGACCTCGGCGGTCACCGAGCGCAGCCCGTGGGCGGCGAAGGCCGCGTTGATCTCGCAGACGTTAGGTGTCCCGTTCGCCAGGTTCCCATCGTCGTCGTCCGCGACCAGCGCCTCGACGTACATCGAGGGGATGTCGACGGCGCGGCGGATCGACTGGAACCAGATGTGGTCAGCCCGCTGCTTGCCGGGCGCGTAGCCGAGCTTGTTGATCAGCGCGGCCCGCAGATCCCAGAGCGTGCCGCCGATGATCCGCCCCTCGTCGTGGACCTCGCCGCGATCCTCGGGCCAGTGCCACTCGTAGCCGGGCGGGTCGAGCTCGCGCAGCGCGTCGGCGGTCTGGAAGAAGCCGCGACCCATGCCGGAGTCATCGACGATCGTCGCGGCGATGTAATCCGAGATGCCCTCGCTGAGCGCGCCTTCGAACGCGCCGACGCCCTCGATCAGCGCCTGCCGGTGCACGGAGTGGCCCATCTCGTGATAGACGACATCCGAGATCAGCGCCGTGTTCTCGCAGCCCGAGCCCGAGGTGAAGAAGAAGATGTCGTGGCCGTCCGAGTACGCGTTGCAGATGTCCTCGATGTTGACGGTCACGTTCATCGACTGGTTGAGCCAGTCGAAGCTCGGCGCGATCAAGCGGATGTACTCTTTGACCAGCTCGGTGTGGACCTTCGCGTTGAGCTGGGCGTCGAGGTGCTCGTCGCCAGCCTCGCTCCAGAGGTAGGTCTGCCCGGCGCCGATCGCGAAGTCGCGCGCCGCCTGGGGCCCAGTCTCGGTGAGCACGGTCGCGAACTGACCCGAGACGGTCGCCGACACGTCGGCCCCGCCGTCGGGGATCGTGAAGCCGCCGAGCACGTTGGTCGTGGTCCCGTTGCCCGCGACGGTGACGCCGACGTAGGCGGCCGGGTAGTCGCCGCGCGGGCCGATCGGGTTGCGGTCGTAGACGTTGAGCTGCAGGGTCGCGTCGGCGTAGCGCAGGGTCTGCTCGCGCGCCACGGCCTCGCCGGTCACCGCGTCGACGTACACGCGCCAGCGACCGAGCAGCGCGCCGCGCTCGCTGACGCCGTCGACGCGCGCGCGCATCACCTCGCGGTAGCCGAGCACGCGACCGTCGGCGACGAGCGGCAAGATGAACGGGCCGTCAACGCCGCCGGTCAGGCCCGCCGAGTCGACATCCAAGACCGCCTCCGTCCAGTCGATCGCCGCGCTCTCGACGATCGACGCGGGCGCGCGCGCAGCCGCGCTCGCGCGCGTGAGCTGAATGTTGGGCAAGGCCTCGGAGCCGATCGCGAGCAGCCGATCGTGCTTAAAGCGGAAGCTGACCTGACCACCGAGCACCCGCGCGCCGGCGTGCTTCTGGACGAAGCCGACCGAGCGAATCCCGGCGTCGGGGTCCAGGTGGTTGCTGACGAGTTCGAAGTCGTCGGCCTTCGAGCCGGGCGCGAGCACGTCGAGGTGCCGGTTGAGGAATCCGCGGGCGTACTGCTCGGCGACCTCGGGGGACGCGACGCTGCTGGGGACCTCGACGCTGTGGCCGATGATCCGACTGGGCACGCCGGTCGCGCGATCCCAGGACGCCCGCGCGCCGGGGGCCTCGTCGCGCAGCCGCTGCCAGGCACGGGCGGCCCGCGGAGGCACGCGGTTCCAGATCACGTCCCGTGACGTGCGCGTGGCCTGCCCCTGACCCGCCACCTCGAGCCGCGTGTCGGACAGTTGGCCGTGCCCGGCCGGCGGCACGTATGCCGCGGCCGATGAAGAGATCGCAAGCCCGGCCAAGCCGGTCAGCAGCGCACTCGTCCGGATCGGATTCCACACGAAGCAAACATAATTGACACTGTGTTGGACGCGCAAACCCGAACTCGATCCCCTCAGACCGTTCTGCGTCTGTACATCGCGCAAACAGAGCTCACCGAGACGCGCACAAAACGCCGAGATCTCGAACACGAGCCCCCCATGGCCACAATCGGCCGCCTGCGCTCCGGTTCCGGTGAGCAAGAACGAGCGCTGTCTCTATGGCTGACAATTTTGCGGGTACGCCCCCGATCACGGCCGCTCCACAGCGACGCTCCGCTGTCATCCCTCCGCCGATTCCGGCGGGCGCGACGGGTCGTGGCAGCCTGTCCGCCATGTCGCGCTGTCACAATCAGTCTCGCGCTCGGCCCACGAGGTGCGCACCTCCGCACGATCGTGACACCACGCGTTCGCGCCTTCACACCCCAACACGCGGGCGTATGCGCTGTTTTGTCCGCGACCGTTGAAGTCGCCGCGGCGCGCCGATCGAGCGTACTCTCGAGTCATGTTTCGAACGGTGATCTCTGCGGCGACCGCTGCCGGCCGGTACTTGCGAAGCAACCCGAGCGAGCTCGGACGCGCCGCTCTCGGCGCGATCGGACTCCGCTTCGGACTGCCGGTGGCGGCGCTGCGCTGGATGATCCACGAGCTCGCGAAGGTCCCCGGGGTCAAGGACATCGTGATCGAGGCGGCTCCGCCAGGCCTGCGGCTCGGTGGCTCGCTCAAGATGATGGACACGCCGGTCCGCGCGAGCGCGGTGATCTACATCGACGACATCCGGCTGTCTGGGGAGGAGGCCTATGTCGACATCCGCATCGATCAGATCGAGGTGCTCCCGACCGGCTCGCAGAAGACCCAGCTCTCGGCGCTGCTGCTGACCGGCGCGCTGGATCTGTCGCGGCCCGGCGATCTGCTCGCGCACTTCCCCGGGATCCCGCCGCTGATCCGCGAGGCTCGGGGTAACCACTTTCGCATCGACCTCATGCGCCTGCCGCAGCTGCAGAACAACGCGTCGATCCGCGACGCGCTCGGCCTCGTGACCTCGGTCGTCACGCTGCGCGCGGTCGAGACCGACGCGCGTCACCTCGACGTCGTGTTCAAGCTGCTGCCGCGCGGCTACGCCGAGGCCCAGCGTCAGGTCCAGGAGAACGTGCTGCGACCCTCGCTCGCGCTGGCCCGCAGCTTCTTGCCCGAGCCCTCGTGAGGCCCGCCGGCTCGCGCGAGCGCGTCGGTGTCGCTCGCGTCGAACATTAACTTTCGGTCACTCGCTAGGTCGGGCGCGACGGGGCGCGTCCGCGAGCGCCGTCCCCTGGCGGCGTCCACGAGGACGTGGAGCGCCGGCGCGACCGCGCGGAGACGAGAACGAAGCGCGCGCACCCGCGCGCGTCCGCGCGACGTATTTCGGAGCTCCGGTACGCGACGGTGATATGAATTGTCTCGGTGTCACGCTCCCGCCGAGTCGCCCTGCTACCGCGCGCGCTCGCGTGTGTGTGCGTGGCGGGCTGCTTCGCGGATCAGGGCCCCGCGACCGCGACCGCGACCGTGACCGCGACCGACGTGAGCAGCAGCAGCTCGAGTGACGGCGTCGGCACCGTGTTCGCGACGACGCGCGGCGACACCGACGGCAGCACCGGCGACGAGTCGACGACCGAGCTCGAGACGACCGCGACCGAGCTCGAGACGACCAGCTCGACCACCGGCGACGCCTCGACCGGCGACGACAGCTCGACCAGCACCGGCTGCGTCGAGGTGCTCTGCTACCCCGACGGCGACGGCGACGGCGTCGGCGTGCTCACGCCGGAGCCCACGAAGCACTGCGAAACCTGTCCCGAAGGTCTATCCGAGGCATTCGACGACTGCGACGACAACGACGAGAACCTGGCGCCGACGCTGCTCGAGGTCTGCGACGGCCAAGACAACGACTGCGACGCGCTGGTCGACGAGCACTCGCCCGAGAACGCCTCGTGTAACGGCTGCGTGACCTACAGCGGCGAGTACGGTGAGCTGTGGTTCTGCGCCATCGGGAAGAGCTGGCACGGGGCCCGTGAGTACTGCATGGACCTGGGGGAGAGCGTCGATCTCGCGGTCCTCACGGGGCTGGACGAGCACGCCTACGTCGCCGACGCGGTGACGCCACCGCCCCACGCTTTCTGGGTCGGGCTCGCCGATGAGGTCGTCGAGGGGGAGTTCGGCTGGGTCGACGGGACCCCGCTCGACTACGAGCCGTGGGCCGACGGGGAGCCGAACAACCTGCAGAACGAGGACTGCGCGAACCTGGACATCGACAGCGACGGGCGGCTGAGCGACTTCGACTGCGACCTCGAGCTCGGCTTCATCTGCAAGGCGCCCGCGCGCTGAGCTCGAGCGCGCGCGCACGAGCGCGCCCGACCCCAGGGCCGGCGCGGATGCCGACTGGCCACGAGGCCCGCGGCCTTGGTAGTAGGCAAGCGTATGGATCGACGCCTCCCCCCCAAGGCCCTCTCCACGGCCGCGAGCCTCGCCGCGCTCTCGCTGCTGCTCGCCTGCGGCGATGACGGCCGTGAAGAGACCGACAGCACGCCGACCAGCGGCATCGCCTCGGGGGTGAGCGCCACGGCGATGTCCGCGAGCGACGCGACGACAGCCGACCCCGGCACCGGCACCGCCGGCGCGACGAGCGAGGGCGCCACGTCCACGACGGACGCGACCAGCTCGACGGGCCAGGCGACGGATCCGCTGACGACCAGCGACGGCTCGACGAGCCAGACGACCCAGACGACCCAGACGACCCAGACGACGGGTCAAACCACCGACACGACCGACACGAGCAACACCGGGCTGCCCGACGGCTGCCAGCAGGTCGACTTCGTGTTCGCGATCGACAACTCGGTGTCGATGGAGGGCGAGCAGGCCCAGCTCACCGCCGCCTTCCCGCAGTTCATCGACACCATCAAGAACGAGCTGCCGACGGACGACTTCCACATCATGGTGGTCGACACCGACGCCGAGACGCGCTGCACGCCCGAGGCCTGCGCCGGCGCGCCCCACGACACCTGCGAGGGCCAAAACGGCCACGCCTGCACCGCCGACTTCACCGCCTGCGACAACGTGCGCGGCGCCGGCGTCGTCCACCCCGCCGGGGCGTTCTCGAGCAACCAGCTGTGCACGCTGCACCAGGGCAACCGCTACATCGTGCAGGACGAGCCGAACCTCGTCGACGCCTTCACCTGCGTCGCCACGGTGGGGACCGCGGGGCATCCCTCCGAGCGGCCGATGGACGCGCTCGTCGAGTCGATCAGCCCGCCGCTGGTCGGCCCGGGCGGCTGCAACCTCGACTTCCTGCGCGAGGACGCGATCTTGGTGCTGACCTTCATCTCCGACGACCCCAACGTCGAGGACGAGAACAGCGCGATGCAGGCCTACGAGAGCGTCATCGCGGCCAAGGGCGGCGACACCGACAGCACGGTGGTGCTCGGCCTGATCCCCGGCGAGACCGTGGGCTGCCCCAACGGCAACAAGCCCAACGCCGGCGAGCACTGGGAGGACTTCATCAACCTGTTCGGCGAGCGCGGGATCATGGGACCTGTATGCGAGGACAGCTACAACCAGTTCTTCCAGGACGCGGTCGACATCATCGTCGAGACCTGCATGCTGAACCCGCCCGAGTGAATTTGAGCGCCGCGCCGCGCCGCGCCGCGCCGCGCCGCGCCGCGCCGGGGGCGGAATACCCCGCGCCGCCCGGGCGTCTAGCGTGTAGGTCGAACGATGCCCGCTGATCGCCCCGCACCACTCCGTATCAGCCTCGTGCTCGCCGCCCTCGCCGCCCTCGCGCCGATGGGCGGCTGCGACGGGCAGGCGCCCTCGCCCCCGCCGAGCGCTCCGCTCGCGCAGGAGCCCGCGAGCGCGCCGACGCCCGCTGAAAAACCCGCCGCTGAAAGCCCCGCCGCTGAAAGCCCCGCGCCCGCAGAGACGCCGCTGAAGGGCGCGCGGACCCTCGCGGTCGGCGACTGGCGGGTCGTCTACAGCGAGGCGGAGGCCCACGCCGAGCACAGCGTGACCAAGGCGCGCGTCGAGCTCTACAGCGATAAGAAAGGCCGCGAGGGCTGCTTCTCGCTGCAGGACGAGCGCCCGGAGCTCGGAGAGTTTGAGTACGAGCTGCGCGGCGCGCTGCTCTCGGTCGTCGGCGACATCGTGTCGGTCCGTATCGACGAGGGCGGCTTCTGCGGCGGCGCGCACCCCTTCGTCTCGACCTCCTACGAGGCCTGGCGGCTCTCGACCGGTCAACGCGTCAAGCTGCACGAGCTGTTCGAGCGCGCGGCGATCGACCGGGCGCTCGACGCCGACGAGTTCGTGCAGAAGGTCCGCGCCGACGACATGAAGGACTGCGAGCACAGCTACTACCTGCCGACGTCGAGCGAGCTGACGAACTTCGCGTTCCACCACCGAGACGGCGACAAGGTCGCGGTCCGGCTCGGGCTCACGCACTCCGTCGAGATCTGCCGCGGTCAGTTCGCGGAGGTCGGCCTGTACCTCGAGCCAGCTGAACAGACGCTGAAGCAGGCGCTCGCGTCGGCCGAGGAGGCCGGCCTCCTCATGCAGCAGCTCAAGCCCAGGACCAAGCCCGCGCCCGGCGAGTAGGCGCCGCGCTCAGCCGTCCGCGCAGGTGTTTTCGAACAGCGCGGTCTGCAGCTCCGCAGAGAAGGTGTCGACCAGCGCCTGCTCGTCGTCGCAGAGGTTGAGCAGGATCGAGTTGTCCTCGACGAAGAAGTCGACCAGCTCGTGCAGGCGCGGCGCCGCGGCGAGCTCACAGCCCTCGGTCAGCTCGAGCGGCGGGATGATCGCGGCGACGCCGACTCGCTGGGGCTTGAGCGCGTTCAGCATGACGAGCTCGTTGAACCACTGGTTGGGGAAGCCGGGCGAGCCGTTGCCCATCGGGTGCTCGTCGCGGTTGTCCTCCTCGGCGGTGACGATCGCGATCGCGAAGGCCGCGTCCGCGCGGAAGAAGCCCTCGTTGCAGGCGCCGTGCGCGTTGAGTTCCGGCGAGATCGCCTCTGTCAGCGCGAGCGCGGTGCGTGAATTCTGCTCCTCGAGCAAGCCGGTCGAGCCGGCCGAGACCAGGCACAGGAGCGCCGCCGCGAGATCGTCGGTCTCGTCGATGTAGGCCTTCCCGTCCATGTACAGCTCGGAGCAATTCTCGGTCTTGTTGCTCCGCAGCAGGCTGCCGATCGCCTGGCAGTCGGGCTCGTTGTGCATGACCTCCGAGGTGAAGGTCAGGCCGACGTGGTAGCTGCAGACGTCGGCGAAGGACTCCTCGAGGAGCGTGTAGAGCTCGACGAGGACCGCGATCACCTTGTCCTCGTAGGGCAGCATCGACTCCGCCTGGTCGTAGATCAGCAGGACGTCGAGTTCCTGACAGGAGCAGGTCTCTCCGGTTGAACCCGTCGAGCTCGGCTCGCCGGTCGTCGGGGTCTCGGTCGCGCCGCCCGTGCTCGTGTCGCTCCCGGTCGTGTCAACGCCGACTGTGTCAGTGTCGGAGTCGGCGCCCGTGCTGGCGCTCGCGCCGGCCGCCGAGCTCGTGCTCGCGTCGCCGCTCGTCGACGCGGGCGGGCCGCCGCACACGCCCGCCTCGCAGCTCAGGTCGGGCCCGCAGTCCTGGTCCTCGACGCAGGACTTGCCCTCGAGGAAGGTGCCGGTGAAGCAGCCCGCGATCGACATCATCATCGCGCACGCGACCACGAGCGCCGGCCCGCGAGCTCGGCCCGCGGGCCTGTTCGAGCGCCGAGATGCGCGAAATCCCACGAGCGATAGTGTGGCACGAGTCTTTTCGGACGAGCAACGAAGACGCGCGCGACGAGGGGTGGCGAGCGGACCCCCGCAGACGCGCTCAGTCGTCGAGGAAGCGGCGCATGCTGACCTCGAGGTTGCTCTGGATCAGCCGGATGATGCTCTCGAATTCGCCCTTGTCGACCTTGAGGTTCGTCATCAAGCGCGCGCGCGTCGCGTCGAGCAGCTGCGCGCGCGCGCTGGCGAGCCAGCGCTTCGCGGTCGCGCGGTGCACCTTGTAGAGCCTCGCGATCTCGGTCGCGCTGACGCCGTCGACGACGGTCAAGCGCAGCAGGTTGCGCTGCTTCGGCGTCAGCTCGCCCAGCGACGACTGAAACGCGCGCTTGAAGTGCCCCCGGTAGTGCTCTTTGAGAAAGCCGAGCTCGGGGTTGATGCCGTCCGCGAGCTTCAGCAGGCGCTCGCTCTTGTCGTCGAGGACCGCCGCCTTGTCGCTGCGCCGGCGCTCGGCGTCGATCCGCAGACGGACGGCGGCGACCTTGACCCACGCGCGCAGCGAGCCGCGCCCGGAGTAGTCGAGGATCCGCGGCGGTCGCTCGCCGTCGCGCGTGAGCAAGCGCTGAAACAGCCGCTGCTGAAGATCGGCCGCGTCGGTGCCCCGGGACTTCAGGCGCGCGAAAGCGACCTTGAGCTCGCCGCTGACGAGGCGCTCGAGCGCCTCGATCGCCGGCCGCGAGCCCTCGGCGCAGGCGAAGGCGAGGTACAGCTCCGCGCCGCGCAGCCGCTCGAGCGCGGCGATCAGCGAGCCCTCCGGCCCGGGCTCCAAGCGCGCCCCCAAGCGCGCGACGAAGTCGTCGTCGGACAGCGTGACCTCGGGCCAGCGCGCGCGCGCTTCCTCCAAGACGCCACGCAGGCGCTCCGCGACGCGCTCGAGCTCGTCGTCCGCTCGCGCGCCGCCGTGACCCGCGAACAGCTGACGCGCGAGCGCCTGGACGCCAGCGTCACCTCCGTCGCCTCTTCCGTCGCGCTCGCTCACGTACGCGCAGTATATCGCGTCCGCGCGGGGACACGCCTGCGCTACTTCGACCTCTTGCCGGCCTTCGCGGTGATCCCGGCGATCAGCGCCGCGAGCGTCTCGGCCGGGTTGATGTCGTCCGCGAGGCTGTAGCCCGGCTCGCGCATGATCGGCGGGAGCATCGGCAGGAAGAAGTCCGAGGCCCACTTGGCGATCATCTCGAAGCCCATCTCCGTGAGGAAGTCCGGCACGAGGCCGTCGTCCTTGACCGCGAACTTGAAGCGCGAGTCGCTGAAGGTGTAGCGGATCGAGCCGAGCTCGAAGTCGGCGAAGCCGGGCGTGTCGAGGAACAGCGGCGGGTTCGCGACGAACTCGAGGCCGTCCGCGCCGAACTTCAGCGCGAAGCGGGTCGCTTGATCCATCGAGATGCTCACGAGGTTGACGCGCATCTTGAGCTTGGTGAGCAAGATCCGGCCCTTGCGCGTCATCTCGCGGCCGTCGATGAAGGCCGAGACCGGCGTCTGCCCGTCGGCGACGACCCGCCCCTGCTTGGCCATGACCGCGCGGTACTGACGGGCGATCACGGCCTCGATCACCGCGTTCTCCAGCTGCCCGAAGCGGTCGACCTGGACCTCGCCGCTCTGCGGGTGATAGCGCGCGCGCCGGATCTCGATCTGCAGGCGGAGCTTGGGGAGGTCGATGAACAGGCCGAGCGTGCAGCTCAGCGAGATCTCGTCGTCGCGGGCCTGGACCGTGATGGTGTCGTCGGGGTCCATCGACAGGGTCATCACGCCGAGCTCCGGCGACAGCTGCTCGACGAGCAGCTTGATGCGCCCAAAGGGCGGGCGGATCGACGGCGGCGGCTCGTGGCGCACGAAGCCGAGCAGCGCGGCCATGTCGGGGATCTTCGGCGCGACGAGCATCTTGAACAGGTGCGCGAGGATCGACTCGGTCAGCGGGCTCACGTCGTCGTCCTCGTGATAGAAGCGCTGGCTGATCCCGCTGATGTCGATGTCGATCGCGCCGGTCTCGAAGGCGTAGCCGACCCGGTTGAGGCGGAAGCTGGGGAGCCAGTCGAGCTTCGGCGACTGCAGGACGACGCCGGCGCCGGAGACCAGCGCGACGCCCTCGCGATCGAGCTCGAGCGCGAGCCCGCCGCCGTGGGGCGTGCTGAGCCGCAGCGGCCCCCAGGGCTCGTCGCGGCCGAGCACGAGCAGCGTGACGTGACCTTCGGGGCAGCCCTGATCATCGGGCCAGAACAGCCGCGAGTGCTCGCGCAGCAGGTCGGTGACCGCCTCCTGCAGGACCTGGCGCTCGAGCGCGCCGAGCCCGGGCTCGAGGTCGCAGTCGACCGTCCACGGGCTGAAGCTGATCTCGAGGCCCCGCACCCGCGCGCGAAAGCGCAGCGCCGGCGCCCACGCGATCACGCCGACGCCGAAGGTCAGCGTGATCGCCTGCTGGTCGATCTCGAGCGCGGCGCTGCGATCCGCGGGCAGGCTGAGCTCGACCTCGCCGAGCTTCGGTACCGTCCGCGAGAACACGACCGGCCCGCGCGTCGGCGTCGGCGCGAGCGCGCGGGTCGAGGCCGCCTTCGGCAGCCCGAGGCGACCGATGAGATCGGGGACGACGGGCGGCAGCAGCGTCGACGCGAGCGCGCTGAGCAGCTCGTGCACGACCGGGCCGACCTCGGGCTTGGTCTCCAGCGTCCAGCGATCGACCGGCAGCCGCCAGCGGAGCCCGCGGACTTCGAAGGCCGGCACGGGGTCGGGGTTCTGCGGGCGCACGTGCAGGCAGGGGGTGATCCGCAGCTCGACCCCGGCGGGGCTGCGCTCGACGGTGACCGAGCCGCCGGCCGGGAGCTCGAGCGCGACCTCTCCCAACATGGCCCCGGGGACACGCGCGAGCGCCCACGGCTCGTGCGCGCGGTCGGCCGGCCACGGCGGCAGCTTGCCGTCCATCATCCCGAGGATCAGCGGGAGGAACTGCTGCAGCGCCTGACCGGCGGCCGCCTCGACGTAGGGGCCGACGCCGGGCTCGAGCAGCAGATTAACGCGCCCGTCGACGACGTCGAGCTCGGCCCCCTCGAGGCGCGCGGCGAGCTGCAGCGCGGGGATCGCGACGAGCAGCCCGCAGACGCTCTTGATCCGCGCCACCCCGGCGCCGAGCGACGCGCTCAGGCGATCGTCCTGCGCCATCCGCAGCTGCACCGGGCCCAGCGGCGTCTCCTGCTCGTGCAGCACGAGCTCGTGCTCCGCGAGCAGCTCGAGCGGGATGCCCTCGCTGGCCTCGGGGCCAGGCATCCCGGCGAGCGCCGGCGCGAGTGGGGCGACGCGGTGGCGGATGATCTCGGTGAGCGCGCGCTCCTCGAGGGCGCCCAGCGCCGGCGCGGTCGAGAGCCGCACGGCGCCGGTGCGACGGTCGTAGCGCAGCCCCGAGAGCGAGATGTCCGGCACGAGCTCGAGCTCGCCGAGCAGCGCCTCGAGCGGCGCGCCGCTCGAGAGTTCGACCCGCTCGGCCGAGACCCGCAGGCTGAGCTCGACATCGCCGGGCGCCTGAATCGCGACGCTCGGGCCGCCCTCGCCGAGCGCGCGGCGGTAGAGCGTACGCGCGGCGGGCCCCCACGGCGCCTGACCGTAGCCGATCAAGGCGGCGACCGAGGCGGGGATCATCGGCGCGGCGGCGGTCGTGAACAGGTGCTGCACCAGCGCGCGCTCAAACGCCCCCAGCGCGGGCTCGAGCTCGAGCTCGAGCTGCTCGCGCTGCAGCTGCAGCGCGACGCCGCGGACGCGCAGGCGCGAGAGCGCCGGCAGCGAGTCCACGTGGATGAACGCGCCGGGCGGCGAGCCGTGGACCGCGAGCGTGATCGCCTCGTCGGTGCGCTTGAGCTCGATGTCGGCGCCCTCCGCCGCGCACAGCGCCAGCGAGCGCTCGTCGTCGAGGGGCACGCGCGCGACCACCCACGACGCGCGCGGCGGCTCGTCCGCGGTGAGCGAGCCGATGATCTCGCTCAGCGCCGCCGCGACCACGCCGGCGCCGCCGGACGACTCGCGCTCGGCGTCGTCGCCCGACGCCGACGCGCCCCGCAGCGCGCGGACGAGCGCCGCGAGCGTGTCCGCCCGCTGGGCGTCGGCGAAGAGGTCGTAGTTCGGGTCGCGCATGACCTCGGGGAGGCGCGCGCGAAGCCACCGCCCCGCGACCCAGATCCCGATCCACAGCAGCAGCGCGCCCCAGACGCGCATGAACCACCCGACCGCGCCCGCGTCCTGCTCGATCTCGAGTCGACCGCCCGCGAGCGAGAGGCTGACCGAGCGGATCGCGAGGTGGACCAGCGGCGCGCGGATGACCAGCGGGTGCGACAGCGTGGCGCTGGCGCGGCGCCCGTCGACGCGGGCGTCGACGCGGCACTCGGGCGACACCCACAGCCCGAGCTCGAGGCCGGAGGGGAGCCCGCGCGACCAGACCTCACGACGTCCGCGATCGTCTTCGGAACATGTGTCAAGGAACAGCTCTACGGGCGAGACCTCGACGCCCGGGGTCGCGCCGAGCAGGCCCGCGGGGTGCAGCACGCGGGCCGCGAGCTCGCGCGAGAGGATCGAGCCGGCCGCCGAGGTGAAGGGGCCGAGGTTGTCGGCGTCGAGCTCGAAGGCGAAGCTCGTGAGGTCGAGACGAACGCCGCGCAGGTCGACCGCGGGCAGCGTCGGCGCGTCCGCGAACTCCACGCGCGCGCCGCTGCCGGGGGTGAGCTGCAGCGCGCGCCGGTCGAGGCTCAACGCGATCGCCGACGACAGGCCGACGCTCACCGCGTAGGCGCCGAGCAGGGGCGCCTCCCCGCGGATCAAGGGGTGACGCGGCGCGCCGCGAGCTCCCCCCGCGTCCTCATGAGGTTTTCGGTACGGAGGTTGATCGGCCATGGGTGCTACGCCCCGCGGCCGGTGACCCGGCGCGCGCGGTCACTCGGGTGTAGCCGATCTGCGCGCCGAGTTGAAGAGAGCGCGCGCCCGTGCTCACCTGCGCTCGAGATCGCCGCGGATCTGCTCGAGGCCGCTCGCGTGCCCGAGCGCCTCGAACAGCGCCCGCGCGCTCTCGAGATGATCACGACGGGCGGGCCCCGGCCCGCGCCGCGCGACGGTCCGGTGGATCAACGCCTCGTCGTAGCTCATCCCGAGCCGACGCGCGTGCCCGAGGGCGCGCCGCCAGGTCTCGAGCGCGCGACCTCGCGAGCCCGACAACCACTCGAAGACCCCCTCCCACATCGCGGCCGCCGGCAGGCCGACCGGGAAGATCGCGGCGAACTCCCGCAGACGGACGCACGCGGCGCGAGCTCGCCGCCGCGCCGTCTGGGAGCCGTCGGACTCCCACAGCGCGAGCGCGACCTCGGCGAGCGACCGGTAGATCACGAGCATCACCGGCGTCATCGGCGAGACCCGCTCGGCGAGCGCGACGGCCCGGCGAAACTCGGCGCGCGCGGCCCCAGGCCCGCGCTCGCGCAGCTCGAGGAGCGCGGCGTGGGCGTGGTACGCCAGCCCCGAGATCCGATCGGCGCGCCCCTCGAGCAGGCTCCACCAAGCGCCCGTCAGCTCGCGCGCGGCCGCGAAGTCATCCTGCTCGAGCCGCTCGATCGCCCGCCAGCCCAGCGCCCACGTCTCGTACACCTGGCTGTCGACGTGCCGCCCGAACTCGAGCAGCCGGTCGCTCAGGGCGCGCGCCCGCGCGAACTCGCCGCGCAGCAGCAGCAGGCAGGTGTAGATCGAGAGGGTCTCGCCGAGCCGCAGCGCCCCGAGCGTCTCGCGGGCGCGGATCGACGCCTCGAGCATCTCGGCGGCCTCGCCCCAGCGCGCGTCGCCGAGCCGATATAGCCCAAGGGTCATCCACGCGCTGCCCTGGCACGCGAGGTCATCCACGCGCGCGCGCGCGCCCTCCTCGGCCTTGCGCGCGTAGTCCTCCGCGATCCCGCGCCAACCCATGCCGGCCGCGAGCACGCCCATCATCGCGTAGCCCTCGATCAGCACCGATGACGTCCCGCCCGCCGCCTCGGCCAGGTTCACGCTCATCAGCGTGCTGTAGGGCACGCTCCCGTGCTCGCCGACGAGCGCGTGGATCATCACCAAGTCGGCGTAGGTCCGCGCCGCGTCGAGCAGCGCCTCACGGCTCGCGCTCCGCCGCGGGCGCGCGCCGCCCGGGGCCCACGCGCGTCGGCGCAGCTGCGTCAGCCCCTGCCGCACGAGGCCGAGCGCGCGTCGGCCCGTCGAGCGCGGCAGCGGGTAGCCGAGCACCGCCAACGATCGCGCGAGGCGCTGACGCCCCTCAACGACGTCGCCGAGCCCCAGATGCGCCTGCCCGAGCATCCGCTCCCACCGCGCGCGGCGGACCTTCTCGACCGCGAGCGGGCGCGCGCCGCGGAGACCCGCCGCCGACAGCCGTCGCCGCCGTCGCCCCCGCCCGCCCTCGGCGCGCGGGCTCGTGAGCTCGATGAGCTGCCCCAAAAACCAGATCGCCTCCTGGTGCGCGCCGCGCTCGAGCGCCTGCTCGCCCGCGCTCTCTAGGTAGATGATCGTCCGCCAGACGTCGGCGGCCCGCCGCCAGTGGTACACGAGCAGCGGGTAGATCGGCGCGCTGTCGTCGGCGTGTCGCGACTCCAGCCACTCGGCCATCGCGGTGTGGACCTGCCGCCGCTGGGTCGGCTGCAGCAGGCTGTAGGCGACCTCGCGCGTGATCGTGTGCTTGAAGCGATAGCTGCGCTCCGGGTCCGGCGTCTCGAGCGGCGTGATGTCGAGCGCCGCCAAGGTCGCCAGCTGACCGAGCAGGTGCGGCTTGTCGGACGCCACCGGGTGAACCTCGCGCAGCGCCTCGAGCGAGAACACCCGCCCGATCACGCTCGCGGTCTTCAGCGTCAGCTGGTGCGAGGAGCTGAGCTGCTCGACGCGGTGCGCGATCAGGCCGGAGATCGTGCTCGGCAGCTCGGCCGCCGCCGCCTCGAGCGACGCGCCCTCGACGACCCGGCACTCCCCGCCCCGCACCTCGATCACCCCCGCGTCCCGCAGCGCGTAGGCCAGCTCCTCGCCGAACATCGGGTGCCCGCCGGCCCGCGCGATGATCAGCGACTCGAGCGTCGTCGGCAGCTGCGCGACGCCGAGGCGCCGGCACACCATCGTCTTGATCTCCTCGCCGCTCACCGGGCCGAGGCGCAGCGAGCGGGTCCCCGGCATCGTCTGCAGCTGCGCGAACGCGCCGGAGCTCGGCTCGCGCGGGCGCGTCGAGATCACGAGCAGGATCGGGCGCACGTGGCGAACGACGTCCAGCGCGAGCGCCCACGAGGCCGAGTCGAGCCAGTGGGCGTCCTCGAGGACCACGACCCGATAGCCGCGCAGCACCGAGATCTCGAGCAGGCGGCGCAGCAGCACGCGCGTGTTGCTCGCCCGCACCGCGCCGGACATCTGCGCCGTGAGCTCGTTGTCGGGGAAGTCGAGCTCGACCACGTCGTTGAGCAGCGGCGCGTGACCGACGATCTCCGGGGTCGGGCCGCCGGCCTGCCCGACGTAGTCCGCGATCTCCTGCAGCTGCGCGATCACGCGGGCGCGCCGTCGCTCCGGCGTCTTGAGCCCGGCGATCCCGAGCAGCGCGCCGAACACCTCGCGCCAGCCCTGGTACGCCGTCGTCTGCTCGAGCGCGTCCGCGCCGCCGGCGAGCGTGCGCACGCCGGCGACCTCGGCCTGCCGCAGCAGGTCCTTCACCAGCCTCGACTTGCCGATCCCCGCGTCGCCCTCGACCACGATCGCGCCGCCTCCGGCCCCGCGCTGCAGCTGCCCGAGACGCTCGGCGAAGAACACCCGCTCGGTCATGCGACCGATGATGACCTCGCGCACCCGCGGCTGACTCGGCAGCTGCCGGTACGGACGGTAGACCGCGACCTCCTCGTCGTCCCCGCCCTGAAGCCGCGTCGCCGGCAGCACGTCACAGGCGACGCGGTGGCGGATCTGCCGGTAGGTCTCGCCGTCGCACAGCACCTCGCCGTCGCGCGCCATCAGCATCAAGTTGCGAGCGCGCCGCACACCGCGACCCGCGACCGCGTACTCGCGCCGCGTCTTCGTCCCGACCGGGCCGGCGAACACCGCCCCGGTCGCGACGCCCAGCGTCCCGCCCAGCCCGGCCTCCTGCCACGCCTCGCTCGCGATCAGGCCCTGGATCGCCAACGCGCAGCGAACCGCCCGGAGCGCGTCGTCCTGCCGGGTCATCGGCGGCGCGCCGAACAGCGCCCACAGCAGCGTCCCCGCGCCGTCGACCGCGAGCTCGCCGACGACCCCGTCGCGCTCGACGATCATCTCCTGCAGCTCGCGGACGAAGCGGTGCAGCGGCTCCGCGACCCCCTGCTCGTCGTAGGCGAAGCCGCGCACGCGGATCCACAGCACGCTCATCGGCTGCAGGACCGTCAGCCACTCGCGCAGGCCGTGCTGCATCCAGTCGTTGACGGGCGCCGGCACGAAGCGCCGCGCCGCGTCCTCGAAGGCCTCAAAGTCGATCGTCTCGGGAATCTCTGGGATCCCCGTGACCGCGCCGGCGTCACGCGCCTCGGCGTCAGTCTCCGGCGCGCGCAGGGCCGCGCGCGCGCGTTTACCAAACCGCACCGCGCCCGCCTCGTCCTCCTCGTCCCGGCGCAGCGCGGACATGGCCTCTTGAACAGCCGCACCGGCGACCACGTAGTTCCAGCGCTCGTAGATCCCGCCGATCTCGCAGCTCACGATCTCGCCAGCGCCGACGGCCACGCGCGGCTCGCCGCCGCTCTCCAGAAACGCGCTGACCAGCTCGCTCGCGGCTGCCCCCGCGCGCGCGGCGTGACGCACCAAGGCCGCGACGCGCTGCTCCTCGTCGCCGCGAGACGCCCCGTCACGCGTCGGGTCAAAGACCGCCACGAACACGCCGCCGGCGAGCCGCACGACCTCGCCGCCCTCGCGTTCACAGGCCCCGATCAGCTCCCCCAGCCGCGCGTCGAGCTCGACCTTCACCGCGTCCGGCTCCTCGAGGCCCGCGCGCGGCAGCACCCCGTGCAGCAGCGGACACCAGCTCAGGTCGACGATCAGCACCGCGCCGCGGAGCCGAGTCTCGACCGGATCAAACCAGCGCTCGGGCTCGACGATCAACGCCCGCACGACCGGCGGCGGGACGTAGGGCAGCAGCGTCTCGAGCTGATCGATCACAGGCGCGGCGCCTCCGCACGTTCCACGCGCGCAGGTCGTTCGCCAGCCCGCGAGACCCTGGAGGGACGACGCATGTCGCAGCATTCTCGCGCCGCTCCCCCGCCCAGGCAACCGGCGAAGCCGCGACGGACCCGCGCGATCGGAGCCCGGCGCTCCACGCCAGCTCTCCCACATCGTTCCCTAGCTCGCCAAACCGATCTCGCTCGTAATTGGATCACCCAAACGTAGACATCGTCGCCGCGAAGCTCGCCGCGCCCGCCAGGCCCAACTTCCGCCGCGGGAGCACGGGATGCCCCTATTCACCCCACAGCGGCAATCACGAGCGCGCGAGCTCCAAACCGCCACAGCGGCGGCAGGGCGCGCGCGCGCGCCGACTCGCACTCACGCCGCTGCGGCCAGCGTGCTACCCTGACGCGCCCATGATTCAGGGTCTCCAAGCCGAGCCCAACAGCGATGACGCCGAGGAGCTGGCGACGTTTCGCAAGACGTTGCGGCAATTCGTTGCGAGCGAGATCGAGCCGCACATCAACAGTTGGGAGGAGGCCGGCGAATTTCCGCGGGCGCTCTACCGCCGCGCCGGCGCGCTCGGGCTCCTCGGTCTCGGCTTCCCTGAGCAGTACGGTGGCACCCCCGCAGGCAGCCACTGGATGATCGCGCTGTGCGAGGAGCTGGCGCGCGCCGGCTCGGGCGGGCTCATCGCCGGCCTGCTCAGCCACGGCATCGGCGCCCCCCCGATCGTCGGCATGGGCTCGGACGCGCTCAAGGACCAGGTCGTCCCCGCGATCCTCTCCGGCGACAAGATCTCGGCGCTCGCCATCACCGAGCCCGGCGGCGGCTCCGATGTCGCCAACCTCCAGACCAGCGCGCGCCGCGACGGCGACCACTACGTCGTCAACGGCTCCAAGACGTTTATCACCTCGGGCGTGCGCGCCGACTACATCACCACCGCCGTGCGCACCGGCGAAGGCGGCATGGGCGGCGTCTCGCTCCTGCTGATCGAGGGCGACACCCCGGGGCTGACCCGCACCGCGCTGCGCAAGATGGGCTGGTGGTGCTCCGACACCGCCACGCTGTACTTCGACGACTGCCGCGTCCCGGCCCGCAATTTGCTCGGCGAGGAGAACGAGGGCTTCCGCGGCATCATGATGAACTTCAACAACGAGCGGCTGATGCTCGCGGCCATGGCCTACGCGTTCTCGGCCGTCTGCCTCGACGAGGCCGTCGCCTACGCGCGCGAGCGCGTGACCTTCGGTCGCCCGCTGATCAAGCGCCAGGTCGTCCGTCACAAGCTCGTCGACATGGCCACGCAGATCGGCATGCTCCGCAGCCACCTGTACGCGCTCGCCCGTCGCGTCGACGCCGGCGAGTGGCCGATCGCCGAGGTCTGTATGCTGAAGAACGCCGCGACCCAGTGCCTCGAGCGCTGCGCCAAGGAGGCCGTGCAGATCTTCGGCGGCGCCGGCTACATGCGCGACACCAAGGTCGAGCGCATCTATCGCGAGACGAAGGTCCTCGCAATCGGCGGCGGCGCCGAGGAGATCATGAAAGATCTCGCGGCCCGCCAGCTCGGCTGGTGAAGCGAAGCGCGCTCAGCCATCATCCCCTGCCCCGCACCCCCGAGACCCGAGGCCGCCGCGCGCCGCGCGACCGCCTGTCCGATCGACGAACCCGAAAACGACGATGGCATCCGGCACCATCCCAGCGCGTTTCTTCGCCCAGGGACGAGCGCGACCCGACGCGCCCGGCTACTACGTCCGGCGCGGCGACCCGTGGCTGCGCATCTCCTGGGGTCAGTACGTCGACAACGTTCGGGACGTCGGGCGCGCGCTCATCGGCCTCGGCCTCGACGCCGGAGACCGCGTGTGCATCCTCGGATTTAACCGCCCCGAGTGGGTCGAGATGGCGCTCGGCTGCATGGCCGCTGGCGTCATCCCGGCGGGCATCTACACCGGGCACACGCCCGCCGCCATCGGCCACATCCTCCGTCACTCGCGCGCCCGCGTCCTGCTGCTCGAGGACCTGCGCTACTGGCCCAAGCTCGAGCGAGCCGGCGACGCGCTCGCCGGCATCGAGCACATCGTGCTCATGCGGGCGACCGCGCTCCCCGAATCGAGTGAGCTTCGCGACCCGAGCGAGCCCGGGCCCGGCGACGACCCGCGCCTGCTCAGCTGGGACGCCTTCTTGACCCGCGCCGAGGGCGTCCCGAACAGCGCGCTCGACAACCGCAGCCGCGAGCTCGGCGAGGACGACCTCGCGACCCTCGTCTACACCCCCGGGACCACCGGCCAGCCCAAGGCCGTGATGCTCTCGCACCGCAACCTCGTGTGGACCGCCCAGACCGCCGCCGAGCTGATCGGCGTGCACCCCGACGACAGCAGCCTCTCCTACCTGCCGCTCTCGCACATCATCGAGCAGCTGTTCTCGATCTACCTGCCCGCGATCAGCGGCTCCGCCGTCTACTTCGCCGACTCCCTCGGGCGCGTCGCCTTCAGCCTCAAGGAGGTTCAGCCGACGATCGTGTTCGGCGAGTCCCGCGTCTGGGAGGCCTTCCACGCCCGGCTCAACCTCCTGATCAAGCGCGCCTCGGGCCCCCGCAAGCGGATCATCTCCTGGGCCATCAGCGTCTCGCGTCGCGCCCACGCGCTCCAGCGCGAGGGCAAGTCCGCCTCGCGCCTGCTCGCCGCCCAGCACCAGATCGCGCGTCGCCTCGCGCTCGACCGGATCCGCAGCTCGCTCGGCCTGGGCCGCGCGCGGATCTGCATGTCCGGCGCCGCCCCGCTCGACGCTGAGCTGCTCGAGTTCTTCACCGGGCTCGACATCGTCATTCAAGAGGCCTACGGGCAGACCGAGGCCAGCGGGACCACGACCTTCAACCGCAGCGACCACGAGGGCGCCCCGGGCCAGCTGCGCTTCGGGACCGTCGGCAAGCCGCTCCCCGGGGTCGAGGTCCGCCTCGCCGACGACGGCGAACTGCTGGTCAAGGGCCCCAACGTGTTCCTGGGCTACGAGGGCGACGACGAAGCCACCCGCGCGCGCCTCGTCGACGGCTGGCTGCACTCCGGCGACCTCGGGACCATCGACGAGCACGGCTTCCTCACCGTCACCAGCCGCAAGCGCGACCTCATCACCACGCGCGGCGGCGCGGTCGTCTCCCCCCACGCCGTCGAGCTCGCGCTCAAGCGCCACGAGCTGGTCGACGAGGCCGTCATCGTCGGCCACGAGCGCGACTACCTCGCGGCGCTCATCATCGTCCACGCGCCCGCCGCCAAGCGCCTCGGTGATGGGCAAGCGCTCCCGCACCGCAGCCCGCAGGTCCGCGAGGTGATCGCCGCCCACATCGACGCCTTCAACGCGGGGCGCCCCGCGGACGAGCACATCCGCCGCTTCGAGCTGCTCGCGCGCCCGCTGACGATCGACGACGGCGAGCTCACCCCCTCGCTCAAGCTCCGCCGCGACGTCATCCACGAGCGCTTCGCCGACGCGATCGAGGGCCTCTACCGAGACCCGCCGGACATGACCGTATCGCCAGATCCGGTGAGCCCCGCCGCGCCCGAGCCGCGCGCTCACGCGGGCGGCGTGAAGCCGCGCCAGAACTCCTCGTAGACGCGCCAGAACGGCTCCCAAGGCGCGACGAACTCAAACCGCCGGCCGCCCCACGAGCGCTCCATCGTCTCCCACGAGCGCGGGCGGGGCTGACCGTCTCGATGTGAGTGATTCGCGCCGCGGATCCGGAGCTTCGCGGGCTCCCCCGGGTCACGCTGGAGCGCCACGTAGAGCGTCGGCGCGCCCACGTCCACCATGAACAGCTGCTCGAGGAGCACCCCGCCCGCCACGTCCACGCGCGCGCGCTCGATCGGCTGTAGGCGCCCGGCGCTGCCCGTCAGCTGGAGCGGGAACACCGGGTGGCAGAACTCGGCGAGGTAGATGTCCTCCGCGATGCGCTCGCGCTGACGGGTGATCCAGCCCGCGGGGTAGTCACGCGGGTCCTCGTCCGCGCCGTCCTCCCCGTACATGTACTCGTCGAGCGCGTCACCCCACAGGCTCGCGGCGGGCTCGTCCCCCTCGGGGAAGTCCTCCGCGTCATACACCGCGATCGCGCGCGTGACGGTTCCGCACGAAGACGGCGCCGACTCGATCAGCCGCACGCGCGGCGCGTGGAGCTCATGACGGAGCTCGCGCCAGGGCCCTGATGAGATCCACATGCTCGCTCGAGCATGCCACCGCCAACGCGGGCCCGCGAGCTCAGTAGCGCATCAGCGCCGCGCCCCAGTGCAGGCCCGCGCCGAGGCCCAACAGACACAGCAGCTGCCCGCGCTCGATCTTCCCGCCGCGGATCAGCTCGTCGAGCAGGATCGCGATGGTCGCCGAGGACGTGTTGCCGTAGCGCGCGATGTTCGAGGGCACCTTCTCCGGCGGCAGCTTGAGCGCGTCGCGGACCGCGAAGTTGATCCGGTCGTTGGCCTGGTGCGCGATCACCCAGTCGACATCCTCGGTCGTGCACTCATGCCGCGCGCACAGCTCTCGCACCACCTTGGGCAGCTTCTTCACCGCGTGCTTGAACAGGCTGCGCCCCGCCATGCGCGGCACGTACAGCTCCTCGTCGATCATCTCCTTGGTCAGAAACGGCCGGCTTCGGAACCCGCCGCCCAGCAGCGCGATGTCCTCGGCGTAGTCGCCGTCCGTGTGCAGCTGCGCGCCGAGGAAGCCGTGGCCCTCGACCTCTGACTTTCGAAGGACCATCGCGCCCGCGCCGTCGCCGAAGATCACCGCCAGCCCGCGGTGCTTCGTCGCCTGCGCGCGCGCCTCCGGCGAGACCTCCGCGTCACGCTCGCCGTACAGCACGTCCCAATCCTTCCACGGCATAAAGCCCGCGTGGGCGTCCGCGCCGACCATCAGGATCGTCTTCGCCGCGCCCGTCGAGATCAGGCCGTTGGCGACCTGCATGCTGAACGGCATCGACGCGCACTGCTGCTGGAGGTCAAAGGCCGGCACGCCCTGGATCCCCAGCTTCGCGCCGATCAGCCCGCCTGAGCCCGGGAACTTGTAGTCCGAGGTCATCGACGAGCACAGGATCGCGTCGATCTCCCCCCGGTCGATGCCAGCCGCCTCGATCGCGCGCTCCGCTGCCCGAAAGCCCAGGTCGCTGGCGGTCTCGCCCTCGCCCGCGTAGTGCCGCTGATGGATCCCCGTGCGCGGACGGATCCACTCGTCGCTCGTGTCCATGACCCGCGCGAGGTCATGGTTCGTGACGGGCCTGCCGGGCGCGTAGCTGCCTGTACCGATAATCGTGACGCCGGTCATCGGCCAGGACGCTACACCACAACCCCGAGCCGAGGCCGCGGAGCACAATACCGACGCAACTCACACGGAGCGCGACTCCGCGAACGTGACGCGCGGTTAACAGACCGCGAAGACAGGTTCGCGGACACGCGTTTTTTTTAGAAAAAGCCGCGAGAGCGCGGCCGAGCGACCCGGCCACGCGCCCTCGAGAACGCGGTTATTCGCGCGGAACGGGGCACGACGCTGGTTCGTCCCAGACGCGCAGCGGACCCTCGATCACAAACTCTGTCCCGTCGATCGAGAACTCCTCGAGCACGCCTCCGGGCGCGAAGATGGTGTCGAGCGTCCCAGCGAGCCGTACGGTGATCGAGCTCTCATGACACGCGCGCGTGAACACGCCATCATCTTGGATTTGAACCGCGCCGAGGGAGATGCTTCCCAACACCTCGGCGTCGAGATCATAGTATGTCGCGGCGAGCGACGGGGGGAAGCCAGGACACCCTCCCTCCCCGTCGAACGTCACGCTGGAGACCACCAACGCGTCGGCCTCGTCCAGATACTTCTCTGCCGTGATGAAGAGTTCGCACGAAAAATCGTTGGACTTACGAAACCAGAACGCAACGCTGGTCACACAAGGCTCGTTCGCGTCGAGGGCGCTGTAGTTCACGCTGACCTCTACGGTGTCGAACTCAACAGCTCCTTCGGGGGTCTGCAGCGCCCCCTGAAACGGGATGAGCTCCGGCTCGTCGCAGCTCAGCGCCTCGTCCTCCGGCGCGTCAGGGACACTCGACGACTCGTCGTAGCCGGTCATCTCGTCCTCCACGTGATGGTCATCAAGCGCGCACCCAAACCCGAGCGCGCTCGAGACAACCAACAACGACGACAGAAAAACACAACGACCAATCAAACCTGGGGTCTTCATCCGTGGCTCACTTTCGCGATCACGCGACGCCCCGCTTGAAAAATTCGTCTGTGTCTTCGCTCGAGCGTCGCGCACATCCACGAGGTCGGCCGTCGCCGCCCGCGGTTGCGCCACATCGACAAATTTTTGATATCTAAAAAACGCCGTGCAGGGGTCCGCCTCGAGCTGCCAGCGCGTCCACCGAGCGCGTCACCGCCGGATCTTCGACGAGCGGCGGCGCTTGGTGGGGCTTGAGGCGCGCGTCGATCACCAGCGCGCCCGTGCAGCCCCAGTGCTTGTGCTCCGTGAACGCCCCCACGCCGTGCACATCCACCGCCGGGTTCGAGCGCGTGAACGTCACCCACAGGAAATTCCCGAGCGCGCGCGCGGTCATCTCGCTGTCGTCCACCACCACCACCAGCGGGAACTGATTGATCGGGTGCTCGCGCCCCAGGGCCGCGCACAGCCGCGGCACCGCGTCGTCGAAGGACTGCGGCCGTCGCTCGCGCCCCGCCAGCCCCGTCGGGCTCCACGGCGCCCCCGCGATCCCCGGGCCGCGCACCGCCAGCACCCCCGGCATCACCACGCGCGGCTCGCTAAAACCGTCGGGCAGCGAGAAATTCGCCGGGAGATCCGTCGGCAGCTCCCGCCGCGCCGGCCCGACCGCCGCGACCACCAGCTTCGAGCCCTGGTTGAGCCCGTGGCCCGTGTAGTCCAGCGTGTCGATCGTCGTGCGTGTCTGAAAGTGCAGGTCGCGGCGCCAGTCGACGCGCGCGAGCGCGTGCTGAAGGTACGCCCGGATGTCCGCAGCCGACAGCGCCGGCGCGTCCTCCCCCGCGATCATGAACAGGTACTTCGCCAGCGACAGCTGCCCCTGCCCGAGCACCGCGTTGGCGATCGTCAGCAGCTCCTGCGGCTCCGCCCGCGCGGCGTAGGGCGTGTAGCGCTCGCTCCCGATCGCCAGCAGCAGCGGGTGCACGCCGGCCGCGTCGACGGCGTGCACCTCGCGGAGCCCCGGGATCACGGTCGGGATCACGGGGCCGGTGAGCTCATGGATCAGCTCGCCGAACAGCGTGTCCTCCTGCGGCGGCCGACCGACCACGGTGAACGGCCAGATCGCGCCCGCGCGGTGGTAGACCTTATCGACGCGCAGCACCGGGAAGTCGTGGGCCAGGCTGTAGTAGCCGAGGTGATCGCCAAATGGCCCTTCGGGCAGGCGCCGCTCAGGGTCGACGGTCCCGGTGATGCAGAAGTCCGACTCGGCCGCGATCGCCGGGTGCCAGGCGCCCGCGGCGTCGCGCCAGCCTCGACGCATCCGGACGCGCCGGCCGCCGAGCGCGCCCGCGAACATCAGCTCGCTGAGCCCCTCCGGCAAGGGCATGACCGCCGCGACCGCCATCGCCGGCGGGCCGCCGACGAAGATGTTGACGCGAAACGGCTCCCCGGCCGCGATCGCCTTTTGATGGTGCACGCCGATCCCGCGATGGATCTGGTAGTGCAGCCCGATCTCGGCGTCCGGCTGATACGCGTTCCCGGACAGCTGCACGCGGTACATCCCGAGGTTCGAACGCATGCACCCGGGGCTGCGCACGTCCTCGCTGTAGACCTGCGGCAGCGTGATGAACGGGCCGCCGTCCTCGGGCCACGAGACCAGGCCCGGGAGCGCGCTGACGGTCGTCTGATGCGCCATAACAGCCGCCCGCCGACGCAGCTTCGGCAGCGTCCGCAAGCCCGTCAGCGGCACGCCGAGATACCGCCACGGCCGCTTGAAGAGCGCCTCGGGGTCGACCTTGAGCTCGACCAGCCGACGCACCGCCGCGAGCGTGTCGCGGAACATGAAGCGCACCCGCGCCATGGTCCCGAACAGGTTCGAGACCATCGGGAAGCGCGTACCCTTCACGCGCGTGAAGTAGAGCGCGGGTCCGCCGGCCGCGAACACGCGCCGCTGGATCTCCGCCGCCTGCAGGTGCGGATCGATCTCGTGGTCGATACGCAGCAGGTGACCTCCTCGTTCGAGATCGCGGATGCAGTGCGCGAGCGTGCGATAGCCCATTGGCCCCCGGGGACATATCCGCTCCCGCGTGACTCGTCCACACGACGCGACGATCCGTCGCCCCGCGCGTGCTTGAGAGACAGCCGCTACCCGCGAGCGCGCAGCTGCTCGGCGAGCGTCGCCATCCCCTGCTCGAGCGTGACCTTCGGCTGATACCCGAGCACGCGGCGCGCCAGCGTGATCGGGTAGCGCGCGCGTCGGCACACGTACGCGATCGCGGGGCGCGTCATCGGCGGGGGGACGCGCAGCAGGGCGCACGCGCGCTCCAGCCCGCCGACCATCCCCAGCGCGACGCGACGCGACATGCCCCCGCGGGGTCGGGGCGCGCCCCCGGCCGACGCGAGCCGCGTAAAGTAATCGCGGTAGGTCGTCGTCTCGCGGCCGTCGGTGATCGTGAAGACCTCGCCGATCGCCTCGCTCGAGTCGAGCGCGAGCGCGATCCCGTCGACGAGGTTCTCGATCCAGGTGTGCGCGATGTACCCCTGGCCGCGATCGATGAGGACCGGCAGCCGCCGCCGCATCATCGCCAGCGGCCGCTGCACCCACGGCTGCGAGTCGAGCCCGTAGACATCACCGGGCCGGATGATCACCGCCGGCAAGCCGTCCCGCGCGATCGCGTCACGCACCAGCTGCTCAGCGCTCGCCTTGGTGTCGAAGTAGGGCGAGCCGGTGTCGAAGACCAGCGGCCGGCGGTCGCGGTCGTCGGCGTCGACCTGCGGCTCGCCTGGCTCGAGGCCGAGCGCCGCGATCGAGGAGATATGCACGAGGCGGTCGACATCGCTGGACAGCGCCGCGTGAACGATGTTGCGCGTCCCCTCGACGTTGACCCGCAAAAATGACGCCGGTGAGCCGCGGTCATCCACGAGCGCGGCCGCGTGCACGACAGCCCGCGGCCGCAGCCGCAGCAGCGACTCCACGACATCCGCCGGGTCCGTCACGTCCAAGAACTCCACCGAGCCGCGGATATCGACGCCGACCACCGTCGCGCCGCGCTGGCGAAGTCGGCGGACGAGGGCGGCCCCGACGAACCCGGCCGCGCCCGTGACCAATACGTCCACGGGTCCTCGAGTCCGCGCGTCCACCCGCGCAGGGTACCGTTTGCCGATCGAGGCGCGTACGCGCGACAACGCGCGTACGCGCCCACTGCGCACGAGATGGCTCCCATCGTGCGTCTCCTCCCCGCGCAGGCGACGCCAACTCACGCCAACGCGCACGGCTCGGCCACCCCGTCGTTTCGCGCCGGGGCCGATCGCGAACACAGCGAGAGCACGCTGGGTACAGACCGTAAAAAACACGCTGTGACGGCCGAATCACCCGCGAGCGCGCGTCGCTACGCCGACGAGCGAGCGGGCCGCGCCGGACAATTCCCCCACGTGCATCCCCGCGCGACAACACGCGGTATCACGCGGCAACGACGCAACCATTTCATTTCCGACGCAAAGCGTGTTAACCACCCCCTGTCGTCAGCACCACGACCCGACCATCAGGCCATCGTGTTCATCCCGGCCCCCACCGGCCGACGGAACCCCAACGAGAGCCGGCCTGAAAGGTCACAACCCGCCGTATGGGTACAGGGATTTGGCCGAGGTGCAGCTCGCGGGACCGCCCCACACCGGTGCCCGCGAAAGGAGATATCCACGATGAAACGCACCGACCAGGAACGACTTAACCGAGAGCTTCGTCGCCAAGAGAAGCACGCGAGAAACCACAGCAAGCGCGCGAACGCGGCCGGCGATGTCAAGAGCTACGCCCAGGAGCTGTTCGGCCTCCTCCAGTACGACAGCGACTGCATCTTCAACAGCCGCGAGGACGATGACCTGCTCGAGCTGATGATGGAGATGAAAGAGGACCTCGAAGAGACAAAATGGGAGCTCGTCATCAAGAAGGCCGTGCGCATGACCAAGGTCAAGCAGAAGGACATGGCCATGACGGAGCTCAAGGCCGCGCTGGAGTTATGAGCCGCGCGCGCGACGCGATAAGCCCGATCCCAGCTGGGATCGGGCTTGCTGCGTTTCTGGCAGGTGGTTAAACGCCACCACGCGGCCGCTACTGCGGCACCACGCGGTAGACCGAGCCGCCAAAACCACCGAAGAAGGTCACGTAGACATCGCCCCAGGCGTTGGTCCCGAAGCTGCTCGGGTTCGAGTCGGGCGACGGGTCGAAGATCAGGTTGTTGTCCGTGACGTTGGCGCCGTCCCAGCGCAGCGTCCACATCCGATCGCTGACGAAGTCGGCGTAGAAGTACACGCCGCTCCACGCCGGGACCTCGCAGCTCCGGTACACGTGCCCGCCGGTCACCGACTTGCCGCTGCCCGGGCCGTCGTGCGGATACTCGACGATCGGCGCGCGCATGTTGTCGGCGTTGAGCTCGTGCGGACCGGCCGAGTCGTCGCAGGCGCCCTGGAAGCAGTGGAAGCCCTCGAGCTCGTTCCAGCCGTAGTTCTCGCCGCCCTCGATGACCGAGACTTCCTCCCACTCACCCTGGCCGACATCGCCGGCGTACAGCACGCCGGTCTCGGGATCGAAGGCGATCTTCCACGCGTTGCGGATCCCGTAGGCCCAGATCTCGGGCTCCGCCCCCGGGTCGTTCACGAACGGGTTGTCATCGGGGATCGTGTACTCGCCGCCGTTGCCCGGCTCGACGCCGACGCGGAGGATCTTGCCCAGCAGCGTGTCGAGCGACTGCCCCGAGTTGAGCGGATCGTTGGCGGCGCCGCCGTCCCCGAGCGAGATGTACAGGTAGCCGTCGGGCCCGAACTCGATCGAGCCGCCGTTGTGGTTGCCGAAGGGCTGATCGACCTGCATCAGCACGCGCTCGCTGTTGGGATCCGCGAGCGTGTGGTCATCGGGGTCGGCGAGCTGGAACTCGCTGATCAGCGTCGTCGAGGCGTCCGGGTTGTAGTGGACGTAGACGCGCGGATCCTCCGGGAAGTCCGGGTGGAACGCGAAGCCCAACAGCCCCATCTCGTTCTCGCTCTGGTTGACGTTGAGCTCCAAGAAGGACTCGTCCGGGGGCGCGTCGTCGCCGGGGTTGAGGATCTTGATCGCGCCGCTCTTCTGCTCGAGCACGTAGAGCGTGTCGGGCATGAGCGGGTGCCCGGTGACGTAGACCGGGCGATTGAAGCCGCTCGCGATCAGCTCGAGGCCGATCCCGGGATCTCCGTCGACCGGCTCGTAGGGACAGGGCGGGATCACCGGACCCGTGGTCTCGGTCCCCGTGGTCTCCCCCGTCTCGGTCATCCCGCCCGTAGTCGTCGTCGCGCTCGTCTCGGTCGTCGTCATCGCCGGCGTCGAGTTCGTCGTCATCCCGCCGCCGGTCGTCATCCCGCCCGCGGTCGTCGCGCTCGTCGCCGGGCCCGCGGTCGTGGTCATGGACGAGGAGCCCTCGCTGGTGCTCATGGTCCCGGACTGGGTATCCGTCTCGCCGCCGCTGTCGCCACACGCCGCCACGACGAGGGCGAGCGCGGCGCACGTCGTCACGCGCAGCGCGCGGGTTCCTACTCTCAATCCAGACAAAGAGAAATCATTGGTCATGTCAGGCTCACGCTATCGTGATTCCTGTTCGAGTTGAACCACGGGCGACGACAGGCCACCTGGCCTTTTGGTCCACGACTCGACGTGCGCTGCCCCGGGGTCTTGGCCCCCCGGCGCCGACGGTGCTCGACAACGATCGACATCGATCGACGTCGATCGACGTCGATCGACGGTGCTCGACGGTGATCGACAACGATCACCGTCGATGTTGATCGATCAGCTCCAGGACCCGCGCGTCGATCGATCGAAGCAAGGACTCGCGCGCCGGAGGAGTCAGCGCCGACAGCAGCTCGCGCGCCCCGGCCTCTAGCGCCAGCTCCTCCAAGACCTCCGCCTGCAGCGCGCGTTGAACCTCGGCCCGGCGCTTCGCGCCGCGGGCTCCGCCGCCCGAGATACGCCCGACCTTCGAAATCGCCGCGGCCAGCCGGGTCGGCACCAGCAGCGCGTGGGCGATCCCGGTGAGCCGCGCCAGCGGCGTCCCGAAGCGCGTCGAGACCGGCGCGCGCGACGACCAGCGCTGCGCTTGGTGGTAGCGGGCGTCCTCGGCGAAGCGGGCGGGCTTACGCTTGAGCAGCGGCCTCGCCGGCCCCTTCCGCGTCGTCACGGTCACCGCCTCCATCGGGCGGATCACGACGCCCTCGGCGAAGTTCGTGCGCTGATCGGGCAGCGCCGGCAACCCGAGACGCTCGGGCACCGTCGTCGCGAACTCGACAGGATACGCGCACGCCTCCGTGAGCGAGCAGACCCGCAGCGGCGCGGCGCAGAAGATGCCCTGGGCCTGCAGCAGCTCGAGCGCGCGCCCGAAGCCGAGGTACTCGCGAGCGCCGTCGTCATCCCCTCGCGCGACCGCGAGATCAAACGCGCAGAACTCGATCCCCGGCGCGTAGTACACCCCGGTCTGAACGGGCAAGGCGCCCGCGACCGGCAGCACCTCGGGGTGCGGATACAGCCCGCCGAACAGCTCGCCGTAGACGTACACCCGCGTGACGCTCGGGTCGTCTTTGCGCAGCTGATGGAGCAGCGCGAACACCCGCGGCTCGAGCTTCGAGACCGGGCGCTCGTAGCCAAAGAACGGCTCGCCCGGGGCCAGCAGCGCCTTGCGCTTCGCGACCCGCAGGCCCTGCTCGTCGCAGAGCACACAGAAGTTCGCGCCGTGGATCTTCTCGGTCACCGCCCAGCGCGCGCTACGGCGGGAGATCCGCTTCAGCTCGCCGGCGTCGAGCCCCCAGGCGGACGGCGACTCGACGATCTTCTCGTAGCCGCGAAACACGAACGTGGTGTCCTCGGACTCCATCCCCACACCTCCAACCGTCACGCGCCGCCGTGTTGACGTCGGCGCGCGGCGCCGAACCATCCATCGCTCTACCTACGCGCGCCCATCGTCGTGACGGCCGCGGTGCGAAAGAGTGCAACGGCGTGCGATTCACGTCAAGCGAAGCGCGTCGCGCCCCGCTCGTTGATCTGTCCCCTAAACCATGTTTTTCGCGCCGCCGCCGCGCCGCGCCGCGATCGAGGCGGCGGATTTCGTCGCGGTTTTTATTCGTGATATTCACCTCGGCGACCATGACGGACCAAGCGCCCAGCGGAGACTCGAGCCCCAACCGCCCCCAGCCCAAGCTCCGCAAGGACTACCGCGCGCCGGACCACATCATCGACCGCGTCGACCTGCGCTTCGAGCTCGGCGAGGAGCTCACGCGGGTGTTCGCGCGCCTCGAGGTTCGCGCCCGCGCGGGCCAGGAGCACCAGCCGCTCACGCTGCACGGCGAGGCGCTCACGCTCAAGCGCGTCGCCGTCGACGAGCGCGAGCTCAGCCCCGCCGAGTACAGCGTCGACCCCGAGCACCTGACGATCCCCGGCCTGCCGGCGCGCTGCGTGCTCGAGACCGAGGTCGAGATCAAGCCGCAGGACAACCTCGAGCTGTCTGGGCTCTACAAGTCGAGCGGGAACTTCTGCACCCAGTGCGAGGCCGAGGGCTTTCGCCGCATCACCTACTTCCTCGACCGCCCGGACAACATGGCGCGCTTCACGACGACGATCGTCGCCGACCCGAAGCGCTACCCCGTGCTGCTGTCCAACGGCAACCGCGTGCGCGGCAACAAGCTCAAGGACGGGCGCGTCTGGGTCACCTGGGACGACCCCTTCCCCAAGCCGAGCTACCTGTTCGCGCTCGTCGCCGGTGACCTCCGCTGCCACCGCGGCAGCTTCACCACGCGCACCGGTCGCGAGGTCGCGCTCGAGATCTACGTCGAGCCGCAGAACATCGACCGCTGCGAGCACGCGCTGCGCTCGCTGCAAAAGTCGATGGCGTGGGACGAGCAGGAGTTCGGCCGCGAGTACGACCTCGACATCTACATGATCGTCGCGGTCGGCGACTTCAACATGGGCGCCATGGAGAACAAGGGGCTCAACATCTTCAACTCGAAGTACGTGCTCGCCGCCCCCGAGACCGCGACCGACGACGACTACGAGGCCATCGAGGCGGTCATCGCCCACGAGTACTTCCACAACTGGACCGGCAACCGCGTGACCTGCCGCGACTGGTTCCAGCTCACGCTCAAAGAGGGCCTCACCGTCTACCGCGACCAGCGCTTCACCGCCGACATGACCTCCGAGGCGGTCAAGCGGATCAGCGACGTCCGGGGCCTGCGGCTGGTTCAGTTCCTCGAGGACGCGGGGCCGATGTCACACCCGATCCGGCCCGAGCAGTACATCGAGATGAACAACTTCTACACGGCGACGGTCTACGAGAAGGGCGCCGAGGTCATCCGGATGTACGAGACCCTGCTCGGTCGCGACGGCTTCCGCAAGGGCATGGACCTCTACTTCGACCGCCACGACGGGAAGGCCGTGACCTGCGACGACTTCCGCTTCGCCATGGCGGACGCCAACGACGTCCAGCTCGAGCAGTTCGAGCGCTGGTACCTGCAGCGCGGCACCCCGCGGCTCAAGGCCGAGGGCGCCTACGACCCGCAGGCGCGCCGCTACACCCTGACGCTGAGCCAGCGGGCGCCCCGCAACGTCGACCCCGAGAGCTTCGCGCCGCTGCACATCCCGGTCGTGACCGGTCTCATCGGACAGGACGGCGCCGACCTCCCACTCACGCTCGCCGGCGAGCAGCAGGCAGAGGGCGACGCGCCCACGACCCGCGTGCTCGAGCTGCGCGCGGCCAGCCAGCAATTCGTGTTCGAGAACATCGACGCGCCGCCCGTGCCCTCCGTGCTGCGCGGCTTCTCGGCGCCCGTGCACCTCGAGCTCGCGCGCAGCCGGGAGCAGCTCGCGTTCCTCACGGCCCAGGACAACGACCCGTTCAACCGCTGGGACGCCGGGCAGGTCCTCGCCACGGAGCTGCTGCTCGAGCTCGCCCGCGCCCACCGCGAGGGCGCCCCGCTCACCGTCGAGCCGCTGTTCATCCACGCGCTCGAGATGATCCTCGCCGACCCCACGCTCGACGGCTCGTACAAGGCGCTCGCGCTCACCCTCCCCGACGAGCGCGTGCTCGGGCAGTCCATGGACGTGGTCGACGTCGACAGCCTGCACGCCGCCCGCGAGCACGTCATCAAGACCGTCGCGCAGGCGCTCCGCGGCCCGCTGACGCTGGTGTACGAGGCTGGGCGCGCGGCCGGCCCGTACCGCAACGACAAGGCCGCGATCGATCGCCGGCGGCTCCAGAACCTCGCGCTCTCCTACCTCACGCGTCTGCACGAGCCCGAGACCACCGCGCTCGCGGTCACGCAGCTCGAGCAGGCGGACAACATGACCGACGCCCAGGCCGCGCTCGTGTGCCTGACCAACATCCCTGGCCCGGAGCGCGCGGCCGCCTTCGCCAGCTTCTACGCGCGCTGGAAGGGTGACCCGCTGGTGATCGACAAGTGGTTCTCGCTCCAGGCGCTCTCGAGCCTGCCCGGGGCGACCGACGAGGTCCTCGCGCTCGCCCAGCACCCCGACTTCACCTTGAAGAACCCCAACCGCGTGCGCGCGCTGCTCGGCGCGTACGTCGGGCGCAATCAAGTCCGCTTCCACGACCGCGACGGCCGCGGCTACAAGCTGCTCGCCGACACCGTGCTCGAGCTCGACCGCATGAACCCGCAGGTCGCCTCGCGCGTCGTCTCCGGCTTCAACCAGTGGCGCCGCTTCGACGCCGAGCGCCGCGCGCTCATGCAGGCGCAGCTCGAGCGAATCTTGGCGCGCTCCAAGGCCACCGAGGGCGCGCTGTCGCGGGACGTCTACGAGATCGTCTCGCGCGCGCTCAGCTCATAGGCCGCGCCGCGGCACCGCCGCGGCGCGAAGCGCTGTCCGTAAATCGTCCCATCGCAGCCCATATTCGCGCCACGTGCAGAAGCCCTGACAACCGGCGGCTCCCTGCGCTCGCTCCACCAAGCTGTTGAAATCGCTACGGCTTGTGGACGCGTCATGGACGCCCTGCAGCGCGGCCCGGTGCGTGCACTCTAGGCGGTCGAGCAACACGAACCCGACCGCGGTTCGCTCGCTCGACCCGCCCGGCCCTCCAGCTCGAGGCTCCCCGTGATTGAGGGAGAGGCGCACGGGACCCCGCTGGAGGGTCAGGGCGGTTTTTTCCATCGTCCGCGCCAAATCATCCGTCCACACAGCTCCTCCTCTGATAGCTCCGATCGCTCTCCTATCGCTCCTATCGCGCCCTATCTCACTCCTCACCTCCCCTATCGCGGCGGCTATCTCCGCCCTCGTCAGCATCTCTTCCCTCCTCCTATCGCGCCGATATCTCCGCGCTCTTCGCTTCGACGACCCCCCGCAGCAGCGCTCCTCCTGGGAGCAGGGGCGTGGCGGGAATGGCTCCTCGCCGCGGCGGGGTCGTCGCTTTTTCCTCCGTCCGCTTTGCTATACACGGCCCGTGCGAGAGCGCGGGAGAAAGCACCGGGACAGGCGCGCGAGCGCCCGCCCGCCCCTCGCTCGGAGCGTCGCAGCGCTCTGTCTGCTAGGCCTGCTGAGCCCGCTGACCGCCGCGAACGCCAACGCCTCGATCGTCAACATCGAGGCCTCGCGCCCGAGCCTCGACAAGGAGCGAACAAACGGCGTGTCAGGTTCGCTCAGCGTCGACTTGAGCTTCAACGCCGGCAACGTCAACACCCTCAACCTCGGCCCGCGCGGCGCCTTCAACTACATCCACAACCGACACAGCGTCTACACCCTCGCCGACTACCGGCTCGCGGCCAAGACCGACCCCAAGTCAGGCGGGACGCTCTCGCAGCTCGGCGACGCGGACTCTCGCTTTCTCCACCGTGGGCTCGGGCACCTCCGCTACAGCTACGAGATCATGAAGTCGGTGTTCGGCGAGGCCTACGTGCAGGCCTCCGCCGACGAGATCATCCTGCTGCGCTCGCGCCTGCTGCTCGGCGCCGGCCCGCGGCTCACCGTCTACGATGACCGCTACTTCGGCGCCTACCTCGGGCTCTCCTACTACGCTGAGCGCGAGAACCTCGACGCCGAGGACTTCCTCGCCCAGCCGACCGGCGACGGCAACCTCAACTGGTGGCACCGAATCAGCACCTACCTGACGCTGCGCCTGCGCCCGACCGAGCAGCTCCTGCTCACCTCGATCACCTACGTGCAGCCGCGCGTCGACTTCCTCCCCGACCTCTACGTCCTCAACGAGAACGTGCTCGAGCTCGCGATCAGCGAGCACCTCGCGCTCCGACTCACCATGACGATTCGCTTCGACAGCGCCCCCCCGACCTACTGCACCGCCAAGCCCGAAGACCGCCTGGGCGGCGAGTGCCCACAGGACGACATCTACACGGTCCGCGCCGTCGACATCGGGCTCACCAACGCGCTCACGGTTAACTTTTAGGGCCTGTGCGTAGAGGCCTGTGCGCCAGCGCCACGGCTGTGGCTGCGAGCGCCAACACCGAATGGGATATGATCTCCGGCATGGCGACCCGCTTGAGTCTCCTGTCGCTCGCGCTCCTCGCCATCGCCGGCTGCCACGCCCCCGCCAACTCGCAGGCCGGCGAGCTAGGGTCGGCGACGCCCGCGCCCTACGTCGACCGCGCCCCTACGTCGACGGCGCCCGCGGCAGCCGAGCCCGCCTACGACGGCCCGCCGAAGACCGTGCTCGTGGAGCTCTTCACCTCTCAAGGCTGCAACAGCTGCCCACCGGCCGACGCCTTTATCGGCGAGCTCGCGTCGCTCGACTGGTCGGCCGATCGCGTCATCCCGCTGACCTATCACGTCACGTACTGGGATGACCTCGGCTGGCGAGACCCCTACGCCCGCCAGCTCTTCGACCAACGACAGATCGGCTACGCGCAGCAGCTCCCGGGTAGACGCGCCCCCGAGGAGACGACCCTGCGGGGTCCCTACACCCCACAGCTCGTGGTCGACGGTCAGGTTCACTTCTCCGGCACGCTGCGCGACGTAGCCCGCGAGGAGGTCACGCGGCTCACCAAGCGACCGACGCTCATCGAGCTCACGATCGAGCGCGCGACCGCGACGCCCTCCCCGGCCCAGCGAGAGCCGGTCGCGACCGTCGATGTCCACAGCTCGATGCGCGAGGGCGCCGCGCTCGACACCGACGCCGCGAAGATCGGCCTGTTCGCGGCGCTCGTCCACAAGCGGCTCTCGACGGAGGTCCCCCGGGGCGAGAACGCCGGTAAGACGCTCCAGGAGTTCAACGTCGTGCGCGCGTTCCAGGGCCCCAAGCTGTTTCGCTCGCGCCGAGCGGAGAACAAGACGCGCTTCGAGCTCCCGGTGCCGGAGGGCGCCCTGCTCAATGAGCTCCAGGTCGTCGTGTTCGCCCAGGGGCTCGCGGACCTCGGCGTCTACTCGGTCGACACCAGCCCGCTGAGCTGAGTCGCGGCGACCAAGCTGAGCGGCCGCGCGAGCCTCGCGAGCGCGCGCCACGCCAGCAGGTTCATGTCCTACTAGGCATGTTGACAACAACATGTCCCTTGAGACATTTCTAAGATTCGCGCCGCCGGTGACTCGACCCAGCGCGGCTCGACAGGATGAACATGGCTCGCTTTAACAGAACCCCTCGCCTCGCCCGCGCGCGCGCGCTCACCATCACCAGCCTCAGCGCGCTCGCGCTGCTGCTCGCCAGCGAGGCCCGCGCCGGCACGCTCACGGTCCAGGGCAACGTCACCGCGCTCGACGACATCAGCCAGATCCAGAACCCCGTCGGCACCGCGGACTTCAACGACGGCCCGCTCAACAGCAACATGCCGCTGGACCTCTACCAGGACCAGGGCATCCTCTTCCACACCGGCCCCTTCGCGAACATCCTGCCCGGCGTCGTCGAGGCCGGGACAGCTTCGACGCCCTTCTATCAAAACAACTTCACCTACTTCCCGGGGCCGATCGCCGGCGGCGGCACGGCCGAGGGCTTCTTCGTCTACTTCGCCGGCGTCGCCACCTTCGACCAGGACATCACGCAGGTCGGCCTCACCGCCGGGCGCAACGGCACGCAGTACATCACGGTCTGGGACACGGACGGCGTGATGATCGGCCAGGTCCAGTGGACGCCCGCCAACGACTCGGCGTTCATCGGCATCGACACCCAGGGCGTGCCGATCGGCATGATCTCCTACGGCAACGACAACGTCTGGGGCGGCGAGCCCTACGGGGTCGGCGGCGCGACGATCATGAGCGACACCTGGATCTGGGGCGTCACCGAGATCCCGTGCGGGAACGGCATGATCGACGGCCAGGAGGAGTGCGACGACGGGAACGACATCGACGACGACGAGTGCACCAACGCGTGCACCCTGCCCGCCTGCGGCGACGGCATCTTCCAGGTCGACAACCAGGAGGAGTGCGACGACGGGAACGACGTCGACGAGGACGACTGCACCAGCGCCTGCCTGCTGCCCGTCTGCGGCGACGGCTTCCTCTGGACCGACAACGAGGAGTGCGACGACGGCGGCGAGTCCGAGCTCTGCGACGTCGACTGCACGGCGGCGGAGTGCGGCGACGGCGTACCCAACGTCACCGCCGGCGAGGAGTGCGATGACGCCAACGACGTCGAGGACGACCTCTGCACCAGCGAGTGCGTCGCGGCGGTCTGCGGCGACGGCGTGCTGCAGGTCGACAACGGCGAGGAGTGCGACGACGCCAACGACGTCGACGAGGACGAGTGCTCCAACGCCTGCCTGCTCCCGTCCTGCGGCGACGGCATCATCCAGGACGGCGAGGAGTGCGACGACGGCGACGACGTCGACGAGAACGAGTGCACCAACTCCTGCACCGCGCCCGCCTGCGGCGACGGCGTCGTCCAGGACGGAGAGGAGTGTGACGACGCCAACGACGTCGACGAGGACGACTGCACCAACGCCTGCACCGCGCCGATCTGCGGCGACGGGGTGGTTCAGGACGACGAGGAGTGCGACGACGCCAACGATGTCGATGACGACGACTGCAGCAACGCCTGCACGCTCCCCGGTGACGGTGACGGTGACGGCGACGGCGACGGTGACGGCGACGGCGACGGTGACGGCGACGGCGACAGCGACAGCGGCACCGACGGTGACCCCTCCGCCGGGCCCGAGACGACGACCGGCGAGGAGACCAGCGGCGACGACAGCGACGACGGTGACACCGAGACCGAGACCGACACGGACGCGGGCACCGACGGCGTGGCCGAGGACGGCTGCGGCTGCTCGACGAACGAGTCGGGCTCAGGCGCGGGCTGGCTCGCGCTGCTGGGCCTCGGGCTGCTGATGCCGGGGCGGCGACGCAGACGCCGTCGAGGCTGACGCGCAGCGGAGCACGCGCGGGCGTCTCGCCGACGCCCGCGCCCCGCTCAGCGCCGGATCTTGAAGCTGGCGAAGGAGTCCTCGGCGGCGCCCCAGCGCGCGTCGACCGAGTCGACGCGCGCCCGCGGCGGGCCGCGATGACACCAGTCGATCAGGGCCTGCGCGCGCGCGCGCGGGCCCTCGGCGATGAGCTCGACGGAGCCGTCGGACACGTTGCGAACCCAGCCCGTGAGGCCGAGGCTCCGCGCCTGGGCGAGGGTGTTGGCGCGGTAGGAGACGCCCTGCACACGCCCGCGAACCCGCCCGTGAACGCGGACGAGCTCGACGCTCCCATCGTTCACAGCGCGCCGCCGTCGATCCAGTCAGCGACGCGCTGGATCTCCTCGGCCGAGATCATGCCCGCCGGCGGCATCACGCCGCCGTTACCCATCCCCTGCATCTTCTGGAGCACGTAGCTGTTCGCCGAGTCGGCAGGCGTGACGTAAGAGGTGCCGGTGGAGCTGGGCATGTCGATCATGGCGGCGAGCGCCGAGGCGGCGTCGTCGCCCATGGTGAAGCCGCCCTGGGTGCCGCCGATGTGGCAGCCGTTGCAGTAGGTCACGAAGATCGGGTCGTAGACGAATTCTTCGAAGGTGATGTCGCCGTCGGTCGGGTCGGGCAACGTCGGGCCGGTCGTCCCGTCGGTCGTCCCGTCCGTGTCGGTCCCGTCCGTGTCGGTCCCCGACTCGTCCATGCCCGCCGGGAGCTCTCCGCCGGCGATCCAGCCGAGGATGATCGTGTTGTTGATGTTCTGGAAGTCGCCGTCGGCCGGCATGCGATCGCCCGAGATCGAGAACGACGAGTCGAGCGCGCCGCCGTCCTTGAGCACGGTGATCATCGACTCGTCGAGCATCTTCAGCGCCAGGTAGGACTGGGCGATGTTCCCCCGGGTGACCTGCGGGATCGTGCCGTCGCCGGAGGGGGCCCCCTCGAGCGCGCCGATCGAGCTGCCCGTGAGGTTGAGGCCCGCCGCGGGCGAGCCGCCGGCGTGACATCCGGACTTGCCGCAGCTCTCCTCGAAGGCCGCTCGGACCTCATCGGGCACGGCCGCGTCGCCGCCCGAGTCCGTCTCGGCGCCGACCGGGTCGATCGAGCCACAGGCGCCCACCTGGGTGAGCGTGAGCGCGAACGCGAAGCTCAGGCCCGTGGTGCGCGCGAGTGAGTGAGTACGCATGATCATGTTCTCCTGCCGACCCTGCCGATACGACATCACAGCGACCACCGCCGGCTGATCGTGAAGCCGAGGTAGAAGTCAAAGGGATACTTCTGCCCCGCCGGGAAGGGGTTGCGCGTCTGCCCGCCAGGCGCCACCAAGTTGGTGTGGATCTCGCGGGTGTTGGTCAAGAAGATCTTGAACACGTGCTTCTTCGACGGCGTGATGCCGGTCCAGCCGAGTGACCACGCGCCGACGTTGGCCTGGTCCTCGAGCGCGCCGTTCCAGAAGAACGCCTGCGCCGGGATCGGGAACAGGTACTCGAGGTCGATCGAGTGGTACTTCTTCTTGCCGAGCCGGATCTGCGAGGCGATGCCGACGTTCATCGTGTCGCGCGTGTCGGTCGCGGCCACGGGACCGTCGCCGAAGTCGTAGGTGACGTTGGCCGCGTGGTTGGTGCGCAGGTGGTAGCCGAGAACGAGCTGGGTCGACCAACGCTCGAACCACAGGCGGCTGAGCATGAGCTGGAAGTTGCCGCTGACCGGGTTCGCGGTGTTGGTGTCGAAGTCGCGGTAGTACTCGATCGACGCGTAGCCGCCGAAGCTGACCGGCTGCTCGTACTCCTGCTGGATCGGGATGTACTTGACGCCCAGCTCGTAGGCCTTGCGCGAGTTGCTGCGCCGGAGCACCAGGTCGAGGCCGTCGATGATGCCGTAGGCGAGGCCCAGGCTCATGACCGCGCCGGCGTCGAGGCCGAAGTAGCCGCGCGGCGTGCCGATGCGCCCGAAGTGGTGGGTGATGCGGAACTGGATCGAGTTCTTGCCGAGGCCCGCGGTGGTCGGCAGGTTCACGAAGAAGATGTCGCGAAACGGCGGGTCGGAGCTGCGCTTGCGGTCGACCTTGCAGCGACCCTTGCGGTCTTTCTTCGCGCACTCTTCGTCGCCGCCGCCGGGATCCGTCGTCGCGCCGCCGTTGTTCGTGCCCTCGCCCGGCCCCTCCGGCGGCGCCGCGCCAGCGGCCGCGAGCGCGGCCTTGGCGTCCTCGACCTCGCCGAGGGCCGCGATCCAGCGCTTGACCGGCTCGACCTTGTCGGCCGGCAGCGGGTCGTCACCGAGCGGCATGACCTCGCCCTCGATGCCCTGGTCCGTGGTCATCTTGGTCCACAGGTACGAGCCCTCGACGTCGCCCGGGACGACGAAGGGCTTGCCGGCGGCCGCTGAGTTCTTCCCGATCAGCGGGGTGAGCGAGCCCTCGAGCACCACCTCGTCGGAGCTCGAGTCGTGGCAGGTGGTGCAGTACTCGCCCATGAGCGCCTGCACGGGCTTCTCGGCGTCCGCGGCGGCCTGCTGCTTGGCGGCCAAGTCGGCCTCGAGCGCGGCCGTGTCAGCGCCGCCAGACGCCCCCCCGCCGCCGCCGGTGTCCCCCGTGTCGCCCGCGCCCGCGCCTGCGCCACCGCCCGCGTCTCCGGGCTTGGGCAGGGCCATGATCCAGTCGCGGATGATCGCGAGCTTGTCCTCGGTCAGGCGATCGTCGCCGAGCGGCATGACCTCGCCCTTGATCCCGCTCTCCGAGGTCACCTTGTTCCACAGATAGGAGGCCTCGGGATCCCCCGGGACAACAAACGGTTTGCTCGTGGTCTTGGACTTCTCCCCGAGGAGCTTACTCGGCGGATTCTCGAGATCGATCTCATCCGAGTTCGAGTCGTGGCAGACCGTGCACTTCTCTTCGAACAGGTCGAGGACCTTCTGCTCGAGATCAGCGGCCGGCCCTGATGCCGGCGCGGTTACGGCGAGGACGATCGATAACGTGGCCAGCATGGACAGCGAAACGATACGTGAAACGCCGCCGTTACTACAATGACCCTCGACGTCTGCGCGCAGGTCCGCTCGAGCGCGCGCGGATCCGTCGCGCGGCGTTCACCGCGACGCCACGCGCGAAGCTCCCGTGCCGTTGCCGCGCAATTTGGCTCAACCTCGCCGGCTCCGATACCATGACCCCATGCAACGGTCGCATCTCGTCTTGACCCTCTGCTCCGCGCTGCTGCTGGCCTGTGGTGGCGCCCCCGCGGACCCGGGCCCGAAAGCCGATAGCCAGGGCGACGCCAAAACCGACACCAAGGCCGACGCCAAGACTGACACAAAGGCAGACGCCACGGTCGGAGCGGACGCTGATGCCAAGGCCGAGGCCGACACAAAAGCCGACGCCAAGGCCGACGCCGACGCAAAAACCGTTGAGCCAGTGGCGACGACCCCGCCGGGCACGGACGATCCCGCCGCCGACTCGGGCACGCCCGAGGACACGGCCGAGCCCGCTGCCGACAGCGCTGGCGACAGCGCTGGCGACGCCAAGGCGCCGAGCCCCGAGGACGAGGCGAAGGCCAAGGCCGACGCGATCAAGGCGCTGCTCGACGAGGTCAAGAACAAGCGCACCAAGGACAAGCGCGCGGACGAAGCCCTCGCCGAGGCCGAAGCGGCCGGCGCCGAGGCCTCCGATCTCGCCAAGGCGGCCATGTCCCGCGGTGACAAGCTCCTCGGCACGGACCAGGAGCGCGCGCGCAAGTACTACGAGTGGGCCCGCGACAAAGACACGAAGTACCCCGACCCGGTGTTCGCGCTGGCCAAGATGGCGGTCTTGACGGGCGACACGACGGTCACCATCGAGCTGCTCGAAGAGGTCAAGAAGCGCAAGGGCAAGAAGCTGCTTAAGAAGGTCGGCTACGACCCGCTGTTCGAAGTCGTCAAGGATGACCCCAAGGTCCAGGCGCTGATGCGTTGATGGCGGACAAGCGCGCGCCGAGTGATCAGTCCCGATCCCTCCGGGGGCCGCGCCGGCGCACCGGCGTGCTGTTCGTCTGTTACGCCAACATCTGCCGCTCGCCGCTGGCGGAGGGCATCTTCCGACACCTCGTCCGCGAGCGCGGGCTCGAGCGCGCGTTCGCGATCGACAGCGCGGGCGTGGCCGCGCTCGTCGGCGCGGCCCCCTACGTCCACAGCGTGAGCGTCGCACGCCGCAACGGCATCACCCTGAGCGGCAAGAGCCGGCAGCTCGTCCGCGCCGACCTCTACCGCTTCCAGCACATCCTGCTGCTCGACCGCGTGGTCGAGGCGCGGCTGAACCAGCTGTGCGGCCCGCAGGCACGCGGCGCCGCGCCGGTTCATGACCCGCGCGGTCGCGTTCGCCTGCTCGCCACGCTCACGAAGCCCGGAGCCCGCGGCGCCGCGCTCGATATTCACGACCCGATCAGCGAGCCGGAGTCCGCGTTCGAACAGACCTTCGAGCAGATCTCCGCCAACTGCCGCGCGCTGCTCGACGAGCTGACCAACTGACCAGCTCGTGGCTTCGAGTCGCTACGGGCGCGCGCGCTGACCGAGTCGCGGGTTGATCAACGGCGACGGCGCCGAGCGCTCCTTGGCGCGCTTGCCCGCGTCCGTCCGCGCGTACTCGGGATGAATCTCGAGCTGGGCCACGCCGCCGGGCAGCAGCAGGGTGTGGACCGGCGTGCCCTCGGCGATCAGCGATCCGTCGCGTCGCCGCAGCTCGGGGCGTGGGTTCGCCTTCTCGTGCACCTCGAGCTGCGCCACCAGCGTGTCCTGCTTGGCCTCCTCGAGCTCCTTCCACGGCATCCGACCGCGACACTTCGGGAACTTCGAACAGCCGAGCCACGGCCCGCGCTTGCCTCGCCGCAGGTTGAGCGGCGCGGTGCACTTCGGGCACTCGAGATCCGTGACGAGCGGCGGGATCGCCGGGTACTTGATGTTGCCCTTCTTATCGAGGTTGAGGACGAAGCGCGTCTCGGGGTAGCTGACGGAGGCGATGAACGGCCCGAACCGGCTGCTGCGCAGCTCCATCATCGAGCCGTCCTCCGGGCACACGATGTCGACGTGCTCGGGCAGCAGCGGCTCGCCCTCGCGGTTGATCGGCGCCGCGTAGTCGCACTCCGGGTACGTGGTGCACGACAGGAAGCGGCCGTTCTTGCCGAAGCGGTAGCAGGTCTTCGAGCCGCACTGCGGGCACGCGTAGACCGCCTCCTGGGTCTCGGCCTTGGCGTGGGTGAGCTGCTCGTGCGCGCTCTCGAGATCCTTTGAGAAGGTCTTGTAGAAGCGCTTGAGCATGTGAACCCAATTGGCGCCGGCGTCCTCGATCTTGTCGAGCTGCGCCTCCATCTCGCGGGTGTAGCCGACGTTCATGATGTCGGCGAAGGCCTCGGTCAGCTTGTCGGTCACGACCTCGCCCAGATCGGTGGCGTAGAACCGTCGGTCGATCTGCTCGGCGTACTTGCGGTCCTGGATCACCTGGATGATCGAGGCGTAGGTCGACGGGCGACCGATGCCCTCGGACTCGAGGGTGCGGACGAGCGAGGCCTCCGTGTAGCGGGGCGGCGGGCTCGAGAACTTCTGCTCCGGCTCGACCGCGAACAGCCCGAGCTGCTGACCGACTTCGAAGGCCGGCAAGGTCTGCTCGTCCGAGGCCGTCGGCACGCCAGCGACCCGGTAGAAGCCGTCGAAGGCGAGCGTGCGACCGGTCGCGCGTAGCGCGACGGGGCGGTCCTTGGGCGCGCCGGCGTCGCAGCGCGAGAAGTACACCCCGGTCGAATTCCAGCGCGCTGGCGTCATCTGCGACGCGACCGCGCGCCGCCAGATCAAGCTGTACAGCTTGAACTGATCGTCCTTGAGCGCCGACTTGATCTTGTCGGGGTGACGCGCGGCGTCGGTCGGGCGGATCGCCTCGTGGGCCTCCTGCGCGCCCTTGTTCGAAGAGCTGTAGATGTTGGGCTTGTCGGGCAGGTACTGGTCACCCAGCTCTTTGATGTAGCCGCGCAGCTGCCCCAGCGCCTCGCTCGAGAGGTGCGTGGAGTCGGTGCGCATATAGGTGATGAGGCCGACCTGGCCCTCGCCGGGGATCGACACGCCCTCGTACAGCGACTGCGCCGTACGCATGGTCCGCTGGGCCGTGAACCCGAGCTGGTTGGCCGCCGCGATCTGCAGCGTCGAGGTGATGTAGGGCGCGGACGGGCGCGAGGTCGTCTTCTTCGTCTCGATCTTGCTGACCGCGTAGCGAACGACCGGGTTCGGCTGACCGAGCACCCGTCGACGAAAACGCGCCGGGCCCTTGCCGCGCGGGTCCTGGACCGACTCCACGCTGACATCCTTGAGCCCCACCGCGTCCGCGATCTTCGAGATCTCGTCGGACAGGTCCTTTGGATCATCTGCGGGGCAGCCGAGCGCGAAGCGCTTGCCCTGGTACTCGACCAGATCGGCCTTGAGCGCGCCGCGCTCCGCCATCCACGAGTTCTGGAGCCGCAGCGTCGGGCCCTTGTTCTTCTCGTCCCGCGTCGCCAGGTACTTCGGCCAGGCCTCGGCGAGCGCGCTCGAGTCCGCGGGATCAAAGCAGACGCGCGCGCTGACCTGCCAGCGCTCGTCGGGCACGAAGCGGTCGATCTCGCGCTCGCGCTCGACGATCACCCGGACCGCGACGGACTGCACGCGCCCGGCCGAGAGACCGCGGGCGACTTTCTTCCAGAGCAGCGGCGACGCCTGATAGCCGACGATGCGGTCGAGGATCCGGCGGGCCTGCTGGGCGTTGACCTTGTCCTCGTCGATCGGTCGCGGCGTCGAGAACGCGCGCTCGATCTCGGGCTTCGTGATCGCGTTGAAGACGACCCGCTTGGCCTCTTTGGGCTTGATCCCGAGGATGTGCGCGAGGTGCCAGGCGATCGCCTCCCCCTCGCGGTCGAGGTCTGTTGCGAACCAGACCTCGGAGGCGTCTTTGGCCGAGCGCTTGAGCTCGGTGACGGTCTTGGTCTTGCTCGGGAGGATGACGTAGGTCGGCTTGAAGTTGTGCTCGATGTCGACGCCGGGCACGGGCTGCTTCTGGCCCTTGGGCGACTTCGCGGGGAGATCACGAATGTGACCCACGGACGCCTGCACGACGAAATCAGAGCCCAGGTACTTGTTGATCGTCTTGGCCTTGGCGGGGCTCTCGACGATCACGAGCTGCTTTCCGGCGGTTGACTTCCGCGCCGCGGTCTTTTTCTTCGCGGCGGTTTTTTTCTTCGCCGTCGTTTTCTTCGCGGCGGTTTTTTTCTTCGCCGTCTTTTTCTTCGCGGCCTTCTTCTTGGTCGCCTTTTTCTTGGCCGTCGTCTTCTTCGCGGCCTTCTTCTTGGCCGTCGTCTTCTTCGCGGCCTTCTTCTTGGCCGTCGTCTTCTTCGCGGCCTTCTTCTTGGCCGTTTTCTTCGCGGCCGTCTTCTTCGTGGCCTTCTTCTTCGTGGTCTTCTTCTTGGCCTTCTTCTTCGCGGCCGCCTTCGCCGTCTTCTTCGCGGCCGTCTTCTTCTTCGCGGCCTTCGCCGTCTTCTTCGCCGTCTTCTTCGCCACGAGCTTCGTCGCCTTCTTCTCGTCCGTCTGCTTCGCCGGTTTGTCTGCGGCTCTGGGCTGGACCAGTTGCGCGCGGCCTCCGCGGGCCGCGGGGTCCAGAATGTAAAGGAAGCACCGCGGCCGGGCCACTAGTGCGCAACGCGCCCTGAACCGAGCCGAGCGGCCGATCCACGGGGTGCTCACACTCACAGCGCTCGCAGCCGCCTTCACCCTGGAGGGTGTTGGGGCCGCTCGATGCTGAACGTGCGCGTTGTGTAGAGCGTGAAGACCGACACGCCGTCATCAGCGCCGCGTGGGTGCGCCGGACGCGTCGTAGATCACTTCAGCTCACAGCGTGGCCGGACACTTGAGGACCGGATCCGCGTTGAGCAGCTCGCACGCGTCCTCGATACAGTTGCAAGCGCGGCTGTCGCAGAAGCCACGCTGGTTGGCCGCCGAGAGCTGGTCGTAGCACTCGAGGTTCGTCGCGCTGCTCGGGTCGGGATCGGCCGTGAAGATCCGACACCCATTCCCATCGGGATCCTGGATCGTGTCGTGCGAGCCGTTCGCCCAGTTGATCGTGACGGGCGTCCCGTCAGGCCGCGTGTAGGTCTGACCGATGTCGGATCCCTGCACGGCGCGGAAGCGACCGGTGCCCGGGTCAAGCACGCAGTCGAGATCGACGTTGAGCGGCTGCGTCTGACAGCAGTTGGCCGTCGGCCCGCACACGGTAGCGATCTCCTCTGGCATCCAGGTCGGGTTGCAAGGAATCGGGCAGCCGTTGGTGAGCGTCGTCGCCTCGGGGGGAATCGTGCCGCTCCCGATGCACATGCCCGTCTGGCTCAGGACGTTGTTGTTGTCCGAGAAGATCGGCGTTGTGCCTGAGTACGTGGCGCCTGGGTATCCGGGGAGACCGCCACCTTGAGAGGCGGGGTCATCCGAGCAGCACTGGTACTCCGAAGGACAGGCGCTGCCCTGCTTCGAGGGGTTGCACTTGAACGCCGGATTACCGTACTCAACCTTGAAGCAGGCCGACGCCAACAGGGCGCCTGCACCGAAGATCACGGCGTGGATCACGACTGACTTGACGAGGTTCAACGACCGGGCCTCCTTGCAGCGTCGAGACCGTGGCACAGACGACCGGCTCTTGTAAAGCTTTGACGCGATCGGTTTTGCCCCTCCGCACATCTTTGGCTGTTCGGGCATCACGCGCTAAGCTCGGGCGTAGTTGCTATCGATGATGGTCGTATCCAATCCCGTGACTGGTAAGGCGTGGGGTGCGGCGCTCGCCCTGTGCCTATGCGTAGGCTGCTCCAGCGCACAACAGGGCGCCGAGACGCCGAATGAGCAGCAGGTCGCACAACCCGCGCCGGGAGAATCTGCTCCAGAGGCCGAGCGCGCGAACACGCCCGACTTTGAAAAACAGATCGACCCTGGGCCGATCACGAAGGGGAGCATGCGCGAGCACCCCGCCGGCGACGCGTTCGTGTTCGATACCGCGCTGAGCGAAGACGGATCGCCGCGCAAGCTCGACATCGCGCAGGCCGAGGCGCGCGGGTACACGGTGATCGATCTCGGCAACTCGTGGGTGCCCTACATCTTCACGGAGAAGACGGCCGGCGCTGAGGACGTCTCGGAGAACACGTACCGACCGACCTATGTCGGGCTGGCGAACAACTGGATCAACGAGGACGGCGACAAGCTCAAGAGCCACGAGCGCAACTTCTTGGAGCTCTACGGGATCCCGCCGACGCTCGGGGTCATCCTCAGCGAGTGGGAGCGGGTCGAGAGCGAGGTCAAGCCGTGCCTCGAGAAGGCGAACTTCGACCCGTCCGTGTTCACCCGCTTCGAAGGCACGATCGCCTACAAAAAGGCCACAGGCGCCGCCCGCAAGCGCCTGCGCAAAGCCCGCTGGATGAAGAGCCAGCTCGACAAGGGCATGCGCAAGCAGAAGATCGACAAGGGTGACTACGCGGCCGCCGCCGAGCATCCAAAGCTCAAGCTGACGTACCAGCGTTGGCGCGAGCTGCAGGACGAGATCGACGTGATCACCGAGGCGCAGAAGCGGTTTCGCTGCGAGCGCCTGTTCCACAACGGTGAGAAGGGCGCCGGCAAGTTCGAAGAGGGCATCTACGACTCGGCCACGACCCACGCCCTGGCCCGCTTCGAGAAGAAGCACAACATCATGGGCTGGGGTCACTTCAAGCGCGACAACCTCGACATGCTGGCGACCGGCCAGGACGAGAGCATGCACAATCGGCTGCTGCGTGTGCTCGACCAGCGCATCGTCGCCGCCGCCGGGATCATCGAGGACGGCTCGGCCGCGCAGTGGAAGCCCAAGTTCCGCTGGAAAGACAAGCAGGGCGAGGAGCACGCGCTGCGTGATCTCGCGTCGGAGTCGCTGGAGGTGACGGTGAAGGCGCTCGGCCTCGAGACGCCGGAGTCGGCGCGAGAGCAGCTCGATGTGCTCGCGCGGCTCGCCGCCGAGAGCGCCCCCGCCGAGAGCGAAGACGAGGACCCGAACGCCAAGAAGGGCAAGAAGAAGAAGGACGCCAAGAAGGACGGTCCGTTCGCCAACCTGCTCATCGCCATCAAGCTCCCGGAGAAGCCCGAGTACTACGGCGACAACATGAAGTTCGACGTGGTCATTGACCGCGGCGATGTCTGGTACGACTTCATCTACGACGACGAGGGCAACAGACGCTCGCAGCCCCGCAAACGCAAGCCCCGGTTCACGCTCTACACGACCTACGAGGACCAGCGCATCCCGCTGGTCCGCTGGGGCACGACCATCGGCTCATGGCGCAACGAGCTGAAGGACGGCAAGGTCTACTACAAGTATAAGAACTCCGATGTCGGTCCGCGTGTATGGAAGGACATCGTGGCGGCGCCGACGTGGATCCCGCCCGCCTCAACGCCGGCGCCTGAGCTGCTCCGGCGCTCGTGGAAGGACGGCAAGTTCGGCGTGCGCGTCAACTACCAGACCATGGGGCCGAGCTACAAGTCGGCCTACGGGCTGGTCGCGGCGTACCACATCAAGGAGGCCTTCGACAAAGAGGGCAACTGGAAGGCCGACCTCGACAACGGGATCCGGACCCACGGCAGCGTCGACTACATGTCGATCCTGCGCCGCTACTCCCACGGCTGTCACCGCCTCTACAACATGAACGCGGTCCGGCTGTTCTCGTTCGTGCTCCGGCACCGCGAGTACACCCGCGAGGGCCAGATGCCGCTGGGCTTCGGCCGCAATATCGAGCACGAGGGCAAGACCTACAACATCCGCCTCGCTTCACGTGGCTATAAGTTCAGGTTGAGCGAGCCGATCCCCGTCGAGGTGACGAAGGGTCGCATCCAGGGCAAGCGCAAGGTCCCGCACGAGACGTACATCGAGAAGCCGGGCGTCGACTACACGGAGGCGCCGACCTGCCCCGAAGGCGTGGTCTGCGAGACCGGCCAGCCCGGCGAGCCGGGAGAGGAGCCGCTGGTGCCCGGCGCGACGCCGGGGACGCCGACGCCAACGCCCGGCGTCGGAGTCCCGACGACTCCGACTGCCCCGACGCCGACGCCACCGCCACCGCCGTCGCCGCTCGGCGGATGACGTGGGCTGGCGCACAGCGCAGGCTCGCCGATGATGGGCTTTCTTGAGCCCGTTGTCGGTGCTGGCGTTGTTGATATAGTGCGCGCCGTGCAAGCCAGCAGCCACCGGTTTGAGGACAGCTTTCGTCGCCACCTGATCCCCGAGCAACGCCGGGCCCTCCTGGAGACGATCGCGCGAGAGCTCTCGCCGGACACGACCCTCGGCGAGGTCGTCGACGCGGTGGAGAGCCTGGGCTGGGGTGAGCATATGGGTGAGCTGTGCCTGGCGGAGATCGCCGGCGCGCTCGTACAGGACGGCGACGGCGAGCCGAGCGCCGACGCGAGCGCCGAGGACCAGGACGACGAGACGGCGGCCGAGGACGAGGCTGAAGACGAGGCCGAGGACGAGGCCGAGGACGACTCGGAGGACGAGTACGAGGACGAAGACGAAGACGAGGACGAGGACGAGGACGAAGCGGAGGCAGAGGCGGAGGAAGACCCGATCCAGCTGCTGCTGACGTCGTCACGATCGAGCCGCCGGAAATCGTCCTCTCGACGCGCGAGCGCGCAGAAAAAAACCTCCAAGAAAAGCGCTAAGAAGACCGCCAAGGCCAAGAAGACCGCCAAGAAGAAGGCCTCCGCCAAGAAAGTCTCGAAGAAAAAGACCGCCAAGAAGGCTTCTAAGAAGAAGACCGCCAAGAAGAAGGCGACCAAGAAGAAGGCCGCCAAGAAGGCGACCAAGGCCAAGAAGGCGACTAAGAAGAAGGCCGCCAAGAAGAAGACCGCCAAGAAGGCCGCCAAGAAGAAGACCGCCAAGAAGGCCGCGAGCAAGAAGTCGAAGAGCCGCAAGGCGAAGCTCACGGCGCCGATCGACGACGAGGCGATGAGCATCGAGCAAGCGGCGCGCAAGCTGGTGCCGCTGGTCCGCAAGTACAAACAGGCGACGATGCAGGATCTCGAGGAGGCGACCGGGCTCGGACGTCGCAAGCTCCGGTTCCACGTCGGCCAGCTGGTGAAGCACGGCAAGCTCAAGCGCCACGGCATGGGCCGGGGCACGCACTACACGGTCAAGTGAGCAGCGCGCGGCCCGCCGCGCAGCGCGAGTCCTCCGGAGCTAGTCGTGCCCGAGGCTCTTGAGCAGCTTCTGGGTGACCTTCGGCAGACCGCCGACAGGTCGCTCTCCAGGGGCGACCCAGGCGTAGCGCGAGGGGTCAAGGGTCGCCTTAGCCCGCGCGAGAGCCTCGACGCGCGCGGGCTGGAGGTTCCAGACGCGGTGCGTGAACACGTGCCGAACGGACGAGCAGGAGACATCCGGGGCCGCGCCGGCGCGGACGCGCATCCCGAGCGCCTGCTTGATGCGGGCGGCGGTGACCCAGGTCTTCGCGGCCGCTTGCAGGGCCTTGGTTTGCGCGGCGGTCTTGTTCGCGGCGGTCTTCTTCGCGGTCTTCTTCGCGGCTTTCTTCGCGGCTTTTTTCTTCGCGGCTTTCTTCGCGTCCCCGCGGTTCATGAGGGGTAGGCACCACATCCCGGCGAGCAGGCCGCTCTCGGGGCGACGCTCGAGCAGCAGCTGGCCGCGCCAGAAGATCGCGAGCGCCCACAGGTCGTCGACGGGCTGGGCGATCTTCTTGCGCTTGGCCGGGATCGAGTCGCTCAACCCCTCGGCGTGGGCCCGACACGACGCGCGTACCGGACAGCTCGCGCAGCTCGGGCTCTGCGGCGTGCAGACGGTGGCGCCGAGCTCCATGAGGGCCTGGGCGAGCACGCGGGGGGAGCCCCGCTCGAGCACGGCTTGGGCGACCGCCCAGTGAATCGCGTGGTTGGCGCCTTGACGCTCGGGCTCGCGGATCGCGAGCAGGCGCGAGACGACCCGCGCGACGTTGCCGTCGACCAGCGCGGCCGGCTTGTCGAAGGCGATCGAGGTGATCGCGCCGGCGGTGTAGCGCCCGATCCCGGGGACTTGCCGGAGCGTGTCTGCAGCGCCCGGGACCACGCCATCGTGGCTCTCGAGCACGTAGCGCGCCCCGCGGTGGAGCAGGCGCGCGCGCCGGTAGTAGCCGAGCCCGCTCCAGGCCTCGAGCACGGACTCTTCGTCGGCAGCCGCGAGCGTCCCGACATCGGGGAAACGGGCCAAGAACCGCGAGTAGTAGTTTTTTACGGTCTCGACGCGGGTCTGCTGCAGCATGATCTCGGAGACCCAGATCGCGTAGGGGTCACGGGTATGACGCCACTCGAGGTCTCGTTGGTGCTTTACAAACCAGGGTGTCAGTCGTTTCGCGAGGGTTTTGGCGAGCGGACCAAAATCTTCTTCTGGTTGGCGTTTTTGTCGTCGTCGCTGCTGCGTCTTCCCGTGCGCGGAATTGACCACCCGGGGTCTCTAGCCCGGATTTTTCGCTCCGTCACCCCGCGCCGGCGAGGCGCGAAGGCCCGCACGCGCCGCGCCGTGACGGACCTCGCCAGCGCAGTTTTTGGGTCGATCTTGGAATGAACGCTTTGGGCCGAATTCCGCCCTCTCAGGCCCATTGGCGCCCGTTGAAGGATTTTTTTTGATTTCGGCCCACCGGTGGATACTTCCGGGTAAGCTCGCGCGTCACGGGTTTGAAGGACCCGGCGTCTCACGCATGTTCCGTAAACGAGATACGCATATTCACTTCGTCGGTATCGGTGGCATCGGCATGAGCGGCATCGCCGAGGTGCTGGTCAACCTGGACTACCGCGTGACCGGCACCGACCTCCGCGACTCCGAGGTCACCCGTCGACTCGCGCGCCTCGGCGCGGTCATCCACCGCGGCCACGGCGAGGAATACCTGGGTGACGCGGATGTCGTCGTGATCTCCTCGGCGATCCCCGACCACAACCCCGAGGTCATCGCCGCGCGCGCGCGCAAGATCCCCGTGATCCCGCGGGCCGAGATGCTCGCCGAGCTCATGCGGCTCAAGCAGGGCATCGCGATCGCGGGCTCGCACGGCAAGACGACCACGACGAGCCTCGTGAGCACCGCGCTGCACGCCGCCGGGGTCGACCCCACGGTCGTGATCGGCGGCAAGCTGAACTCCCTGGGCTCCAACGCGCGCCTGGGCAGCAGCGACATCCTGGTGGCCGAGGCCGATGAGAGCGACGGCAGCTTCTTGCTGCTGAACCCCACGATCGCGGTCATCACCAACATCGACAACGAGCACATGGACCACTACGGGAGCATGGAGGCGCAGCTGGACGCGTTCCTCGGCTTCGCCAACCGGATCCCGTTTTACGGGATCTCGGTCGTGTGCATCGACGACCCCAACGTCGCCGCGCTGGTGCCGAGGCTGCACAAGCGCTACGCGACCTACGGCTTCACGGACGGCGCCGACTACCAGGCCAGCGATCTGCGCCACGAGGGGCCGGTCACGAAGTTCCGCGTCTCGGCGCGCGGGCAGGACCTGGGCGAGTTCACGCTGCACATGCCGGGCCGGCACAACGTGCTCAACGCGGTCGCGACGATCGCGGTGTGTGATGACCAGGAGGTCGACGTCGAGGTCACGCGCCAGGCGCTCGCGCAATTTGAGGGCGTCCAGCGGCGCTTCACGGTCCGCGGGACCGCCGGGGGCGTCCTGGTCGTCGATGACTACGGGCACCACCCGACGGAGCTGCGCGCGACGCTGGCCGGCGCCCGCACCTCGTACCCGCAGCAGCGCTTGATCGCGGCGTTTCAGCCGCACCGCTACACCCGCGTGCGCGATCATCTCGAGGCCTTCGCCGAGAGCCTGGACGCCGCCGATATCGTGGTCTTGACCGATATTTACCGGGCTGGAGAGCAGCCGATCGAGGGCGTGACGATCGAGCGCCTGGTCGAGCGCACGCGACGTCGCCGCCCCAACAGGCCGGTCGTGCTGGTCCGGGAGCTCTCGGAGGTCGCTGATCGTCTGGCCGCGCTCTCGCGCCCGGGCGACGTGATCATCACGCTGGGCGCCGGCTCGATCACGCAGGTCAGCGTGGAGTTGGCGACCCGCCTGGACACGCTCTCGGCCTCCTAGGCTCGCCCGTCATGGACCCCGTGATCGCCCCTCGCCGCCCGACTCGCCCGCAGACTTCGAACGAGACCCGCGGCCAAGCGCTGCGCCGCGCGCTGCTCGAGGACCGCCAGGTCCACGACTTCGTCGAGGCCGGCGCGCTCGAGCTGTCGCCCGATGAGTCGATGGCCCGACACACGACCCTGCGCCTCGGCGGCCCCGCGGATGTGTGGGCCCGCCCGCGCAGCCTGGAGGCGCTCTCGGCCCTGCTCCGACGCACGCACGCGGCCAACATCCCGGTTTGCTTCGTGGGCGCCGGCACGAACTTGCTGGTGCGCGACGGCGGGATCCGGGGCGTCGTGGTCAATATCGGGAAGCTGACCGCCGTCTCGCGCCCCGCCCCGGAGCACGAGCCCGGTCACCTGGAGGTCGAGGCCGGGGTGAGCACCGGGCGCCTGCTGCGTCACTCGCTCGACTGGTCGCTGGGCGGGATCGAGTTTTTGGGCGGGGTTCCGGGCAGCGTCGGCGGCGGGCTGGTGATGAACGCCGGGACCTACCTCGGCGAATTCACGGATGTCGTGACCGAGGTCCGCAGCATCCGCGTCAACGGCGAGCTGATGGTCCGCGACCACGACGCCTGCGGGTTTCGCTACCGCGCCTCGGACCTGCCGCGCGACGAGGTGGTGATCGGCACGACGCTCCAGCTCACGCCGCGCCCGCTCGCGGAGATCGAGGCCGACGTCCAGGGGCTGCGCAAGCGCCGAAAAGAGCGCGAGCCCACGGGCGTGGCCAACAGCGGGAGCACGTTCAAGAACCCGCCGGGTGACTACGCCGGGCGCCTGATCGAGGTCGCCGGGCTCAAGGGCACGCGCGTGGGCGGAGCGTTCGTCAGCCCCAAGCACGCCAATTGGCTGGTGGTCGAGCGCGGCGCGCCGTGCTCCGCCGCGCAGCTGCTGACGCTCGTCGAGCAGGTGCGGGGCGCGGTGTACCGACATCACGGGGTCGAGCTCGAGCTCGAGCTGAAGGTCATCGGTGAGTAGCGCCGCTTCGCGGGCCATGGCCGCGATCTCGCTCGCGCTGCTGGCCAGCGCCGCGTGTACGGCCAAGAACCCGCCGGCCCCGACGGACGCCGAGGCCTGGATCGTGCTCGAGTACGGCGACTTCGGGCCGCAGGCCGCCGCCTACGAGCTGCTGGGGATGCAGTGGTTTCAATGGAGCGGGCACGGAGACTCCGATCCGCGCTCGCTCGATCCGATCCAGGTCGTCGTGTACCGCCCGGACAGGGTCTCGCTCTCCGAGGTCCGCGCGCGCTTCCCGGTGATCGAATCCGAGCGGCAGGACTATCGCTACATCACGTACGAAGACGCGCTCGCGTACCTCGACGACACCCTCGAGCACGCGGACGCGGAGATCCCGTCATTGGTGACCGAGCTCCGCGCGACGCGGGCCCGGATCCAGGGCGGGCTCGATTGACGGGGCCCGGCGAGACGAGGGCGCCCACGCCCATCCCGCGCGGCCCTGACCGCGTCCGCGCGAACGGGGAGAGCCGCGATGACGTGGTACAAACCGGGCAGTGTCGCATCACCCGACAGACTTTCAGGGCTCAGTTACCGACGCAATTCGCGAAGCTATCGTCGCCAAGATCCCGGACGCGGAGATCGTGGTCGCGGGCGGCGGCGGCCACTACACGATCCAGGTTACCTCCACGGCGTTTAAGGGCAAGAACCGCGTACAGCAGCAGCGGTTGGTCTACGGCGCTATCGCCCACCTCATGGCCGGCGCGACCCCGCCAGTGCACGCGGTGGACACCCTCAAGACCCTTACCCCCTGAGGCGATATGACCGACGCGGATACGGAATCGACTGAGCGCGCTCGCCGGCAGGTTTTTCACCAGGCCTTGGCCGACGTCGTCGAGCTCTGGGACAACACCTGCGGCCGCAAACCGACCACCGAGCAACTGCTCGAGGCGCTCAGCGCGACGCTGATCGCCCGTGACGAGGCCGCCGATGATGACGAGCCGGACGCGACGGCCGAGGACGCCGTGGCCCTGCTCTCGCGCTGGCGCGCCTGCCCGCCGCTGATCCGCCCGCACCGCCGGCCGCGGATCAAGGCCGGCGACGTGATCCACATCCCCTACGGCGCGCACGGAGCCCGCGCGGTGCTCGGTCGGCTGCTGTTCGTGCCCTCGAAGAAAGACCAGGGCCCCGGCTTCGGGCCGTGCCTGCTCGTCATCGACAAAGATGCCCCCGAGGACATCCACGACTACAACAAGGCCGCGCTCGCCAAGTTCGTGAAGGGCACGCCCAAGCTGCTGCGCCCCTGTCACCCCGGGGTCGAGCTGTTCAAGGAGGGCTACTGGACGGTGCTCGGCAACGTCCCCTTCGAAGATCCCGCGCGCGTGCTGCCCTACTTCGCCGTGCGCCTGGTCCAGGAGCGGCGCAACATCCTGCGCGACTACAGCGGCGCCGAGGTCCCCGACACGCCGGACAATCGAGACCGCGTGGTCCCGGGGGCGGAGGGCGACGCCAACCAGGTCGTCGGCGCGATCCGAGCGCTCCGCGGCCTCGCCCGCTGGCGCCCGAGCTACTCGGCAATGCTGCCGCCCGGCATCAACCCGCCCGCGTGAGGAGTACACGACGATGGCTCGCAAACGCTTGACCAAGAAGTCCCTCGCGGAGGCGCTCAAAGCCAGCGCGCTCCGCCTCAAAGAGGCCGCCGAGCAGCTCGACAAAGACGAGGGCCAGCGGCTCCCCGCGGACGCGCTCGTCATGGAGGCGACCGCCGCGCTGATCTCGGGCGCCGACGAGTACGTCTCGGACCCTGGCACCGTACGCCGCTTCAAGCAGCTCCAGGCGCCGCCGCTGCCCACGCTCAACAACTCGCCGTCGCGCTACCGAGTCACGCTCGACCCCGACAGCTTCAAGCCGCTCGAGCAGGCCGACATCTACCCCGCGAGCTACCCGCGGCCTGATCCGGGGATGGGCGAGTTCACCTGCCTGCTCGAGCTCGACGGCGACACGCTCTACGTCGACCAGCGGCTCCACGAGCACGAGCCCGGCGGCGCGCTCGGGCGCAGCCTGATCGCCGCGTTGGTGCTCGTGCCCTTCGTCGAGCGCCGGCGCGCTGAGGTCTCGCGCGTCGTCTTCCACACCAGCGGGCTCGACGACCCGATCGAGCTGCCCTACGAGCAGATCGCCGAGTTCGCGCGCCAGAGCAAGGGCGACGCCGCCAGCTAGCGCGCGCGGAGCCCTTGGTGAGCGGAATCAGGAGGGTCAGCCCTCGCCGCGCGGCGAGGGCTTGACGCTGATGTACTGGTTGGGCCAGTGCACGCCGGCGCCGGTGTAGCCTTGATCGACCGCTGCCCGAAGGGTCAGGTACGGATCGAGCAGGTGCGGGCGCGCGAGCGCGCAGAGGTCCGCGCGGCCCGAGCCGATGATCGTGTTGACGTGATCCCAGCCCTGGATGTTGCCGACCGCGATCGTCGGGATCCCGACCTCGTTGCGGATCCGATCGCTGAAGGGCGTCTGGAACATCCGCCCGTAGATCGGCTTGCCGTCGGGCGTGGTCTGCCCGGCCGAGACATCCACGAGGTCGACGCCGCGCCGCTTGAGCAGGCGCCCGAGCGCGACCGCGTCGTCCTCGGTGAAGCCGCCGCCCTCGACCCAGTCGGTCGCTGAGATGCGCGCCGAGATCGGGCGATCGTCGGGCCAGATCGCCCGGATCGCGTCGAAGACCTCGAGCGGGAAGCGGGCGCGGCTCTCGAGCGAGCCGCCGTACTCATCCTCGCGGGTGTTGGTCAGCGGCGAGATGAAGCTCGAGAGCAGGTAGCCGTGGGCGCAGTGCAGCTCGAGCATGTCAAAGCCTGCCTCTAGGGCCAGCTTCGTCGCGCGCTCGTAGTCAGCCTTGACCGCGTCCATGTCAACGCGCGTCATCGGCCGCGGCGTCTGCATCGCGGCGCTCCACGGGATCGCGGAGGGGCCGATCAGCTCCCAGTTCCCCTCATCCAGCGGCTTGTTGTAGCCCTCCCACAGCAGCTTCGTTGAGCCCTTGCGCCCGGCGTGGCCGAGCTGAATCCCGATCTTCGCCTCGGAGTGGGCGTGCACGAAGTCGACGACGCGCCTCCAAGCGGCCGCGTGCTCGGGCTTGTACAGGCCCGCGCAGCCCGGCGAGATGCGCCCGTCTCGCGAGATGTCGGTCATCTCCGCGATCACGAGGCCGGCGCCCCCGATCGCGCGGCTGCCGAGGTGAACCAAGTGCCAGTCGTTGATCGTGCCGTCGTCGGCGGAGTACTGACACATGGGCGAGACGACCACGCGGTTGCGCAGCTTCATGCCGCGCAGCGTGAAGGGCGTGAACATCGGCGGCGGCGCGGGCTCGACCCCGGCCGCGCCGTGACCGTCCGCGAACCAGCGATCGAAGCGCGCGATGTAGCCCTCGTCGCGGATCCGCAGGTTCTCGTGGGTGACCCGCTTGCTGCGGGTCATCATGCTGAGCACGAGCTGCTGCGGGTGGAACTGCTTGTAGCGCGAGATCTCCTCGAACCACCGGCGGCTGACCTTGGCCGCGCGCTGGATCTTGGCGACGTCGAGCCAGCGGCGGTCGTAGTAGGCCTCTAGGGCCTTGGGGACATCTCGCCCGAACTCCTTGAGCGCGGAGACCAGCACGATCGCGTCCTCCATCGCCAGCTTGGTGCCCGAGCCGATCGAGAAGTGCGCGGTGTGGACCGCGTCGCCGATCAGCACGATGTTGCCGGTCGACCAGCGCTCGCACTTAACCGTGCGGAAGTTGATCCAGTCCGACTTGTTCGTGAGCAGGCGGTGACCCTGCAGCTCGGGCGCGAACAGCCGCTCGAGGTAGGCGACGCCCTCGTCGATCGACATGGCGTCGAGGCCCGCGCGTCGCCACGACCGCTCGTCGGTCTCGACGATGAAGGTGCTCGTCTCGGCGTCGAAGGGGTAGGCGTGGACCTGGAACAGCCCGTGCTCGTTCTCGCGGATGATGAAGGTGAAGGCCTCGAAGGTGCGGGTGGTCCCGAGCCAGATGAACTTGGCCTTGTTGACCTCGACCGAGGGCTTGAGCACGTCCGCGTGCTGCCGGCGGGTGACGCTGTTGATGCCGTCGGCCGCGACGATCAGGTCGGCGTCGGCGAACTCCGCCGGGCCGGCGCTCTCGCGCTGGTACTCGAGCGTGACGCCGACCTGCTCGCAGCGCTCCTGCAGGATCGCGAGCAGACGGCGTCGGGCGAGCCCGCAGAAGCCGTGCCCGCCGGAGCGTATGACCTGGCCCGCGAAGTGGGTGTCGATGTCGTCCCAGTGGACGAAGGACTCGCGGATCATCCGGTAGCTCTCGGGGTCCGCCTCCTCGAGGTTGCCCAGGGTCCCGTCGGAGAACACGACGCCCCAGCCGAAGGTGTCGTCAGCGCGGTTGCGCTCGACGACCGCGACCTCGTAGGCCGGGTACGCCTTCTTCATCAGGAGGCTGAAGTAGAGGCCGCCAGGCCCTCCGCCGATGACTGAGATCTTCACGCGCCCGCCTTTGCTGATCGAGAGAAACCGTGGAGAAGCGAGGGCTTCGCGGCGATGGTAGACCTCGGGCACAGACGGCGCTACACGCCCCGCCGCCCGCCCAAGCGTCGCGCGTGACGGGTGAACACACGTCATCGCGTGGCGGTGAGATCCTTCACGGTGCACCCGCGCAGGCGAGCTCGCGGCCACGAGAATTCTCGACGTGTATGCTCGGCGACGCATGGTGCAGGAGCCCGCCGCCGCGTCAACAGCGACCGCGCCCGCCCGCGCTGGCTCGACGCGCCTGCTGCTGATCGCCTTCACGCTCTCCGGCGCCGCCGCCCTCGGCTACGAGCTGCTGTGGACGCGCCTGCTGGCGCTCACGCTGGGGAGCGAGCTGCTCGGCGTGCTCGCCACGCTCGCCGGCTTCTTCGCCGGCATGAGCGTGGGCGCGGTCGTCCTGCAGCGGCGAGCCCATCGCGCGCGTCACCCCGCGCGGGTGTTCGCCGCGCTCGAGGCGGTGGCCGCCGGCTTCGCGCTCGCCAGCCCGCACCTGCTGCACGCGCTCGCGCGCTGGCTGCCCGCGCTGCTCGGGCCGGTCGCCGGTGACAACGACACGCCCGCGGCCCTGGCCGCGTCGCTGCTGATCGCGACGGTGGTCCTGCTGCCGGGGACGCTGTGCCTCGGCGCGACGCTGCCGACCTTGGTCAGCGTCTACAACCGGATCACGCCCGACGACGGCGCCGGCGGGACGCGGACGCTCGCGCGGCTGTACGCGGCCAACACGATCGGCGCGACCGCGGGCGTGCTCGCGGCCGTCTACCTCGTGCTGCCGCGCCTGGGCTTCGTCGTCGGCAGCGGCGCGCTCGCGCTGCTCGGCCTGAGCGCCGCCGGCCTCGCGCTGCTCTGGTCTTCGAAGCAGCCGACGACGAGCGCCGACGACGACGCGCCGCCGGACGAAGCGGAGCTGCTCCCGCCGCCGCCCGTCGACTGCTCGCGCGACCCCGACGGCGAGCTGCTGCGCGAGCCCTGGCTGCTGCACGCGCTCGCCTTCGCCAGCGGCCTCGCCGGCGTCGGCCTCGAGGTCGTCGGCGTCCAGATCCTCGCCCAGAACCTCGAGAACACGATCTACACCTTCGCCAACACGCTCGCGGTGTTCCTCGTCGGCACCGCCGCCGGCGCCGCGCTCTACCAGCGCCTCGCGCCGCTCGCGGTCCGCGGCCGCCCGGCGACCGTGACCGCGGGGCTGCTCGCCGCGCTCGCGGCCTCGACGGTCCCCGCCGCCGTCGCGCTCGCGCGCAGCCCCGCCTTGCTCTCGGGACAGGGCCCCGAGGCCACCCCGAGCTTCGCGGCCGCGATCGCGGGCGAGCTGCTCGCCGCGCTCGCCGTGTTCGCGCTGCCGACCGTGCTGATGGGCGCGCTGTTCAGCCACGTCGTCGGCCTGCTCTCCGGGCTCGCGAGGCCCGGCGAGGGCGGCCGGCCCGGGCGACCCGAGCACGTCGGCAGGGCCTACGCGCTCAACACCCTCGGCGGCGCCGCGGCGCCCTTCGTCTTCGGGCTGTGGGCCGTCCCCGCGCTCGGCTACACTGACGGCTTCTACGCGATCACCTACCTCTACCTCGCGCTGATGGTCGGCTTCGCCTGGGTCCGCCGCTTCCCCGCGCGCTGGCTGGTCGGCCCCGCCGCGCTGATCATCGCGCTCACGGCCGCCGGTCCGCGCGGCGGCGCGCTGGTGCTGGTCGCGCCCGACGAGGGCTGGGAGGTGCTGGAGCAGCACGAGACCCTGTACGGCGTCGTCACGGTCTCGGAGCGGACTCAGGGACCCTCCAGCGCGCCCCCCAGCGCGCCCCTGCGGCGGCTGCAGGTCGGGCACCAATTCAAGATGGGGGGCGCGCTGAGCTTCGGCGAGCAGCGCATGGGGCAGCTGGCGACCGCGCTCACACCCGCGCCGACGAGCGGTGACGAGCGCGCGGGCGCGCGGGCGCTGTTTCTGGGCGTCGGCACCGGCGCGACCATGGGCGGCGCGCTCGCGGTTCGGTCTGGCGGCCGCCCCGTGATCACCGAGGCGGTCGGCGTCGAGCTGGTCCCCGAGGTCCTGCGCGCGCTCCCACGCTTCGCCGACATCAACCACGACCTCGATCACGATCCGCGGGTCGAGCTGCACGCAGCCGACGCGCGCCGCTTCCTCGCGGCGTCCACCGACCACCACGAGCTCATCGTCGCCGACCTCTTCCACCCCGCGCGCGACGGCGCCGGCTCGCTCTACGCGCGCGAGCACTTCGCCAGCGTGCGCGCGCGCCTGAAGCCCGGCGGCGTGTTCGTGCAGTGGCTGCCGCTGCACCAGCTCGACCTCGAGGGCCTCCGGCTGATCACCCGCACCTTCCTCGCGGCCTTCCCCGAGGAGGCGCACAGCCTCCTCGGCCTCTACAACGCCCGCACCCCCGCGCTCGCGCTCGTCGGCCGCGCCCCCGAGCCGCGCGCGCCGACGCTGCGGCTCGACCCCGCGCGCCTCGAGGACATGTCCCACCTGCCAGGCGCGACGATCCTCGGCGCCCGCGACCTGCTCGCCTCTTACATGCTCGACCGCGACGCGCTCGCGCGCTTCGCCGGCGACGGCCCGCTCAACGAGGACCTGCACCCGCGCGTGCTGTTCGAGGCCCCGCGCGTCGCCTACGAGAACCCCCGCGACCTCGGCCCGCGCAACCTCGAGGCGCTGCTGCAGGCGCGCGTCCCCTTCCCCGCCGCGCTGCTCCCCGAGGGCACGGACCCCGCGCTGCTCGCGGCCGCGCGTCGCTACGCCGAGGCGCTCACCCGCTACCTCGAGGGCGAGCTCGGCCGCGAGCGCGCCGGCGGAGCCAACGCCCCGCTCACCGCCGACACGGTCGAGCCCTACCTCGCCGCCTACGAGGCCGCGCCCGAGTTCCCGCCCGCCCGCGGAGCCCTGTACGCGATCGCCAGCCGCCAGCCCGCGCTCGCGGGTTTGATCTTCGAACGCATGCTCGCGCGCACGCCCGCCGAGCTGCGGCTCTACAAGGCCTACGGATCCCATCTGCGCCGCGTCGGCGACGAGGCCGGGCTCCAGCGCATGCTGCAGCGCGCCGGCGAGGTCTTCGGCGAGGCGCCCAAGGCCCCCCCGAGGACGCCCGCCGCCGTCCCGCTGCCCGACGCTCTGCCCGACACCCCGAAGCGCGAAGATCGTTCAGCCGCGCCCGTCGTTGAGAACCGCGAGTGAAGCTCCGCGTCCTCATCGGCGTCATCCTGGTCCTGATGTACTCGCTGCTCGTGGTCGCGCTGACGACCCCGCCGCCGCCAAGGACCTTCCCCTGCTACCACCCGTCGAAGCCCGAGCGAGCCCGAGCTCGCGTCGAGTCCGCCGTCGAGCGATTCGACGAGCGCTACGGCTGCATCCCGTCGGAGTTCGACGGCGTGGACGCGCTGCTCGACGCGCAGGTGCTCTTCGAGCGCCCCCGCGACGGAGAGGTCGAGTACCTCGTCCACAGCGACGGGACGCTCGAGCTGCGCCCGTCGGAGGGCGTCGGCACGATCATGCAGGGCTACGACATCTGCGAGCTGGGGGTCGTCCACCACGAAGAGCCCGTCGAGGACGTGGTCTCCACGATCCCCTTCCCGTGGTGAGCCGACGCCGCGACCAACGATGATGACTACGCGCGCCGACGACGACGCGCCCGCGCGAGGCCGAGCAGCGCCAGCGCCGACCACCACAGCCCGCGCGGCGCCCTATCCTGTCCCGAAGAGCATCCGCACCCGAAGTCCTCCTCGAGGCCGATCGTCCCCGAGTCGGTCCCGCCGTACGAGCCGCCGTAGGTGTAGTACGGGTCATCAGACTCGCCGTAGGAGCCGTAGGAGCCGTAGGAGTTGTTGCCGGTCTCGCCGTACGAGCCGTAGCTGTAGCTGCCCGAGTAGCTGTCGTCAGGCACGCAGACGCCGGCGGCGTCGTCACAGACCTGACTCTCCGGGCAGTCTTCATCGCCCGCGCAGGGCCGCGGCACGCAGCTCCCGTCGACGCAGGCCTCGAGCACCGAGCAGTCGCTGTCGAGCTCGCAGACCCCGCTGCCGACGCACTTCCCGTCCTCGCAGACCAGCGTCCCCGGGCACTGGCTGTCGCCCTCGCACGGGCCCGGCGCGCACTCGCCCTCGTCCGTGCAGACCGCCGGCGGGTTGAGCTGCGGGCAGTCGCCGTCCTGCTGACACGGCGCCGGCGCGCACATCCCCGGCGCGCCCGGCTGGGGCGCGTCGCACACCTCCAGCGGCGCGCAGTCGTCATCGCCCACGCAGGGCGCCTCGGGGTCGATCTCGCCGCCGGTCGGCTCGGGGTTGGCGGAGCAGTCGTTAAACTGGCAGCAGGGATCGAAGTCGACGTTCGTGACGATCTCCTCCAGCGCCGCCTCGAGGTCCTCCTGCGAGTTCGCCGAGTAGGGCGTCTCGGTGCCGCCCCAGGTCGCCATGTTCTGCAGCTGCTGCTGGGCCTCGAAGGACTCGAGGCCGCCGCCGCAGCCGATGACGTAGGTGACGATGCCCTCGTTCAGCATGGCCGCGAGCTGCCCCTCGACCTGCCAGTCGGTGGAGTAGCCGGCGTACTGCCCGTCGGTGATCAGGATGTTGATGTAGCGCGTGCTCTCGTCCGCCTGCTCCAAGCTGACCGCCTGCGCGTGGTAGGCCTGCTGGTTCGCGCGGATCTCCTGCAGGCCGCGGTGCGTGAACGTGCCCGAGCCGGTGCAGATGTTATCGGGGACATCAAAGCCCGGGTCGCAGCGGGGCATGTGCGCGTAGGTGTCGTCGTCGAAGCCCGGGCCGGGCGGATCTGACTCGGGGCCCGGCTGCCCGTCGATCACCGCGGGGTAGTCCCAGAGGATCGGCGCGCCGGACCACGGCAGATCGCAGGGCGAGCCGCCGATGATCTGGCGCATCGGCGTCGCCGGGTTGTTCATCAGCGGCGTGTAGTCGATCTCGGGGCAGCTCGGGTGCGAGACCTCGGGCGAGAGCGCCCAGTAAAAATTGTCCTGACGGCAGGCGCCGTACTGCACGAGCACGCGCTCCTCGGCGTCGGGCGCCTCGTTGCCGAAGACCGCGAGGCCGAGGTGCACGAAGTCCTCGAGCGCGCCGACGACCTGCTGCTGGCCGTCGGTGATCTCCTGCTCGAAGAGCGAGAGGTTCTCGCCCAGCGGGTCGCCCGCGAGCGCGAAGCGGGCCTGGTCCCAGCCCGACATGCCCTTGGGGGCAGGGTACTCGTTGATGCCGCCGTTGAGCATCGACGAGGAGCCGTCGACCAGGACCATGATCCGCGGCAGGCCGCCCACGCAGTTCGGCGTGATCACGGCGTCCTTGATCTCCTGGACCACCGTCTGCAGCGCGCTCGTCAAGGCCATCGGGTCCTCGGCGATCAGCGCCTCGTCGGTCCCGCCGGCGAGCGCGAGCGCGTCGGCGTCGGCCTCGCCCGCGCCCATCAGGTCGCCGAAGTAGACGACGTAGGTGCTGACGTGGGTCGGATCCTGCGGGTCGCCGATGCCCTCGTCGAACATCGCCGCGGCCGTCGGCGACGGGTCGTGCTCGGGGAGCTGATCGAAGCCCTCGGGGTTGGTCCACTCGCCGTCGGTCATGACGAGCTGGAGGTACGCGCGGCCCTCCTGCCCGGGCGCGTCCTCGGGGTGCGCCTGCAGCGACTCCTCCATCATCCCGCGCGCGCGCAGCAGCGCGCCGTTCGTCCACGTCCCGATCCCGCCCTGCTGCCCGTTCAGCGGCGCCGGCGTCGCCTCGAGCGCGTCGACGATCTCGGGCCCGTTGCACGGCTTGTACTCGTAGCCCTGCTCCGCGTCGTACCAGTAGACGTCGACCGCCTGGCCGTCGACGACGCCCGAGCTGTCACCCTCGATCGTCGTGCCGTCGACGCCCGGCTCGGGGTCATGACCGAAGCGCATCAGCCCGACCAGCATGTTGCGCGAGACGAAGTCGTTGTCGGCGACCATCAGGTTCTGCACGCTGGCCTTGGCCGCCTCCCAGCGCGTCGTGCCCCCGCCCTCGAACGCGATGTTCATCGACGTCGAGTAGTCCATGATGAGCAGGAACACCGGCTTGCGGAACGAGCACAGGTCCTCCTCGGGGCACTCGCCGTCGGCCGCGGCCGGCGGCGGGTTGACGCCGGTGACGACGAAGCCGAGCCCGAGGCCGCCGACCAGCGCGAGCTGGGAGGCGAGCCGAGCGCGCCGCTGAGCTCGTCCGCGGGCAGGCGCTCCGTCTCGCGCGCGGGCGCGGCTCATATCATCGTTCTCTCTCGCCACGGGTCCTCCTGGGGGTGGTTGGGTCCGCCGCGGGGATCGCCGCGCGCGGCTCGAGCTCGCGGCCACGGTACCACGCGACGCTCGCGAGAGCGTCGCGCCAGCAGGGTTTCCCCGCGAAGGCCCGGCGGCCGGGCGCGGGTATCTCTCCGCGTCTTTACCCATGTCTCAAAAAACATGTTCTTGAGAACATGCAAAATCATGACGGCCCCCGCGGCGACGCGTACCATTCACGATGATGACACGCTCGACCCTTGGTTTCGCCTCTACGCTGCTCGCAACCTCTGCGCTCGTCGTCGCCTGTGGCGACAGCGCCGTCGCCACGGTGACGGACTCGACCCCGACCGAGACCGAGACCGAGGGGACCACCGCGGGCCCGGCGACCACCAACGGGTCGAGCCAGAACACCACCGGCGCCACTTCGAACCAGACGAGCGGGACCGACGCGTCGAGCTCGGGCACGGGCTCGACGAGCAACACCGAGACGAGCGGCAGCACCGATCCGGCGACCACCGCGATGACCTCCGTGGGCCCCTCCACGGGGCCGGCCACGACCTCGATGACCTCGGGCTCATCGACCGACAGCACGACCACGGGCGGCGGCGAGTTCTGCCTCCAGGGCGAGATCGTCTGCGAGGAGGGGATCGCCAAGGTCTGCGACGGCATGGGCGGCTGGGAGGAAGAGACGCCCTGCGACGAGGAGTGCGCAGACGGCATCGGCTGCGTCTTCTGCGTCCCTGGCGCTACGCAGTGCAACGACGACCAGGTCGAGGTCTGCAACAACCAGGGCGACGGCTGGGAGCCGGGCGAGACCTGCGACGGGCTGCAGGGCCTCAGCTGCGACGCCGACCTCGGGCAGTGCGTGGGCGCCTGCGCCAACCTCGGGCTCAGCTACATCGGCTGCGACTACTACCCGACCGTCACGCTGCAGTACGACCTCTACAACTCCTCGCCGAAGGACGACTTCGCGGTCGCGGTCGCCAACACCTCGGGCGAGGCGGCCAACGTCACCGTCACCCGCGGCGCGAACACGGTCACGCAGTTCAGCGTGCCCGCGAACTCCGTGCAGGTCACCACGCTGCCGTGGGTCGACCCGCTGACGAAGGGCAACGGGCCGACGGTCAAGGTCACCGACGGCGCCTACCGCCTGCGCTCCGACCAGCCGGTCACCGTCTACCAGTTCAACCCGCTCGAGTCGACGACCACCAACGACGCGTCGCTGCTGCTGCCGGTCAACACCTGGCAGAACAACTACATGATCGCGACCTGGGGCCACTGGACCAACCTCAACATCCCCTCGTTCTACGCGGTCGTCGCCAAGGAGGACGGCACCACGGTCACGCTCAACCCCTCGGCGACGGGCGGTCAGGTCCAGGCGGGCGCCGGCGTCGCGGGCAACGGCACCGGGCAGGTCTCGCTCGACGAGGGAGATGTCCTCGAGGTCATCAGCGCCGGCGGCGACCTGACCGGGACGATCGTCGGCGCCGACAAGCCGATCCAGGTCTTCGGCGGCCACAAGTGCACCAACGTGCCCTTCAACCAGTTCGCCTGCGACCACCTCGAGGAGTCGATGTTCCCGATCGAGACGCTCGCCAAGGAGTACGTGGTCGTCCCGCCGGTGCAGGTCCCCAACAACAACCTCGACAAGGCCCAGATGGTCCGCGTGATCGCCAGCGAGGACGACACGCAGCTGGTCTTTGAGCCCGATCAGGGCGTGAACACCAACCTCGCCAACGCCGGCGACTTCGTCGAGCTGCCGACGACGACCGCGGCCTTCAAGGTCTCCTCGGAGAAGAAGATCATGGTCGCGCAGTTCATGGTCGGGCAGGGCGCCGGCTACGGGACCAGCGACCCCTCGATGCTGCTCACCGTCCCGGCCGAGCAGTACCGGACCAACTACCTGTTCTTCGCCGAGACCAACTGGGTCGAGAACTTCGTCGACATCATCGCGCCCGACGGCGCGACCGTCACGGTCGACGGTCAGGCCGTCAACGGGTGGACGCCGATCGGCGGCACCGGCTTCTCCGTCGGGCACGTCAAGCTCTCGAACGGCGGCGACGGCTCGCACTCGGTCGAGGCCGACCAGAAAGTCGGGATCAGCGTCTACGGCGTCCAGAGCGCTGGGAGCTACTGGTTCCCGGGCGGCCTCGACCTCAACCTCATCCCGCAGTAACGAGGCGCACTGCCCAGGGCGATCCCAGCGATCACGGCGCGTCCGGGGTCGACGCGCACGCGCCGGCCTCGGCTCGGACGCGCTCGCCCTCGGGCGGCGCGCGGAGGCAGTAGACGCCGAGCGGCGCGCGGACGTCCGGCTGCAGCGGCGTCTCGAGCCGCCAGCGCAGCGCGCAGCTGCGCGGCGCCCCAGACAGCGGCGGGTCTTCGAAGAACACCGGCGCGCGCTTGACCACGACATCGCCGGCCTCGAGCGCCCAGAGCTCCCCGAACACGCCGCCCTCGCCCGTGATCCGGCTGCCGTCGGGCAGCTCGCAGCGGGCCGAGACCGCGATCGAGCGGCCCGCGAATTCGGCCTCGCCGCGCAGCAGCGTGACGCGCAGGTCGAGGTAGCGCTCGCCGCCCCCGCCCTCGCCGCTCGCCCGCGCGACCCCGGCCGTCGTCCCGCGCACCTCAACCGGCTGCCCCTTCGACCATGTACCGGCGGCGGTCCCCGCCGTCGCGCGCCCGCCCCCCTCGTGGCTGAAGACCTCGGGCAGCGGCGCCGCCTCGTCCTCGAGCACGCCGGGCTGATAGTAGAACTCGAGGTCGCAGCGGTGCGGCCTCGCGGGCAGCCCCTCGTCGAAGAAGGCGACCGCCGAGCGCGGCGCGACGCTCCCCCCGTCTCCGCCGCCGACGCCCAGCAGCGGCTTCATCAGCACGTCCGCCCGCGTCTCGCCGGCGGTCGGGCAGGCGACGCGCGTGATCAGGCGCGCCGCCGGGGGCAGCGCGCCCGCGCCGGGCTTGGCCGCGACGACGTACTCGATGTTCGCGCGCAGCCCCGCCCCGCCCACGAGGCCGGGCGTCAGCTCGAGGGTCGCCGAGCGCACCTCGATCGGCGGCTCGCCCTCCCCCAGCGCCGACGCCGAGCTCGGCGGGCGCGCGAACTCGTCGCCCATGTCCCTTCGTAGTGCCGGTTTTTCGAGGGGCGCCGTCGCGGGTCGCTCGACCGCTACGCGCGCCTGCCCGCCGGGCGCGTCGGGCTCGGGGAGGCCGCGCGCCGCCGCCGGATCCGCCGCGACTCGCTTCGTCCCCGCCCGCTCCTCACCCCCGCAGGCGCAGAGACCGATCAGGAGGAGCACTCCGAAGCTCGACGTCGCGCGCATAGGCGGCATCGTCGGCCCGAGCCAGAGGCGCGTCAAGCTCACGCGTCCGCCGGATCGACGTCCATGGCGAGCGTCCGCCGGATCGCCGCGCTCACCGGCAGCGGGCGCTCGAGCGGCCCCTTCGGCAGCGGCCTGCGACTGCGGATCGCGTCGCGGATCTCGTGGGCGAGCTCGGTCATCTCGCGGATCTCGACGATCCAGTCCTCGACGTAGCGCTGCACGACGCCGCCGCGCAGACCCAGCTGCAGGGCGCGGCGCGGCAGCGGCCGGGTCTCGAGGTCGCGATCCGGATCCCACTGATAGCGGACCTCGGAGGCGTCGAGCGCACGCCGCCAGGTGTCCTCGTCGGGGTGCACCGTGGGCTCGAAGGCGGTCGAGATCGCCTGGGCGAGGATCGCTTGAAAGCCCTCGTGGCGCAGCTTGATCCGCACGATCCCCCGCATGCGCCGCTTGGTCGCGTGCGCCGAGCGATGCAGCATCCAGCCGAAGGACGGCTTGATCCACGTCATCCGGTCGCGGTTAAATCCCTGTCCTAACGGGAAGGTCTGCGCGCGCGCGGCCGCGGCCGCGATCGACGGCTTGAAGGCCTGGTAGACGACGACGCCGTCGTCGTCGAAGTCCGCCCATATCTCGCGCGAGCCCATCTTGGCGTTGATGATAGCGGGCCCAGGCCGCGCGCCGATGACGATCGCGCGGTCGCTTTCGCGCCGAGCCCCGCGGCTCGTTACCAGGCGCGACCGAAGATTTACATACTGGAAAAATGAAATCGAACTGAAGCGGGATAGGCTCAAGGTGTGTCGCGCTCCATGATCCTCATCCTCGCCGGCTTCGTCGTCGCCGGCGGCGGCTTCTACTACGTCGCCTCTGGCGCTGACAGACCCGAGGAGGAGATCCGCGAGGACGGCCCGTCGCCGACCTCGAAGTCGCGCAAGTCGACTCGGCGCGTCGCGAGCGTCACGTCGCGCGCGAGCGACGACCGCGGCGACAGCAACCTCGAGCGACGGGTCGCCGCGCTTGAAAAAGAGCTCAAGACCGTCAAGGCGCAGCTGCGGATGCAGCGTGGCGCCATCGTGGCGCGCACGGGCGCCCCCGACTACGACGACGCCGACCCGGTGTTCGGCGACTCGGGCGGCGGCGGCGAGGTGTTTGAGGAGCGCGTGCGGGATGTCCTCGAGTCCGAGCGTGAGGCCGAGCGCGAGCGACGGGACGAGCGGCGACGCGACCGGGTCCAAGAGCGCAACACCGAGGCGCTGAACAACTTCGTGGCGGTCGCCGGCGTGGCCGCGTCGGTGCAGGCCGACATCGGCAACCTGTGGACCGCCGAGTCGGACCAGATGATGGAGATCATCAGCCAGGCGCGCGGGGGCGACCGCGACTGGGGCGAGGTCCGAAACGAGATCCAGAAGCTGCGCGCCGAGACAGACGCCTCGGCCAAGGAGCTGCTGAACGAGGACCAGTACGCCACGTACCTCGAGAACCGGCCGCAGGGTGGTCCCGGACGAGGCGGTCGCGGCGGTCGCGGCGGTGGCGGCGGCGGCGGTGGCGGTGGCGGTGGCGGTCCGCGGGGCGGCGGTCCGCCCCCTCCCTGAGACCCGGATACTCAGCCGCGCTCGCGCAGGCGCTGAAGCACGTCGGGAGGGAGCGCGCCCTCCGTGGCCAAGCTGTCGAGGATCCCGAGTCTCGCGCTCTCCACGGGATCGGCTGGGTCCTCGTCTACGGGCGACGGCGGTACAGCGGCGCCTCGTCCTCCGCGCCCTGATAGACCACGGAGAAGGTCGAGAACGCCCGCAGCGCCGTCTCGACGCGCTTGTCTTTGCGCAGCTCGAAGCTGTCGAAGCCGCAGCGACGCATGAAGAACAGCTGATCCGGGAGCACGTCGCCGGTGACCCGCAGCTCCCCGGCGTAGCCGTAGCGCATGCGCAGCAGCCGGCCGGTCGAGTAGAAGCGCCCGTCGACGAACTTGTGCACGTGGATCTCGACGAGCGAGAAGTGCTCTAGGTCCGCGGCGATCGAGCTCGCCAGCTCGTCCGTCTCGAGCCGGATCCCGAGCCGACCGCCCCGCGCCAGCAGGGCCGCGCGATCACGACGCCAGCGCGCGCTCGAGACCACGACATCGGGCGCGTCACCGAGGCTCGGCAGCGCGTCGTCGTCCGCCGCGAAGATCCACGAGTCGTCGACGAGCGCGCCGTCGCGGATGATCTTCCGCCCCGCGACATCGGACGCGGAGAAAGAGGGTAACGATCCATCAGCTCCCGGCATAAAGCAGCTCCTTGAAGGGCTTGACGCCCACGCGGCGGTAGTAGTCCACGAAGCGCTCGTCCTCGGACTCGCGCTGCTCGAGGTAGAGGTCCAGCACGGTGCGCACCGCGGCGGTGATCGCGTCGCGCTTGAAGGCTGGCCCGACGATCTTGCCCACCGCGGCCCGCTCGCCCGCGTCGCCGCCGAGCATCAGCTGGTAGAACTCCACGCCCTGCTTATCGATCCCGAGGATGCCGATGTTGCCGACGTGGTGGTGTCCGCAGGCGTTGATGCAGCCCGAGATGTTGAGCGACAGCTCGCCGAGGTCGTGGAGGTAGTCGTAGTCGTCGATGCTCTCGCTGATCTCCTGCGCGACCGGGATCGAGCGCGCGTTGGCGAGGTTGCAGTAGTCGAGCCCGGGGCAGGCGATGATGTCCGTCGCGCGCCCGACGTTCGGCTCGGCGAGCTCGAGCGCGGCGAGCTTGCGCCACACGGCGTGCAGCTCGGCGCTCTTGATGTCGGGCAGCACGAGGTTCTGCTCGTGGGTCACGACGACCTGCCCGAAGCCGTGGGCGTCCGCGATGTCGGCGACGCCGTCCATCTGCGCCGCCGTGATGTCGCCGGGCGCCTGACCCCGCGCCTTGCACGAGATCATCACGACGCTGTAGCCGGGCTGCTTGTGCCAGCGCGTGTTGGCCCGCACCCAGCGGCCGAACGCGCGATCGGAGCCGAGCATAAAGCCCTCGACCATGGCGTCGCTGCTCGCCAGCGACTCGTAGGCCGGCGGCGCGAAGTAGGCGCTGACGCGCGCGAGCTCGGCGTCAGTCAGCGTGAGCGCGGAGTCGCGAATCTGCTCCCACTCCTCGTCGACCTGCCGGCGGAACTCGTCGACCCCCAGCGCGTCGACGAGGATCTTGATGCGCGCCTTGTACTTGTTGTCGCGACGCCCGTACAGGTTGTACACGCGCAGGATCGCCTCGAGGTACGAGAGCAGGTGCTGCTTGGGCAGGTAGGCGCGGATGTTGCGAGCGATCCGCGGCGTACGCCCGAGCCCGCCGCCGACCAGCACCTCGAAGCCGCGCGCGCCGGAGCCGTCGGGGCTGTCGACGATGCGCAGGCCGATGTCGTGCACGCGCACGGCCGCCCGATCGGAGCTCGAGCCCGTCACCGCGATCTTGAATTTGCGCGGCAGGAACGCGAACTCCGGGTGGAAGGTCGACCACTGGCGGATGATCTCGCAGTAGGGCCGCGGGTCCTCGAGCTCGTCGCGGGCGACGCCGGCGAGATGATCCGCGGTCGTGTTGCGGATGCAATTGCCGCTGGTCTGGATCGCGTGCATCTCGACCGAGGCCAGCTCGTCGAGGATGTCGGGCACCTCCTCGAGCTTCGGCCAGTTGTACTGAATGTTCTGGCGTGTGCTCCAGTGCCCGTAGCCCTTGTCGTAGCGACGCGCGATGTGGGCGAGCTTGCGCAGCTGAACGGTCGAGAGCAGCCCGTAGGGGATCGCGACGCGCAGCATGTACGCGTGCAGCTGCATGTACAGCCCGTTCTGCAGGCGCAGCGGCTTGAACTCGTTCTCGCTGATCTCGCCGGCGAGGCGCCGCCTCACCTGGTCGCGGAACTGGGCCACGCGCTCGTTGACGAGCTGCTGATCGTGTGTGTCGTAGCGGTACATGACGCTCGCTTCAGCTGGCGATCGCGATCGTGGGCCCGCCGCTGGCGCGGATCACCTCGCGCAGGGAGACCGGCCGCGGCTGGGCGCCGTCGACCTCGACCTTGATCACGTAGGGGTCGCAGACGATGAACTCGTTGGCGCGCGCCGCCGCCAGCATCCGCTCGAGCTCCTCTTGTTGCCCGTGCTCGACGGTCGCGCCCTCCTCGAGTCGGTCGGTCCACGAGTGATCACGCCTCATGTAGATCGGACGACCATCGGCGGTCGCCGCTCCTGTCACCATGCTCCGGGTCATCGCGGACTCCTCACTGCCGAGAGCCTGGCACAGATTATTTACAGTTTTCTACGATGTTTTTGCGGAATTCCATCCCGACACCCAGCACATGCCCCCAGAACGGCGCAGAACCACTGTTTGCTCTGATCTTATTACATGGTAAAAAACCGTAATATAAGCGCGACTCAGGCCAGGTGGGGGGCGCGCGGTGGTTGATCCGCCCGCGCCTGTGCCGGACACTTCGTCCACGGTCGTCCGGAGCGCCCACGTCCTGCGCGTGGAGACAGGCCGCTCTCCGCTGCCTTCGGCCGACGAGATCACGCCCCCGCCGCGAAAGGACCCCGTGACCCAAGGCTCCCTCGAGACGTTTCGCGAGCAGACCCGAGCCTGGCTCGAGGAACATGCTCCAAAGTCACTGCACAACACCAACGACGTCCGCGGGCGCGCCGACTACTGGGGCGGGCGCAAAGCCGACGCGCCGGCCGACGTCCGCCGCTGGTGCGCGGTCATGGCCGAGCGCGGCTGGACCGCGCCGACCTGGCCCGCGGCCTACGGCGGAGGCGGCCTGAACCCCGCGCAGGCGCGCGTGCTCGACCAAGAGCGCCGCCGGCTCGGCCTCCCTGAGCCGCTCATCGGCTTCGGGCTCAAGATGATCGGCCCCACCCTCCTGCAGTTCGGCGACGAGGCGCAGAAGCAGGAGCACATCCCCAAGATCATCCGCGGCGAGATCCGCTGGTGTCAGGGCTACTCCGAGCCCGGCTCGGGCTCGGACCTCGCCTCGCTGCAGACGCGCGCGATCCTCGAGGAGGGCCGCTACGTGATCAACGGCCAGAAGGTCTGGACCTCCTACGCGGACAAGTCCGACTGGATCTTCTGCCTCGTCCGCACCGACACGACGGTCAAGAAGCAGGCGGGCATCACCTTCATCCTCTTCGACATGGAGCAGCCCGGCGTCTCCGTGCGCCCGATCCCGCTGATCAGCGGCGCCTCGCCGTTCTGCGAGGTGTTCTTCGAGAACGCGCGCGCCCTGCCGAAGAACGTGGTCCACGAGGTCAACGCCGGCTGGACGGTGGCCAAGGCGCTCTTGCAGCACGAGCGCGCCTGGATCGGCGAGCTGTTCACGAGCTCGATCACGGGCGCGCGCGAGGAGCTGGTCGCGCTCGCGCGCCAGTACCTCGAGGCGCCCGAGGGCCCGCTGCCCGACGCGGTCACCCGCGATTCGATCACCCGCGTCGCGCTCGAGGAGCAGGCGTTCTTGCTGACGCTCAAGCGCGCCGCGCAGCGCACCCGCGCCGCCGGCGGTCGCCCCGGCCCCGAGAGCTCCGTGCTCAAGGCCGCGGGCACCGAGCTCAACCAAGAGCGCCGCGCGCTCGCGACCCAGATCGCCGGTCCGGCCGCGCTCGGTTGGGAGGGCCCGGGCTTCTCCGAGCGCGAGCTCGACCTCGCGCGGACGTGGCTGCGCTCGCGCGGCAACACCATCGAGGGCGGGACCACCGAGATCCAGCTCAACATCATCGCCAAGCGCGTCCTGGGGCTCCCGGGCTGACCCGGGGCAGGTGGTCGTCGACACCGAGCGAAGGACACAGTCACCGTGCAGCTGATCCACAACGAGACCGAGTCGATGCTGGCCGACAGCGCCCGCAAGTTCTTCACCACGAGCTCGCCGCTGTCGCGGGTCCGCGCGCTGCGAGACGCCGGCGACGCGACCGGCTTCAGCCGCGAGCTCTGGGCGCAGATGGCCGAGCTGGGCTGGACCGGCCTGCTGCTGCCCGAGGAGCACGAGGGCATGGCGATGGGCCTGAGCGCCCTGTGCGTGATCCTCGAGCAGGCCGGCCGCGCGCTCGCGCCGGAGCCCTTCCTGTCGACGGTGCTGCTCTCGGCGCCGCTGCTCGCCCGCGCCGGCTCGCCCGCGCAGCAGCGCCGGTGGCTGCCGGCGATCGCCGGCGGCGAGGCGATCGTCGCGCTCGCGCACCACGAGCGCGAGAGCCGACACGCGCGCCACCGCGTCGCGACCACCGCGACGCCCACGGACGCGGGCTTCCGGATCACCGGTCGTAAAGACCAGGTCCTCGACGGCCACGTCGCCGACGCGCTGATCGTCAGCGCCCGCAGCCCCCAAGACCCCGACCAGCTCAGCCTGTTTTTGGTCGATCCCGGCGCGCCCGGCGTCACGGTCACCCGCCAGCGCAGGATCGACGAGCGCAACATCGCGATCGTCGCGCTCGAGGACGTCGCGCTCACGCGCGACGCGCTGGTCGGCGACGCCGACCGGGCGGTCGAGCTCCTCGACCCCGTGCTCGATCGCGCGACCATCGGCCTGTGCGCCGAGATGCTCGGCTCGATGACGCGCGCCTTCGAAGAGACCGTCGCGTACCTCAAAGAGCGCAAGCAATTCGGCGTCGCTATCGGCACCTTCCAGGCGCTCAAGCACCGCGCCGCGCGGCTCTACATGGAGCTGACGCTCGCCCGCTCGGTCGTCGTCGCGGCCGCGCGCGTCGCCGACGACGCGCGGGCTGACGACGCGCGCGTCGCCGCGATGGCCTCGCTGTGCAAGGCCCGCTGCTCCGACACCTTCATCCACGTCGCCAACGAGGGCGTGCAGATGTTCGGCGGCGTCGGCATGACGGACGAGTACGACATCGGCATGTTCCTCAAGCGAGCCCGCGTCGCCGAGCAGACCCTGGGCGACGCGAGCTGGCACCGCGACCGCTGGGCGCGGCTCGCGGGCTACTGAGCTAGTGAGCCACGCGCGCACCTGCGCGATCAGACATGGCCTACAGACCCGGCGGCTGGGACGCGCCGCGCGAAGCCGCACCGCGCGTTTGATTTTTCTGTCCCCTAGGACACTTTTATTGCGCACCCGGCCCTCGGGTCTACTGCTGTGAGGCGTTTCGCCGCATAATTGCCGACGGAGGAACCGACCGACATGGCCCGGCTTCACAACAACGTCACCGCGCTACTCCTGCTCTCGCTCGTCACGACGCTCGCCTGCAAGCCGGCCGAGCCGCCGCCGCCGCCCGACGGGGGCGAGTCCCAGCCCGCGACGGTCGAGGAGCTCGACTGGAAGCAGCGCATCGCGATCAAGAACGACGAGCTCAAGCGCAAAGACCCCGGGACGCACCAGCAGCTCATGGAGCTCCAGTCGAAGCCGGACGCCGCGGGTGTGCCGTCGCTGGACTCGCCGCTGATCGACACCAACCCGGACGCCGCGCCGGTGCTCGTCACGCGCATGCTCGGCGAGGACACGAAGAAGAACAAGCAGGCGATCGCCTACGCGCTGCCGCGGACCGGCGGAGACTGGTCAGAGGCCGCCGCCGCCCTGATCCCGCTCGAGGCGGACGCGGAGGTGCGCAAGGCGCTGGTCGAGAGCATGCGCTACGCCGCGGACCCGCACAGCATCGAAGGCCTCAAGCACGGCTTCAAAGACGAGGTGCCGGCGATCCGCGCGGCCGCGGCTCGAACCGCCGGCTTCAGCGAGAGCGGGCGCATGCTCTACAACGAGCTGCTCTCCGGCCTGTTCGCCGAAGACTGGGACACGCGCGCCGCCTCGGCGCAGTCGCTCGGCAAGCTGCAGATGAAGGAGGCGACCAGCGCGCTGCGCCGCTCCCTCAGCGACGAGCACGAGCAGGTCAGGCTCTACTCGCTGCTCGCGCTCGAGAAGATCGAGCCCGACAACGTCGGCAGCTTCCCCGAGGTCGCCCAGCTGCGCTCGGACCCCTCGCAATCCGTCGCCAACGAGGCGAACCGCATCAGCAAGTGACCCCGCGCCGCCGGGGAGGCGGCGGGAGCCCACGGGGTGCGCCTCGGCGCCCGCTCGGCGCAGGCCGCCGAACGGGCGCGGTCCCTAGGCCGCGTGAGGCCTAGCGGAACGGCGAGAGCATCGGCAGGCCCTGCATGGTCTTCTTCACGGAGGCCGCGTCCAGCGGCATGTAGGCGTCGTCGAGCCGCTGGCTCAGGCTCTGCGAGAGCGCCCACAAAAACTTCAGGCCGATCATCGGGTCCTGGTTCACCAGGTTCACGAACTCCTGCCGCTCCTGCACGAGCAAGCGCACCTCGGTCTGGGCCACGACCGTCGCCGAGCGCCGGCGCTTGTTGAGCAGCGCCATCTCGCCGAAGTGGCTGCCCGCGCCGAGCCGCGCGATCTCGGTCCCGTTGCGGTGCACGGAGAGTTCGCCGCTGACGACCACGTAGAGCGACTCGCCGGCGTCGCCCTCCGCGATCACAACCTGACCCTTGGGACAATTGACCGCGTGGAACTGATTGAGCGCGAGCACCAGCTGCTTCATCGTCAGGTCCTGGAACAGCGCGACGTGCTGCAGCGCCTCCAGGTTGTTGGTGACCTCGCTCTTGCGCTGCAGCTCCTCGGCCGCGAGGCCGTCCTGCTCCGCGCGCGCCTGCACGACGACCACGCCGATGTTGTCCTCGCCGCCGCGCCCGTTCGCGTAGTCGATCAAGCGCGCCGACAGGGCCTCGAGCTGCCCGCCGTCGAGCAGCTCGACCAGGCGCTGCGGCTCGGCGTCGGAGTAGCGGTGCAGCCCGTCGCTGCAGAGCAAGAACGTGTCGCCCGCGAGCACGTCGAACACCAGCGTGTCGGCGCAGACCGACTCGCGCACGCCGACCGCCCGGGTCACGACGTTGGCGTAGGGGCTCGTCTTGGCCTGCTCCTCCGTCATCATCCCGGTGCGGATCGCCTCGCGGATATAGGTGTGATCCTCGCTGAGCTGGTACAGGTTGCCCTCGCGCATCAGGTACAGCCGGCTGTCGCCGACGTGCGCCATGATCCCCTTGCCGTTCGCGATCAGCAGCGCGGTGCAGGTCGTGCCCATGCCGTGCTTGCCCCGCTGCGAGCGCGCCATCCGATAGACCGAGCGCGAGGCCTGCTCAAAACCCTCGCGCAGCAGGCCCTGCAGGCGCTCCGCCTGGCGCTCGCTGCCGTCGAAGGCCTTGACGAGCGCGCGGTGCTCCCGGATGTGCCGGCGGAGGTGCTTGACGGTGTTGCCGGCCGCGACCTCCCCGGCCGCGTGGCCCCCCATCCCGTCACAAACCACGAACAACCCGAGCGCGGGCTCGACGAGGATCGCGTCCTCGTTCATCTCCCGCCGCTGCCCGACGTGCGTGCCGCCAACGCCGTTGATCTCCATCTCGCCGAGTGTGCCGCAGCGACACACCGGGTCCAACCCGCGTTCGCGGCGGGTCGCTCACCGACCGCGCGCGGGCGCGCGCCCTCGCGATCTCGAATCAGCGCGGTCGCGCGTCTCCGCGCGACCGCCGGCGGAGCTGGGTTTTCCGCGCGAACGCGGCGGCGCGCCGCCGCGTGAAATGCTCAGGCGCGCCGCTACGCGCCGCAGGTCAGGAAGGCCTCGTCCTCCGCCATGCACGCGCCCTCGCCGTTCCACCAGGAGAGCGCGTCATCGCAGCTCGCGAGGCCCGCGATGCACACGTTGAGATCCGCGAAGGGCTGCTGACACTCGGGGTCGATGGCCTCGTAAGCGCCGACGCAGATCGCGAGGCAATCGGAGAAGTTGTCGAAGTCCGGGCTCTGCTCAGAGAGGCACTCGACGCCGATCGTGCAGTATCCGGCGCACTTCTCCGGGCCGTCGCAGCCGACGAGCTGGCCGACGTTCTCGGCCGCGCAGGGGAGCGGGTCGACGTCGCCGTACCACCAGCCCGAGACGCTGTCGCAGTCGAGGCTCGCTATGCACTGGTTGAGGTCGATGGTCGCGCCGTCGCACTCGTCGGTGCCCACGACGTCGGCCGCGATCTCGCACTCCTCGACGCACTCGGCCTGATCGGCGAAGCCGTGCTCGCCCTCGTCGAGGCAGCCGAGCAGGTTCTCGCAGTAGCCCTCGCAGCTGCCGGTGAGATCCTCCCCGTTCGTCGTGGTCCCGCCCGTGCCGTCGGTCGTCCCGCTCGTCGCGGGCTCCGTCGTCCCGGCGGAGGGTCCCATCGTCGTCCCGCCGCCCGTGGTGGTGCCGCTCGTCGACACCTCCGTGCCGCCGGTGGTGCCCATCGTGCCGGCGTCGCTGGTAGCGGCGTCAGTCTCCGAGCCCGAGATCGTGTCGGTGTCGCCCGGACCGATCGTCACCGTGCAGGCGGAGGCTGAGAGTACGAGGCCGAGCCCGAGCCCGAGCGTGGCGACTAGACCGTGGTGCAAGTTCCGCATTCTTCTATGTTCTTTCGAGTTCAATTGGTTGTAGACGGTTGTAGACGGTACGGCGTGCTTAGCAGACCTTCGCGCGCGTCGCCCCGAACCAGGCGCGCGCGCGCGCGCTCAGGGTCACGCGGGCGTCGTCGTGTTCGACGCTCGCGCGCTCAAAACATGCAGAAAAGACATGTCCCAAAGCGCTCGTGAGGCGCGCCGTCGCTCGCGGGCGCGAAGCCGCGCGCGCGCGCTTCGTTACGCCCAGGTGACTGGCACATCCGGCATCCTCTGGGCCGGTCGCCACGCGAGCTCACAACCCGACGTCGACGCAGCGACGCCGCTGTCTATTCCCACCCGACACGATATTCTCGTCGGCCGTCGCCGGGCGGCGTCGGCGGCCAGGAGGGATCGCCTTCCGCGGCGTGATGTCACGGCCGCCGCATCCGGCGAAGCCCGAGATCGGTAGGCCGAAGAGGGACCCCGAACGTAGGTCTCCATCAGCGTGTCCCCGCGAAATTATGGCAATGAGCGCCACGAGCGGCAGCGCGACTAATCCCTTATCAGTCAGCGCCGGCGACGCTCGAGAGCGGCTCCACGCGCGCGTGTTCACGATCGATCGACTGCTCAACTCCGCTAGTTCTGGCGTCTTCGCTCGACCTCGAATTTCCCGATTAAATGCGGCTCAGGGTCGCGTTTGGGTTGCGTCCTTGATCCCCATCAGATAAACATCAACGCCTAACATCCCGGTGTAGAGAAGTCCCGCGCGCGGTCGTCAGAACGCGCGCGAGCGTCTTCTATTTTCGACCTTGTAACTCCTAAACCCTACTCCGCACGTCACTCACTGACAGCCACAAACCCGCGCTGGACGTCGGCCCCCATCCGCTGACTAGGTCTCCATCCGTGACACTAGCCGGCGGCTCCCGGGTCCGTCATAGTCCGCCCGCTATCTTCGCTCTCTCTCGCTTTTTGGCCCGCAGAGCCGAACGTCTCAACACGAGTTCGATCGATCCACTTCCTTCATCGCTCGAGACACTGCGCCGTCTCGAGGCGCGAGGACAACATGAACACGCATAACTCTAACAAGCGTCCACTCCGCCCGCTCGCCAGCTTGGCGCTCGGGCTCATCGCGGTGGCGGGCCTGAGCTCGCTCTCGTGCAGCCCCGCGCACGCCGCTGAGGCTGAGCCCGGGCTGCTCGAGCAGTACGGGCTGACCTACGCGGATCCCGACACGGTACGTGAGGCCGTGTACCGCATGGAGCACGCGTACGAGCGCGTCACCGACTACACGGCGACGTTCTACAAGCGCGAGCGCGTCCGCGGCCGCCTGCTCCCCATGGAGATCATGGAGATCAAGTTCCGCAAGCCCTTCGCCGTCTACCTCAAGTGGATCGGCAAGCGCCACCAGGGCCAGGAGAGCCTGTACGTCAAGGGCTGGAACAACAACAAGCTCATGGCGCACCCCGGGAGCTTCCCGGACGTCACGGTCAGTCTCTCGCCCAGCAGCTCGCTCGCCATGCGAGGCAACCGCCACGACATCACCGAGTGCGGGATCGGGAAGATCATCGAGCTGATCGCCCACGACATGCGTCGCAGCGAGTCCAACCCGAACCACGACGTGCGCTTCATCGACCACGGCTACACGCGGATCTACGGCGCGCGCAGCCGCTGCGTCGAGGCGATCATGCCAGAGGACGCGGGCTACTACGGCCACCGCGCCAAGATCTGCATGGACACGAAGACGGAGCTGCCGAACCGCGTGCAGATCTGGAACCACGACAACGACCTGGTCGAGGACTACGGCTTCAAGAACCTGCAGGTGAACCCCGGGCTCACCAGCCACGACTTTGATCCCGAGAACTCCGACTACAGCTTCTGACGAGCGGCCGCCCGCGATGGGCAGCGCGCCAACGACGAGCGCCAGCGCGGGACCCCGCGCTGGCGCTTGATTTTTACTGACGCGGCGCAGCCGCTACTGTTTGCGCTGCAGCTGCGTGTCGTAGACGAGCACCTCGCCGAACTGGCTCAGCTGCTCCTGGATCTTCTTGGCCTTGCCGATCGCCACGATCTGCACCGGCTGGTCGAGGAACAGCTGCTTGGTGCTGGCCTTGACCTGCTCGGGCTTCAGCGCCTCGATGTCGGTCCGGTAGCGCTCCCAGAAGCCGTCGGGCAGCCCGAACAGCCGCTGCGTCACGGTCTTGCCCGCGACCGTGCCGACGCCCTCGACCTCCAGCGCGAACTTGCCGGAGATCTTGCTGAGCACGCGCGCGAGCTCCTTGTCCTCGATGCCCTCGGTCCCGGGCTGCTGGAGGACATCGAGCAGCGCCTCGGCGAACTCGCCGGCGCTCTTGGTCTTGGTCCCGCCGCCGGCGAAGAACACGCCGCCGTCGAAGCCGAAGGTGTGGAAGGCGGCTGCCCCATAGGTCAGGCCGAGCTGCTCGCGGAGCACCTGGTTGAGGCGCGCCGACAGCCCGCCCCCGAACACGCTCTGCAGCGCCTTGGCCTCGAGCCAGCCCTGCTCGCCGATCCCGGGCGCCGGGACCGCGACCATGATCGTCGCCTGCGCGCTCGCGGGGCGATCGATCAGGTGCACGACGGTCTTGTCCGGGCGCTTCGGCGGCTCAGCGCGGGGCACCGGGATGTCGGCGCCGCGCGCCCACTTCCCGAAGTGCTTCTTGACCAGCTTCTGCGCCTGCTCGGGCGTGATGTCGCCGGCCAGCACGATCATCGCGTTGTTCGGCACATAGTGCGTCTCGTGGAACGCGAGCACCTGCTCCCGCGAGGTGCCCTTGATCTGCTCCTCGGTCGGGAACGGGCGCCCGTAGGCGCTGTCCTGCCCGTAGACGATCCGGCGCCCGAACTGCAGCGCGAGCCCGAAGGGCTGCGACTTCTGCGAGGCGACCTCCTGGATCATCATGTCCTTGACCTTGTCGAAGCTCTCCTCCGGGAAGGTCGGGCGCTGGGCCTGCTCGGCGATCAGCTTGAGGCCGAGCTCGACGTCGCCGCTGAGCAAGCTCGCGCTGAGGGTCGCGCGCTCGTCGCCGGCGCCGGAGCCCATGGAGCCGCCGGTCGCGTCGATCAGCGAGTCGAGCTTGGCCTTCTTGTACTTCTTGGTGCCCTCGCCGAGCAGGTAGGCCGTGAATTTGGCGATCGTCGGCTGGGCCGCGCTCGAGTAGATCTCGCCGGCCTTGACGTGCAGCGCGAGGTTCACCGAGGGGACCTCGTGGTCCTCGAGCACGATGATCTCGAGGCCGTTGTCCAGGGTCGTGATCACCGGCTCGGGGAACTTCACGGGCGCGGGCGCCTTGACCCCCGGGAGCGCCGGCAGGGCCGCCAGCTCGGCGCGCTTGCGGGTGGCCTCGTCGGCCTTGGCCTTGCGCTCCTTCTCCTTCTCGGTCATCGGGTCCTCCGTGACCGGCGGCGCGGTGTCCTGCTTGGTGTTGGCGCAGGCGCCCGCGAGCGTGAGGCTCAGGCCGACGGCGAGGGCGGTGACGAGGCGAGTGTGCTTGTTGGGTTTAATCATGATGAGACCTGCCTCCCTGGTTACTTGCCCGGCATCATCGCGCTGGCGTCGACGGACGCGCCCGGGACGATATCGAAGGTCACGCTGCGCGCGGGCGTGAGGTACTGCTTGGCGACGCGCTTGAGGTCGCTGGCCTTGATCTTCTCGAAGCGCTGCACGTCCTGGTTGAACCGCTCGGCGCCGCCGTAGAAGGTCTCGTAGGTCGCCAGCTGCATCGCCTTGAACAGGGTCTTCTGCTGGCCGTCGACGTGATCTTTGTAGAGCTTGGCCTTACCCCGCTTGAGCTCGGCCGCGCTGACGCCCTTCTTCTGGACTGCGGCGATCTCGTCCCAGAACGCGGCGCGCACGTCCGAGAGCTGCTTGCCGTTGGCTGCGACGAGCAGCGCCGCGAGCTGACCCGGGCCGTAGGTCGGGATCGGGAAGCCGGTCTGCATCATCACCGTCGAGGCGAGCTTGTCGTCGTCGACGAGGCGCTTGGTCAGGCGCGCGGAGGCGCCGTCGGTGAGGATCGTGGCGAGCAGCTCGAGCGCGTCACGGTCGGCCTCGCGCGGCTTGGGGATGTCGAAGGAGATCAGCGCGAGCGAGACCGGCGCGAGCGGGTCTTTGACCTCTTGGTAGACGGCCTCGGTCTGCTCGGCCTCGACCGGGACCTCGGTGGTGTTCTCGGGGCCGCGCGGGAGCGGGCCGTAGTATTTTTCAACCAGCGCGCGCGCCTCTTGGGCGTCGAAGTCCCCGACGATCACGAGGGTCGCGTTGTTGGGCACGTAGTACTGGGCGAAGAAGTCCTTGAAGGCCTGCACCGGCGCGTTCGAGAGGTCCTCCATCGAGCCGTAGATCGAGTGCGAGTACTCCCAGCTCGAGAACGCGGCCGCCGGCCAGTCGAGCAGGATGGTCTTCGTGAACGGGGCGTTCTCCTGCTGCTGCCGGACCTCCTCTTTGACGACGTCCTTCTCGTTGCTCAGCGACTTCTCATCGATGATGAGGTTCGCCATGCGGTTGCTCTCGAGGTACAGCATGCCCTCGAGGTAGTTGCTCGGGACCGTCTGGAAGTAGTTGGTGCGGTCCGGCTCGGTGTTGCCGTTGAGGAAGCCGCCGGTGCCGTCGACGTAGTAGGCGTAGGCGCCCTCGGGCACGTTGCGCGAGCCGTTGAACATCATGTGCTCGAACAGGTGCGCGAAGCCGGTGAAGCCTTTCTTCTCCTGCGCCGCGCCGACGCGATAGGTCGTGTAGGTCGTGACGACCGGCGCGCTGTGGTCCTCGCTGAGCACGACCTTGAGGCCGTTTTGCAGGGTGAATTTCTCGATCGGGATCTCGGGCGCCTGCTTAGGCGCGGCGCTGGCCGGTTGCGAGCTAGCGAGCGTCAAGCAGGGCGTGAGCAAGGCCGCAGCGAGCCACGCCCGGCGTGGTGCGATTCGGAACATCCGGTTGTCCTCCTGGAGAGCGCCACCCGGGCCCGCGTCGGCGGGGGATGGCCCATGGTTCATGCGCTCCGCGTGCTTCGCGGAGACGCGACGGACACTAGCCGCCGCGTACATGCGCACACAAGCGAATGTTCGTCACTTGTTCACGTCTTGGGCGTGAGTCTGAACGTGGACGTGAACCCTCGGGTTGCGGCGCTCACGCCGCTGTGGACTCTCGAATGTGCTCCGCGGGGCGCTGGGTGCTCTTGGGGCCGATGCGGCGGTTCGAACAGAGCCCGGGAGTCTTGGAGAGCGGGTGAGTCAGTCCTGGTACGCCCAGGTCGTCAGCTTCTCGGCGATGGTGTCGACGCGCGCGGCGGTCTCGGGGCCGAGGGAGTTGGTCTCTTCGTAGTGGTCCCCCGGCGCCTCGTCGAAGTACGCGTTGCTGGCCAATTCGAAGTCGTACCCGGGGATGATGTAGCCGAGCTCGTCGTTGCCCAGGCCGATGATCCAGCGGTAGTCGGCCTCCATCCGGTCCTTGAGATAGGGCCCTTCGGGCGCGGTCTCGATCGGCGGCGGGTTCGGGTTGTTGGGGTCGATGAATTGGTAGTCGTCGGAGCCGACGTGGCTGCCGTCGTAGCCGCCGATCGCCAGCTCGGGGAGCAGCTCCCCGGGGATCGAGAGCATCTCGACCGGGCCTACCCGAATGAGGACCATCTCGGTGCAGACGCTGTTGTCGCCGGTGATCTCGTCGGGGCACTGGGTCCGCTCGATGATCCCGGTCTGGTACATGAGCTCGAGCGCGGCGTTCTCGAGCTTGGCCGTGAACTCCTCGGCCACGAATTCGAGCTCGGGCTCCTGCACCGCCTTGCCGTTGCTGATCGCGTCGACGGCGGCCTCGCCGAGCAGCTGGCCGATCGCGTCGGCTTTTTCAAACGAGGCGCTCTGGAAGCTCAGGCCGTCGGGCGTCGTCACCTCGACGCCGAGCGTGGTCATCATCCCGCCGACCGCCCCGTTGAGGAACACGCAGACGCCGCCGAAGCCGGGCTTGCCGGGGCTCTCGAACCACTGCGAGCCCTTCTCGACCACGCGGCGCAGGGCGTGCACGTAGTCGCTGGTGAGGTACAGGTTGTCGTTGGCGAGGGTCTCGGGGTGGCTGGCGAAGTTGACGAGGGTGGCGATGGTCTCGTCGCTGCCGTCGACGAGCCGGAGCGCCGACAGGGTCTCGTCGATGATGACCGGGTCCCGCGAGTCGCGGATCAGGTTGGCGACGCCCTTCGTGCCGTCGTAGGTGCCGATGTCGACGGCGCCGACGACCATGTAGCTGACGTCGCGGGTGTCGACGATCGCTTTCTCGATCGACTGCACCACCGCGTCCCGCACCTGCTGCTGGTAGGTCTCGTCGTAGCCGGTCTCGAGCAGCTTCTCCCCCCACAGCCCCATGGTGTCGCGGGCCTCGTGGTTGTGCGTCGAGTGCACGAGCAGGTAGTCGATGTCGATGTTCGCTGCGCTGAGCTGGTCGCGGATTCGGTTGACGTCGTCCTGGAACCAGCCGACCACGTCGAGCGCGACGATCGCGACGGTGGTGTTGCCCTGCTCGAGCAGCACGGTCCGGGCCCAGATGCCGTCGTCTTCGCCGAACCATCCCTCGGTCACCGGGCGCACGCCCTGGGCCGCGCGCCCGTTGCCGAAGCCCGCGATCCAGGCGGCCTGGAAGATGCCGTCGCCCTCGCCCTCGTCGGGACCCTCGTAACCGCTGTCACCCGCGCACAGCCGGTCACAGCCGCAGTCGTTGTGCGTGTCCTGACCCTTGACGTACTTGAAGTCGTTGTTGAGGTCCTGCCAGGACTCCATGCAGTTGGGGACGATGGAGACCACCGAGGCGCCGGCGCGCAGCGTGGCGCCAGGCACCTCGTCGCAGTCACCGCTCGGGTCGCCGGGGCAGTAGCGCGTCGGCGGCTCGAGGCCGCCGTCCGTGGTCGTCGTGGTCGTCGGGGTCGGCTCGCTCCCGCTCGTGACGCCGCCGATCGAGCTGCTCTCGTTCGACGCCGCGCCGGTGCTGACGACGGGCGCCTCGGTGGTCGAGCTGCCGCCGTCGGAGGTCGAGGTCTCGGTGTACGGGCTGCTCGTGCACGCCGTGGGCACCGCGAGCGCCGCGCCGAGGATCATCGCTGTTGTGGCGAGGGCGCTCGTGCTCCGAGCGCCACCGAGGAGATTCGTGCTACGCGAGGGCATGACATCGCGCACGATAGCGCGATATCGCGAAACGTGCACAAGCACGTTCTGACGTCAACCCGTCGATCAGCGGATGCAGCGAGCGAACAGTGCCTCGCCTGAGTCGGCCTCGATCCGTTCCCATGGCGCCTCGGGATCCGGTGGCGAGAAGCCCGAGACCTGGGCGACGGCGCCGTCTTGGACCCACGCGGGCCCCGGTCCGCGAAACACCTTCGCCAATCGCTGAACCTCTTCAAAGGTCGGCAGGCGCCAGTCGTCATAGGCGACGCCGCCGGGGAGCTCGACCGAGAGCAGCTCGCAGTAGCGCGTCGCCTCGGCCTGATTAACCGCCTCCGCGACGCCTCCGAACACCGTAAGGCTCTGCTCGGTGTGGGTCAGCGGCAGCGGCGCGGGCGGCTTCGGCACGGTCAGCGCCGTGTCGTCAGGCCCGAGGTCTGCGGCGCAACGAAACCCGCGTCGGTGGGCGTTGCCGTGCCACACCCAGCCCTCGATCTCTCGCTCGGGCATGTGCTCGGGGATGTCATCCCGCGCGGCGCGACGCGCCCCGGCGATCCCGTGCTTGTAGATGTAGCGCTTCGGTTGCTCCGGGACCGTGCTCCTGCAGCCCGCAGCGGGCGACGGGCCGCAGGCCGCCGCGATCTCGAACGCTCGACGCGCGCGCCGAACAGGCCCCTCGGGGTCGCGAAACTCCTCGGTGACGAAGCTCCGCAGCCCAGCGTCGGGGTCGTAGCGCTCCGCGACCCACTCGGTCGCGTTGCTGCCCATGCCGAGGACGTTGAAGTAGCTCGAGTCGCTGCGCATGCGCCCCGACGGATAGAGCCCCGCCGGCAGCGCGTCGTCGACCTCGTTGCCCCAGGGGTAGCGACGGGCGTCGACGCCCCGCGCCGCGTACTCCCACTCGGCCTCGGTCGGCAGACGACCGCCCCGCGCCGCGCAGAAGGCCTCGGCCTGGTCGTGGCGGACGCAGGTCTGCGGCAAGTAGCCGACGCGATCTTCGGGCTGCCCGACCGCGGGGTCCTCTAGACCTTCGGGACAGACCGCCGGCGTGCACGCGCCCTCGTCGACGCAGGCCTTGTAGGCGTCACGTGTCACTTCGAACAGGTCGATCCAAAACGCCTCGACGCGGACGTATCGCGGCGGCTGCCCGCTCCACTTGACGTGCGGGCGCTCGCGCGTCTCGGTGGCGTCGTAGCCCCGGAAGGGGATGTGCCCCATGACGAAGGCGCCCGCGGGGATCTGGACCTGCTGGACGTGCGGAGCTCGCCGCGTGAACAGGCTGACGCACTTACCCTCGGGGTCGCGGCCGGTCCACCGCTCGCAGCCCTCGGGGTCCGTGCGCTCGACCGGGTCCTTGGCCGCCTCCGCGATCTGCTTGGGGTCGATCTCCTCGCCGACCGGCGCGGGCTCGGGGCTGTCGACAAAGTCGTAGCGCCCGCTCGCCCGCTCACAGGCGCCGGCGCACAGCGCCCCGCCGAGAAGGAGCGCGCCGGCGACGAGCGTGCTGTACGCGCCGCGCCCACGCGCGTCGTGATGGTCGTGATCAGCCCAATCCACGGATGAACCTCTTGAGGTGCGACTTTGCCATGGACGGGCGGGCGAGCGACAGCGCGATCATCACGCCGAGGTTGAGCGCCAGGCCGAGGACGCCGATCTGCAGCCCGAGCGGGTTGATCAGCCCGTAGACCGCCGGCGCGAGCTGGCCGATTGCGAACAGCGAGACCACGGCCGCGAGACCGCAGCCGAGACCCCACTCCGCCGCGGCGCGGTTCGCCCGCGGCCAGTACAGCCCCAGCAGCGTCGGCGGGAGGAACTGGATCGGGATCGCGTAGGCGAGCAGGAGCAAGTCGACGATCGAGACTCGCTCGGTCGCCTGCAGCAGCAGCAGGCCGAGCGCGCCCATCACCAGGATCGTGATCCGCATCGCCACGGTCTGCTGGCGATCGCTGATGTCGGCGCCGAAGCCGACCACGAGCACGTCGCGCACGAAGATCGAGCCGCCGCCGTGGAGCAGCGCGTCGCCCGTCGACATCGACGCCGCCAGGATCGCGAAGGCGAGGAAGCTGAACACGAGCGGTCCCGCCCCGAGCTCGGGGAGGTTCACGAGCCACAGCAGCACGGTCTCGTCCCGCGGCGCGTCGGGCACGAGCAGCGCCGCGTAGCCGAGGAAGATGAGCGGGACGAGGAAGAACAAGAAGGTCGGGTAGACGAGCACCGACCACCGCACGAGCCGCGCGCTGCGGGCCGTGAAGCACTTCATGAACACCTGCGGCCACATCGTGAAGCCGAGCACCGAGACCAGGACCTCGGAGGAGTACTTGAAGAGCGTGGTCGGGCGCGAGGCGGGGCCGGGCAGCGTCAGGTGCTCGGGGTGCTGCTGCACGACCGCGTCGAACATCGCCGTCACGCCGCCGTGCAGCCGGCTGGGGATCCACAGGCCGAGGATCCAGACGACGATGATCATGACGACGCCCTGGATCACGTTGGTCCAGCCGACCCCCCGCATCCCGCCCAGCACCACGTAGACGACGACGACCGCGTAGACGACCCCGGCGCCGAGCGTGCGCTCCCAGCCCATCACGGCCTCCATCACGATCCCGGCGCCCTTCAGCTGAATCACCAGGTAGGGGACGAAGGCGACCACGGTCGCCACCCCCATCATCGTCGTCACGAGCCGGCTCTGGTAGCGCGCGCCGACCAGCTCGGCCTGGGTGACGTAGCCCTCGCGCGCGCCGACGCGGCGGACCTGCGGCCCAAAGAAGAACATCGGCACGAAGCCGACGGAGCCGAACGCGAGGATGTAGAAGACGTCGGAGCCGCGCTCGACGACCCGCTGCGGCGTGCCCAGCAGGGCGAAGGCGCTGAACACCGTCGCGCCCATGACGAAGTACATGACGAGCGGTCCGAAGGCGCGCTCACCCGCGACGAAGTCGCTGGTGCCGCCGCGTCCGCGCGTACCCGCCAAGGCGCCGACGACGAGCGCGACGGCCAGGTAGCCGAACACGACGATCGCGGGGAGCGCCGCGCTCACGAGCGCGCCCCCGGTGCGCGCTCGTGCCCGTCCTCGTCGTCATCCTCGCGCTGGCCGCGACCGTAAAACAGCGCGGCGAGCACGAGCGTGTTGGCGACGATCACCAGCAAGACGTAGACGAGGGACCACGGCAGGCCAAAAACGCGCGGCTCGATCGAGTTGCCGAGCCAACCGTACAGCGGCCAGACCAACGCGAGCGTAGCGACGACGAAATAGACGACTCCGAGCCGCGTACGTGTTTCCACCTCCATGGATTCACCCACGGTACCGCGCGCGCGCGCTTCGAGACTACCAGGCCGTGGACTATGTTCCGGACCGACTATTGTTTTTGGCGCGTAGACCGCACCGACACGCACAACCCGGCGCCCGACACGCACAACAACATTTTACCGATTGCAATCTCACATTGCGTTAACTTTTGGCCGCGGGCTGGAACGTCATTCTGGAGACAAATCTCCAATGATGCCTCGGCGCTAGGATCGCAGAGAGCGCGGCATGGCCGAGAAATAGCCGCGGATCCTCAATTTTGCAGGCTGCTTGGCTCGAGAACGCGCGCCACCGGCCTACGCGCCAGTTGCGCGTTTCTGATCCCCCGCACCAGAGGCGCGACTGGCACCGCCCGAATTGCCAGCCCATGCTTCAAGCGTCTCCGCCGCGCTCGTCGAAGGGATCTTGACAGCGGTGAGGCCGCAGCCTCTTCGGAGCCACATCGCGCGTGCTGGACCCGAAACAGTCACTTGGGTCCTGACGTTCCCAATCATAGGACCTGCCCGATCCGCCCGGCGCCGCCGGAACGTATTGGAATCAGTGAGCGCACCGGCGCTCGACCTCGCCACTCAGCCCGCGGTCTCCAGCACATCAACGCGCTTCGTCGTCACAAAACGAGCACTCGACTCGCTAAGCCGAGCAGCAATCAGAGGAGTAACAAAATGAGCCTACTCGCCAACATCGATCATCTCGCGGCCGCCAAGGGGATCGTCGCCCTTTGCGTCGACGCGCCGAACAACCCCCGCAAATTCCGAGGTGTCGAGACCTGGAACCCCGTGCTCGAGGGCGCGATCAGCCTGCTCGGCCTCACCGGAGAGTCGACGATCCGCCTCGTCATCGGCAAGCACACCATGGTCGTTCAGAAGGAGCTCGGCGAGACCGTCGCGGTGGTGCTGCCGACCGGTCACGCGATCGCGAAGTCGCTGCGCCGCATGATCCGACGTATGGCCAAGAAGGACCGCGGCCCCTACATCCCGAAGGCCGCCCCCGTCGCGCACTCGCAACAGAGCGCCCCGACGCAGCCCCCCGCGGCCCCTGGCGCGGCGCTCCAGGCCCAGGTCGGCATGTCCTCGTCTCCCCTGCAGAGCTCGCCCGCGCACATCGACAGCCCGCGCGACCTCATCAACTGAGACCCACGAAAGCTCGACGGATCGACCGCGACCGCAGCCGATAGCATCGCCTCCTCCTGCGGCAGGAGGCTCAACACCCCCCTGAGCCAGGACGCGCGACCGCGGCGGGGCTCCCAAGCGTTGACTCGTTCGACGCGGGGACGCCCGCCTCGACCGAGCGTCCTGGCGCTCGTGTTTTAGGCCCGCAGACGCTCAGCGCGCGAGGTCCCGCTGGTGGCGAGCGTACGAGAACAGCTCGGGCGCGGACCCCCGGGCGCCCGCGAGCGCGAGCTCGGCGATCAGCCGGCCGATCGCCGGCGCGAACTTAAAACCGTGCCCGGAGAAGCCCGCCGCGACCGTCACGCGCGCGTCGAGCGGGTGATGATCGATGATGAAGTCCCACGAGGGCGTGCAGCCGTACATGCAGACCGTCGCGCGCTCGATCGGCCCGCGCGCGGCGGGGAGGTAGCGCTCGAGGAAGCGCTCGAGCGGCGCCAGGTCGCGCTGCAGATCGACGACGCGATCGACTCGCTCGGGGTTCACGGGCGGCGCCGTCGCGCCGGCCTCGCCGGCCTGGATGCGATCCCAGGTCGCGGTCGTGTGACACGCGAGCTTGAAGCCGTCGACCCCGCCCTCGCCGGCCATCTCGAGGTGCGGGAAGCCGTAGAAGAAGCCCTCCGGCGTGAGACCTGCCCAAACAGGCATCTTCGAAAGCGCTGATCGCCGCGCGGGCGCGGGCGTCGTCCAGGCCAGCACCCGGCGCTGCGCCGTGAGCCCGCCGCGCAGAAACCCCGGCAGCAGGTCGGCCGAGTACGCGCCCGCGCACACGACCACGCGGTCCGCCGGCAGCAGCGCGCCCTCCTCGAGCAGGACCCGCGGGCGGTCGCCGCCCATCACGATCTCGCGCGCGCGCGCGCCGTGCCGGATCTTCGCGCCGGCCGCCGCGGCCTCGGCCCACAGCGCGTCCATGCACGCGCGCACGCGCAGGTAGCCGCCCGAGGGCGTGTAGCAGACCTCCCAGTCCCTTGGGACATGAAACATCGGCCACCTCTCCCGCGCCGCCGCGGCCGAGAGCCGCTCGTGCACGACCTCGCTCGCGCGACAGGCCGCGAGCGTCGCCTGGTAGTCCGCGTTGTCCGGGTGCCCGAACTCGACGAGGCCCGTCCGCGCCAGCAGCGGGTCCCCGCGCCGCCGCGCGAGCGCGAGCCACTCGTCCTCGGCCTCGCGCACGAGCCCGATGTAGTGCGAGCCCTCGTGGTAGGCCTGCCGGATGATCCGCGTGTAGCCGCCGTGACTCCCGAGCTCGTGCACGTGCCCGTGTCGCTCGAGCACCAACACCTCGGCGCCGCGCCGCGCCAGCGACCACGCGGCCGCGAGCCCGATCGCGCCGCCGCCCACGACGATGACAGACTCGCTCACGCGCCGTGCTCCGTGCCGTCCAGCGCGAAGCCGTAGGGCTCGGTGTGCTCGAGCCGCGGGAGCCGATCGCGGCGGATCAGCAGCGTGCGCACCGCCCAGACATCGTGGAAGATGCGGTAGCGCAGCGCGGTCTGATCGAGGTAGTCGACGCCGGCGGATCCGCCCGTCCCGGTCCGCCGCCCGATCACCCGCTCGACCATCCGGGCGTGCCGCTGGCGGAAGATCACGATCGCCTGCTCGAGCGCCACGATCGCGTCGAGCACCTCGCGCGGCCACGCCAGCAGCGGCAGCTCGCGATAGCTCTCGATGAACAGCAGCGCCGCGCGGATCCTCGAGATCCGCGCCCGCGCGTCGTCTGCGAGCTCGGGCAGCTCGGCGGCGAGCAGGAACGCCTTCGCGTTCTCGGCCTCTTTCTTGTAGCGCCGCGAGAGACGCTCGTGCTCCTCGGGGCGCGTGTCCTCCAGCGCGCGCTTCAGCACCGTCTCGAGCTCGCGCTCTTTGGCCGCGACGTACTGGTTGATGAAGGAACGCACCGCGGCGGCGTCCTCCTCGTCGTCCGGCGTCGAGCCGTTGATCGGCGTGCGGTAGAGCCAGCTCGCCAGGGCGTCGCGCAGCGACGGCGTGTCCTCGATCCGCGCGGCCACGCGGTGATACGCCGGCGAGGGCGAGCCGTCGGCGTTGCGCAGCGCGTCGATATAGCTGTTCTCGTTGCCCAGCGAGATCCGGTCGCTCGCGCGCAGGCCGAGCAGGATCTCGATCTCGCGCAGCTGGGCCGACTGAAAGCCGCTGGCCGGGCTGAGCTTGTCGCGAAACGCCAGGTAGTCGCGGGTCGTCAAGGTCTCCATCAACGCGAAGTGCGAGGAGACCTGGCGAAACAGCAGCTCGGTGCGCCGCAGCCTGCGGACCGCGGTCGACAGCGACTGCTCCGCGACGTGCTCCGCCGCGAACAAGTTGCGGATCGCCACAAGCTCGCGGAGCACGAGCTTGAACCACAGCTCGTCGATCTGGTGGACGACGATGAACATGACCTCGTCATTGGCGAGCGCCGCCTCGTCGCCCTCTACGCCGGTCTGGAGCGCGAGGAGCTCCTCGGTCTTGATGTAGTCCCAGTATGTCGTCGGCCTGCGTGCCATCGCCCACCGACGCTGCCACTACGTCCCGCGCGTGACAACGCCCCGGCTGGCGTGACGCCGTTTTTTCTCGTCACTGCGGCTCGACAGGCGCCGCGACCCAGCGCACATCCCGAGGCTCATCGAGTCCCGCGCGGCCCAGCTCGGCGACCTTGAGCACCAGCGCGTGTCGTTCGTCACGCAGCAGCAGCGCGAAGGCCTCGCGGGCCTCCATCGACCGTGTGAGAACCACGACGTTGTCGACACGCTGCCCGTCTTTGTCATTGAACAACGCGGCGCACCACTCCGACCGTTCGGCCGCGCTGAGCCCCAGTCGAACGCCCCCCGCGCCGCGCACGATCGCGGCGCAGAGTTCCTCCTCGGCGTCGGGCAAGGGACGCAGCCACCGCGGCGCCCCCGCTTTCGTCAGCTGGGCGAGCGCCGGACGCAGCCAGTAGCTCGCGAGATGAACCCGCGCGAGCTCCAGCCAGCGCGAGCGCGCGTTCTCGTCGCGAAACAGGCGCTGCTCCACAATCATGGACAACAGCGCCCCCATCGGCGGCACCCCGACGCGATCGCGCAGAAACCCCCGGACCAGCGCCAGCAGGTCGTCGAGCTGGATGATCTCGAGGCCGCGCCGAGCGATCGCCGGGCGCACCCGCGCGACCTCCTCGACCCAGCCCTCGACATCCTGAAGATCGATCAGCGCGCCGGCGCTGTCGACCAACGCGCGGTGGGTCACGACAGACACGCTATCGAGGTCCGCCGGGTCGATGTCAGGCCGGTCGGCGAGGATGCGCTGCTCGAAGCAGATCTGGACCCCGGGCGCCGCGACGTGGGTCAGCTTGAGGGGCGGCAGCGACACGTTGAGCAGCCGCTCGCACGCGCTGTGGGCCGTCTCAAGCCGCTTTCGCATGCTCCGGTCGTGCTTCGATGGCAGCATCACGAGCACCTGACGCCCGCTCTCGCTCGCTGCAGCCGCCTCGAGCGAGCCCGGTTCGCGCTGCTGGTACGCGATCCAGCCGCCCACGCACAGAAGCCCGATGGCCGTGACCGCGAAGGCGGCCTGCGGCATCCCCGGGACGAGCGCGAGCGCGACCAGCAGCGCCACCGGGACCAACACCGCGCCAGGCTCGAACCACGGGCTGGGCGTCTGGAGCTCCTCGGGATGTCCCTGGCGATCGACGCGCGCGACCAACACGCCCGCCGCCAGGCTGACCAGGACCGCGGGGATCTGCGCCAGCAAGCCGTCGCCGATCGCCAGCCGCCCGTAGGTCTCGAGGATCTCCTGGAGCGGCATGCCGTGCTTCCAGCCGATCAGCAGGCCGCCGAGGATGTTGATCGTCGTGATCGAGAGGCCCGCGACCGCGTCGCCCTTGACGAAGCGGACCGCCCCGTCCATCGCGCCGTAGAAGCTCGTGTGCTCGACCAGCCGGGCGCGTCGGCGCTCCGCCTCGCGCACCGAGATCGCGCCGCTGCGGCGGTCCGCGTCGATCGCCGCCTGGTGACCCGGGAGGCCGTCGAGCGCGAAGCGAGCCGCGACCTCGGCGACGCGCTCGCTGCCGCGGGTGATCACCAAAAACTGCACCGCCGTGATGATCCCGAACATCACCGCGCCGACGATCAGCTCGTCGCGGACCACCAGCGAGGCGAACGAGTCGATCACCTCGCCCGCGTCAGCGTCCGCCAAGATCAAGCGCGTCGTCTGGATGTTCAGCGCGAGCCGGTAGAGCGTCGTCAGCAGCAGCAGCGAGGGGAAGCTGAGGAACTCCGCGCTGCGCCGGACGGTCAAGCTCCCGACCAGCAGCAGCACGGCCCCCGAGAGGCTCAGGGACAGCAGCACGTCGACCACCAGCGTCGGCAGCGGCACGAGCACGCAGGCCAGGAGCGCGATGATCAGCGCCGCTGGCAGCAGCCGCGGCAGCGCGCCGAGGGAGCTCGTGAGCGCGGATACCTGCCCACGTTTAGAGAACACACCAGCCCTACGTCGTGACTTTCGTCTCACAGTTCGCGGAGCCTACCGACGCGCGACCGCGCGCGCCATTTCGTGGCGATCTTCAGGGCCGTCCCGCTCGCGGGACTAGCCGCTGTCGTTTCGTGCACCTGTCGCTCGCAGCAACGATGGGGGCTAGCCCATCGCTCACCCGGCTAGCCGGGGCTAGCCGTGGATCTTGTCGGCCAGCGCCTTGGTCCGGACCGGGTCGAGCACACCGAACTCTCGCTCGATGCCGGTCGCTACGAGGTACGCGTCCGCGTAGGGCAAGATCCCCTCGACGTTCTCTGGGCTCACGCCGGACGCGACCGCGAGCCGGTGCTCGCCCAGCGCCTCTCGCATGGCGCGTAGCTTCTCGACCCGGATCGCTACGCCGGTGGCGCGACCCGAGGTCGTCACGACATCGACGAAGCGCGCCGCCGTCTGGGCGACCCACGGGAGGTCCTCCTGCGCGACCTCGGACTGGGTCTTAAACGCCACCCCGCCGAAGTACAGCCCGCGGTAGCCAGCGCGCGCCCGGGCCGTGAGCCAGTCGCTCTCGGCCAGCTCCGCCCACTTGTCCTCGCCGGGCGAGACGCCCGCGTCGTCAGCCCAGATCCCGGCCATCTGCTGCGCCTCAGACAGCGCGAGCATCTCGTCCGGCGACTCACCCAGCAGGTTGACGCCGACCCACAGGTCTGGATAGCGCCGCGTGACCTGCGGCAGCAGTCGAAGCACGCCGGTCGCGCTCATCCCCTGATTGATCAAGAACACCCCGTCGGCGCCCGCCTCGATCGCGACATCGATCGCGACGAAGGCCCCCGACTCCCCGTACGGGAGATGGATAACCGGCAGGAAGGCGCGCTCACGCGAGAACGGCCAAGGGCTCGAAACGGGACCAGGGTCGGCGCTCATCACCACGGTCATCGTACGTTCGACGGCGGCCGGACGCTCGCGTCGTCACGCGAAACCAACCAACGCGGCGCGGCTCCGCGCGCCGCCCGTCTCAGTCGTTCCAGCTGCGCGTCTCGTACTTCACGCCCGCGCGGTCGAGGCCCTCACGGGCCTCCTTCGGGATCGGCCCGAAGTACGAGCGGTAGCCCTCGGCCTGGAAGCGTCGGAAGTAGCGCGCGTCGATCTCGAGCGCCTGGCGCGTGAAGGCGCGCAGGTCATCGAGCTTCTTGAGCGCGTCCGCGCCCACCGGCTCGTACTTCTCGATCAGCTCCTGGACGTTGGCCATCGCCTCGAGCGCGTCGGCGATCGCCTCGTCGCGGCCTGCCTGCGACTCCTTCGAGAGCAGGGCGTCGAGCTGGTCCTCGGCGCGCCCGAGGTCCGCTTCCAGCTCGTCGAAGGTCTTGGGCAGCTCCGCCTCCAGCTCCGCGAGGCGCCTGTCGAGCGTGCTCACGCCCGCGTCGACGAGCTCGCGCGAGAGCACCTCCTCGGCGGCGCTGAAGAACTCCCGGAGCGGATCGGCCGCCCCCTGGGCCCACTCGAGCGCCTCCTTGGCGCGCGCGTCGGCGTCATCGACCTGCTGCTGGACGTTCGGGCTCTTGTACTCCTCGCCGATCACCAAGCCGAGCAGGCCGTTGACGGCCTTCAGCGAGCGCGCGTTCTCCTCCCACGTCGGCGCGTCCACCTCGTCCTCGATCACCGGCTTGAACTGGTTGAGCATCTCGGGCAGGTCGAGCGCCTGACCGCAGCGCGGGATCTCGACCGCGGGCGAGAGCGGCTCCGCGGTCTTCTCACCTGGCTTTAAAATCAGGTGACGGGGGCCGAAGGAGCTCTTCGGCGCCACGATCGCGCAGGCGTCGGCGAACAGCGGCGCGTCGGGGTCGAGCCGCGCCGTGACCACGGCCTCGGCGTGACGGTGCTCCAGCCCCCACACGGTGCCGACCGCGACGCCCGCGATCCGGGCCTCGTCGCCGACGCGCAGCCCGGCGGAGGCGTCGAGCACCACGACCCGCGGCGTCCGCCGCAGATCGTCGACGCGCTCGCAGCCGGCGCTCAGCGGCAGGGCCGAGAGCGCCAGCGCCAGCGCCAGCGCGCTCTTCTCGGTGGTGGTCCGGCGAGTCATCACGTCACGCTCGTCCGCGTCCGCGCGCGGCTCAGTCGATCAGCCCCTCCCGCTGGAGCGACTTCTTCAGCTCGCCGCGCGGCGCCGTGAAGTTGACCTTGACGCCCTCGACCTGCAGGAACTTGCGCAGCACCTTCGCGGTGATCTTGCTCGCGCGGCCGGTGATGATCTCGATGTTGCGCGCGATCGGGTCGAGCCGGCGCGTGAACGGCTTGAGGTCCTCGGTCATCTTGCGGACGTTCTTGGTGATCACGCCCGCGTCCTCGACGAGCCGCTTGATGTCGTTGGGGTTGACGGTCTCGACCAGGCGATCGACCTTCTCGGCCACGGCGTCGGCCTTGTTGAACAGCCGCGGCAGGCGGTTGTCGAGCGTCTTGGTGATGTTGTCGACGCGGGTGATGATCGTCGGGATCCGCGGGTCCGAGAGCAGCGTGCTGCCCGAGTCGACGATCTTGGTCATGCCCGCTTGGTTCTGCTCGAGGATGTCCGCGCCGACGTTCGAGAGCTTGTCGATGTTGGTCAGCACGCTCTCGATCTTGTCGCCCAGGGTGTTGAGCTTTTTCTTCAGCTCGTCCTTGTCCTCCGCCTCGAGCGCGCCGACCAGCGCGTTCATGCGCTTGGTCAGCTGCACCACCTCGGGGTAGAGCTCCTCCTCGGAGTAGACGACGTTGCGCGCGAGATCGAAGAGGTTCGCCACGTCGACGCTCTTGACGCCCTCGGGCAGCTGCGAGCCCGGCGGCAGCTGGGTCGCGTCCTTGGTCACGTGCTGCTTGATGTTGACGAACTTCTCGCCGAGCAGGCTGACCGGCTCGATCGCCACGCTCGCGTCGCTGTAGATCGGCGTGTCGCGATAGATCTCGAGCTCTAGGCGCGCCCGCTTGCCGTCCTCGGACAGGCTGACCGAGCCCACGTGCCCGATCTCGACGCCGGCGCTCTTGATCGCGTTCCCCTCGACCAGGCCCGCGGCGTTGTTGATCTCGACGGTGTAGCGGTCGACCTGCTTGTTCGTGAACGCGCCGATCTTAAAGGCGACGGCCACGAGCAGGCCGAGCGAGACGACGACGAACAGTCCGAGGGAGAAGAACTTCTTATCCATGGTGACCTACACAACCTGGATGGGACCGCTCTTTTGTCGGTCAAAGAACTGCCGGATGGCGGGGTGATTCGAGCGCAGCACCTTGTCGGTCGCGTCGAAGGGGACGACCAGCTCGCCCTTGTTGAGGAGGCCCATTCGGCCGCCGAGCATGCGCGCCTCGGCGGTGTCGTGGGTGATGACGATGAAGCCGATGTTCAGCTCGTGGTGCATCTCGAGGATCAGCTCGTCGAGCGTCGCGGCCATCACCGGGTCGAGGCCCGAGGACGGCTCGTCGCAGAGCACGAAGGACGGCTCGTTCGCGATCGCGCGCGCGAACGCGGCGCGCTTGCGCATGCCGCCGCTGAGCTCCGACGGCATCTTGTTCACCGCGTCCTTGAGCCCGACGCGCGCGAGCTTGTCGGCGACCCGCGCCTGGATCTCGGACTCGCGCAGCCCGCCGTGGTGGCGCATCGGGAAGGCGACGTTCTCGCCGACCGTCATGTCGTCGAACAGCGCGCCGTCCTGAAACAGCATGCCGAAGCGCTTGCGCACGTCGTACAGCTTCTTGCGGTCGGCGCGCTTGCTCTCGTCGATGGCCGCGACGTTCGTGCCGAACACCCAGATCTCCCCGCCGTCCGCGTCCGGCTTGAGCAGGCCGATGAGGCAGCGGATCAGCACCGACTTGCCGGTCCCCGAGGGGCCCAGGATGACCGCGATCGAGCCCTCGTCGATCGTGAGCGAGATGTTCTTCAGGACCTGTTTGTCGCCGAAGGACTTCGACACGTTCCTGAACTCGATAGCGGCCGACACGGTGATCCAGTAGCTCCTAAGTGTACATGATCGCGGAGATGAACATGTTGACGACGATGCAGGTCACGGACGAGATCACGATCGCCTTGTTGGTCGCGATCCCGACCCCCTCGGCGCCGTCGCGCTTGCGCGAGCGGTAGCCGAAGAAGCACGAGATCACGGCGACCAGCCAGCCGAAGATCACGCCCTTGAGCACGCCGGCGAGCAGGTCGTTAAAACCCACGAACTGCGAGAGCTGGTTGAGGAAGTTGCCCGAGTTCATGCCGAGCTGGTGCACGGCCGCGAAGTAGCTCGCGCTCAGGCCGACGAAGATCGCGTACGCGCACAGCAGCGGCAGCGCGAGCGTCAGCGCCCACAGCCGCGGCGCGACCAGGTAGTGGAACGGGTCGATGCCCATGACCTCGAGCGCGTCGACCTGCTCCGAGATCTGCCGGTTGGCGAGGCTCGCGGCGAAGTTCGCCCCGACGCGCGCGCCGACGATCACGCCGGTCAGCACCGGGTAGAGCTCGCGCACGCCGCCGATCCCGACGAAGGCCCCCAGCACGCTCTGCCCGCCGACGCGCTGAAACGAGGTGTAGCCCTGCACGGTCAGGCCCATGGCGCCGAACAGGATCAGCACGGTCACGAGCCCCATGCTCCCGACCCCGGACTGCACCGCCTGCTCGAGGAACTGGTCGCGCGGCGGCACGCGGAGGAACTGCACGCGCGCGGCCCGACGAACGAACTGCAAGAAGTCCGCGAGCGTCTCTAGGGCGCTCCAGACCCGCTTGACCATCGCCCTCAGCACCGCCCCGTCGTCGTCCTTTCTCCTGAGATCCCCAGAGGTCGCTCCTAAATCTGCAGCGCCAGCAGCAAGAGGCCCAGCAGGTAGTCCGCGAGCGTGATCAGCAGGATCGTCGCCACGACGGTGTTGTTCGCGGCGCGCCCGACCCCCTCCGCGCCGCCGGTGGTGCGCAGCCCGAGGTAGCCGGCGATCAGCCCGACCGCGCCGCCGAACACCATGCACTTGCCGAGCCCGACCCACAGGTCCATGGGCGTGATCTCGGCGAATAGGTTGGCCATGAAGATGCCGTGGTTGATCCCGCCGATCGGGACCGCGAAGAACCACCCGCTGATCAACCCGAGGATCGTCGTGATCACGTTGAGCAGCGGCGTGACGATGATGCAGGCGATGATCCCGGGGACCACGACGTAGCGCACCGGGTCCACCGACATGACCGCGAGCGCGTCGATCTGGCCGCGGACCTTCATGGTGCCAATGCGCGCGGAGATCGACGAGCCGGCCTGGGCCGCGACCATCACCGAGGCCAACATCGGCGAGTACTGACGGAACACCGAGGTCCCGAGCATGGGCGAGAGCATGCCCTCGGCGCCGAACTCGCGGAACGCCTCGACCCCCTGCAGCGATATGACCGCTCCGACAGGCGCGACCGCGAGCCCGACCGGGATCAGGCAGCGCCGCGCGAGCACGTCCATCATGCGAAAAAGTTCACCCCAGTAGCGCGGGCCCGTGAACACGCACCAGAGGACGGTCATGGCGAAGGCGGTGATCGAGCCGACCTTCTCGATCACCGCGAAGATCGGCCTCAGCGGGTTAATGCCGCGCCCTCCTTGGCCGGCCTCGGCCGCCGCGCGCGAGAGCGCGTGCGCGCTTCGCTCATGCTGGGATTCGAAGCTCGCCGCGCGCCTGTTGACAGCGGCGCCGCCAGCAAGCTGGCGAAGGTTCGCTGGGGGTTCTCGAGATCGAGCAGCCAGCGCTTCGCCGCGATGCCGCCGCCGAAACCGGTGAGCGCCCCGTTGTGCCCGACGACCCGATGACACGGCACGATGATCGGGATCGGGTTCATCGCGTTCGCTCGCCCCACCGCGCGCGCGGCCGCCGGGTTGCCGAGCAGCGCGGCTTGCTGCGCGTACGAGCGAGTCTCGCCGAACGGGATCTGGCACAGCGCGCGCCAGGCTTGCATTTGAAACGGCGTGCCCAGCAGACGCAGCTTCAGCTGAAACTCGGTGCGCGCGCCCGCGAGGTACTCGAGCAGCTGGCGCCGAGCGGAAGTGGGCCGTCGCTCGACCTCGAGCGTCGCGTTGTGTCGACGGGCGAAGTCCGCGAGCGGGGACAGTCGTGCGCCGAGGCCTACATAGACGAGCGAATCATCTTTTTGATCGAGCGCGAGCAAGAGCGGCAAGACTGGATGGCGGAGCTGATCCACGCGCCAGCGCTCTTTTTCGCGGTTTTGAGACATCGAATGTGAGTACTGTAACAGGTTTTGCATGCATCGGCGTCAAGCCGAGCGGACAGAAACCGCGACAACTCCGTACGCTGACACCGACAGTGTGCGACCCCCGCCCACGTCCCCGGGTAGAGCCAATATTTGCGTGTTCACGCATCTTCTTCGCAAAGACGCTCGCCCTGAGAACGCCAGCGCGACATCGGCGGCTCCGCAGGAGTACGCGCGCGGGGAACCGTGAACGGATCAACGCACCTGCAGATTCGTCGCGTAGCAGCGCCTGATGCGGTTCGAGAAACAAATTTTGACTCGAATCCGCGACCCCTCCAAAGTACAAGCAAGCCGTGTGGAACCCGTTTTTGCGACGTGACCGCGGGATCTGGCCCGTGGGCCTGCTTGCCGCCGCGGGCTTGAGCTGCAGCCCGCTGCACGGCTGCGCCACGGCGCCGACACCAACCCCGGTTCAGCCGAGCGCGAGCCCGTCGCCTCCGGCGGAGCAACCGGCCACGATGGTCGCTACCCCGGTCGCGCCCCCGGACGACAGCCAACCAGCGCCAGGGCTCAAGCTCAGCGACGCGGCCATCGCCGCGCGCGCGCACGCACAAGAATACGTCCTCGGGGGCTCTAAAACACTGTTTGGAGCCTATGCGAGCGAACCGCTCACGCTTCCGGAAGCGGGGGCTCCGGCCGCCTCCCTCGAGGACCTCCCGGGCTCGGCCGGTTCCGGCACCGGGGCCTCCGCTGCCCCCGGAACAGACGCCGCCAAAGATGCCGCCGAAAATGCCGCCGAAGACGGCGACGAGGTGGACGAGGAACCCGCCGTAGACGGCATGTCGCTCGGGTTCTACGTCCCGCTCGCGGACCCCCGTCCGCTCAAACCTTTTTACCAGGCGCTGCAACGGCTCAAGCGCGGCGAGGACGAGGACGGCAAGGTCCGCGTCCTGGTCTACGGCGGCTCGCACACCGAGGCGGACGTCTACCCCAGCTACCTGCGCTCGTACCTGCAGCACCGGTTCGGCGACGGCGGCCTCGGCTTCGTCTCGATGGTCCGCATCAACCGCTGGTACCGGCAGTTCGCGCTCAACGTCGAGAACTCCAAGAACTGGACGACCGAGCACGCCCAGCGCAGCAAGGCCCGCGACGACGGCTACTACGGGCTCTTGGGCGCCAGCGTCTACACGACGAAGGTCCACGAGTACGGTCGCGTCACGCCCCGGGACCGCGCGCCGACCTACGACGGCAAGACGCTCTACGAGCTGTTCTTCCTCAAGCAGCCCCGGGGCGGCTCGTTCAGCGTACAGATCGGCGAGGAGCGCGTCGGCACCGTCGACACCCGCGGCAAGAAGTACGCCTTCGGCTCGTTCAGCGTGTCCCGCGACACCGGGCCCGAGGTCATCGAGATCCGCCCGAAGTGGAAGTCCTCCAAGAAGTCGAAGAAGAAGTCCACGGGCAAGAAGAAGTCCCGCGCGCGCAGCACCGGCGAGATCCGGCTGTTCGGCATGGTGCTCGAGAACGACAGCGACGGCGTGGTCGTCGACACCCTCGGGATCAGCGGGACCCGGGCCTCGAACCACTTGAAGTGGGACGAACCAATGTGGGCCGAGCAGGTCAAGCGCCGCGACCCCGACCTCTACATCCTCGCCTACGGCGTCAACGAGGCCTCCGACACCGACGTGCCGATCAGCCACTACCGCGAGACGCTGAAGGCGACGCTCGAGCGCTTTAAGCGGGCTGCCCCGGACGCCAGCTGCCTGCTCGTCGGGCCGAGCGACTACCACCGCAAAGACGCCGAGGGCGTGTTTCACCCGGTCCCGCGCACGCAGAAGATCCGCGAGACCCAGCGCGAGGTCGCGGCCGAGGTCGGCTGCGGCTTCTGGGACACGATCGCGTTCATGGGCGGCGTCGGGGCGATGGACGTCTGGGCGAACTCCGAGCCGCAGCTCGGGAAGGCCGACTACATCCACATGACCAAGCGGGGCTACCTCCGCCTGGGCATGGGCCTGACCGACGCGATCATGGACGGCTACGACAACGGTGAGTTCGCCGCGGATGAAACGCCGACCGACGCGGCCACGGGCGCCGACGCGGCCGAAGTGACTGCAGACAGCGCGACTGCAGACGACGCGACCGCGAGCGAATCGTCCGCGCCCGGCGACGACACGGCCGCGAGCGAACCATCCGCGCCCGCAGGCTAACGAGTCCTGTGCGCCTTTTCGCGCCCGCCCTGCGATCGACAGCGGCGCGGCCTTCGGTTATCCAGGGCGTGATCGCGCGCGCGCTCGTACGCAACGATCGCGGCGACGCGGCCCCCGATGCCATGAAACGACCGTTCGCAAGCATTCACGCGCTCACGTCCTTCCTCTGGCGAAGCCCGAAGCAGTCCGGGCGAACCATCGCGCCGGCGATGCTCGCCGACTGGCTCGACGAGGGCGGCATCGAGGGCGATGTCGCCTACGCCGAGGACGCCGAGGCCCGCGCGACGCTGCTGATGGTCGGCCGCGAGCGCGAGCGAGACGGCGCGCTCGAGTACACGGTCGACGCGTTCGCGCTGCCCACCCAAGAGTGCCCGGCGTGGCTGCTCGAGGCGCTGCACAACGTGCTCAGCGGCGCGACCTTCGGGCCCGACCTGTGCGGCGACCTCGAGCGCGAGGCGTGGCTGCCGGCGGCCTGGGTCGCGGTCCTCTGCGCCCGCGACCCCGCCGTCATGGACCAGCTCGCCGACGCGCTGCTCGAGCTCAAGCGCGAGGGCGTCGAGCTCGACGCCGGCGAGCTCGCGCTCTGCGTCGGCGCGTGGACGAAGCACCGGCTCTCCGACGGCGAGGAGCTCGAGTCCGCAGTCAACGGCGTCTACACGATCTGCCTGCGCGAGAACCTGGGCGGCTAGCCGAGCGGGCCTGTCGAATCAGACATGCCCCGTTATTCAGGGAATAGAGACTACAGAGAAAGCCCCTCTTCGAAGGGCCTCCCGGCGGAGCCGCGTGCTGTAGGTTCCGCGCATGCACCCGCGACGACTCCCCCGCGCCCTCATCCCGCTCGCGCTGCTCTGCGGCTGCAGCGGCGACTCAACAGGCGCTGGAACGGAGGGCGGCGACGCGACGACCGCGACCGCGACCGCGACCGCGACCGCGACGACAGGTTCCGCGAGCGGGACGTCAACGACGCCCGACGCCACCGTGACGGCGACGGGGACCGACTCCGGGTCATCATCATCAAGCGGCGACGCGTCGAGCACCACGAGCGGCACCGAGGGCTCGACGAGCGTCGGTGAGACCTCGACCGGGACCACCGAGGCGACCGGCACCACCGGGACCACGAGCACCACCGACGACAGCGCCGGCGAGTTCTGCCCCGAGCTCGACGAGCCCGAGTGCGGCGACGGCGTGGTCGAGACGCCCGAGATGTGTGAGCCCGACGAGGAAGGATGTCAGGCCGACTGCACCTACCCTTCGGGCCATATCTTCTGGACCAACACGCTCACGGGCATCGGCCCCAGCGCGATCGCGTGGGCGGTCGCCTTCGACGGGGACGACGCGCCGTTCGCCTCCATCGCGCGCGGCGGCGCGGTGAGCGAGGGCGCGGGCGCGTGGGTCAAGAAGTACGACCGCGACGGCGCCGAGCTCTGGTACGAGCGCTGGCACACGCCGCAGTGGACGCTCGTGAACGCGTACTCGCTGGCCGCGCGCGCCGACGGCTCGCTGGTCTTCGCCGGTCAGTTCCACGATCAGCAGACCGGCAACGACGGCTTCGCCGGCGAGCTGGGCGCGGACGGGGCGATCGGCTGGGGCCTCCAGCTCCCGCTCGAGCACAGCAACTGGCTCGAGGACGTCGTCGCGCTCGCGGATGGCTCCGTCGTCGCGGTCGGCGGAGCCAGCCAGGATCCGGAGCTGGAGGATCGCGCCTGGATCGTCAAGCTGACCGCCGCCGGCGAGCAGGCGTGGGCCCACGAGTTCCACGTCGAGGGAGGAACGGAGGAGAGCGCGCTCCGGGAGGTCTCGGCGCTGCCCGACGGCCGCGTCGTCACCTTCGGCTGCTGCGTCGAGCCCGACACGTTCCTGCTGCGCGCCTACGAGCCCGACGGCGCCGAGGCCTGGACTACCCCGCTGCCGAAGCTCCACCACGCCGCGTTCATGTCCGGGGGCATGGCGACTGAGCCCTGCGGGGACATCGTCACGAGCTGGGTGACCGAGGACGACACGCTGTGGATGAGCAAGCACTCGATGACGGGCGAGGAGCTGTGGTCCAAGACCTTTGACGAGCCGGAGCTCGGCGACGTCTACCCGCGCGCGCTGGTCGCGACGCCGCAGCACAAGTACGTGCTCGCGGGCCTCAAGAACGCCAACAACGGCGACATCTTCTACGCCGTGCTCGACGCCGACGGTGAGCTGCTGTGGTCCGAGACGGTCGGCGGCGACCAGGGCGACCAGCTGTGGAACGCCGCGGTAGATCGCCGCGGCGTCGTCCTCCTCGGCGGGCAGCGCCACGACGACGAGATCGTGGGCTGGGTGCGGATGTTCGCGCCCTAACGCTCCTACAGCGCGACGACCACGAGCGGTCCTGACCACTCGAGCGAGACCTCGGGATCACGCGCCCGCGCGACCTGACACAGCGCGCGACGCAGCGAGGACGCGTCCGGCTCATCCACGCGCGCGAGCGCCTCCTCCACGCCGGCCCGCCACCCCACGCGCGTGTGCAGGCCGCTCGAGATCAGGATTAACCGATCGCCCGGCGCGACGTGTTCGAAGCGCGCTGACTCGGGCTCACAGCCCGCGCGCGCGATCGTCCGGCACGGGTACCCCTGCGGCTCCCCGCGCATGCGCCACGGCGTGTGCTCACGGGTCTCCGCGATCACTCGACCCGCGCGCACCAAGTACCCCTTGTCGTTGCCGACCCAGGACAGCTCGATGGCGTCGTCGCGAACGCTCGCCACGATCGTCGTCATCAGCGGGAGCCGCTCGTCATCATCGAGCGTCCTCCAGCCCGACGCGATCGCGCGCAGACCGGCGATGATCTCTCGATACCCACGGGCCAGCGCGCGCTCGGCCGCCGCCAGGACGAGCGCGCGCAGCAGCGGATCGGCGAGGGCGTAGCCCCTGTCGAAGCCGGTCTCGCTCTCGCTCCCAATCGCGACCACCAGCCTGGGGTCACGCCCGCGGCAGCTCGCCACCCCCAGACCCTTCGGAGGAGTCCCCGCGATCGAGAGCCTCGGCGCCGCCGCCATCACCTGCCCCGCCCCGGCTAAAACCGCAGCTCGAGGGACAGGCCGCCCGCTCGCGACGCCTGTGTCCCGCGAGACATCTTCATCCAGGGCGTGATCGAGACCTGCTCCGAGTGCCAGGCTCGGTAGGCTCGCTGGGTCCGGACCGCGCGCCGGAACAGAAACCCGCTGGCGACCGCGATCAGCGTCGAGAAGCCGAGCGAGAGCCCGCCCGAGACGTAGTAGTTGACCGGCGGGTTGCCGATCAGCGCGTCGCACTCGGTCGACTGCGGGCTGCCCTCGCAGAAGGTGGTGAGCTTGACCGCGCGGTCGAGCTGCACCGCGCCGAACACGATGAGCGCGGCGCTGACCGCCGCCGTCGTCCCGCCGAGGCCGTACTCGAGCCCGCCGCGGCGCTCGCCCCCCTGCGAGAGCTCCTCGTCGCCCGACGAGGTTGAGGGCTCCGCGTCCTCCGGCGTGAGGACGATCGGCGCCGGCGGCCTCGCGCGCGCGCGCGTCCGCCCTCCCGCGCTCGCGCAGCCCGGGGCCGCGATCAACAGCGCCGCGGCACATGCCAGCCGCCTCCGCACGCCGCTCAGGCTATCACGCCCCTCCGCTCGGAGCCGGCGTCGCGTCGGCGGGCGCCGGCGTCTCGTCGCCAGGCGCGTCCACGAGCGTCGGCGCCCGCGCGCGCGGCTCCTCGCCCCCCGCGCCCGCGGACATGTCCCCAGGGACCGGTTTTTCGCTCGCGGGGCGCGGCCGCTCGAGCGTCGAGACCGGCTCCCCGGCGACGCGCTCGCGGTAGCCGCGGTAGCCCTCGATCAGCGCGCGGTAGAGCATCGCGCCGATGACCTTGTGCCCGTGGTGCGTGAGGTGCGAGAGGTCGCCGCTGCCGAGCCGCGGCGCGCTGCGGTTCCAGCGGCCCATCGAGCCCTCGCCGCCCATCGCCTGGTAGGTGTCCCAGAACGCGCAGCCCTCCGCGAGCGCGATCTCGCGCTGGGCGGCGACCAGCTTCGGCACGATCTCGCGGGTCACGATCTGCGCGCCGCGGCGCTCGCCGTGGTCGAGCGGCGCCATCACGAGGCAGCTCATGTGCGGCCCGACCGCCTTGATCCCGCGCAGCAGCAGGCTGAGGTTCTGCTTGTACTTGTCGAGCTTGAGGAAGGGGCCCATGTCGTTGCCGCCGAACATCAAGACGACCATGTCGGCGTCGCGCCGCGTGAGCTGGCGTCGGAAGTGATCGGGGTCGTAGTTGAGCATGCGCCGCGTCATCGCGCCGATCTGGCTCATGCCGTCCCAGACCACGCCGGGCCCGTCGCGCTCGAGCACGACGCCGTAGGCCCGGACCTTGCCGCCGCCCGCCGCCCGCACCGTCAGGGTGTGCTCGCCGTCCTCGACCTCGAGCACGTGCCAGCGATCCTCGAGCGCGTCAGCGGCCGTCTCGAGCAGCACGGGCGCTTGATCGTCGACCTGCAGCTTGATCCGGCCGCCCTTGGGGCGACCCGCGTACCACAGCTCAAACCGCGAGACCGCGCGCCCGGCCGCGCCTTTCTTGGCGGTGCCGAGCGAGACCTCGGCGCCCCCCGAGGCGTTGAAGGTCGTGCCGCCGAGGCCGTAGTGGCGGTCCTCCCGACAGCCGAAGATGATGAAGCACTTGGCCCACGGGGTCCGCTCTTTGAAGACCACGCCCTTGTGTCGGTAGCTCATGTTGGGCTGACCGAGCAGGTGGAAGCCGTGGCCGGCGTCGCCGAAGCGCGCCTGCAGCTTGACGCGCACCGCCGAGGTGATCCCGTCGTTGCCGATCGCGGAGTCGCCGTAGTGGGTCGCGCGGGTGATCGCGCCCTCCCACCGCAGGTCGGTGCGGGTGAGCGCGGCGAAGAAGGGGTCGAGCGCCTCGGGTTTTTCAAGCGAGCGCTCGACGGGCTCTTCGTCGTCGGAGTGCGGGAGGTAGGGCGGGATCGTCGGCTCCTCCTCCTCGGGCGACGTGGACGCGGGCCGCTTGACGACCTCCAGCCGCTTGCTGGCGAAGGCCTCCTCCTGCTCCTCGGCCGCGACCTCGGCGCTCGCCAGGGCCTCGAGCGCGCTCAGCTCCTCGCGCGACTTTTGGGCTTCCGCGCCTTCGCCCAGCAGCTCGCGGCCGACCAGGTTCCAAAACGGCACCGGGTCTTTCTCGGTCCACGGCCGCGCGCCGCGGGCGAAGTCGATCAGCGCGTTGCCCTCGATCACCCCGAGGTCCGTCAGCGCCGGCGCGAGGTAGCTCGCGGCGATCAGCGCGAGCACCGTCACCATCGCGCTGACGACCACGCGGAAGGTCCCCGCCGGGTAATTGCCCGCCGCGTCGTCGCCCTGCGCGAGCACGACGCGGCGCGTGTCCTCGCGGACATCGAGCAGGCCGAGCGGCTCGGCGATCTGGTCGGACTCGTGGGACATGTTCTTCAAGCGAGCAGGCGTCAGAACTGGAAGTAGATGAACGCCCGGGGCCCGCCGGACATGGTCTTGAGGATCAGGTAGCCCAGCGCGACGAACAGCACGCCCAGCACGGGCCCGGGCAGCCGGCGAAACAGCCCGTAGGCGCGCTCCTCGACCCAGGCGCGGGGCGTGAAGTGGTAGCCGAGGCCGCCGACGAGCGCGACCCACATCCACGGGCCGAGCAGCCCCGGGCGCAGGCCGAGGCCGTCGAGCTCGAGCATGCGCGCGATCATCTGCTGCGCGAGCTCGAGGGACTCGGCGCGGAAGAACACGCGCGAGAGGACCGTGAAGTGGAAGGTGATCACGATGTGCAGCAGCGTGTTGAGCGGGCCGCCGGTGGTCGGCAGCAGCCCGATCACGACGCTCGAGACGAGCGCGCAGCCGGCCAGCGCGAGGCTGCCCTCGTGGTCCAGCGCCAGCGCCCAGCCGGCGAAATTGTAGGTCGCCAGCGGCAGCACCACCAGCCAGATCACCCAGCCGATCACGTTGTGGAAATCGAGGCCGCGGTCGCGGGTGCGGTTCCAGCGATTGAACAGGATCGCGCCGGCCTGCAGGTTGCTGTAGATGACGAAGTTCCAGCTCGCGCCGTGCCACATGCCGACGAGGAACATCGTCAGCCAGAGGTTGAAGTAGGTCCGCACGCGCGTGCCGCGGCTGCCGCCGAGCGGGAAGAACAGGTAGTCGCGCAGCCAGGTCGACAGCGTCATGTGCCAGCGACGCCAGAACTCGCCGACGTTGCGGGCTTGGTGCGGGCGATCGAAGTTCTCGGGGATCTCGTAGCCGAGCAGGCGCGAGACGCCGATCGCGATGTCGGAGTAGCCCGAGAAGTCGGCGTAGAGCTGCAGCGTGAAGGCGTAGAGCGCGATCAGGATCTCGAGCGAGCTGTAATTGAGCGGCGCGGTGAACACCGCGTCGGTGAAGCTCGCGGCGATCCAGTCACCCAAGATCGCTTTTTTGAAGAGCCCCTTGAAGATCTTGAACAGCCCCTCGTACATGCGCGCGGCGCTGAGCTGGGGGCGCCGGTGCAGCTGGGGCAGCAGCTCGCTCGCGCGCACGATCGGGCCGGCGACGAGCTGCGGGAAGAACACGACGAACAGCGCGAACTTGCGAAACGACGGCTCGGGCGTGAGGCGCCCGCGCCAGACGTCGATCGTGTAGCTCAGCGACTGGAACGTGTAGAAGCTGATGCCGACCGGCAGCAGCAGCTTGAGGTGAGGGACCACGACCTCGGCCCCGAGCGCGCCGGCGACGTCCGAGAACGCCTCGAGGAAGAAGTTGGTGTACTTGAAGTAGCCGAGCAGCCCGAGGTTGCCGACCAGGCTCAGCCCGAGCCACGCGTTGCGTCGACGCCGAGCGGACTCCGCCTGGGCCGCGTCGGGGCTCGCTAGCTGCGGCGCGAGCTGGTGGATCCGACCCGAGCAGTGGTAATCGAGCAGGGTCGAGAACAGCAGCAGCCCGACGTAGTACCAGGGCGCCGGGAGCGGGTCCGTCAGCGGCCCCGCCATGTAGAAGAAGTAGCTCGCCCCGATCAGGAACAACACGCGGGCCGCCGCCGCGTTGGACAGCGCCCACGCGATCAGCAGGACCGGGATGATGAAGAGCAGGAAGTCGAAGCTGACGAAGAGCATCGGACGGCGAACAGGGCCTGCCCCTGTCTCCCACGCGCGCGCGCGCCCGGGAACGTCTGCGGGCGCGCCACGCTACCCCTAAACGCGCGAGCGTGGCGAATCTTCCGCAATCTGACCGGGTTTCTGCGGGCGTTCGCGGGTCGGGGTACTCCGCCCCCACCAGCTCGTCTCGCGCTGTTGACGCGCTCGACGCCGTACGCGCGACCCCACGAGGACCGCGCGAGCCCGTTGGCCGAGCGCCGAAGCTCGTGCCGCCGATCTCGCCGCCCCCGGGCGAAAGTCGAGAAATCCGGCGAATTTGCGGCCCAAACTCGTAATTTCGCCGGCACGCCCGGTCTCAAGTACGTGGCCCCCGCTACACTGAGTGGAGCTATGGCCTCGAGCCCCCAGTATCCACGCGCGCTCACCAGCGTCGGTGAGTCGCTTGTGGATAAAGAGTCCGAGCTGTTGGCGCGCGCGCGCCGAGGAGAGCGCGCCGCCCAAGCGAAGCTCTTCCACCAGCACCGCGACCGCGTCGCCCGTCAGCTCCTGCGGATGACCGGCGACCCGAACGCCGTCGACGACCTGCTGCAAGAGGTCTTTATCGCCGTCTTCAACGCGCTGCCCGGGTTTCGCGGCGACGCCCAGCTCGAGACGTGGATGTACACGATCGCGGCCAACAAGGTCCGCAACTGGTGGGACTCCAGCCGCCGTCGCCGCCGCCGCGAGAGCCGCGCGGGTGAGCGTGAGCAGCCGCTCCCAACCACGCCCGAGGAGGAGCTCGCTAAGCAGCGCCACCGCGCTCGGCTCTACGCCGCGCTCGGCGAGCTGCCCCACAAGTACCGCGAGGCGTTCGCGGCCCGCGTCATCGAGGGCATGACCCTCAAGGACGCGTCCAAGGCCCTCGGCGTCGGAATCAGCACGCTGTCCTATCGAACACGTAAAGCCGAGCAGCTCCTATGCGAAGCCCTCGGCCTCCCAGGGAGGAAACCATCATGAGCCCGTCCGAGCTTGACACCCACGACCCCCTGGAGGACCTGAACCCCGCGCTCGCCGAGTTCGTGGTCGCCGCGCGCGCGCAGCCGCTGCCGCGCCTGTGCACCACCGCGGACGACGTGCACGAGGGCTGGCGCGCGCGCCGTCGAGTCGATCGCGCCTCGTGGGTCGGCGGCGCCCTCGCGCTCGCGGCAGGCCTCGCGCTCGTGATGCTCGAGCCCACGAGCTCGAGCCCGCCCGAGGTGAGCGGAGCCATCACCCCCGCGACGCAGCCACGCGTGAGCGTGAGCGCGACCGCCGAGGCCCCCACCGATCGAGCGCCCAGCCGCGAGCTCGAGCGCGACGACGACGAGACCCCCGCGCCGACCTCGCTCGCCGCCCGGGTCGAGCTCAGCCCCGCGCCCGTCGACGGCGAGGACGCGGTCGAGGTGCTCGGCCCGCTCCACCTCAAGCTGACCGAAGACGCCGGTGCTCGCCGCGTCTCGCTCGCGCCCGGTGGCGAGAGCCTGACCATCGAGACCCCGGACCGCGCCATCGAGCTCCGGCGCGGGACGATCTTCGTGCAGGTCGCCGGCGACGTGACGCGCGCGACCCTCGAGGAGGGCGAGGCGATGTGGATCGAGCGGGACGGGACGCGCACGCCGATCACCGCCCACGCGCTCGTCGCCAGCGCCGAGCCGACCGCCCGCGAGCTGGCGGAGAAAGCCGAGCGCCAGCTCACCAACGGACACAGGCGCGCCGCCATCCGCACGCTGCGCGCCCTCGTGTCGCGCCACCGTGACACGCCCGAGGCCCGCGCCGGTCTGCTCGACCTCGCCGGCCACCTGAAGGCCGAGGGCCGCGCGGACGCGGCGAGCTGCGCGTACCAGCTCTACCTGCGCCGCAACCCCAAGAGCCCCCTGCGCGCCGACATCGAGCGCGCGCTCGCGCGCGCCGAGCCCGTGGAGTGCCGCGGCCTGTCGCCGCGAAAGTGACGCTACTCCGCGCCCGCGCCGTCCACGTCGACCAGCCCGGCGTGGGCGTCGGCGGCCGCCTCGGCCTCGCGCTCGCTGAGCCGCTCGGACATTGACTCCGCCAGCTGCCGCGCGCGCGCCTCCTTGGCGGCGAGCTTCTCGGCCGTGCGCCGCGCCTTCTTCTCGGCCTTGCGTGACGGCCCCGCCTGCTCATCAACCTGCTTGTACGGACAGAGTGAATTGAGCTCGTCCAGGTACGGCTCGAGCGAGCGCTGCTCCTCGGCCAAGAACCGCTTGATCGCCGCGAACAGCCCGTCGTGACGGATCCAGTGGCTGCTGCGCGTCAGCGACGGCGCGAACCCGCGGAGCAGCTTGTGCTCGCCCTGGGCGCCGGCCTCGAACAGCTCGAGGCCCTCGCGGATGCAGTGCTCGACGCCCGCGTAGTACGCGGTCTCAAAGTGCAGGCAGTCGTGCTCCTCGTCGCTGCCCCAGTAGCGCCCGTAGAGCGCGCGCTCGGTCTGCAGGTAGAGCGCGCCCGCGATCATCCGCCCGTCGCGACGGACCCGCGCGATCCGGACGCGCTCCGGCGCCAGCTCGCAGAGCGCCGCGAAGAAGCCCGGGCGCAGGTAGTCCATGCCGCCGTGGGCCCACACCGTCTGGCGATAGAAGCGATCCATCAGCCGGAGCTCGGCGGGCGTGACCTGATCGCCCGGCACGAACTCCAGCGAGTCGATCGCCGCCTGCGCGCGACGACGCTCCTTGCGGATCTGCTTGCGCCGTCGCGACGTCAGCGCGCCGAGGAAGTCGTCGAAGCTGCGGTAGCCGCGGTTGCGCCAGTGGAACTGATAACTCGAGCGCGGCGCGAATCCGTGCGCGCCGAGCTCGGCCTGCTCGCGCGCGGTCGTGAACAGCCAATGCACAGACGAGCAGCTGTGCTCGTCCGCGAGCCCGCGCACCGCCGTCACCAAGCGCGCGATAATCGTCGCGCGCTCGGCGTGCGCGTCTGCAGCGATCAGCAGCCGCGGGCCTGTCGCCGGGGTCACCGGCGCGGCGATCACCAGCTTCGGGTAGTAGGCCAGACCGGCTCGCTGGCTCGCGCGCGCCCAGGCCCAGTCGAAGATGTACTCGCCGTAGCTGTGCTCCTTGACGAACGCCGCGACCGCGCCGACCAGGCGACCCGGCGCTGGCGGCCGCGCGAGCCGACGACGGCGCCGACGACTCGTCGACGGCGGCTCGCTCACCTCCTCGACCAACACGTACAGCGGGCGCCAGCCGGACTCCTCGCCGATCGAGCCCGAGCGCTCGAGCGCGCGGAGAAACCCGTGCTCTAAGAACGGCGAGCCGCCGTGATCGAGCGCGTCCCAGCTCGCGGCATCCACGCCACCAAGATCCGTCACGACGCGCGTGGTCAGATGGGCCACACGCTAGCTTTACGCTGCACAGGCCCCGATGGCCAGGCCCCCCAACAACAAGCGCACGCGCTCGCGGGCGCGGGCAGACCCCAGAAACAGGTTCGCGGACGCGGGCCTCCACATCAGCTCCAGTGGTTCCGCCCTCCCCCGGGGGCTACACTGGTCCAGGAGCACACTGTCGGACCATGTCCAGTCGTGAGAAGGAAAGCCCCAAGGGCGGCGTCGTCCTCAAGTCGCGCACGCAGCGAAAGACTCAGAAGCCGCGGATGTACCGCGTGCTGCTACACAACGACGACTACACGCCCATGGACTTCGTTGTCCGTCTCCTTCAGACGGTGTTTCGCAAGAGTGAGACCGACGCCACGGCCATCATGCTCCACGTACATAATCATGGAGTAGGGGTCGCCGGGGTTTACACCCACGAGATCGCCGAGACCAAGGTCGCGCAAGTGCACATGCTCGCCCGGCAGAACGACTGCCCCTTGGTCGCGTCGATGGAGCCCGAGGACGACCCGGATGCTGAGCGATGAGCTGAAAGAGACCCTAAACGCCGCCATCGTTGACACCCAACGCCGCCGTCACGAGTACGTCACGCTCGAGCACCTGCTGCTCGCGCTGATCGACGACCCGAACGCGCGCGAGGTCATCGAGGGCTGCAGCGGCGACATCGAGCGCCTGCGCACGCAGCTCGAGGACTTCCTCGACGAGAACATGGAGACGCTGCCCGAGGACGCGCAGACCGACACCGTCCACCAGACGATCGGCGTCGGCCGCGTGCTCAAGCGCGCGCTGTTCCACGTCCAGAGCTCCGGCAAGAGCGAGGTCACGGGCGCCAACCTGCTGATCGCGATGTACGCCGAGCCCGAGTCCTTCGCGGTCTACTCGCTCAAGCAGTGCGGGGTCACGCGGCGCGACGCGACGCTCTACATCTCCCACGGCATCACCAAGGGCGGCGAGCTGCGGCCGGCGCTGCGCCGCGCGCAGAACCCCTACGAGGACGAGCAGGAGGACGAGGAGGTCGAGGACGACCCGCTCGCGGCCTACGCCGTCGACCTGGCGAAGAAGGCGGCCGCCGGCAAGATCGAGCCGCTCGTCGGACGTGAACAAGAGGTCATGCGCCTGATCCAGGTGCTGTGCCGCCGGCGCAAGAACAACCCCGTGCTCGTGGGCGAGCCCGGCGTCGGCAAGACCGCGGTCGTCGAGGGCCTCGCGCTGCGCATCCACGAGGGCGAGGTCCCCGACGCGCTCGCCGAGGGTCACCTCTACGCGCTCGACCTCGGCTCGCTGCTGGCCGGCACGAAGTTCCGCGGACAATTTGAAGAGCGGCTCAAGGCCGTGATCTCGGCGATCCAGGAGGACCCCGACAACATCCTCTTCATCGACGAGATCCACACCATCGTCGGCGCCGGCGCGACCTCCGGCGGCTCGATGGACGCCAGCAACATGCTCAAGCCGGCGCTCGCCTCGGGCGAGCTGCGCTGCATCGGCGCCACCACCTACAAAGACTTCAAGTCCTCCTTCGAGCGCGACGCCGCGCTCGCGCGCCGCTTTCAGAAGATCGAGATCATTGAGCCCTCGGTCGAGGAGACCATCAAGATCCTCCACGGGCTCAAGCCGGCCTACGAGGAGCACCACAGCGTCGAGTACACGCCCGACGCCATCAAGCTCACCGCCGAGCTGGCCCACAAGCACCTCCGCGACCGGCACCTGCCGGACTCCGCGATTGACGTCATGGACGAGACCGGCGCCGCGGTGCGCCTCACCAAGGCCGCGATCGAGCCCGAGCCCGTCGAGGTGCCGAGCGAGCCGCCGCCCCCGCCGAGCGAGACCAACAAGAAGTCGCGACGCAAGCGCCGCAAGGTCGCCGAGAAGCGCGCCGCCGAGCGCGACGCCAGCGAGAACGAGGACGGCAGCCGCAAGATCATCGTCGACACCGCCGAGGTCGAGGCGGTCATCGCCCGCATGGCTCGGATCCCGCCGAAGTCGGTCTCGACCAACGACCGCGACGTGCTCAAGAACCTCGAGGAGGGCCTGCAGATGGTCCTCTACGGGCAGGACGAAGCCGTCGCCGCGGTGACCAAGGCGATCAAGCGCGCGCGCGCCGGCCTCGGCCGCGACAACAAGCCGATCGGCTCGTTCCTGTTCGCCGGGCCCACCGGCGTCGGCAAGACCGAGCTCGCGCGCCAGCTCGCGCGCCTGCTCACGGTCCCGCTGCTGCGCTTCGACATGAGCGAGTACATGGAGAAGCACAGCGTCAGCCGCCTGATCGGCGCCCCGCCCGGGTACGTCGGCTTTGACCAGGGCGGGCTGCTGACCGACGCGGTCGCCAAGCAGCCGCACAGCGTCGTCATCCTCGACGAGATCGAGAAAGCCCACCCCGACCTGTTCTCGATCCTGCTGCAGGTCATGGACAACGCGACCCTGACCGACACCACCGGACGCAAGACCGACTTCCGCAACGTCATCCTGATCATGACCAGCAACGCCGGCGCCTTCGAGATGACCAAGCGCCGCGTCGGCTTCGAAGACTCCGGGCCCAAGGTCGGCGACCCCAAGGCCGCGCTCGAGCGCACCTTCTCGCCCGAGTTCCGCAACCGTCTCGACCGCGTCGTCACCTTCAAGCCGCTGGCCGAGCCGATCATCAAGAAGATCGCCGACAAGATGCTGCGCGAGCTCGAGAACCAGCTCGTCGACCGCGACGTCACCTTCTCGTTCAGCGAGGGCGCCCGCGACTGGGTGGCGCGCAAGGGCTACGACCGCCTGTTCGGCGCGCGCCCGATGGCCCGCCTGATCGACGAGGAGATCAAGGGCCAGCTCGTCGAGGAGCTGCTGTTCGGCGCCCTCGAGCACGGCGGCCACGTCAACGTCGGCGTCACGCCTGACAAGGACAAGCTGACCTTCGCCTTCGAGGCCAACCCGCCCGCGGAGGAGCTCGCCGACGACGAGCTGGCGAACTGAGGCTCAGCGCGAGCACGCGACGCGCGAGCGCGCTCCCTCGCCGCGCTCGTGAGTCATTAATAAAAGAGTCTTTAGGACCAGCTAGCTGACAGGCGCGCCCGCAGCTCCGGGGTCGGCGTCGCGGACACACTGCCAATTCCCCGCGAACATAAACTCGCGCTTGCACGAGACCGAGACGTTGCCCAGCTTCGTGCCCCAGAAGTACTTGTGGCCGAAGCTCGAGGTCGACATCTGGAACGGCAGATCGGCCTTGATCTCGCAGCCCTCGAGGTCCTTGCAGGCGGCGTCCTTCGACATCCTCTGGACCTCCAGCGAGGGCTGGCCGTTCTGGTAGCTCAGGTAGCTGAGCCCCACGCACGCGACGAGGACGACGAACCAAAACGCCTTCTTCATGGGGTCATGGTGTCACGTATGGCGGGACCTGGTAAAGCTGGAGCCATGGACCAGCGCCCGCGGCGACGATTTTTCCTCACCGGCTGCGCCAGCGGCATCGGCCTGCACCTCGCCGACACCCTGCAGCGGGCCGGACACAGCGTCTGGGCGACCGACATCGACATCGAGGGCCTGCGCCAGCGCGCCCGCGAGCGCGCGTGGCCGGACGAGCGCGTGGCGGTCCGGGCGCTCGATATCGCGGACGCCCAGGCCTGGGAGCCGGCCTATCACGAGGCGGTCTCGACCCTCGGCGCCGTCGACGTGCACATGAACATCGCCGCCTACCTCGCGCCCTCGTGGATCCGCGACGCCGACGACGCCGACGTCGATCGCCACTTCGACGTCAACGTCAAGGGCGTCGTCTACGGGACCCGCCAGGCCGCCCGCCACATGGTCCCGCGCCGCGGCGGTCACATCATCAACTTCGCCTCGCTCGCCGCGCTCGCGCCGGTCCCTGGGCTCTCGCTCTACTCGGCCTCCAAGTACGCCGTGCGCTCCTACTCGCTCGCCGCCGCGATCGAGCTGCGCCCCCACGAGGTCTACGTGACGACGATCTGCCCGGACGCCGTCAAGACGCCGATGCTCGACATCCAGCTCGACCGCGAGGAGACCGCGCTGACCTTCTCGGGCGCGCAGCTCCGCGTCGAGGACATCAGCGAGCTCGTGCTCACGCGCGCCCTGCCGCGCCGCCCGCTGCAGCTCGTGATCCCGCGCCACCGCGGGCTCTTGGCGCGGATCGCCGATCTGTTCCCGCGCCTCGGCATGCTCGTGCGTCCTCAGCTCACCGCGCGCGGCCGCGCGCGTCAGGAGCAGCTGCGGGGCGAGTAGCGACCGAGCGAGAGCGAGGCCAAAAAAAGAGAGAGAGCGCCGAGGCGCTCTCTCTTGAAAAACAATCACCGCTTGGTGATGCGGAGCGGGAGGGATTCGAACCCTCGGTAGAGTTACCCCTACGCAGGTTTAGCAAACCTGTGCCTTCAGCCACTCGGCCACCGCTCCTCAGTGCACAGGTCGCCGACGCGTCGGCGAATGTTTGGGGCTGGCAAGCTAAACAAGATCGCCGGGACTTGCAAGCGACGAGCAGGCTTGTCGTCCAGACGCGCGCCGTGCACACTTCCCGCGTGCCGGAGCGCGACCAGGCCGCCGCCGTGTTTATCGAGCTCCTGCTCATCATGGTCAGCATCGCGGTCGTCATCTTCGCCGTCGGATTGCTGTTCTCGGGCAACGGGCTGCCGAAGCTCGACGATCTCGGGCCCGCGCAGATGCTGGTCACCCCGGTCTGCTGGGTGCTCGCCGGCGCGCTGTACCGCGCGTTCGGGACCCGCCTCGACGGCCCCCCGCGACCCCATGAGCCCGCGCCCGCAGAGGAGCCCCGACCGAGCGCCGCCGCCGCGTGGCGAGAGGTCGCAATTCACGGCCTGCTCGCCATCCTCGGCAGCACGCTGATCGCCCAGCTCGTCAGCCTGGTCGGCTTCGAGGTCGCGGAGCAAGAAGGCGTCAAGCAGATCACCTCCGGCGGCTTCGCGCTGCGGGCCGACCTCCTGTTCCTCGCGCTCTCGGCGATCGTCGCGGCGCCCCTGGCCGAAGAGTGGCTGTTTCGCGGCCTATTCTTCCGTCGGCTGCACGCGGCCGGCTCGCTGTCCGCGGCGTTTACGCTGTCCGCCGTCCTGTTCGCGCTGATCCACGGCAACCCCGCCGGCTTCCTGATCTATGCCTGGCTCGGCGTAGTGTTCGCGCGGGTATACCTGCGCACAGGCCGCCTCTGGACAGCCGTGGCGGTCCACATGACCAATAACCTGGTCACGCTGGCGATCCTGGTGTTTCTCCCGAATCTCGGCGAGCCGCCGCCAGATGCACAGGGCGAAAATTCCAGCGGGCAGGAGGAGATCGTCACGAGTTCTCGAGATGAAGGATTGCGCGGACCAGGAAAGCCTGGTAGGGTTCGCGCCCCAAGCACCCGTAGCTCAGCTGGATAGAGCGTCGGTCTACGGAACCGAAAGTCGGAGGTTCGAATCCTTCCGGGTGCGCTCTCAAAACCGCCGTTCTCGGCGGTTTTGTTTTTTCGAAGTCCGCTACTGGACGCATACTGGACGCAATCTCGGCAAAACGGACACGACGGCGATGTGTACGCTCGTGTCCTACCCGGAGATCACTCGCGCACCGTTGAGAAATTCCGCCGAGGACTCGCGGCTCGCGCAACGACCACGCGAAGCGGGAACCCCGGGTAGGCTCGCGCGGCATCCGGGGCCCGCGGGGCCGGCGAGGTGTCGGGCTCGCGGCGTGTTCTGCCAAACCGCCCCGGATGCACCTACAACAACCGCGCTTGTAGAGTTCGTCTCATGCGCGAGACACTCACGACGCAGGAGATTCTCGATCTCCTCGGCATCAGCCGCGCGACGCTGTACCGCTGGATCGAACAGGGCGTGCTGCTCCCCCAGGGAGACGAGCACGGGCGCTGGTCACCGGCGTCGGTGACGCGAGCGAAGAAGGTCCGCAAGTTCATCGATCGCGGGTTCACCATGGTCGAGATCAAGCGGCGGCTAGGGGTCGACTAGCAGTTCACGTGCGTCGGTTGCGCATGTACAAGCTGTCCTCTTGTTGGTTTGTCTCACGCGTGAGACAAACTCTGCATGGCAGAACACACAACCGGAGAGGCCTCGGGTAGCCCCCCTGGCCACAGATTCAAGCTCTACTATCCCGCCGGCCGGACCGTGGAGATCATCGCGGCTGGTGTCACGGGGTCGCTCGTCGCTATGCACAAGCCGGTCGAGCGCTCGACCGTCAACATCATGCAGCGCGAAGCCGATGGAGCTCGTCGCGTCGGCGGGTTTGAGTTCACCGGCTTCGAGGACCTCGCAGGCGCTTGCGAAGCCCGAGCCGCGCTCGCCTCGTACGTCGACGGTGATCGAGCGCTCGCGTTGTCGCACGCGAATCTCGCCGCGGTCCTTCACACGGGCTGGCGACCGCTCGTCTCTCTACTCGCGGGGAGGGAGGCGTGAACGTGGAATACACGGTCGTCGATCACACCGGAGCGCCGCTCGCCGAGCGGCACACGAGCGACCTCGCAACGGTCATGTCGTGGCTGTTCGCGGCGAGGAACGATCGCGAGGTTCACATCGCCACACGCGAGCATGCGGGCGTGGCGTGGCGCCGTATGGCCGCAGAGCCAACCGGAGGGCACGCGGATCTCGAGCACAAGCTCGCGGCGAACGGCGTGAACGACCTCGCAGGCGATCCGCGCGAGCTGGCCGAAAATCTCGGCGAGCGGGTGGCGACGGTCCGCGCGCTGCTCATGCGCAACGGCCGACCGCACGATCGAGCGACGCTCGAGGCGTACCAGGGCCTCTATGCCTCGCCGGCGGCGTACGTGGAGCGTGACCTCGAGGAACACCTCCCGCCGTTCCTGTCGGGGCTGTTCGAGTACGTCGAGTTCGCCCGGATGGCACGCGACTGGAGACGCGACGGGGCGTTCTGGACGATCGAGGAGCCGGCCGGCGGCGTGCATGTGTTCGTCGGCCGCGACCCGCGGGGCGGGCCGGTGCGCGAGCCCGGCCGCTTCTACCGAGAGGGGCGGTGCCTGTACTACGTCACCGCTAGTGGCGAGGCGTACACGGTCGAGCTACTCCCGCGCGTCGGGCTAGTGCGCGAGCTTCCGGCGAGCGCAGAAGTGATCAACGGGCGCGCAGCGAATGAACTCGCCAGGACTGTGCACGAGGTTGTCGCCGAGCTTGAACCCTCGGCCGGTTCATGAACCCCTTGCGTCACGAGGCGATTGAACCAAAAATAACGCAGGGGCAGTCGCCTGCCCCTGCTCAGATTGCGCTTCGCGCGCCGTTTGTACAGTGAGGCTGCCTCCTCCTGTACCGTCAGTGGCTACGCCCGGGTCTACTTGACCTCAGACGCCAGCCAGATCAGAGCCCCGATAAGTGCCAGGGCCCCCGCCGCTTTGAAACAAGCTTCGGGGGTCCTGGGCACACTTACCTGGACGTCCTGCTTTCGAATTGCTAGATGCATCTTCGTAGCCTCCGTGGTTGAAGGACGGGTTTCGGTACTCCCACCATGGAGGGCTTCGCGGGTCGTCCTGTTCCCCGTTCGAATCCGCTAGTCATCGTCGTAGTCGTCGTCGTCGTAGTCGTCGTAGTCAGCTCTACGCCGGTTGCTCGAGCCCGCGCTCGCGCCGAGAAGGCCACCGCCGATTGCTCCGAAGATACCGGCGATCAGAGCGCCCCCCTTCGCCTTACTCAGTTGGTCAGACAGCAACTTCACGCGATCGTTTAGCATCGCGATCTGCCTGGTCGCTTGGTCAAGTTTCGTCTGTACGAGCCGATTTTTCGCTCTTAGCGTCGCTATCTCGTGTCGTGAACTCGCCTCGCTCGTGTTCGCTAATTGACGCAACTTGTTCTCCCGAATCGCCGCCTCATGCTCATGCTTTGCAAGGGCAGACTCGACCCTCTCGACGCGGGTGTAGGCGGTCTCGAGCTCCTTCGCATGCTCGGCGCTCAAGAGTTCCAGGGCTTTCCTGTACTCCTCTTCGACCTCGTTGGCCTTCTCCAATTGTCGCTGGATGCTCTTGGCCTGTGCGGCTAGCGCTGCCGCATTGCTCATCTCCTCATCGCCTAGGAGTTCCTTCGGGTCGATACCGAGAGCGATGGCGATGCGCTCGAGCTCCTCATGCCGGAAGGAGCGCTCGCCCTTCAGCGAACGCCCCAAGGTCGTGCGTCCGATCCTGGCTTCGCGGGAGAGCCAGGAGACGCTTTTGTTCTGCGCCTCGAGCTCGCGGGTGATTCGCGCGCTCGTGTCTTGGCTCGGTTGCATGGCTCCCTGTTTACCAGACCCGTCCAGATTGAACAACCGACCACAGGCGCTCAACGATTGAACGCTTGCACACATGTCCCTGCCGACCAAACAGGACACATGTGAACACCGATTCTACAACCCACTGTTTTCACTGACTTTATTGGTGTCGGCCGTCGCACGTCAGAGACAGAATCCGGCCTTGCCGCTCGACTCTCCGGTGTCAGCACGCTCGAAACGAGCCAAATTTACTGGACGAGCGAAGAGATCTCGGCCAATTCAACCGCTACGGTTTTCTCGCTCCTTCGCGCGCGTCTAGCGACTGAACGCCCCTCCGGTCGACACGTGGCCCCACCGGACCCGAGCATTGCGCGAATCGCTCGCCGGCCCGCCAGCGTGTAGCGCTTTGTTGCGCGGCCATCACGCGCGACTTCAGCCTGCGGTCCCTCCTGCCTGCTCGCGGACCCACCGGACCCAAGATCCCTGAACCCGCGCCAACCGGCTCATACCGCCAGGATCGCGGGTCCAGACCTCTCGCCGGGCGTGGACCCGCACGGACCACGCGGCGAATGAACCGGACCCGGGGAGCATGGCCCCTGGGTCCGGTCGCAAACGTGTTGGGTCCGTGCGGGCTAGGACGGGTCCGGCCGCGCGGATCTCTTGGCCCCATGTACTACCGGAAACTCCCGCGTGACTCGCTCACTTCGCCGCGCGGGTCCGGAGGGTCCACGCAGACGAACGTGGGTCAACGGGAGTGCTCGCCGGTCGTGTCGTCGCACCTCTCGCCCTCGATGATCACGCGGCCTCGGGGCGTCAACGCGAGCACCGAGTGTCTCCGGCCGGCGACCCGACGTCGCACGCGGTAGCGCTCATGGTCGCGATCTCGGGTGTCGACCTCGATCATGCCCTCGCGGGCGAGTTGTTTGAGCAGCGTCCGGTTGCTTAGCGCGAGGCGAGGATCTCGGAGCTTGGCGACGCGGATCGCCGTCGCGGGCTCGAGCAGCAGCTCGTGCTCGGAGAGCCAGCCGATCCGTTCACCGCGTGGATGGCTATCGATCCAGCCCCATCGCGGGGAGCGCTCATCACCAGCCGCGACATGCACCGCGCCGGCGGCGAGCGCCGAGCGGATCGCCGCGAGGAACATCCCCGCCGGCTTCTGCTCCGCGAGCAGCTCCCCCTGGGCACGGGCGACGCGTTCGAACAGCGCCGCGGCGCTCTCCAGGGCGTCGTCGTTCGCGGTGAACATGCCGCACGAGCGCGCGTACTCGATCCAGATCTCGAGACTCGCCAGGAGCCCGCCGAGGTTGTCGGGTGTTCGCGCGTGGCTGGAGATCGCCGCGAAGCGCTTGCGGTGCTCCTCGGATCGCTCGCGCGCGTACTCTTGGATCGTCTCGAGGTCGGACTCCGCGATCCAGCGCACGAGGCCGGCGGTCGATTGCGCGAGTTGTCCGCTCGCCGCCGCGCGCTGGCACTCCGTGAGCTGATCCCACCATGCCTGCTCGTCGTGTCGACGGTGCTCGAGGATCACGGCGCGTGCGCGGAGGGAGTGACCGGCGGGTATGTCCTCGCCGGTGCTGAGAATCAGCCCGCGGGGATACCGGGTGACCTGGAGCGATCCGTCCGGACGCGCGCGGGCGCGGCCTGAACAATTCCCCTGGGCGCGGAGCAGGCGATCGGCCTTGCGGTTGAGCGACGCCGCGTCGCCCGTGTCGCGCGGGATGTAGTCATCCACGACGAGCAGCGCGTCCTTGGCCGCGAACGACATGCTCAAGAGCGCGTTGGCCGTGCTGTCCCATGAAGCAGGGAGCGCGTGCCCGCGGGCCATGCCTGCACCGAAGTGTGACTGATAGAGCGCGGCGATCTCAGACTTGCCCGCGCCCGTGGGGCCGGCGAGGTACATGGAGAGTCGAGCGCCGCCGAGGATCGCGTGTGTGACCGCGGCGAGCAGCGGCAAGCAGATCTCCGGTGCGAGCCGCGTCGTCGCCCATGAAGCGCGTACGGCCGCGAGTCGCTCGGCCTGCTCGTCGCTCGGCGCCGGGAGTTTGAAGCGCTCGAGCGCGGAGTCGAGATCCACGTGCACATCCCGGCGCTCGCCGTTCGCGTCGATCGCTCCGCCGGCGTGGAGATAGACCGACACGCCGTCGATCGTCCGCCAGCCCGTGTGCGCGTACACGCGGCGAATGACGCTGCGCGACAGCTTGCGGATCGCTACTCCGGCGCGACTCCTGTGCAGGTGTCCGGGGACAACATGCGCGCGCGGGCTCATCTCGTGCGTCCACGCCATGGAGTCGAAGCGCTCGGCGGGGATCGTGAACGTGCGCTGAATCCCCTCGCAACGCGATTTCATCAGGTACCGGCAGATCGATACCCCGCTCCCGTCGTCGATCGTGACTGATTCGCGGATCTCGGCCACGAAGTTCGTGATCTGCCGATACTCGGTTGAGCCGTCCGCGTTGTGCTTCAACCATTCAAGCCCGCGCGTCGTCTCGCGGTAGTCACCCGGCGCGGTTTCGTTCCGGGCGAGCGGGACCACGTTGTCCTCGCTCATGGTCTCTGCGTCGTGATTCTCGCGTCTCATGCTGCGTACACCTCCCCGCGCCCGGCGAGCGCGTGCTTGATCGCGTTGGCGCCATGGACCGCCCCGGGCCGTCCGAAGTCGAGCCGGAACCGTGAGCCCGCCGGCAGTCGCTCGGTGAGCGCGTCGGGCCATGGCTCGGGTGCGTGAGGGAGCAGGCCGATCACCTGCCACTCGGGCCAACGCACGGCCGCGCGCAGGAACGCGAGCGGGCCTACGACAACCCTGAACTCCCGGCGTAGGAGCGGGGTCGCCAGTGACCAGCGGCCCCGCATGAGCACGGCGAGCGCGCGGAGGTTTGCGAACACGAGCCCGCGCGCCGAGTACCACTCGGGCAGGACCATGGAGTTCGCGGGCGCGGGTGTGTCGACCCACTGCGCCGCGACGCTCCGAAGCACGCCGCGGTGATCGTAGAGCGGGATCAGCAGTCGGTAGTAGCTGCGGGTCCACGCGATCGCGGGGCTCCCGGGGAGCGCCGCCCACCGCGGGACCGTGACGCGGGGGAGCATGCGCGCGAGATCGCCGTAGGCGACGATCTTCGGATGGATCCCGCGGCCAGCGAGGAACCGAGACACGGGGAGCGCCGACGCGTTCTCGCGGTCGTGCTCGCGGTCCCAAAGATCGAGCCCGGCGTCCCACAACTCGCGGACGCTACGCGTCGGCGGGGGGCATGATGTACGTTGTATCTTCATTGTTTCCGGCTCCTGCGGCCGGTGGCGCGCGTCCGGAGCGTCGATCTCCGGGCGCACGTCGCCTGTCGCGCCGGTAGGCGGTCGCGTCCATGGGAGCACGGCCAATCCGGCGCGGCGCGAGGCCGCGTTGAGTTGTTGAGCGAGCGCTACGCCGGCGTCGGCGGACTCGGCGGCTCGAACCAGTCGAGCACGGCCGCGATCCAGCGACGGAGGCGGGTTAGCGCGACTCGCATCGGACTAGCCTCGCCCTCCCGCAACGACGCGCGGTGAGGTCGACACGCGCTTGTGAGAGTCGATCCAGGCGCGGACCTCGGTGTCGACGTAGTACACGCGACTGCCGATCTTGCGGTACGGAGGCCCGCCGCCGCGGGAGCGCCAGGAATGGACGGTAGCGACAGAAAAACCGTGTTTCTGCGCCATTTGCTTGGTTGTCAGGAGACCGGTGGTAGCGATCGTGCCGCTTTCAACTGCCATGCGCAGATTAATGCAGAACACTGCCGCATCGCGCCAGTGCTCTTTCCCCACGGACCGCTTCGTGGGCGGTTTCCCACGAACTGCTTCGTGGGAAACAGCCTGTCGGCCTCACCGGGCTTGGCGCGAGCGGTACGCGGCGCGACCTGCCTTCTCGAGGGAGCGCGCCGAGATCTCGAGGGGTTCTTCGCGGCCCTCGAGCTCCAGGCGAACCACTCCCTTTCGCCACTTCGCGTCTTCACCAGGCTCGATCCCCACGTCAGAACGGAGGACCCGCCCGATCCCCGGTAGCTCAAGAGCCCCTTGCTTCAGGAACGCTGGCAGTCGCTCGCCCATGAACAGCGATAACCCGAAGCGCTTGCCCGAGCAGAGTTCGCGATCGCCAGAAACGATGAGCTCGGCGAGCGCACGAGCAGCATCCCCAGCCTCCGTGCGGTTTGCAGCGCCGCCCTTCGCGGATACGAATCGCTGGCTGACTCCGTACTCATCGATCTGTCGTGCTTGGGCTAGGAGCGCTCGCGCCGACGCTCGCGCGTAGCTCAACCATTCGTCGGTTCGTGTTCTCCAATGCGAGATCTCGCCCTTGATCGATTTTCCTCCCACTGAGACCTCGCATGTCGCTTCGAGCACGTTGAAGTGAACACACTCGAGGAACTCACGGTTCGAGTCTCGAGGCTTCACACCACCGCTCACGAACGCCTGAAGCATGTCTCGCGCGACCGTGCTGCCGTCCGGTGAGCGCTCGACATGACCCACCGCGCGACACTCGCCGTCCGTACACCGATCTCGTATCTTGATCTCGAACCGGAGTGTTTGGCCGGGTTCGAACTGCATGACCCCCGACGCAGAGGCTCGCTGGTCTCCCTCGCCGCCTGGCCGCTGCTTGCACTGTGAGATCAGCGTTCGCACCGGTGACGCAAGGGCCAGGTCTCGCGCTCGGCCGAGCTTCGCCAGAGGATCCTTCGCGCTCGTGATGATCGACCAGTCGATCCGCTTGGGAGCGATCGGCGACCGCTCCGGGTGATAGAGGACCCCTTCGGGTTCAACCGCAAGGGAGCGCAGCAGTTCCGCAGCGATCTGACGCCTAGTCTCGGGGTCCTGGGAGAGGATCACGTCGCGGGCTTCAACAACATCCGGTGTCATGGATGCACGCTACCGCACACATGCGCGAATCCGAGCGCAATCAGTGCCGCGGTGTGGCCAGATATCAGCCGGTCTTCTTCTTCGAGCGCAGCGGGACCACGTTGGACTCCCCGCGCGAGCGCTCCACGATCGTCGTGTCCGCCGCTTCGATCGCCGCGCGCACAGCCTCGTTGTGCAGGTGCGCGTAGCGGCGAGACGTGCGGATATCCTTGTGCCCGAGCTTCGCGGCCACCATCTCGAGCGACTGCCCCGCGTTGATCATGTCGCTCGCCGCCGAATGTCGCAAATCGTGGATCCGCACGTCCTCGAGGCCGGCGGTCTTGCAGATACTCCGCCACGCCCGCTGCATGTTCCGAAGTTCACGCCCGCCGAGACTCGGGCACACATAGGGCGTGTCGACGCGTCGCTTCGCGTGGAGATCTCGCAGCAGCCCCATGGTGTGCGAGGACATGTAGAGGATGATCGCGTCGACCTTGCTGTCCGGCAGGCGTAGGCAGCTGTGCTCCCAGTCGACCATGTCCCACGTGAGCCCGGTGATCTCCGTGAGCCGCGCGCCGGTGATACTCAGAAGCCGGAGCGCCGCGACTGCGCCGGGGCTGACGTACCCCGGCATGCCGCGCCGCTTGCCCTCGGCGATCTCGAAGGCACGCTCGAGCCGCTGCCGCTCCTCGGCGGTCAAGAACCGCTCCTTCGCCTGCTCGCGGTAGCGCTTCACGTGCTGCGCGGGGTTGCTGCCCTCGTACATGCCCCACGCGATCGCTTTGTTGAGCACGGCCTTCGCCAGCGCGAGCGCCCGGTTCGCGGCGCCCTTAGCCGTCGCGCCGATCTCCCGATGGGCGCGCTCAATGTCCGCGAGCTGGATCGCCGCGAGCTTGTGACGAGCGAGCCGCGGGAGCAGGTGCTTGCGCAGCAGAATCTCGTACCCCTGAACCGTGCGCGGTTTGAGGTAGGGGCGCGCGTGCTCCTCCATGAACCGGCGGGCCGCGTCCGCGAACGTCGGGGCGGTGAGCGACTCTCGGCGAGCGCGCGAGGGGTCCTCGCCGCGGGCGAACCGGCCGAGCAGCTCACTGGCGATCTTCCGCGCTTGATCGAGCGTGAGCGCTTCTGAGTAGGTACCGATCGACACGCGACGCTCACCAGCACCCCGCACTCGGCGACGAACGCAGAATTTCTTCGTGCCGCTGGGATGAACGCGGACCGTGAAGCCGGGTAGCGAGGGGTCGCGGAGTTCGTAGATCTTCGCGCGCGGCTTCGCGCGATCGAGCGTGGTCTTCGTGAGCCGGCGTGGCTTGCTGGAGTTCATGGTTCGCCTCGTGCGGTTGCTATGGGCGCCCCTCATGGGCGCGCTGGCTGGACGCACACTGGACGCACACTGGACGCAGTGACGACTCAACCGCTGCCAATTCTAGCCACGCCGCGCACGGTCCGAAACCCATGAATATGCGTCGCTATCCCCTCCTAGCTCACGATATGTCTACGAGAGCATGTTCCTGCAAACACCTGCATAGACCTCGAGATCAGACTACGGAACCGAAAGTCGGAGGTTCGAATCCTTCCGGGTGCGCTCTCAAAACCGCCGTTCTCGGCGGTTTTTGTTTTTCGAAGTCCGCCCGCGCAAAAGAGGGTCCCTCATAAGAAGGGTCTCCTTCTTCATTGTGCTCCCGCCGAGCGCATGCACATTCACGGAAGCGCTTGCGTCTACACGTAGTCGGTAGACACAAACGTAACGCTTTCGAATCGCAAGCTTCGCAACTCGTGTTGTATGCTCAACACGACCTCATGCGAGTTTGCGCGATCTACAACGGAGTCTAGCGGACTCGCTCGGACCAAGACTCAAGGAAACCAGACATGGATGTGTCCCACCAATACTCCGTGTCTCTTTCGTCAGGATCCGCTCAAAACCGGGGACAAACGCCGTTTGGCGGCGTGGGCACAAGACGGCCTCATCGACGGAGCCCGCGCGAGCTCTCGGCGCTACGCGGAGCGACGCTCTAGGGATGCCACCTATCGGGAACGGTTCAGCGCGGCTCGCTCTCGTGCTGTAGCGTCTGGGTGCAGCAGAAAGCGCGAATACGCGGATGCCCCAAGCAAGACCATTGGGACATATTGGGAACAAGTCTTCGAGATCAGGCTATTCGTGACGCATCTCGCTGGGTTCGGCGGCGGCGGGTGAGTTCCACCAAAACTCGATCACCCTGCCGATCGCAGAGTCGGAAGATCTCACCGCGATCGTCTCGCCCCTCATCAACGGCGATGGCTCGCCGTGTGAGTACCTCGAGCGCCTCCGTGGTGCGCAGCTAGCCATTACGCAGATCAGCCTCGGCCTCTGCGACGCTGGGCTCGACCGCTGGACTGAAGGGGACGAGAACGCCGAGCACGACTGGCATCTCGTGAACTCGCTTCACCCCGTGCTGGAGATCATCAGCGACGCGCTCGCCATCGCGTCGATGTACACCTGCATCCGGGCGTGGCACCCGTCGCCGGTCCTCCGTGACGAGTACGACAGGATGAGCAGGCACCGCCTCAACGCGGCGTACCGAGAGCTCCTTCGGCTGCGCGCGCGCTTGGTCGAGTTGCAGAAGATCTTCGACGACCGCTAGGCCGCCCGCGAACCCGCTACAGCTCGCCCAGCATCGTGTGCGCCGCCAGCAGATCGCCGCCCTCGGGCAGCGTCCCTGTCAGCCACCACATCAGCCAGTCGTCGATGATCTCGAGGGCGTCGGCGGCCAGGCGAAAGCCGGTGAAGCGGTACAGCTCGGTGTGCTCGCGGTGTAGCGACTGCAGCGCGTCGAGTCGCAGGATCGCCGGCCTGCTCTCATCGATCGGCGGCCTGTCCCAGACGTACTGCGGGTGCTGGGCTCGCCGGACGCTGTCGACCAGCGGCGCGGGCCAGGTCTCGGCGAGGAACATCGGCGCGACCTGGATCAGCGGCGCGGTGATCCACTTGCCGCGCTCGCTGGGCTGCGGCGGGTAGCCGTGGCGATGGGACACCACGATCGCCGGGCGGACCGCGCCGCGCTCGACGAGCAGGCGCTCGGGCGGCGACCACGGCAGCGCCGCCGCGGGTCGCTCGGGGCTGGGGTGACGCGCGCCGAGCTGCGCGCGCGTGAGCGTCACGCGGACGGCGTGCTCGGCCCCGCGCGACTCGCCGGCGACGACCAGCTCCTGCGGCGGGACGTTGGGGTGCGTGACGAAGGTCATCAGCAGCGCGCCGCGCTCGAGACGCGCCCTCTCGCGCTGCGGCTCCCACCAGCCCTTGGCGCCGATCTGGGTGAACCCGAGGACATCTTGGAGCGAGTCGTCGGGGTAGCGCGCGCCCTCACGGGACATCGGTCTCGCTCCTGCCGGGGCCGCGCCAGCTCGAGTCGTCGACCTGCAGCGTGAACGTGTTGTCGGGCGCTGGCTCGGGCGCGCGGGCGTGCTGCTCGAGCGCGGCGAGCAGCTCGCGGCTGTAGGCGGGGAGGTGCTGGCGTACCCGGCCGTCGCGCCCCGGGCCGCGCATCCGTCGTTGCTCCGAGAGACGGGCCTTCAGCTCGCGCGCGCGCTCGCGTCGCCGCTTCTGCTGCTTGGGCGTCAGGGCCGGCGCGGCCTCGCCCGCGTCGCGCGTCGACCTGCGCGGCCGGACGCGCTCGAGCTGCAGCGCCTCGCCCGGCGCGGCGCGCAGCATCGGCCCGGTGCGGTAGACGGCGGTGAGCAGCGCCGGCAGCTCCGACGCGCCCGCGAATTCCCGGGTCGCTTTCTTAATGGCCCTCGAGACATGTAGCGGCAGCTCGCCGTCGAGGCGCTCGCGCAGCGCGCGGTCGCTGCAGGCGAACATCCAGTCGCCGCCGCGCTCGGAGGCGGACGGCCGCGCCTCGATCCCGAGCGCCGTCATGACCGGCTCGACCCGCGCCTGCACCTTCGCGCAGGTCGGGCCGAGACGCGCGAACTCCCAGCGCGCGCCGGTGTAGCCGCGCCCCCGCCCCCGCCCCCGCGCGTGCTCGAGGTCGGCGAGGTACACCAGCTTCTGCAGGTGCTCGGTCGAGAGCTCGTCGCGCGGCGGCGCTTGATGGGCCGCGCAGGCGATCGCGTACTGTAGGAGGAGATCGACGCGTCGTGGATCCATGGCCGGCGGCCTAGGGTGCCACAGCGTCAACGCCCGAGCACGCGCCGCCGGAGCCGTCGCCAGACGCGATCGTCCCCCGCGACCAGCGCGAGCTTGTCGGCGCGCGCGAGCTGCTTGAGCGCGTACTCGAGCTTGCGCGCGTCGGTCGGGCGCTGACGTCCACGCGACCAAGCGAGCGCGAGCGGCCGACGCGAGCGCGTGTAGCGGGAGGCGGTGCCGGCGGCGTGGGCCGCCAGGCGCCGCTCGAGATCGACCGTGATCCCGGTGTACAGCGAGCCGTCGGCGCAGCGCAGGATGTACACGGTGTAGCGACCGGCGCCCATGGACCCGCGGAACCTACCAGCTTCTCGGCCGACACGCGCGCCTCGCCGATCCGAGCTACGCTCCGAGCCGGCACCGCAGCCGCCCCCCGACGAAGCACGCGCGCACTCACCATGACGGCCAACAACACCCAGCGAGCCGAGCAGGCCTACGACATCATCGCCAAGCAGGCGAACAACAACTCGATCATCCAGGGCCTGAGCGGGATCGCGGGCTTCCCGTTCACGCTCGGCGCCGACGTCGCCGTGATCCCCGTGATCTACCTGCCGCTGTGGAACAACATCCGCGAGCTCTACGAGCGGGCGCCGATGCAGCAGGACGTGGTGGTCCCGTTCTTGACGAAGATCGCCCCGGACCTGCTCACCGACCTCGCCTTGGACAAGATCCTCGGCTCGGTCCCGATCGCCGGCGTGTACTTCAACGCCATCTGCGCCAAGGCCATGACCTGGCGGCTCGGCACGCTGTTCGCGTTCATGTCGAGCTGCGGCGGGAGCATCCCCGACGACACGGTCAAGCCGGCGCTCGAGCTGATCCGCGGGCTGTTCCCGCAGGACCAGATGTTCAAGTTCAAGACCCCCGAGCGCGGGCGCTTCGTCCGCTTCGTCACCGCGACCGGCGGCTCCGATCCGATCAGGACGCGGCAGCGGATCGAGGACGCGCTCGCGGCCCTCGAGGGCCGCGAGTAGCGAGACGATGGAGGATCGAGGCGACGACGACTGGAGCGTCGACCGTGACGCGCTGCGCGAGCTGACGCGCGCGCGTCGTGACGGCCCCGGGCTCGCGCGTCTGCTCGTCACCTGCGCGCTGTGTTTCGGCGGCGGCGCGCTGACCGTCGCGCTCGCGCGCGCCGGCGATCCGCGCTGGCTCGTGACGGTCGCGCTCAGCGCCATCGGCGTCGCCGGCCTGTTCCCGGCGTTGCACGAGGCGGGCCACAAGACCGCGTTCCGCAGCGCGCGGCTCAACGAGCTCACGGCCTGGCTCGGCGCGACGATGATGCTGCAGGCGCCGAGCTTCTTTCGCGAGTTTCACTGGCAGCACCACCGCGCGACCCAGGACCGCGCGCTCGATCCCGAGATCAGCATGGCGCCGGAGCTGCTCGACGACTGGCCGCGACGACCCTGGGAGTACCTGGCGCTTGTGTCAGGTCAAGGGCTGATGGTCGGCAAGCTGATGTTCACGCTGAGCTGCGCCGTGATGCCCGGCTGGGCGATGTCCAGCTGGGCGCGGCTGTTCCCCTTCATCCGCGCGGACCGGCGGCGGCGCGTCGCGTGGGAGAGCCGGCTCGTCATCGCCCTGCTCGCGGCGCTGCTGCTCGCGGCGCGCGTCGTGCCGGGCCTCGGCTACGCGCTGCTCGCGTGGCCCCTCGCGCACCTGCTGCTCGGCTTCTACTTGATGCCCGAGCACACCGGCCTCGGCGGCGCCGGCTCGCAGCTGCAGCGCACCCGCACGGTCCGCAGCAACGCGCTCGTCCGCTGGCTCATGTGGAACATGCCCTATCACGCCGAGCACCACGCCTACCCGGGCGTCCCCTTTCACTCGCTGCCGGCGCTGCACCGGCGGCTCGCGCCCGCGCTGGTCCACGTCGAGCGCGGGTACATCACCTTTCACCTGCGCGCGATCCGGACCGCGCTCGGGCGCTGAGTACCGGTTGCGCGGCGCGAGGAGTTCACCTATTCAGGAGAGCGCGCGCATGGCCGATCCAACGGATAAACCGGCAGATGACTCCGCCTGTGACGAGCACGAGCACGGCGGGCTCCCCGGCAGCGCGCGCCCGAGCGCCGCGTTTCGTCGCGCGGTCGAGATCTTCAAGGCGCTCGGCGACGAGGCCCGGCTGCGGACGCTCGAGACGCTCGAGCGCGCGGGCGAGGTCTGCGTGAGCGAGCTGGCCGCGAGCTCCAACGAGGGCGTCTCGACCGTCTCGCACCGGCTGAGGCTGCTGCGCTCGGCCGGCCTCGTCCGGCGACGACGCGCCGGCAAGCACGTCTACTACGCGCTCGCCGATGAGCACGTCGCGCGCCTGGTCTCCGACGCGCTCGACCACGCGAGCGAAGACGTCCGCTGAGCCGCCGCGTCTGCGGGTTCCTTCGTCTACGCGCGGTCGCGCAATCATCACAGTCAACGGTGATACAGTCCGGTCGACTCGCGCGCGCGCGCGCCTCAAGGACGAAGCATCGCCATGACCCGGACACTCTCAGGACCCCTCACCACGCTCCCGACCATCGCGGCGCTCCTGTTCGCGCTCTCGACCCCCGCGACCGGCTGCGGCGACAGCGGCACGAGCTCGACCTCGAGCGAGACCGACAGCCACGAGCACACCGACACCGACCACGAGCACACGACGGGCGGATCGGACGGCACGTCCAGCGGCGGCAGCAGCAGCGACGCGACCGCGGGCGGCTCGACGACGGACGCCAGCGGCTCCGCCACCGACGGCGGCTCGACCGGAGAGCCCGACCCGGAGGAGATCGAGATGTGCCTCGAGGAGGTCGACGAAGACGACGCGTGCGGCGAGTGCGGGTGCAACAACTGCCTGCCCGAGCTCCAGGCCTGCGAGGACGACGAGGGCTGCGTGGCGATCCGCGAGTGCGCGCGCGAGAACATGTGCACCGGGCTCGACTGCCTCGAGTTCTGCCAAGAGATCATCGACATGTACGGCGGGCTCGTCGGGCCCAGCGCGATGCAGGCCCTGGTCGTGAGCGGCTGCATCGACGCCGAGTGCCCGGGCCTGTGCTCGTGACGTAGCAGCCCGTGGCGAGAGTCCACGCGCCGTCTCACTTGGTCTTTCCGCCGCTGGCTTCGTTTCGCCGCCTCGCCAGCGACGAAAATTCCGGCTCGAGCCGGCACGCGGACTCTCGCCACGGTCTGCTAGCGCCACGCGAGCCGAGCGAACGAGCCCGAACGCCAGCCGCGAGGTCGAGCGCTCCCGCGAACCGCGGGCCGCTGCGGCCGGGCGGCCGCCATTGCCCGCGACCGGCATCCGGGCTAGACCGATCGTCCGTACGGCCCCGCCGATCGGGGTCACGAACAACACAACACAAATTCCACCATCATGAACGCGCAGACCCAAGCAGACGACGCCTCGACGAGCGCGCCGCTCGTCATCCACGACACCCTCACAGGCCAGAAGCAGCCCCTCGAGCTGCGCGAGCCGGGGCGCTGCGGGTTCTACTGCTGTGGGCCGACGGTCTACGACCTGAGCCATATCGGCCACGCGCGCGCGGCCCTGGTCCCCGATCTCCTCCTGCGCTTCCTCCGGCACCGCGGGATCGAGGTCACCTACGTCCGCAACATCACGGACATCGACGACAAGATCATCAAGCGCGCGAACGAGCGTGGCGAGGGCGCGACCGCGCTCGCGCAGCGCTACACCGACGAGTACCACCGAGATCTCGGGGCGCTCAACTGCCTCGAACCAAGCGTCGAGCCCCGCGTCTCGCAGACCATCGGCCCGATCATCGAGCTGATCCAGACGCTCGAGCGCGGGGGCTTGACCTACGCCATCGAGGGCGACGTCTACTACCGCGTCAAGAACTTCAGCGGCTACGGCAAGCTGAGCAAGACCAACCTCGAGGACCTGAAGGCGGGCGCGCGCGTCGACGTCGACACGCGCAAAGAGAGCCCGCTGGACTTCGCGCTGTGGAAGGCGGCCAAGCCCGGCGAGCCGTCATGGGAGAGCCCGTGGGGCCAGGGGCGCCCGGGCTGGCACATCGAGTGCTCGGCGATGAGCTCGCAGCACCTGGGAAAAACCTTCGACATCCACCTCGGCGGGCGCGACCTGATCTTCCCGCACCACGAGAACGAGATCGCGCAGTCGCAGGGCGCCCACGGCGAGCACACCTACGCCCGCTACTGGATGCACAACGGCTTCGTGAATTTCGCGGGCGAGAAGATGTCGAAGAGCCTCGGCAACTTCTTCACGATCCGCGAGGTCACGGCGCTCTACCACCCGGAGGTGATCCGCTACTTCCTGCTCGGCGTGCACTACCGCAGCGCGATCAACTTCGACATCGAGGTGACCTGCCCCGCGTGCGAGGCGCCACTCTCGGCGAAGGAGCAGAAGAACAAGCGCTGCGCCAGCTGCGGGCACGAGAGCACCACCGAGCTGCTGCGCGCGCGCGTGCGCTTCCTGGGCCTCGAGGAGGCGGACGATCGCGTCGCGTACGTCTACACGACGCTGGCGCGGGCGCGGGAATTCCTCGACAGCGGCGCGGGCGAGAACAAGCCGCAGGCAGATGTCCCTGCGGTCATCCTCGGGATGCTGCGCGGGGTCGAGCGCGCGATGCACGACGACCTGAACACCGCCGCGGCGCTGGCGGAGCTGAGCGCGCCGCTCAGCGAGCTCAACCGCCTGCTCGATCTCCCCGGGAAGAAGCGCAAGAAGCACCGCGAGACGATCGGGCGCTTCGTCGAGGATCTGACGCCGGTGGCACAGATCCTCGGGGTGTTCGGGCGCGCGCCGACGCGCTACCTCGCGGCGCGGCGTGACCTCAAGGTCGCGCGCATGGGCCTGGACACGGCGAAGGTCGAGACGCTGATGGCCGCGCGGCAGGAGGCGCGCGCGGCCAAGGATTGGGCGCGCGCGGACGCGGTGCGCGAGGAGCTGCTGGCGCTGGGCGTCGAGGTCCAGGATGGACCCAGCGGCTCCTTCTGGACCGTCTAGTCTCTACTTTCTTGATGATCCCCGCGTGATCGCGCTTTGGGGCGGTCACGCGGTTTTTTGGTTGTCCTTGTCGATCTTGTCGATCTTCTTCGCTCCCGCCGCTGAGACGCTCTTGGGCTCTCGAGGTGGTGATCGACGACTCTGCCTCTGCCAGAGCTGCTGCGCTGCAGCGCTGCTGCGCTGCAGTGCTGCAGTGCTGCAGCGCAGCGGAACAAGGCTCGACAGTCTTGAAGAAAAACGACCGGAAAGAGTGGTATTGCCCGGGCGATGTCGGAGCGTGACGGCGAGCTGATCAAGGCGATTAATGACCAAGACGTGGCGGCGGTGCGGCGGCTGCTCGCGGGCGGCGCGGATCCGAATTGCCACGATGAATATGAGAACACCGCGGTCGGGGTGGCGACGGACAAGGCGCGCTGGGGCGAGGCGGCGCCGGGTCTCGAGATCCTGCGCGCGCTGCTGGCTGCGGGGGCCGACCCGAATCGCGTGGGCGCGTACCAGTCGCCGCCGCTGCACAGCGCGGCCCATCGGGGAGATGACGCGATCTGCCGCGCGCTGGTCGAGGGCGGCGCGGATGTCCGCGCGGTGGAGCCCTCGGGCGATCGGCACTCGACGCTGCTGGCCGCCTGCTCGGGCGCGCTGGTGTGGCTGATCGAGCTGTGTCTCGAGGCAGGCGCCGATGTGCGCCACGTGAGCGCGCAGGGCCACACCGCGATGCACTACGTGATGGACCTGCCGAGCTACGTCGAGGACAAGCGCGCGCGCTTCGAGGCGGCCGCCGAGCGCCTGCTCGCGGCCGGCGCGGCGCTCGAGACGGTCAACGGCGAGTGGGGGGCGCCGCTGCACTGGGCCGCCGGGCGCGGCGCGAACGTCCGCGGCGTCGAGTGGCTGCTGGCCAAGGGGTGCTCGCTGAGGGTCGCTACGCCGAAGGGCGCGCGACCGATCCACGAGGCCGCGCGCATGGGCAACGGGGCGGTGATCGAGGCGCTGGTGAAGGCGGGCGCGGACGTCGACGCGGTCGACGGGGCTGGGCTCGCGCCGCTGCACTACGCGTGCGAGCGACCCAGTGGGACCGGCGACGCGGTCGCGCGCTTGCTGGCGGCGGGCGCGGAGGTCAACGCGCGCGCGCGCGATGGGAGGACGCCGCTGGTGGTCGCTATCGCGAGCAAGAAGACCGGCGCGAAGCTGAAGGGGGACGAGGCGCGGGTGTTCTCCGCGCTGCTCTCGGCGGAGGTCGACGCGAACGTGAAGACGGCGTCCAAGACGACGCCGCTGCACCTGTTCGCGCGGGTCGGCGAGGCGGAGCTGATCCGCCAGGCCGTCGAGCGCGGCGCGCCGCTCGAGGCGCGAAGCAAGCACGGGTGGACCGCGCTGCACGTCGCGTGCGCGCGCGCTGATCCAGCGGCCGCGTCGGCGCTGCTGACGGCCGGAGCCGATCGCGACGCGGGCACTCGGCGGGCGCGGTCGCTCAAGAAGCGAAAATTCCCGGCCGGCACGACGCCGCGCGCGATCGCGGAGAGCCTGGGGCACGACGAAGTCGCGGCGCTGCTGCGCTAGCGAGCCGCGCCGACTAGTTGACGCAGGTCCACATCACGGTCTGGCAGGCGATGGGGCCCTCGCCGTCGGACCCGCAGTTGCCGCCGTTCCAGTTGCCGATCGAGAAGAACTTGCTGCCGGGGTTGCTGCACGAGTTCCCGCCGCCGCAGTAGCTGCAGATGTTGCCGCAGGTCCCGCCGTACTGACCGACGGTGTTGTAGCCGAGGCTCTGGCAGATCTTGATCGGGTGGAACTGACCGCCGCCGGGCTGCGAGTGGGAGACCCAGGCCTCCTGGGGCGTCGCGGTGCAGACGACCCAGGGCGTGTTGTGGTGGGGGTCGACGCCGGCGTCGCAGGCCTGCGCGACCTCCTCGACACAGTTGGCGTCGCAGCCGTCGCCGTTGCTGTTGTTGCCGTCGTCGCACTCCTCGCCCGCGGTCATGTTGACGACCCCGTCGCCGCACTCCACCGGCGAGCAGTCGGCGTCGCAATTCGCGGTCTCGCCGCCCTCGTCGCACAGCTCGCCGGCCGCGAGGTTGAGCTTGGAGTCGCCGCACATCGCCGGCGTGCAGTCCGAGTTGCAGTCGATCGACTCCCCGCCGCCGTCGCACTGCTCGACGCCGGCCTGCACGAAGCCGTCGCCGCAGCTCGCGTTGAGGCAGGAGTCGAGGCAGGCGTCGGTGTTGTCGGCGTTGCCGTCGTCACACTCGTCGTTCCCGTTGATGACGCCGTCACCGCAGCTCGCCGAGGCGCACGAGTTGCTGCACGCGTCATCGTCGACGTCGTTGCCGTCGTCGCAGCCCTCGACGCCCTCCCACACGATCCCGTCGCCGCAGCTCGCGGCGGCGCAGTCGTTGAGGCAGCCGTCGCCCTCGTTGGGGTTGCCGTCGTCGCACTCCTCGACCCCCTCGTTGATCAGGCCGTCGCCGCAGACGGCGCTCTCGCAGGCGTTGAGGCAGTCGTCGTTGTTGGAGGTGTTGCCGTCGTCGCACTCCTCCTCCCCCACCCAGGTCACGCCGTCGCCGCAGCGCGCCTCGACGCAGTCGCTGAGGCAGGCGTCGCCGTCGTCGTCGTTGCCGTCGTCACACTCTTCGGCGCCCTCGACCTCGCCGTCACCGCAGACGACCTCGTCGCTCTCAGTCGGGTCGGTCATCCCGGCGCTGGCGCTGTCGGGCTCGGTCGTCATCGCGCCGGTCTGGCCGCCCGCGGTCGTCCCGAGCGACGTCCCGGCGGTCGCCTCGGTCACGCTGGTCGTCGTCATCACGCCGCCCGTGCCGGTGCCCACGGGCACGGTCGTGAAGCCCGAGGCCGAGTCGTCGGGCCGCCCGTCATCGCCGCAGGCGAGCGCGAGGGACATCAGGAGCAGAGGGGCGACCAGTAGATTCGAGCGCATGACGTCTTGACCTTCGCAGGTTTTACAGGTCTTTATAAGCATGTTTTTATAAACATGTTTTTTTGGTCATATATAGATGAGCGAGGCGCCGGCGCGACGCGATTTCGTCCGGACGGCCGCCCGCGCGCGAGTCCGGCCGCGGCGCGCCCGGCGAGCCGCGGCCGCCCCACGAGCGGCGCCGCGACCCGCCGCCCGACGCACCGTGATCTCCACGCGAGCCGGCGCCGCGCCGCGACCCGCCGCGGCTGTGATATAAGTGCTCCCCTTTGCCTGTCAGCGACCCAAGCGCTCCCCCCCGCGCCCACGACCCGCCGTCCACGCCGCGGACCTACGTCTACGCGGATCACGTGGTGCTCGGGGGCGCGCAAGCGCCCTTGCGCGTCGCGCCGGCGCTGCTCGAGCTCGCGGGCCGCCACATCACGGCGGTCAGCGAACTCTCGCGCGATGACCCGGCGCTCGCGCGCGCCCGCGCGCGCGTCCCCGCCGAGGCCTTCATCGACCTGGGGGACCGGCTGCTCTCGCCCGCGTTCATCAACGCGCACACGCACCTCTCGATGATCGCGCTGCGCGGGCTGGGCGGCGACGCCGGGGCCCGGGAGAACGTCGTCGAGCAGTTCTTCTTCGAGATCGAGAGCGCGCTGGAGCCCGCGGACATCCGCGCGTTCACGCGGCTCGGGGCGTTCGAGTGCCTGCTCTCGGGGACCGCCGTGGTCTGGGATCACTACTACGCCGGCCTCGAGGTCGCGGCGGGGCTCCGCGACGCGGGCTTGGCGGGCGTCGTCGCGCCGACGCTGCAGGATCTCGAGGGCCCCGGCGCCGACGCCTGGCGCGCGCAGCTAGAGGCGACGCGGGCGCTCGACGACGACGCGAGCATGGCCGAGGCCGGCGTGCTCGCGGCCCTGGGCCCGCACGCGACCGACACGGTCAGCCCGACGCTGTGGCGCGCCGCGAGCGAGCTCGCGGGCGAGCGCGCGCTGCCGCTGCACGCCCACCTCGCGCAGTCCTACGAGGAGTACGCGCGGGCGCTCGAGCGTCACGGCTGCAGCCCGCTCGAGCTGCTCACGCGCGAGCGGCTGCTCGACGGCCCGCCGCGATCGCTCTTGGTGCACGGGCTGTTCCTCACCGACCGTGACCTCGCGCGGCTCGACCCCCAGCGCCACGTGCTCGGGCTGTGCCCCTACTCCCAGCTGCAGTTCGGCTTCCTCGCCGACGTCGCCGCCTGGACGCGCGCGCGCGTCCCCTGGATCGTGGCGACGGACGCGGCCGCGTGCAACGACGTGATGGGCGTGCAGCGAGAGCTCCGCCTGGTCGCGGGGACACGCGCGCACGCGATCGTCGAGTCGCCTGTGTTTAGCGAGTTTCGGCGCACGGGCGCGCTGCCGGACGCGCGCGCGATCCGAGCGCTCCGAGCCCAGCGCCAGCGGGAGCGCGCGCCGCTGGGCGACCCGGGGTTCTTGCTCTCGCGCGTTTGGTCTGTCCCCGGAGACATGCACCCGAAGATGCCCTGTGGGAGGATCGAGGCGGGGCGCTGGGCGCACCTCGCGGTCTGGGACCTCGAGCACCCCGCGCTGTGGCCTGGGAGCGACCCGCTGCGCGCGCTCACCCACGGCGACGCGACCGCCGCGCTCGACGGCCTGATGATCGGCGGGCGCTGGATCGGCGAGCGCGGACGGTTTCACGCGAGCGTGCGCGAGCAGCCTTCGTACCGCGCCGCGCAGCGGGAGGCGCGAGCGCGCCTGCGCGGGCTCCTCGACCGCCTCGGCCTGCCGTCGCCGCGCTTCGGGCCGCTGCGCGACCGCTGACGCGCGTGCGGGCGACGCGAAGCGCGTCTTCTACAAACTAAAATCTACAAAAAAAATGCGCCGCCAGTCCGTGGCGGCGCGGCGCGAGTCACCCGCCCCGAGACGCCGCGCGCGCCTTGTGGGACGATGGGCGCGCGCGAGAGCGGGCGCTCGCATGGTTGCTATCTTCCTTTGCGTGGAATGCCGCTCACTCCATGAACGACGTGCTGGAGACGCTACCTCCTTTGGCGATACGTGTGCCGAGGGGGGTGGTGGAGTCACCAGGCGCCCGGTGCCATAAGAGCGGACGTCTGGTGGTTTGGAAGCGCTGAGCTCGCGCCGAGGACATACGGTGACGCGGGCCCAGCGAGGTCGTCCGCGACCTCAGCCGTTGAATAAGCACGCACCGTGCCAGCCCCACGCCCTCGAGGTTTCGCGGACATAGCGAGCTCGCGCGCCGCGACGAAGCAAGATCTGCACAGCGCTACGCGCCGCCGGAACGCAGTCCTTGCTCAGTAGGCAAATCTGGCTCAACGGGCATCATGCAAAATCGGCGTCGCGTCATCGCGCGCCGGCCGAACCAATGCACTATCACGCACTCGCCGTCGCGGATGAGGACTCCTCAAGGCGCGCGGACGAGCCGCGCCGCTATCGCTTCAGCCCGTAGCGCTTGAGCTTGTTGACGAAGGTGCGCAGCGGCATATCGATGAGGTTTGCCGCCTGGGTCTGCACGCCCCCCGTCGCCGCGAGCGCTTCCGACATGCGGCGGATCTCGAGCTCGCGGACCTCCTCGGCGATCGGTCGAAAGGTCTTGCGCGGCTCGGGCTCAGGCTCAGGCTTTGGCTCCGGCGCGGGCGGAGGAGCCTGCGTCGACGCGGGCGACGACGTCGGCGTCACGTTGACGCGCGCGGTCGCCTGATCCGCGCGACTCGTGCGCGAGCTGACCGGCCTCCCGGTGATCTTTCGCCCGATGCGCTCGTCGAGGTGATCGGCCTCGAGCACGTCGCCGGGCACCGTCGCGGCCATGTACTCCATGACGTTTCGCAGCTCGCGGATGTTGCCCGGCCACCGGTGTCGCGCGAGATACCGCATCGCGCCGACGCTGATCTCGAGCGTCGGCCGACCGACCTTGGCGCAGGCGTTGCGCAGCAGGCTGCGGGCGAGCTGCGGCAACTCGCGCGGGCGGTCCCGCAGCGGCGGCAGCCAGACGGTCGCGCCGCTCAGGCGAAAGAACAGATCCTGGCGGAAGCGACCGACCCGGGCCTCCTGCTCGATGTCGTGGTGCGTCGCGGCGACGATGCGAATGTCGATCTCACGCTCGCGGACGTCGCCGACCCTCATCACGCGCTTGGTCTCGAGCACGCGCAGGAGCTTGGCCTGCGCCGACGCCGTGAGCTCGCCGATCTCGTCGAGGAACACGGTGCCGCCCGAGCCGGCCTCGAGCAGCCCCGGCTTCGACGAGACCGCGCCCGTGAACGCGCCGCGCTCGTGCCCGAACAGCTCGCTCTCGACCAGGCCCTCCTGCAGCGCCGCGCAGTTGAGCGTGACGAACGGCCCGTCTTTGCGCGCCGACCAGTAGTGAATCGCCGAGGCCGCGACCTCTTTGCCGGTGCCCGTCTCGCCGGTGATGAGGACCGGCAGGGATGACGCGGCCAGGCGCTCGATCAGCGCGTAGAGCCGGATCATCGAGGGCTCGGCGACGACGACCTCGACGTCGCCGAGCTCGAACGCGCGCGAGGTCGCGGTCGCGGCCCGGGCCTCTCCGCGCACGGCGACGCGGGCCGCGTCTCGAGCGCTCGTGAACAGCGAGTCGAGGTCGCTGCCGTCGGCGGGGCTGCACGCGTAGCCGACGCGCATCCGGGGGTCGACCGCGGCGAGCTCACGGCTGATGCGCGCGACCGCGGCGGCCGCGTCCGCAGCGCCGGTCTCGGGCATGAGCACGTAGAACTGCGCGGTGTGATCGACGGGGTGATGGTCGACCGAGGCCACGTCGATCAAGCGCACCACCGAGGTCAGCAGCTCTTCGAAGCGCTGCGGATCGACCCCCTCGCTCGGCAGCAGGATGACGAGCACGAGCTCGCGCGCGAAGCGATGCGCGCGCTCGAGCTCCTCGAGGACGCGCTCGCGGAAGTGCTCGCTGTCGAGCGCGCGCCTGCGCATGACGGGGCGCGGCGGGCTGTTGGCGTGGTAGATGAGGCTCGTCTCGGAGATCGAGACCGAGTCGCCCGACGACAGCGTGCGCGCGGCGTTGATCCGCTCGCCGTTCACCCAGACGCCGTTCTGACTGTCGAGGTCCACGACCTGCGCGACCCCGTCCTTGAGGGTCAGGCGCGCGTGCCTGCGCGAGACGGCCTTGCCGGGCAGCTGGAGGTCGACGTCATCGGCGCGCCCGATGACGACGGAGCCCTCCTCGGGCAGCTGGACCATCCACGAGCGATCGTCCTGGAACACGAGCAGGTAGTAACGCCCCGGCGACTCCTCCGGCGGCGGCGGCGGCTCCCGCTCGCGAGCGTGCCCGACGATCTTGGTCGTCGGGTGCTCTACCCGCGTATGGGTTTTTAAGTTCACCCGAGACAAGGACGGCACATTGTACCTCGCCGACACGCTCGCTGCGCGCGAACCCGTCTCAACAAACATGTTCTAGAAGACCGATTGAGAATCGACGCGCGCGTGACGGCGCGAACGCGGAATTTTGACGCGCGCCACGAGCGTTCCGCGCATAGAGATCGTGCCTCGACGCGCGAGCGCGGCGAGTGTGATGAGCGCGGCCACGCTGTGGCCAAAACCGCTCAAACGCGCACACCCGGCCGGCGCCGGTGCCGGATGAAGACCCCCGGGATCAACCGAAAGCATTGCGCGGTTTCACGACACACGCTCAAAAACCCGTGAATATGCAATTCAGGGCTTGCTCGCGCGGGGAGACAGCTTGTACCTCTTCGCCATGGAAGATCTTGTCAAGGAGATTGCCCCGCTCGCGGTCCAGTACGGGCTGCGACTGCTCGGCGCCCTCATCGCGCTGTGGCTCTCGTTCCGCGTCGCCAACTGGGCGAGCCGCAAGCTGATCGCGTCGCTGCGCGCGAAGAGCTTCGACGAGACGCTGTCCGTCTTCTTCGGCGGCCTCATGCGCTACCTCGTGCTGATCGCGGCCATCCTCGCGGTCTTGAGCATGTTCGGGATCGAGACGACGAGCTTCGCGGCCATCCTCGGCGCCGCCGGTCTCGCGATCGGTCTCGCGTTCCAGGGGACGCTGTCGAACTTCGCGGCCGGCGTCATGATCATGTTCTTTCGGCCCTTCAGCATCGGCGACTACGTCGTCATGGGCGGCAACGAGGGCATCGTCCGCGAGATCGGGCTGTTCGTCTGCGCGCTCGACAGCCTCGACAACCGCCGCGTGATCATCCCCAACGCGACCGCGACCGCGGGCGTGATCGAGAACTACACCTCGAACCCGCTGCGCCGCGTCGACATCAACGTCGGCGTCGCCTACGACGCCAACCTCGCGCAGGTCCGCCAGGTGCTCGACGCCGCGGCCAAGAGCGTGCCGAACCGCGACCCCAACCAGGGGCACCAGATCTTCCTCGCCGGCCTCGGCGGCTCCTCGGTCGACTTCCAGGTCCGCATCTGGGCGCACCCCGACCACTACTGGGATATCTGGGATAAGGGCCACGAGATCGTCAAGAACGCGCTCGACCAGGCCGGCATCTCGATCCCGTTCCCGCAGATGGACGTTCACCTCGACAAGTAGGCGACACCGCCATCGCCCCGACGACGCGGCGCGCTCCCACGCGCCGCGTCGTGTACGTTAAGCTCATCGCTCCATGACCCCGCCGCAGCGACTCGCTCACCCTCGCCGCGCGTTTTTGCGGCGCGCCTGCGCGGGGCTCTCGCTGCTCCCGCTGCTCCCCCGGGTATCGACCGAAGCCGTGGCCGCCGATCGCATCACCGGACGCTCCTTCGCCACCCGCTCCGAGGTCATCGCGCGCCACGGCATGGCCGCGACCTCGCAGCCCCTCGCGACCATCGCGGCGCTCGACATCCTCAAGCGCGGCGGCACGGCCGTCGACGCGGCGATCGCCGCCAACGCGGTCCTCGGCGTGGTCGAGCCGGTCGGCTGCGGAGTCGGCGGCGACCTGTTCGCGATCGTGTGGGAGCCGAAGCGGCGCCGGCTGCACGGCCTCAACGCGAGCGGCCGCTCGCCCCAGCTGCTCACGCTCAAGGGCCTGCAGAGCAAGGGCCTGCAGGCGATCCCGCCGCACGGACCGCTGCCGGTCTCGGTCCCGGGCGCCGTCGACGGCTGGTTTCAGCTGCACAAGCGCTTCGGCGCGCTGCGCATGTCGCAGGTGCTCGCGCCCGCGATCGAGACCGCGCGAGATGGCTTTCCGGTCAGCGAGCTGATCGCCTACTACTGGGCGAAGAACGCGGCCGCGCTGCAGAAGTACCCGAATTTCCGCGCGACCTTTATGCCCGGCGGGCGCGCGCCGAAGAAGGGCGAAGTGTTCGCCAACCAGGCGCTGGCGCGGACCTACGAGGCGCTCGCCACCTCCGGCCGCGACGCCTTCTACCGCGGCGCGCTCGCGGACGTGATGGACCGCTACATGACTCGAGTCGGCGGCTTCCTGCGCAAGCGCGACCTCGAGGCGCACCGCTCCGAGTGGGTCACCCCCGTCAAGCTGAGCTACCGCGGCTACGACGTGTGGGAGCTGCCCCCGAACGGCCAGGGCATCGCCGCGCTGCAGATCCTCGGCGTGCTCGCCGGCTACGACCTGCGCAGCATGGGCCTCGACAGCCCCGAGTACCTGCACCTGCTGATCGAGGCGAAGAAGCTCGCGTTCGCCGACCGGGCCAAGTTCTACGCCGACCCCGCCTTCCACGAGCTCCCCGTCGAGGGGCTGATCTCGCGCCGCTACGCCCGGCTGCAGCGGCAGCGGATCGGCGCGCGCGCGGCCCGTGTCGTCGACGCCGGCGACCCGAAGCTAGAGCGCGGCGACACCACCTACCTGACCGTCGCCGACAGCCGCGGCATGATGGTCTCGCTGATCCAGAGCAACTACCGCGGCATGGGCTCGGGCATGGTCCCCGACGGCCTGGGCTTCGGCTTTCAGGATCGCGGCGAGCTGTTCTCGCTCACCCCGGGGCACTTCAACTGCTACGCACCTCGAAAGCGCCCCTTCCACACCATCATCCCGGCCTTCGTCACGCGCCGCGGCGCGCCGTGGCTGAGCTTCGGGGTGATGGGCGGCGCCGCCCAGCCGCAGATGCACGCGCAGGTGCTGATCAACCTCATCGACTTCGACATGAACCTTCAGGAAGCCGGCGACGCGCCGCGGATGCTGCACCTGGGCTCGAGCCAGCCGACCGGGGAGCGCATGACCGACGGCGGCACCGTCTACCTCGAGCGCGGCTTCTCGCCGGCGACCGAGCGCGGGCTGATCGAGCGCGGCCACCGGCTCGGGCGACGCAGCGGGGGCTTCGGCGGCTACCAGGCGATCGCCTGGGACGCCGCGAACAAGGTCTACGTCGGCGCCTCGGAGTCACGCAAAGACGGCATGGCCGCCGGCTACTGAGCCGCTGCGGGCGGGGGACGATCCGCGCCGACGCTCGTCGACACGAGGTACAGCGCGATGTCGACCCGGTCCTGGTCGTAGGGGAAGCTGACGTGACTCGGGCGCGCCGGCAGCTCGAGGGACATCATCGGCTCAGCGAGCGGGAGGCGCCGCTCGACCTCCTCGCACAGCGCCCGCCCCTCCGCGCTCGAGCACAGCGACGAGCGCGCGTACAGCAGGCAGCCGTGGAGCGCGGGGATCGACTGGTTCGGCAGCTTGTCGCGAATCCGGTACGCGAGCCCCTGGAAGCGCTGCGGCCGCGTCAGGTCGAGATCGGGGAGCGTCACGTTGCGGCTCGCCCCGACCGCGCCGACGTAGACCACGGTGCACGGCGCGGGGAAGCTCGAGAGCTGCTGACGCAGCGCTCGATACTCGAGCTGCTCGGTGGTCCGCGTCAGCATCGACGGTCCGTACAGCGCGCTCATCAGCGCGAGCGCGCCCACGACCGCGACGTAGACGCGCGCCCGCACCGGCGGCGACTCGGCGTTCGCCGCCTCCGCCGCCGCCGCCGCGCCCTCCTCCCCCGATCCCGCGCCGTCGCCCGCCCGCTGATCAACCACGGGCTCGCGCGCGACCGGCCACAGGCTCGCGAGCCCGAGCGCGATCATCGGCGCGAACAGGCGGTCGTAGGAGGCGCGCCAGAAGATCGACTGCCCGTAGTTGGTGCGCGTCATCATCACGCAGGCGAGGTGCACGAGGCCGACCACGATCAACATCCTCCGGGCCGATGACGCGCCGCGGCTCGCTACCAGCGCGGCGACGCAGATCAGCGGGAACACGCCCGCGGCGACCAGGTCCTGGGGGCGCAGGAACTGCCCGACCGAGCCGCCGCTCTCCTTCGCCCCGATCACGCTCGCGCGCACGAGCTCGATCTCGCCGTAGCTCGTCAGCAGCACGATCCCGCCGACCGCGACGCCCGCGATCGTCACGAAGCCCACGCGGCGGAACAAGCCCGGCGCGCCGTCGCCGTCGCCGCCGATCAAGAAGCCCGCGAAGGGGGTCAGCGCGACGGGGATCCACGCGATCGGGTGCACGCGCGCGGCCTGGGCCGCCAAGAGCCCCGCCGCGGCGAGCCAAAGCGCGATCACCAAGGTCGGGCGCGCGAGCGCGCCGTCGCGACGCGCCCACGCCTGGCCCGCGCGCTGCACCGCGAGGCTGGCGAACAGCGTGAACAGGATGATCACGGTGAAGTAGCCCTCGGTCGCCGCGTTGCGCACCTGCACGGGGTCGAGCGCCATCAGCCCGCCGGCGAGCAGCGCGGGCTCGCGCGCGAGCCCGGCCCGCCGCGCGAGCTGATACACGAGCGCCGCGGCGGCCCCCGAGAGCAGGACGTTGACGGTGAAGAGCGCATAATCTGGCGCAAAAGACAGACCTGCGCGCGCCCACTCGACGACCGGGAGCAGCAGCTCGGGGTAGCCAGGGCCGTAGTTGCCGAGGCTCACGCCGGCCCCGCCCGTCGTCAGCTGGATCCAGTCCGGCCCCATCCCGTTCGCGTGCAGCGGCCCCCAAAAACCCAGCACGCTGCGCGCCGCGCAGGCGATCACGAACACCGCGCCCGCGTCTCGGCTGCGGGGCCGCGTCCACCCGCGCGCGCCCTCGCGGCGACGGGCCGCGAGCATCAGCAGCAGGCCGAGCGGCGCGAGCAGCAGCCAGCGCAGCTCGAACGGCGCGCGCGCGACCGCCGAGGACTGCCGCGAGCCGAGCGACTCGAGCCGGTGGGTCTTCAGCTCCGACGGCGGGGGGCCGAGCCCCAGCCCAAGCGACGCGTAGTTGCCCTCGAGCCAGGTGAGCAGCGCTTCGAAGTCGCGGCGCTGACCCGCCGGGAGCTCGGCGTAGATCGCCGAGATGATCGGCGAGACGCGCAGCGGGCCGACGCGCCGAAAGCCGCCCTCGGGCGCGTTGGCGATCTCGACATCCATCGTCGGGGCGTCACGCGGCTGCAGGCGCACGATCACGAGGTTGTCGGGGCAGCCGACGATCTCCATCGCCACCCCGGTCTCCTCGATCGCCTGCGCGACCCAGGCGTCCTCGCACGGCTGCTCGGCCCGCGCGAGGCTCGGGCGCGCCGCGAGGCACACGAAGCACACGCAGCACAGCAAGCCGACCAGGAGGTCGAGGACCCGCGCGCGCCGAGCCTGCAGGAACGTCTGACGCCGCGCGAAGCCGACCACGACCCGGGAGTCTACCGCACTCGCCGGGAGCGCCCTCGAGACACGAAGGTGCGCGCGAACGCCACGCCGACCCGCGCGCGCGGCCGCGCCGGCGCCCCAGCGCGCGCGGCCTCGACGGCCCCCCGCGTCGACGCGGAGCCTATCCGGACTACCCAGCCGGCGCGCGACGTAGGCGACGCGCCGCCGTCGACGCCGAACCCGCTGATGCCGGCGGGCCGCGAGGAGCTCAGCGCGTCGCCACCAGGATCCGGACGCGGGAGCATAGACATGTCCATAAGAACATGTATTAACGAGGCCGTATGAAAATTCGTATCGGGAGCACCCCCATCCTCGTGACGCCGCTGCTGCTCACGCTCGCGCTCGCCGGCTGCGGCGACGACGCGACCGGCAGCACCTCCGACACCGAGACCAGCACCTCTGAGGACGGCACGACGACCACCGGCTCGATGACGACGACCGGCTCGATGACGACGGCCGGGCCCGACCCGAGCGGCACCGAGACCATGGGCATGACCGGCGCGACGACCTCGGGGAGCACCTCGACCGGGCCGATCTGCGAGCCCGGCATGGCGAACTGCGTCTGCGACGGGGGCACCTGCGACGGTGATCTCGTGTGCGAGAACGACGTCTGCGTCGACCCGCCGGATCCGGAGTGCGGGAACGGTGTGGTCGAGGGCGACGAGGAGTGCGACGACGGCAACGCCGAGAACACCGACGACTGCCTCGACACCTGCGTGAACGCGAGCTGCGGCGACGGCTACGTCGGGCCGGGCGAGGCCTGCGACGACGGCAACGACATCGACGACGACGGCTGCACCAACGCGTGCGCGGCGATCACCTGCGGCGACGGCGAGGTTCAGGACGACGAGCAGTGTGACGACGGCAACGACGACAACACCGACGACTGCCTCGACACCTGCATGGCCGCGAGCTGCGGCGACACCTACGTGCAGGCTGGTATTGAGGAGTGCGACGACGGCAACGCCGAGAACACCGACGACTGCCTCGACACCTGCGTCGCCGCGAGCTGCGGCGACGCCTTCGTGCAAGAGGGCGTGGAGGAGTGCGACGACGGCAACGATCTCGACACCGACGACTGCGTCGCCGGCTGCGTCGCGGCGACCTGCGGCGACGGCTTCGTGCAAGAGGGCGTCGAGCAGTGCGACGACAACAACCAGATGGCCGATGATGGCTGCTCGGACAGCTGCCAGTACGAGGAGCGCCAGATCTATCTCACGAGCTCGAACGGCACAGAGGGCTTCTACGAGTACGACATCACCAGCGACACGTGGGCGACGATGCCCAACCCGCCGCAGACGACGCGCACGCAGATCACCAACGACGGCGCGCTGGTCTACCTGATGGGCAGCAACAACACGATCTACAGCTTTGACCCCGAGACCGATCAGTGGGCGAACGTGATGGCCGGCCCGGGCAACATGACCAGCAGCCCGATCGGCTTCTTCCAGTGGTTCTCCGACGGCTTCTACTACCTCAAGGATGGTCAGTCGACGATGTGGGTCTACCGCGACGGCGCCTGGTCAAGCTTCCCGGTCGACGTCGCCGGCTCGAGCGCGGGCACCTGGGACATGGAGAACAACGAGCTCTACATCCGCACCTGGTTCGAGATGGGCTTTCAGGTGATCGACACGAACACCGACACCATCGTCCGGACCATCACCGACGCGACCAACGTCGGCGAGAACAGCCGCACGGGCTCGTACTACGGCGGCAACTTCTACGCGCGCACCTTCACGGGCCCGATGCAGCGCCTCGACGCCCAGGACGGGAGCAAGACCGACACCGGCGCCCAGCCGATCTCGGGTCACACCGGCACGGACACCGACTTCACGACCGGCAAGATCTACATCTCGGGCTACTCGGGCGACGGCACGGTCTTCCAGGTCTACGACCCCTCGGACGACTCGATCACGAGCCTCGCCGACTCCGCGAACGTCTCGAACCACTCGTCGATCACGGTCCTGCGCCCGCCGATGTGACGCTCAGCCCGTGTAGTGAATCCGGTAGATCACCCCGGCGGCGTCGTCTGAGACCAGCAGCGCGCCGTCGGGCATCACGAGCACGTCGACCGGGCGGCCCCAGTCCTCGCCGCGATCCTCGTCGAGCCAGCCCGAGGCGAACATCTCGTAGCTCGGCGCGCCGCCGTCGGCGTCGAGCTTGACCCGGGTCACGCGGTAGCCGATCGGCACGGTTCGGTTCCACGAGCCGTGCTCGGCGATGAAGATGTCGCCGCGGTACTCCTCGGGGAACTGCTCGCCGGTGTAAAAGCGCATCCCGAGCGCGGCGACGTGCGGCCCGAGCTCGCGCGCCGGCGGCGCGAGCTCGTCGCAGGCCGCGTCGTAGCCGAAGTCCGGGTCGAGGACGGCGCGGCCGTGGCAGTGGGGGAAGCCGAAGTGCAGCCCGGCCGTTGGCGCGTGGTTGAGCTCGTCGGGCGGCACGTCGTCGCCCAGGCGATCGCGGCCGTTGTCCGTGAACCACAGCTCGCCCGTCTCGGGGTGCCAGGCGAAGCCGACGGTGTTGCGGACGCCGCGGGCGAAGACCTCGAGCTCGCGCCCGTCCGGGCGCACGCGCAGGATTGACGCGTAGCGCTCATCGTCGTCGCGCTGGCACACGTTGCAGGGCGCGCCCACGGGCACGTACAGCCACTCGCCCGCCGGGTCGAAGGCGATGAACTTCCAGCCGTGGTGCTCGTCGGTCGGGAGGTCGTCACGGACGACCACCGGCGCCGGCGCCGAGCCCGAGTCCACCGCGTCCTCCACCGCGTCGAAGCGCAGGATCCTGGAGATCTCGGCGACGTAGAGCGCCCCCTCGCGGATCGCGACCCCGTTGGGCGAGTTGAGCTCGCGCGCGAGCACGTGGACCTGGTCGCCGCGCGCGTCGCCGTCGGTGTCGCGCACCGCGTAGACCTTGCCCTTGGAGCGCGAGCCGACGAACACGGTCCCAGCTGGCCCAAGAACCATAGAGCGCGCGCCGGGCACCTCGGCGTAGACTTCGATCGAGAAGCCCGGCGGCAGCTCGATCGCCGCGAGCTCGCCCGCCGAGACGCCGCCGCAGCTCGTGAGCAAAAGCGCAACCTGCGCGAACACGAGACCCCGGACGAGCCCACGGCGGAAACCGTTGAAATTCAGCATACCGAAGCAGCTTACAGGCTCCTCGCGCGTGCCCGCGCGCTCAACGCTACCGCCGCCTGCCACGACGCGACCGCAGTGATCACGCCCCACGCGCCGTGTAGACTGCTCGGCGCGTGCTCTTCAACTCCTGGGAGTTCTTGCTGTTCTTCGCGCTCGTGTACGCGCTGTACCTCGCGTGCGGCCGCTGGTACCGGGTCCAGAACACGCTGCTCCTGATCGCCAGCTACGTGTTCTACGGCTGGTGGAACTGGATGTTCCTCGGGCTGATCATGCTCTCGACGGGCATCGACTACCTCGCCGCGCTGCGCACCGAGGACGCCGAGGATCCCGCCGTTCGCAAGCGCTGGGTCGCGCTCTCCGTGGTCAGCAACCTCGGCCTGCTGGCGATCTTTAAATACTTCAATTTTTTCCTCGAGAGCCTCGGCGAGCTGCTGCTCGCGGTCGGCCTCGAGGCCGCGCTGCCGTCCCTCAAGATCATCCTGCCGGTCGGCATCTCGTTCTACACCTTCCAGTCGATGAGCTACACGATCGACGTGTACCGGGGCGCGACCAAGGCGTGTCGCAACCCGCTCGACTTCGCGGTCTACGTCGCCTTCTTCCCCCAGCTGGTCGCCGGGCCGATCGAGCGCAGCAGCCGGTTCCTGCCCCAGGTCCAGGCGCCGCGCAAGCTGACCGCCGGCGGGGTCGAGGCCGGGCTGTTTCTGATCATCTGGGGCCTATTTAAGAAGGTCGTCATCGCCGACAACGCCGCGCTGCTCGCGAACGAGGTCTTCGCCGACCCGGCCGCCCACGGCGGGCCGGACCTGCTGATCGGCGCGCTGGCCTTCACGCTGCAGATCTACGGCGACTTCTCTGGCTACTCGGACATGGCGCGCGGGCTCGCCATGCTCATGGGCTTCCACTTGATGATCAACTTCAAGCTGCCCTACTTCGCCGTCAGCCCGAGCGATTTTTGGCGGCGCTGGCACGTCTCGCTCTCGAGCTGGCTGCGCGACTACCTGTACATCCCGCTCGGCGGCAACCGCCACGGCAAGGTCCGGACCTACCGCAACCTGTTTTTAACGATGCTGCTGGGCGGCCTGTGGCACGGCGCCGCCTGGAAATTTGTGCTCTGGGGCGCCTACCACGGCGCGCTGCTGTGCGTGTACCGGGTCGCCGAGCGCCGCGTCGCGCTGCTCAAGCGCCGCGGCTCGCTGGCGCTCGACATCCCCAAGGCCGCGGTCATGTTCGTGTTCACGGTCGGCGGCTGGATCATCTTCCGGATCGAGTCCCTCGCCGACCTGGGGGACTTCCTCTCGGGCCTCGGCGCCGGCTACGGGCAGCTCCCAGACATGACGATCGCCAACCTCGCGATCCTCTGGGTCCCCGTGCTCATCATGCAATTCGCGCAGTGGATCGCCGACGACCTGCTGGTCGCGCTGCGCCTCCACGTGATCCTGCGCGGGCTGCTGTACGCCGCGCTGCTGGCGGCCTCGATGGCGCTCGCCACCGGCGAGACGATCGAGTTCATCTACTTCCAATTCTGACGCTAGCTCTGAGGTTAAGACAGGCGATGCTCGAGCGCGGATACACGGAGGGGCAGCACACCACGAGATGGCGGAGCATCGCGCTCGCGCTCGTCATCACGATCGCGGGCTTCCTCGCCGCCAACGCGCTGCTCGGCCGCTACCTCGACCGAAACGGCCCCAACCTCGGCTACCGCTACGTCGCCTACAAGTGGGCGCTGCTCGGCGAGAGCGAGCCGGTCGACTGGCTCGTGCTCGGCGACTCCACCGTCAACCAGGGCTTCGACCCCAGGCACCTTGAAGAACAGACCGGGCTGCGCGGGCTCAACCTCGGCACCATCGGCAACTTCGGCACCATCGACGATCTGTGGATGCTCGAGGAGTACCTCGAGCGCCACGGCCCGCCGAAGGCGGTCGTGGTGGTGCACACCTACGACGTCTGGATCCGCCGCTTCCACCGCCCGTTCTTGGGGAGGATCCCGCGCGCGCGCCCGCTGACCCGCGAGACCAAGCGCGCGTTTAAGATCAAGCGTAAAGACCGGCGCGAGATCGCGATCAACCGCTACATGCGGCTCTACGCCGAGCGCCGATCGCTGCGCAAGAGCCTCAAGTTCGCGTACCTCGACGCGACCCGCAGCGAGGAGGAGATGGCCGCGCTGCGCGTCTCGGACCGCGACCTCCCCCTGAGAGACCCGGTGATGACCGAGACCGGCTACGTCGAGATGTGCGGGGCGATCCCCGAGGTCGTGCGCCGCGACTACCGCGGCCACGTCAAGCACGTCAGCAGCCAAAAGTTTGAGCTCAGCGGCGACAACCGCCGGGCGCTGGAGGCGATGATGCGGCTCGCGGACGAGCGCGGCTTCGAGCTCTACATCGCCCCGGGGCCGCTGTACGAGCACCTGCCTAAGAAGCGCGCGTTTAAGCGCTACTACGCGAGCCTGCAGGCGACGCTGCGCGAGCTCGCGAACCAGCACCCGCGCGCGCACTTCATCGAGGGCCTCAAGACCTTCCCCGAGGAGCAGATGCAGAACGCGGACCACATCACCTGCGACGCCGCGCCGATCTACACGGACTGGCTCACGGAGCAGGTGAAGGCGACGCAGCCCGCGTCTGGAGCCCAGCCGTAGCCTGGCCGTCTACGGCGTCACCCCGCACGCGCCGACGCTCTCGAGACCGGGGGCGCCTCTCCGATCTCGTAGAACGCCACGCAGACCGCGTCCGGGACCGAGAGCCCGTCACAGGAGCCCGGCTCCCCCAGGACCTCGAGGACTCAGCGGCCGCGCTGAACGGGCTCGCCGAAGCCGATCTCCGGCTCCACGCCGACCGGCGAGGTGTCGACCTCGGTCTGGCGCTCCGCGCTCTGCAGCGCTCGACCGACCGCGCGCAGCGTGTCCCGCAGCCAGATCGCGCGATCGGCCGGGTCCTGGATCGACTTGCCGCGGGCGGTCGCCTCGCTCAGGACCTCGCGCGTGCGCAGGCAGCCCTCGATGTCCATGCCCGAGGCGAGCCCGACGATCGCGCCCTCGTAGATCCGGTAGCAGGCCTCGTAGGACTCCTCGTTGCACAGCGGCGTCGCCACGCGCACGGCGTCGTCGATCGCCGCCTGGATCACGCGCTGCGAGGGCTCCTCGCAGGCGTTGAGCAGGTCGTCGGGCACGCTCACCACCAGCGCGTCGGTCTCGGGCAGCGTCGGCTCCTCGGGCTCGGCGGTGCGTTTTCCGAAGCTGGTCATCGACTCGCCGCCGCGCCGCTTGAGCATCGGCTCGAGGTACTCGACCGGGATCGCGAAGTTCACGTTCTGCCCGCCGCTGACGATCATCGAGGCCATCCCGATGACCTCGCCGTTGCGGTTGAGCAGCGGCCCGCCGCTGGAGCCCTCGGAGATCGGCGCCGAGATCTGCAGCAGCTTGATCTCGTCCTCGCCGCGCACCGAGCTGACGAGGCCGTCGGAGACGGTGTGGTCGAGCATCCCGAAGGGGCTGCCGATCGTCAGGACCGGCTCGCCGGGGCGGACGCCGCGGCTGTCCCCGAGCGGCAGGCTGCGCAGGCGCTCCTGCGGCCCCATCTGCACCTGGACGAGGGCGAGGTCGTGCAGCTCGTCGCTCGCGAGCACGCGCACCACCGGCAGCCGGTGGGTGTCGTCGATGACGACCTCGGCCGCCTCGGCGCCGGCGATGACGTGGTAGCTGGTCGCGATCACGCCGCGCTCGTCGACCACGAAGCCGCTGCCGTAGCCGCCGGGGACCTCGATGCGCACGACGCCGGGGGCGCGCTCGGCGACCACGTCAGGGATCGAGAGTTCTTTATTAAGCTGGTGCGAGGCGCAGGCGGGCAGCGCCGTGGCGAGCAGCGCGAGCGCGAGCGCGACGCGGTGCGCGGACCGGCGCGCGCGGGAGCTCGCGGGGCGGTTGGCCGAGGCGGAGGAAGCGGAGGCGCGAAGGGAGCGTGCGCGTGAGAGGAGCCCGAGCGTCGAGGAGAGCATCGACCCCGTTAGACGTGAGCGTCCCGACGAAGTTCCCGCGCCGCCCGACGAAAACGTGATTTTTTCCCCGCCGCGAGGCCCCGTGTCCGCGCGTGTCCTGGCTTTCCGCACACCGAGTTGCGCGCCCCCGCGCGACCTAACCGCAAAGACAGACGGTGACAGGCGGTGACAGGCGCGCGCGGACCGGGCGGCCGGCGCCCGCGGCTACTCCTGCGCGCGCGACTTGCAGCGATCCTGTCCGGGTGGACAGGCGAAGCGGACGTGGATGTGGTCGTCGTGACCGGCGACGTGCTGGATCATCGGCGCGCCCTCGCCGGTGCGGCGCGGGTACTCCATCCACGGCTCGAGCGCGGCCTCGGTCACGCCCTGCGCGCGCGCGTACTCGTGCAGCAGCTTCTGCAGCCCGCGGTCGATGAAGATGACCTCGACCGCGCCGGTCCCGACGAAGGTCTGGAGCAGCGCCCAGGTCTCGCCGGGGTCGAGGTTCTGGGCGTTCATCTTGCGCCAGTTGAGCTCCTCTTTCCCATCCCACTTCTGGATGTAGCCGATGTCGACGTCGCGGCCCGACTGGTGGGTGCTGTGCGGCTTGAGCCGCCCGCCGCCGCGCTGCGACATGTTGCCGACGAGCACCTTCTGCGCGCCGGGTCGCTTGGCCCAGCGACGCAGCGCGAGGTCCATGACGGCGATGGTCTCGGCGATCGCGAAGGTTTTCCAGGGGGTCGCCTTGGGGATACGACCAGGTCCTTCGACCATGGGGATCCCGCCGGGGTCAGAGATCGAGCCGGCGCCGGCGTAGTCGACCGACTCGCCGCCCTCGCCGGGCGCGCCCTCGCCCTTGTAGACCACGACCTTGGTGCCGGGCGGCAGCTCGCGCTCGGGGTCGACGCCGGGGTTCAGCGCCTGGATCTCGTGGTGGTAGATCTTGAACAGGTTGGCGACGCGGACCAGCGAGCCGCCGAAGCGCACCGTGTACTTGACGGTCTTCGGCAGCTCCAGCTGCTCGGCCCAGTCCTCGGTCTGCTCGGGCGGCGTGAAGGATTTGGAGAACTCGGTCTCAATCGCGGCTTCGCCACCATCCTCGCCGTCGCCACCGCCGTCGCCACCGCCGTCGTCCTCGCCCTCGTCTTCACCGGGCTCCGCGTCGGCCTCGGCCTCGGGTGATTCCGAGCTGTCCGCGAGCGCATATTGCGAGTCGGGCGGCGGCTCGTCGCCCGGCTCGGCCCCGTCCTGGCCGACCGCGGCGACGGGCGGGGCCGCGAGCCCGCTCGCTACGCCCCCGGCCGGTCGCGCGTAGCAGCGGATCGCGCCGACGAAGCTCCAGCCCATGACGGCCATCAACATCAGCACGGCGCCGAGGGGGACGCCGCCGGCCGCCGGCGCCGGCGCCTGCTGAGGAAAGGTCTGCTGCGTCTCGACGGACATAGCGATCGTCGCGTGGGCCGATCGAGCCCCGCGGATGGGGATAGTCCTCGGCGCGCAGCGGTGACGCAAGTTTGTGCAGAATCGCCAGGCGACGACCGCGCTCAAGGGCTGGGAACGCCGTTCTTGACCGTGCGGCGCGCGCGTTCGGTCGCGCGGCGCGGCTCCGTGAACGCGCCGCGTGCGACCGCCGGCGGCGCGTGATCAGCTCTCGTCGCCACCAGAACCTTGGGACATCCAAGCCGCGACGCGACGCGACGCGACCGCCAGTGCGCGCGCCTACGCGCGGCGCGGACGGCAGCGCGCGCGACCGCAGCGCCCGCGGCGATGGCTATATACTCGATACCTGTATGGGCAAGGATCCTCGCGCCCCGGAGTTCCGTATCCTCGACCCGAAGCGTGACCCCGCGCAGAACCACGCCCTGCTGCGCGCGCGCGTGATCCCGGAGGCGCTCGGGAGCCACGTCTCCTCGGCGCTCGAGTACCTGCCCTCCGAGGAGCTCGTCGACTGCATCAACACCGCGCTCGCGGTCGGCTCGCCGCTGCTGATCACGGGCGAGCCGGGCACCGGCAAGACCCAGGCCGCGTTCTTCACGGCGCTCAAGCTCGGCCTGGGCGCGCCGCTCAAGCTCGACGTCAACTCCGAGACCACGGTCCACGACCTGTTCTACCGCTTCGACCGCGTCGCCTACTTCCACGACGCCCAGCGCGGGCGCGCGGCCGGGGGCGCCGAGCTGTCCAAGGAGCGCTACGTGAGCGAGGGCCCGCTGTGGGAGGCCTTTGACCGCTCGCGCGCCGGCGAGAATTCGATCGTGCTGCTGGACGAGATCGACAAGGCGCCGCGCGACTTCCCCAATGACCTGCTCAACGCGCTCGACCAGCACAGCTTCACGATCACGGAGCTCGATCATCGCGAGATCCGCGGCGACCCGCGCCGGCCGCCGCTGGTCGTGATCACGAGCAACAGCGAGAAGCGCCTGCCCGAGCCGCTGCTGCGGCGCTGCATCTACCACTACATCCCCTTCGACGAGGACCAGGTGCGCGCCATCGTCGAGCACCGCTGCGGCGGCTTCCCGGCGCTCGACGAGGCCACCCGGGCCGCCGCGCTCGCGCGCTTCCTCGAGCTGCGCGCGCTCCCGCTTCGCAAGAAGCCGGCGACCGGCGAGCTGCTGGTGTGGCTGACGGTGCTGAGCGCCCGGGGCGGCGCGAGCGCGCAGCACCTGCTGCGCGCGCCGCTCGACCAGCTGCCGGCGCTGTTCTGTCTGCTCAAGGATCGCGACGACCTCGCGCGCGCCGCCGGCCGCGGGTCCGTGTAGAAAACGTCATGTCTCTTCAATCATATTGAGAACTCGCCGACGATGCGCGCGCCGATCGACATCCTGGTCGAGCTGCTCGACCAACGCGGCGTCCGCGTCGAGGTCGAGGAGTACCTGCGCCTGCACGCCGCGCTGCAGCGCGGCGAGGACTGGACGGCCCAGCGCCTGCAGCACGTCATCGTCGGGATCTTGGCGACGAGCCCGGCGATGGCGCGGACGATCCGCGAGGCCGTGGGCGCTGCGCTGCGCGAGCTCGAGACGCAGACCGAGACCGGGGCCCCCCCCGAGCCTGAGCGCGCGCGGACGAAGGGGCCACGCGGCGGCGGGCTCCGGCTCGTCGTCGCGGTCGGGGTCGTCGTCGTCGCGCTGGCCGTCGCGGCCGTGATCGTGCTCCCGCTGCTGCTGCGCTCGAGCGGCGGCGACGACGAGGACGGCACGAGCGACGCGAGCGCGACCGGCGAGCCCGGTGAGGATCGCTACGACGAATCCGACGAGGACGCCGACGAAGACGACGAAGACGACGATGGAGACGACGATGGAGACTCTGGACTCGATGAGGCGCTCGAGCCCACGGGCGAAGCGGACGACCAGGAGTGCGACGGCGCGGAGCAGCTCGAGCGTGAGCTCGCGGCCCAGCGCGCGTTTGAGTCCGAGTATGACGCGCGGCGCGAGGCCGCCGATGCGGCGGCGGCGGAGCCCGAGGGTCCGCGCACGCGCGGCGTCTCGGTGCCCCAGTACGTGTACGTGACGCCCGCCGGTCTCCGGCTCCCGCTGCTGCTCGGCCTCGGCGCGCTCGGCCTCGGCGCGCTCGGCCTGCTCGTGTTCTTCGGCGCGCGGGCGCGCTCTCGTCGCGAGCCGCCCGACCTCGAGGCCGCCGCGCTCGGGCCGACGCAGCCCGTCGCCAGCGGCCCGTCGCTGTTCTGGCTGCAGCCGAGCGAGCCGCCGCGGAGCCGCGCGCTGCTGCTGGCGCACGCGGAGCGCGACGCGATCACCTGGGGCCTCGGACACTTCTCGTCCGGCGCGGCGCGCAGCCGTCTGCTCGACGCCGACGCGACGGTCCGGGCCTCGATCGACAACGGCGGCTTCCCGAGCCTGCGCTACGCGGCCCGCCGCTCGCTGCGGCGCGTGTGGGTGTGGCACGACGCGACGGTCGAGGGCCAGGTGATCCGGCGCTTGATCAACGAGCTCGAGGGCCTCGCCCACAGCCACGGCTTAGAGCTGGAGCTCGCGCACTTCTGGGGCACGCCGGACCAGCTCGAGGATCGCCACGGGCAGTCGCTGCGCCTCGACGAGCTCGAGGAGGAGCGCGACGAGAGCATCGTCTGCGTGCTGACCGACGGCCGCGCGCTGCTCGAGCGCTGGGAGTGGCGCGCCGCCGACGGCCGCGATCGTCGACCCGAGCTGCGCGCGCTGCTGCGGCGCATGGCCTCGTGGCACCGGCTCGCGTTCTTCCATCACGGCGCGGCCCGACAGCGTCGCGCGCTGGACGAGCTCTTGTCGGACCACGGGCTGCGGTGCTTCGCGCTGGGCGAGCTGGCGCGCTTCGTCGAGCGCGAGGGCGAGCGCCGCGACAACATGGCCGAAGGAGCCGATCACCCGGGGCCGATCTGGCGCTGGGCGGCCTGCTGCGCGCTCTACCCGCTGCCGGTCTCGGAGCTCGACGCGCTCGCGCTGCGCGCCGCGCTCGAGCTGCCGGTCTCGGCCTACGGCGTGACGAGCCTGCGCGCGCGCTCGATCACCACGGCGGGGATTCAGTTCGCGCCCGAGGAGCGCGCGCGCCTGATCACGCGGCTCACCAAGAGCGACGGGTCGACCGCCCCGAGCGACACGCCGCCGACGCTGCTGCGGGAGGCGCTGGCGTTTTGGCGGGCGCGCACCGTCGCGGGCGCGCCCGACTGGGCCACGGACGCGACCGGACGCGGGATCCACCGCCGCCTCGTCGTCGCGCAGCTCGACCTCTGGACCGACCCGGAGCGCGCGCTGCAGGAGTTCGCGCGACTGCGCGCGAGCCCGCACTTTGACGCCACCCGCGACGAGCTCGCGCGCGCGCGGCCGCGGGTCGAGGGCGACGCGCCGCCGGTGACGGGGCCGATGATCGAGCTCCCGTTCTCCGCGGCGCGCCTGCAGCCCGGCGATCGAGCGCGCCTGCACAGCCTTGGGATGCGCGCGCTGCCAGCGGGCGACCTGGTTAAAGCGACAGGTGTCCGCGTTCGCCCGCCCGTGCTCGCGCGCCCGTGGCTGGCGGTGAGCTCGATCTTCTCGCTCGCGCTGGGGCTCGCCGCGCTGCTCTCGCCGCCCGCGACGCGGCAGCTCGACGACATCGCGTTCCCGGAGCGCTCGGCGTTCCGCGTGCACGAGGGTCGCCTCGAGCTGCTCGCCGGGGGCGAGTGGAGCGCGCTGACCTACGACGACGCGAGCGCGCTCGGCGAGGAGCTCGTCGCGCTCGAGCGAGACGGGAGCCACGCGAAGTCGCTGGAGTGCGTCGTCGAGCTCGGCGAGCTCGGTGAGCTGCGGCGCTGCGGGACGACCCCGCGCGAGCGCGAGCTTGAGGAGTTCGGCCGCAGCCGCGCGGTCGCGGTCCTCGACGCGTCGCGCGAGGATCGGGCGGCGCGACAATTCGCCGACCGCCTGCTCGACGACGATGTGGTCGACGCGGTGTGGATCGGCGCGTGGCCGGCGTGGCTGCGCGAGCCCGACGAGAGCGCCTTGACCGAGGCCCTCGGCGCGGCCTCTCCCTCGGCCCCGGTCGCCGAGTATTTTCAGAATAAAGGGCTCTCGCACGCGCAGCTGTGGGTGTTCAGCGACGACCCCGAGTTCTTGCTGGCGGCGGCCCGGCGCGCGGAGACGGAGGACCTGCTCGATACGCCAGCCGCGCTGTCGGCCCTCGAGGAGGTATCGAGGACGCGCCCGACGAGACCTGGCGTCACGAGCATGTCGACGCTGATCTCGGACTGCGCGCCCTTGGACGTGTGGGCCGAGCGCGACGGCGCGGCGCTCGTGCTCCACGGGCAGCTGCGCGGCCCCGCGAGCCGCAGCTTCTGGAGCCCGAGCGGCGCGCAGGTCGCGACCGTGGGCTACGCCGACGGCGCCGCGCGCCTGCACAGCGCGACCACGGGCGAGCTGCTCGCGACGCTCGCCGGGGACGAGATCGATCGCGCTGTGTACACGCCCGACGGCAGCCGGCTGATCACCGCGTCGGCGGACGGGACCGCTCGGGTCTGGGACGCCGCGACCGGAGAGGCGATCGGGCAGCCGGCGGGGCACGAGCGGAGCATCAACGCGCTGGAGGTCAGCCCCGACGGCGCGCGCTTCGCTACCGGATCCGACGACAGCACCGCGCGCGTATGGAGCGTCGAGACCGGGTCGCCGATCAGCGCGCCGCTCCCCCACCCGCTGCCCGTCACGCTCCTTCGCTTCAGCCCCGACGGCGAGACCCTGCTGACGCGCTCGGAGCACATGCCCCACGAGCAAGATGGTCTGACGCGGCTGTGGTCCAAGCAGGGCGAGCCGATCGGCAGCCCGCTCGCCGCCGGCGACAACATCGTCTCGGCCGCGTTCAGCGATGACGGCGCGCTCCTGCTCACCGGCGCTGAGATGGCCGGGGCGCGGCTGTGGGAGGTGGCGACCGCGAAGCCCGTCGCGGATCCGCTCGAGCAAGGCTCGACGATCGGGTGGGTCGCCTTCGTCCCGAACAGCGAGCGCTTCATCATCTCCGACGGCGAGGAGGTGATGGTGCGGAGCCGCGGGAACCTATCGTTGGTCGAGACCGTCGTCGAGCAAGACGGCGGGCTCCGCGAGCTCGCCGTCAGCCCCGACGGACAGACCTTCGTGACCGCGTGGGGCGACCAGACCACGCGCCTGACCAACACCGACCCCTCGGAGCCGAACCCCGCGGCCTTCGAGCACGAGGGGGAGGTCAGCTCGATCGCGTTCAGCTCGGACAGCGCGCGCTTCGTCCTCACGATGGGCGGGGAGCAGGGCGCGACCGTCCAGGTCCACTCCAGCGAGACTGGTGAGGCGCTCGCTACGATTCGCGCACCCATGGGTGAGACGCTCCGTAACGCGCGCTTCAGCCCTGACGGGACGCGCGTGCTGGCCGAGAGCGATCGCGGGAAGACGCGGATCTGGACGCTCGCGTCGCCCGACGCCGAGGCCGCGCCCGAGCCGACGCGCGACGCCGCCGAGACCCCGCTCTCGCGCCTCTACAGCGCCTTCGGCGGCGCCGTCGAGACGATCGAGTGGGTCCCCTCGACGCGCTGGGACGCCCTCGCAACACGGGTCGAGCCCGGCGTCACGACGCGCTCGCTCGACGCCCGCGCGGTCTCGGAGCGAAACGACGAGCCGGAGTTCATCGGCAAGACCGGCGGCGAGCAGCAGCAGATCATCCACGGGCTCACGCCGCCGGTGCACGCCCTGTTCGTGCCCGCCGACGACGTCGATACGCGGTGGAGCCTCGTCACTGCGGACGCCAGCGGTCGTGTCGACCGGTGGAGCTCGTCGCGGGATGCGCCCCAGCCGATCGCCCAGGCCGACGGGGCGATCACCAGCGTCGCGTTCACGCTCACCCCCACGGAGCCAGGAAACCTGCTCGCCAGGACAGGCTATGACGGCCGCGTACACCTTCACGCGCTGGCGCCCGACGCCGAGGTCACGACGATCGAGACGGGCGAGATCATCGACGCGCTGGAGCTCTTCGTCGACCCCGATCCGCCCTATGAAGACGAGCTGCTCCTCTCCTTCGCGAGCGCCGAGGCTCTCCTCCAGGCGCCGCGCGAAGAGGCAGCGCGTCAGCGCTTCGAGGGGGTCGTGACGATCGATCCGCGCGCCGTCCTGCGGCGCGAGGGCTCCCTCCTCATCTTCGACCGCGGCGGCGAAGATCAGCACCTCCTCAAGCGCCCGGGGACCGTCGATCGCGCCTGGGTGAGCGGCTCGACACCCAACGCGCTCGTCAGCGGTCGCGACCCGGACTCCGCGATGACGGGGCTCACGCAAAGCACCACAGAGACGACGCGGCCCTACGCGCCCCACGCCGCCGCCGTCACCGCCGCCGCCTTCGAGTCTCCCCTGCTCGTGACCGGCTCCCGCGACCGCACCGCCCGCGTGCGCTCGATATGGCACCCCGAGTGTACGCCCGTGATCCTGCGCCACCGCGCCGCCGTCACCGATGTCGCGATCGCGCCGTACTGGAAGATGATCGCCACCGCCAGCGAGGACGGGATGGTCACGCTGTGGAGCCCGGTCGAGGAGGGGACGCCGACGGCGACGCGGCAGGCGCTGCACAGCGCGGCCGCGCGCACCGTCGCCTTCGACCGGGAGGGCGAGCACCTCGTCTCGACCGGGGACGACGGCTCGGTGGTGGTTCAGGAGATACGGAGCGCCAGTCTCCAGCTCCACTCACCCGAGGCCTGGGGGTTGTACTGTGGCGAAGGTTGGGATGAGGACGACGCACATGAGGAGGCGATCGACGACGAGCGCCGCGCCGGGAGGCGATGAGGACGACGCACGTGAGGAGGACTGGCCCGACGAAACCCGCTCCAGGACCTAGTCGGCTGTGTGAAGCGCCGTGATACCTTCGAACACCATGCAGGCCCGGGAGCTCGTCGTCGAGCTGCGCCCACGAGGAGATGTCGGATGGGACATCCGCTTCCTCGACGCGCGCGACCGCGTGCTGCGGGAGCGCCTCGGGGAGCGAGAGCCGCTCGCGCGCCTGGGCCTGCGGCCGCGGCTGCTGCAGCAGGCCATCGTCGTCGAGCAGGAGTTCTCGGGCCGCCCGGGGATCGAGCTGGGGCACTGGCTGTGTCGCTGGCTGTTCGGCGACGCCGACGAGCAGCGCGCGCTGCTCGTGGCGCTGGACGGCCCCTCCGTCGCGCGCTGGTCCCCGAACGTCCGCAGCGCGACCTTCAACCTCGAGCTGCGCACCTCCGATCCAGAGCTGCTCGGGCAGCCCTGGCACCTGCTGAGCTGGGAGGGCGAGCGCCTGCTCGCGAGCGGCTGGTCGATCCGCGTGGCGCCCCCGCACACGCCGCCGACCCGCGGCGAGCTGCCGTGGCCGCCCCGGGTGCTCGCGCTGGCGCCCGCGCTGGCCGAGGGCGCGAGCGACGACGTCGAGGCGGCGGCGCACCTCGACGTCCTGCGCGGCGCGCTGTGTCGCGCCGGGGTCCCGCGCGCGAGCTTCGTGCAGGTCGCCAGCGTCGAGGAGCTGCGCGCGGCCCTGCAAAAAAATGTCTCGTGGGACATTTTCTATTACTTCGGTCACGGCCAGGTCGAGGGCGGCGTCGCGGGGCTCCAGCTCGCCGACGACTGGGGCTCGCCCGAGTTCTTCCCGATGCACGACCTCGCCGAGCTGCTGCGCAAGCGGCCGCCGCGGATCGTCTACCTCAACACCTGCTCCGCCGGCGCGGGCGGCTGGCACGGCGCCGGCAACCTGCTGTGCGCCCCCGGTAACATCGTGCTCACGCACCTGTGCCCGGTGCGCGTCGGCGCGGCGCAGGGTCGAGCCGAGCGCTTCTTTCACCGCCTCGCGCACGACGGCGACGACCCGGTCCAGAGCTTCCTGCCGCGCCACAACGAGCTCGCGTCGGGCGGCTTCGCGTGGATGTGCGGCGCGATCCACAGCAGCGCGCGCTCGTGGCGGCTCGCGCGGCCGAGCGCGGCGGTCTGCGGCGAACCCGACGCGCGCTGGGCCCTGCGGCTCGACCGACGCCCGCAGCGGATGATGGTGCTCGACCGCGTCAACTACAACCTGATGCGCCCGGCGACGCCCCGGCGCGGCGCGGCCTTCGTCGCGGCGGCGGGCCCCGACAATCACCTGCACGACCTCGGCGAGCAGCTGTTCACCTTCCTGCGCGACGACGAGCAGATGCGCCGACACCTGCTGCGCCTCGACGTCACGGTCCCGCCCGACGACGCGCGCTCGCAGGAGCCGTGGGACGAGCACATGCGCGCCGCCCTGGGCGCGGGGCCCTCGGCCACGCTCGCCGACGCGATGACGGGCTTTCTGCGCAGCCGCGGCGTCGAGGACGGGCACGCGGTCGTGTGGCTCGACTTCGGCGGCTGGCCGCGGGCCACGAGCGGGCGCCCGATCGTGCGCACGACCGGCTGGCTGCGCCGCTGCAGACACTGGACCGAGCGCCACTTCTCGGCGCTGCCGCGCCTGCGGGTCGCCTACTTTATCGGCCTCGAGGTCGCGTCGGGGCTGCGCGGCAAGATCCAGCGCGCGCTGCGTAGCCCCAAGATCCGCGAGGAGCTGAACTCGAGCGCGTTCGCCTACGACGTGCTCGTCGAGCCAGGTGCGATCGAGTACGACGACATCCGCGAGTTCTTGCGGCTCAACCAAGCGCTCAACCTGACCGACGAGGATCAGCGCGCGCTCGCGGAGGCGATCCACAAGACCGCGACCCGCGAGCGCGAGGGCACCGGCTACCGCGCGAGCGTCGAGCTGCTGCTGCGCGGCCGCGAGCACGGGTGGGAGCAGCTCCTGCGCGAGCTCGGCGGCGCGGACGAGGACGAGGACTTCTATGATGTCTGAGCGCCGCGGCGCGCTCGCTCACTCGGCGAACGAGCGCAGCTCCGCCGCCGGTCGCTTAAACCAGATCCAGCCCTCGCGCCGCGCCGTCGCTCGCTCGTCGGCGACCAGATGTCGTCCGTCGCGGGCGCATCGCCCTGCCGCGCCGCGCGACCGACCACGGCGCTCGCCCGCGAGGCTCCTGTCGCTGACGACGACGGCAGTCGGGCGTCGGGGCTCCGCCGATTCTTAAAACCGCACTCGACCGATCGCGCCGAGCACCCACTGCTGCCCGAAGCGCACGAGGTCATGGGCGCCGCGCTCGGTGAAGACCTCGAGCTCCATCCCGGGTCGGTAGCGCGCGATCACGTTGCCGTGCCACGACCACCGGTAGGTGAATTCGAAGCCGATCGCGATGTGCTTCGTGACGAAGTAGCCCAGCGCGGCCTGCAGCGGGACGACCAGGGTGTGGTAGTCGAAGCGCGACTCGCCCTCGCTGGTCGCGTAGACCTGCCGCCAGCGCATGTACGAGACGCCGGTGCCGGCGTAGGCGATCACCCGTGACCACGGCACGAGGTGGACACGGACCAGCGGGCCCATCTCGAACACCCGCGAGCTCGCGTCGATGATGCGCCCAGCGTGGGGCAGCAGCTGCGAGCGCAGCTCTGGCTGCAGGACCTGCTCGAGCGAGACGTTGTGCGGGTACGTGGCGCCGTAGCGCCCCCAGGCCCAGCGCACGCCTGGCTCGACGAAGCCGCGGATGTTGCGTCCGACGAAGCCGTGGATCTCGAAGCCCGGCTTGTTCTCGGCGGCGAAGGCGGTCCCGCACTTGCTGTTGGAGATGCAGCCGAGCGCGCCCATGCCGAGATCGACCGTCGGGCCCTCGTGACGAAACGATCGCCCGGCCGACACGCGCTCCGTCGCTGTCGACGGGGGCGGGCTCGGCGACGCGGCGCGCGGCTGCTCGGCCGGCGCGGGGTCGGTGTAGCCCGGCGAGGCGTGGGTCCCTGGCGCGGCGTAGCCGGGCGCGGGCGCGGGCGCGGGCGCTGGCTCAGCCGCCGAGGCTGACGCGGCGCCCGATGTGGAGGAGGTCGCCGACGTCGGGGCCGAGGTCCCCGCCGCGTCCGTCGCGTCCGTCGCTCCCGACGCCGCCGTCGCAGGCGCGAGCTCGGCGGCGTGGACCTCCGAGGACGCGCTCCCCAGCAGCGCGAGCGCGAGCGCGAGGGACGAGAACGGCCGAGCGGCGAGCATGGCCGCCTTATACCACCTCAGACTTGCCGCGGACCTGCGTCGGGCGCCTCCCGCCACGCGCGGCGGCTCAGCCGATGCCCTCGAGCGGATCGTCGGTCGGGGTGATGTCGATATCCCCCTTGTCGGTGTCGTCGGGATCGATCTTGATCTTCAGCTTGACGTTGCGCCCCGAGACCGTGATCCAGCTGCGCGCGTCGCCCTGTGAGCTGCCCTCGAGCACGCGCTGCCCTTTGTGCTTGTACTCGACCGTCACGCGGTACGTCTTCGCGCCCTCCGCGACCGGTTCGAAGCGCAGCGCGACCGCGTGCTGCTCGCCTTTCTCGGTCATCGTCAGCACGATCGGCCGGCCCGTCTCGGCGATCAGGCCCGGGTGCTTGATCACCTGCTTGCCGCGGACGATCTGCAGGTCGACGCGCGCCGGATCGCCGGGGACCTCGTCCTCCTCCGCGGAGGCCTGCGCCGAGGCGGGCGCGGGCGTGAGGCAGACCAGCGACGCGAGCGCCAGCGTGGAGATCAACATCAACGGACGAACAAACAAACGAAGCGCGCGCATACCCCATGCTCGCGGATTCACGTTGCCGATACAAGCACACGACCGCGCGATCGTTGCATGTCCACCGGGGCAGCTCGTCCGCGACGAAACAGCATTCCTACGGGCCCGCGCCGCGCTCGCCCGCCGCGGACTCGCTGCGCTCGCGCGGCTCGTCGGACCCCTCGCGCGCGGCGAGCTGCGACGAGATCGTCGCCAGCTCGGCCCGGATCGCCTGCAGCTGCTCCTGCAGCGCGCGCGCCTCTTTGTCGTCCTCCTCGCCCTCGAGCAGCGAGACCATGAAGCCCGCCATATAGCCGAACACCCCGATCCCGCTGATGATGAGCACCGACGCGACCATGTGCCCCGCCGGCGTGACCGGCGTGATGTCGCCGTAGCCGACCGTGCTGACCGTGACGACCGACCACCACAGCGCGTTCTCGAAGGTCGAGGTCGCGTCCGGCTCGACGATCTCCAAGGCGAGCGCGCCCGAGACCATCAACGCGAGCACGAACAGCCCCGCGCGAAACAGGCGCGCGCCGGAGTTCTGAAACCTGCGCAGCCGGACGACCAGGCGAAACAGGCGAAAGATCCGGATCAGCCGCGCGACGCGGAGACCCTGCAGCACGTAGGCGACCGGCAGCGACGAGATGAAGTCGATGATGTTCGAGAGGTCAGTCGCGTAGCGCCGGCGATCGCGGGCGAGCGCGAGGCCGAGCCAGACCTCGAGCTGGAACGCGACGCAGAACAGCAGGTTGGCGAGATCGTACCCCTCGCGATGGCGATGGCGATGACCGACGCCGACCTCGAGCACCATCACGGTGAACATCGGGAGCAGCAGCAGGTTGTTGCCGAAGGCGATCCAGCGGAGCACGCGACGACCGACGCGGTCCCACGTCGCGTCGCGCGGCGGGCCGAGGCCCGCCATCCCGAGCGAGCCCACGGAGTCGATGTGCTCGGCGACGATCTCCTCGGGCTCCTGCGCCTCGTCGGCCTCGAACAGCTCCTCTTCCTCCGACGCGGCCTCGCGGCTCGACGAGTCGCGCGCAGATGCCTTGTCCGAGGTCATAGTCAAAGAGGGCGTCAGTCAGGGAGCCAGTCCGCCGAGCGAACGAGCCGACTGGACGTTCCCCCACGCGCGAAAAAACCCCAAGAAATCGACCTTTTTTAGGGGCCTGTTTGGTTTAGGGGTCAGCGCTCGCCGGGTCAGGGCGGCAGCGGCCCGAGCAGCGGCGCGATCTCTCGACCGGCGTCGACGTGACGCAGCAGCACCACGCCTGAGCGCGCGGCCAGCCGCGTGTAGGAGCCGGACGCCTCGAGCGCCCGAAACCGCGCGCGGCCCTGCTTGCGCAGCTCACCGGTCCACACGAGCAGGTAGTCGACCTCGCCTGAGGTCTCGCTCGAGTAGCGCTCCCGCGGGTAGTGGTGCACGCGCGGGCGCGCGGCCGCGAGCGGACCGATGTACCCGCTGACCGCGAGGCTCGCGTCGTGGGGCAGCACCGCGAGCACCTCCTGCACCCAGGCGCGCCGGACCTGGGTCGAGCGCTCGACCTCCGCGGGGATCGGCTTGAAGCCGGCGCGGAACTGACCGACCGGGCTGAACACGCCGAACGCGGTCGTGAACGCCAGGCTCGCCGCGAGCGCGCCGCAGCACAGCCCCGCGCGCAGCGGCCCGGGCGCGAGGCCGAGCGCGCCGTGGACCGCCTGCGCCCGCGCGACCCCGCGCGGCGCCGCCACGAACAGCACCGGGAACAACAGGCTCGTGTAGTGAAAGTAAAGGTCCGAGACCGGGTCGCTGGTCGCGAGCGCCGTGAACGCGAGCCCGAGCGCGGCCGGCAGCAACCAGCGCGGCGCCGCCAGCGGCAGCAGCAGCAGCGGCAGCAGCAGCGCGATCGTGTAGGCGACCTTGTCGCTCGTCAGCGCGAAGCTCACGACGTAGGCCGGGTTGGCGACGACCGCCGCGAGCAAGCTCGAGAGCCCGACGCCCTCGCCCGCGTCCGGCAGCAGGTTGGCGTAGCGCCCGGCGTGCGCTGAGATCCCCGCCCCCGGGGCGATCACGAGGTAGACCGACACGAAGTACAGCGCCGCGATCGCGAGGATGAGCAGCCCGCGCCGCGCGAGCAACGAGCGCGCCTCGTCGACGCCGAGGCCGCCGCGCGCCAGCGCCACGCCGTACAGCGCGACGACCAGCGCGAGCTCCTCACGCGTCAGCAGCAGCAGCACGAGCGGCGCGAGCACCCGCAGGCCGAGCGCCGACCCGCGCGGCTCAACCGCGACGTAGCCGAACCACACGAGCAGCGGGATCGCCAGCGACAGCGAGTGAAAGTCCCACAGCGCGTTGGCCTGCAGCGGCGGATACAGCACGTACAGCAGCACCAACCACAGGCCGTAGACCGCGTGACCCAAGGTCCGCGCGCCGAGCTTGTACAGCGGCCACGCGCCCAGGCACAGGCACACGATCTGCAGCACGATCAGCGACTCGGAGATCGATGTCGGCAGCCACGAGAGCGGCGCGAGCAGGACCATGATCGGGTCGAAGTGCTCGCTCATGTGCGTGCCGCTGTCGAGGAAGCTGCACGCCAGCGGGCGCCCCTGGCTCGAGTTCCAGACGATGTTCGCGAAGATCCCGAGGTCGTAGGTGTTGCTCATCATCGCGGCGTGGCGTCGCAGACCCATCTGGATCATGCCGAGGCCGGCGAGGCCGACGCTGACGAGCGCGAGCAGGCCGCACAGCTGGCGCGCCGCGGACGAGCGCTTGACCCCCTCGAGCGCGCGCGCGACCGCCGGCAGCGCGCGCGCTCGGTAGGCGAGCACGCCGAGGCCGACGCCGAGCGCCATCACCGACGAGAGCACGAGCCACGGCCGCTTGGTGATATGACCCTTCGAGCTGATGATCAGCGTGAGCGGCAGCAGCAGCAGCACCCACGTGAAGCGGTGCAGCGCGCGCGCGTGCGCGGCGAAGCCCAGTGGCGATGACGATGACGATGACGATGACGATGACGATGACGATGACGATGACGATGACGATGACGATGACGAGCGCCGCGCCCGCGCGAAGCTCAGCGCGTACAACCCCGTGATCACGACGAGCGACGCCGCCCCCCAGGCCAGCGCGGCCCGGCGATCCCCCGCGGTCAACGCGTTGTCGAGCACCGACGCCGCGCCCTCGCGTCGCCAGGCCCACGCGGTCAACCCTGGGATCAGCCCGATCAGCGCGAGCCACAGGCCCCAACCCGCCGCCGCGTCGATGAGCGCTCGCGCGACGCGGAGCACCCCGGCCGCGCGCTCCGTCGACGCGTCGCCCTCGGGCGTGGGCTCGTTCTCGCTCACGGCTCGAGAGCATACGCGCGCCGCGTTCGCGGCGACAAGCTCGGTCGCGCGCGCGCCTCCCACCTCCGTCCTCGCGCGAACGTCCGCGCTCGCGGGTTGCTTGTGTGATCGGCACTTTCACGTCAAAGTCCCGCGGCACGTGACCGGAGCCAGCAAGCACTCGGAGCGCGAGGCCAAGACCAAGGCCGCCTCGGCGCGCGACCACATGTACATGCGCGAGGCGCTGCGGCTGGCCGAGCAAGCCGCCGCGCGCGGGGACGTCCCGGTCGGCGCGATCGTGGTCGACGAGCGTGGGCAGATCCTCGGCACCGGCTTCAACACCCGCGAGGTCCACGCCGACCCGACCGGCCACGCCGAGATCGTCGCGCTGCGCGAGGCCTGCAAGACGCGGCGGCGCTGGCGGGTCGACGGCGCGACTTTGTACGTGACCCTCGAGCCATGTCCCATGTGCGCGGGCGCGCTCGTCAACGCCCGGGTCGCGCGCCTGGTCTACGGCGCGGATGATCAAAAAGCGGGCGCCGTCCGCTCGCTCTACCAGCTGTGCGACGACCCCCGGCTCAATCACCGCATGGAGGTCGTGCGCGGCGTGCTCGCCGAGCCGAGCGCGACGCTGCTGCGCGAGTTCTTCCGCGCGGCCAGGGCCGCCCGCGCGGCGGCGCGCAAGGCCAACGCGGGTCCGCGCCCCGCCGTCCGACAGGAGCGCAGCTCGTGAGCGCCCGCGATCTCGATGTCGTCCAGGGGATGCTGGCCCGCGAGCGCCTCAGCGTCGACGCGGTGCACGTGGGTCGCACGACCTTCCTCTCGCACCTCGGCTCGATCCAGAAGCTCGTGCCCGGCGCCTGGATCGCCCACCGCGACCACCTCTACGCGCTCGCGCTCGCCAACCTCTCGCCCGAGCAGCGGACCTCGCTCGCGCGCGCCGTGCTGATCGAGCACGGTCGCGAGTTCGGCGTCGGTCGCCTGACCCTCAGCAGCGCGGCCTCGGGCCTGCCGCTCGGCGGCGCCTCGCTGCTGCTCAAGCCCCGCGTGGGCGGCCCCTCGTGCCTCTACACCTGGGCGCTCGGCGCCCAGGCCGACCCGGCCCCCTGCGAGTGGCTGCTGCTGCGCGCGCAGCCCGGCTGGGCGCTCGACGCCCCGCCGACGCAGCTGACCCAAAAAGCGCTCGAGACCCTCGACGCCCTCGAGCTCCGCGTCGCGCTGCTCGTCGCGACCGCAGCCGAGGCGCGCCACATCGCCGACACCTGCCTGCGCGCGAGCGCGATCCGCTACACCGCGCACCCGCGCTTCCTCCCCCATCTCACCGACGACTCGGTCTCGGAGGAGCAGCGCGCCCGCGTCGTCGCGAGCGCCAACCTGATCCTCTGGCCACATGACGCGATCAAGGCGGACAGCTTGGTGCGCCGCGAGCCGAGCGCGCTCGTGCTGGTCAACGCGCCCGAGGACGTGGTGCGCACCGCCGAGCGCTGGGCCGACGATCGCCCGCGCGCGATCGAGGTCCGCCAGGCCTCGGCGCCCGGTCGACTCGATCGCCGGGGGCTCGCCGCGTTCTGGCGCGCGTGCGGCCGCCCGCGCGTGCTCCTGCGAGGCGATCCCGCGTGGGCGCGAGAAGGCGCGAATTGGCTGTACGAGCAGCTCGGCGCCAAGCTCTCCGCGCGCAGCGACGCCAAGCAGCTCGGGCTGTTCTAGCCCTCCGCTCGTCCTTCGCTGGCCGTTCACAGGTCCTTCGCGGGTCCGCTTTTGGGCGAAGCGAGACGCGCGAGTTGTATATCGAAACGGCGCGGAAACGGACGCGCGCGGCGGCGCGTGACGCTGGAGCTTGCTCCCGTGCTCCCGTACAATCGTCGCTGATTTGAGCGACACGACACAGACCAATCAGTGGTATTGGCTGCCCGCCGTTGTGGGCCTCGCCGGGATCAGCGTCGCTTTTATCGGCAGCGCGACGCCGGTCCTGCCAGGCGTGATCGCGCTGTGCGCGGGCGTCATCGGATCGCTGCTCCTCACCCAAGAGGGCGGCCGTCTGGGGCAAGCGCTCGGCCAAGCCAACAGCAACCAGCTCGCGCTCGAGGAGGCCGAGTCCGAGCAGCGCACGCTCGACGCCAAGCTGCAGACCGCCAACAACGCGCTGGGCAAGGCCACCGCCACGAGCGAGGCGGCCGAGCGGCAGATCGCGTCGCTCGAGGAGCAGGTCAAAGAGCTCCGCGCGCAGCTCAAGGAGTCCGAGACGGCCCGCCGGCACTTCGAGCAGAAGACCCTCGAGGCCAACGGCTCGCTGCAGTCCCAGGCCGCCCAGCTCAAGCTCTCCGAGGAGCGCCAGCGCGACTTCAAGGCCCAGTCCGAGCGCCTCGAGGGCCAGCTCGCGCGCATGCGAGAGGCGCTCGCCGACGCCCAGAGCAAGATGCAGGCCGCCCGCGAGCTCAGCGCTCCCGCAGCGCCGACCGTCGACAACGGCCGGATCTCGAGCCTGCAGGCCGAGCTCGAGCGCGAGCGCGACAGCGCCGCCCGGCAAAAGAGCCGCTTCGAAGACCGCCTCACCGAGATGCAGCAGCGCCTCGACGAGCGCGCCCGCGAGGTCGAGGAGGCGCGCCGCGAGCTCAAGCGCCTCGGCGAGCTCGCGCGCAACGTCAAGGGCATCGACGAGGACACGCGCCGCGACCTCGAGCAGCTGACCTCCGGCTACGCCCGCCTCGCCGCCTCGCTCGACGAGATCTTCCAGGGCCTCGCGGCCATGAACTCCGGCCTGCGCGGCATCGCCGAGAACGTCGAGCAGCTCGCCTCCAACGCCGAGGAGAGCAGCAGCTCGATCCTCGAGATGGCGGCCGCCAACGACGAGGTCGCCGAGAGCATGTTCAAGCTCGCCTCCTCGGTGCAGGAGACCGCGACCTCGATCGAGGAGATGACCTTCTCGGTCCGCGAGGTCGCCAAGAACATCGACGGCCTGCGCTCGACCGCCGAGGAGACCGCGGCCGCGATGAACGAGATGGACATCTCGATTCAGCAGGTCCAGAGCAACGCCAACGAGACCGCGCAGCTCTCCGAGGAGGTCGTCTGGGCCGCCGAGGGCGGCGTCGACGCGATCAACCAGACCATCGAGGTCATCAACCTGATCAAGACCTACTCCGCCGACGGCGTGTCGGTCATCAACCGCCTCGGCGAGCGCATCAGCGAGATCGGCAAGATCCTCAGCGTGATCGACGACGTGTCCGAGCAGACCAACCTGCTCGCGCTCAACGCCGCGATCATCGCGGCCCAGGCCGGCGAGCACGGCAAGGGCTTCGCCGTCGTCGCCGACGAGATCAAAGACCTCGCCGAGCGCTCCGCGACCTCGACCAAAGAGATCGCCGACATCATCAAGGCCGTGCAGCGCGAGAGCCTCAACGCGGTCGAGGCCGTGCAGCGCTCCGCGAAGGGCGTCGACGACGGCGTGCGCGTCAGTCACCAGGCCGAGGACGCGCTCAAGCGCATCTCCGACTCGGCGCGCCGCTCGACCCAGATGGTCCGCGAGATCGCCCGCGCCGCCGTCGAGCAGACCAAGGGCTCCAAGCAGGTCACCGACGCGATCAACGTCGTCGCCACCACCGTGCAGCAGGTCGCCAGCGCGACCGCCGAGCAGGCCCGCGGCGCCGATCAGATCCAGCGCTCCGCCGAGAAGATGCGCTCGATCACCCGCCACGTCGAGCGCTCCACGCAGGAGCAGACCCGCGGCTCGCGACAGATCACCCGCGCCATCGAGACCATCTCCGAGATGGTCAGCCAGCTCAACAAGGCCCACCGCGGCCAGAGCAAGGGCGCCGACACGATCCTCGAGGGCCTCGAGGGCGTGCGCGAGGGCATCCAGTACCAGCGCAGCATCATCGAGCGGCTCGCCGCCCACGGCGGGTAGCGAGCCAGTCCGGCCGCGGCACGCGGCCGCGCAGCCTCCTCCGCGCGTGTGCGTTGCCTGCGCCGCAGGACATACCGCGCGCTGCCCCTCGCGTAGGCGGCCGACGCGGACTTTTCACCCAGCGACGGCGCCGATGCGCAGCGCGTCTCGCCCGCGCCGCTCGACGCTGCTATGTTCAGCGACGTGTTCGGCATGGGCATGCTCGAGATCCTCCTCGTGGGGGCGGTCGTGCTCATGCTGTTTTCGCCCAAAGAGCTGCCCGGCATGATCAAGTCGCTCGCGCGGCTCTACGGCGGCCTGCGGCGCACGGCCGACGAGTTCCGCAACCAGGTCATGGAGACCGAGGAGCTCCGCGAGATCCGCGGCGAGTATCACCGCACGCGCAGCGAGATCAACCACGCCCGCACCATGGCCCAGCGTGAGCTCAACCGCGCCAAGCTCGAGGCGCTGCGCTCGCGCAAAGAGGTCGAGTCAACCATCAAGTCCGGGCGCTCCGCGATCGAGGGGCGTGTCCGCCAGGAGATGGACGAGGCCGCCGCCGCCGATCCGCGACCCGGTGACGAGCTCGTCACCGGCGACGACCAAGACGGCGAGGCCGTCGCCGAGGCGACCGCGACTGCAACGACGCCCGTCGAGGACGAGCAGCTCCACGTGGTCAAAGAAGACCAGGGCGCGGCCTGACCTGACGCCAGCGCAACCAGAGGACCCGATGTTCGGCAAGGGCAAACAGCCGCCAGCGCAACCCGACCCCACCCCTGAGAGCACGCCGACCAACGGCGAGCTCGGCCTGGCCGAAGGACCCGAGGGCGACACGCCGATGTCGTTCTGGGACCACATCGGCGAGCTGCGCGGACGCCTGATCCGCTGCGCGCTCGGGGTGATCTTCGGCTTCGTCCTCTGCTTCGCCTTCGCCAGCGAGCTGCGCGAGTTCTTGGCCGTGCCGCTGCACCAGGGCTGGGCCGACGCCAACCTGCCCGATCGACCCAAGCTCAACGCCCTCGGCATGATGGACGTGTTCATCACGGACATGCGCGTCGCGTTCGCGGGCGGCATCTTCGTCGCCGGGCCGATCGTGTTCTGGCAGATCTGGGCCTTCGTCGCGCCCGGGCTCTACAGCCACGAGAAGCGCTACGCGATCCCCTTCGTCGTCGCCAGCACCATCATGTTCCTGCTCGGCGCGACCTTCTGCTACACGCTCGTGCTGCCCTGGACCATCCAGTGGCTGCTGAGCTACGGGCAGGCCTCGGCCGGCGCCGAGACGGCGATCAACTACCAGCTCACGATCAACACCTATATCCGCGACTCGACCAAGATCCTGGTCGCCTTCGGCCTGGTGTTCGAGTTCCCACTGCTCATCGCCTTCCTCAGCGCCGCCGGCGTGGTCACCCACCGCACGCTGCTCGCGATCTGGAAGTACGCGGTCGTCGCGATCTTCATCATCGGCGCGCTGCTGACCCCGCCCGAGCCGGTCTCGCAGTTCATGATGGCCGGCCCGATGATCATCCTGTTCTTCGCCAGCGTCGGCATCGCCTACCTGATCACGAAGTCCAAGGGTGACCCGACGGCCAGGTTCGAGCAGGACCACGAAGACGACGAGCGCGACGAGGACGACGAGCAGGCGCACCGCCACCACGGTCACGATCATCACGATCATCACGATCAACCGCGCTGACGCGCTCCCGGGCCCGTGAGATCCCCCGCCGGAGCCTACGAACGCACCAGACGGCCGACGCTGAATCGCCCCTGGGGATAGTTTCCCGCCCTCCCGGACGATCACCGGCAAACGGGGGTAGTCCGTGGGCGAAATCTTACCTATCCTTCGGCCCCATGCTCTCAGCCCGCATGACTGTCATACGCTCGCTCCTCAAGACCTCCTTGGCGCTGTCCTTCGTGTTCTCGCTCGGCGCGTCCGCCGGCTGCCTGTGCGGGCCGGGGCCCAACGTCGGCGGCTACGACGACGGCATGGGCGAGGACCCGCCCAAGACCCTGCAAGGCATCACCTTCGTCGAGAGCGAGAAAGGCGACCCCGCGGTCGTCGGCTGCGCCGACGGTCAGCGCGAGGGCTTCGCGGATCTCAAGAAGCACAAGCGCATCGCCGGCTGCCTCGGCAAATGGGAAGGCACCAAGAGCATGCGCGACAAGCCGACGGGCAACGCCTGCGGCGACGACGGCGACGTCTGCGACGTCCCGGCCGATGTCTGCGCGGCCGGCTGGCACGTCTGCGGGACCGACGGCAAGGCGCGGGACCTCAAGACCCACACGAGCTGGAAGGCCTGTCAGGAGCAGACCGGCCCGGGCAAGTTCATCGCGGCCATGAGCCACGGCCAGACCGACGAGCTGTGCCCGCCTCCGCCGACCCCCAGCACGAACTTCCCCTGCATGGACTCCGGCATCTGCTCCGAGTCCATCTGCTGCGGCGAGGACTGCCAGTTCGGCAAGTGCCGCGACGCGATCTGGCGCGGCAAGACGATGATCTCCCTGGGCAAGGCCGAGGGCTGCGGCGCGGTCTCGTCCGAGGCCAACGGCGGCATCCTGTGCTGCTACGACGGCAGCGGCGCGCCCAAGCCCAGCGCGCCGACCAAGGCCGACACCAAGTCCGGACCCGCCGACGCCAAGGCGGCCGATCCGAGCAAGGCCGGCGCCGACCCGACCAAGGCCGTCGCGACCCCGGGCGCCGACCCGACCAAGGCTGCCGCGACCCCGGGCGCCGACCCGACCAAGGCCGCCGCGACCCCGGGCGCGAAGGTCGACCCGGCCAAGGCCCCGACCAAGACCAGCGCGCCGACCAAGGCCCCGCCGGCCGGCTAGCGCCTACGCATAAAGCGCATACGAGCGGTCGCAGGATCCTGCGGCCGCTCGTCGCGTTCGTCCGACGATTTTTTGAGGAGCCCGCCGCTCAGCCGAAAATCTCGCCGGACCGCACCTGGCTGACGTAGCGCGTCACCGACGGGCGCTCCGGCCGGCCGACCTCCACGACGGGCGAGGTCATCACATCGGCCCGGCTCCCCCAGAACTGCAGTCGACGGCCGATCCACGTGCGATCCTGCCCGCGAGGTGGGACTTGCACCGCGTGCAGGCGCAGCGCGGCGTGCCCGCGCATCCACTCGCCGCTCTCGCGATCGCGCACCCCCACGCACTCGTCATCGCGCAGGTGGTACTCCGTAAACCGCGTACAGAACACCCGGTGCCGCCTGCGCTCCCTCGTTCCGAGGGGGGAGAGCGGACGGCGGGAGACGACTTTCATCGCCAGGGTCGGAGCGGAGTTGAGTGCCATGGTCACGGGATCGTGCCCGGCGATCGATGATGCGATCAAAAAACTGGCGAAGCTGAGCCGACCCCGCAACTCGCGCCCGCGCGCGATCGGCTCGCGCATCCGCGGGCGCGCATCCGCGGGCAGATCTGACAGGCGCTGCCCCGCGCCTGCTACACTTCCGCCCGTGGCCCGTAATTCGGCATTCGCGTCGCTCCCAAAGTTCCGACGCGGCCCGTTTTGGTTGTTCCTGGTCACCCTGATCACCACGCTCCTGCTCGCGGACCGCGCAGAGGTCGCCTCCAAGCTCCTGCTCAACGACGGCTTTGGCGGCTCCCTGTTCCTCTGGCAGCCGGTCAGCTCGCTGTTTCTGTTCCCCGACGGACAGCTCGGCGGCCTGTTCTTGACGCTCATCGTCCAGTGGTTCCTCGCCGGCCACGTCGAGCACATGTGGGGCACTCGTCGCTACGTCGTGTTCGTGCTCTCGTGCGCGCTCGCGGGCACGGTCTCGACAGCGCTGCTCGGGCTCGCGGTCCCGGCCGTCTCCGCGGTCACCATCGGCGGGTCGACCGGGATCGACCTCGCGGCGCTGATCGCCTTCGCCGTCGTGTTCGCGCGTCAGCCGATGCAGCTGTTCGGCGCGCTGCCGATCAAGGGGTTCTCAATCGGCATCCTGGCCGCCTTCTTGGCCATCGCCGCGCCGCTGATCCGCGGCGCGCCGTGGCCGTTCGTGATCCCCTCGACGATCACGCTGCTCGCGGCCTACCTCGCCGCCGCCCAACCCTGGCGCGCGAGCGGGAAGTCGGGCAAGCTCAGCTCCCGAAGGGGAGGGCGCTCCGGGCGCAAAAACGGCTCCTCACGGCAAAAGAACCGTAAACGCAGCCACCTCCGCGTCGTCCGCGATGACGATGGCCCGATGTTGAACTGATCCACCCCAACGTTGATTTTTGATCTGGTTGGCGCGTGCACGCTGGCTCGCCGAGGCGCGGGCGGGCGCTTCTTCTCCCTCTGCAACTGACCCATGAGCCCCAAGACCCGTAAGCCGGACGACGCGGCCCTGACCCGCACCATCGGGACCTCGCTCGATCGCAGGCCCGTGCGCCGCGTCATGCTCGTGGTCAGCGAAGGTCCGGATCGCGGCGTCCAGATCCAGGCCGCGCGCCAGCGCCTGACGATCGGCCGCAGCGCCGTCAACGACCTCGTCCTCACCGACACCCTGGTCAGCGGCCTCCACGCCGAGCTGCTGGTCAACGAGCGCGGCGTCGTGCTGCGCGACCTCGGGAGCACCAACGGGACCACCGTCGCCGGCGTGCGCGTCCGCGAGGCCTGGCTCGACCCCGGCATGAAGATCATGCTCGGCAAGACCGAGATCGTCTTCAAGTCCGCCGACGAGGTCCAGGTCCCGATCTCGCGGCAGCAGCAGTTCGGCGCCATGTACGGCGCGAGCCCGGCGATGCGCGAGATCTTCGCCGTGCTCGAGCGCGTCGCCCCCACCGAGATGAGCGTGCTGATCGGCGGCGAGACCGGCTGCGGCAAAGAGCTGGTCGCGCGGGCGCTGCACGACGAGTCCCCACGTGAAAAAGGGCCCTTCGTGGTCCTCGACTGCGGCTCGCTGCCGCGCGAGCTGGCCGAGGCCGCGATCCTCGGCCACAAGAAGGGCTCGTTCACGGGCGCCGTCTCCGACCGCGCCGGCTGCTTCGAAGACGCCAACCGCGGGACCCTGTTCCTCGACGAGATCGGCGAGCTGCCCCTCGAGCTTCAGCCCAAGCTCCTGCGCGTGCTCGACCGCCGCGAGGTCCAGCGCATTGGCGAGAACACGGTCCGCAAGGTCGACGTGCGGGTCGTCGCCGCGACCCACCGCGACCTCCGCACCATGGTCAGCCGCGGCGAGTTCCGCGAGGACCTGTACTTCCGTCTCTCCGTCATGATGGTCGAGCTGCCGCCGCTGCGCGACCGCGGCGACGACGTGATCCTCCTGGCCGAGAAGTTCCTCGACGACTTCCGCCGCACCCACGGGCGCGCGCCCCAGCTCAGCGACGCGGTCCGTCAGGCGCTGCTCTCCGAGCAGTGGCCGGGCAACGTCCGCGAGCTCAAGAACACCATCGAGCGCGCCGCCTACCTGGCGACCGGCGCCGTCATCGACCCCGCCGATCTGTACCTCGGGCGCAGGCCGGACAAGCGCCGCAGCGGTCAGGAGCAGGGCGCCGGCGAGTCACACTCCGCCGGCACCTCGATCGACGAGGAGCTGTTCACCATGCCGTTCAAAGAGGCCAAGCAGGTCCTCGTGGACGGCTTCGAGCAGGGCTACTTCAAGCGCCTGCTCGCGCAGACAGGTGGCAACCTGAGCCGCGCCTCGGCCCAGGCCGGCATCACCCGCTACTACCTGCGCGAGCTCCTGAAGCGCCACGGGCTGCACCGCCCGCGCGACAACCAGGCCTCATGATCCGCCGCGCCCTCGCTCGCGCGCTCGCGTCCGCGCTCGCGCTCTCGCTCCTGTCGCCGATCGCCGGCTGCCAGCGCGGCCCGCAGGATCCCGTGCGCGTCGCCGAAGAATTTAACGCGGCGGTCCAGCGGCGCGACGCCCGGGCGCTGCTCCCAATGCTCGAGTCGAGCGCGGTCGAGCGCCTCCGCGTCGCCGCTTCCCAGGCCAGCGATCAGGTCGGCGGCCGGCGCAGCATCGAGCCTTGGGAGATGCTCCAGCTCGTCGAGGTCGACCGACTCCGACAGATCGCCAGCGCCGAGCTCGTCAAGCCGCTCGAGCCGACGGACACGATCGCCCAGGTCACGCTGACCGACAGCCGCCACAACAGCTACACCGTCACGCTGGTGTTTGAACGCGACTCCTGGCACGTTCGCATCCCGCTGCCCTAAGCCGCCCCGAGCCCTCTTAGCGCCCCTAGAGACCCCTGAGAGTCACCGTGCCGACCGCCAACGACGAAGCGACCCCACGCGCGCCCGCGCGTCGCGCCGCCCCGCCCAAGGGCTGGCGCGGCGTCATCGCCTGGGTCGCGCCCTTCGTGCTCGCCGGGCTCGCCTTCAACGTGCACGCCTCGCTGCACATCCCGCGCAAGCTCCCGCTGCCGCACCCCGCCAAGACCAAGAAGAAGAAAGCGACGCAGCCGGCCAAGACGCCCGCGAAGCGGAACAAAACCACGCAGCCGACCAACAAAGCCGCGGTGAAGCCCACCCCGCGCTCCGCTCGCAGGCTCGACGCGCTGTGGCGTCGCTACGGCGACAAGCCCTACGCGAGGGAGCCGCTCGACTCGAGCTTCGAGACCGGCCACCGCGCGATCGTCCAGCGGCTCGCCACACAAGTCCGTCAGGACACGTTTCACGGCGCGCCCTCGAATCACCAGCTCACCGTCGTCAGCAGCAGCTGCCGCACGATCCGCTGCATGCTGATCGTGCACGCCCAGCACCGCTACGAGATCGAGCTGTTCGCCGACTCCCTGTTCGCGCTTAAGCGCGGGGACGCCCCGCTGCTGCGCGCGGTCGAGGGTCGCTTCGAAGAGGCCGAGACGCGCAGCTCCGACAGCTCGAGCGACGAGCCGCCCCCGCTCGCGGCCCACTTCACGATCGCGTTCACCCACGACCTGCCGAAGCTCGACGACAGCGTGAAGGGCTACGTCGACCCCACGCCGCTCGACAACGCGGGCGACAACTAGCCCCGATTGCTCACCGGGATTCTGCTGCGAGCGCGGCTCAGCGCTAGAAGCGGAAGCCGCTCGAGACCATCACCCCGCGCGACCTCGGATCCGGGGCGACGCCGAAGCTCACCCCGCGCTCGTAGAGCTTGGCCGCCGCCTTGGAGTCGTTCTTGCGCACGAACAGCAGCGTCGCGAAGGCGGCCGTCGACAACGCCGCCGCGCCGAATACGACCCACGAGATCGTCGCGCCGAGGGCGACCGCTTCGCCCTTGTTGCAGATCTTCGTCATCGCCGCGTTGGTGACCTTGCCGGGCTCGCCGGGCGGCTCCTGACGCGCGGCTTGGCACAGATCCGGCGTGTTGACCGGGTCGATGTCGTTGTCGGGGTTGTCGTCGTTCGGGCTGTCCTCGGCAGCTTGGACCAGCTCCTTGCGGATCGGGCCGTTGGGGCCCGACGCGATCGTCATGCCGATCGCCGCGCCCAGCGAGACGCCCGCGACGCCGACCGAGGCCCACAGCCCGGTCTTCTTCCACTGCGGCGGGTTGGGGTCCTTGCCCCAGATCAACTTGCCCGACTGCTCGCCCTTCGGCTTGCTCCCGGGATCCGTTCCGGGATCCGTGCCAGGATCCACCGGCGTCGTACCGGCGGGATCCTTCGGCTCCTCCGGCAGCGGCCCGAGCACCTCATCAACGACCCGCTTCGACGTCCCGTCGATCGCCTCGGCCGTGATGTCGGCCCCGGTCAGCTGGACGTTGACCGTCTTGTCGACGCCGCCTGTCGCAACATCGACGACGTTCAGCGTGAGCGTATAGCCGGCCACAGCGTCGCCCTGCAGCGATCCGTAGACGAGCTTTTGCACGTTCAGGGTCTGTCCCCCCCCGGCCAAGCACTGGGGCGAGGGCGGCTCTTCGCAGCCCATCGTCAAGGCCAGCTCGACCAGCGACATCTCCTGGCCGCCGCCCATCTCGCGGGCGGCGAACTGCGTGCGCAGCCCCTTGGTCAACGCGGCCGTCGCGGCCTCGTCCTTGCCCTCAAGACCGAGCACCGTCGTCGGGATGTTCTCGATCGTGGTGAGCGTCAACGGCTCCACGAGCCTGGGCCCGACGTGCGCGTCGGCGCTGTGCACCGGGACGCCAGCGGCCACGGTCAGGGCCGTGATTCCAGCGAAGACGGAGTGGAGGCGTCGAGTACGAGAGCGATTCATCAAGAGTCGATCCGGTCGGTCAGGTTGGAGACACGGGGCGCGCTCACGCGGCGGCCTGACGCATCTTCGCCACGACCCTGTGGCGCAAGCAACAGTCGCACGGGAGGCTTCCATGAGCAAAGGGGGTGATAAAGTCCGGAGTCGTGCAGGCCCCACACGCGACGCGGGATCCGCCCACGCCGAACGCGGGCACGCAGGACGATCCCCAGGGGCCGCCGCTGCGGCTGCGTCACAGCCTCGCCGCGCGCATCACCATGCTCGTGATGCTCGTGCTCATCGCCACGGGCGTCTCCTCGCTCATCATCCTCGGACAGCTGCAGTCGCAGCAGGCCACCTTCGACCTGCTCACGGGTGTCTACGTCCCCTTCAATGAGGGACTGAGCAAGGCGCACATCCAAGACGTTCGCATCCGCATGCAGTTCACGCTCATAAATGAGCGACTCGAGGCGCAGAAGCTCTCGGTCCAGGAAGAGAACTTATTCGCGCCTGCGTTCGCGGAGCGCCGCGAGCTCGTCCTCGACGCCAGGCGCATCATCGACGGCGCGTTTCACAACCCCGACCGCATCGGCGGCGACAAAGCGCTCGCCGAGCTGCGGACCCTGCAAACCGCGCTCGACCAGCTCGTCGACGCGGTGACCGCGACCGAAGCCCGTGGCCCCACCGAGGCGCTGCGGGATATCCGCACACAAAACGAGATCGAGCACCTGTTTCGGATCCTCGAAGAGGAATCCTCCCGCGCGATCAAAGAGCTCCAAGAGCAGGTCCGCAACGCGAGTCGCGAAACCGAGCGCCTCACGATCATCCTGCTGTTCGGCGCCAGCCTGCTCGCGCTGGTCGCCCTGCTCGCCGTGATCTGGACGCTTCGACCGCTGCGCAAACTCACGGTCGGTGTCCGCCGACTCGGCCGCGGCGAATGGGACCAGCGCATCCAGATCAGCGCCACAGGCGCGCCACGCCTCGACGAGGTCAGCCAGCTCGCGCACGAATTCAACCTGATGGCCGACGCGCTCCAAGAGCGCGAACGGCGGCTCATCCGCGGAGAACGCATGGCGGCGGTCGGCCAGCTCGCGGCTCAGGTCACCCACGAGATCCGCAACCCGCTGTCCAGCATGACGCTCAACGTCGAGCTGCTCGAGGACGAGATCGAGAACCCGAGCCCCGAAGCCCGCCAGCTGCTGGGACACATCACCTCCGAGGTCGAGCGGCTGACCCAGATCACGGGCGAATATCTCAACTTCGCGCGCCGACAAAAGCCCGATCTTGTGCCCATGGACCTCGTGCCGGAGCTCCAGTCGCTGCTCGATTTCCTCGAAGAAGAGCACGAGCAGGCCGAGATCGAGGTGTTCCGCGACTTCGCCTCCGCCCCGGTCTGGGTGCTCGGAGACGCCAACCAGCTGCGTCAGGCGTTTTTGAACCTGCTCCGCAACGCCCGCGAAGCGCTCACCGACACGGACATGGACGAACCAACGCGGAGCGAGCCAGCCCGCATCGCCCTCCGGCTGCGGCGGCGAGGCGACACCATCGTCCTCGACTTCGCCGACAACGGCCCCGGCCTGCCCGACGAGGACGGAGAGCGCATCTTCGAGGCCTTCTTCACCCGCAAGGCGCAGGGTACGGGCCTCGGCTTGGCGATCGTCCAGCAGATCGTCTCCGACCACGAGGGCGGCATCCGAGTCGCCCGTACGGGGCCCGAGGGCACCACTTTCGAAGTCACCCTTCCAGCTTGCGATCCGCCGGACGGCTCCGTATTCTCGCCCGGTTCCCGGCCCATCGTGCATGAATGATCGGCGTCGCCCCTGGCCAAGGATGTCTTGGCAACGACCCGAGTCGCCGCCAGGAGTCCGCTGTATGCCCAACGCTCGCCTTCGCGCTACTCCGCTGCTCGCCCTGCTCTCCCTCGGAATGGGGCTCGGCTGCAGCCTCATCCTCGATCCGGCCAACTCGGACGATGTCGTGCGCTGCACCAACAGCACCGACTGCGAAGCCGACGAGGGCTTCAGCTCGATCCTCAACAGCGACTACCGCCTCGCGGCCCAGTGCGCCAACACCGGTGCGGGCGGCGGCGATATCGGCCAGAGCTCCGGTCAGCAGGTCTGCGCGGCCATCTACGACCAGGAGATCGGCTGCAACGGCGGGAACTTCGACATGGGCACCAACCTCGGCATGGCCTACGCAGCGGCCGACGAGGCCGACCTCTACAAGGCCTGCGAAGGCGACAACATCGGCCGCGAGGGCTGCCGCCCATGCCTCTCCAACGAGACCTCCCCGGACAACACGCCGCTCGTCCAGCAGTGCGTTGACCTCGGGGCCCCCGGCTGCATCGGCGACCTCGAGTCTGCGGACCGCAACGGCGTGAAGGTCTGCGTCCCCGCTGGCGACGAGACGATCTTCCCCGCCAACGCCGTCGACCCGACCAACGACGCCGAAAAGCTGGCCTTCCAGGACCTCTACGACCAGCACTGCCGCTCGTACTTCTGCAACGACTCGTTCGTCTGCGATCGCACGACCTTCAAGTGCGTCCCCTGCGATCCCGACGGAGACTTCGGCTACGGCGGCTGCGGTCAGATGTACATCGGCGGCGCGCTGTCCAGCCACTACCAGACCGCGGGTGAGCTCGACGACGCCTGCGACCTCGGCAAGAGCCGCGACGGCGCCGGCGCCGACACCAACTTCGGCCCGACGCCTGCGCTCTAGCAGCAAACCGATCCACGTCGTTCGCGGGTGCGTACCGGTAGAGAGCGACGCAGAGGTCGCCGCCCGGACGGGTTGTACCGGGCGTGCGTCTTCGCGCGCGCTTCGTGGTATCCCCATGCACGCACTCGCACACGCGACGTCACCTCGCCACCGCGCCCCACCCTGCTGGGTTCGCGGTATCGTGACGTTCGGTAAGATTCGACGCGAGCCCGTGCCGGTGAACTCGAACTTTAACAGCGCGACCGACCCCTCCGACGCCGATCTCGTCCGGGCGATGGCCCGGGGGAACCGCGAGGCCCTCGGCACGCTCTACGACCGCTACGCTGGGCTCATGCTCGCCGCGGCCGGCCGGATCCTGCGGCACCCCCAGCGGGCTGAAGACCTCGTCCACGATGTCCTGATGGAGGCGTGGAGAAAGGCCGACAGCTACCGCCGTGATCGCGGCAGCGTCCGCACCTGGCTGCTCGTTCGCCTCCGCAGCCGCGCGCTCGACCGACTCCGAAGCGAGCAGCGGGCCCGCGTCGACAGCGTGCCCTCACCGCCCCGGGGTCATGACCAGGATGGCGCCGGGGACCCGGCCCGCAACGTCGAGCGCACGCGGGTGCGCAGCGCCGTCGCGGCGCTCCCAAGCAGGCAGCGCGAGGTGCTCGAGCTGGCCTACTTCGCCGGCCTCTCCTCCCGCGAGATCGCGGTCGAGCTCGGCATCCCTGTCGGGACGGTCAAGTCCCGCACCGCCGCGGGGCTCGGCAAGCTCCGCGTCGCGCTCGCCCAACGAGCGGCTGGGGGGCGCGCGTGAGCAACCGCGACCCCAAAGACGACGTAGAGCGTCTCGACGCGCTCTTGCAGCTCGCGCTCGCGGACTGGGCCGACGGCCACGACCCCTCGCTCGCGCCCGCGCTCGCGGAGGAAGTTCGCGAGCTGAGCGAGCAGCTCGTGCCCGCGATGGCGCTCGCGCTCCCCGAGCTCGAGCCGCCCGCCGAGCTGCGCGCGCGCCTGCTCGACTCCGCCGCGCGACCGCCCGGCCGCTTCGCGCCCTTCGTCGCGCGACTCGCCCGCTTGATCGACCGCAGCACGGCCCACGCCGCCGAGCTGCTCGAGCGGATCGCCCGCGACGCTGCGGACACCTGGGAGTCTGCGGCCGCGCTCGGGCCCGGCATCGAGCTCGTGCACCTCGAGGGCGGCCCTGCGGTCGCGGGCGCCGACGTCGGCTTCGTGCGCGTGCCCGGCGGCGCGCGCTTCCCCTACCACGAGCATCTCGGATCCGAGCGCGTGCTGATCCTTCAGGGACGTCTTCAAGACGACGACGGGCAGATCTACGGACCCGGCGACACCCCCGCCATGGAGGCCGGTTCGAAGCACGAATTCTCCGCGCTGCCCGGACCCGCGCTGATCTACGCGGTCGTCGTCCACGGCGTGCACTTCCCCGGGATCCCCGGCGCGCTCGACGGTTAACCGGCCGACCGGCCGCTCGGCTCCGCCGGGGATTCGCGAGTAGAATCGCGCAGGGCGTGAATCCAGCGCCCGCCCCCCGCGTCCAAGCATCGGCCCCGCTGCGGCCCGCTTGTCATTCCGTGTCCTAAGGAGCATGTCGAAGATGCACGCACTCCTGCTCAGCGCCCTGTTTATCGCCACCCCGACCGCCGAGGCGCCCAGCGTCACAGACGACGCGCGCGTCACCGTCGACGACGCCGAGACCGGGACGCTGGTCGTCAACATGGTGCACTTCCGCAACTCCAACGGTCAGGTGCTGATCTCGCTCTACAACAAGAACGACGGCTTCCCGACCAAGCCCGCGCGCGCCTACAAGGGCGTGAAGACGAAGATCACCGGGCGCGTCGCGCAGTACGTCTTCGAGGGGCTGCCGGCCGGCGAGTACGCCGTCTCGGTCGCCCACGACGAGAACCACAACGGCCAGCTCGACACCAGCTGGATCGGGATCCCGCGCGAGGGCGTCGGCACCTCGAACAACCCCAAGGGTCGCATGGGCCCGCCGCGCTACCGCGAGGCCAAGTTCAACCTCGGCGCCGGTGAGCAGCTGACGAAGTCGATCAACCTCGTCTACATCTACAACAACGAGGGCAACATCTAGCCCGCCGCGCGCGCGTCGACGTCAGCGAGACCGGGTCTTAAACGACACGGTCTCGCGTCGGTTAAGCGCCTGCATCGCCAGCTCGATCCGCTCGAGGAACTCGCGGGCCGACTGCGGGCGCTTCGCCGGGTCGAGCGCCAGGCAGTCGTCGACGAGCATGATCAGGTTGTGCGGGAGCTCCGGGCGGCGCTCCCCCAGCGAGGGCGCGCGCTCCGAGATCTTGCGCATCATGATGTTGGCGTCGCCGCCCGAGGAGAACGGCGGCTCGCCGACCAGGATCTCGTAGAACACGACCCCGAGCGCGTAGATGTCGAACATCGGCGTCGGCTCGCTGCCGCGGACCTGCTCGGGCGCCATGTACTCGGGCGTGCCGATGAACACGCTCGGGTCGGTCAAGCGGGCCTCGGCCTCGGCCCACGCCGAGATCCCGAAGTCGAAGACCTGGACCGCCTCGCCCTCGCCGTCGGGCAGCGGCACGTACATCACGTTGATCGGCTTGAGGTCGCGGTGGATGATGCCCGCGTCGTGGGCCGCCCGGACCGCGCGGGCGATCGCCCGCATGATCCGGCACGCGCGGCGCGTCGGCAGGCGCCCGTGCTGCTGGATCTCGGCGTACAGGTTGAAGCCCTCAATGTACTCCATGACCATGTACAGCCGGCCGTCCTCGAGCGTGCCCGCGTCGAAGACCTCGAGGATGTTCGGCTGACCGGTGCGGCTCGCCGCGAGCGCGACGTTGCGGAAGCGCTGCCCGCCTTCGCCGCTGCGGATCCACTGCCACTCGTCGGTCAACACCTTGATCGCGACGCGCTGCCCCGTGTTGATGCGCTCGCCGAGGTACATCGTCCCGAGCCCGCTGTTGCCCATGCACTCGACGACGCGGAAGCGATCCGAGACCATCGTGCCGGGCTCGAGGTACTCGAGCCGGCTCTGCCGCAGCGTGCCCTCGTGGACGTGCACGGCCTGCCTGGGGTTCGGCGGCCGCGGCGAGCTCGGCTCGCGCGGCGGCTTGTACTCGCCGGCGAGCGCCTGCTGGAGCGCCTCGCCAAAGCTCCGCGCGTCGTCGAAGCGGCGCTTGCGGTCCCAGTCGACCGCGCGCTTGAGGACCTCCTTGATCGGTCGCGCCGTCGGCAGGCGCGCGATGAACTGCGCGGAGTCACGGACCACCGCCATCGTGAGGTCGCCGCCGTGCAGCCCGAAGATCGTCGTCATCGCCAGGCTGTAGACATCGCTCGCGGCGTCGGCCTCCAGCGCGCGGTCCATGACCTCGGGCGCGCCGTAGATGAAGCTCCCCATCGCGCTCGTGCGCGTGCCGCCGGTCGTGTCCTCGGCCCGCACGAGGTCGAAGTCCGTCAGCTTCGGCGAACCGCCGTCCTTCGGGATCAGGATGTTCGAGGGCTTGACGTCGCGGTGCACCAGCCCGCGCGAGTGGGCGTGCTCGAGCGCCTCGCCGACGCGCACGATCGTCGAGACGACCTGCTCCCGCGGCAAGATGTTGCGGCGCACCGCGTCGCGCAGGTTGTAGCCGTCGACGTACTCCATGACGAAGTAGTGGTAGCCGGCCTCTTTGCCGTGCAGGTCCATGACCCGCACGATCGACTCGTGATCGAGCTCCGCCATCTTGCGCGCGCCACGAAAGAAGCGCTCGCGCCGGAGCTCGTCGCGGGCGAACTGCCCGTGCAGCACCTTGATCGCCACGTGTTTCTCGAGCGCGCGGTCGTGGGCCATCCACACGGTCGCGAAGCCGCCCTGGCCGACCCGGCGCACCAACAGGTAGCGCCCGTCCCCCAGCGAGTCGCCGGCCTTGAGCTGCCCGCCCTCGCGCAGCTTCCGGCGCAGCGACGCGATCTCGGTCTCGATCTCGATCGTCTCGCGCCCCTCGCGACGCAGCGCGCGACGCCGCTCGATCGCGCGCTCGAGCTGCTCGCTGAGCCGGCGCGTCTCCGCGTCGTCGTAGATCGGCGTCATGCGCCGCGGCGCCGCAGGGCGCTGCTCGCCGGACCTGGACATTGAGCCAGACGCGCTCGGCGCGGGCTCTGGCGAGTACTCCGGCGCGGGCTCTGGCGCGTCGGGATCCTCGATGTCGATCTCGGGCTCGGCGTAGATCGTCGGCTCGGGCTCCGGCTCCGGCTCGAACTCTGGCTCGAACTCTATCTCCGGCTCGAACTCTATCTCTGGCTCGAACTCTATCTCTGGCTCGAACTCTGGCTCTGGCTCTGGCTCTGGCTCGAGCGCGCGGTAGACCGAGGTCCGGGCGGCGTCGGGCTCCGGCTCCGGCTCCGGCTCCGGCTCGGCGTCGTCACCGTCGGCGTCGCCGTCGGCGAGATCGATTTCGAAATCCTCGTACTCGTCGTCGGGCGCCGGCTCGTAGGACTCCGCGACGCTCGGCGGCGAGCCGCCGTAGTCGCCGTAGCCGCTGTAGTCCTCGCCGTGCTGGACGCTGTCGCGGCTGGCGTCGTCGGCGTGCCCGCGCTCTCCGGGCGTCAGCTCGTCCGCGACGTCCTCGTCGCCTCCAGCCACGCTGGCGGGCGCGGCCTCGGAGCGCGAGACCTCGGGCTCCAGCTCGGGCGGCGCGGGCTCCTTGTCCAGCAGCATGTCGCTGAACATCGCCTCGTCATCGTCGTCGAGGCTCGGGCCCACAAGCTCAAAGCCCGTCAACTGCTCGTCCTGCTCGCTCGGCGCGATCCCTTCCTCGTCGATCTCGCCCTCGAACATCGCCGAGACCTCGGGCAGCGAGGCCGAGAGCTCGTCGGTGCTCATGATGCCGCTCTGCTCGGGCATCGCCACGTCGATGTCCGTGAGCTCGGCGACCAGCGCGGCGGTGATGTCGGAGCGCTCGCGATCCCGCGGGCGCGTCGGCGCGTCGGGCTCGCGCTCCTCCGCCCCCTCGAGCGTCGCGGCGAGCGACTCCACCACGTCGACCAGCGGCGTCCCGAACTCGGCGAAGGTGATGACCTCGATGTCGACGCCGCGCGTCGCCTCGAGGAAGCGCTCGACGTCCGCCTCGCGCACCAGGGCGTAGTGCGGCCCGGGGACGCCGAGCAGCAGCTCACGCGCGCGCCGGAGCTGACCGAGGGTGTAGGGATCGTCCTGGCTGAAGCCGATGAAGAGCAGCGGGCGCACCGACGCGAGGTCGCGCGCGACCTCGAGCGCCTCGGCCCAGCGCGCCTCGATCCCCGGGACCTCGGGGAACACCGGCTCGTAGCCGTCCGGCGTCAGGATGAGCTCGCGGACGTGGTCGATGTGACCGTAGAGGTGCCAGATGTGCGGCACGGTGAGCGAGGCCCACAGCTTCTCGAGGTCGTGCGTCGGCGGCGAGATCACCCAGCGGCGCATCATCGCGGCCTCGGGGCAGGTCCAGTCGAGCACCCTGTCGTAAAGGACAGTAATAACTAAGGGGCAGCCCATCGACCAGAGCGCGTAGCCCAGCTCCAGGCTCGAGTCGACGACCAGCGAGCGCGGCGGGTCGAGCTCCTCGGCGAGGAACATGTCCCACTCGCCGCCGAGCCCCTTGCGCCCGTGCCGGACCGCGGAGATGACGTCGGGGGGCTCGAGATCGAGGTAGGTGCGGACGCGGAATTCCTCGCGACGCTTGGCCGCGCCCAGGCGATCGGCGACGCGCTCGAGCAGCGCGCGCCAGCTCGGCAGCAGCGGACCGCCGAGCGCGTCGCGTACTGGGAGCGCGACGCCCGGACCAACAAACGGGATCAGACGCCGCTCACGAACCGCGCTCACGAGCGCGGCCGGAAAATCGGGCTGACCCTTGGTCACGCGGAAAACCGTCTCCAATACGCGGTTGCCTTGTCAAGAACGCGAGCCATGGTTCTACACGCTTACGCGGGAACCAGCGCGCTTCGTCGCGCTCGAGCGCCCGTGGGGCGAGCGCAGGCCCGCGATTACCGCACCATCGCGTTCGTGGAGCGGGGGTGCGCGCGTCTTCGATCGGCCGCGCTCGTCCACCAACTCCCTGCGCCTGTGCACGCAGCGCTCGCTCATGCGCGCAAAAGTGGCAGCGTGGACCACAAAACTGCCCTCGCGGGCGCGTTTTCTCGGGATTCGCGGGAGACGCCGCGCACCGTTGCCCCTGAGCGCCTCTGCGACATAGACTTCCTGCGTCCCGACGTGCGCGTCATCTCGCGTCGCTGTGCGGGAGCGCATGTGATCGGCCATGGACGCCGAAGACCCCACCCCGGAAACCGGCGATCGCTGGCACCAGGTGCTCGCTGAGCCCGAGCGAGCGGCCGAGCTCCTGCGCGATCCGGCGGAATTGACCGCCTTCGTCGCCCACGCGCGCGCGCTCTCCGAGGCCCACGAGGCGCTCGACGGCGAATTCCAAGAGCTGCAGCTGCTGCACGACGTCACGCTCGAGCACAGCACCGACATCGAGGAGCAGCTCGCCGTCAAGATCGAGGAGGTCGAGGCCCTGGTCCTCGATCTCGAGGTGCGCAACGGCTTCATCCGCGAGGTCTTCGGCCGCTACATGACCGACGAGGTGGTCCGCACGCTGCTCGAGTCCCCCGGCGCGCTGCGGCTCGGCGGCGAGAAGCGCACGATCACGATCCTCATGTCCGACGTGCGCGGCTTCTCGTCGCTGTGTGAGCGGCTCTCGCCGGAGCAGGTGGTGCGAACCCTCAACACCTACCTCGCCGCGATGGCCGAGGTGATCGCCGCGCACCAGGGCACGATCAACGAATTCATCGGCGACGCCATCCTCGCGATCTTCGGCGCGCCGATCGCCCGCGACAACGACGCCGAGCGTGCGGTCGCCTGCGCGCTCTCGATGCAGCGCGCGATGGTCGAGGTCAACCGGACCCTGACCAGGCAGTCGCTCCCCGCCCTCGAGATGGGCATCGGCGTGCACACCGGCGAGGTCGTCGTCGGCAACATCGGCTCGACGAAGCGCGCGAAGTACGGCCTCGTCGGCAGCCCGGTCAACCTCACGAGCCGCATCGAGTCCTACACCGTCGGCGGGCAGGTGCTCGTCTCGGACACCTCGGCCGCGTTCCTCCGAGATCGGCTGCTGACCGGCGAGAGCTTCCGCGTGACGCCGAAGGGCATCCACGCGCCGCTGACGATCCACGAGGTGCTCGGCATCACCGGCGCCTACAACGTTCGTCTACCCGAGCGCGAGATCGAGCTCGCGGAGCTCGCCCAGCCGGTGCCGGTCGAACTCGCGCTCGTCGACGGCAAGGACGTCGGCGACCGCTGCCTCGAGGCGCTCGTCACCGACCTCTCCCTGCAGGCCGCGCGCATCTCCGGGAACTTCGAGCTCACGCCGCGAACGGACGTCCGGCTGCTGTTCACGCCGTCCACCGCCGACGCGATCTACGCGAAGGTCGTGCGCTCGAGCGACTCCGAGGAGCTCTTGCTGCGCTTCACCTCGACGCCGCCCGCCGCAAAGAGCTGGATCGAGGACATCCTCGCGCATCGCCGCAGGTGACATGCGCGATTTCGCCACCGGCTCGACGCCCGCGCTGCGGCGTTGTCTGCGCTCGGACGATCGTCGAGCGCCACGAGACACGAGCGCTGACGACCCCAGCGCGCGAGATCGCGCGCGGCGACCTCGTCGTCGGCGACTGCGCTGCGTCAGCTGCAACGCGTCGATCACGACTGAGGCCGCGCGGACCGAGATCACCGGCGCGCACGAGCACCACTTCGTCAACCCGCACGGCCACGACTTTCACATCGGCTGCTTCGCGCGCGCGCCCGGGATCTTGCCGCTCGGCGCGGCGACCCTGCACTTCTCATGGTTCCCCGGCGCGCCGTGGCGCGTCGGCGTGTGCCGCGGCTGCCGGCTGCACCTCGGCTGGGCCTTCGGCGTCCCCGTCGAGTTCTTCGGCTTGATCGTGAACCGCCTGCGCCCGGGCGACGATGACGACGCCGACGACGACTGACTGAGCGCGCACAAAAAAACACGGCGCCCCAGCGGAGGCGCCGCGTCGCCCTTCAGTTGAACTCGGTCCCGCCCTTGCGCAACAGGTAGCGCTCGGAGACCGACTTGAGCTGCACGCGCCCGAGCTCGACGTGACGACGCTCGACCTGCGGGCGCATCACGACGCCCTCGCGGATGTGCAGCTTGTTGCCGCTGATCGTCTCACAGCCGTCGGTGTGCTCCGCCATCACGCGCGCGGAGAACGGGCCGCGGTACACGACCGGCACGCGCGCGAGCGCCATCCGATCGCAGGCCTCCTCGAGCGCCTCGTCGCCGAGGTACTCGCCCGTCGACGGCAGCCCGACGAACACGTCGAAGACGCGGAAGCCGAGCTCCGCGTCACGCCCGACGTCCGCGCCGTAGCCCAGGTCCTGCACGCCCTTGCCGAAGACCTCGCCGAGCACGAAGACCGGCGAGCCCGCCGCGAGCGCGGCCGCGAACACGCGCTCGATCCGCCCGACGACGTCGAAGTTGCGCGCTGCCCGAAGGTACAGGTTTCCGTAGTTCTCCGGGACGCTCGGCGCGAACGCGAGGCCCTTGGATGCGAGGCCCTTGGACGAGACCACGACGCGCCCGTGCTCGGGGTCCGCCATCGCGTCCGGCATCACGCCGATCTGGCACCACGTGCCGTGGACCTTCTCGGTGAAGACCACCGGCTCGCCCGGCTGCAGGACCTCGGGGAAGCGCTTGTAGTTCTCGACGTCGTACTTCAGGCAGCGGTCGTGGCCGGCGCCGTAGACCCGCCCGCTCATGTGCGTCGGGACAGGCGGCTCGTACTTGCGGATGCCGAGTTCTGCGGTGACATCCTGGCCGTCAGACCACATCGTCCGCGCCGGGTAGCAGAGCCCCTGCGAGAGCACGCCGCGCAGCTTGATCGCCTTGACGCGGTTGTGCTCGCGGCCGGCGAGGCGACCGCGCAGGCCGAGTTCATCGAGGATTGGATCGGGCACGATCGACTGCTCCGGGATGTAGGCGACCAGGTCGCCGGTGGCGTACTCGCCCTTGCGGACGATGGAGACGTAATCGCCGACGCGCGCCAGCTCTAGCGCGTCCGCGTTGGGGTGCGGCTCGATCACGACGCGGACCGTCTCAACCTTGAAAGTGGCCATCTCACACCTCGTCCTCTCTGCGCGCCGACGAGCGCCCGCCCTCATTGGCGGACGACACGCTCGCGATCAAGCGAGTCGTGACATTCGGACGCGCGACTCCGGGGCCTGGAATCGAACCAGGAGCGCCAGGTTCAGAGCCTGGAAGGTTAACCGTTACCCCAACCCGGAAGGGTGCCGTGACGCTTTACACGCGCATATCGACATGCGCGTACAGACATCCTCAACGTCGTTGAGGAGGCCGCTGCCGACGTCATCGGCGTGACGCGAGGACCCGCGCGCGGGCCCGCGTCGAGCTGGGGAGGCAGGGCTCGAACCTGCAATCTCCGGGGCCAAAACCCGGCGTCCTGCCAGCTTAGACCACTCCCCAGTGCGGCGTTGCGTCCGCCGCCCGGGGATCCGAACCCCAGGCGGCTAGGCCTGTTGTTGTGTTGGTCGACGCGAGGACATTACAGCGTCGAAAGCTAGCAGGGCCGCTCGAGCCGCGCAAGTGTCTTTATCGAGATCGACGAGAAAAACCGCCGCGCGCCGAAGCGCGCGCGACTAGTCCTCGAGGACATCTTGAAGCGGCCAGCCGCCGCGCCCGCGACGACATGACCATTCAGACACCTTCAAGAATCGGGGAGCGCGTCGCTCAGGATCCCGGCCGCGACCAGCGAGGCGCGCTCGCCCAGCGTCGGGCAATTCGGATTCCACTTGTGCCGCGTCATCCGCTCCATCCGTCGGGCCGAGCGGAGGAAGGCCGCGATCTCTTCGTCCCCGCGCCCGGGGAACTGCGCGCGGGCGGCCGTCGCCATCGCGGCGATCGCCGCGTCGTCCGGCGCCGCGTCGGCGAACAGCGGCGCGGCCTCCTCGCGGTCGAGGAAGCGACTCATCCGCTCGATCGTCCCGACCACGCGGTACTCGCCCGTCGCCCCGTCGATGCGGCTGTACGTCCACGCGACCCCGGTGAGCTCGCGCAGCTCGTCCTCGTCGTTGTGCGCGTCGCCGACCCCGAACAGATCCGGAGAGGGCAGCGCGTCGATCAGCTCGATCGGCACGCCGGACACGCGCGCGAGCTGGTAGACCTCGCCCTTGGCGAGCATCGCGATCGGGTTGGTGTCGACCTCGCCGTCACCGCCCTTTTGATAGAACCGCAGCCAGCGGTCCTCGCACTCGTTGCCCGTGCCGTGGCGGATGCCGCCGGCGGTCATGCGGTTGAGCCCGCGGCCGATCGGCGCGCGGATGCACGAGCGAAACGAGCCGAGCACCAGCGGCTGCTCTTTGCAGCGGCGCTCGATGACCTCCATGTCGTAGCCGGCCTCCGCGAGCCCCCGCTTCATCTCGGCGACGAGGCCGTCGAACAGCGCGCCGAGCTCGAGCGTGACGAGCGGGACGCCGGCGGCCTCGGCCGCGAGCTTGGCCCGATCACGCGAGGCGCCCGTCGAGTGGATCCCGCTGTAGACCGCCGTCACCTTGTCAGCCCCGAGCGCGCGCGCGACGAGCTGGATCATCACGCCTGAGTCGATCCCGCCGCTGATGTCGAGCTCGGCGCGATCAATACCTGCGGCTTGGTGATACTCCCGGATCGCGCGGACGCGGTCGGCGAGCAGGGCCTCGGGGTTGAGTACTGGCATGGCGCCGAATCATATCCTGTTTTCAGCGCTAGGGAGGCCGTCCGGTACACTCGCGCGTACCAGCGCGTGGCGACACGAAGCCTCCGCCCGCCCTCTGGGAGCCCACGATGCAGCTCTACACCAAGATCCTCCTCGGCATGCTGCTCGGCGTCGTGCTCGGCTTCCTCGTCGGGCCGAATTCGCCGCTGCTGCCCCAAGACGGCGCGCGCTTGCTGCCGAGCGCCGCGATCGTCGCTGCGCCCGCGGACGCCAGCGCGCCGGCGCCGATGTCGAGCGGGGTCCAGCGCGCGACGATCCTCGAGCAGCGGCGCGTCGGCGAGCAGGAGTGGCTGCAGGTCGAGTGGCGCCTCACGGCCAGGCAGCTGTTGAAGCTCGAGCGCGACCGCGACACCAAGCCCGACACCAAGCCCGACACCAAGCCCGACCACGAGAAGACCCCGCTCGACCCCAACGCGCGCCACGTCGGCTGGGTCCAGCGCGCCGAGCCGAGCGTCACGACCTACTCGCGACTCGGCCAGACGCTCGTCGACGGCACCGAGTGGATCGGCCGGCTGTTCTTGGCGATGATCCGCATGGTCGTCGTCCCGCTGGTGTTCTTCTCGCTCACCGTCGGGGTCGCGTCGCTCGGCGATCTGCGCAAGCTCGGGCGCCTCGGCGGGCGCACGATCGGCCTGTTCTTCGGGACAACCTTCGTCGCGCTGGTGATCGGCCTCGGCCTCGCCAACGCGCTGCGCCCGGGCGCGTTCATGTCGCCGGACGACCGCGCGCGCCTGCTCGCCTCCTACGCCGGCGACGCGACCCAGAAGATCAGCGACGCCGCGGCGGCGCCGACCTTGGTCGACCAGCTGATCGGCGTCGTGCCGTCGAACCCGATCGGCGCGCTCGCGGCCGGCGACATGCTGCAGATCATCTTCTTCGCGGTGATGTTCGGCGTCGCGCTGACGATGCTGGACGCGCGCCGCTCGAAGCCCGTGGTGCAGCTGCTCGACAACTGCAACGAGGCGATGGTGATGCTCGTGCACGTGGCGATGATGCTCGCGCCCGTCGGCGTCGCCGCGCTGCTGTTCAAGGTCGTCGGCAGCACGGGGCTCTCGGTCCTGATGGCGCTGCTCGCCTACAGTGGGCTCGTGCTGCTGGGTCTGCTCCTCCATCTCGCGCTGACCTACGGCGGGCTCGTGACCTTCCTGGCGCGCCTCTCCTTCATCGACTTCCTGCGGGCCATGCGACCCGCGCTGATGCTCGCGTTCTCCACCTCCAGCTCGTCCGCGACGCTGCCGATCACCAAGGAGTGCGTCGAGGAGAACATCGGCGTAAGCAACGAGATCAGCAGCTTCGTGCTCCCGCTCGGCGCGACGGTCAACATGGACGGAACCGCGCTCTACCAGGGGATCGCCGCGCTCTTCATCGCGCAGATCTACACGATGGACCTGAGCCTCGGCGACCAGCTCTCGATCGTCGTCTCGGCGACGCTGGCCTCGGTCGGCGCGGCCGGGGTCCCGGGCGCCGGGATGATCACGCTCGCCATGGTCCTGACCGCCGTCGGGGTCCCGCTCGAGGGCCTCGCGCTCGTGCTCGGCGTCGATCGTCTGCTCGACATGTTCCGGACCGCGACCAACGTGACGGGCGACGCCACCGCGACGGTCGTGATGGCGCGCCTCGAGGGCGACGCGCTGCGGCTGCTCGATCCGAGCGAGGACCGCGCCCGCCCAGACCGCGGCTTCGAAGGCCGGCTCGACCGCGGCGCGTCGCCGGTGCGCCCCGACGAGCCCGACTGAGCGCGCTCGGTCGGGCGCGTCGGGGCGCGAGCGCGCGCGGCCTGATCGCGGCGCGGCCCCGCGGACGATCGCGCAGAGCGCGTATACTCAGGGCTTCTACCCGAGCGGGATGGGAGCTTGAGATGAACCACGAGACAGCTGTCGAGAGCCGCTTCGCGCTGCGGTACGAGCCCGAGACCTACCGGCGCGTCATCGCGGACAAGGACGTGATCATCCACTGCCATCACTACAACGCGCGGGTGCAGCGGACCGTCGAGGGCGCCGGCAAGATCGACGGCAAGTCGATCATCCGCGAGTCCGCCGAGGCCGTGTTTGTCGAGCAGCTCGCCGCGGCGCTGCGCGAGGGTGATGACGACGCGACTCGACGCGCCGTCGCCGAGCGGCTCTACGCGCATCTCGGCTTCGGCGTCATCGATCTGTCACGCGCGGCGGCGGGGGAGGTCCGCGCGAGCGCGTCGCACTTCGTCGAGGGCTGGCTCGCCGGCTTCGGGACCACGACGCGCCCCGTGTGCACCTTCACCGAGGGCTACATCCAAGCGGCGATCTCCGCGACGACCGGCGAGCTCGTGCACGCCCGCGAGACCGCGTGCGTGGCCAAGGGTGACCCCGCGTGCGTGTTCGCGCTCGACCGCGCGCGCGCGCAGGCGATCACGCCGAACACCAAGCGGCCGCTCGAGTTCTCGCCCGCCCGCGCCGACGATCGAGCGCACGAGCGCTCGCCGAACATCGACGCGCAGAAGATCATCGACGCGCTGGTGAGCATGCCGATCCACGGCAATGACCAAGGCCTGATCCCGGCGTTCAGCGTGTACCTGGCGAACATGCCGGCGGACTTCTACAACCTCGTCTGCATCCGCTTCGTCGAGGAGATGGCGGCGGTCCGCCGCGGCAAGGCGGCGACCCGGATGCTCGTCTACGACGGGGAGGTCTGCGCGATGAACACCTTCCGCGGGATCATGAACTCGGCCGAGTGGGAGGGTCTCGTCGCGCCGATGATCAAGGAGCGCCGCGACAACCTGTTCGGCCTGATCGCGATCAGCAACGGCCTCGGCTGGGGCAACTGGCACATCGTCTCGCACCCCGACCCGAACAGCGTCGAGATCGAGTCGCTCAACGGCTACGAGGCGCTCGGTTACCGCGAGTACCGGGGCGTCGCCGACGAGCCGAAGTGCGCCATGCTCACCGGGGTCGCCGCCGGGCTGATGGAGCTGGTCTACGTCGAGGGCACCGTGCAGGAGCGCATCGGGACCTACGGCGCGCGGGAGGACGAGTGCATCTGCTGCGAGCGCCCGGCGTGTCGCTTCGCCGTCGAGCGCCTGTGAAGCCGCTCTCTACGCCGCCGCGCCGCGAGCGTCACTACGCCTGCATCCACCCGGAGACGTACAAGTACTTCTTCGATCGCCGCGATGTCGGCGAGGTCTGGCGCCGGCTCGCGCGGGCCTACGGCGCGCCGCGCACCAACCAAGGCTTCGGCGTGATCGAGATCCAGCACGAGCGCCTGATCCTGCGCGCGACGGTCGGCGGCAACCCGCTCACGGTGATCCGCACGCGCCGGTGCACGCCCGCGGATGTCCGCGCGCTGCACGAGCTCCTCGAGTTCGACGAGTTCGACGAGTTCGACGAGTTCGACGAGTTCGACGAGCGCGACGGTTCGACGCAGCGCGCCTGACCCGACGACGCGCGGTCGTGGATCAAAGCACCTTCGCGACCGCGTCGCGGAGGTTGAGGTGCACCTCGACGCCCGCGAGCGACACCTCGTCCTCGGCCAGCGCGCGCGCGAGCGTCGAGCTCAAGCCGGTCAGCACCGCCCGCGCGCCGATCAGCCGCACGGCGCGGATCGCCAGCACGACCCCGTTGACGCCGGCCTCGTCGAGCGCGGGCACGCCGGTGAGATCGAGGATGACGATGCGGGCGGCGGCGCGGGTCACGGCCTCGAGCACGGTCTCCACGATCTCGCGGCTGCGCTCGCGATCGAGCTCGCCGACGAGCGGCACGACGAGGACATCCCGCGCGATCGGCAGGACCGGCGCGCGCAGGCTCCGGATCGCCCGCTTGTGCGCGTCGATGATCTGCTCTTGGTAGGCGAGCTGCTCCGCTTGCCGTCGCGCGCGCTCGGCCTCCGCGCTGCGGCGATCGGTGATGTCACGGAAGATCAGCGCGCAGCCGGTCGCGGCGGCTGACTTGAACGACAGATCGCTCAGCTGAATGAGCTCGAGCTCAAACCAGCGCTCGCGCAGCGTCAGCGCGCCGCCGGGCGCCTCGCCGTCGAGCCAGGCGCGCAGCAGCTCGCTCGCGCCGCCGGCGAGCTCTGGGAGCGCGAGGAGCTCGCGACCGCGGACCGCCGACTCGCCGAGCAGCACGCCGTGCTCCGTGCGGATGTTGAGCAGCTTGAAGAAGCGCGCGTTGAAGTCGACGATGCGTCGCGCCGCGTCGAGGATCACGACCGCGTCGGAGGAGCGCATGATCGTCGCGGACCAGCGCCGCTTCTCGACGAACAGCGAGCGCACCAAGTTGCCCGCGGTGTCGATCACCTCGACGAGCGCCACCCAGCGCGCGCCCTCGCGGTGCAGCGTGAGCCGCGAGAGTCGACGACGGTCGTCGACCTCGAGCGTCAGCAGCATGTCGATCTCGCGCGTCTCTTGGCTGTTGAGCTGACGATCGAGCTCGATCGCGGCGCGCCGGTCGCTGCTGGCGATCAGCTCCGTGAGCTCGACGCCCACCACGTCGTCGGCTCGGCACGAGAAGTCGCTCAGGAACCGCCGGTTCACCCGACAGACTTCGAACGCCTCGTCGATCCGCAGCACGCCGATGGGCATGCGGTCCTCGGACGCCACGACCTCGCTCCCCGTCTGCATCTCCGCCGCCAGCGCCGAACGATGCTAGCACGCGCCGCCGCTCGCGCCGTCCTACGTGACGTGTCTGAAAGGGCACGTTACCCGCACCTCGAGATCGCGCACGCCCGCGCGACCTCGAGCCCCCCGCCGCGCGGGCGAGCGCAGACGCAGACCGACCCGCCCGTGTCGCTCCGCACACGCGCGCGCCGACGCGGGCTCGTGATGTCCTGCACGCGCCGTCACGGCGGAGCCCCGCGAGGCCATGAATTCCCCCGCGGCGACCGTCTCGCGCCCGCTGTCACGGGCCTGTCACCGGGGGTGCGCGACGTGGCACCCCCGGCGTGGATCCCCTACAGTCCGCCGCGTCATGTCTCGAAGTGTTGCGATGATTATGGCGGGCGGTCGCGGCTCGCGGCTGGGGCCCCTGACGTGTCACCGGGCGAAACCGGGCGTGCCCTTCGCCGGCCGCTACCGGATTATCGACTTCGTCCTCTCGAACTTCCTCAACTCGGGCTACCGGCGCATCTATGTGCTGACGCAGTACATGGCGAGCAGCCTGATCAAGCACCTCAGCCGCACCTGGCACCTGGACGGCTTCGGCGGCTTCATCGAGATCGTGCCGGCGCAGATGCGCATGGGCGCGCACTGGTACCGCGGCACCGCGGACGCCGTGTACCAGAACCTCAACCTCGTGCGGGACAGCGGCGCCGAGCACATCGCGGTGTTCGGCGGCGACCACATCTACAAGTTCGCGATCGACCAGATGGAGGCGCTGCACGTGGCCAAGCGCGCGGACCTCACGGTCGCGGCGTTCCCGGTCCCGCGCGATCAGGCCCATCAATTCGGCGTGATCCAGGTCGACGCCGAGGGCCGGATCATCGGCTTTCAGGAGAAGCCCCGCGACCCCAGGCCGATCCCGGGTCGACCGGACATGTGCCTGGTGAGCATGGGCAACTACTTCTTCCGCGCGCGCGTGCTCGACGAGGCGCTGCGCCGCGACGCCGACGACGAGTCGTCGGCCCACGACTTCGGCCGCAACGTGATCCCGCGGCTCGTGGCCGAGGGCAAGCGCGTGTTCATCTACGACTTCGCCGAGAACACGATCCCCGGCGAGCCCGACGGCGCCGAGCCCTACTGGCGCGACGTCGGCACGATCGAGAGCTACTTCCAGAGCAACATGGAGGTCCGCAGCCGGCTCCCGGCGATCAACCTCTACAACCGCGAGTGGCGGATCCGGACGGCGCAGCGCGACTACCCGCCGGCCCGCATCGTCCGCCACGAGGATGACCCCCCGGCGGAGATCCTCGACAGCCTCGTGTGCGAGGGCTCGGTGGTGCTCAGCGCCGCGCTGCACCGCGTCGTGCTCGGCTACGACTGCTTCGTGCACACCGGCAGCCACGTCGAGAACGCGGTGGTCCTCTCGGGTTGCAACATCGGCGCCGGCGCGCGGGTGCGCAACGTGCTGCTGGACAAGAACTGCAGCGTCGACCCGGGCGCCGTGATCGGCTTCGACGAGGAGGCCGACCGCGCGCGCTTCCCCTTCGTCACCGAGGGCGGCATCGTCGTCCTGCCCAAGGGGACACATGTCCCCGCGAGCGGGCCGATCGAGTTCGCCCACGACATGGGCTTTCTGCTGCAGAACGACCCCGCGACCAAGGAGCAGATGATGCGCGTCGAGGCCGGCGTCGGCTACCGCGTGTCCGAGCACAGCCGGCACAGCCACGAGTCCTTCGGCCCGCGCTACCGACGGTTCAGCCACCCGCCCGCGAGCGAGGAGGAGTCGACCTAGGGTCGGCTCGCAGCGAGAGGTCATCGTCATGAAGATCGTGCAGATCGCCTCGGAGGCGGTCCCGTGGTGTAAGACCGGCGGGCTCGCCGACGTCGCGGGCGCGCTCCCGCAGGCCTTGGTGGACGCGGGCGCGGCTCAGGGGCTCCGCGTCGAGCCGGCGCTGTTCATCCCGCTGTACCGCAGCGTGCGTGAGCAGGCGCAAAAGCGCGGGCTCGAGCTGGTCGACACCGGCGTCGTCGCGACCGCGCCCTTCGGCCTCGGCCCCGAGCGCGCGCGCTGGATGAAGATCGAGGGCGCCGAGGGGCCGCCCGTGTACGCGCTCGACGCCCCGTGGCGCTACGACCGGGCGCGGCTCTACGACGACGAGCACCAGCGGCCCTACGACGACAACCTCCACCGCTACGCGCTGCTGTGCCGCGCGACCCTGGAGGGCGCGCCGGCGCTGCTGGGCGGCCTCCCCGACGTGGTGCACGCCCACGACTGGCAGGGCGCGCTGGCGATGATGTACCTGCGCACGCGCTACGTCCGGCAGATGCACCGCGCGGCCGCGGTGCTGACGATCCACAACCTCGCGTACCAGGGCGTGTTCCCCGGCGAGCTGCGGCACACCGTCGACCTCGACCCGGCCGCCTTCCACATGGATCGCGCCGAGTTCTACGGGCACCTCAACCTGCTCAAGGGCGGCGTCTCCTACGCCGACTCGACGACGACGGTCAGCCGCAGCTACGCCGACGAGATCCGCACGGCGCAGTTCGGCTGCGGCCTCGACGGCTTCCTGCGCGCGCGCGCGCGCTGGCTGCTGGGCGTCGTCAACGGGATCGACACGCGCGCGTGGGACCCGAAGACCGACCCCGCGCTCCCGCACCACTATGACCAAGAGGACATGTCCGGGAAGCTCGCGTGCCGCGAGGCGCTGCTGAAGGAGTTCGGCCTGCGCGCGTCGATCGGGCAGCCCGTGCTGGGGGTCATCTCGCGCTTCGCGGGCCAAAAAGGCCTGGACCTGGTCGCCGAGCTGGTCCCGCACCTGCACCGCCTCGGCGCCAAGCTGGTGGTGCTGGGCTCCGGCGACGCGGGCCTCGAGGACCGCTTCCGCTACCTCGCGCGGACCTTCTCGCGCAACCTCGCGGTCAAGATCGGCTACGACGGGCCGCTCTCGCGCCGGATCTACGCGGGCGCCGACATCCTGCTGATGCCGAGCCGGTTTGAGCCCTGCGGCCTCAACCAGCTCTACGCGATGCGCTACGGCACCGTGCCCGTGGTGCACGCGGTCGGCGGGCTGCGCGACACGGTGGTCGACCCGGGCGACGCGGCGCTGATGCGCGGCGAGGGCACGGGCTTTCGCTTCGAACACCCGACGCTCCAGGGCCTGGTGTGGGCCCTCGACCGCGCGGTCCGGATGTACCGCCACGCGCCGCCGGCCTGGGGCCGCCTGCGCGACAACGGGATGCGCCGGGACTCCTCGTGGACCCAGTCGGCGCGGACCTACCTCGAGCTTTATCAAGCGCTGCGCCGTCGTTAGGCGACTCGCTCAGCTCGCCAGCAGCGCCGCCCGGGCGATCGCGCGCATCCCAGGCGACAGCTGCTCCCCGTAGAGCCGGCCCGCGAAGGCGTCGATCATGTCGCGCTTGTACTTGTGATGAACGAAGAAGGCGAAGGCCAGCGAATTCGCCCAGAAGCAGTCGATCATGCTCTCGACTCGGCCCTGCGCGCGGTCGCACACGTCGGCGAACTCCGCGAAGGGATCGTCGCGCTCGCGAACGCTCGGCTCGTTGAAGAAGCGAAGAATGTGCTCGCTCGCGTACTTCGCCTCGAACACGGCGAGGTGCAACCCGAACGAGAAGATCGGGTCTACGAAGCGGTGCGCGTCGCCGATACACAGGAAGTTTCGGCCTGTGAATCGTCGTACTTGATAGGAGTAGTTTGAGGCCGTGCGCGCCCACTCGATCGCCTCGGCGCCGACCAGCCGGCGCGCGAGCTGCGGGTTGACATCGTTGATCTCTCGCTCGAAGAACTCCTTCGGGCTCAGGCCGACGCTCCGGTAGTAGCTCGCGGGCACCACCATGCCGACGCTCGTCACCTCGTCGCCGATCGGGATCATCCACCCCCAGTGGCCGCGACTGCGCACGAAGATCAAGGTCGCCTCGCTCTGCACGCCCTCGTCGCGACGCACGCCGCGCATGTGCGCGTAGATGGAGATCTGGCGGTCGTAGCCGCCCCGGACCTTCTTGCTGGCGACGCCGAGCGTCGACAGCACCGTCGCCGCGCCGGAGGCGTCCACCACGACATCAGCCGCGAGCTCGCGCTCGCCCGTGAGCCCGTCGCGCACGCGCACCCCCGCGATGTCGCCCCGCCGCGAGCGACACACGCCGACCGCCTTCGCGCGCTGGATCGTCGCGCCCGCCGCGACGGCGGCCTCCAGGAGCCCCGCGTCGAGCTGGCTCCGGCGAACGTGCCAGGAGTGACTCTGGACGTGCTCATCGCCCTCGCGCCGCATGACGGGGACCCAGAAATCATTCGCGCCAGAGGGGCCGTATACGTGAACTCCGCGCTTAACGGTATGATCACACTTTGTGAGCATATCGATTAACCCCATCGTGCGGAACCAGTCCGCGAGCGCCCCCGTCATCGACTCACCGATGTGAAACCTCGGGAACTCGGCGCTTTCTACGATCGTCGCGCTGATCCCGCTGCGCGCGAGCATCAACGCAGTCGCAGCGCCACCAGGGCCGCCGCCAACGATAGCGACTCTCTTCGGCATAGGCTTCACTCGACGGGTCGTTACTAGCTTAACATGACTCTAAGACCCTATCTATCGGCGGCCCGCGCTCACCGGCGCGCGTCGCTACGGGTTGTAGAGGACCCCGAGCGCGCGCTCGGCTCAGCGTGCGCGTGCGCCGCGCCGACCGATCCTCCACGCGACCGCGAGGGCCGGCAGCGCGGATAAGTCCGTTGGATCCGGCGTGAGCACGACACGCGACGGCGGGGCGCCCCAGCTCCAGCCGCGCTCGAGCACCAACCACCGCAGAAGGCCGAGCCCGCGCTCGTAGAGCTCGGTCGCGGGCGGCCACAGGTTGACGAGCGCGAAACCGAGACCCGTCGCCGCGACGCAGCCGAGCAGCACGACATCCGAGGGGCGATAGCGTCTGCGCGGCAGCCACCGCGGAGCCTCGAGCAGCGCCTGCAGGAGCAGCGGGAAGTAGACGAGGCCCGCGACGTCGGAGAGCTTGCCCGTGACGAGGCCCGGCCACGACGGCTTGAGCACGTGGTCGTTGAGCGCGAGCGCGGCGATGGCCGCGAGCGCGAGCGGGTGCAGCAGACCCGGGGCGCGCCACTCGAGCGCGCGTGGCTGGAGCTCGACGGCCGTCATCATCTGAACGGGTGACGCTCGCCCCCGCCCTCGTGGGCGGTGATCGTGAACACCCGCTGCTTCTCGGGCCCGCAGCTGAACAGCGGCGCGTTGTAGCGGACCCGCCCGTCGACGTAGAGCGTGAGATCGACCGGCGCCGCGTCGTGCTCGACGCTCGACTCGTTGACGCAGCGCACGACGAGCTCGCGCGCGCAGCCCTCGGTCGCGCAGGTCAGCGGCAACGACTCGCCGACGCAGCGCTGCGGCCCCTCGAGGCCGACCGTCTCGCGGTTGACGAGCTGGCGCTCGCCGCCGCTCGCCGCGTCCTCGTCGACATCCAAGAACTCGACCTGCAGGGTCACCGGCCCGGCCCCCTCGGGGACGCAGCAGCGCCCGTAGAGCCGCGCGTCGAGGCTGTCGTCGACCGCGGCGTTAAGCGTGAAGCGCTGGAGGACCTCCTCGCCGACCGCGACGTCGGCGAACTCGACCTCCGCCTCGTCAAAGACCTGGGGCGGCGAGGTCGCCACGCTCGCCAGCAGGCCGACCGCGAGCGCCCCGAGCAGCATCCATCGACCTGTTCGTTGCGTCATCTAGCGCTAAGGGTAGTCGAGGCGCGCGCCCGCGCGACAAGAAAATTCTCGAGCTTCTCGTGAACCAAACGCGTCGGCCGGGAATTGCCCCTCTAGACGACAGGCGACGCGCCGCGCCCCCGCGCCGGCGCGCCCGAAGGAGCACACGATGGGAACGATCTGCGCGAAGGCCTATGACAACCAGAGCACCCCCGAGGAGATCGACGCGCTCCGTGAGCGCGTCTACTGGCTGCGACCTGGGGTCCTGATGTACCGCGAGGTGCCCGTGCCGAGCCCGTTTCAGATCGAGGTGTTCGGCGAGCGCTTGGAGGAGCTGACGCGGAACGCGACGGAGTACTCGATGGTCATGGACCTGAGCGAGTCCGCGCCGCCCAGCCGCGCGAGCCGCCGAGCGATGCGCGAGGTGTTCGGCGAGCTGCGCCAGCTCAAGACGGTCGCGGTGTTCACCGGACGCAACTTCCTGATCACGGCGGTCGCCAAGCTGATCCTCCGGAGCAGCGGCGTCACGAGCCTGGTGACGTGCAAGCGCGAGGACCAGGCCTTGGAGGCGCTCGCGCGCGCCGCCAACAAACACGTCCAGCCGCGGCCGCGAGCGCGCTGAGCGTGAGCGAGAGATTGAGCGAGAGATTGAGCGAGAGATTGAGCGAGAGATCGAGCGAGAGATCGAGCGAGCGCGTGAACGCGAGCGCGAGAGGAGACGACATGCAGATGATTCGCAGCAAGAACGAGTACGGGAGCAAGTGGGACCAATACTGGCGACAGACGCCCGCCAAGGTCGGCGAGGCGCTGTGGGACTGCGCCCCGGACTTCGCGGCCGCGCGTGACCTCGTGCACTGCCAGCGCGCGTTTGACGACGCGCTCCCGGTCGTCGACCTGGGCTGCGGAAACGGGACGCAGACGCGCTACCTCGCGCGGCACTTTCGACGCGTGATCGGCCTCGACGTCTCGCGCGAGGGCATCGAGCTCGCGCACGCGCTCAACCCCTCCTCGAACCTCGAGTACAAGGTCCTCGACGCCCTCGACCCCGAGGCGGTCGAGGCCTTTCACGACGCCCGCGGCGACGTGAACGTCTACATGCGCACGGTCCTGCACCAGATGGCCGGCCCGGATCGCCGGCGGCTGGTCGCCGCGGTCAGCGACATGATTGGCGAGCGCGGGCGCGCGTTCCTGTTCGAGCTCGCCGCGAGCGCGGAGGGCTACTTCGCGTCGCTCGCCGCGGAGTACGGCGCGCCGCCGCCGAAGCTGCAGCGCGTGTTCGCCTGCGGGATCGTGCCCGGCGCGCTCGCGGAGGGAGAGGCCGTCGCGATGTTCGCGGCCGAGGGCATGCGCGTGCGGACGCGCGGAGACGCGTTCATCCACAGCACGCAGACGCTCCCCGACGGCACGCGCGTCCGCATCCCCGCCGAGTACTGGGTGTTTGAGCGCGAGCCCCAGTAGACTCGCGGGGTGATGCAAGACTCAATTCTCTCCCCGGTCCTCGCGCTCATCTGCTGGACCTTCGTCATGTGGGCGTGGATGTACGCGACGCGGATCCCCGCGATGCGGCGCGCCGGGCTCGACGCGCGGACCGTCAAGGAGAAGAAGGAGCTCGACGTGCTCCCGCGCGCGGTCCGTCAGATCGCGGACAACTACAACCACCTGCACGAGCAGCCGGTGCTCTTCTACGCGCTGGCGTTCTACACCCATCTCGCGGGGGTCGCCGATCCGATCAACATCACGCTCGCGTGGCTCTACGTCGTCCTGCGCGTCATCCACAGCATCTACCAGTCGATGGTCAACTTCGTCCCGGTCCGCTTCGCGCTGTTCTGCCTCGCTAGCCTGGCCCTGTTCGCGATCGCGGCGCGTGACGTGCTGACGCTGCTCACCGCCTGAGCGCTCGAGCTCTCCTCACCGGCTCTCGTCCTCGGGCGCGAGCGCGCGGTCACGGATCGAGCGCGCCCAGCGTTCGAAGTTGTCCAGGGTCGAGCGCCGGAGCGCCTCGGAGGCCTCGAGACCGGCGATCCGCTCGCGGAGCAGCCGCCGCGCGCGCGACATCCGAGACTTAACGGTGCCAGCGGGGATCTCGAGCACGGCCGCGATCTCGTGGAACTTGAGCTGCTCCCAGTAATAGAGCTCGAGCGCGAGCTGCAGCTCGAGCGGGAGCGTCCGCATGGCGCGGAGCAGCAGCCGCTGCTCCTCGGCCTGCGCGAGCACACGCGACGGCGAGGCGGCGCTGGGGAGGCGCGCGTCGGCCTCCTCGAGCGCGGCCGGCCGCGTACGGCGAGCGCGGCCGCGGTAGTGATGCAGCAGCACGCGTCGCGCGATCCCGAGGAGGTAGACGCGAAACGGGACATCGTCGGGGACCCGATCTCGAGAGCGCACGCAGCCGAGCATCGTCTGCTGCATCAAGTCCGCCGGCGCGTCGCTGCGGCGGGCGAAGAACCGGGAGAGGGTCACGAAGTGGCGGCGTACGAGCGCGCTCCCAGCCCGCTCGTCGCCGCCGCGCCAGGCCTCGAGCAGCTCGCGATCGTCGCCCTCGGTCATGACCTCGAGGGTAGCAGCTCGGCCGGTCAACGCGCCGCGCTGCTACAATCTTGACGGCGTGACGACGGACGATCACAGCCCCGCCGAGCTCGCGCTGACGGACGCGCCGCTCATCGACGTCGGGCTGCTGCGCGAGCTCGAGTCGAGCCTGTTCGCGGGGTCGCCCAGGCCGGTGACGATCGCCCGCTACGAGCTCCTGCGGGCGATCGGCGCGGGCGGCTTCGGCAGCGTCTACCTGGCCCATGATCCGCAGCTCGAGCGCGACGTCGCGATCAAGCTCCTGCACCGCCACGGCTCGAGCTCCGCGCGCGCCGAGCTGACGGCCCTCGACGCGAGCCGCGAGTCTCAGCTCATGCGCGAGGCCAAGGCGCTCGCGCGCCTGTCCCACGTCAACGTCGTCCAGATCTACGACGCCGGCGCCTTCGACCTGGAGGGCCAGGACTTCGACGCGCGCGGCGGGCTGATCACGCGCGGCCTCTTCATCGTGATGGAGTACGTCGAGGGGCAGAACCTCGCCCAGTGGATCGCCGCGCGCCCGCGGCGGTGGCCGGCGCTGCTGGATAAATTCCGCGCCGCCGGTCGCGGGCTCGCGGCCGCGCACGCGCTCGGGATCATTCACCGCGACTTCAAGCCCGCCAACGTCCTGGTCGGCGTGAACGGATCGGTGCGGGTCGCGGACTTCGGGCTCGCGCGCGCGATCGAGGACAGCGCGACGGCGAGCGCGACGACGCTCGCGGAGGTCACCGCGCCGGCGCGGGAGGAGCGAGCGCCGGCGAGCGCGCTGCTGCGCAGCAGCCTGCTGGTCACGCGCGGCGGCAGCTCGGTGGTCGCCGGCACGCCCCGCTACATGGCGCCGGAGCAATTCCTGGGTCACGCGGTCAGCCCCCGCACGGATCAGTACGCCTTCTGCACCGCGCTGTTCGAAGCGATGTACGGACGCCACCCGATCGCCGGCGACACGCTCGCGGAGCTCTCGCGCAACGTGACCCGCGGGCGCGTGCGGGTCTCGCCCGACGACCGGGTCCCCGCGTGGCTCGAGCGGATCTTGCTCCGCGGCCTGTCTCGAGAGCCCGGTGATCGCTTCCCCTCGATGCGCGCGCTCCTCGACGCCATCGCCGCCGAGGGCCAGCTGGTCGCGGCGGAGCGAGTCGCGCTCGAGCCCGACGCGGCGACGCGCGCCGACGCGCGCGCGCGCGACCCCCTCCGCGCCCTCATCCGCTGGCTCGAGCCCGGGCTGATGATCCTCTACGAGGAGACCGAGCGCCCCTCGCTGCGCTCGGTCGACGTGATGCGCGAGGAGCTGACGGCGAAGACGGCCGCGCTGCCCGGATACGCGATGCTGGTCGACGTCTCCCGCGCGCTGATGCCCGGCGCGGAGATCCGCGAGAAGATCGGCGAGATGTTCGCCGACCCCCACCTCGTCTACACGGTCGTCGTCCACGGCGACGACCCGGTCAAGAAGCTCACGGCCGAGCTGATCCTCGAGCCCGTCGCCTCGGGGCGCTACGCGATCGTCTCCACGCGCGAGCGGGCGGTGGCGCTGCTCCGCGCGCGCCTCGTGGACGCGGGGCTGCCAAGATCATGACCCTGATCATCGATCTGTTTGACCCCGCCGAGGGGCCCTACTCGTACCTCAACGCGATCGAGGTCGACGCGGCTGGCTTTGAGAGCTATCGCTGGAAGGTCTGGGGCGCGGTCGGATCCGTCGACGCGGACGCCCGCTTCCTGCCGCAGCTGCGCGCGGCCGACCTCTGGGTGTACCCGGCGGAGCTCGACGCCTTCGCCGAGGAGTGCCGGCGACTACACGCCGCCGCGCCCGCGCTCGCGCGCGCGATCTGGGGCGCCCCCGAGGGCGCTGAGGCGCTGCGGCGCTACCTCGATCGCTTCCTCGCCGCGATCGCGCTCGCGCGCCAGCGGGGCGCCGGCGTCTCGATCTCATGAGCGCGGCGAAGCGACGCCCGCGCTTGCCGCCCGCGCGCGGGGCTGTCACGATCGACGCGCGCTGATGGTCTCCCGACGTGACGTCCTGCGGCTCGCTACCGCGCTCCCCCTCGCCGTCGGCGTCGGCGCGGCCCCACGTCCCGCGCGCGCCTGCAGCTGCCACGGCTACGGGCGCTCGAGCGCGCTCCCAGCGTCGGGGGTCACCGGGGTCGACCCCCGGACGGCGCTCGTGTTCTCGACCTACGGCTACGCGGCGCTCCGGGCCGAGGCGCGCGGGGCCTTTCGCTACTGGCTCGAGAGCGGGAGCAGCCGGCGGGTTCCGCTCCGTCGGGAGCAGCTCGGCAACCTCGTGCGGCTGACGCCGCTCGAGCCGCTCGCGCCGGACACGGAGTACGGCCTGCGGACCGAGCAGACGGAGGAGGCCCGGCTGTCGCGCGCCGACGCGGACGGCTGGCTGACCCACTTCCGCACGGGCCCGCGGCGCCCGCTCCCGCCCCTCGTCGAGCCGAGGCTCAGGCGAATTCGGCGGCGCGCGCCGCTGCTGAGCTCGTCGTGGTGCGCCGGCCGCAGCTATCAGGCCGAGTTCCGCTTCGACGCGCCCGCGATCGCGCCGGCCGACGCCGGCCTGTTTCGCTGGGAGCTCTCATACTGGGACCGCCGCGCCGACGCCTGGACGCCGCTCCAGGGCGCGCCTGTCCACACGAACACGTACCGAGATACGCCGACGGCCCCGACCGAGTCGCTCACGGTCGGGCGTGAGCAGTGCACGAGCCGGCCGGTGTTCCCGCTGCGAGCGCGCCGCGTCACGCTCTCGCTGGTGCGCGTCGACGGCGAGCGCCGCTCGATCACCGGGCGGTTCCGCTGAGCCGCGTCAGTCGCGTCCGCCCGGCGGCGTGATGTCGACCGCGTGCAGCCGCGGCTCGTCGATGCGGGCCGCGATCGCGCGCGCGGCCTCGTCGCGCAGGCGCACCACGTCCGCGATCTCGCGGCCCGACGGCGCGATCGGCTCGAGCACCTCGAGCTCGATCGGGACATGTCTCGGTAGCCATGTACCGTCGCGCAGCGCCCTCCGCGAGCCGCGGATCGCGACCGGGACCACGGGGACGTCGGCCTCGCACGCCAGCCGGAACGCGCCGAGCTTAAACGGCCGCATCCCGATCTCGGCCGAGAACGTGCCCTCGGGGAACAGCAGCACGCGCTCGCCCGCGCGCAGGAGCCCGGCGACCTGCTCGAGGTCCGCGAGCGCGCGCGCGGTCACGTGGCGATCGAGGAACACGTGCCCGGTGCGGTCGAGGAACGGCCCGAGGAAGCGGCTCTCCTTCAGCTCGCCCTTGACGACGAAGCGGGTGTCGGCCGGCAGCGCCGCGGTGACGATGATGAAGTCGAGGTAGCCGCAGTGGTTGGCGACCAGCACGCAGGGGCCCTCGGGGATCCGCTCGAGGCCGCGGACGCGCGGGCTCAGGCCGACGAGCCGCAGGGCCGCGCGCGCCTCGTACTCGGTCATGCGCCGGACCGGGCGACCCGCCGGGACGACGCGACCGACGATCGGCGTGACGCCGCAGAACGCGAGCAGCGTGCCGATCGCGTAGCCCCCGTAGGCCGCGCGCGCGACTCGCTGGGCCAGCTGGGCGACGCGCGCCGGCACGCCCTCGAGGAACAGGCCGGCGGCCTGCCGCGCGAACGAGCCGCGCGCGCGATCGAGCTCGCCCGCGCGGTACAGCCGACGCGTCTCGGTCCGGCGGATCTTCCCGCTCGAGGTCTTGGGCACCGCGCCCGGGCCGGCGAGCACGACGTGGTCCGGCGGGACGCCGACCGCCTCGGAGATCGCCGCGACGACCCTCGCCGTCAGCTGCTCGCGCGCGACCGCGTCGCGCTCGCGGGTCTCGGCGACGACCACGATCTTCTCGGTCCCGAGCGACTCGTCGCGGACCGAGAACGCGGCGACGCAGCCCTGACGCACGCCCTTGACCGCCGCCGCCGCGGCCTCGAGCTCGTGCGGGTAGTAGTTGCGCCCGCCCTTGATGATGACGTCCTTGACGCGCCCGGTGATGAAGAGCTCGCCGTCGGCGATGTAGCCGAGATCGCCGGTGTCGACCCAGCCGCCCGCGAGCTTGACCTTGGCCGTCGCGTCGGGGCGCCCGAAGTAGCCCTTGAAGGCCGAGGGCCCGCGGAAGTGGATCGTGCCCTGCTGTCGCTCCGGCGCGGGCGCGCCGGCGCCGTCGACGACGCGCAGCTCGTGCCCCAGCACCGCCGAGCCGACGCAGACGAACTCGAGCGCGTCGGCGTCGTTCGTGCCCCCTGAGACAGGCACCGCGCGGCCCGAGGTCTCGAAGGCCTCGCGCGCGACGCGATCGATCCGCGGCGCCCGCGAGACCGGCGGGAAGCTGACCGCGACCATGTTCTCGGCGAGGCCGTAGGCGCAGAACAGCGCCTCGCGCTTGAGCCCGGCCGGGGCGAAGCGCGTGGCGAAGCGGTCGAGCGTCGCGGGCAGGATCGGCTCGGAGCCGTTGAGGATCGCGCGCACCTGCGCGAGCTCGAAGCCGGCGATCGCGTCCTCGTCGATCCGCTTGACGCACAGGTCAAAGGCGAAGTTGGGCGCGACCGAGCAGGTCGCGCGGAACTCGGTGATCGTCCCGAGCCAGCGCTCGGGGCGGGTGAGGAAGGTCAGGGGCGACATCAGGACGGTGGGTGTCCCGAAGTACATGCACATCAGCCAGCCGCCGATCAGCCCCATGTCGTGGTAGAGCGGCAGCCAGCTGACGACGACGTCGTCGTCGGTGAGCGCGCAGCCGGCCCGCGCCGCGCGGATGTTCGAGAGCACGTTGGCGTGCGTCAGCTCGACGCCCTTGGGGTCGCCGGTGCTCCCCGAGGTGTACTGGATCAGCGCGGTGTCGGTCGGCGCGATCTCGACGCGCGCGGCCAGGGCGGTCTGGCCGGCGTCGAGGCGCGCGAGCACGTCCTCGACCGAGAACACCTGCTCGAGCGACGCCACCCGGTCGCGCGCCATGTCGGCGACCCGGGCCGCGCGCGCGAAGGTGATCATCATCTGGGCGTCGCAGCTGCCGAGGATCAGGGCCTCGCGCGCGACGTACTCGGCGATGCGGTCGAGGCGAAACGGCGGGTAGAGCGGGACGGGGACGCCGCCCGCCAGGAGCGCGCCGAAGAAGGCCGCGAAGTAGCCCCGCCCGGTCGGCAGCATGATCGCCACGCAGCGCCCGCGCTCGAGGCCGCGCGCGCGCAGCTCGCGAGCGACCGCGAGCGCGTCGCGGTGGAGCGCGGCGTAGGTGATCGGCGTGTCCTCGCCGTCCTCCCCGCGCAGGATGATGTGCACGCGCTGCGGCTGACATCGCGCGTGATACTCGAGCACCTCGACCAGCGTCGTGATCTCGGCGGGCTCGGGCGCTGCTGCCTCTTGGGTCAGGAGCGCGCGCCCGCGGGCCGCGCTCGCCTGACCCTGCGCGGCGGCGCCCGGCTCCTCGCCCAGCGCCGCGCGGATCAGCCCGAGCAGCTGCCGGGGCGTGTCCGCGACGCCGACGGCCGCCTCCGGCAGCCGGACCGCGAACGCGCGCTCGATCCGCCCGGCGAGCTCGACGCGCTCGAGGCTGCCGAGGCCGAGCTCGCGCTCGAGCGAGACGTCGAGCGTCACGAGCCCGAGGCCGCGCCCGTCGCTGAGCTCGGTCACGACGCCGCGCACGGCGTCGAGCAGCGTCGCGACCTGGTCTGAGGGACTGGTCGGAACACGCGCGCCGGCGGCGTCGGAGTCACCCTTCGCGGCGCGGCGCGAGCCCGCGCGCGCGGGCTCGGGCTCGACGCGGTCGTCTTGAGAGGAGCCGGACATGGCCCGGAGAGTACATCGAATCACGGCGCGTGCACGCGCGCGCGCGCGTCCGGCCAGCCGGGGGAGCGCGCGCGCGTGCACGCGCCCGTTGACCGCGGGCCCGCAGGATGCTTGCGTCGTCTGGGCACCACACGCGTGCCTCGCTCGAACGCTGGCTGCTCGTTAGATGAGTGCGCAGAGCTCCATTGAGTCGCTCCTCTCGGAGCGCAAGACGATCCGCGCGATCGTCCGCTTCAGCGAGCTCACCGGCGCGAGCTTCAACGAGTCCCGCGCGGCCGTCGAGCACTACGTCTCCTGCGGACGCTGGCGGCCGTGGCAGCGCGCCGCGCTGCGCCTCCGCTCGTGGCACAAGGCCATCGCGGCGGCCCAGGGGAGCATCCGCCCGGACCCGCAGATCGAGATCGAGCAGCGCCTGCGCGACGGGCAGACAAATCAGGCGATCCAGCTGTTCGCCGACCACGCGGGGATCAACCCGTTCTCGGCCAAGCGCGCGGTCGATCACTACCGGACCTTCGGGCTGTGGCTCCCCCACGACCTCGGGCTGCTCGACGACGACGGGCGCGCCGAGCTCGACGTCCGCGAGCCGCCGCCGGGCCCCGTGACGCGCTGGGGCGCCGACGCGGTGCGGGCGATCACCTGGCTCACCGAGCGCGAGCTCGCCGAGGCGCCGACCGCCGGCGAGGTGCACTGGGTCGCGGCGGTCGACGTGACCTCGTTCCGCGGCTTCATCGTGATGTTCGCGGACCGGGGCTGCGTGGTCTATCGCCACTCGAGCGCCTGGCACCTGGGCGTCGTGTTTCAGTTCAACGACGTGGCCGAGGCCGCGCTGCACCGCAGCGTGTTCGGCACCGAGCTGCACCTGCGCGTCGGCTTCGTGCGCACGCGCGTGGCGTTCCTGCTCGACTCCGACGCCCGCGACATCCTCGAGCTGCTGCTCGCGCGCATCGACCCCGACGAGCGCGGGTAGCTTACTCGCCCGTCTTCGCGTCCGCGTCCGCCGTCTTCGCGTCCGCCGCCTCCGCAGCCTTCGCCGCCTCGCGCGACTCCGCGGCCTTCGCCTCGAGCTCGGGCGGGCACGGGATCTCTTTGGGCGGCGGCGGGTTGCAGGTCCGGTCGGGCTTGCAGTGGAAATTCGTGCGCTCTCGGTAGCAGACGCCATCGCGCTCGTAGGTCCTGTACTGCGGCGCCTCGGGCTTCGGCTCCTCGCAGCCGATCACGCCGACCGTCAGCACGAAGGGCGCCGCGAGGGCTCCGCGTCGCCAGCTCGAGATCGTTCGCTCACTGCTCATGACGGGACTCCGTTCGACATGAACAATAGCACAGGCGACGCCGCGCCCCCGCGACGCGGACGATCAGCGCGTCGACGCGGCGTCGAGTCGCCGCGCCTCGGATCTCTAGTAGGGCTGCATCTCGACGCCCGGCAGCCGCGACGCGGCCCAGCGCGCGCCGATGAGGTTGCTCGCCATGGGGCCGAGGCGCGCGCGCGCGAGCGGGCCGCAGACGTACACGCCCCGTCCCCAGTGCATGTCGGCGCGAAGGCGCGGCAGGTCCGCGTGCACGGGCAGCTCGAGCCGCTCGGCGGCGGTTCGCAGCCACCCGCCGACGCGCTCGGGCGCGAAGCCGGTCGCCAGCGTCACCCCGCTGGACTCGACCGCTGCTCCGGCGCCGGTCAGGATGAGCCGCGGACCCGCGCTCGCGCGCTCGACCCGGAGCGCGCCCAGGCGGAGCTCGACGCGCCCCCTTCGAATGGCCCGGGTCAGGCGCGTCCACAGCCCGGGCGGCACGCTGCCGCGCGCGCTATGTCGCTCGAGGAAGGTTGTTCGCCGCGCCGCGTCGAGCCGCGACCACCAGCCGAGGAAGCGGGCCCGGGTCAACGATCGCTCGTTATCGAAGTCCGCGATCTGAACGGCGCGACGGACCCACAGCCGCGTGGTTCGCCTGGTGCGGCGCCACACCTCGAGGGCGCGCTGAACCGCGGAGATCCCCCCGCCCACGATGTCGACGGCCGCCTTGGCGCCCGGTTCGAAAACGTGATCGACCGCCGCCCCCTCCTCCCGCAGCCGTCGGGCCCAGTCGGGGACTCTGAGCTGATTGGAGCCCGTGGCCACCAGGACCCGACGTGCTCGCAGGAGCAGGTCTTCCCCCTCGACCACGAGACAGCCGCCGTCATCGCGGATGCGCTCGACGCGGCCCTGGGTCAACGCGCCGCGCAGTCCATCCCTCGCTATCACGTGCCGCGCGTGACGGAGGAAGGCGGCGTGCGTCGGACGTAGAAGCGGGCGGGCGAGCTGCGCGACGTCGCCGTTCTCGGCGCGATGCAGGAAGTGATGAAGATCGGCTGGGTGCTGGTCGAGATGGTGGTTGACGGGTGAGCGCATCCAGGTCATCGCCACGGCCTGGGCCCGGGTCGACCAGCGATGCAGCAGCGCGGCGCGGGGGTCGACGATCCGCAGCTCCGCCCCCGCGGCTCGCAGCGCCCGCGCCGCGCAGACGCCATGCGGTCCGCCCCCCACGACGATCCAGTCGAGCACCGACACAGGCCGACGCTACTTCGAAGAGCGCAGGTTCGCAATTCAGTTGCATCTTAAAATCAACGGCGATGGCGTCGCCGGCCGACGCTTCGACGCTTCAATAGTTGTTTGATTGTTCAGGTTTGAAGACCGAGACGTCCAGCGATTTCCTCGCTCGCCACAAACGCAACTCGATTGCATTTTCAAGCCTCGCTGGATAGGCTCTCGCCGGCCTACGCCCGCTTCGATCGACCCGCGGCGCGTGACGACACCTCTTCAAGGAACACACGATGCGAACTCGATTCATGCTGGCCCTGATACTCCTGTCCCCGCTCGGCGCGTGCGATGCAGCGGGCGAAGAGGGCGAGGAGTGCCTCGCCGACGGGGACTGCGCCGACGGCCTCGTGTGTCACAAAGATGAGCACGAGCACGACCACGAGGAGGAGGCGAAGGCGGACGAGGAAGGGCACGAGGGGGAGGCCGGGGTCTGCGAGCCCGAAGGCGAGCACGACCACGACCACGACCACGAGTGATCGCGCCGCGGCTCGACGTCGAGCGCGCCATCCACGGCGCGCTTGATCATCGGACCGTGGACGCCGGGTTGGTTAACATGACCGTTTGAACATATGCACAAACGACACATGCAACTCGGTTGCATTAATAACCAGCGGGTGATACGCGGAGACTCGACCGAAGCGCGCAGATGAAGAACACAACGCGACCTCAACCGGCTCGGCGCCTCCCCGTCACGGTCTTGTCGGGCTTCCTCGGCGCCGGGAAGACCACGCTGCTCAACCAGATCCTCAACAACCGCGAGGGCCGGCGCGTCGCCGTGATCGTCAACGACATGAGCGAGGTCAACATCGACGCGGCGCTCGTCGAGCGCGGCGGCGCCGAGCTGTCGCGCACCGACGAGAAGCTCGTCGAGATGTCCAACGGCTGCATCTGCTGCACGCTGCGCGATGATCTGCTCGCCGAGGTCTCGCGCCTGGCCCGGGAGGATCGCTTCGACTACCTGCTCATCGAGTCCACGGGGATCTCGGAGCCGGTCCCGGTGGCGCAGACCTTCACCTTCGAAGACGAGGACGGGCGCAGCCTGAGCCAGGTCGCGCGGCTCGACACCATGGTCACGGTGGTCGACGCGGCGAGCTTCCTGCGCGACTACAGCGCGGCCGAGGCGCTCAAGGAGCGCGGTGAGTCCCTGGGGGAGGAAGACGAGCGCACGGTCACCGACCTGCTCGTGGAGCAGGTCGAGTTCGCCAACGTGATCGTGCTCAACAAGCGCGACTTGGTGAGCGAGGCGCAGCTGCTCGAGGTGCGCGCGATCGTGAAGGCGCTCAACCCCGGCGCGAAGGTCATCACCGCGACCCGCGGGCAGGTCCCGCTGGAGCGGGTGCTCGACACGGGGCTGTTTGACTACGAGAAGGCCGCCAGCTCCGCGGGATGGATCCGCGAGCTCCAGGGCGAGCACACGCCCGAGACGGAGGCCTACGGGATCTCGAGCTTCACCTACCGCGCCGTGAGCCCCTTCGACGCCGAGAAGCTGTGGGCGTTCTTTCACGACCCGAACAACTGGCGCGGCGTGCTCCGCTCCAAGGGCTTCTTCTGGATCGCCGCGGACCACCGCGTGGCGTACGAGTGGGCCCAGGCGGGCGGCGTCAGCACCATCAACCCGATGGGGATGTGGTGGGCGGCCGTGCCGCGCGAGCGCTGGGGGCACCCCGAGGGGCAGCGCCCCGACGAGCAGCCCGGCTGGCACCACCGATATGGCGATCGCGGGCAGCAGCTCGTGTTCATCGGGCAGAATTTGAACGAGGCCGAGCTGCGCGCGCGCTTAAACGCGTGCCTCCTCGATGAGCGCCTCGCCGCCAGCACGAGCGAGAGCTGGTCGACGCGAGCGAACCCGTTCCCGCGGCTGCGAATGACGGCGGAGTCAGCGTGAGGGCGAACAGCGCGAGCTCGGGCCGACCTCCTACGCGGCCGGGCGCTTGTCGCCGCCGAGGTCCGGGAGGCTCGGTACGCCGGTCAAGATGCCCTCGCGCGGGACCGTGTGAAGCGGCGCCTCGGGCAGGCCGAGCTCGCGCAGGATCGCGTTGGCGGCCATCGCCCCGGAGGTGAAGGCCGCCTCCATCAACATCGCGGGGATCGGCAGCTTCACCCAGTCGCCGGCGAGGTAGAGCCCGCGCACGCTGGTGCGGTAGCCCGGGCGCGTCTTGTGCATCCCGGTGTGGAAGGCCGGGAAGTCGCGCCGCAGCTGCATGTGCTCGCGCAGGACCTGGGCGCCGCGCAGATCGGGCATGTACTGAAACAGCTCCTCGATCAGCGAGTCACGGATCACGCGCTCGTCCGTGAGGCCGTCGGGCAGCGCGTAGCAGTGCAGCTCGAGCAGGCCGCCGCCGGTCTCGCGCGCCCACGCGGCCGCGCCGCGCTCGGAGAGGTGGACCATGGTGATGCTGTCGAGCAGCTCGACGCGGTCGGTGCTGACGAAGGGCGCGCCGCGGTGCTCGCCGGGGCGGTCGATCCAGATCCGCAGGACGGCGTAGCGCTGACCTGGCTGAAGGGACTGGATGCCGCGGTGCAGCGCCGGGTCCTCGCGCTGCACGAACGCGCGACCCTCGAGCAGCGCGCGGGTGCCCACGACGTCGCTGGCGATGATCAGCTCGTCGAAGCGCTCGCCGTCGACGAGGAAGCCGTCTGGGCCGCCGGCCTCGGCCGGGGCGCGCTCGATGCTCTCGACCGGGCTCTCCAGGCGCAGCTCGACGCCGTGCCCCTCGAGGTGACGCGTGATCGGCTCGATCAGCGCGCGCGCGGCGTTGTCGTCGAGGTAGTCGTAGAGCAGGCCGCGGTTGTTGCTGAGGTAGTAGAAGTGGAAGCTCTTGATCAGCTCGGCCATCGACATGCGATCGCCGTCGGAGAAGAACGCGCGCGAGAAGGTGTTGAAGATCAGGCGCAGGCTGCTGGGCAGCTGCGCGCGCGCGACGAAGTCGTCGAAGGACACGTCGTCGAAGGCCTCGTGGGTCTCGCCCTCGGCGTAGCGCATGAAGACCTCCATCTCGCGGCCGGCGGGGCCGAGGGCGACCTCGCGCAGGTTGTAGAGGCCGTGGCGCGCGAGCGAGAGCAGGTTGAGCACCGGCACCGAGCTCGCGCGGCGAAAGCCGTAGCGCTTGACGCCCCCGCCTGGCTCGAGCGCCATGATCTCGTAGTCGGGGGTCGGGCGCAGGTGCTCGCTGACGCCGACGCGCTCGAGGAAGTCGCGGAGGTTGTAGTAGTTGCCGAAGAAAGCGTGGAAGCCGTGCTCGATCTCCGCCGGCTCCCCGTCGGCGAGGCGCTCGGTCCAGGCCGCGACCTTGCCCCCGAGGTAGTGGTGCTTCTCGCGCAGCGTGACCGAGACGCCGCGCTCAGCCAGGGTCGCCGCGGCGGCGATGCCCGCGAGGCCGCCGCCGACCACGAGCACGCGGCGGGGCGCGGCCTGCTCGGGGGTGATGGGGTCACCTGCTCGTTCGGGCAGATCGTCCTGCACGAATGGTTGCCGGTAGCCGCCGAGCCGACGCTCGATCAGCCGCGCGATCAGGCCCTCGCGCGCGCTGGCGCCGAGCCATTCGAAGACGACCGCGTTGGCGAGCATCAGCGAGAGACCGTAGACGAAGTCCTCGATCGGGATCGTGACGACGCGCAGGTCGAGCTGGGCGGCGGCGTTGTAGAGGACCACGGGGCGCGCGGTCAGGTAGCCGTTAAACACGCCGGTCAGCAGCACGACGAGCCCGCCAAACAACCAGAAGCGCGGGCGCAGGAGCAGGAAGCTGCGCAGCCCGATGTCGAGCAGGACGGCGACGCCGAGCGCGATCAGGGCGAGGCCGGTGTAGCCGTGACCGGCCGCGAGCTGACCGCCGCCGACGATGACGGGCCCGAGGATCAACACGGGGTAGAGCCAGGCCAGCGCGAGGCGCTCGCGCGTGTTGGCCATGCACTCCCAGGTGAACAGGCACGCGAGCGGGACCGAGAAGAAGAACAGCAGCTCGCCGAGCGGCAGCCCGAAGAGCGTCAGCCCGAGCGTGTAGCGGGGGTTGAACCACCAGTGGTGACCGGCGACGAGGGCGTCCCAGACGAGGTAGGGGAACGCGATGACGGCGGCGGCGACCAGGGCCCGCCGCCAGCGATCGAGCACGTCCTGCGGCCGCAAGAACGAGAGCAGCAGCGGCGCGCCGAAGATCACGAGGTTGAACAGCAGATATTCGGCGCGCATCGCTTCTCCGCGCGAGCTCCCGAGTCCGAGGGGGAGCATGAGGCTCGCGTCGCACTTGTAGGCGGGTTAGGCCGGGCGCGCGAGCAGCTCGCCGAGCGCGACGGGCGTGTCGAGCATGCCGGCGCCCGAGAGCAGGCTCGAGCCGCGCTGCGCGTCGGGCAAAAGGCGCGTGCACTGGGCGAGCAGCTCGTGACGCATCCGCGTGCGCCCCGGGCAGTCGGGGACCGCGTCGACGAGGCGCGTGAGCAGCTCCTCAAACCGCCGGAAGGCGCCGCGGATCCCGAGCTCGCGCGCGGCGTTGGGGCGCCCGTGCTCCATGTCTTGACCGACAGGTTTGCCGGCTTGCTCGCTGCCGCCGAGGGCGTCGAGCAGGTCGTCGGCGATCTGGTAGGCCTCGCCGAGCAAACCGCCGACCTCGCGCCAGACCTCTGGATCGCCGCCGCCGGCGATCGCCCCGGCGCAGGTCGCCGCCTCGAACAGCGCGCCGGTCTTGGCGCGGTGGTACGCGCGCAGGTTGGGCGACGGCTCGCTCTCCCACGCTTGCCCCGCGATGATCCCGCGCGCCGCGCCGACCCCCTGGGCCATGACCGAGAGCAGCTGCGGGAGCCGCACGCAGTCGATCTCGCCCTTGGCGAGGACTTCGAAGGCCAGCACGATCAAGCCGTCGCCGGCCAGGACCGCGACGGCCTCGCCGAACGCTCGGTGCACGCTCGGGCGCCCACGGCGGATCGCGGCGTCGTCGAAGCAGGGCAGGTCGTCGTGCACGAGCGAGGCGCAGTGCAGCAGCTCGATCGAGACTGCGGCGGCGGTCGCTGTCTTTACATCGATCTGGCCGCAGGACTCGGCGACCGCGTAGACGAGCCGCGGCCGCATCCGTGCACCGCCCGGGAACACCGCGTGCCGCATCGCCTGATGCAGCCGCGGAGGAGCCTCGGTCTCGCCACGTCCTTGGCGACCGTTGTTTAGAGCGCGCTGCAGGGCGTTTTCGAGCGTTTCGTCAATCCGACGGACGAGCGGCATATCGTGACCGTAGTCTTGAGGACAACCCTTGTCAAATGATGTTGACAATATGTTCAAACAATAGACAACCCTGTATCGAGCCCGTACGCTTGCCCTGAATGCGGTCCGCGATCGTGATCGGCGCCGGCGTCGGGGGCATGAGCGCCGCGATCCATCTGCTCGCCCAGGGGACCCAGGTAACGCTGCTAGAGCGCGCCTCTCGCCCAGGAGGGAAGCTGCGTACGATCACGGTCGGCGGGCACGCGATCGACGCCGGCCCCACGGTCCTGACCCTCTCAGACATCTTTGAACAGCTCTTTCACACCGCAGGTGTCAGCCTGTCGGACTACGTCACGCTGCAACCGTTGCACACCCTCGCGCGTCACGCGTGGCCTGCAGCACACGGCGGCCCCGTGGGCCAGCTCGACCTGTACACAGATCGGGCGCGCACGGCCGACGCGATCGCGGAATTCGCGGGTTCGCACGACGCGCGCGGCTACCTGCGATTCTGCGAGTACACGCGCAAAATCTACCAGCGCGTCGAGGCCCCTTTCATGCGTGCGGCCAGGCCCTCGGTACGCAGCGTGCTGCGCGATCACGGGCTCTCGGCCCTGATCGCGATGGTCCAGGTCGACTTCCAGCGGACGATGTGGCGCGCGCTCGGCTCGTTCTTTAAAGACCCGCGCCTGCGGCAGCTGTTCGCCCGCTACGCGACCTACTACGGCTCATCCCCGTTCCAGGCGCCGGCGACGCTCAACCTCATCGCCCACGTCGAGCGCGAGGGGGTGTGGACCGTGAAGGGCGGGATGATCGAGCTGGCGCGGGCGCTGGCGCGGTTGATCCACGAGCTCGGCGGCGCGCTGCGCTGCGACTGCGAGGTCGCCGAGATCATGGTCGAGCGCGGTCGCGCCTGCGGCGTGCGCCTGCGCTCCGGCGAGCGGCTGGCGGCGGATGTCGTGGTCTGCAACGCTGACGCGGCGGCGGTCGCCCACGGGCTGCTCGGCGCGGACGCCCGCGACGCGACGCCCGGCGCGAGCTCGGCCGTGTCGACGCGCTCGCTCTCGGCGATCACCTTCGCGCTGGCCGCCCGCGCGCGCGGCTTTCGGCTCGCGCACCACAACGTGTTCTTCTCGCGCGACTACGAGGCCGAGTTCCGTGAGCTCGACCAGCTCGGGCGCCCGCCCGTCGACCCGACGGTCTACGTGTGCGCGCAGTCTCGCCGCGACGGCGACGCGAGCGACGAGCCGCAGGGAGACCGGCCCGAGCCCCTGCTGTGCCTGGTCAACGCGCCCGCGCGCGGCGACGAGCCGCCCGCGCGCTGCCGGGTCTACAACGAAGAGGAGATCGAGGAATGTCGACAGCGAAGCTGGCAGCGCCTGCGCGAGTGCGGGCTCGAGCTTCAGACGCCGCCGCCAGGCGCGTCGCCGGCCTGGGTCACGACGACCCCGCGCGACTGGAACAACATGTTCCCGGGAACAGGTGGGGCGCTCTACGGGGGCGCGACGCACGGCTGGACGGCGTCCTTCAAGCGGCCGCCGATGCGCACGAGGCTCCCGGGGCTGTACCTGGTCGGCGGCTCGGCGCACCCGGGCGCGGGCCTGCCGATGGTGACGCTGGGGGGCGCCCTGGTCGCGCGGCAGATCAAAGAGGACCTCGCTTCGACCGCGAGGTCACGCCCGGCGGCTACCTCTGGTGGTATGTCGACGGGATCAGCGACGACGGCGAGCACGCCTTCAGCCTGATCCTGTTCGTCGGCTCGGTGTTCTCGCCGCACTACTACCGGGCCCGCAAGCGCAGCGCCTACCCCGACCCCGCGCGCCACTGCGGCTTTAACCTCGCGCTCTACAGCCGGGGCAAGAACACCTGGGTCTTCACCGAGCACCACCCGAGCGCGGTCCATCGCAGCGCCGAGGCCTTCGCGATCGGCGACAGCGTCGTGCGCTGGGACGGCGACGCGCTCGTCGCCCGCGTCGAGGAGCGGACCGCCGTGCTCGGTCAGCGCGTCTCGGGCGAGATCCGGCTGCACCCGCACAACTGCTTTCAGCACCCGGTCGCGCTCGATCCGAACGGCCGGCACCACTGGTGGGCGGTCGCTCCCCACGCGCGCGTCGAGCTCACGCTCGACCGCCCCGGGCTGCGCTTTAAGGGCTCGGGCTACCACGACACCAACTTCGGGCGCGAGCCGCTCGAGGCTGGCTTTCAGGACTGGAGCTGGTCGCGCGCCGAGCTCCCCGACGAGGGCGCCGCGATCCTCTACGACGCGCGCCCGCGGGCCCGCGAGGGCGCGGCGAGCATGATTCAGCGCGGCTTCCTGTTTCGTCCAAACGGCGAGCTCGACGCCCTCGAGGCGCCCCAGGAGATCGCGCTGCCGAGCACGCGCTGGGGCATCGCTCGACCGACGCGCTGCGACGCGCTCGCCGACGCGCCGGCGGACGAGGTCCGCGTGCTGCGGGATCTCGAGGACACCCCGTTCTACTCGCGCAGCCTGATCCAGACGCGCCTTCGCGGGCAGCGCGTGCGCGCGGTCCACGAGTCGCTCTCGCTCGACCGCTTCGACACCCGCTGGGTTCAGCTCATGCTCCCCTTCCGGCTCCGGCGGGGACGACGGCAGTGATCGAGCTCCCGGCGGCGGCCTACCCCGCGCTCGTCGCCGCGGTGTGGAGCGCCTGCCTCGCGGGCGCCGCCGTGACCGCTGGTCTGCGCGCCCGCGCCCGCGACATGGCGCTCCGCCGCGCCGCCGCGTCCTTGCCGAGCGAGCCCGCCCGCGCGCTGCTCGTGCGTCCCTGCGCCGGCGCCGACCCAGATCTGCAGCGCGCGCTGCGATCGACCGGAGCGCTCGCGCGTGAGCTCGCCGCGCTCGCGCCCGCGCTCCAGCTGACGATCCGCTTCGCGGTCGCCCACGAGGAAGATCCCGCGACCCCGATCGCGCGCGCCGTCGCCGACGAGCTGCGCGCCGCCGGTCTCGACGCCGCGCTCGAGCACACCCGCGCGCCGGGGCCCAACTACAAGATCGGTCAGCTCGCCGCGGTGGTTGACGCGCGCGTCAGCGACTTCGACGTCATCATCAACGCCGACGCCGACGTCGAGCTCGCCGCGCTCGCGCCGGCCTTCGCGGGGCTGCTCCGCCCGCTGCTCTCCGACGACGACGAGCCGCGCGTCGGCGCGACCTGGATGCCGCCGAGCGAACGCCTCGAGCGCCGGCCCGAGACCCTCGGCGATCGGGCCTCGGCGGCGCTGCTCTCCGGCTCGCTGCACGCCTTCCCGCTGCTCGCCGGCCTCGACCCGGACGGCCTCGTCGGCAAGCTGTTCGCCGTGCGCGGCGCGGCGCTGGACCGCGTCGGCGACTTCGCGGCGCTGGCTCGTCATCTCGGCGAGGACATGGAACTCGCCCAGCGCGTGCGCGCGGCCGGCTACCGCGTCACGAGCGTGGCGGGCGTCGCCCCCTCGCTCGCGCGCGGGCGCAGCCGCGGCGCGGTGATCGCCCGCTACGCGCGCTGGCTGATGGTGATCCGCGCGCAGCGACCTGCTCTTTTAGTCAGCTACCCGCTGGTCCTCGCCGCGACGCCGCTGATCCTCCTGCTCGCGCTCAGCAGCCTGGCGCTCGGCGCCCCCGGCCCCGCGCTCGCGGCCGCCGGCTTCGCGCTCGCGGTCCGGGTCGCGATCGCGCTGCTCGCCGCGCGCGTCGCCGGTCGCCCGCGCCGCGGCCCGCTCCGCGCCCTGCTCGCGGCCGCCGTCGACGCGCCGCTCGCCGACGCGCTGCTGTGGGCCGCGTTCTTCAAGGCCCTCGGGCCGCGCGAGGTCGAGTGGCGCGGCCGCACCCTGCGGATCGGCGCGTCCGGTGTGCTCGAGTCCTCTCCGCGCGGGTCCGAGCGCGCCTGACGAGCGCCGCGGCGGAGCAGTGATTCATGGCGGCACGCGACGTGCATACTCTACAGCGCGTCCCGAGAGGAGATTTATGCACCACCGCGCGCGCCCGCTACGTCCCGGACGACATGTCCTAAGTATCAGCTGTCCCCTCGTCGCGCTCGCGGCCCTCGCCACCGTCAACGCGCGGCCGGCGAGCGCCAACGAAGATCCCGCCTCGAGCCACCCGAGCGCGCAGTCGCCCCACGGCAACGACCGCTTCGGCGCCGCGATCGCGCTCGAGGGCGACCGTCTCCTGATCGGCGCGCTCGGTGCCAACGACGTTGGCTTCGACGCCGGCGCCGTGCACGTCTACGAGCGCAGGCGCGACCAGTGGCGACGGACGCAGACGATCTACGCCCCGACCCCAGCGCCGCTGCGCTACTTCGGCGCCGCGATCGCGCTCGCGGGGGATCACGCGCTGATCCTCGACTACCAGACCCGCCCCTACACCGGCTGGCCGCGCGGCCGCGGTCAGCTCGACCTCTTCGAGGCGCGTGGGAGCACATGGGAGCCGGTCGGGCTGCTCGGGCCGGGTGAGGGTCTCGCGGAGGATGAGTACGTCACGAGCGTCGCTGTCGACGGCGACCGAGCCGCGCTCACGATTGGGCCGACGCACGAGATTATGATCCTCGACTGGAGCGGCGACGCGTGGGACCAGACCGTCCGGCTCGCGCCCTGGGAGGAAGACGACGACTTCAGCGGAGACAGCATCGCGCTCGCCGGCGATCACCTGCTCGTCGGCGGTGGATTCTCGGCGGCCGCGCTGACGCGCGCCGGCGCGGGCTGGGAGCGCGTCGCCACGCTGCGCGCCGAGGAGAGCCGCGGCTACACCCGCGTCGACCTCGACGACGCGCGCGCGCTCGTCGGCGACCGCGTGTTTCGAATCAACGCGGGCGGAGAGTGGATCATCGAGGCGGACCTGCTCGGCCCGCAGCCGCTGGACCCCTCGCCCGGCCCGCACGAGTACCTGGCGGGATCCCTCGACGACGAGCGCGTGGTCCTGCACCGCAACAGCGAATTCTTCGTGTACACGCGCGAGGGCGACAGCTGGCGCGAGGAGGGTCGCTTTGAGCGGCCGCAGCCCGACACCGAGAACCAGTGGGAGCTGGCGTCATCCGATCCGGCGGTCGCGCTGGACGGTGAGACGATCGTCGTCGGATCGCCCGACGACTGCTTCGTGGCCACCGAGGCCGGCGTCGCCCACGTGTTCACAAGCGAGGCCGGCTGGTCGCGCGTGACCACGCTGTACCCCAACGACGAAGTCGAGCGCGGCGGGTGCAGCGTCGCGCCACCCGGCGAGCGCGGGCTCCCGGCCTTGGCCCTGCTCGCGCTCGCGCTCGTGGGTCGCCGACGACGACGCCGACGACGACGAGCGCGTCCAAGGCCGCTCACGCCGCTCGCCGCGGCCTCGCTGCTCGCGCTCTGCGTCATGATCGCGAACACGCTCTCGCTCCTCGCCCCGGCGCCCGCGGAGGCCTGCAGCGTCGCCTACGACCCGGCGGTCTACATCGACGAGGAATCGACGCGGGCGCAGCTCGAGGCCGGCCCCCTGCCGACCGACGGCGTGCTCGCGCTGACCGTTCACGTCTTCGACCACGAGTCGCTCGCGCTTGCGCAGGACGCCCTGACGGTCGTCGTCCGCGACGGCGACACCCCGGTCCCGGGCACGATCGAGCTCCACGAGCTGGCCCACGACCCGAGCAGCGGCACATACTGGCGCGGCGCGCTCGCGATCTGGCGACCCGAGCAGCCGCTCGCGGCGAACCACACCTACACGCTCGAGAGCAACGAGCCCTACGAGGACTACTCCGGCGCCGGGGCGCCCTTCACCGCGACCTTCACGACCGGCGCCGGCCCGCACGCGCCGCTCGGCGAGCTGAGCGCGACGCTGCGGCCGACCACCGCTGATGTCGAGGTGCTCGAGGAGGCATGTTGCGATCACTCGAGCTCGAGCTGCGGCTACGCGTACGCCTGCGAGTGGTCGAGCATGCGTACGGCGCCGGCGCTCGAGCTCGACATCTCGCTCACGGGCGGCGAGCCCTCGCTCGGGCGCGTCTGGGCTGTCCGCGTCGACCCGAGCGGCGAGCTGCTGCCCCCGGACGATCCGCTGTCGGGAGGGCCTGCGCCGATCTCCGAGGAGCTCTGGCTCTCCTTCTCCGCGCCGCCGCTCGGCCGCGGTCGCCAGGTCGTCGTGTTCCCGGACGCGCAGGACGAATACTGCGTGGTGCTCGGCGCGACGAGCCTCATCGACGGCGAGACGATCACGAGCGCGCCGCAGTGCGCCCCGCGCTCGAGCGAGAGCGAGCCTGGCGAGCGCGAGCGCGGCCCCGAGGAGCTCGCCGAGCTGCTCGCCGGCTCCTGGGGCTGCAGCTCCGCGCCGGTCTACAAGAGCACCGGCGCGCCGCTGTTCCCGACGGAGGAAGAGCCCGCCGGCTGCCGCGTCACGCAGACCCCGCGCGGGCTGAGCGGATGGACGCTGCTGCTGCTCCTCCTCCCGCTTCCGCTCCTGCGCCGGCGTCGCTGACGTCGCCGACGACGTGCCTTAACAGTCAGCCAACAGAATCACTCGCCGCGCGCCCTTCGGCTGGCGGCAGCGCGCGCGTCTCCTCGGCGGCCGGCGGCCGCGACCGCGGCAGCCCGCGGGGGCGCGTGATGGCGCCGAGCAGCCGCGTGGCGAGGCGGTCGAGCGCGCCGGGGCCACGCCGATGAACGCGAGAAAATCCGGCGCGCGCGGGGTGCTCACACGCGCCGTCGATCCGCGCGAGCGCGTCCTGAACCGCGCGCTCCTGCTGCGCGCGCGCCTCCTCGACGGCGCGCCCGCGCGTGTAAGCGATCGCCTCGCCGATCGAGATCAGCAGGCGCGGGCGCTCCTCGCCCAGAAACAGGTAGCGGATCCCGACCGGGACCACCGGCGCCCGGGACAGGCGCGCGACCACGGCGGCGCCGCGCTCAAAGCTCAGCGCCTCGCCGGGCGGTCGCTCCTGTCCCTGGGGAAAGATCCAGAGGACGCGCCCCTCGCGGCCGCGCAGCAGCGTCGCGGCGTATCGGACCACCGCCGCGCCGTCGCCCGGGTCCTCGCGATCGAAGCCGAAGGCGCCGCCGCGGAGAAAGAACGGATGCTCTAAAAGGCCCTCGGCGCCCATCAGGCAGTAGACGTCGCGCCGGAGCAGCCGGCGGCTGACGTACAGCACCACCATGCCGTCCCACCACGCGCTGTGGTTGGCGACGACCACCGCTGAGCCCCCCGTCGAGGCCGCGGCCAGGCGCTCGAGGCCCTCGACCCAGACCTCGCCGAAGGTCGCGGCGATCCGGCGCTCGGCCTGGCGCGCGATCCAAGCTTCGAACCACCGCCACTTGGCGGTCGGGATCACCCGCGATCCTCGAGCGGCCTCGGCGGGGGCGTGACCGCGTCGATCAAGAACTGACACTCGGGCGCCGCTGGCAGCGTCGCCGCGGGACCTGGCCGATGGGACCTGCGCGAGCGCCACAGCGCGCGCAGCAGCAGCTGGAGCTTGCGGGCCTTGCTCGTGAAGGCGCGGCCGGAGACCGAGTCAAAGTCGCGCGCGCGGATCACCCGGCCGATGTCGGCGTAGATCAGCCGCGCCGCCCAGATCGCGGCCCGACAGTCCTGCGGCAGCCCGGCGATGCCGGCCTCGGCGCGCGCGTAGAACACGTCCGCGTTGCTCAGCAGGCGCTCGACGACCCGCCCGAGGCGATGCTCGAAGCGCGGCGCGGCGACGAGCGCGTCAGGGTCCACGCCTTCGAACTCGAGCCACGCGCGCGGCAGGTAGACCCGGCCGTTGCGCGCGTCCTCGCCGACATCGCGGGCGATGTTGGTGAGCTGCATGGCGACGCCGAGATCACAGGCGCGGGCGAGGACATCGCGATCGCGCACGCCCATCAACACCGTCATCACCACGCCGACCGCCGCGGCGACCCGCGCCGAGTAGGCGATCACGTCGCTGCGGCGCCCGTAGACGCGGCCCGCAGCGTCCCATGAAAAACCCTCGATCAGCGCCCACGGCAGCGCGCGCGGGACCTCGTGGACGCGCACCACCTCGGCGAAGGCGCGATCGACCGGGTCGTCGTCGGGGCGCCCTTGGTAAATCCGGTCGAGGCGACGCGAGAGCTGCTCGACCGCGCGAGCCGGATCGTCCGAGAGATCCACGGCGTCGTCGGCGACGCGACAGAACGCGTAGAACACGGTCGCCGGCACGCGCGCGCGCGCGGGCAATAACAGCGACGCCGCTGAGAAACTCTTCGACCCGCGCCTCAGCAGCCCGCGGCAGACCGCGAGGTCCCCGTCGCTGACGCGGGCCGGCGCCGCCGGCAGCCTCAGCTCGGGGATCGAGAGCGCGAGGCCGTCAGGCGGCATGGTTGTGGTTTCCTCCTGCGTGACCACCTGCGCTCGAGGATAGATCACCGCCGTCGCGCGGGGCGCGTGCGTCGGGGATCAGGCGATCGAGCACCTTCGCCGAGGACAGCACCCCCGGGACGCCCGCGCCCGGGTGCGTGCCCGCGCCGACGAGGTAGAGGCCGTCGATGTCCTCGCTCATGTTGTGGGGCCGGAAGTACGCGCTCTGCAGCAGCACGGGCTCCATGCCGAAGGCCGCGCCCTTGACCGAGAGCAGGTCCTGCCGGAAGCCGCGCGGCGTGAGCATGTGGGAGCTGACGATGTTCTGCTCGAGATCCGGCATCACCGTGTCGGACAGGTACGCCATGATCTTGCGCCGGTAGGGCTCGGCCTGCTCGCGCCAGTCGACGCCGCTGTCGAGGTGCGGCACGGGCGAGAGCACGTAGAAGGCGTCGCAGCCCTCGGGCGCGAGGCTCGGGTCGGTCATCGTCGGCCGGTGCAGGTAGAGGCTGAAGTCGCGCGCGAGCTTCTTGTTGGTGAAGATGTCGTCGAGCAGCGGCTTGTAGCGCGGCCCGAGCATGATCGTGTGGTGCTTGACGTCGTCGTACGTGCGCTTGGTGCCGAAGTACCAGACGAACAGGCTCATCGAGTAGCGCGCGCGATCGACCTTCTGGTCGGTCCAGCGGCGGCGGTGCTCGGGCTTGAGCAGGTGCTTATAGGTCCAGGCCGAGTCGGCGTTGGAGATCACCAAGTCCGCCTTGATCCGCTCGCCGCTCGCCAGCTCCACGCCGGTCGCTCGCCGCCCGTTGCTCGTGTCGACGAGGATCTGGCTGACCTCGGTGTTGAGCTTCACCTCGCCGCCCTGGCCCTCGATCAGCGTGACGAGCCCGCGGACCAGCGCCCCGGTCCCGCCCATCGGGAACCACACGCCCCACTTGCGCTCGAGGTAGGCGATCAGCGTGTAGATCGACGTGGTCTCGAACGGGTTCCCGCCGACCAGCAGCGGGTGAAAGCTGAACACCTGGCGCAGGCGCTCGTCCTTGATGTACTTCGAGACCAGCCCGTAGACCGTGCGGTAGCTCTTGAGGCGGATCATGTCGGGGACGATGCGCGCCATGTCGCGCCACGAGCTGAACGGCTCGTAGGACAGGCGCTCGAAGCCGACCTGGAAGATCCGCCGGCTCATCTCATAAAAGCGCTTGTAGCCGTCGACGTCGCCCTCGTTGAACTTCGCGACCTCGCGCTCCATCGCCGCGGCGTCGCCGTTGTAGTCGAACACCGCGCCGTCGTGGAACCGGATCCGGTAGAACGGGTCAACCGGCCGAAGGTCGATATCGTCCGCGAGCGTGCGCCCGCACAGCTCCCACAGCTCCTCGAACAGAAACGGCGCCGTGATGACCGTCGGGCCGCCGTCGAAGGTGAAGCCGTCCTGCCGGTACACATACGCGCGCCCGCCGGGCTGGTCGCGTCGCTCGAGGACCGTGACCCGATACCCCCGCGCCCCCAGCCGAATAGCGGCGGCGAGGCCGCCGAATCCGCTGCCGATCACGACGGCGTGGGGCCGCCCGGGAGAAGAACCGTGAGAGGTGTCTTGCATAGACTCTGCATAATCTGAAGACATCGATTTGACAATCCTTATCCAGCGTGCTTTCGTGTAGCTGTTCCGACGGGAGATATGCCTCGTGGCGAGCAAAACCGGCAAATACAGGATCCAGGCGGTGTCAGAGATGACCCGGATCCCGGCCGCGACCCTGCGCGCCTGGGAGCGCCGCTACGGCATCCCCTCACCGCATCGCACCGCCTCATCGTACCGACTCTACAGCGACCACGACATCGAGCAGATCCGCGAGATGCAGTCGCTGTGCGCCGACGGCATGTCGCCCTCCGACGCCGCGCGCCGACTGAGCGAATCCAGCGCGGCCAACGAGCCTGTCCCGACCCTCGAGCGCATCGATCCCTACGCGCGGGCGCGCGACGCGGTCGTGTCCGCGACCCTTCAGTTCGACCCTGACGCGGTGGAGCGCGCGGTCCAGCGCGCGCTCCACCTCGGCTCGGCGACGACCGTCTTCGACCGCGTGCTCGGCCCGGCGCTGCGCGTCATCGGCGAGCGCTGGTACGCCGGCGAGCTGTCCACCGGGCAAGAGCACATGGCCTCGGAGATCATCGGCAACGCGCTGCGCAACACCCTGCGCCTGGTGCAGCCGCCCAGCGACGCGCGCAAGGCCGTGCTCGCCTGCTTCGCCGACGAGACCCACGAGCTGCCGCTCATCGGCATCGCGCTGCGTCTCTCGGGCTGGGGTTTTCGCACCATCATCCTCGGCGCCCGCACCCCGCCCTCGGCCCTCCGCCACGCGCTCCAGGAGCTGCGCCCTGAGCTCGCCGGCCTGTCCGTGACGATCGCGCCGCCGCCCCACGAGGCGCGCCCGCTGGTCGAGAACTACGCGTCCGCGTGCCGCGACACGCCCTGGATCGTCGGCGGCGGCGGAGCCGAGAGCATCCGCGAGCAGCTCGAGCAGCACGGCGCGCTCGTGCTCTCCAACGATCCGCCCACCGAGACCGCCAGCAAGATGAAGGCCGCGGTCGAGCGCTTCATCGCGGACTTCTCGAGCGCGAAGATGCCGAAGATCGCGACGCGTAAAAAGAGCAAGAGCGCCGGCAAGAGCGCCGGCAAGAGCAAACGCGGCCGCAAGAGCGCCGGGCGAAAGCGCAAAAAAGCCGCCGCGGAGACGGCCGGGGAGCTCAGCGCGGCGGAGGCGAAGAAACAGCTCAGCAGCGCGGGCGAGCGTTGAACACCGACCGGGAGCGCGCCGTCTGATGATTGTCTAGCGATCGCCGCGCGCAATCATTATCCTCCCCGGTACTCCATGCTCACCGCCTCGCTGCTCCAGCTCCTCACCCACCAGGTCGTCGGCCTGCAGCTGCTCGCCGCCGCCCCCGAAGAGCCTCCGCCCGCGCCGGCGCCCGTGATCGAGGGGCTCTGGGCTGGGCACCAAGTCAACTTCGGCAAGCGCCGGATCCCGCTGCGCGGCAAGATGACGACCCGGGTCGACAACTTCGTGCTCGCGAAGATCACGCGACGCGGCGACACCCTCGAGGTCACGCAGCGCGCCTGCGACGTCAAGATCAAGCCGGTCGCGGGCGTGCACGCCGACATGGACGTGCAGCACCTCCCGGGCACCAACTTCAAGCTCGGGCTGCGCATGCGGGACGCTCGTGGTGACATGTTCCAGGGGACATCTCGCGTGCAGTGGACCGCCGAGGACGACCTCGACGGCGACAACAACCCCGGCATGACCGTGGACATCGGCGGCCGCGTGTGCGCCGGCAAGCTCTACGTCGCCAACGACTCCCGCACGACCTTCACCCTGACCGCCACCGAGTCGCTGATCCGCGGACACGCGATCGTGCGGGTCAGCCAGGCGGTCTTGGGCGCCAAGGGCGTCTGTCTCTCGACCTTCGCGCGGGACACCAAAGAGCAGGTGAGCGGACCCGTCGCCTACGTACCGGTCCCAGCGGGCACCACCTGCGAGCGACTGCGCGAACGCGCGTGGCCGGTCGACGCGACCCGCCAGCCCGCGTAAAAGGCCGAAAACACGACGCTTTTCCGCCCCGGCGCAGGACTCCCGGAGGCGCGCACAGCGATCTTGAACACGCGCGACACATCCGCGATCCTGACTTGGTGCAGACGCGCGGGACCCGGTACCGAATTCAAGCCGTCGCGGAGATGACGGGCGTGCCCGCGCCGACGCTGCGCGCGTGGGAGCGGCGGTACGGAGTTCCCTCTCCAGAGCGAACCGCCAGCTCGTACCGCCTGTACAGCGAGACCGACATCCGCATCATCCGCAAGCTGCGTGAGCTGTGTGACAACGGCATGTCACCGGCCGAGGCCGCCAAGATCGTCCAGCGCGTAGCCGCGCCGGAGCCCGCGCCCAGCGGCGCGCTCGACCCCTACGAGGCGACCCGCGACGCGATCTTGAGCGCGGTAAAGCGCTTTCGCACCGAGGAGCTCGAGCGCGCGATGCAGCGCGCCATGCTGCTCGGCTCCGGCCACACCATCTACACCAACGTGCTCGGCCCGGTCATGAAGAGCATCGGCGACCTCTGGCACGCGGGGGAGCTCTCGGTCGCCCAGGAGCACATGACGACGGAGCTCCTGGGGCGCACCGCCCGCGACATCCTGCGGCTCCTGCAGCCGACCCCGCCCGAGGGCCAGGCCGTGCTCGCCTGCTTCGCCGACGAGCAGCACGCCTTCCCGCTGTTCGGCGTCGCCTTCCAGACCACGCAGTGGCGCATCAACCCGGTGATCCTCGGCGCATGCACCCCGCCGGCGGCGATCCGCCACGCGGTCGAGGAGCTGCACCCGATCTTCGTCGGTCTCTCCGCGACCGTCGAGATCCAGCCCCACCGCGCGCGCGAGCTCATCGAGGCCTACGCGGACGCCTGCGGCGACACGCGCTGGATCATCGGGGGCGCCGCGGTCGAGCCTCTGCGCGAGCTCGTCGAGCGCTGCGGCGGACGGGTCGGCGGCCTCAGCGAGCTCAAGTCGCTGGTCACCGAGGCCCGCCGCGCCCGGCTGTGATCGAGCTCGATGACGCGCGCGTCGCCCAGCGACGCGGGGATTTATCGGCGCGTCACAGCGGATCACGGGGCGATCGCACTAAAACGCGCGCGCGAAAGATGTCTAAAAGAGCAGCATGCGGAGAGCAGCTCGCGCGCCTCGAGCACGCGACGCGCGACGTCGAACTCACGGGGCGCGCAGTCCACGAATTATTTTCGAAGGCGCGCGCGCGGCCGAGCTCGACGGGCGCCGCCGCGCGATCGAACGTCGTCAAACAGGCGCGGACGCTGTTGATAAGATGCCGTCCTGACCTCGCGGACGCGAAGGGTTCTCGCCGCGACGCTCGGAGTGGAGTCGAAGACGTGAGAACGCATCAAGGTGAAGGACGATACAGCGGCGCGGCACTCAACTCGTTCTTGCTAGGGCTCGGGCACTCCGAGGCGCTCGTGAAGAAAGTGTTAACCGACGCCGGGGTCGACAGCATCGATCCCGAGCGGTGGTACGAGATCAACTGGGCGATCGGGATCTACTTCAGCATCGCCGAGAAGATCGGGCGCGGCGCGATCATCGAGGTCGGCAAGAAGATGATCGAGGCAGCCGCCTGGCCGCCTGGGGTCGACAAGGACATCAAGAGCCTGCTGGGCAGCCTCGACACCGCCTATCGGATGGCCGCCGAGGGACCGAACATCGGCGAGATCCGCTGCGAGTTTCACGACGACGAGAGCGCGACGCTCGTGTGGACCTCGATGGGGCCGTGCGCGCTCAACATCGGCATCATGCAGGGCTGCTGCTCCAAGCTCGGCATCCAGGCGGTCGTCGAGCACGCGCCCGGCGAGTGCATGGACGACGGCGGCTCCTCCTGCACCTACTTCCTCAGCCTCTAGCGCGGGACCGCATGAACGACGAGCTCGCCGCGTGGGTTGAACGGGACGCGAACGCGATCAGCGACGCGCTGGCGACGAAGCTCGCGGCGCGCCCGCGAACGGTCTTTCGCCAGATCGGGGCGGAGGCCTGTCTCGAGCTCGCGCGCGCGCTGACCGACGCGCTGCGACAGGATCTAGAGGGCCAGCAGACATCGGCGGTCCGGCGCGCGCTGACCGAGCTGACGCGAACGCTCGCGCCTCGAGGGCTCGGCTTCTCGGCGCTGCGTCAGCTGCTCAACGCGCTGCGCGCGGTCGCGCTCGAGTCCACGTCCCGCGCGCGGCTGAGCGCCGAGTCGCGCCAGGCGGTCGAGGCGTGGCTGTACCAAGCCGTGATCAGCGCCTCGATGCAGCTGTTCGCCTACCACCAGGCGCAGATGCAAGAGCAGGCGGCGCAGCTCGAGGTCAGTCAGCTCGAGTCGCAGCTCGACGAGCTCAAGACCGCGCTCGACGAGAAGACGGAGCTGCTCGAGGTGATCCGCGCGGTCTCGACCCCGATCGTCCCGATCCACGACGGCATCCTCGTCGTCCCGCTGATCGGCGTCCTCGACGAGGAGCGCGCGACCCTGCTGACCGAGCGAGTCCTGCGCACGATCGTCACGACCAGCTCGCAGGTCGTCCTGCTCGACCTCTCCGGCGTCCCGGTGTTCGACGAGCGCGCGGCCGAGCTGCTCGTCCGCACCGGGAGGGCCGTGCGCCTGCTCGGCGCCGAGCTGATCATCGTCGGGCTGTCCTCCGCGATCGCGCGCACGATCGTCGAGCTCGACCTCGACCTCGCCGGCATCACGACGCTCAGCACCCTGCAGGCGGGGCTGTCGCTCGCGCTCGCGCGCCGTCAGCTCGGCATCCGACCGCTCGCGTGACGGCGGCGACGGGCCGCGCGCGACCCGTCGCCCGCGACCCGCCGTCAGGGCGTGTCGTAGGGATCCGCCGGGTCGCTGTTCGCGACCAGCTCATCGCCGTCGAGGTGGCCGTCGCCGTCGCGATCGAGGCCGACGCGGAAGCCGGTCCCGGGCGGCGTGCAGGTGTACGTCACCGGGTTCCCGAGCAGCGCGAGCAGCAGCATCTGGAGGCTGTCCAGGGACGGCAGCGACGAGTAGCTCGTGTCGTAGTCGACACCGTTGAACAAGAGGCCCAGCTCGGCGCCGAAGAACCGGCTCTTGGCGACGAGCTCGCAGTCGCCCTCGTTCGCGCGATCGCGCAGCAGCTGAATGCGCGGCGCGACGGTGACGAAGTTGGTCGCGGTGAGCGTGATCTGCTGCCCGACGATCGGCTTGAGGTTCGAGTCCATCGCGAACACGAACTCGGCGACTTTCTTCATGGTGTCGAAGTCCTCGAAGCCGTCGTTGGTCAGCGCGAACGCGTTGAAGAAGCGCATCGGGCTGTCCTTTGAGCCATCGTGCGTGAAGCCGAAGGAGCGCACCTGATCGCCCTGATGGCTCGCGTCGTAGAACGGGAGGCCAGGCCGGTTGAAGAAGAAGTCGTCGTCCGGGAAGCCGAACGTCCCGACCTTCGTGTAGAGGTTGCGCAGGTGCGGGACCTTGAAGGTCTGCGAGAACTCCGCGTGCACGACCTGGCCGTCGCTGCCGAAGAAGCCCGGGCGCGCGATCCCGTACTGCGCGTTCCCGTCGGGGTCGATCACGTGGCAGTCCGCGCACGTGAAGTCGACGCCGTTGACGAAGTTGTTAAACGCGAGCTTGGTGTTGAAGAACACCTCGCCCTCGGCCTCGCGCTCGCTGAGCGAATTGTCGAGCGCGCGGATCGGGTTCGGCGGGTACATGACCTGCAGCTGGAAGTCCGTGAAGGCCTGCATGTCCGCCTGCGGCAGCTCGGCGTCCAGGCCGATGAGGCCCGGGAACGCGATGTTGAACGCGTTGAAGGCCGCCTCCTCGCTGAACGCGCCGCTGTTGGGCTGCGCGGGCGCGCCGAGGCTCTCGCCGTTGCGATCGCCGCGCCAGTGCATCGGGCCGTGGTTATCGAGCCCGCGCAGGCTCTGGGTCGTCATCGGGCCCTTCATCGGGTGGAAGTCGACGTCGCCGACCCCGAGGTTGTCCAGGATGTTCGTCGGCGTCGCCGTCACGTCGCCGTCAGGGTCGCCGAGGTCCCACGAGAGCTCGTCTTTGTCGCCGAACACGTGGCACGACGCGCACGACTGATCGCCGCGGCTCGAGGTCAACGCGGCGTCGTAGAGGAAGCGGCGGCCGGCGACGATCGACGCGGGCTCGGGGTTGTGCATCGCGACGTGATCGATCTCAGCGCGCGTGTCGGTGTCGATGATCGAGACGCCGTTGTCGAAGCGCGTGAGCACGTAGAGCCGATCGCGCGCCTCGTCGAGGACCACGCCCGTCGGCCCGCCGCCGCTGACCGCGATCTGATCCACCGCGTCCGGGTAGAACGCGTCGTCCTCCAGCTCGCTGGTGTCATGGATGACGATCTTGTCGTTGCCGAGCGCCGCCGTGTACAGCGTCTCGCCGTCGCTCGTGATCGCCATCTGCAGGGGCTGCGAGACGCTCAGCTCGGACTCGGCGTTCGGGGTCGGCGCGCAGCAGCTGTCGTAGTCGATGTGCTTGTTGAGCAGCCGCGGCTGGACGCCGTCCCCGTTGATCACGGTGATGCGGTTGTCGACGGCGTGCCCGCGCACCGTGGTCTCGGCGAACTCGCCGGCGCCCTCGAAGCGGACGTGGTTGCGCGCCTCGGTGTTGGTCACGTAGATGGAGCCGTTGACCGGGTTCACGATCATGTTGAAGAGCGTCGTGCCGACGTGCGCGTACCAGCCGTCGTGCGCGCGCAGCTCCGGCGTCGCGGCCATCGCGTCGATCGCGAAGACGTCCTTGTCGGGCAGGTTGAACTTGATCTTGTCGTCCCACGCGCGCCCGAGCTCGTCGACCCAGTGCTCACCGTCGTACTTGACGATGAGGCTCATGTCGGGCTCGGCGACGCCGGCGTGGTTGACGTTCGGCAGCGGGATACCCCCGTCCGCCTCGCCGGTGTCCGGGATAACCCCGAGCGGGACGATCGCGGTCTGGTTCCCCGACGCGAACGCGGCCGCGTAGACCGTCGCGCCGTCGGGCGAGGTCGCGAGCGCGCGCGGGACGTCGCTGAACAGGTTCACGATCGCGACCGGCTCCCCGCCGAGCGCGACGCCGAGGTCGCTCGCGTCGAACACCCACACGTCGGCGCGCCCTACGCTCGGCGTCGTGAGCTCCGGTTCAAAGGGCGCGTTCTGACCGCGGTGCGCCGCCGTGATAAACGCTCGCTGCCCGCCCGGGCCGGCGAACACGATGTCGCGCGGCTCGTCCCCCACGAGCAGCGTCCGCTTAACCCGCGGCGCGAAGCCGCCGACGTCGATCACGGTGACGCTGTCAGAGAGGTGATTGACGACCCATACCTCATCGTCGTCGCGCGCGGCCACGGCGACCGGCTCGAGGCCGACCGGGGTCGACCAGAGATGCTCGAGCCCCCAGGGCTTGACCGCGAAGGTCTCGAGGCGATTGTCAGGCGTGTTGACCACGAACAGCCTCGAGCCGTCGGGGCTGAGCGCGAGCGGGCGTACCTGGCCGCTCTCGAACGCGACGAAGGGCTCTGCGGCCTGGGCCGCTCGATCGCCGGAGAGTAACGCTGCGCCGATCAGGGCTGATGAAATGAATAGCTTGCGGAGGTGCATCACCATCAATCGTATTGGCGAAAGAAATTCGCGAATACGCTGTCCCTTAATCATCACGCCAACATCTCAATGTCACCACCATGACCACAGCGGCGCTGCAGGGCCACAGGCACCGACAGCGCGTAGGTGTGGATACTAGGCGTATCTACACACGTTTCGTGACAGCTCAGCGCGCGCTCGCGCGCCGATGAGCGCCGCTTGTGTTATCAACGTTACCGTGATGATTCAGCGTGTTCTTCTGATCAACAGCTGAGATCAGTCAGCGCTATTTTTTCCTGTCAACGCGCTGAGAAAGCGCTGTGTTGTCCCAGGAGATGATCCCGCGCCAGCCCGCGCCTAGCGTCGAGCGCGCGAGCCAATTCGAGGGAGGAATTGGGTGCTCGAGACCCCTGCCCTCGCGCGAAAACGAGGCCGCGAGCCCCTCTCCAGCGACTATCGTGCTACGCGAACACGATCGCAGGAGGTGACCCGATGAACAGCACGCGACCAACCCTCGAGTTTGATCCCTTCACGCCGCCGCACCTCCTCGACGCGACCGAATTCCTGGCGCGCGCGCGCCGTGAGACGCCGGTGTTCTTCAGCCCGCCGCTCGGGACGTGGGTCATCACGCGATACGACGACATCGTCACGATCATGCTCGACCCGGCGAGCTTCTCCTCGGCCGCCGCGATCACCAACGTCCCGGCGCCCCCGCCCCCGCCGATCCTCGAGATCCTGGCCAAGGGCGTGCCGTACGAGCCGAACTCCGTCGACCTCGACCCGCCGGGCCACACGATCACGCGCCGCTTCATCAAGCGCGCGTTCTCGCCGCGCCGCGTCAACGGCATGGCGCCGCGGATCAAGGCGCTCGCGGACGACCTCATCGATCGCTTCTCCGGCGGCGCCGCCGAGTTCGTCGGCGAGTTCGCGTACCCGCTGCCGACGCTCGTGATCGCCGAGATCCTCGGCGTCCCCTCGAGTGACCTCCCGGACTTCAAGCGCTGGTCGGACGAGTGGATCGTGCTGCTCGCGCAGCGCGGCGACATGGCGCGGCTGCTCGCGGCCGCCGAGGCGATCGTCGAGTTCCAGCTGTACGTACAGCGGCTGATCCGCGCGCGCCGAGCCGCGCCGCGCGACGACCTGACCTCCGCGGTGGTCGGCGCCGCGTCGGAGCTCGAGGCGCCGCCCTCCGACGCGCTGCTCACGAGCTTGTTGATGACGGTGATGTTCGCCGGGCACGAGACGACGACCAGCCTGCTGACCAACACCGTGAAGCTGCTCTCCCAGCACCCCGAGGCGCGCGCCGAGCTGCTCGCCGATCGCGAGCTCGTGCCCGCCGCGATCGCGGAGACGCTGCGCTACGACCCGCCGGTCCCGAGCATGTACCGGACGGCGACGCGCGACGTCGAGCTGCGCGGGGTGACGATCCCCGCCGGCGCGCACATACAGCTCAACTTCGCGTCGGCCAACCGCGACGAGGACCACTTCCGCGATCCGGACGTGTTTAACATTCATCGCCCGGAGCGCTCGAGGTCGCTGTCCTTCGGCCACGGGATCCACCACTGCGTCGGCGCAGCGCTCGCGCAGCTCGAGGCGCGGATCTCGATCAACCGGCTCTACGACCGCCTCCCCGGCCTCCGCCTCGCGCCCGGGCAGACCATCACGCCGATCCCCAGCGCGACGGTGCGTGGCACCGAGCAGCTCCGGGTCCTGTTCGACGCGATCAAGCCGCGCTGACGCCAAAGGCGACGTGGTCGACGCGCGCGCCCGTGCGGTAGGCTGACGGCGTGAAGCTCTCCGAGGCCCGCCGGCGGCTCCCCGTGCTCACGGACGATCGCGCGCTCCCGCGCCAGGACACGCGCCGCGCCCGGGCGACGCGGGCCGGCGGAACGGTTTCACAAGCGGCCCCGATCCCGCGGCTGTGCGTCTGGGAGATCACGCTGCGCTGCGACCTCCGCTGCGCGCACTGTGGCTCGCGCGCGGGCGCGGCGAGGGAGCGGGAGCTCAGCACCGAGGACGCGCTCACGCTGGTCGAGGAGCTGCGGGCCCTCGGCGTCGGCGAGGTCGTGCTGATCGGCGGCGAGGCCTACCTGCGCGGCGACTTCATCCTGCTGATCCGCGCGATCCGAGCGGCCGGCATGACCTGCACCCTGACGACCGGCGCGCTCGGCCTGACCCAGGCGCGCGTCGACGCCATGGTCGAGGCCGGGATCAGCGGCGTCAGCGTCTCGATCGACGGCGACGAGGCGGTCCACGACGAGCTGCGCGGCGTGCCCGGGAGCTGGCGGCGCGCGCTCGCGGCGCTCGAGCGCCTGCGCGCGCGCGGGGTCTCGAGCTCCGTCAACACCCAGCTCAACCGCCGCACCACGCCGACGCTCGAGGCGCTGCTTCAGCGCCTGCACGACGTCGGCGTCCGCGGCTGGCAGCTGCAGATCACCGCGCCCTTCGGCCGCGCCGCCGATGACCCCGACCTGCTCCTTCAGCCCTATGACTACCCCGCGCTGTTTGAGCGCCTCGACCGGCTCGAGCGGCGCTGCGCCGCGCTCGGCGTCCGCCTGTTCCCGGCCAACAGCCTCGGCTACTTCGGACCCCACGCGGCGCGCCTGCGTCGCTGGCAGCGCGGCGGACACTACGCGGGCTGCCACGCCGGCCGCACCTCCATCGGGATCGAGGCCGACGGCGCGATCAAGGGCTGCCCGAGCCTCGGCGGGCGGGCCAACGTCGCCGGTCGCTGGCGCCCCGGCGCGCTCGCCGAGCTCTGGCGCGCCGCCGAGCTGAGCTACACCCGCGCGCGCGGGCAAGATGTCCTCTGGGGCTACTGCGGCGAGTGCTACTACCGCGCGGTCTGCATGGGCGGCTGCACCGCGGTCGCCGAGCCGCTGATGGGGCGCCCCGGCAACAACCCCTACTGCCACCACCGCGCCCTCGAGATGCGGCGCGCGGGCCTGCGCGAGCGCGTCGAGCTGGTCGCGCGCGCCCCCGGCGTGCCCTTTGACCACGGCCTGTTCCGGATCATCCGCGAGTACGAGGACCCGCGCCTGCGCGCCGCCGCGGGCCCTCTGCAGATCGACGAGCCCCGGGTCTCGCGGCGGGTCGAGCCCGAGGGCGCCGGGCGCCCCGTCGCGCTCGCCGAGCGCGCGCCGGAGTAGCGGTCTACGGCCGCCCTCGACGCCTAGGCCAGGATCTCGCGCGCGCGCCGGACGAGCTCGACCGACGCGTCGATCTCGGCCTTGCGCAGCGAGACGCTCTCGACGTTGCAGCCGAGCGGGATGCCCTTCGACGCGGCGTAGCCCCTCAGCTCGCGCAGAATGTCCGCGCACAGGTCGATCGAGCGCTCGAGGGCGTCGTGCGCGTGGGTCAGCTCGTTCTCGAGCCAGCGCGGGATGACCACCCCGAGCCAGCGCAGGAACGCGAGCGTCTTCAACGACCCGCAGGGGCTCAGCGTGATCAGCACCGGCGGCACGGGGCGACCGGCGGCGCGCGCTCGATAGAACAGGTCACTTAAGACATCTTTCG
>JAUIKS010000049.1 GCA_030430565.1 Polyangia bacterium
CAGGTGTTCCACGTGCAGGGCTCGTGCCTGCCGGATACGCTCGCGCCGTGGATCGCCCAGTGTGACGATCTGGAGGTCACGGAGGTCAATGACACGAACGCCGAGTTCGTGTGCACGCCGAAGTGGAACGCGGGCTTCAAATCGGGGGTGATCAAGGACATGCCGGGCGGAGCGACGCTCGAGGAGTTCACCGTCGAGGTGGAGGAGGAGCCGTGCACGCCGGCGGTCTACTCGGTCAGCCCGCTGAGCGCGACGCTGAACCAGGAGCAGGTGTTCCACGTGCAGGGCTCGTGCCTGCCGGATACGCTCGCGCCGTGGATCGCCCAGTGTGACGATCTGGAGGTCACGGAGGTCAATGACACGAACGCCGAGTTCGTGTGCACGCCGAAGTGGAGCACGGGCTTCAAGTCGGGGTTGATCAAGGACATGCCGGGCGGAACGACGCTCGAGGAGTTCACCGTCGAGGTGGAGCCGTGCACGCCGACGGTCTACTCGGTCAGCCCGCTGAGCGCGAGCTTGAACCAGACCCAGGTCTTCACCGTTTACGGCGCCTGTCTCCCCGATACGCTCGCCGCCTGGATCGCCGACTGTGACGGCCTGGAGGTCACGGAGGTCAACGACACCAGCGCGAAGTTCGTCTGTACCCCGAAATGGAGCACGGGCTTCAAGTCCGGTGTCGTCAAGGATATGCCCGGCGGCTTAACGCTCGACGAATTCACCGTCAATGTTCAGTAGGGCCGGACGGAGATACCGCGGATAGTCGTGGCGGTGTGAGGCATTGAATGCGCCGTCGCGCCGAGCCCGGTCGTCGAGTATCGACGGCCGGGCGTTTTTATCGCGCAGCACGCTCCCATGGCGCCTCAAGGCCGAGGAGCAGCATGTCGCGTCCGCGGGCTGAGCGCGTGCTCGCTCGCGCGCGCCGAGCGTGACGCCCCCGCTCGGCGCGGTCGCCCCGTTGGCACGTGAACCATTTCGCCCGAGAGGGTGAACTCGCGCTCGGTGGGCATGCAACCCCGCGTCACTCGGCGACCTCCTCTCGGGCAACTCTCGCGAAGGCCGCGCGCGCGTCGCTTCACCGACCCCCTCGGCTCTCGTGTCTGCGAACTCAATATCGGTGACCACGCCAATGCGCAGGCGGCCGAGGACGAGCGTGCTGGTAGAACGCGCGAGCGCGATTGACCGGCGAACCGCCTGATGAACCAGGCGGTGGAGGAAACGAGCACCTGTCCCGAGGCGCGCGGACGGTTCGCGGTCGGCACCACAAGCCGAGGCGATCTACCCTCAAGCAATTCCATGATTTTGCTACGTTGGGATGCTGAGTCGCTCAGGAACGATGTAGACGATCGGCCCCGCGGCCTTGAACGAAGCGAGACTCGTGTACGATGACTGTGGGCACGGTCATGGAGAAAACCCATGTCCATCAACATCACGAAACGAACCTACAAGAGCGGCAAGCAGGCATAGCTCGTGGACATTCGGATCCACTACCCGTGCGGCACGAAGCATCGCGCCAAGGTCATCAAGCCGATCGCCTGGTCCAAGACTCAGACTGAGCGCTGGGCCCGGCAGCACGAGCAGCACCTGATCAAGCGAGGTCCGCCACGGAAGGAGGCCGTTGAACCCAAGAAACAGGATGTTTCGTTCAGCGAGTTCGCTGCGCGCTACCTCGCCGAGTACCCGCAGATCAACAACCTGCGGCCGTCGAGCGTCGAGCGCTACGAGCGGCATGTCGCGCAGTACTTCGGACCTGCCTTCGGGGACATGAACATCAACGAGGTTGGCAAGGCCCAGTTCCGAGAGCTGGCCGCGCTGGACTTAGCGCCCGCGTCACGCAACGTCCTGATCTCGGAGCTTCAGTGCATGCTCCGGGTCGCCTATGACTGGGGCGTTCGCTCGGTGTCGCCTCCTCCCGTGAAGCGGGTCAAGGAGGATGCCAAGGATCCCGAGTGGTACTCGCCGGAGGAGTACAGCGCGTTGATCAAGAGCGCGATGACTCCCGTGCATCTCGGGATCGTGCTGCTCGGCGGCGACGCCGGGCTGCGGTGTGGTGAGATCCGCGCGCTGCGGATCGATGACATCGACTTCCGCGGCCGTGGGCGACTCCATGTGCGGCGGTCGATGTGGCGCGGAATCGAGGGGCCGACGAAAGGTCGAAAAGAGCGGACGGTTCCGCTCACGCGGCGTCTTCGCGCGTGCCTCGAGCAGCTCTCGTCCGGACACGCGTCGAACGCATTCGTGCTAACGGGGACGCAGGCCCCGCTGACGAAGGGGATGGTGACGTACCGGATGAAGGTGACGCGCGCTGCCATGCTTGGCCTGCATCACAGCGAGTGTGACGGGCGCGTTCATATCCTTCGCCACACTTTTTGTTCGAATCTGGTCCTCGCCGGCAAGCACCCGCGCGTGATCCAGAAGCTGGCGGGTCACTCGTCGCTTCAGATCACGGAGCGGTACATGTCGGTCGCGGGCGAGCAGATCGAGGACGCGATTTCGGGCCTCGAGACGCTCGATCTTGTCGCGGTCCCGCATGAGTCCCGCGCGAAGTCATCGGAGGAAGATACCAAGTAATTTCGTTTGTTTACGCTGCCATCCGGCAGCAGAAGGTGTGGCGGAGGATGTGCGCGCCTTTCTTCGGCAGACCCGCGTGCTGCTGCGCGCGATACAGCCGGTGGTCAAAGCTGCGCTCGGACAAGAAGTGCCCGTCCTCGCGACAGATCACGTGCTCGCCCCGGCGCTCGAGCTTCTGCAGGCACTCGGCCAGCGGCGTCGTCATGGGCACCCAGCGGGTCTTGCCGCCCTTCGGCAGGCGGTTGTGATTCTGAAAGGTCAGGTTGTCGCAGATGTACAGCGCCGCGCGCTTGAGGTGCACGTTGGTCCAGCGCAGCCCGCGGAGCTCGCCGCGGCGCAGGCCGGCGTCGCCCCCGAGCAGCACGAGCGCGTGCGTGGTCGGGTTGAGCGCGGCGGCGCAGGCGACGAGGCGCTCGTAGGCGTCGAAGTCGTAGAAGTCGGGCTGGCGCTTGCCGACCTTGACCCCGGTGATCTCGGGCACCTCCTTGAGCAGCCCCCAGCGCGACGCCGTGCGCAGGATCGCCTTGAGCTTGCTGAGCACCTGGTTCGTGGTGCTCGCCTTGAGCCCGCGGCGCTTGAGCGCCTGGATGTGGCGCGCGTTGATCTGGTCGAGCGTCACGTCGCCGAGCACCGGCAGCAGGTGGGTGCGGAGCACGACCTCGTAGTGGCGGCGCGTCATCGGCGAGAGCCGGTTGGCCTCGACGTAGTCGGCCATGAAGCGCGGCACGAAGTCCTTGAACACCGGCGAGGCCTTGGGGCCGTGGCGCCGGCGGCCCTTGCCCTCGACGCCGTGCCGCAGGATGTAGGCCTCGCGCTGCCGGGCCCAGCGCAGCGCCTGCGAGCGCGTGTTGCCGGGCGTCTTGGGGCGCTCGCGGTGGATCAGCCCGTCGGCGAGGCGCACGCGGATGTCCGCCTGCCAGTAGGTCTTGCCGCTCTGGGTCGTCCGCTGACGCACGTTGACTGCCATCGTCGCTCTCCTCGGCCGCTAGCTCGAACCGCGATACGGCACCCCGCGAGTGTAGGCCGCGCCGCGAGGCGTGTGAACGGGAGAGTTCGCGCGGTTTGAAAATGACCGAATAAACATGTTGTTTCATGCATGTCGTTACAAGCATGCAGGAACAGGCGCGCGCGGCCGCGGCGGCCGGGCTCGTCGGCGCTCGCGGCCGGAGCACCGCGGCGCCGCGGGCGGCGCTCTCGCCCGCTCGGGGTCGCGCGGCGCCGGCCCGTCGGCCCGCGTCAACGATGCGCGCGCGAGTGAATACGGGCGCCCGCTCGGGGGTAGTACCCTAGCAACCTGTGGTGAACGCCTACGCGACGTCTCTGGGTCGTCTCGCCGCTGGCTTCGGTGGCGAGACCCGTAGTACGCCTCGTACAACTTCGTCTCACCGCCTCGCCAGCGGCGAGGGCTCCTGCGCGAGACGTTCGAGCTGACCTTCACCACAGGCTGCGAGGCATGACCAAGGCGACGTGAGCGGCATGAAGACGACACGACTCGGGCTCCGGCGACGGGCGCTCCTGCTCGGCGCCGCAGCGTCAGCGGGCGGGCTCATGCTGCCGACGCGCGCCGACGCGGGCCGCAGGCGCTCGCGCGCGCTCGTCCTCGGCGGCAGCGCGATGGTCGGCGCGGTCGGTCGCTGCATCGAGGAGGGCCTCGACGCCGCGGGCTTCGTCACCCTACGCGAGGCCAAGATCTCCTCCGGGCTGGCGCGCCCTGACTTCTTCGACTGGCCCGCGCGGGCCCGCGCGCTCTACGAGTCGCACCTGCCCGACGTGACGGTCTGCATGTTCGGCGGCAACGACGGGCAGGGCCTGCACATGGGGCAGGGCGCCGAGCCCGAGTGGATCCGCTGGCACGAGCCGGGCTGGTCCGAGGAGTACGCCCGACGCGTGACGGCGCTCGCCGAGGCCGTCGCGACCCACGGCGAGCACCTGTACTGGATCGGGATGCCGGTGATGGGCAGCGACGAGCGGACCGAGCGGATGTACCGGCTCAACCAGATCGCGCGTCACCAAGTCGGCCTGCTGCCGCGCGGCTATTTCGTCGACACCTGGGAGCTGTTCGCCGACACCCGCGGCGGGTTCTCGACGACGCTGCGGATCGGCGGCGAGCGGGTGACCGTGCGCGCGCGCGACGGCGTGCACTTCACCCGCAGCGGCGGGCGCCTGCTCGCCGATCACGTGGTGCCGATGGTCCGCGCCGCGTTCGCGATGTGACGCTCACCGCAGCGAGCTCAGCGCGCCCGGCAACACCTCGTCGACCCAGCCCACCGCGTCGGGCTCGAACATCTCGGCCGCGACCGCGAGCGCCTTGATCGCGTCGAGGTCGGAGATCAGCGCGTCTCGGATCGGCATGGCTCGCGCTCCCTCGCCTAGCCGGCGCGGCGGCGGGCCTTCACGACCGCAGGCACGCGCTCGAACTTGTTGAGCAGGCGGACGACCTGGTCGTTGGAGCGGACCTCGAGCACCAGCTCGATCGTCGCGGTCCCGTCCTTGCGGTCGGTGAAGCGCAGCGCCGACATGTTGACGCCCAGGTCCGCGGCGACCGTCGTGATGTCGCGCATGGCGCCGGGGCGATCGAGCACCTCGAGCAAGAAGGTCACCGGGTAGGTCTCGCGGCCCTCGCGGCCCCACTCGATGTCGAGCAGGCGCTCGGGCTCGGGGTGGCTGATGATGTTGGGGCAGTCCTGGCGGTGGATGACGATGCCCTTGCCGCGGGTGATGTAGCCGACGACCTTGTCGCCGGGCACCGGCGTGCAGCAGCGCGCCGGTCGGCTCAGGACGTCGTCGACGCCGCCGACGCTGACGCCGCTGGCCCGCGCCTTCCGGCTCGGCGGGCGGGCGCTCGGCGGGCTCGGCTCGGGCGGCGCGGGCGGGCGCTTGGCCGCCTCGGCGTCGAGCAGCTTGGTCGCGACTGTCTGACTGGTCAGGTTACCGAAGCCGACCGCGGCGAGCAGGTCGGCCTCGCGCTCGTAGCCCAGCAGGCGCGCGAGATCGTCGTAGCGCGGGCGCTCGACGCCGGCGCGCTTGAGCTCGCGGTCGAGCAGCTCGCGGCCCTGCGTCACCGCCTCGTCGCGGCCCTGCTGGCGGAACCAGTGGCGGATCTTCTGGCGCGCGCTGGGGGAGCGCACGTAGCCGAGCTGCGGGTTGAGCCAGTCGCGGCGCGGCTGCGGGCGCTTGTGCGTCAGGATCTCCACGCGGTCGCCGGTCTTGAGCTTGTGGTCGAGCGGCACGATCTGCCCGCCGACCAGCGCGCCGCGGCAGCGGTGACCGACGCTGGTGTGGATCCGGTAGGCGAAGTCGACCGGCGTCGCGCCGAGGGGCAGGTCGACGACGTCGCCCTGGGGCGTGAACACGTAGACCTGGTCCTGGAAGATGTCGGTCTTCAGCGAGTCGACCAGCTCGCGCGGGTCCGAGACGTCCTTTTGCCAGTCCATCAGCTGGCGCAGGAAGTTGAACTTCTCGTCGGCGACGCGGGTCTTCTTGCTGCCCTCTTTGTAGCGCCAGTGGGCGGCGACGCCGTACTCGCCGAGGTAGTGCATCTCGTGGGTGCGCAGCTGGACCTCGACGCCGGCGCCGCCCGGGCCCGCGACCGCGGTGTGCAGCGACTGGTAGCCGTTGCCCTTGGGCCGCGCGATGTAGTCGTCGAACTCGCCGGGGATCGGCGTCCACAGGCTGTGGACCACGCCCAGCGCCGCGTAGCACTGCTCGACCTTGTCGACGATCACGCGCACCGCCGAGACGTCGTAGATCTCGTCGAAGCCGACCTGCTTGCGCTGCATCTTCTTGTAGATGCTGTAGATGTGCTTGGGCCGCCCGGTGATCGCCGCGCCCTCGATGCCGGCCTTGGCGAGGCGGTCTCGCAGGATCCCGATCACCTGCTCGATGAACGCGGTCCGCTCGCTGCGCTTCTGCGCCAGCTGCTTGCCGAGCTCGCGGTAGATGTCGGGCTCGAGCTCGCGCAGCGAGAGGTCCTCGAGCTCCCACTTGAGCAGGAAGATGCCGAGCCGGTTGGCGAGCGGCGCGAAGATCTCGAGCGTCTCGCGGGCCAGGCGGCGGCGCTCGTCCGCGCCGCGCTCGCCCAGCGCCCGCATGTCGCGGACGCGCAGCGTGAGCGCGACAATGACCACGCGGACATCCGCGGCCATCGCCAGGAACATCTTGCGCATGGCCTCGGCCTGGCTCGCGTCGAGCTTGTCCCAGCGCACGCGCGCGAGCCGGCGCACCCCGTCGACCAGCGCGCGCACGTCGTCGCCGTAGCGCGCCCCGAGCTCGTCGAGCTCGAGCGCGCCGTCCTGGACCTCGATCGCGAGCAGCGCGGCGCACACGGCGGGCGGGTCGAGGCGCAGCTCAGCGAGCAGGTCGGCGGCGGCGAGCGAGGCGTCCACCGCGTCGGGGTCGAGCTCGCGGGCGTCGGCGTAGACGCGCTCGATGAGCGCGATGTCGGCCTGGGCGTGATGCGCCGCGACCCGCTGGCAGAGCGCCTCGATGTCAACCTCTCGATGCGGACGCGTCTGAACCATGGCGCGGCGAGACTACTGCACTCGCCTCGGCCTGACGAGCCCGATCGCGCGCGACGTTCCGCGTGTTGTCCTCGCGCCGGGGAGGTCGTACTCTAGCCGCGGAGAGGCGGCCACGTGGGCGTGGAGCAAGCTCGAGAAGGCTCCTTCGCAGGGAGCCGATGTGCCCAGTGCCGGCTCGTCCGGTGTACGGCGGTCGTAACATAACGGTCCTAAGGTAGACAACGCTTCCGTCGGGTCGCCTCTCCTTGTAATCAGCGTCGCGGAGCTGGTGTCACATGGCGGTGAAGCCATGTGACGCGCCGGGCGTCCCGAGCCGGCCGCGCGCGCCCGTGCTGGGGTGCCGCGATGGGGCTGTCGAGCGCCTGGTCGTTTGGACTTATTGTCGCGGGGGGGGGATCTTGGTGTTTGAGGTCGAGGGGAGCTGGGCGCGCGCGCGTGGGCCCACCGTAGCTCACAGCGGCGTTTCGAACCGGCGGATCACGAGCCCGCCGAGCTCCGGCGTGTTTTTTTGAATCGAGATGAACCGTGGTCGCAGCCGTCCGCGGCGAGCAGCGCGAGGACGATGACGGCGCGGCGCGGGTCGAGCATTGTGGGGGTCACGGCTTTCGGACCGGCGCGAGCAGGCGCGGCCGTGGGAGCGTTGGGCGGGCGATCGAGTTGATCAGCGCGCGGTCGTGGGAGGGCTCGCAGGCGTCGACCATGGCGTCCTCGAGGTACGCCGGGCCGAACACGTCGAGCTCGATGTCGTGCTCGGTCCACTCCCGCTGCGGCGCGCGCTCGTGCTTGAACGCGAAGATGAAGTCCTCGACCACGAACTGGCCGAGCTTCTCGCTCAGCAGCGCGCGGGTGGCCGCCTTGGCCTCGGCGCCGTAGACGACGCCGTCCTCGGTCGAGAGCGACTTGGCGTTGTCGATGATCGCGCGCAGCGGCGGCGCGTCGAGGGTGACGCGGGTGATGAGCGAGTAGGGGCGCGGGAAGCCGGCGGCGACCAGCGTGCTTGAATAAATGTCCCAGTAGCTGCCGGCGAGCGTGCAGTCAGAGCGCGGGGCGTCGAGCATGACGAAGCCGCGCGGGCGCAGGTGGGCGCGCACCATGCCGTAGAACTCGCGGCTGTAGACCTTGCTGTGGTCGTAGTCGCGGACCAGCGGCATGTCGATGTAGATCGCGTCGAAGCGTCGACGGTGGCGCCGCAGCCAGCTGAGCGCGTCGCCCTGCACGCTGGTGACCCGCGGGTCGAGGTCGGGGCGCGCGTTCATGGTCGCGAGCGCGGGGTGCTCGCGGGCGAGGCGGCGCATGACGGGGTCGAGCTCGACGTGGACGATGGACTCGACCTGCTCGTAGCGCAGCAGCTCGGCGAGCAGCAGGCCGTCGCCGCCGCCGAGCACGAGCAGCTCGCGGGGCAGCTCGCCGGCGAGCTGGATCGGCGCGTGCGCGAACCACTCGTGATAGAACTCGTCGCAGCCCGAGAACAGCTGGTACTCGCCGTCGAGGTAGAGCCAGAAGTCGTCGGGGTAGTCAGGGCGTCGCCGGCGACGCGCGCTGATGAGGTCGGCGAACCACTGGTCGGGGTGCGCCTGGCGGAAGGTGTCGACGCTCTGGTAGGGCGAGCGCTCGCGCTCGAGCTCGTGCAGCAGCTCGGCGTGCGGCAGCAGGTCCTGGGCGTCGCTGATGTCGCCGGGGAAGTAGTGTTTCTCTAGAAAGCGCAGCTCGAGCGCGCTCGAGTAGGGCAGCGCGAGCGCGAGGCCGAGCGTGACGAGGGCCGGCGCGAGGAGCCGGCGCCGCGGGAGCGCGCGCGCGGCGATCGCGAGGCAGGCGACGCCGTTGGCGAGCGCGACGAGGAAGCCGGTGGTCATGACCCCGAGGACAGGCAGCAGCGCGATCGGGAACAGCAGCGAGCCGACCAGCGAGCCGAGGTAGTCGACGCCGAGCACCCGGTGCGTCGAGCCGCGGCGGCGGGCCTCGCCGAGCGCGAGCAGCAGCGGGACCTCGAAGCCCGAGAGCATGCCGATGGCGATGATGACGGCGTGCGTGGCGACCATGAAGAGCACCGGCACCCAGGCGCTGTGGTCGAGCGCGCCGCCGCCGAAGTAGAAGAAGCTCTGGATGACGTCGAAGAGGTAGAACAGCGGGACCGCGAGCCCGCCGAGCACGCTGAGCGCGAGCTCGACGCGGGCGAGCCGGCTCCACAGCGCGCCGGCGTCGCGGCGGCTCTCGCAGAGGATCGCGCCGAGGCCGAGCGCGCCGAGGAAGCAGCCGATGGTGACGCTGTAGCGCAGCACGGAATTGCCGAGCAGCGCGACGAGGGTCTGGGCGAGCAGCAGCTCGTAGAGGATCGAGCAGGCGGCGACGGTCGCGGTCAGCAGGTACAGCCAGGTCAACGAGCCGGCGGCGCGCGGCGGCGCGACTCGGGCTGGATCCTCGCTCGCGGCGTCTGCAGGCGTGTCGCTCATCTCGACGTCGGCTCAGCCTACACCGAGACCGAATGCTCAGACGCGCGCGGGCGAGCGCGCGGCTACCACTTGCCGTGCCACTTCTTGTGCTTCTTGTGCTTCACGTGGTGATAGTGCCCGCTCGGGCCGAAGTAGATCTCGACGTGGCCGTGGTGCACAGGGCCCCAGACGACGTGCTTGCAGTGCCCTGGGGGCCAGCAGCCTTCCTCCTCGATGTGGACCTCGACGTGGTAGGAGCTGCTGACGTAGACGGGGCGGCTCGTGTACACCCACGAGACGAACACAGCGTCCTCGACGACGACCTCCTCCTCCTTGAAGGTCGCCTCGAACTCGAAGCTGTAGAAGTCCTTCTCGGTGTGCTCGACCACGTCGGCGTAGTAGACCTCGACCTTGATCTTGCCGTCGTCCTCGAGCTCATCCAGCGCGATGAAGGCGACGGTGACGTAGACCTCGGGGTCCTTCTTCTGGTCTTTCTTGGACGAGGGCAGGACCTTGATCTCGAAGGTGGTCTTGCCCTCCTTGCGGACCTCGACGACCGCGATGGTGTCGGTCTTTCCGTCGCCGTCGATGTCGATCTTGTTGATGCCCTCTTTCTTGCTGTTGATCTTCTTCTCGAGCGCCTTGGCGTTCTTGACCTTGCCCTTGCGGACCATGTAGTTGACGGCCTCGAGGTCGAAGTCGGCCTTGGCGACGAGCTTGGTCGAGCCCTCGGCGCGGGCCTCGGGATCCGAGGCGCTGGCCTCGGCGCTGGCCTCGGCGGTCTCTTCGGACTTCTCGGCGTCGTCACAGGCCGCGCCCGCGGTCAGCAGCAGAAGGGTCCCGAGTGCGTAGTTCAGCAGACGCGTGCTCATAATCTCACTGGCGCGCGCCGTAAGCAGCGCGGCTCCGAGCCAATCAAAACACGTTCCGGTCGGGCTTCCAACCGTGGACCCGCCGCGGCGCCGAGGTTTCGTCGCGCTCGCGCGCGTTCACGCGCGCCTAAAAATTGTTCACGGGACGCGTTGGAATCGCCCGGCGTGACCGAGTCTCACTCCCAACAGACCCACGCTCCGTGAGCTCTCGGATGATCGCTACACGCGACCCTTGGGGCGCCGGTGAGGCGTAGGCGCCGGTGCCCTCAGCCGGCGTCAGCGGTCGGCGCGGGCCGCTGCGCGAGCGCTTGGCCCTCGGCGAGGGTCGCGGCGCAGCGAAAGCCGAAGTGGTGGAAGGGGTTGTTGTTGGGGACGTGCGGGCGGCGGTGGTAGCCGAGGTTGCGCGAGGCGTCCCAGTACCAGGAGCCGCCGCGCACGACCTTGTGACGGACGCCGGGGCAGGCCTCGCCGCCGCCGCCGCAGGGGCCCTTGGGGTCGAAGCCCTGGCAGTCCTCGCCGCACTGCTCGTAGCTGCGCGTGTACCAGTCGGCGACCCACTCGTATGAATTTCCGGCCATGTCGAAGAGGCCATATCGGTACGCGGGGCGCGAGCCGACCGGCCAGACGCGCCCGGTCTCGGGCTTCTTGCCGGCTTTCTTGAGGCCGCAGCCGCGCCCGAGCTCGGGCGTCTTGATGATGGCGAGCTCGCAGGTCGGCGGCTCGTTGCCCCAGGGGTAGAGCTCGCCGTCGGGGCCGCGGGCGGCTTTCTCCCACTGCGCCTCGCTCGGCAGGCGCTTGCCCTGCGCCTTGCAGTACTTGTCGGCGTCGAACCAGCTGATGCCGTTGATCGGCTGCTCCGGCCGGCTGAAGTCGAGGTATTGAGGTCCGGCGCGGTCGCACTGACGGGCTTTCTCGCAGGCCTTGTACTCGGCGAAGGTGACCTCGTTTTGGTCCATGTAGTAGGTCTGGACCCAGATCGTGGCCTTGGGGCGGGCGTTCTCGGCCTTCTCGTCGTCGTCGTCGCCCCGGATAAAGGGGCCGCCGGGGACGCAGGACATCCCGGGCGGCGGCTGCCCGCAGGGCTCGATGCGCGTGCCGTCGGGCGCGGTGAGCGGCTCGGGCTCGGGCTCGGGCTCGGGCTCGGGCTCGGGCTCGGCGGGGGCTTCGGCGGGCGGCTCGCTCGCCAGAGGCTCGGCGGGAGGCTCGGTGGGAGGTTCGGCGGGCGCGTCCGCAGCGGGGGCGGCGGGAGGTTCGCCCGCCTCGCCGCCCTTGCAGCCGCCCGTGAGCGCGGCGCAGACGGTGAGCGCGAGGGCGGAGCCGATGAGCAGCGTCCGCGGTGAGTGAGAGGGGCGCTGCGTCGGCATGGTGTGACTCGCGTTGAGTTTTTGGAGGCTAGTGCGCGGGCGTGGGCGCGGCGGGCTTGGGCGCCTCGGTCCCGGGCTCGACCGCCATCAGCTCGACGGTGAAGGTCAGGTCGGCGTTGGCGGGGATCTTGCCCTTGGCGCGCTCGCCGTAGCCCAGCGCGGCGGGGATCAGCAGCTTGCGCAGGCCGCCGACCTTCATGCCCTTGATGCCCTGGTCCCAGCCCTTGATGACGCGGCCCTTGCCCAGCGGGAAGGAGATCGGTCGCTTGCGCTTGGCCGAGGCGTCGAACTCGGTGCCGTCTTTGGTCAGCGTCCCGCGGTAGTGCACGTGCACCGTGTCGCCGGCCTTGGCCTCGGCGCCGGTCCCGACCTTGTACTCGATGATCTCGAGGCCGTTGTCGAGCTTGGTGCGGTTGACCGGGGCGCCCTCGTAGACCGACTGCGGCTGCGGGTCGGGGAGCGGGGGCATGAAGCCGACCAGCTCGAGGGTGAAGACCAGCGTCGAGTTGGGCGGGATGCGACCGGCGCGTCGGCTCTTGTAGCCGAGCTCGGGCGGGATCACGAGGCGGCGCTTGCCGCCAACCTTCATGCCGACCACGCCCTCGTCCCAGCCCTTGATGACGCGGCCCTTGCCGACTTCGAAGGCGTGCGGGGGCCGGTGCTTGCGGACCGAGCTGTCAAACACTGTCCCGTCGGTCAGGTGCCCGGTGTACGCGACCTTGGCCTTGTAGCCCGCGGCGAGCGGCTCGCCGGCGCCGATGACGAAGTCCTCGATGAGCATCCCGCTCTCGGTCTTGCGGGTCGCGACCGGCGCCCCCTCGAAGCCGGGGTCGTAGACGATGTCGGGGCTGGGCTCGGTCGGCAGCGCGGGCATCGAGGCCGGCGGCGCGCCGTGGGCCTGGGCGGCGATGCCGGTGGCCTGCTTTATGTCGGCGCCGTGGTGCTGGGCCTGGTTGTGCGCGGGGCCGGCGTGCTTGGTCGTGTGCGGCTGCGCGTGCGCGGGTCCGTGCTCGCCCTTGGCGTCCGCGTGGGCTTCGTCGTGCCCGTGCCCGTAGTGCGCCTCGCGGTTGCCGGTGCACGCGGCGACCAGCGCGAGGGAGGTCGCGAGCAGCAGGCTCGCGCGGGCGGAGCGAAGGGAGGAGCGAAGGGTGAAGCGAAGGGTGAAGAGGGAACGCGCGGCGCTTGCCATAGTCAGTCGCCGGATATACCGAGCGTCGCACTACGAGGCAAGACGGGCCGCCGCGCGCAGGATCACAGCGTGCGGTGCAGGAACGGGCGCTTGCCGGGGCCGTAGTCGCTCGCGACCTGCCCGCGCCCCCGCAGCAGCCAGCGGTAGGTCACGAGGCCCTCGACCCCCACGGGCCCGCGCGCGTGCAGCTTGCCGGTGCTGATGCCGACCTCGGCGCCGAGCCCGTAGCGGTAGCCGTCGGCGAAGCGGGTGCTCGCGTTGTGGAACACGCCGGCGGCGTCGACCTCGGCGAGGAAGCGCCGCGCGATCGCCTCGTCGCCGGTGATGATCGCCTCGGTGTGGCGCGAGCCGTAGGTCTCGATGTGCTGCAGCGCCTCGTCGAGGCCGCTGACCTGGCGGATCGAGAGCGTGAGGCTGCCGTACTCGGTGTGCCAGTCCTCGGCGCTCGCGGGCGTGAGCTCGAGCGGCGCGCGCTCGCTGGCGAGCGCGGCGCGGGTCTGCGGGCAGACCCGCAGGGTCACGCCCTGGTCCAGCAGCGCGCGCGCGCTGGCCACGAGGGCCGCGCGCGCGCCGGGGGTCCACAGCAGCGTCTCGATCGCGTTGCAGGCGGCGGGGTAGCTGCACTTGGCGTCGACGGCGATCCGCGCGGCCATCTCGGCCTCGGCGTCGTCGTGGAGGTAGAGGTGACACAGGCCCTCGGCGTGCCCGAGCACCGGGATCTTGGTGTTGCGCTGCACGTACTGCACGAAGCTGCCGGAGCCGCGCGCGATCACGAGGTCGATGCAGTCGTCGAGCTCGAGCATCGCCGCGATCTCCTCGCGCTGCTCGAGCAGCGCGATCACGCCGGGGTCGAGGCCGCGCGCGCGCAGGACGTCGTGCAGCAGCGCGGTCAGGGCCCGGTTGCTCTGCAGCGCCTCGCTGCCGCCCTTGAGCAGCAGCGCGTTACCGGTCTTGAGGGCCAGGCCGGCGATCTGCGGCACGGCGTCGGGGCGGGCTTCGAACACGACGCCCAGGGTCCCCAGCGGGCAGGGCGCGCGCTCGAGCAGCAGGCCGTCGTCGAGCTCGCGCTGGAGGGTCGCGGTCCCGAGCAGCTCGGGCGCGGCGGCGAGCTGGCGCAGGCCGTCGCAGAGCGCGTCGAGCTTGGCGGGGCTGAGCGCCAGCCGGCGCACGCGCGCGGAGTCGAGCTTCCCCAGCGCCTCGGCCGCGCGCGCGTCCACCATGTCGCGGGCGTTGGCGGTGAGCAGCTCCTCGCGCCGGCTCGGGTCCGCGAGCGCGTCGGCGATGGCCGTGAGCAGGCCCGCGCGCGCGTCGGCCTCGAGCGCGGCCACGGCCCTGCCGGCGCGCCGGGCTCGCGTGGCGACGGCGCGGATCCCCAGCGCGTCCTTGGCATCGAACTGTCCCTCGATCGTCGACATCGCTGGGCGATGTATCACAGCCCGCGGCGGCGCGCGTATGGTTCCGTATGGCGCTTTGGTCAGCTTCCCACAGCGGGCGTCGATTTCGCGCCGCGTCGTGAACTGAATCACGCCCGCGCAGGCCGTACAATCGCGCGACATGACGTCCGCGCAGCAGCCGAGCTTACAGACGATCCTCGAGGGCCCCGGGCTGCGCTCGGACGTCGAGGCGCTCGTGGACCTCCTCGACGCGCGCGCCTCGGACAGCGCGCACGCCAGCTGGCGGCGACAGGCGCTCGCCGGCGTCGAGCGTTGGTCGAAGAGCCCGCGCGAGCCCGAGGACGCCCGAGCGCTGCGGTGCGCGCTCGAGACCCTCGAGCGCTGGGACCCCCAGGCGCTGCGCGACGCCGAGGTCGAGGCGCTGCTGCCCCAGCTCGCGCCCAAGCTCCGCTACGGGCGAGGGCCGCTGGCGCCGCTGCGCTTTGACTACGAGCTGCGAACGTCGCTCGACGCCTACGCGAGCCCGTGGGCGATGCGGCGCTTCGCGCTGCCGCCCGCGCTGCTTACCTGGTTGCGGCTCGCCGACAACCGGACCTGGTTCGCGCGCGACGACGACTACGCGCTGAAGGTCTACGGCCACGGCGGCGTGCTGGAGTGTTCGCGCGGCGCGTGGGAGCAATTTCGCTGGGACCGGCAGCGCGCGCCCGAGGAGGGCCCTCCCAGCGAGACGCGCCCGAGCGATGAGTTCGACGAGCTGTTCGCGGAATTTGACGCCATGGTGCCGCGGGTCGCCGAGGGGGGCACCGGCGCGTGGCTGTGCGTCGGGGACTGGTCGGACAAGCACACGATGGAGCTGTGCTGTGACCGCGACGGTCCCTGGGGACAGGTCTCCGATTTCCACGACGGCCACCCGTGGCTCAACGGCGGCGGCTGGGGCGATGTCGTCGCGCCGTCCTTCGGCGCCTACCTGGCGAAGCTCGCCGGTCGGTAGACCCCCCTCGCGCCGCTCACCCCGGCGCCGTCGCGGCGATCCGAGAGAGCGGATCGTGGGACAGGTCGCGGTAGTCCACGCGCGCCAGCTGGACGCGGTTGGTCAGCAGCGAGAACGACAGGTACGCCGCGAGCGCGCGGACGTTTCGCGCCCACGGCGGGACGTGCACGGCCGGCGTGATCAGGCCCGACGCGAACGACGCCTCGAGATCGAGGACATCGGTCACGCACAGGCGACCGACGAACATCCGCGCGATCAGCTCGGGTCGATTCTCCGCGATGGCCTTGCGCAGGAAGGTGTGCACCGCGAACAGCCCGCGCAGGTAGACGACGTCCTTCGTGAACACGTGGCGCCCGCGCACGTCGCCGCCCCGAAACACGCGCATGGCCGTCTGCACGCTCTCGCGCTCGGTCTGGCCGGCGTCGACCAGGTAGCGGAACACGTCGATGAAGTCCGCGCCCTCCTCCGCCAGGTGGACCGCGCGGATCCGGAGCGCGAGTCGGCGCAGGCGCGCGAGGTCGATGGAGCCGGTGATCAGCTCGGCGAAGGTAGCGAGCCCCTCCTGTGCCGCCGTCGTCCTCGGCGCGCCGAGGCTGAGACAGGCGAGGCCCCGCTGCGAGCGCCCGTTGAGCGCGGTCGCGGCGTGGATGAAGGCCTCGTGCTCGGTCAGCTGCCCGATGTCCGCGGGCGAGAAGCAGGTGCCGGCGCGAATCCGGATACGGTCGGCGGACGCGGCCGCCTTCGCGCTGAGCTCGCGATCGATGACGACCTCGACGACGCCGGCGCCGAAGAACGCGTCGACGCGCGCTTGCAGCTGCCCGCGCACGTGCTCGGCGGTGAGGCAGAGCTCGTAGTCGTGCTCGCGCGTCGCCTCGGTCAGGTCAGCGGTGGATGCGAGCAGCGCGTCGGCGGCCGAGAGCTGGGTGTCGTCGGTCCCGGCGAGCGGCTCGCTGGCGCCGCCGTAGGTCTCGCGCGAGAGCTCGTAGAACGTCTTGGTCCCCGGGACCGCGAGCATCTCGCCGACGCGGAGGTAGCTGAGCGCGGTAGCGACGACGAAGCGCCCGCGCGGCGAGCCGCGGTCGCAGCGGCGCTCGACCTCGCGCAGCGTCTCGAGCGCGCTCGCGTCGACCGGGCGCACCTCGGTCGGCTGGGGCAGCGCCGGGTCGCCGGCCCGCCAGCGATCGAGAAATTGCTCGGCCGCGCTGGGCGCCCAGCTCAGCGCGCCCAGCACGCTGATCTTCCGCGCGACGGCCACGAGGGCGGAGTCGTACTCTGCGATGGCGCGCTCGGCGTTCGTCATACCTCCACACGATAGCGACTGCGGCCTCGAGACGCTATTGCGACGCTCACGAGTAAAGCTGCGCTTACAGGCAGCTCGAGCGGCGCCGCGGTCAGCGACAGCGCTCCTCGGCGACGCGGGTCCGCTGCCACTGAACGCCGCGGCGCTTCGGGCCGACGGGGCGAAACCGGAGCTCGCGCTGCGCCCCGTCTCGGACGACTCGGAGCGTGACCTGCTGCTTCGCGTCGCCGGGCGTGTGCTCGAGCGCGGTGATCCGGTCGCCCTCCCGCGCGCCGGCCTTGGCCGCCGCGCTCGAGGGGTCGAGCTCGCTCACCTGCGCGTAGGCCTCCTCGTCCTCCGCCGGCGCCGGCAGCTCCGCGATGATGAAGCCGAGCTCGAAGCGGCGCAGGTCGCTGGCGCGCGGGCGGAAGCACGGCCCGAGCGCGTCGGCTTCGAGCTCGGGTCGCGCGCCGCCGAGGATCACGCGTTCGAAGTCCGCGCTCGCGTCGCGCTCGAGGTCGCCGGCGAGCGTGTTCAGCCACAGCGAGACTGGGAGGTCGCGCCGCTGATCGCTGACGGCGGCCGCGACTAACATCCGCAGCGCGATCGCCAGGCTGGCTTCGTCGTCGCGCGCTCGGTACGCGGCGTCGAGCCAGGTCGCGTAGAGCGCTCCGCGGGCGAGCAGCAGCGCGCGGGCCTGGCGAACCTGCTTGGGGCTGCCGCCGTGGACCAGCGCGACCAGGTCGGCGTGCGAGCGCTCGCGCAGGCGCGAGGTCGCGAGCTCGAGCTCGAGCGCGTTCAGCTCCTGCAGGTAGTCGCCGCTGTCGAGCACGCCGATGTCGAACAGCAGCTCGCGGGCGACCGCGCGTGAGACCCCGGCTTTAAACCATGTCGACCACGCGGCGTCGTGCGCCGCCCCCTCGCGCTCGACGACGCGGAGCAGGCCGCCGAGCCAGCGCTGGACCAGCGTCGTGGTCGAGTTCATCCGGGCCTCGAGCGCCCAGGGGGCCTGCTCCGCGCTGATGACGAGGCCGCGCCCGCGCAGCTCGGTCGCGAACTTCGGCATCCCGGCGTTGCCCTCGTAGGCGGCGAGCATGCTGACGAAGACCGCCTGGCCCTCGGCGGTGCGTGAACCAAAGTACATGTCGGTCGCGCTGCGGATGCCCGCGAGCTCGGCGGCGACCCAGCGCGTGTCGTACATCGGCGCGCCCACGGTCACCACGCGGTCGAGGCCGCCGAAGCTGTCGAAGGTCGCGGTCTCGACCCGCCCGGCGGCGTAGCCGGCGCGCCACAGCTCGAGCGGGACGCCCTCGAGCGCGCGCTCGCCCTCGGCGGCGAGGGTGCTCACGCCGCGCAGCGGCAGCTCCCCCTGCTCCCGCGCGACCTGGTCGGCGCCGGGCGGCTCGAGCGCGCTCGGGTCCACGCGCACGCGCAGCGGCTGGTGGACGCCGAGCTGGGCCTCGGGCAGCAAGAGCAGCGACTCCCCGGTCGCGAACATCTCCGCGCCGTCGACCAGCACGCGCGCGGTCTCGCCGACGCGGGGCGGGGCGCTCGTCACCTGGTACTCGAGCTCGAGGGGAGGGGAGGGCGGCTCGGCGAGCGTGATCACCAGGGCACCGGGGCCGCGCCCGCCCGGCAGACGCGTGAACTCGACCGGGCCGTCGTGGTCGCGGATCGAGAGCTCGCGCAGCTCGCCGATCGGGCCCGGGAGGACCCAGCGCGTCAGCGCCTCGGGCGGGCCGCTCACGCGCGCGCGCACGCTGACGCGGGGCGAGGGCTCGAGCGTCGGCGCGATCGTGACGGAGATCGACGGCTCGATCGAGGACTCATATGTTTTTTCAGTCAGGCTGTCGGCCACGCGCGCGGGCGCGGCCTCGGCCGCGGCGAGCGAGCCCGCGGGGCTGTTCAGCGGGGCCCCCGTCGGCCTGCACGCGCCGGCCGAGCAGACCGCGGCGAGCGCGAGCGGGGCGAGCAGGCGCGCCGCGCGGGCCGATCGGCGAGACGCCGCGGGAGAAGACGCGGGAGAAGACGCGGGAGAAGACGCGAACGAGGAAGCGCGAGGGAGGAGCATGCTCCCTCTCACACGGCGGCCGTCGAAATTGGTTCCTCGGAAAAGCGCGCCCTCGAAGCGTCGCGCTCAGACGCTCGAGAGCACCAAGTTCTCCCGCGAGATCAGCGTGTCGTAGCCCTGCCAGCCGAGCACCTCCGCGATCTCGCCGCTCTTGCGGCCCTTGAGCGCCCGGCACGCGGCGGCCGCGTAGTTGACGAGCCCGCGGCCGTGGGCGCGCCCGCTGGCGTCGCGCAGCTCGACCACATCGCCCGGCGAGAACTCGCCGATCACGTCGATGACGCCCACCGGCAGCAGCGACGCCTTGCGCTGGACCAGCGCCTGCAAGGCGCCCTCGTTGATGACGAGCGCGCCGGCGCTGCTGGCCGCGACCGCGATCGCGCGCCGGTGCGCGCGTCGTCGTCGACCGGGGCTGGACGGGGCCGGGATGAAGGTGCCGACGTCCTCGCCCGCGAGCGCTTGCTGCAGGGCCTTCGGGTTGTGGCCGCTCGTGATCAGGACCGCGGTCCCGCCCTCCGCAGCCGCGCGTGCGGCCGCGAGCTTGCTCGCCATGCCCCCCGTCCCTCCTGCCGAGGTCGAGCCGGCCGCGCGCGCGACGAGGGCGTCCTCGATGCGCTCGAGTCGCGCGAAGCGCATGGCCGTCGGCTCGTCGCGGGGGTCGGCGGTGTAGCAGCCGTCGACATCGGTCAGCAGCACCAGCAGATCGGCGTCCACCGCCAGCGCGACGCGGGCCGAGAGCTCGTCGTTGTCGCCGAAACCAACCGCGTCCTCTTGGCCCCGGTGCTCGATCAGCTCGCGCACGCTGACGCTGTCGTTCTCGTTGAGCACCGGCACGACGCCGAGCTCGATCAGGCGCGTCAGCGTGGTCCGCAGGCACAGCAAGCGGTCGCGATCCGCGAGGTCGGCCTGGGTCAGCAGCACCTGGGCGACCTGCACCCCGAGCAGGCCGAAGGCCTGGCTGTAGAGCGCGATCAGCTGACCCTGACCGACGGCCGCGCAGGCCTGCCGCAGCCCCAGCGAGCGCGGGCGCTCGCGGTGCCCCAGCGCTCGCTGCCCCATCCCGACCGCGCCGCTCGAGACCATCAACATCTGACGCCCCGCTCGCTGCTCGCGCGCGACCGCCTCGATCAACATGTTCAGCCGGCCGAGCGCGATCCCGTCCTGGGCCGCCGCGCCGGCGTGCGTGATGACGTTGGTGCCGAGCTTGACGACGATCCGGCGAGCGTCCTTGAGCTGATCGCGGCGTTCCATCGCCGGCAATCTAGCAGGCTGCCCGCGTCAGTACATCTCGGCCGCGCAGCGCCGCTGTTGGCAGCGCGCGCGAAACCCTGGGCAGCTCCCGCAGACGATCTCCTTGTCCGGGTTGTGCTCGGGGCACACGACCGCGTCGCGCTCGTGCTGGAAGCGCGCCAGCTCGTGTTGGCTAATTGGCTCGCTCGCGCAGCCGCAGTGACTGCACACATCGGGCTTGACCAGCGCGCAGTCGTCGTCGACCTCGCAGGCGAGCTCGTAGTCCGTGAGGTCCACGCGCGCCGGCGCGTTCGCGTCGCGCTGGTGGTTGTCTGGCTCGCTCGGCGAGCACGCGAGCGCGAGCGCGAGCGCGAGGGGAGCAGACCAGCGGAGGGGCACCGAGCGACGCACGGCTCGAGCATCGCACACCCAGCGGGGCGTCAGCACTCGATCGCGCGCGGCCAGTGAACCAAAGCGCGGGCGCGCGGACTGACAAGAGCGAGGAGCCCGCCGCCGTGTCTCGCCCGTACCTCACCCTCTGGATCGCCCGCCTCGCGCTGCTCACCACCGCGCTCTGCCCGGCGCTCGTCCGCGCGGCTTCGCCCGCGCTCAACGTCGAGCTCGCGCCCTCGGCCGGCGCCCGCGGGTCGCTCGACCCCCAGGGCCTCGCGCGGCGCGGCCCCGAAGCGTCGGCGGTCACGGGCGCGGCGCCGTCGCCGTCGCCGTCGCCGTCGCCGTCGCCCGTACCTCCTGCTCCTTCAGTCATGTCACGGCCGGCGGGCGTCGAGGCGCCCGCGCCGCTGGAGATGACCCCGGCCGTCGACGCGCCCGCCAGCGCGAGCTTCGCGGTCGAGCCCCGCGCCCCGCTCGAGCCCCGCGCGCGGCCGGCTCTCATCCCGCCGCCGCGCGCGGGCGCCCCCGATCACGCGGAGGAGCCCGAGGACCCGCAGCCGCGACGGCGCGGGCGCGGCATGATGATCGGCGGCTTCTCGATGTTCGGCGGCGCGTACCTGTCGACGAACCTCATGTTCGGCATCTTCGGCGGCGTCGACAATCGCCTCGCCGTCCCCATGATCGGTCCGCTGCTGCTGATCTCCGAGTTCGACGGGATCCTGGCGGCGGCGCTGGGCGCCTCGGCGGCGGTGCAGGTCACGGGTCTCGTGCTCGGGGGCACGGGCGCGATCCTCCACTTCCATGACGACCGCGCGCTGCCCCGCGGCCCACGGCACGGGCTCGGGCTGATGATGACCGGCCTGTCGGTGTTCGGCGCGAGCTACTTCTTCGGCGCGATGACGGGCAGCGGGGCGCAGGGGCAGCAGTACATCCCGGTCTTCGGTCCCCTGATCCTCGCGGCCGAGTCCGGCGATGGCTTTCAGGGCCTGCGAGTCGCGACCTCGCTGTTCCAGGCCGTCGGCTTGACCATAGGGGTTGTCGGCGCGCTCCGGCTCGGGCGGGCGCGCGCCCGCGTCCGCGCGCAGGCGGGGGCGATCAACGCCGACGGCGTGCAGCTCACCAAGTCCGGCCTGCGCGTGAACGTCGGGCCCGCGCCGCGGCTCGACGGCGGCGTGGTGCGGCTGACCTATCGCTGGTAGCGACGACGATGCTCGTCACGACCTGTCTGTTTCGACAGGCTAGAGGAGACACTCGGGCCTTCGCCGCTTGCGCGGGTACTGACACTCCACCGAAGGCATCGGCCGCCGCCTGGGCTTGTCGACCGAGAAGTCTCGGATCATCTGCGGCGCGTAGTTGGGGACCTTCTCGGTCTGCTCGCAGGGCGACGGCGGCGTGGGCGGCTTCTTCGCCGGATAAAACTCGATCTTCTGCACGCCGCAGCGCGGCTGCTCGCCCTCGCAGGCGCCGAGCAGCTTCACGTACTTGTCGCCGCGCGGGTTCGTGTACGTGCCCTGCGCGCGCGCCTCGAGCTCATGCAGCTCGACGCTGATCGTCACGAGATCGCCGCGCACCACCCGGCGCAGCGGCTCCGTCGCCGGGAGGTCGTAGACCTTCAGCTTGTAGCCGTCCGCGAGCCGTACGTACGCGCCGCCCGAGGAGCGACGCTGCCAAAAGCCCGCGATCTTCCCGGTGACCTGCACCCACGGCGCGACGGCTGTCTCGAGCTGCGCGCGGGTCGAGATCTGCGGCAGCGGCGGGGTCGGGATCGGGGGCTCGATCACGCGTCCCCACTTGTCTCGCTTCTTGGTCTCGACCTCGCCCGTGTACTCGGCCGTGACGAAGGGCTCCTCGAGCGCGCGGATCCGGGTCGGTCGCAGCCACCAGCTCCCGCCGCACTTCTGCACCCAGCCGTCCGCGCGCGCGGCTCGGCCGTGCAGCGCGACGTAGTCCTTGGGCAGGTGCTCGAGCACGAGCCGCTGCCCGACCGTGTTCACGAACACGGCCTTGCGCCCCCGCGGGTGGATCCACAGGCGCCCGTGGAACGCCATCTCGTGCACGCGATCCTTCGCCTGCTCGGGCACCCACTTGCTGAGCGGGCGCGCGGGCGCGGGCTTGGGCGCGGGCGCGGGCGCGGGCTCGAGCGCGGGCGCCTCGACAACGTCGTCCGCGGGCGCGGGCGACTTGTGCTCCGCGCAGGCGGAGACCAGCGCGAGCGTGAGCGCCAGGACCGCGTGGGGTCGACCTGTCATTGTGAACACCTCGCGCCGGCCAGCTTGTTCGGGCGCTGACAGGCGAAGGGCGGCATCGGCCCGCGCGTCGGCGCGGACGGGGCCGGGATCATCGGCGCGGCCGCGCCGGCGAGGCCGGCTCTCGGCGCGCTCGGCTCGACGCTGGTGCAGTGCTCGGGTCGCGCGCCGCCGTACATCGGGTACGAGAGGACATCGGCGGCGCACCACCGCGTCTCGCCGGCGCACACGCCGAGCGGCTCGAGCACCTCCTCGAGCGATATCGACGCGCGCTCGAGCAGGAGCGTCACGCGATCGCCCGCGAGCGCGCGCCGCAGCGGTCGGCGGTACGGGTCGCGAACCTGTAGCTCGAGGCCGTCGGCGAGCCGCACGCGCGCGCCGTCTCGTCCGCTGCTCGCGGCCGCCTCGCCCGAGCCTCCGTCCCAGCCTTCCTCCCAGTGCCCCGTGACCTCGCCGGTGACGAGCACCCAGGGCGAGGTTCGCTCGTTGAGCCCTCGGAGCTGCGCGGCCGTGCTCACCAGCGGGTACGAGGGCACGCCGCCGCCGGGGCGTCGCGCCGTCGACGTCTCCCCGATCTCGGAGAGCTCGGTCGGCGCCAAGAACCACCGGCCCTCGCAGCGCCAGGCGTCGCCGTCGATCCGCAGCGCGCGGCCGTGCAGCCCCGCGTGCTCGGGCGTCAGCGCGTCGAGCTCGAGGGACTCGCCCGCGTCGGTCCAGAGCGTCGCCCGCCGCCCGAAGGGGTCGATCCACAGGGTCCCCGCGAGCGCGAGCGCGTGAACCCGCTTCGCGGTCGTCGCCCGCGGCAGCGTCTTCGTCAGCGCTCGCCGTGACGTCCGCGGCTCCGCGCCTGCGGTCGGCGAGCCGGCGGCGACGTCGTCCCCGTGCTCAGCGCAGGCCAGCAGCCCGGCGAGCGCGAGGAGCACCTGTCTGCTTCGCCAGCTCATCGACGTCCAGAGTCTCACGCGCCCGGCGTCCAGAGGTTCCCGCGAGCGCTATCCCGCGCGCGGGTTATCCTGCGCGGCGGCGCCGGGCAGAGGCGCGCGTGCTAGAGTTCGCTGTGACCAGCTTGCGACGCCCCCGTGACCTTGGCTTCGCGCTGACGCTCGCGCTCGCGCCCGCGCTCGGCGCCTGCGGTGACGCGGGCGACGGCGGCCAGACCAGTCAGGCGAGCGCGGGCACCGACAGCTCGAGCGCGACATCGTCCGACAGCACCGGCGCCGCCTCGACGAGCGCCGCGGCGGACAGCGACAGCACGACGAGCACGACGAGCACGACGAGCACGACGAGCGCGACCTCCACGGGCGCGGCGGCGACGACGAGCGGCGAGACCGAGACGACGACGACCTCGGAGACGAGCGCGGGCACCACGGGCGCGCCGCTGGAGCCCTGCAACGGGCACGTGGTGCTCTGCGATCGGCCCTTCGACCAGGTCGTGCTCCCGTCGACCCACAACTCGAACTCGGCGCTGAGCGAGGGCTACTCGCAGATCGTCGCCAACCACACCCAGGGCATCGGCGAGCAGCTCGAGCACGGCATCCGCGGGATGCTGATCGACGTCCACGAGTACCAGGGCGAGACGCACATGTGCCACGGGACCTGCGCGCTGGGGAGCCAGCCGCACGTCGAGGGGCTGGAGATCATCCGCGACTTCCTCGAGCAGCACCCGCGCGAGGTCCTGGCGATCATCTACCAGGACGAGGTCGGCGTCGACGCGATCGTCGCCGACTACGAGGAGACAGGGCTGATCGACCAGGTCTACGCGCACCCGAGCGAGACCCCGTGGCCGACGCTCGGGGAGCTGATCGAGGCCGACACGCGCCTGATCGTCACGGCCGAGGCCGGCGGCCCGCCGCCCGCCTGGTACCACCACGTCTGGGATGTCGCGTGGGACACCCCGTACTCGTACATGGATCCCTCGGAGTTCTCGTGCGAGCTCAACCGCGGCAGCCAGGACAACGACCTGTTCCTCATGAACCACTGGGTCAACAACATCATCGACCTGCCGAGCGAGGACAACGCGGCGGAGGTGAACCAGTTCGAGCTGCTGCACGCGCGCGCGCTCGAGTGCGCGGAGTCGGCGGGGCGGCTGCCGAACTTCATCGCCGTCGACTTCTTCCTGCAGGGGGACGTCGTGGGGGTCGCCGACGCGCTCAACCTCGACGGGGCGTGAGCGCTCAGAGCTCGGCCTCGCAGGTCCACTGCACGAACGAGCCCTCGCAGGTGACGATGTTCCAGCCGGCGGTCGAGTCTGTCTGGGTGTACACGCAGTCGGCGATGCCCTCGTTCCCGTCGTTCGCCGGCCAGTTCTCGAAGCCGTGGTCCGCCGGGGTGCTGCCGTCGACCCAGCGGAACGTGCCCTCGACCTCGGCGTCGGTCAGGCCGAGCCAGAAGTACTCGATCGGCGACTGCGCGAAGACCTCGCTCTGCTCCGCCTCGCTGTTGAGGATGATGAGGTGCGCGCCGAGGCTCTCGCAGTGGCCCCGCGCCTCCTCCCACTGAATCTCGTCTTGGCAGAACCAGTAGGCGCTCGAGCCGATGACGCGCGCCTCGCAGCCGCCGCACTCGAGTGCGCTCGATCCTGCGGGCTCGTCGATGAGGCCGTCGCAGTCGTTGTCTTCGCCGTCGCAGACCTCATCGCCCGAGGGCGTGCAGCCCTCGACCCCGGTCGCGCTGGAGCTGCTCTCCGAGCCAGCCGGACCCGCGCCGGTCGCCTCGCCGCTCGCGCCCTGGGTCGCCTCGCCGCTCGCGCCCTGGGTCGCCTCGCCGTCGCTCCCGGACGTCGCGCCCGCGCTCTCCGCTCCTTCGTCTGTGAAGCACGCGCTCAGCGCGAGCGTGCACGCGAGCGTCGCCGCGCGCGCGCGTCGAGAGGTGGAGCGGCTGGTCTGGGACATGTCGCGCCCAGCATACCGCGGCCCGGCGCGAGCTCGGCGCGCGCCCGCGCTCGCTTAGGTCCCTTCGGGCATGTCGCGCTGCGAGCGGTGCGAGATCAGCAGCAGCGTCAACCCGATCACCGCGGGGGCGAACTCGCCGTCGCTGATCGCGACGTGCGCCATGATCGCGAGCACGAGGTCGAAGAAGAAGCCCGCGTAGGCCCACTCTTTGAGGGTTGTCGAGCGTCGCGTCCAGATCGCGACGAGGCCGAGCAGCTTCGCGAGCGCGAGCGGGTAGACGAGGTAGCCCGGGTAGCCCAGCGTCTCGAAGGTCCGCGCGACGTTGTCGTGGTCGACGAGGTACATCGTGACGCCCAGGAGGATGAGCGCGGAGAACAGGCCGGTGGAGATCTTGTAGGTGAGGGACGAGCGGGACATGGTGGACCTCGGAGTACGGGCGCTTGTGAGCGCGGGCGCTTGCGGGCGCGGGCTCCCGCGCGTTCGCGGGCGCCGTCGCCATGAGGGTGACTATGCGCGCTGGATCGCTGTGCGTCAGCAAGCAATACTGCGCTCCACCTGTGCATCCGTGCACAGCGCGGCGCGATGAACTGGGACAACCTCCGCTACTTCCTCGCCGTGTGCCGCAGCGGCTCGGTGACCGGCGCCGGGAAGGCGCTGGGCGTCACGCACACGACCGTGGCGCGCCGCATCGCTGGCTTCGAGCGCGAGCTGGGCACGCGGCTGTTCACGCGGCTGCGCGACGGCTACGTGATGACGGAGACCGCGGAGGCGGTGTTTCGCGAGCTGATCAGCTTGGAGGAGCGCGTCATCGACATCGAGCGGGTGATCTTCGGCCGCGACACCACGTTGCGGGGTCGGCTCAAGCTCACGGCGCCGGAGCACCTGGCCAACGTGATCCTCGCGCCGACCCTGCCCGCGCTGCGCGAGCGCTACCCCGAGCTCGAGGTCGAGCTGCTGACGACGACCTCGCTGCTCGATCTCAACACGCGCCAGGCCGATGTCGCGCTGCGGATCACGCGAGACCCGCCCGAGCACCTGATCGGGCGCAGGGTCTCGCCGCTCGCGCTCGGCGTCTACGCGACCGAGGGCTACCTCGAGCGCGCGCGTGAGCGGGGCGAGCATCACGTGATCACGTACCCGGGGGACGAGCCCGCGCGCGTCCTCGGCGTGTCGCTCCCGCGCGCGAAGGCGGCGCTGCGCTGCGACAGCCCCGGGACGATGCGCGCGGCGATCCGCAGCGGGCTCGGGCTCGGCGTGCTGCCGTGCTACTACGCCGACGTCGACCCGCAGCTGCGGCGGCTCGCGGTGCCGGCGGCGTCGCGCGAGTGGGGCGTCTGGCTCTTAAACCACGTCGACCTGCGCGGCACCGCGCGCGTCCAGGCGGTCCGCGAGTTCTTGACCGAGGTCATCGAGGGCGCCGGCGCGCTGCTGCGGGGCGAGCGCTCGCGCTTCGCGAGCGAGGCGCTGTGGGTGCGCGAGTGAGCTGATCTAGCGCTTGCCCCGGCGCTTGCGCGGGCTCGGCTGGGCGGGCGTCTGGGGCGCGGCCTGGACCGGCGCGGTGCGGACGATCCAGTCGCAGTCGTAGTAGTAGCGGGTGACGCGGTCCCAGGTCCCGTCGGCGCGCTTGGGGATGATCACGGTCTTGGCCTCGGGCTTGCCGGCCATCGCCTCGAGGTTGAGCTGCGGGCGGCCCTGGTCGTCGATCGCCTCGGAGATCAGGCGGCCCTTCTTGTCGTAGGTCCAGCCGGTGTAGGCGACGCGGACGGGGCCGAGGCGGTTCTCCTCGGCGGAGACGCGGCCCTTGCTGTCGTACTTGAACAGCCGCGACTTGATCGGGTCGATGCCGCCGGGGCGCTCGCTGACCTCGATCAGCTGCTTGCCCTTGTACTCGTAGGTCCACGTCCGGCCGGTGCCGGTCTGGGTGGTCATGCGGATCTTGCCCTCGAGCCAGACGTGCACGAAGCGCTCGGCCGCGGTCGCGCCGGACTGTCGGGTGGTCTCGACGACGCGGCCGTCTTTGTCGTAGAGGAAGGTCTCGATCGCGTCGGCCTTGCCCGAGGTGAAGTCGGACCAGCGCTCGATCTTGGCGATCCGCTTGTCGTTGTACGCGAACACCTGGCCGCCGGACTTCGCCGTCTTCTTGTCGAGCGTGAACTCGCGGCGCAGCCGTCCGCGCTCGTCGAACACCCAGCGGCGATCTTGCTCCGGGACCGGCTGGGTCGCGACGCCGCAGGTCTGGCCCGAGCCGACGATGATGTTGAAGCCGGAGTCGCCGCCGTCGACGCGCACGATCTGGCAGGTGTTGTTGACGATCGAGTGACTCTCGGTCGCGCAGACGCCCTTCGACGGCGCGACGGCTCGCGGCGAGAGCTGCGTGCGAACCTCGATGTCGCCGGGGAGCTCGACCGCCGGGGTCGGGGGCGGCCACGTCGAGCTGCCGGTTGCGGACAATACGAACAAAAGGGAGAGACTCACCACGGCCCCGCGATCGTACGGCGCGCGGCTTCGCATTGCCAGCGCGGGCGCCCGCGTGCGCGCGCCGGAGCGCGCGATCGGGGCGCGCTCGCTAGGACAAAGCGGGCGCGGCTCGAGCGATCACTCGAGCTCGCGCCCGCGCGGGCGCGTCTACTGGGCCGCGCCGCTCAGGATCCACTGCTCGATGGTCGAGAGGTCATCAGCCGAGAGCGCGCCGCCGATCGGCATCTGCACGCCCGAGCCGCCCACGCTCGCCTGCGTCCCCGAGACCTTGTGCCACAGGTAGCTGTTGTTCGGATCGCCGGCGTTGACGCGCGGTATGCCGACCTGACCGGCGGTGACGCCCACGAGGTTCCCGTAGGCCGTGTCGGCGTCGGGCGCCGCGAAGCCTGAGGAGTGCGAGGCCGCGATGTGGCAGCTGCAGCTGGCGGAGAGCACCGGGTACACATCGGCCGCGAAGCTGAGGTCGCCGTCGCCGTCGCCGTCGCCGTCGCCGTCGCCGTCGCCGTCGCCGTCACCGTCACCGTCTCCATCGCCGTCGCCGTCGCCCGAGGTCTCGCTCCCGCCGCCCGCTGTCGTCCCGGCGTCAGAGGTCATCGCGTCGGTCTCCGACTCCGCGTCGGTCTCGGTCTCCGAGTCGCCGCCGTCGCAGGCGCCCAGCGGGGCGAGCAGGAGCAGGGCGGCCACGATCTTCGTTGTTGTGTCCATAAGCGTCTTCCAACTTGGTCGGTCGGCGAGCGCCCAGAATGACGTTCCGACTCGACGCGCGAACCATAGTCAGGTCGCCATCAGCCTGCCCATAAGAACATGTTATGGGACGCATAAGCGAGCGCTCGCGGGCGCTTGTAATCGCGCGTCGAGCGCTCGCGGGCGCGGGATATAGTCGCGGGAGGTCTCTCCCGTGCGATCGCGTCTACGCCTCCGCTGGCTCGACCGGCTGGCCTGCCTCGTGGCGCTCTGCTGCGCCCTCTTCAGCAGCGCGCGCGCCTGGGGCGACGAGTGCCCCGCGGCGCTCGAGCGCTGGGTCGAGGGCTGCCGCGAGCGCAGCGGGCAGTCGCTTCGCGTCGACGGCTGCCCGCCCGGGATGCTGCTCGTCCGCGCCGCGCTCGACGACTCGAGCGCGCTGCGGATCGAGCTCCGCAGACCCGCCGGCGCGGCGCTCGTGACGGTCGACGAGCTGGGGATCTCGCCGATCGGCGAGTTCCCCAGCTGGGACGCGGTCTCGAGCGCGCGCAAGCGGGCGCTCGACGCCGTCGTCGGCTGCGCCCGGTCCGCGCCTGTCCCCTCGTTCAACACTGGAGAACCTGCCCCTAAGCACAACCCGGGCGCGGGCGAGCGCGCGCCGCCGAGCTGGGCGCCGGCGCCCAGCCGCGCGAGCCCCCCGGTCGAGGCCCGACCCGAGGCGCCCGCTCGCCCGCCGTCGCGCCCGACGGAGCGCCTCCCGTGGACCTGCCTCTTGGGGCTGCTGGCGGCGTTCGTCGTCGTCGTCGCCAGCCGCGGGCGCGGCCCGCTCCGCGCGAACGAGCGCCGCGCGGCCCTCGGCGCGGCGCTGCTGTGCGCCGCGGCCCAGGTCAACCTGCTCGATTGGTCATATTTTTTGCAGAACGGGCACGGCGTCGAGTGGACGGCCTACGCGAGCACCGGCCTCTCGGGGATGCGGACCTACGGGCCCGGCTACGCCGAGCTGCTGTCGGCGCTCGTCAACCTCGAGCCGACGCGCCCGGAGGCCGCGCTGGCGTGGGTCTACCTCGCGCTCGGCGTCACGATCGCGCTCACGCTCTACGTCGCGGCGCGCGGGGTCGGGGCCCGGCCCGCGCTCGCGGCCGCGCTGACGCTCGCCGTGGCGCTCGACCCCACCGTGACGCGCCTGATCCGCAGCGAGACCTACCACGCGCCGATCCTCGCGCTGCACTGCGCCGCCGCGGCGCTGCTCGTCGTGGGCGCGCGGCGGCGCTCCGCAGCCGCGCCCGGCTTCCTGCTCGCGGCCCTCGGCGCCGGGATGTTCATCGCCCAGGCGGCGCGCGTGCACCCCGTCGGCTGGCTCGCCGCGGCGACGCTGCCCGCCGCCCTGCTCGCGGCGCCGGGTCAGACCCGCGTCCGCGTCACTCAGCTCGCGGTCGCGACCGCGACGATCGCCGGGGTCGTCGCGCTGAGCACGCTGCCGACGCTCCTGCACACCTACGCCGAGACGATGCCCCGCAACTTCGGCGTCGCGCACGACGTCGGGCGCTTGGTCACGCTCGAGCTGGTCGCGGTCGCGGCGATCGCCGCGATCAGCTGGCGGGTCGGCGGCGCCCGCGGGCGCGCGCTGCTGATCGCCGGCGCCGCGCTGGTGAGCGCGTCCCTGGCGGTCCTGCTCAACCCCGTCGGGGTCGACTACATGCGCTATCAGGCAGGTTACTTCCTGTGCTTCGCGCCGACGGTCGCCCTCTGCGTCGCGGGGCTCGCCGCGCGCCTGCTGCCGCGCCGCCGCGCGCAGACGGGGCTTGCCGCAGCCCTGCTCGCGCTGGCGAGCGCGCTCGCGCTGGCGACCTGGGGGGCGCGGACCCAGCCCGCGACCGACGCGCTCGAGTCGACGTGGGCGCTCGAGTGGCGGGCGCGCGCCTCCAGTGACTGGTCGCGGGCAGCTGGCGTCGTCTACCTCAGCGGCGGCGACGGCATGGGCTCGATCAACCTGCCGCTGTACACACCCGGGAGCGCGCCGAGCTTCAAGGTCCACGCGAACGAGGTCCCCGCGTTCGAGCTCCGCGAGCCCGCGCTGTACTACCGCTCGTCGGTCTGCAGCGGCGCCGGGCGCGAGACCTGCGAGGCGCTCGAGCGGCGACTCGCGCTCGAGCCCGAGCCGGTGCTGACGCGGGAATTCCCGGCCGTCGCCAGCCAGTCCTGGAACCTGCTCCCAGGGGAGACCGTCACGGTCGAGCTGTTCGTCGCGCGTCCGCGATAGCAGAGGGCTCGCGTCGGGCGTAGCGCGCGGGCTTGCGCGCTCCGGACACCCACGGGACCCTCACGCCCGTGCAGTCCCGAAGCACCCCGCGTCACGCGCTCGCGGCGATCCGGCTGGTGACGCTCGCCGCGCTGGTGAGCGCGACGCTCGCCTGTCACCACGCGCGCTCGAGCGCGAGCCAACCGCCCGACGGCGCGCCCGTCCTCCTCGACGACGGCTGGCGGGTCGGAACGCTCGAGCGCGCCGGGATCGATCGCGCGGTGATGACGGCCGTCACCCGTCAGCTCGCCGCTCGCCGCGACCACCGGATCGACGCGCTGGTGATCGCGCGCGGCGGCGAGCTCGTCTATGAGGTCTACCTCCGCGGGACCACCCGCGACACGCTGCACGACCTGCGCTCGGCCACCAAGTCGATCACCTCGCTGCTGCTCGGCGTCGCCGTCACGCGCGGCGAGCTCTCGCTGGAGGCGCCGGCCTGGAGCGCGCTCGGGCGCTCGCTGCCGGCCGGGGACCCGCGGTCCCAGATCACGCTCGAGGCGCTCATCACGATGCGCGGCGGGCTCGCCTGCGACGACCGAGACCGTCGCTCGCCGGGCAACGAGGAGCGGATGTACCGTCGCCGCGACTGGCTGGACTTCTTCCTCGCGCTGCCGCCCGCGCGCCCGCCCGGGGCGCGCGGGGTGTACTGCACCGCCGGCGTCGTCGCGCTCGGGGCCGCGCTCGAGCGCGCGACGAACACACCTGTCCCCGAGTACGCGCGCCGTCACCTGTTCGACGCGCTCGATATCCACGACGCGCGCTGGGCCACCTACGACCGCGGCCGCGGCACCGACACGGGCGGTCACCTGCGCCTGCGCGCGCGTGACCTGGCGAAGTTCGGTCAGCTGATCCTCAGCGGCGGCGCGTGGCGAGGCGAGCGCGTGCTCGCGCCCGCGTGGATCGAGCGATCGACGCGGGCGCACACCCAGGTCGACGGCCACGACTACGGCTACCTGTGGTGGCTCGACGAGCTCCCCGTGAAGTCGGCGCGGGGCGTCGCGCGCTACCCCGTCGTCTACGCCGCGGGGAACGGGGGCCAGTGCGTGTTCGTCATCCCGGCGCTCGAGCTCGTCGTCGCGACCGCCGGCCGCGCCTACAACTCGCCCAAGATGGCGGCCCCCTTCGAGCTCCTGCGCCACGCGATCGCGCCCGCGGTCACCCCGAGCAGGCCACGCGCGCGATGACGACCACGCGGTGGTCGCCGCGCCGACGCTCGGGTAGCTTCGGGGCACTCGATGCTCCTCGAAAAGCCGCTCCCGCTCGCCTACATCTTCGAGAAGATCCGCTTCGACTTCGTCTTCTTGGTGGTGATCTCGATCGTCGGCGCCCTGCTCGTCGAGTACGAGCGGCCGTACCTGCCCAAGCTGCCCGTCGCGATCCCGGCGTTTCTGGGCACCGCGATCTCGCTCCTCCTCTCGTTCAAGCTCAACCAGAGCTACGACCGCTGGTGGGAGGCGCGCAAGGTCTGGGGCGCGATCGTCAACGACTCGCGCACGCTCGTGCGGCAGGCGCTGACCTTCCCGGCGAACCCGGAGAGCGTCAGGCCCACCGTCGTCAGGCTCGCCCACCGCCAGATCGCGTGGTGCTTCTGCCTCGGGCAGAGCCTGCGGGGCCAGGACTGGCGCCTGCGCAGCGCTGAGCACCTCGAGGCCGAGGAGCTCGCCGAGCTCGAGAAGCACGCCAACCCCTCGCTCGCGCTGCTGCAGCTGCACGGCCGCGCCGTCCACGAGCTCGCCGCCCGCGGCGAGATCAGCGACTACCAGCGCATCGCGATGGACGAGATCTTGACGCGCCTGACCGACTCCATGGGGATGGCGGAGCGGATCCGGAACACGGTCTTCCCGATCACGTACCGCGTGTTCCTCAAGGCCTTCATCTACGTGTTCATCACGGTGCTCTCGATCTCGCTGGGCGAGATCGCGGGGCTTTGGGAGATCGCCGTGACGACCGTGATCTCGACGCCTTTCCTCCTGCTCGAGCGCACCGCGACGCACATGCAGGACCCCTTCGCCAACCGCCCCACCGACACGGCGGTGACCGGGATCGCGCGCGCGATCGAGATCAACATCCTGCAGCTGCTCGGGGAGTCGAAGGTGCCCGCGCCGCACCCGCCCGACGGCTTCTACCTGATGTAGCGACGGCCGCGTCCCGATCGCCCGAGCGGCGCGCGGTCGTGTTCGGAGTCGTCGTGGCGCGCTCGCCGTGGGCACCTCGTTCGCTGGCGCGCGCCCCCCCGGACCCCGGCGCGTCGACGCCCGGCGCCAGCGCGACTTTGGGTGAAAAAAAATCGCCGGGGTCGCGACTCCCTGGCTGCCGATGACGACGAGACCGCACACGCACACCACCCGCCTGAACCGACCCGCGCGCGCCCTGGCGCCGAGACTGAATCGCCTGGGCCTCGGGACATACAGCGCTCTCCTGCTCATGGGCGCGCTCGCGAGCGGCTGCGACGACGCGCGCGCCGAACAGCGCGACGCCGCGGACGCGCGGGAGACCCTCGCGCAGCTCACCGAACTCAACAAAGACGGCTTCGACCGCTGCGAGGAGGAGGAGCTGCTGCGCGTCGAGGCGTACGCGCGCTGCTTGGACGCGGAGCGCGAGGCCGCGTGCGCGCGGGCGGGCGTAGCGGCCGACGCGTGCCAAGGCGACCTGTTCTCGCTGCCGGTGGACGCGGACGTGTGCCCGCCGCCGGCGGAGCTCAGCCCTACCTGCGCGGACGCGATCGCGCCCGCGCAGCCGGCGTGGCGAGGTGAGGAGCCGCTGGACTGCGGCTCCGCGCAGTTCCTGGTCGACGCCGCGCGCCTAGCCTACTTCGACGACCCCGGCCTGCCCTCCTACCACGACTTCGAAGCGCCGGTGGTGAACACGCCCTACGGGCCCATGAAGCTGCCCTTCGTCGCCTGGACCCTGTTCGACACCTACAGCCAGAACGGCTCGTTCGGGTACATCTCCGTGCTCGGGGACGACACGGGGACCTGCGTCGTCGGCTTCCGCGGCACCGACGACTGGGAGGACGTGCTCGACGATCTCACCAGCGTGGTCCTCAGCTCCTGCGGCGCCGTGGACGGGAAGTGCGGGCACGGCTTCTACAACGCCTACCAGGACCTCGAGGACGCCGGCATGATCGACAACCTGATCAAGCTCGTCGAGGGCGGCGTGTGCGAGGAGGTGCAGCTGACCGGGCACAGCCTGGGCGGCGCGATCGCGGACATCGCCGCCGCGCATCTCTACGAGCTCGACCCCGAGACCTTCGACCCGGAGTTCATGCGCGTCGAGACCTTCGGCCAGCCGCGAGTGTTCAACGCCCAGGCGGCGGGCAAGTACCACGACGCGATCCGCAAGACCCGGTGGATGCGCTGGGGCGACACGGTCACCAGCCTGCCCGAGATCTCGTTCTTCCACAGCGGGACCGGCCGCCTGATCAACAAGAGCTGGAGCTGGGGCGCGATGGCCTACGAGTGGAGCTTTAACACCACGAGCCAGGACGCGGCGGCCGACGGCGTCTGGCCGAGCAATCACCTCTCGAGCATCTACGAGGAAGGCCTCGAGCACTGCGGCTGAGCGAGGTCGAGCGGTCCCTTCGAGCGCCTCTACAGCGTGAGCGCCGGGCGGCTACTTCCGCCCCTTCGAGTGGGTCAGGCGCTTGGGGATGACGGCGGGCGGGGGCGGGGGCGGCAGCGGCTTGTTGCCATGCAGCGCCTCCGTGTCGACCTTGGGCACCACGATCGCGCCGCTCGACTCGTTGTGTGACTTGGCCCTCGGCGCGTCGGTCTCGTGGACCTGGGCCGCGCTGTCGGGGATCGGCAGCAGCGGCTTCGGCTCGAACACCCGGCGCATGCGCGGATCGGAGGCGGCGGCGAGCGAGAGGCCGGCGCCCGAGATCCCGGCGCCCGAGGCCTCTGAGTCGCCGCTGACCCGCACGCTGCCGCTGATCGACGGGCCCGTCGACAGGATCCTGCGCTTCTTGGGCGGCGGGCTGCCAGCGGCCGCGCGCGCGGCCTCGGCGATCGCGTAGCTCCCGGAGTTGGTCACGCCGATGGCGGTCGACTCGGCGTCCTCGAGGCCCTCGATCATCCCGCGCTCAAACGAGACGGAGGAGGGTACGTCCCAGCTCCCGCGCGGCTGGGAGCTGGCGGGGCTGTCGAGCTCATCGTCGCGCGGGGGCGCGGGCTCGGGCTCTGGGGGGGCGGCGGGCACCGGCGCGACGCCGACGATCGGCGTCATCGTCCGCTCGCGGCCGCGCGGCGCCGCCGGCGTCGTCGCCTGCTCGGGCGCCGTCGCCCGCGCCTGCGAGCCGCCGGCGTGCGAGCCGCTGCCGATCGCGGTCTGGTTATGACCTGGCGGATAAGACATGCGGTTTGAACCGCCGCCGCCGCCCGGACCGCCTCCTGCGCCCGGTCCGCTCGGGCCGCCCCCGGTGCCGGGTCCGCCGCCGCCGCCCTTGGGCGGCGCGCCGATCTCGATCGTCCGCCACAGCCCGCCGGCGGTGACGCTGCGCCAGGCCCACGGCATCCAGCGGACCAGCGACCAGGCCAGCCACAGCGCCCACAGCAGCATCGCGCCCCGGTAGAAGAGCAGCAGCGAGACCGAGTAGACCTCGGGCCGCGGCGCCGCGTCGCCGACGCGGTCCTGGTACCAGATGAGGTCGTTGCGGTACGAGCCGTTGCCCGCGATCTGCATGTCAGGCTGCCCGAGCAGCCCCTGCTGCACCGCGACGATCAGGATGAACACCGCGAGCAGCGAGAGGCCGAGCATCGCCAGCTGGATCAGGTCAAACAGCGCGGGGTGGATCTTCCACTGGGCGACCCGCCGTCGCCAGCCGAGCGCGAGCAGCCACAGGACCACGAAGACCGCGACCCAGTAGGGGATCGCCGAGAGCCCGAGGCCGAGCAGGAACCATTGGTGGCCGCGCAGCGGCGTCATCCGCAGGCGACCGAGCACGATCGCCAGGATCAGCAGCACGACGAGCGAGCTCCAAAACAGCACCGCCGGGCCGAGCCGCGGGCCCTGCACCCACAGGATCCAGCGGTCGCGCGGGAAGTAGACCCGGACCTTGTAGTTGACGACCGAGACGTTGCCCTCGTCCTTGAGCGCGAGCTTGAGCTCCGGCGCGCGGTAGCGCGTCCCGAGCTTCACGGGCTCGCGCCAGTCGAGCTCGACGTTCTGGGCGCCGGGGATCAGCGGGATGCGGACGCGCCGCTCCTCCTGGCCGATCGCCTTCTCCTGCCCGTTGATGCGCACGCCCTGCAGCTGCGCGCGCTTGGGCAGCTCGATGGTGTGATAGCCGCCGCGGCTGCTGCGGATCACGAAGGAGAGCGTCGCGTCGGTCGCCCGCAGGCCCGGCGAGAGCCGCAGGTCCGCGCTGTCGATCGTGCGCGTCTGCCCCGAGACGCCCTCGGGGCGCGAGATCTTCAGCTCGACGATCTCGGCCGGCCACGGGCGCCACTCTCGCTGGCCCTCGTCGCCCTGTGAGACGATCGGGATGCCGTCGCTGTCGAGGTGCCACAGCGGGCCGACCTCGAGGCGCCAGACCTCGACCCAGGGCTGCGCGGCCGCGGCCTTGAGCACGATCGCGTCGCTCACCTGCAGCGACGAGCTCCACTCGACGACGCGCTGGTCGGGCGCCATGTTGACGAGCACCTTGCCGTCCTCGACGCGCATGCGCTCGCTCGTCACGGACTCCCCGGGCAGCAGCGGCACCGAGACGACGACCGCCGCGCCGGTCGGGGTCACCCGGACGACGCGCGTCGTCATGACCCACGAGAGGCCGAGCGTCAGCTCGCGCTCGACCGTGACGAAGGGCGGCAGCGGGCCCATCTCGAGGGTCTGCGGCGCCTCCTCGCCGGCCTTGTGCACGCGCGTGAGCTGGAGGTTGTCGTCGGCGAGGCCGTCCTCGTGGATGCCCTCGATCGTCCAGCCGTCGGCGCGCGCCGTGACGTGATGCGGCTTGAGCGGGAGCCCGAGCTGCACGGTCTCGCGCGCCGGCAGCGGCCCGTCGAGCACGATCTGGTGACGGCCGGGCTCGAGGTCGAGCCACAGCGTGCCGCCGCTGTCGCGCGCGAGGCCGAGCGCGGGCGCGCCCTTCAGCGGCGGCAGCGAGGCCGGCTCGCCGTCGGCGCCGGGCTTCTCGCGACCGCGGCGCCTGTCTCTTCGGCCACTACCCTCAGGCGCGTCCGCGGACGCGCTCGCGGGCGCCGGCGCGGCCGCGGCCGGCCGGGTGACGTCGCCGTCGACGACCACCGCGCTCGGGAGCCACTGCGCGGCGCCGCCGGGCAGCGGGATCGCGACGTGCGCGGCCGTGTGCACCTCCATGCGGATCCGCAGCCCGGCGCCCGCCGCCTCGAGCTCCATGCGCGGGCTGGTCGCGCAGCCAGGTAGACACGAGGGCCGCTCGGCCACGCGCTCGGCGAGCTGCTGGAGCAGCGCGTCCGAGGGGTAGCCCTGGTCCGCGCGGGCCTCGGCGGGCATCAGCAGGCTGCCCGCGGCGCCGAGGCACAGCAGCACGCTCGCCGCCGCCGCGCCCGGCTTCGCGCCCGCGCCCGCGCCCTTCGTCTTGCGTCGCCGGGGTCGGAACACGCCGAACACCGCGAGCACCAGCGCGATCATGAAGACGACGCGGACGAACGCGAGGATCATGTTGATCTGCGGCGCGAGCAGGTACAGCGTGATCTCCTGCTGACGGTTGACCGGGCCGCTCCAGTCGAGGTGCACCGAGCGCCAGCGCCAGCTGGGCACGCCGGGCCCCGTCTGGACCACGGTGTTGGCGTCGTACTCCCGCAGCTGCTGGCGCTTGAGCGCGAGCCGGGAGCGCGAGATCGAGCTCACCTCGCCGAGCGCGCGCTTGCCTTTCTTGCCCGCCACGGTCTGATCCTCGAGCAGGTCGCCGACCTCTTCGAAGTCCTCGGCGAAGCGGACGTCTTTCTCGCGCTCGTCCATCTTCTTATCGGAGGGCTTCGTGTCGACCATCGGCTCGGGCTCCGGCGGCGGCGCCGGCATGTCGGCCGCCGCCGCGTTCTCGGGCATCGGCGCCGCGGCCGTCTGCGCCACCGCGTCATCCTTGTAGACCCCTGGCGCCGCCAGCCCGAGCAGCCCGCGGCTGAGCTCGCCGCCGCGCTTCTCGAGCGCCGGGTAGAGCCCGCCGTTGACCTGCTGCACGCAGAAGGCCGTGGTCATGACCGCGAGGATGATCAGCGTCAGCCAGCGGTAGACCGAGACGAGCTTGCGCAGCGTCCCCGGCGGGAGCGCGCGGTGCAGCGCCTCGCCGACGAGCACGAAGATAAAGATGACCTGCGGCGCCATCCACTCGGGGAAGCACAGCCCGAGCGTGACGAGCGAGAGCAGCGTCCAGCCGGCGCCGAACAGCCGCCCGATCGCGATCGAGATCACGAGCGCGAGGAAGATGTCGAGCAGCGACCAGCCCTGCACCCAGGTCTCGTCCACCTCGTCGACGCCGCTCGCGTGCAGCAGCCGCCAGCCGGGCGGGAGGTGCAGCGTGCCGTCGACCTCGTGGAAGTCGTGGTCCCAGTCGACCGCCGAGATCCGCACGACGCCGCGGCCGTCGTCGCCCGGCACGCGGATGTCGGCCGAGAGGTTGAGGCTGCGCTGCCGCAGCTCGACGCCGGTCGTGTAGGCGTCGTTGTCGCGGTAGGTGATCGGCAGGTCCTTGCCCGAGATCGTGACGCGCCCGAGCTTGCCCGGCGGGCGCATGTCGAGGCGCCACGCGTTGTGCACCTGCCCGGTGATGCGATCGCGCACGGTCAGGCTGCTGCCGGCGAAGTCGAGCCACCACTCGCGCCGCAGCGTCAGGCGATCGGGCCCGCGATCGACCTCCCCGCGGCGGCGCTCGATCAGCTGCAGCGCCTCGCCAGGCGCGAGGCGGTAGGCCGGGAAGCGCTTCCACTCGTCGGGCAGCAGCGTCTGCTGCGGATCGATGGGCGCGCCGCCCGAGACGTCGACCTCGTGCAGGCTCGGGGACGCCTCGTAGGCCCAGATCTCCTCGGGCGCCCACGGGCCGCCGGCGGCGGCCGGCAGCGCGAGCTCCTTGACCGGGCCGTCGTGGCGCGCGTCGATCGAGATGACCCATCGACCAGGGCGGACCTGCACGCGCAGGCGGCCGTCGGGCTCGATGCGCGCGGGCAGCTCGCTCGTCACCGACATCGGCGTGAAGCCCTGGAGCGCGGTCTTGGCGAGCAGCTCCTCGCGGTTCTTGCCCGAGGCGTTGAGCTCGACGCGGGTCGTGATGACGACCGGGATCGCGTCCTGGATCTTGCGGTTGACCACGAGCTCCAGGAAGTCCTCCTCGGTGCCCTCCTCGACGCGCCGGTTGAGCCACAGCGCGCCGCTCGCGTCGCGCTGCGGGTAGGGCACGTCCTGGCCGGCGAGCCTGAGCGTCAGCAGCCCGGTCTCGGGCGGGACCTCGAGGCGCTCGGGCGTGCTGTCCCACATAAACTTCCCGGTGATCGCGTGGGTCCCGGGGCTCAGCTCGACGCCGGGTCGATCGCCGCGGGTCACGACCACCGCCGACGCGCCGTCGACCGTGACCTCCTGCGGCCAGCGCCGCGCGTCGCCGGGCAGCGGCACCCAGCCCTTGGTGTAGACGCGCCAGCTCTGGCTGAAGCGCCCGCCCTTGTCGCCGAGGTCGAGCTCGAGGCGCGCGGGCCACTGGCAGCGTCGCGCCTCGCCGGCGCTGTCGTTGATAAACGGGCACGCGACCTCGGGCTTGTCGTGCTGGATCCAGGGGATCCACTCTCGCAGCGACGTCGGGATCTCGCGCGGCTCGAGCGGCGCCGCGGCGGCCCGTGACCACGGACCGGCGACGCACCACACGAGCAGCACCACCAAAAGCGAGACGTAGCGCTTCACCGCAAGAGGTTACCCCGGGACCACGCGGCGCACGCGACTCCCAAACGCGCAACCGTACGCGCGACGACCTCGCGGACGCGCGTTCGCGCGCCTGGGGACGCGCGATCTGGCTGCATATGCAGGTTCTATGACGCGGCGAGGCGCGCTCGCGCTCGGCGCTCGCCCGCGCCGCTCAGCCCTCGCCGTCGAGGCGGGCGCGCAGCGAGCCGTCGGCCAGCGCCGCGCGGGTCTCTTCGAAGCCGCCGATCAAGACGCCGCGCACGAACACCTGGGGGAACAGCGGCCAGCCGCTCCACATCTTGATCGCGAGCCGGCGCCGCCACTGGCTGAGGTAGCTGCCGTACTCGAGGTAGCGAAACTCGACCCCGGCCTCCGAGAGCGCGCGGCGAGCTTTCTTGACGAAGGGGTTTTGGGCCATGCCGACCACGACGACCGGATCGCTCGCCACGGCGTCGCGGACCTCGCCGACGACATCGGCGTGGAAGCGCGCGATCGTCTCGCTGACGTGGGGGGTGTAGCCGTCGTGAAGCGGACGCGCCGAGGCCGAGCTGGGAGGGGTCGAGCTAGAGGTGGTCATCGCGGGCGCGACCATACGGCCGAAGAACAGGCGCTCGCAAGCGCGCCGAGATCGCGCGCAAAAACCCGAGGGCCCGTCAAGGGCCCCCGGGGACTCGCGCCGCGTGTCGAGGCGGCGCTCGTGCGCGCCGAGGCTAGTCGCAGAGCTGGACCACGCCCACCGCGTCGCCGTAGGGCTCCATGATGAAGAGCGTGTCGTTGTGGATCACGATCTTCTGCGGTCGGCTCGGCATCTCCGCCCAGTCGTCGGTCGTGAGCGCCTGACGGGCGTCGACCGAGAGCGCCTGGTCGTCCCACTTGACGCGGAGCAGCCCGCTCTCGCTGTTGGCGACGTAGAGCGTGTCGCCGCGGCGGACCACCTGGAACGCGCCGTCCTCGGCGTCGAAGGCGGAGATCACCGGGACATCCGCGAGCTTCTTCACGCGACCTGTCTCATTGTCCATGTACTCGAGGAAGCCGCCCTCGACGTGCTGGTACGGGCCCTGCTCCGGAAGCTCGCCGCGCGCGTCTCGCTCGGCGCCCGGAGGCAGCGGCGTGGCGCCGGTGATGTCCGACGGACCCGACGGGCGGCTCGGCGTCGGCGCGCTCCCGGTGATGTCCGAAGGGCCATCCATGCCCGGCCTCGCCGGCGCCGTGAGCTCCGAAGGGCCGTCGGGGGTCGGCGTCGGTCGGTCGGTGATGTCGGACGGCCCGTCGGGGGTCGGCGTCGCCGGCGTCGTGACATCGCTCGGCCCCAGCGGTGGCACGTACATCGTCGGCTGGTTGGTCTCGGGGATCAGCCAGCCGTTGCGGATCAGGATCGGCGTCTGCGGGTTCCCGAGCGTCTCGACCTCGTTGATCACGCCGGAGCTCCGCATCGGCAGCAGCGAGAGGCCGACGCTCGAGCTGGCCACGATCGCGCGGTTGTTGTCGATGTCGAGCGCGACCGCGTTCGGGTGGATCGGCGTCTCGCCGTGGCCGTAGGTGTTGCGGGCGACGATGCCCAGACCGCGGGCCTCGTGCTTGCCGAAGATCACGCCCTGCGGGCCGGCGACCACGAAGTCCTCCCCGACCGCGTCGATGGCGCTGGCGCGCTCACCGATCTGGATGTGATCGCCGAGCGCCCACGCGCTCGGGAAGCCAGACTCCGGCTTGTCCGTGATGTCGCCGGGGTGACCGCTCCGCGTCTTGATGTCCTCGGGGGGAGAGGGCGGGCTCGAGCGGGGCACGATCGCCGCGACCAGGTGCTCGCGCTCCCCGTCGCCGCGCGCCGCGACGGCGGCGAAGCCGTGGGCGGTCGCCGCGATCTCGCCGAAGCCGCCGTTCATGCCGAGCTCGAGCGCGTTGACGCGGCCGACGTTGACCGGCTTGCGCGACGCGCGAACGTCCCACAGCTCGACGGCGTTGGGGGTGACCAGCGCGAGCACGCCGTTCTCATCCACGGACATGTCCGTGTAACCACCCAGGCCCTCGATCAGCCCCATCGGCCGCCAGCCGTCGGTGCAGGTCGCGCCCGAGGGCGACACGATATCGTCCGCGGGATCGGCGGGGACCGGCGAGAGACGCTCTTCGACGTCCCCCTCCCCGAATCCGTCGGCGCCGTTGGGGCACGCGGTCGTCAGGACCGCGGTCGCCAGACCGCCGCCGATCACGAAGCCGAGGGAGAGCACGCTCCACCAGGACTTGAAGATTCCGTTGCTGTTTCCGCTGTTGCTGCTCGCGTCCATGTCCGACCTCGCTTCCTTCGCCCGTCGGGTTGTCCGCCGGCGCGTGTACTAGCGATTGCACTCGGCGTGCCACTCTTCGCGACGGCGACGTTTGCCCCGTTAGACGGCGTTTCTGCGGCGCTCGGACGGATCCGCGTGTTTGTGCGCGCAGGCGACAGCGGCTCTCGTCGGGGCGAGCTCGGTGAAATCCCGACAGCCGACGAAAAAATTTCCCGACTTCGTCGCGGGTCGATCACGCGAGCGCGAGCTCGACCGCGTCGAGGCCACGCTCGAGGTACTCGCGGTCGCGGTGGGCGTGGGCCCAGGCGACCGTGGCGACCCCGTGCAGCGCGACGAACCACGCGAGCGCGGGGTCCAGCTGGCCGCGCTGGCGATAGACCGCGCGCCCGTAGCCGCGCCCGAAGGCCTCGGCGCCCGCGGGTCGACGGCGCCAGCGGCCGCACGCGAGCTTGACCAGGTCGCTCGCCCAGGCGTCGGGGCGCGCGTGTTCGAAGTCGAGGACGACGAGCCGGCGCGCGGGGTCTCCTGGCCCTTCAGACACAAGCCAATTGTGCGGGCCGAAGTCGCGGTGGCAGGGCGTGCGCGGCGTCCCGGCGAGCGCGTCCGGCTGCCCGTAGCGCCTGCGGAGCGCCGCGCGCGAGCCTCGATCGAGCGCCGGCTCGGCCCGCCGAAGCGCGGCCTCGAGGCGCTGGGCCGCCGCGCTGACCAAGGGCAGCGGGTCGTCGTCGTCTGCGGGCAGCCCGTGGAGCGCGCGCAGGAACGCGCCGGCCATGTGGTCCCACGCGAGCGCGTCTGGCTCGCGCGCTCGCTGCGGGCGCGCGCCGGGCTCATCGGACAGCAGCAAGACGCGATCGTCGTCGAGCGCCGCGAGCAGGCGGGGGGTCGTCACGCCGCTGCCGGCGAGGCGGGCGCGCAGCGCCGGGCACCACCGACGGTACGCGGCGCGCTCCTGGGTGAAGGCGCGGGCGCCCGTCGAGCGCTTGACGATCCATGAGCCCGCGCCGCTGCGGACACGGAACACGCGCGCGGAGGCGTGGGCGCCCGCGAGCGGCGTCCACGTCAGCGCCTCAGCCCGCCCGAGCCCGAGCGCGCGTCGGACTCGCGCCTCGAGGCGCCGCGCGTCAGCTACGGCGCTCACACGTGATCGATCTTGTAGCGCTCGCGCAGCATCGCGACCGGCATGTCGATGTCCTCCCAGTAGTCCCAGTTGTCCGAGAGGTCATATCCCACCGACTGCCCGCGGTTGAGCGCACGGAGCACGCGCACGGGGTCGAACAGCGAGCGCACGCTGCGGGGCGCGGCGCCGGGGAGCAGCTGGACGCCGGCGTCGAATTGCAGGAGCACCAAGAACAGCGCGCTGAAGGGGTCCTCCTCGCGCATCCCGGCGGAGAAGGCCAGGACCTCGAGCTCGCCCTCGGGATCGGTGCTGTAGCCGGTCAGGATGTGCGTGAGGTCGTGGTGCACGAGGTGCTCCGGCACGCCCCCGACCTCGCCCGCGAACGCGAACTCGCGCTCGCGATAAAACCGCCACAGCTCGCGCCCCAGGGTGCCGGCGGGCAGCAGCCCGAGCTTGCGGTAGCGCCACACGATCTCGGGGTTCTCCTGCGTGAGCTTCGGCAGCGTGACGTGCTCGATGTCCTCGAAGAACTGCATGACGCCCTCCCATCCCTGCTGGGCGTACATGGTCTTGAGCTGCGGCGCGGCGAAGCGGCGCTGGAATTCGAACTGGTTGAGCTGCCGCTGGCGCCGCGAGAGGCTGTGAAACACCGCCATGTCGGCGTCGGAGACGCCCAGCGCGACGCGGAAGGCGGCGAGCACCTGCCACTCCTCCGGGGAGATCGAGCCGTCGACGATCGCCATCACCAAGCACGCCTTGGCGGCGACGATCCGGTTCGCGGGCGTCTCGATGCGGTCGGCGAGCTCCTCGGGATCGATCACGGTGAGCGCCTGGATGTCGACGTCGACATCGAGCATCTGTCCGGACGAGAGCAGCATGGCCTGCTCGCGGCGCGCGAACACGCCGTCGGCGTTGGCGACCGTCCAAAGCGCGCGCATCAAGGCCATGGACTCGAGGCGGGAATAGTTGAACAGCGACATTGCGGAGGCCGACGCTAGCCCGAATCGCGCACGCGGTCACGGGCGCGCAGTACACTCGCGTCACCAACTGCCATCCGCGCGAGCCGGGCTACAACGAAGACGACACCGAACGCGGACGCCTCCTGTCGAGACCACGATGCGGCGCGAGAAACCAGACCAAAATCACACCGACGAGCACCTACACGCCGCCTTCGAGCCCGTGGTCATGCGGCCGATCGGGATCGTGCGCTCGCCCTACACCGAGCGCTTCGGGACCCCGCGCCAGCCCTCGATCACCAGCGAGGTCAAGGGGGGCGGCGCGCTGCAGGGGACGATCGAGCTGATCGCGGGGCACAACCTCGATCAGGCGCTGCGCGAGCTCGCCAGCTTCGAGCGGATCTGGTGTTTGTTCGTGTTTCATCTCAACCACGGCTGGAACCCCATGGTCCGCCCACCGCGGGGTCCCCGGCACAAGGTCGGCCTGTTCTCCACGCGCGCGCCCCACCGCCCCAACCCGATCGGGCTGTCGTGTCTCCGGCTGCTCCGCGTCGAGGGGCGCGTCCTCCACGTGCTCGGCCTCGACATCCTCGACGGCAGCCCGGTGCTCGACATCAAGCCCTACGTCCCCTACGCCGACGCCTTCCCCGGCGCGCGGGCGGGCTGGCTCACGGGGCTCGACCCCTACGAGCCGGACCACCACCCAAGCCGCGGGACCGGTGGTGACGACAGCGCTGATCCCGACCCAGACTGACGCCGTCCGGATGACTCAAACGCGCTCGCGCGTGACCACGCGAGCAGGCCCGCGCGCCCGGGCGCGACGAGCAGAAATCCCCACCGGGCTCTCCGCGCGCGCGCCGTATTCAATCCTGCCCGTTGGCGGTACGTTGCCCGTGATGCCCGAGATCATCAGCCCGATCGATGGTTCACCCGCGTACTCGTTCACGCAGCGAGGCCGCGACGACGCGCTCGCGCAGCTCGGGCGGGCGCGCGCGGCCCAGCGCGAGTGGCGTCAGACGACCCTGCACCGACGCGTGCAGCTGTGTGAAGACATGCTCGACCGCTTCGCCGACCGCCTCGACGACAACGCCGAGGCGATCACGCGGATGATGGGCAAGCCGCTGGCCCACGCCCGCGGCGAGTTCCTCGGCGGGTTCTGCCAGCGCACGCGCTACCTGTGCAGCATCGCCCAGGAGGCGCTCGCCGAGTCCGTCCTCTCCGACGGGAAGCGCGACGGCATCCGCCGCATGATCCGGCGCGAGCCCGTCGGCGTCGCGCTGGTGATCGCGGCCTGGAACTACCCGCTGCTCGTGCCCGTCGGCGCCACCGTCTGCTCGCTGCTCGCCGGCAACGCGGTGCTGATCAAGCACGCGCCCCAGACCGCGCTCGTCGCCGATCAGCTCGCGCGCGCCTTCGCCGAGGCCGGCGCGCCCGAGGACCTGGTCCAGGCCCTGCACGTCGACCACCCGACCGCGGCCGAGGTCATCGACAGCCGCCTGCTCGGCTTCGTCTCCTTCACCGGCTCGGTGCGCGGCGGTCACGAGGTCTACCGGGCGGTCGCGCGCAACAACTTCATCGGCGTGGGCATGGAGCTCGGCGGCAAAGACCCGGCCTACGTCCGCGCCGACGCGCCCGTCGCCAAGACCGCCGCCAACCTCGTCGACGGCGCGTTCTTTAACGCCGGGCAGTCGTGCTGCGCGATCGAGCGCATCTATGTCCACAAAGACATCTACGACGACTTCGTCGCGGCCGCGCGCGAGCAGGTCCACGAGTACGTCGTCGGCGACCCGCTCGACGCCGCGACCACGCTCGGCCCCGTCGTCAACGCGGCCGCCGCGTCGCGGGTCCGCGCCCAGGTCGAGCAGGCCCTCGCCGCCGGCGCGCGGCAGGTCACCGACGACGCCCGCTTCGCGATCCCCGACCGCTCGCGCTGCTACCTCCCGCCGCGCGTGCTCGTCGACGTGACCCACGAGATGGCGCTGATGACCGAGGAGAGCTTCGGCCCCGTCGTCGGGATCATGCGCGTCGAGGGCGACGACGAGGCGATCGCGCGGATGAACGACTCGGTCTACGGCCTGACCGCCTCGGTCTGGACCGACGACGACAGCTGCGCGCTCGAGCTCGCCACGCGCCTCGAGGCCGGCACGGTGTTCCAGAACCGCTGCGACTACCTCGACCCCGCGCTCGCGTGGACCGGCGTCAAAGACTCGGGGCACGGCGCCTCGCTCTCGCGCCTGGGCTTCGACGCGGTCACGCGCCCCAAGAGCTACCACCTGCGCGCGCGCCAGCCGTGACGGTGTGAAATACTCACGACCAACCCTCGACGCCTACGTGTCCTCAGGGCGTAAACGTCCTTGACGCCGCAGCTCCCGCGCAACGAACGGACACTCGGTCTCCAGCCAGGATAACGGCCACGGCTCGAGAGAATCTCCGAGACCGTGGTAGCGATCGTGATACACGCGCCTGGCCTCGCAGAACGTCGGCTCGTTGAGGCGTAGACGCTCGTCGATCGTAACTCGGACGCGCTCGCGCATCGTCGTGTCGAGCTGCGAGTTCGGGAGCACCTTAAAGCTGAGGAGGTTGAGCGTGAACCACCCATCCTCGACCTCGAAGGGATCAAGAACATCCTGATGGGTGTCCTTGTACGCGTTGATCAGGCCCGTAGAGAGCCGAAAATTATCCCAGTCGTAGGCTCGCCCTGGATCGCGCTCCTTAGGGATGAAGTGATCGATGGTCGCCGCCCCCGTCGCGGGGTGGATCTTCATCGCCAGATACGCGCATGTGTACCCGTACGCCCGCTTCATGTCGGGCAACGCTCTGGTCCAGTAGTGCGTCTTCTCGAGCTCGCTCGGGGGGATGTCGTTGATGCTTCCGTAGGTCCGTTTCCGCTTCGGGCCCCGGCGTGTCGGCGCCGCCGGGTCTCCAAGGAGCTCCTGCAGCGCCCTTCGCCCGGGACCCGCGACACGGGCCTCAAAATCTGCGGGAGCCGGCGCGCGGGGGACCCGGATCACGAGGGCTCCTCGACATGCTGCCCCATGTAATAGCGCCAACGAACAAAGTAGGGATCCATCTCTGGCAGCAGCCGACCGAGCTCACGGTCGACCGCTCGAACGTCATCGAGTGCAGGATCAGGCGTGTCGATGAGCTCGTTGGCGCGGCGCAGCGCCGCCTCTGCGGGGCTCGAGGTGGCGGTCCCGAGATCGAATACGTCTGAGGTCAACCATCGATTGACGTCTCCGCGCTTGTGCCACTGATCACGCTCGATCCGTACTCCACGGGTCGCCTCGAGGTCGAGCTTCCACAACGCGTCCTGCTCGTTGTTGAAGTGTGGCTCCATCGAGGTCAAGACCACCGGCGAGTGGGTAGCGACGAGCATCTGAACTTGCGGACGCTCTTCTCCTTCCCAGCTGCTGACCGCGTCGAGCAAGCTGGGCAAAATCGTGCGTTGCCATCGCGGATGGAGATGCGTCTCCGGCTCGTCGACGAGCAAGATGATCTGCGTGGTGCTCGGGAGTTCGAGACGCTGGGTCTCGGCCTTGTGGGCTGAGAACGCCCACGTCAACAGGTACGCGAGCTTGCACATCCTCCGCACTCCCGCGGGCGCGTAGGTGAGCGGGACATCATGCCCGTACGGCATGCGTATCGTGGGGATGAGCCGCTCATCATCCAAGGTCGGCCGCCATGGCTCCCCGGGGACGAGCGGCTGCTCGTCTGGACCAAGACGCGACAAGATCTGTTTAAGCGCGACGAAACGAGGATCGTCGCTCGCCTGCCAGCGGGTCCAGTCGTCGATCATACCTTGGCAGAGCACCTGCTCTCGCGGCCTCCCGCCCTCCTCGATTTCACGTCGAAGACCCCACAGCACCTCTTGGGAGTCGAACTGGTAGGCTGCAGGCGACGTGGCCTTACCGCCATCCGCCCGGCTGTACAGGCGGTAGTTTCGCGCCGGATCCCAAACCGAGTACGATCCGTCAACCCGAGCGTAGAGCACGAGCCCTGGGTTCGGCGGGCGCCCGGCCCTGCGATTCCACGTCTGAGCGGCGGGTTGCCACTTGGACTTCGATTTGTGGATCTTCGTTAAGCTGTCGAACTCGAAGGAGATCCAGGCTCCGGGTACGGACGGCACCGCCGGCACCTCGTGCCAGGTGCGAGTTAGCGCCCACCACGCTGCCTCCAGCAGGAATGACTTCCCGAGCCCATTATCGCCCGTGATGAGATTAACTCGCCCCGCGATCGGAGACATCTCGAGGTCGCTCGCGGGGCCGACACCGTGGAGCTGAAGCTTACGGAGCATAAACGCCTATCATGGGGGTAACAGAGAAGATCCTCTCGTCGCAAGTTCGCCTGCCTCCGCTGGCTTGAGGCTCGCTTCGACAGCGCTACGGGTGTGAAATACTCGGGCGGTCTCGGGGCTCTCCCCCGCTCCTCCCGCGACCGACGCCATGTCCAAGCTCATCCGCAACCCCAACCTCAGCCCCGACCAGCTCCGCGACCTTCTGGACCGCGAGCGCATCCGCTACTTCCGCGTCGGCGTGTTCGACGTCGACGGGATCCTGCGCGGCAAGTACATGTGCCGCGACAAGTTCCTCTCGGCCGTCGACAAGGGCTTCGGCTTCTGCGACGTCGTGCTCGGCTGGGACTCCAACGACCAGCTCTACGACAACACCCGCGCCTCGGGCTGGCACACCGGCTACCAGGACGCGCCGGTCCGCCTCGACCTCACCACCATGCGCCGGCTGCCGCACGAGCCCGACACCGTGCTGGTGCTCGGCGACTTCATCGGGCCCTACGCCGGCGTGTGCCCGCGCAGCACGCTCAAGCGCGTGGTCGAGCGCGCCCGCGGGCTCGGCCTCGTCGGCCAGGCCTCCGTCGAGTACGAGTTCTTCCTGTTCAACGAGACGCCCGAGAGCGTGCGCGAGAAGGGCTACCGCGACCTCAAGCCGTTCACGCCCGGGATGTTCGGCTACTCGATGCTGCGCAGCAGCGTCCACCACGAGTTCTACACCGGCCTGCTCGACCTGTTCGCGAGCATGGGCGTCGAGATCGAGGGTCTGCACACCGAGACAGGTCCGGGCGTGCTCGAGGCGGCGCTGCGCTACACCGACGCGCTCACGGCCGCCGACAACGCCGCGCTCTTCAAGACCTTCACCAAGGTCTACGCCCAGCGCAAGGGGCTGATGGCGACCTTCATGGCCAAGTGGAACGTGAAGCTGCCCGGCCAGAGCGGGCACGTGCACGTCTCGCTCACCGACACCGCCGGGCAGCCCGTGTTCTTCGACCCCGAGGCCGACCACGGCATGAGCGCGACCATGCGCCAGTTCGTCGCCGGGCAGGTCTCGCTGATGCCCGAGGTCCTGCCGATGGTCTGCAGCACGATCAACAGCTACCGGCGCATGGTCCCCGGGATGTGGGCGCCGCTCGCCAGCAACTGGGGCGTCGAGAACCGCACCACCGCGATCCGCGTGATCCCGGGCTCGGCGCGGAGCCAGCGAAGCGAGTACCGACTGGGGCCGGCCGACGCCAACCCCTACCTGATCATCGCCGCCGCGCTCGGCTCGGGCCTGCACGGGATCGAGCGCGAGCTCGACCCCGGCGACCCGATCAAGGGCAGCGCCTACGAGCTGAAGGCCCCCGGGCCCGGCGGCCTGCCGCTGCCCCACACGCTGTGGGACGCGACCCACGAGCTGCGGCGCTCGGCCTCCGCCCGCGATCTGTTCGGCGACGACTTCGTCGAGCACTACGCGGCGACCCGCGAGTGGGAGTGCCGCGAGTATCACAAGCACGTCTCGGACTGGGACCTCGCCCGCTACTTTGAGATCATCTAGCTCGCGCGCCTCGAGGTACGCGCACGCCCCTACAGCCGGAGCAACCATGACCGAGTCGCCCGTCGGTAACTTCAACTACCCGACCTCCTACAAGATCGGCTGCGGCCGGCGCCGCGAGCTCGCGGCCTGCTGCGCGTCCCTGGGGATCACGCGCCCGCTCGTCATCGCCGACCCCGGGATCACCGGCCTGCCGTGGTTCGCCGACATCCTCGCCAGCCTGCGCGCGGGCGGCATGGACGACGCGGTGTTCGCCGGCCTGCAGGGCAACCCGGTCGAGCAGAACGTGATCGACGGGGTCAAGGCCTACCGCGAGGGGAAGCACCAAGGCCTCGTGCTCGTCGGCGGCGGCTCGGCGCTCGACGTCGGCAAGTGCGTCGCGGTCATGGTCGACCACCCCGGCTCGGTCTTCGACTACGAGGACGTGGGCGACAACTGGACCAAGATCGACGCGCGCAAGATCCCGCCGATGATCGCCATGCCCACGACCTCCGGCACCGGCTCGGAGGTCGGGCGCGCCTCGGTGATCACGGACGTCCGCGACCACACCAAGAAGATCATCTTCCACCCGCGCATGCTCCCGCCGCTCGTGCTCGCGGACCCCGAGACCACCTTCGGGCTGCCGCCGGGGGTCACCGCCGCGACCGGCGTCGACGCCTTCGTGCACAGCTTCGAAGCGCTCTGCGCCCCCGGCTACCACCCCATGGCGGACGCGATCGCGCTCGAGGGCATGCGCCTGTGCAAGGACAACCTGGTCCGCTGCTTCGACCGGGGCGACGACGCCGAGGCCCGCACCCACATGATGATGGCCTCGAGCATGGGCGCGACCGCCTTCCAGAAAGGCCTCGGCCTCGTGCACGCGATCGCGCACCCGCTCGGCGCGACCACGGGCGTCCACCACGGCCTCGCCAACGCGATCCTGCTGCCCTTCGTCATGGACCACAACCGCCCCGTGATCGAGGAGGCGATGCGCCGGCTCGGCGCCTACCTGTCCCTCGAGTCCCCTGGATTCGAGGCCGTGCGCGCGTGGGTCATCGAGCTGCGCGCGCGCCTGCAGATCCCGCACACGCTCGGCGAGGCGAGCTCGCGCGGGCTGCTGCCGAGTCAAGACGCGCTGGCCGAGGATCAGCTGGCGGCGCTGGCAGAGGCCGCGACGCGCGACGCCTCGCTCGGCACCAACCCCAAGCCCTGCAGCGCCGACGAGATCGAGCAGGTCATCCGCGCCGCGCTGGCCGGCTGAGCGTGACGCGGCAGCGCCCAGAGTCGATCGTGGTCCGCCGCGGCTCCGCGGGCCCCGACGAGGATCGCGCTCTACGGGTCGCTGTACTGCGCGATCTGCTGACTACAGCGCGATCACGCCGACATCGCCCTCGAGCTGCACCGAGGGCCCCAGCGAGCCGAACACGGTCGCGGCCTGCTCGAGCGAGCAGGGCCGCGGTTGAAAGTTGACGCCGTCGTTGTCGGTGAGGATGCAGCGCAGCTCGACGCGGTGGAGCCCGCCCGGGCCGAAGTACGTGGTCGCCATGAGGCCGCGGCCCGGGAACTCAGCGTCGAAGCGACCTGGCGTCCCGAACACAAAATTGCCGAGCGAGTAGAGCACCGGGACGCCGTCGAGGAGCTCGACGGCCTGGGGCACGTGCGCGCCGTGCCCGATCACGAGGTCATAGCCGGCGTCGACCAGCTGCCCGGCGAGCTCGCGCTGCTTCGGCTCCACGTAGTCGTAGTTGTTCCCCCAGTGGACGAACGCGACGACCCAGCGCGCCCCGGCGAGCGACGCGGCCTCGCGCGACGCCGTGACGCGCTCCGGGGAGAAGGTGTGGGCGCCGACGCCCTCGGGCTCCGCCGCCTGGGGGATCCGCGACGACGACTCGGTCATCCCGATCACCGCGACCGCGCCGTCGGGCGTGTCGATCCACAGGGGCGCCCCGGCCTCCTCCGCGTTCACGCCGGCGCCGAAGCCCGTCATCCCCGCGGCCGCCAGGTGCGTGCGCGTGTCGTGGACGCCGTCGGGGCCGCGATCCATGAGGTGGTTGTTCGCCATGCTCATCGCGTCGAAGCCGATGTCCGCGAGCGCGGCGGCGGCCTTCGGGTGCGCGTGATACGACCAGGTCTGATCCGGGTAGTAGGGCTCCGTGAGCAGCGTGATCGGAGACTCGGCGTTGCCGACGCTGTAGTCGGCGTCGAGCCCTCGCAGGTGTTGAAAGGGGTAGTCGTAGCCGTGCTCGTCGAGCGCGTCCTGGGCGGCGTCGGCGAGCATCGTGTCGCCGACCCACAGGATCGTGTAGGACCCCTCGATCGTGTGGGAGGTGTCGTCGCTCGTCCCCTTCGAGCCCTCCCCGTCGCGCGGCGAGTCGGCGCAGCCCGCGAGCAGGAGGAGGAAGAGCGCGCGACCGCGTCCCATGTCTCGCACTATCCCACACTCGCTGCGGATCGCCCCGATCTTCGCCGCGAGCGCGCGCGCGTCGAGCTCTTGATACAATTTCGCGGCGATGAACCTCGAGCGGATGCTCTCGATGTGCAGGGCCGGTCAGTGGTCGGCGGACGACCTCGACTGGAGCGTCCGCCCGCGCGCGCTCACGCTCGAGCAGGAGCGGACGGTCTGCCAGTACTTCACGGACATGTCCGGGATCGAGCTGCTCGCGGCGGCGCTGTTCGAAGTCCAGCGCGACGCGACCGACGACCCGCTGCTCGCCGAGATCTTCGACAGCTTCGTCGCGGACGAGCGCCGCCACGCCGAGGTCGCGCGCCGGCTGGCCGCGCATTACGACGTGCACGGCCTGCGCCGCTACGCCGTCAACCCCCACCTCGAGCGCTTCCGCGGGCCGTTCCTCGACGTGCTCCACCGCGTCGGCCCCGACATCGCCAACGCCTACATCACGACCGGCGAGCTGCTGCTCGACGTCGCGCTGCTGCGCTCGCTCAACGACTACGTCGACGACGACATGAGCGCGCAGGCGATGACGCGGATCAACCGCGACGAGTCGCGGCACATCGCGATCGACTTCTACATGGTCGAGTACTACTCCTCGCCGGAGTTCGTCCGGCGCGCGGCCGCCCAGCCCGCGCGCTCGTTGGTCGAGACCCTGCGCGCCGCCGTGGCGATGATCGTGATGCTCTACCGCGCGGGGCCGTTCCTGCGCGAGGTCTTCTTCGAGCCCCTCGATCTTACGGACCCCGCGGGCACGCGCATGCTCGAGGCCTTCAAGCGCCTCCAGCTGCTGGGGCGTAAGCCCGAGGTCGCCGCCCGCCCGTTCCCGCGGTTCTTGAAGGCGATCCAGGACCTCTACAACCACCCGGTCCTCGGCCGCGCGCTCGAGCCGGTCCTGCGCCGCGCGATCGGCCTCGACGCGCGCGTGATCGTCAACCTGTTCACGCCCGACGAGCTGCGCCGCGCCCAGCGAATGAGCATCCAGGAGATGGCTCGAGAGGCGCTCCAGCTTAAATTCTCGACCTGATCGCTCGGACGGCGCGCGCGCCTGGGAGCAGTGCGCGCCGCGACGCGACGGCGCCGAGAAATTTTTCTTCGCTGCGGCTGAGTTGTTTTCGCCTCGGTCGTGATTCCTCCTGCGAACCGTCAGATCACTCGCCACCAAGCGCTGTCCATCACGACGCGAGCGCAGGCCGGCTACTCCGCCCCGAGGCCGGTCTGCGCTCGCCTCCGCCCGCGCTGGCGGCCCACAGCCGATGGAGGACCGCATGCTCACGCAAGACCACCAGCGCGCGCGCGCGAGAGAGATCGCGTACGCCGTGCGCCGGCCCGCCGAGACCGACCAGGCGCGGTTTTGGAGGATGCGCGCTCAACGACACGAGCAGCTGACGCAGCTGTGCCAAAGCTGGCTCGGCGGCCTCGCCGACGCCGAGCAGCTCGAGGAGCTCATGAGCATCGGCGCGCTCCGAGCCGCCGAGCGCCTGCGCGCGCGCGCGCGCCCGGTCCGCAACATGTTCCCCTGGTACGCCCGGCTCCTCCACGAGCTGTGCCGCGAGCGCCTCCGCGACCGCCGCCGCGTCGTCCCGCTCGACGAGCTCGACGAGCTCGACGCGACGCTCACTCGCAGCGCGCTCGCGCCGGTCCCCGTCGAGACCCCGGAGCACCGCGTGCACCGAGACGAGCTCGGGCGCTCGCTCACCCGCGCCGTCAACACCCTCTCGCCCAAGCTGCGCGCCGCCTTCATCCTGCGCTTCGTCGAGGAGCTGCCCTACCGCGAGATCTCGAGCCGCCTCGCGATCTCCGAGCCCAGCGCGCGCAAGCGGATCCAGAAAGCCCGCCAGCGGCTGCGCCGCGACCTCGACGAGGAGCTCGTCGTCTCGAGGGGCCTGTCCAAGCAGCCCTATCACTGACGCGGCGACGCGCGCGTATCGTGCGAGCTGTTTTTTAAGCCAGCTCCGTCATCGCGGCCCGCGCTCAGCCCTCGGGACGTCTCGCGACCCGCAGCAAGACCCGACGCAGCAGCTCGTACAGCAGCGCGCCGGTCCGCGTGCTGCCGGCGGCCTCGCGCAGCCGCTGATGGACCTCGGGCAGCCACGCGAGGTCGCGGGTCTCGTCGTCGGCCCCGACCACGACCGGCATGATCCAGCCGGGCTCGGCGCCTATCGCCGTGAACGCCCGGCTGACCCCCGGCGGCACCACGATCGCGTCGAAGCGCTCAAGCGTCGCCCCGCGCTCCCCCGCGTCGCCCCAGGTCACGCGAAAGCGCCCCGCGAGGACCACGAACATCTCGATCGTCTCGCGGTGGATGTGCAGCGCGGGGCCGGTCTGCGGGGGCGTGCTGGCGACCACGACCACCAGGCGCGAGGGCCCGACGACCTCGAAGCGCCCCGGCCCGCGCGCGATCGGCCCGACCGCCGTGTACAGGTCGCGCGGGCTGATGAGCGCGTGAAACTCCGCCGGCAGCAGGCGCTGCGCCGCGCGGGCGCGAAGCGGCGCCATGCTCGAGATCCGCGCGACGCCGGGGCGGACCGCGGGCGCCAGCGGGCCGCGACGAGGCGGCGCGACGTAGTCGAGCACGATCGCCCAGGCCTCGTCCTGCGCGGCCTGCAGCTCGAGCCGCGCGTCGGCGCTGAACAACGCGACGTCGCGGGGCGCGAGCTCGCGGCGCGGCCCGCCCAGGCGCTGCGCCGCGAGCGCGCCCGCGGCCGCGACGACGATCCGGTGGCCGCCGCCGCGCGCGACTCGACATGTCCTTTTGTCCAGGTGATACAGCGTCGCGCGAAACTCATCGGGCCCGCGCGCGGCCCCGTCCGCGCCCTGCGGATCGATCAGGCGCGCGCCGCTCGACTCGCGCGCGCGCGCCTCGTCGTGACGGCACACGCTCACGGCGTCGAGGCTCCCGGGCGGGAGCGGCACGGTCACGACGCGGCTGAAGCGGTCGATCCAGCGTGGGGGCGCGGTGGAGAAAACAGGCACGGCGGGCGGTGGCACCGACGCTACCACGACCCGCCGCGCGCGCCCGGAGGTGATCAGTGGGTCTGCGCCTCGCGCTCGGCCGCGAGCTTCTGCTGGTAGCGGCTCTGCGCGATGTCGACGAGGACGAGCACCGCGATCGAGAAGTAGAAGGTCGTCTTCGTCAGCGGCTCGACCGCGTAGCCGAACAGCTTGAGGTGGGCGACGTGGCCGCCCTCGCCGAGCAGCACCACGCCGACGATCAGCAGGATGAACAGGCCCAGGACCTCGTACTTGCGGTTCTTCTTGAGGAAATCGGAGACGTGATCGGCCAGCAGCCACATCGCGATCCCCGAGCTCACGATCGCGATGATCAGCACGCCGAAGACCTTGGTGATCGCGAGCGCCGACAGGATCGAGTCGAAGGAGAAGATCAGGTTCATCAGCACGAGCGTCGCGGTCACCTGGGCCGCGGACTTCGACTCGCGCTTCTCGACGTCGTGGCCGAGGTCATCGATCGCCATCATGTGGCCGATCTCCTTGACCGCCGTGTACATGAGGAAGGCGCCGCCAAAGAGGAACACGAGCACCGAGAAGTTGAACGCGCCCTCGAGCACGCCGGTCCAGTGGAGCTCGAAGAACGGCGCCTTGAGAAGCTCGATCAGCTTGACGATCACGAACAGCAGGACGATGCGCAGGCCGATCGCAATGAAGATCGCGTTGCGGCGCACGCTCGACTGCTGATCTGGCGGCGCGCGCTTCGACTCGATCGAGATGTAGAGCAAGTTGTCAAACCCCAGCACCGCCTGCAAAAACAGGAGCACGAGGAGGTTGAACAGGCTTCCGACGGTGAAGAGCTCGGCCATGGTGTTATCGACCTGAAGAGGCGAGCCGCATCGTATCAGCCCCCGGCTCTAGGAGCGCGTCCGAGTAGCCCCGCGCGGTGTCAGGTGCCGTCAGGAGTGCCGCGCTCGAGGAGCTGAAACGCAGATGCACCGGGCTGTACTTCAAGTTTCAGTGATAACGAGCCCGGCGCTCCTGGCGGTACTCAGACGCGCCCCTAGGGACGTCGGCGCTCGCCTTCGCGCGCGCGCTCGAGCAGCGCGCCCAGCAGGCGCTCGCGCTGCCGCGCCAGCTGCCTCGCGCGGGGCGGGCGGCGGCGCAGCGCGTACAGGATCACGCCGCGGTGGTAGCGGAGCGCGATCTCGTGAAGCCTGCGGATCAGCTTGCGGTCGGCCTTGCCGGTCCGCCCGCGCAGCCACGCCGGCACGCGCCAGCCGATCGGCTGCCGGCGCCACAGCGCGACCGCGATGCTCATGGCGCCGTAGTAGTACGCGTACTCGCGGAACACGACCGGGACCCGGTGCGTGCGCATGAACTCCCGGCTCGCGCTCGAGAGCACGTAGCGCGCGCCGTCCTGCAGCTCCCGATCGCGGTGAAACGCGCCCCGGACGAGCGAGTCGATCTCGGTCCCGAAGCGCGCGAAGGCCCGGGCCTGCACGCGGATCCCGTAGTCGCTGTGCTGGGTCAGCGGCTCCAGCGCGCTGCCGTCAAGCGCCAGCAGCCAGCGGCTCGCGGTCCAGACCGCGACGCGCTGCACGTCTCGGTCGGGGTCGCGAAACGCCCGGCGCACCATGCCCTCGGCACCGCGGCCGAGCTCGCGGATCGCCAGGCGCAGCGCGGCGCTCCGCCGCTTCGCGTCGACGCGGCACAGCTGCTCGTCGAGCGCCACCGCGAGGTGGGTCGAGGAGAGCTCGCCCAGCAGCGCGACCGCCCGCTCGCGCGCGACGAGTCGATCGCAGCTCAGCAGCTGCATGAGCCCCTCGAGCGCGTACTCGCGATCGTCCGCCGAGCCGAGGCGCGCGAGGTGATGGAGGAAGTCGAGCGCGCGCTGAAAGTCGGTCAGGTTGACCCGGGGCGCGTGCAGGCGCGGGTAGGCCAGCGGCAGCGCGACCCGCAGGCGGCGGATCAGGACCGCCCGCGCCGGCTCGTCATCGAGGCGCGCGCCGAGACGTCGCGCGAGCGTCTTGAGGCGCGCGGTTGACATCTTCATGCGGCGCGATCGTAGCAGCTGAGCGTCAGCGTCCAGCTGACCCAAGGTTCACGCGACGCCGCAGCTCGATCGCCGCGCGTGCGCGGGGATCTCGGCGCGGCGCGCGGGCGAGCGCTCGAGTCACGCGCGCGATCGAGCCGATCGCCGCGCGGCGGCTATAGTCAGCGCTCGCCCGTATGCGGACGCTGCGAAAGATCGAGCGCTGGCCGAGAGCCGGGCGACTCCAGGGCTGCGCGCTCAGCGAGAGCGGTCGCTTCGTCGCCGCGCTCGACGGCGACGGCGTCGTCGTGGTGCGCTCGGCGGCGACGCGCGCGGTGACCGGTCGGTTTGAGGGGGCGGGCGAGTGCCTCGGGATCACCCTCAGCGACGACGGCGCGCAGCTGGGCGTCATCGGGGTGGACCAGAGCGTGCGCGTCCACGAGGTCGCGAGCGGCCGGCTCCTGTGGCGCTCCGGGAGCGTGCGCTGCGGCGGGACCAACTACCGGCGCGTGGGCAGGGAGAGCGTCGTGGAGCGCTACGCGGATCAGCGGCACTTCCGGATCTCGGCGGGCGCCCGCGCCGCGCTCGCGATCACCGCGTACACCCCGACCACGCTGTACGATCTGCGCGTCCCCGGCAACCGCGGGAGGCGAACGCTCGGCCCCGACTACGCGCCGCAGTTCTCGCCGGACGGGCGCTGGATCCCGCGCTCGCGCGACGACGGCGGCGTCCAGCTGTGGGACTGGGACGCCGACGACTTCAGCGAGGCGATGCTCCCTCGGGGCGCGCGGGCCGAGATGCAGCTGCGCGCGGGCGCGTGGCGCTACCTCGATCCCGCGCGCAGGCGCTTCGTCGAGCGACCGCGGTTTCCCGACAAGGTCTACACCCGACCGACGCGCGCGTTCGCGGTCTCGCACGGCCACCCGGTGCTCGCGTGGCGACGCCAGGACCTCATCGAGTTCGGGCCGATGTTCGGCCCCGACTACGGCACCACCTACGACGCGCGGATCCTGCGGACCGGGTCGATGGCGCTGGACTACGCCGGTGAGTTCGTCGCGCTCGCCGGCTTCAACACCCGGCTGGTGCTCGTCGACCTCGCGCGTCACCTCGTCACGGAGGTCGCGAGCGAGCGCGTCTACGACTCCCTCGTGTTCGCGCCGAGCGGCGTGCTGCTCGCGCGCAGCGCGGACCACACGATCGACATCTTCGCGATCGCGCCGCTGTAGACTGCGCCCGTGGTTCGCCGCGACCCCGCCGACCTCCGCTTCGCCTTCCTCGTGCTCGAGGACCACCCCTACGGGCGCGAGATGCTCGAGCAGCTGCTCGCCGCCGGCTTCACGCCGGGCTTGGTGATCGAGGAGCGCTGCGCGCTGGCGACCGTCGAGCGCGACAAGTTCCTCGAGCGCATGGCCGGCTTCCGGATCGCGCCGAGCATGGACGAGCTGCTCGCCGGGCGCGCGGCGCAGCGCGCGTTCGTGCGGCGTCACAACGGCACGGCCTGCGTGCGCCTGCTGCAGGAATACGGGCCCGAGCTGCTGGTCCTGGGCGGCACGCGGATCCTCCGGCCGCGGGTGTTCGAGACCTCGCCCGCGGGCGCGCTGAACTCTCACCCGGGGCTGCTGCCCGAGGTCCGCGGCTCGGCCTCGGTCGCCTGGGCGATCGCGCTCGATCAGCCGGTCGGCTGCACCTGTCACTTCATCGAGGCGGGCATCGACACCGGGCCGATCGTCGGGCGCCGGGCGCTGCCGGTGCGACGCGGCGACACCTACGAGAAGCTGTGCCACGCGGCGACCGTGCTCGCGGGGACGCTGATGCGCGAGGCGCTGCAGGCCTACGTCGCGGGGACGCTGACGCGCGCCCCCCAGCCGCCCGGAGAGCCTGCCCGGAAGAACATGCCACCCGAGGGCGTCGCCGAGGTCAAGCGCACGCTCGCCGAGGGTCGCTACCGGCACCTCGTCGATTGACGCCCGGCCCGCGCGGCGCGGTACGATGGCGTCGTGAACGACGAAGCGAACAAGGCCTCGCGGCCCGAGCACGACGATCCCGCGCGCTACATCGCGCTCGCCGGCTTCGAAGGGGAGTGGCGCGAGCTGTGGTGGAACCACGACTACCTCGAGCTGATGGCGCGGCGCTGGCGGCTGCACGAGGTCGAGCGCGTGCTCGACCTCGGCTGCGGCGCGGGTCACTGGGGGCGCACGCTGCTCCCGCACCTGCCCGGGTCCGCGCGGCTCGTGGGCGTCGACAAGGTCGCGGCGTTTCTCGAGATGGCCGAGAAGACAGCTGATGCGCGCGGCCTCGCGGGGCGCTGTACGTACCAGCGCGCCGAGGCCGAGGCGCTGCCCTTCGACGACGCCAGCTTCGAGCTCGTCACCTGCCAGACCGTACTGATCCACGTCGCGGACGCCGCGCGGACGCTCGCCGAGATGCGCCGGGTGCTCCGTCCCGGGGGGCTGATCATCGCGGCTGAGCCCGACAACCTGGCGGGGACGATGGCCTGGCTCAACTGCAGCGTGGAGACCTCGCCGGCCGACGTGCGCGCGTTGATCGAGCTGCAGCAGGTCTGCGAGCGCGGGAAGCTGCTGCTGGGCGAGGGCGATCAGTCGATCGGCGGGCGGCTCCCGGGGCTGTTTTATCAAGCTGGTCTCGAGGATATCTCGGTCTACAACACCGATAAGTGCGCGCGCCTGGTCCCGCCCTACGCGAACCACGAGGAGCGGGTCGACCTCTCGGTGCTCGGCGGCTGGTGCCGCGAGCGCGCCTGGTTCACGGGCGGGCGCGCCGACTCGCTGCGCACCTTCGTCGCCGGCGGCGGCTCGGCCGACGAGTTCCCGGCGCTCTGGTCACGGGTCGAAGCGTGGTGCGACGCCTTCCTCCGCGACGTCGAGGCGGGGCACTTTCACGGCGCGCGCGGGATGCTGCACTACCTGGTCAGCGGGCGGCGGCCGGCCGAAGGCGCGTAGCGTCGCCCGGCCGCGGGCCCGCGGCGCGGCGCGCAGCCGTCGAGCGCGGCGGCGCGTCGCCATAGATGACCGTTTGGGCATATTATGTAGGGGGCGGAGAACAGAGGAGTCGAGACGTGCTCAAGGTCCTGCGCGATCGCGCGAGAATCATCATCGACCTGTCGGAGGGTGACTACATCCAGGCGGGCCTCGCCGGCGAGGCGAGGCCGCGCGCGGTGTTCCCCTCGATCGTCGGGCGCCCGCGGGCCGAGGCGAGCGGCAAGCGCGGGCGCGCGTCGAAGCCGATGATCGAGCACGGCATCGTCACGAGCTGGGACGATCTCGAGAAGCAGGTGCGGGCCGCCTGCGCGTCGCTGCGCGTCGCGCCCGAGGAGCACTCGATGCTGTTCGTCGAGTCACCCGTGAGCCCCAAGGCGAACCGCGAGCGCCTGACCGAGCTGGCGTTCGAGTCGCTGAAGGCGCCAGCGTTCACGGTCGTCAACGCCGCGCTCGCGAGCCTGCGGGCCAACGGGCGCGCGACCGGGATCGCGGTGTTGGCGACGGAGCGCGATCTGGTCGCGGCGCCGGTGATCCGCGGCGTGCCGAGCTACAGCGCGGTCCGGCGCGACACCTTCGGCCGGCGCGACCTCACCGAGTACCTGCAGCGCGAGCTCGAGAAGCGCGGCCCGGCGCTCAAGACGACCGGCGCCGCGGAGCGGCAGATCATCCGCGACATCGAGGAGAAGCACAGCTACGTCGCGCTGGACTACGACGAGGAGCTGATGAAGGTCGGCGCGCGCGGCTCGATCGCGCCGCGCTACAAGCTCCCCGGCGGGCAGATGATCACGATCGGCGCCGAGCGCTTCCGAGCGCCCGAGGCGCTGTTCAAGCCGAGCTTCATCGGCCTCGAGCAGGACGGCATCCACCGGCTCACGCACGAGTCGATCAAGAAGTGCGACGTCGACGTCCGCAAAGATCTCTACGGCAACGTGGTGATGTCGGGCGGCTCGACGATGTTCAACGGCATCGCCGAGCGGATGCAGAAGGAGCTGGAGGCGCTGGCCCCCGACAGCATGACGATCAAGATCATCGCGCCGCCCGAGCGGCAGCACTCGGTCTGGATCGGCGGCTCGATCCTCTCGAGCCTCTCGACCTTCGAGGAGATGTGGATCTCGAAGGATGAGTACGACGAGGCCGGGCCGTCGATCGTGCACAGGAAGTGCACCTAGCGGCCCTCCATGCCCGGTCGTCATCACGCGAGCCTGGGGTTGCTGCTGTGCGGCGCGCTCGCGGCGTCCTGCACCTCGAGCGCGGCGCCGCCGAGGCCGAGGCCGAGGCCGGCGCCGGCGCAGGAGCCGGAGCCGGAGCCGGGGCCGGAGCCGCAGGAGGAAGCGGTCGCGGAGCCGCGAGCGATGGATCTCGAGGAGGAAGTCGGGGGCTACGGCGCCGGTCCGCAGGGCGGCGACGCGGCCCAGGTCGCGCGCGCTCCCGACACCCCCTACACGAGCGCGGACTCGATCCGCGAGACCTTGGAGGAGGACGCGCCTCGCGGGCTCGGCCCGGCGAAGCTCTCGACGAAGCAGCGCGAGGAGCTGCGCCGAAAGACAGGGTTCCCAGCGCCCGCGTTTCAGTCGCGCCAGGGCAGCAACTGCAGCGAGTACCGCGGTCGGGTGAAGCCGGCGCGCTCGGTCAAGGGCGTGGTCTCGCAGCTCGAGCGCGGCTTGTCGCGCGTCGACGCGCGGTTCGCCCAGGCGCTCAGGCTCGACAGCTTTCGTCGCCCGCCCCCGCGCTTCGATGAGGGGCGGCTGGTCGAGGGCGGCGCGGTCGCGTGGGAGGACGTCGCGGACGCCATCGAGGTGACGCGCGAGGGCGGCGTGACCTACTACCGCCTCGTGTTCACCCCGCGCGTCGTCTGCACGCCGCACGTCTTGACGATGACGAGCACGGGGCACGCGTCGCTGATGGCCTGCTGCGGGAAGTGACGCGGGGCGCGGAGGAGGCTCAGGCCCCGAGGTCGAGGATCAGCGCGCTCAGGCGCTCGGCCGCGGCGCTCTTCGCCGCGCGGCGCCGCGAGAGCAGCCGGTAGGTCACGCTGCCGAGCTCGGGGATCGGGCGCAGGACGACGCCGCGCGGCGGCGTGCAGATCCCGTTGACGATCGCGACGCCGAGGCCGGCCGCCGCGAAGCTGAGCATCAGCGGCCACCCGTCGGCCTCGACCGGGGGCGCGGGCGCGACCCCGAGGCTGGCGACGGCGCGGCTGATCACGGCGCGGTGGCGCTGGCCCTCGGGGGCGAGGATCAGGCGCTGCTCGGCGAGCGCCCGCAGCGGCACGCGGCGGCGGCGCGCGAGCGGGTGGCTCCGCGGGAGCGCGGCGCACAGCGGGGTCTTGAGGATCTCGCGGGCCAGCAGCCCGCGCGGGACGAGGTCGAAGACGCCGACCGCGAGCGTGACCTCGCCCTCGCGCACGGCCTCGAGCGCCGAGGGGCCGCCGAGCGTGCGCACGCGCAGCTCGCAGGCGGGCGCCGCGGCGCTCGGCGGTGATGTTTGATCAGACATGTCCTTCACGCCGCGTTTAGTGACCCGGCGCGCGCGGCCCGTGAAGGCGCGCAGCGCCGGGCCGAGCAGGTAGAGGTAGGCGCCCTCGCCGGCCGCCAGGGTGACCCGCTCCTCGCTGGGCGCGCCGGTGAGCTCGCCGGTGAAGCCGCGCGCGCGCGCGAGCTGCTCGCGCGCGAAGGCGGCGACGCGCACGCCGGCCTCGGTGAGCTGCAGCGCTCGGCCCTCGCGCTCGTAGAGCGTCACGCCGAGCTGCTCCTGCAGGCGCCGGACCCGTTCGAAGAGCGCCGGCTGCGAGAGACCGACGCGGGCGGCGGCGTGGGTGAAGTTGCGCGCGGCCGCGAACGCGGCGAAGGCCCGCAGCAGCTCGCCGTCTAGTATCGGTTGTGCCGATAGCTCATCGATCATTTCTAGTAGAAACAGATAGCACGCAGCCCTACGGTGAGGGCGATGGAGCACGACGAATTAGAGCGCGCGCCGGTGACCCCGGCGCGCTGGTGGGCGCGGACCAAGCGGGATCCCGCGCGACTTATGGCCTGGCTGTTTGACCAGTACCGGGGCGAGGCGACCGCCGCGGAGCGGATCGAGGCGCTGCGGGACCAGCACGCGGGCGGCTCGCCGCGGGCGCGGCGGGTCCTGACGATCATCGCGGAGCAGGAGCGGACGCACGCGCGCTGGGTCGGCGAGCTGCTGCGCGCGCGCGGGCACGCGCCGACGGTGCGCGAGAAGCCGACGCGCTACTGGGACGGGCCGCTGGCGGCGATCCGCGACCTCGAGACGGGCTGCGCGGTGGGAGCCCACGCGGAGCGGATGCGGCTCGAGCGGATCGAGGTCATCGCGGGGGACCCGGAGGCGCCGGCGGACATCCGCGAGGTCTTCGCGAGGATCCTGCCGCAGGAGCGCTTCCACGAGCGGGCGTTTCGATCGCTGGCGAGCGCGCGGGCGCTCGAGGCGACGCGGACGCAGCACGAGCTGGGGCGCGCCGCCCTCGGGCTCGCGCCGTAGACGTGCCTCCCGTTGCGCCGCGTCGCGGCGGCGGCCATGCTGGCGGCCGTGCGCGACGCGATCCTCCGCCGCCAAGCAGGCCTGCTCACCTACGGCATCACGCCCCCCAAGCGCTCCTACTCGGCGAGGCGGCGACAGCGGGTGGCGCTCGCCCAGACCGCGCGGATCAGCGCGCTGCCGATCGACGGGCTCGTGGTCTACGACCTTCAGGACGAGTCAAACCGCACTGACGCCGCGCGCCCGTTCCCCTTCATCGAGACCGTCGATCCGCTCGAGTACGCCTACGAGGACCTCCGCGGCGTCGAGGCGCCGCGCGTCGTGTACAGCTGCGTCGCGGCGCTCGAGCCGTCTTCGCTGACGACGCGCCTGCGCGAGGTCGAGGCGAGGGGAGGGATGTCGGTGCTCGTCGGCGCGGCCTCGAGCCGTCAGCAGGCGACGATGCGGCTGTCTCGCGCCTACGAGCTCTACGGCGCGACGAGCCCGCGCCCGCCGCTGGGCGGGGTGCTCATCGCCGAGCGTCACGCGAGCCGCGGCGGCGAGGACCGGAGGGCGCTGCGCAAGATGGACGCGGGCTGCCGGTTCTTCATCAGCCAGGCGGTGTACTCGGTGGTCGCCACGAAAGATGTCTTAAGTGACCTGTTC
>JAUIKS010000012.1 GCA_030430565.1 Polyangia bacterium
TCGCTCGCCTCGTTACCGCTGTTATCCCGACGGACCCCATGTGTCCGCCACGCTGCTGACGCTCGTGATCCTCGCCGTCGGATCCACTTCTTAGCGATCGGATCCACTTCGTCGCGATCGGTGCCTCGCGAACAAGTGGCCGAGGAGGATCCGCTCGTCGCGAATTGCTGGCTTCGAACTACGTCGCGACTAAAGCCCACCCCGACAGGCTTACGTACAAGTGAAATCGCACTCCGAAATTGAGGCGGGGAAGTCCCTCCCGGAAACAATTGACCGAAAGCACCTCATTCGATGGGCTCATCAGTCGCTTCCGGTGTTTCTAGTCGTTGTTACTGGCCGTGGACCAAATCCTAGATTCTTCGTGCGCTCGATCGACGATTACCTCCAGCACGTACCAAAGGCACTCGACCCCTCCGCAGCGCAGAAGACATTCGCCGTCACAGTTCATGAATGCGCAGACCTCTCCTCTCAGATTAGAAAGGATGTAGACGCTTTCTACGAAGCGTCAGCGCGTAACCTCGCGAGACTCGATCCTGTTGAAGTTGAAAACAACCATATTGAGTTCTTGAGCGAGGAGAACGACAAGTACCCGCACGCGGAAGCTCGGCTCGATTTTTGGAAAGCAGTCTATAAATCTCCTGCCCGACCAAGAAACTTCCGGGCTGTTGTTGACTATGTTTTCGGGCGAGTAAAATCGAGGTGGGGCGGAGCGAGACCATCTCAAACGACCTGTTTTCTTTATCGTTCGGTTTCTTGCTTGAATTCAAATCAGTATCTGGCACGCATTACGTATACTGAAATAGGTCATCCTGCATCGAGTGGGCTGTTCAAGGGGGTCAAGTCGATTCAAATTGATAATGGCCCAACGACGAGAGCTTCTCGAGCGTATATAGCATCGCTGAGGGTATCTGCGGATGAATACGAAAAGATTGTGCGTCCACTTGTCGTGCGGGCCGATAAGCTCACTCAGGTTCAGATCTCCGCAGATGTCGAGCAATGCTGGCCTGCTCCCAGTGTCTGCGAACTTCGTTCGATTGAGAGCCTCCTCGAGAAGGCCCCGCTGCCGCCATCTCAACTCTACTATGTAGACAAGTTCTTCAGGTCTCACGTTCGGTCCTTGGAGCTATTCCGCTGGACTGTTCAAGATCCAATCGATGCGACAGAGACGACGCGCGCGAGATGGCAAGAGCAAGAGCGAAATAAGCTAGTGGGCTACCTTGGGGCTTCAATACTTCTTCTCGAACAGGCTCTCTCGTCCAATTGACTCCCTAGTCCGGTTCTCACAACGGCGCTACCGACCGGCGCGTGGCCTTGCTCGTACACGTCCAGACGTCAGCCGTTCGGATGAGGTGCCCCCGAAGTTTCGCCCTGCGATTTCGAGAAGCGGAAAAGGACATGTTGCGTAAAACCGCGCCACCGCGGCCTCGACGTGCACCATGTACTAGGGGCCGTCCCTACCGCGACCGTTTGTGCCCATTCTGTGCCACGGAGGCCGCACAGATCCGCCCCCGGATGCGTCTCCGCGCGTACTCGACCGCAGGCACAAAAAGGCCCGGAAAACCGCCCTAGGGTGACGAAAACACGTGCTGCGGGGTTGTGGGCGGTCTTCCGGGTTTTGGTGCCGCGGACTGGTTGGTCAAGTGCGCGACTTCAGCTCAAGTCCCTGATTTCTTACCTGTTTTCTCGACGGGTCATCGTCGTCGCGCCATGAATGATCGCGGCGAAACCACCGATAATGACGAACTCGGCCCCCGCGTCGTGGAGCAGCTCGAGCAGCTGGTCGGTGTTCTGCGCGGGGCGTGGCGGAGGTGTCATTCGTGCTCGTCAGGAGGCGCGCTCGAGCAGCGCGCCGAACTTGTCGCGCAGCTCCGCGGCCTCGAGGCGCGCGCGCGCCTCGGGTGACAGGGTGCGCGCCTGCATGCGCGCGTGCAGGTGGTTCATGGCCACGAGCTCGCGCAATCGCTCTGCGGGGGTGCGCGCGAGGCTGCTCTCGAGCAGCGCAGTGTCGATGCCGAACTCGCGCGCCGCCTGCCACGCGGACGTGGGTTCATCCTGTCGAGGGGGGCTCACACCCAAAGAATAGCCCCGAGCGCGTGGATTCGTCCACCCAGCGTGGGGCCGTGAGCGCGAGAACAACCGATGAACCGGGGGGGCGTTCGGGGGATACTCGGTCGGCCGGAATTTTGGAGCGTAGGGGCAGGGGTGAAGGACACCGGATCGAGAGGTGCGAAGGGACAGGTTGAGCACAAGATCTCTGCCGGCTCGTGCATGTACACGCGACGCGGCCGCGTGCTAGCGTCGACGCGGAACGTAGCGAAGCGGCGCTCATGGAGGAGAACGAGATGAGCGTCAAGATCCGAAGGCGTTTTTACGCGAAGACCAACACCGTGACCTGGCAGGCTGACATCCACGTCAAGCTGATCGACGGGCGCAAGATCCGAGACCGCAGCAAGGTGCCTGGGGCCAAGAGCCGCGGCGCCGCGCTCAAGTGGGCGCGTGAGCGCGAGCGCTGGCTGATCCTGCACGGTCACGAGATCAAGGAGGAGGAACAGGAGAGTGATGAGATGCCGACCCTGGCGCAGTTCGCCGCGCGCTTCATGGTCGAGTACGTGATCGCCAACCGGCTCAAGCCGAGCACCGTTGCGAACAAGCGCATGATGTTAGGCGCGTACCTGATCCCGCAGCTGGGGGATCGCCCGCTGGATGAGATCTCCGAGGTCGACATCCAACGGCTCAAGTCCGCGTTCTCGAAGCAGGCGACGTCGAGCGTCAACAACATCCTGACGTTGCTGTCGACGATGTTGAAGGTCGCGGTGGAGTGGGGCGTGATCGACACGGTCCCGAGGATCCGCAAGCTCAAGCGCCAGCCCCAGGGCTTTGAGTTCTACGAGGAGGCCACCTTTGAGACCCTCGTGGAGGCCGCCTCGCGGTGCGGGGGTCGGTCGCTCCTGGTCGTGCTCCTCGGCGGTGACGCCGGGCTTCGCGCGGGGGAGATCATGGCGCTTCGTTTGCCGAAATGTGATCTGGGTCGAGGCGTGCTGAACATCGCGGAGAACGATTGGCGCGGGCACGTCGGATTGCCGAAGGGCGGGCGGGCGCGGCAGGTCGTGATGACGGCGCGTCTGCGGGCGGCGCTCGAGAACGTCGCGGCGCTTCGCGAGGATCCGGAGTCGCGGGTGATCCTACGAGAGGACGGCGCGCCCGCGACCAAGCGGGTGATCGACTACGCGCTGTACCGGGCGCAGGACAAGGCCGGCTTGCCGCGCAAGGGTCCGCATGTCCTTCGGCACACGTTTTGCTCGCGGCTCGCGGCGCGGGGTGCTTCGCCGAAGGCGATCCAGGAGCTCGCGGGACATGTTCACTCGAGCACCACGGACCGCTACCTGCACCTGGCGCCCAGCGCCTTGAAGACGGCGATCGAGCTGCTGGACTCGTGACGTCACGGGCGCGTCACGGGTGATCCCGCGCGCGTTAAACTTGAACAATTATCCTAGTTTAGCGCTCTGAGTCGGCTAGCCGACGTAGAGCACGCGGTCCTCGCCCCAGGTCAGGCCCATCGGGCCCGCGTCGGCCGGCGTGTTCCCGAACGGCCCGCTGCCCTGGGTCGGCATCGCCGGGATGATGATCGGCAGCGGGTTCTGCATGTTCTCCTCGTCGAGCCGGGCGACGCCCTGGGGCGGGTCGACGAAGCAGCCGCAGGTCGGGCAGCAGGTGTAGGTGATGGCGACCTCGCCGATGCCCTCGACCTCGCTCTGCTGGGGATTGGTGAGCTGGTCCGGCTGGCCGTCGGGCGCCGAGGCCGGCACGAGCGCCTTGAGGACCTTGATCTCGCCCATGTTGAGGTTGGCGACGCCGGCCCAGGTCGTGAGCGTCCCGTCGGTCTCGAGCCGGCGCACGTAGTCGGTGCCGCTGCGCAGCGTGACCATCCAGCCGGTGCAGTCGTCGGCGAACTCGAGGTCGAAGATGTCCGTCGCGAAGGGGCCGTTGAGCGCGTCTACGTCGGGCACGTCCTGGCACTCGTGCTCGCGCGTGCAGCTGCAGGCGCTGCCCCAGCACAGCTGGTCGTCGTTGCAGCTGACGCCGCCGCAGGGCGCGATGGGGATGCAGGCGCCCTGGCCGTCGCAGTAGGTCCCGGGGCCGCACTGCGTGTCCCCGCACTCGCTGTAGTCGCCGGTGACGACGCACGTCGCCTCGATGTCTTTGCACTCGCCGCTGATCACGTCGCAGACCTGGTCGGGCTCGCAGGGGTCAGGCACCTGACCCTGACAGCCGGTGACGCAGACGTCGTCGACGCACATCTGGTTCGGCTGGTCGCAGACGCCGCAGCCGCCCTCGGTGTCGGTGACGGTGATCGCGTCGGTGGTCTCGGTATCGCCGTCGGTGGCGGCGCTGGTGCCCTCGGTGTCGGTGTTGGTGCCGGGGCTCGAGCTCGAGCTCGGGTCGTCGGTGGCGGCGCTGGTCGGCGACGGCCCGTTGCTCGTCGAGCTGGTCGTCGTCCCGGAGTCGGTGCCCGCGCTCGTGCCCTGCGAGGTGGCTTGCGAGGTGCCCGCGCTGGTCGCCGGATCGGTGCCGGCGGCGTTGGTGGCCTCGCTCTCGCTGGAGGAGGAGCTGTCGCTCGTGTCGCCGCCTGCGTCGCCGCAGGCGGGCGCCAGCGCGAGCGCGGTGGCGAGGAGGTACATCGTGGGCGTGGGCGTGTGGCGCATAGGACTCACTCCACGCGTATCTGTCTTTTGGGGCAACTACAAGAAGCGTCGCGCGAGCGGCCGCGGGGCCGGGGCGGGCGCGCGAAATGGGGCGGCGGCGCGTCGACGCTCAGAGGTCGAGATCGCCGATGTCGGCGATCGCGGCGAGCACCCGCAGGTAGTCGCGGATCTCCAGCTGGAGCGAGACGAACTCTCGGACCATCTCGCCGTAGCGCGGCCAGCTGTGCTCGTGCGCGCGGGGGTGCACGCCCTCGGGCCTGGTCGCCTCGTGCTCGGCGAGCGCTGGGTGCCACTCGGTGGTGAAGGGCGCGATCCCCTGGGTCAGCACCCGGATCGCGATGGCGCCGAATGATCCTGGCCCGTGGGCCACGTCAGGACCTGCGTCGCGGAGGATCTCGCGGGTGCGCGCGAACAGGCTGTGAAGCGACGAGAGCGCGCCGCGCAGCGAGCCGTGCTCGATCATGAAGGGCTGGGCGGCGACGCGGGTCACGAGCTCGACGTAGAGCTTCCAGGCCGCGCGCTGCTCGACCTCGTTGGCTTCGAAGGAGAGCGAGCCGAGGTTGAAGGGGAGGGAGACGGACAGCGACTTGAGCTTCATGGCGCGGGTGCCTCTCGTCGCGCGAGTATGCCTCGAGCGGGCGCGCGCGAGTAGGCGGCCGGGGGCCGCGGCGAGCGAATCTTTATTACCGTTAGGACATGTCTGTGCGGAGCTGGGGCCGCGGGCGCGGGCGCGGGTGTCGACGCTGTGTGTGGGGGTGCAGCTCGAGCGGCGCGCCGAGCGTTGGACGCGTTTGTTCTTCCCCAGGGGCCGTGGCACGGCGTCTGGGATCTAGGCGGGGCTAGGATCCGGCGTCTCGAGGATCCGCCGCGCGCACCCGCGGACGCCCCAGTGTCCGCAGTCCTGGAGCCGCTCGGCGTGTCCGCGCGCGGCCTCGGGGTCACGTGTGCGCAGGTCCTCGAGCACGTCGAGCGCGAAGCGGTCCGGGGTGCCGCGCAGCGTCCGCTCGACCATGCGCGAGAAGCCCTCGGGGTCGAGGCGGGCGAACACCTCGTGGTGCGCGGACTGGGCCCCGAGCACGAACTTCCCGGGGAGCTCGGCGCGCAGCTGGTGCTCGATGAAGACGCGCGCGGTCTCGCGGCGCGCTGGGTCGGCGCCGAGCCAGGCCGAGAGTTCCTCGTGGCGCGCCCGGGCGAGCTCGCGGAAGATCGTCCACAGCGTCGGATCGGCGACGCGGGCCCGGGCGCGCAGCGGCGGCGCGAGGCGATCGAACTCGCTCGAGCCGTAGGCGCAGAACATGGCCTCGAGGGCAGGATCGGCGTGCGCGGGCGGGTAGTCGAGCGCGCGCGTGAGCTGGTCCGCGAGCGCGCGCTCACCCCAGCGCGCGAGCACCCCCATCGCCTCGTAGCCGGCGCGCGGATCCGTGGCGCCGAGCGCCGCGAACACCAGCGCGCGGTCGCGGCCCGGCTCGCCGTGGCGGTCGAGGAAGCGCGCGAAGCCAGGAGGCGGATTGAGGCTGTGGCAGTCCGGGTGCGCGCGCAGGTGGGCGACGAGCCGGGGGTCGTCGAAGTCGATGAGCGCGCGCTGCAGCGCCGAGACGAAGGCCTTGACCCGCGCGGCGTCGGTGAGCCGCTCGAGCGCCGGGGCGAGGTGCTCGTAGGAGGGGGCGCTGGTCAGCGCGCGCAGGATCTCGACGAAGCGGGGCGAGTCGACGGGGAGCGCGGCGAGCTTGGCGGCGACCCGCGGGGCCGCGCGCGCGCCGTCGGGTCCGCGCAGCAGCGCGCGCGTCGTGGCCCAGAGGACATCCGCGCGAGGGCCCTCCAGCAGGCGCATCAGCGGCGCTTCACGTCGCGCGAGCGGGTGCAGCTCGAGCAGCTCGATCGCGCTGCTGGCGACGCGCGGCCCGACGGCCTCGGGGTCGAGCAGCGGCGTGAGCCGCTCGAGCGGGAGCGCGTGTCCGCCGACCCGCAGCAGCTGCAGCGATTCGAACACGATGTCGGGGTTTGGGTGCTCGAGGCGGGCAGCCGCGAGCGCCGTGAACTCCCCGGCGGCGGGGTGATCGTGGAGCCAGTGCAGGGTGCCGAGCGCGATCGCGGGCTCATCGTCGAGCAGCCGGTCGAGCAGCGCCGCGAAGCGGGCTCGCGGCAGCGCGCTCCACAGGAAGTACAGGCCGTACTTCGACTGCACGATCTCGCTGCGCGCCGAGGCGGCGCCGCGCTCGAGCCAGGCCTCGAGCTGCGCGCGCGGGCTCGGGGACCAGGGGTTGCAGCCGTAGAGGTGCAGCAGGTTGTCGCGCTCGCCGGGCGGCACGGCGTCGCCGGCCGCGATCATCCCCTCGAGCAGGGCGCCGAAGCGCGCGGGCGCGCGGCGGTACAGGACGGCGGCCACGCGCGCGCGCAGGTCCGGCGTGTCGCGGAACCTGTCTTCGAGGACACGAAGGTGCGTCGCGTCGATCGCCGCGAGCAGCTCCCGGTGCTCGAGCGCGTCGAGCCGGTGCAGCGCGCCCTGCAGCGCGCTGACGCTGCGGGACTCGAGCTGCTCGAGCAGCGTCGGCGACCGGCGCTCCCGCGCGGGCGGGTCGACGTCCGCGCGGCGGAGGTGCGCGACGCGGCAGCGCGCGCGCAGCCCCGGCTGCAGGTCGACGCGCGCGGGCCCCGAGAGCTCGAGCGCCGGCCGATAGGCGTCGCCGGGCTCGTAGTCACGGATCGCGTCGATGTACTCGCTGGCGATCTCGGCGGGCGGCCGCGGGTCGAGCTCGTCGGGTAGCGGCGCGATCAAGCCGCTTGGTTGAAAGCCGATGCGCGCCTCGCCGAGTCGTCGCCAGGGCAGGCAGACTCGCTCACCGCCAGCGACGCCGATCAGCGGCGGCAGCGGGGCGCTGTGGCGTCGGTAGTCGAGCACCGCGAAGGCGAACAGGCTGCCGGCGCGGGCGCGATCGAGCGCCCAGGGGCCGCGAGCGCCTCGCTCCCATCCGGGCGAGAGGATCGACGCGACCGCGAGCGCGTCGTCCTCCGGCGAGCTCTCGTCGCTGCGCCCGCGCGGGAGCCCGAGCGCGCTCGCCACGAGGTGCGCCAGCACCTCGGCGGTCTCGTCGACGGCCGCGACGCGCGTCCACGACCAGCCGTGGTGCCGCGCGAAGCTCCGCAGGCGCGCGATCGTGGCGATCACGTCGAAGTTTGAGCACAGGTAGGTCGAGTACCAGGGGATGTGCAGGCCGTCGTCGTGCCCCGTCCCCAGCAGGAGCGCGCCGAACTCGCTGCGCACGCGCTCGCGCATCGACGTCGGGCGCAGCCCCGGCAGCTCGCGGGGGAGCTCGTCGCCCGCGCGGCTCGCCGCTTCGAGGGTGCGCGCCCACCAGGCGCGCGCCGCCTCGCTGTCGCCGACGGCGAGCCGCGCCTGCGCCATGAGCCCGAGCAGCTCCGGGTCCTTCGGGTGGCGCGCGAGCGCCTCGCGCAGCGTCTCCTGCAGGGCGCCGTAGCGCCGGGTGTTGCGGAGCGTGAGCGCGAGCTCCACCCGCGGGCGCGGGCTGTCTGGGAAGCGCTGGGCGAGCTCGCGCAGCGCTCGCTCGGCGGTCTCGAATTGACCTGTCTCCGCGTGCAGGCACGCGCGCTCGAAGGCGATCAGCGGATCGTCGGGGAACCTGCGAACGGCCTCGTCGAGCGCGCGCGCGCCCTCGATCATCTTGCCTCGCTCCCGCAGCGCGCGCGCGAGCGGGAGGTAGAGCTCGCGCGCGTCGGGGTCGAGCTCGCGGCAGCGCTCGAGCAGCGACTCCGCGCGCGCGCGGTCGCCGGCCGACAGCGCCTCGACGCCCTCAGAGAGCAGCTGCGCGGCCTTGCGCCGCTGGAACGCGCCGGTCATCGACATGCATGGTGCGCCGGCGGCTCAGCGGACGCAACGCGCGGCGGCTCGTCGCGCGCCTGGTTGAACATGTATTGAGAACCATGCTCGAAGGCGCGCTCGGCGTCCGCGCCACGCTCAGAAGTTTTGGTTGTCCGCGAGGATCAGCGCGTTGATCACGTCGCGGGCCTTGTCGCCGGCGTCGGGGCCCAGCGAGACCGACTCCTCGTAGTTGTCGTTGAAGCCCATCTGCCACTCGTCGCTGGGGACGAAGTAGCCGAGCGCGTCGCCGGTGTTGCCCAGCAGCAGCCGGTGGGGCGTCTTCATGACGTCCTTGATCGAGAGCCCGTTGTAGGTCAGGGACTCGCCCGGGAAGCCGACGCCCTGGACCTGCGTCCCGAGCCGGAAGTAGGTCGCCTGGGTCGTGACGTAGCTGTCGAACAGGCCCTGCATGTCGAAGTCGTAGAGCGCGAGCCCGAGGTTCGCGGCGGCCTGAAACAGCAGGTTGTCGACTTTCTGCTCCCACGAGTCGGAGAGGAAGACGACCTCCGGCTCGACGTCCTCGGTCTGCTCGAGCGCGAGCAGGGCCGACTCGGCGAGCGCGTCGCCGTAGGCCTCGGCCTTCTCGAAGTCGTCCTCGTACTGCCCGTCGGGGCTCTTGGGCGTCGCGTCGCCGAGGACCCCGTTGAAGAACAGCACCGGCGCGCCCACCTCGGCCTCGAGCGCGTCCACGGCGTAGCCGCAGAAGTCCCGCGAGATCAGCTTGTTGCCCTCGCCGAGGATGACCGGGTGCGCCGCGTAGGTCACCATGGTAGCGATCCGGTTTAGGTCCTCGTCGTAGGCGTCGAGGACCGTGATCTCTTCGTCCTTGTCCGGGTGCCCGCGGCGGTTCTTGTTGCGATCGACCTCGGCGGTCCCGACCTCCAGCGTGCCCTTGACGCGGCTCTCCCACGCGGCCGTCATCGACGCGGTCGTCATCTCGATGAGCGCGTCGCGGTAGCTGTCGGGGACGCCGCCCCACAGGCCCATGAGGTCCGGGCCCGAGTGGGTGTGCGTCGCGCCGACCAGCACCTGGTCTTCGGACAAGCCGGTCGCGGCCGCGACCTCCTGGCGGAGCGCTCGCGTGATCTGGTTGCCCATCCCTGGGAGGTCGAGGATCGCGAGGATGATGCCCTCGCCGTTGGCCTCGATCGCCAGCGAGCGCACGAAGATCGGGTCGTGCACGCCCTGGGCGGGGCCGCGGGTGAAGGGCGCCCCGTAGGCGCCCATGTAGAACATCGGCCCGAGCTGCTGATCCGTCGGGCTGATGTCGGTGACGTCGACGCCGAGCATGAAGCCCTCCTCGACGCCGGTCTCGGAGGTCTCCGTGGTCTCCGACGTGCTCGAGGTCTCGGAGCTGCTGGAGCTGGTGCTCGGGTCCGTCGAGGTCGAGGTGGTGGCGCTGCCGCTCGTCGACGCGTCCGAGGTCCCGGAGTCGGAGCCGCCGTCGGTGCCGCCGCCGTCCGTCGCGGAGGAGTCAGTGCCCGCGCTGGCGGCGGGATCAGTCGACGCCGCCTCGCCGCCCTCGCTCTCGCTCCCGGTGCCGCCGTCGGTCACGCTCGTCGTGACGCCGTCGTCGCCGCAGCCGGTCGAGAGCAGGAGCAGCGCGCACGCGAGCGCGGGCGCGGACCAGAGGGAGCGGTGCGTGATCATGTCGAGTCCTTTCGTGGGCCGACCGCGAGCAATTCGCTCGGGCGCGCCATGCGGTGCCGACGGCGCGTGATGGCATCGGCGAGATACCTACTTGTATCTTGTATCTTGTATCTGCATAGCGAGCCGTCGCTCAAGCGAGAGTGCGGTACAACGGTGACGATGCAGGGCGAAGTCGCGGCAATTCTCGGCTTTGGTCGCTTCGGCCGGGCGCTGTGTGAGCTTCTCGACGAGCGCGGCGCGGAGGTCCGGGCCTGGGATCCACATTTGCCGGTGGAGCCGCGCTTCGCGGTCGCGGACCGCGGGGCGCTGGTCGCCGGCGCCGCCACGGTCGTCGTCTGCGCCCCGATCGCCGCCACGCGCGACGCGATCGCGTCGATCCGTCCGTACCTCAGCGGCGCGCAGCTGGTGATGGACGTGGGCAGCGTCAAGCTCGGGCCGGCCGCCGTGATGGATGAGCTGCTCGGCGACGCGGTGCCCTGGATCGCGACGCACCCGCTGTTCGGCCCCTCGAGCCTCGCGCGGGGCGAGCCGCAGCGCGTGGTCCTGTGCCCGAGCCCGCGTCACCCCGAGGCGCTCGCGCGGGCGCGCCGCTTCTTCACCGCGCTCGACTGCTCGGTGATCGAGCAGAGCGCCGACGCCCACGACCAGGCGATGGCGCAGACCCACGCGCTCGCGTTCTTCATCGCCAAGGGCTTGATCGACATCGGCGCCGGCGAGGATCTGGCCTTCGTGCCGCCCTCGTTCCACGCCATCGCCAACGCGGTCGAGTCGGTGCGTGAGGACGCCGGTCACCTGTTCTTCGCGATCCAGCACGACAACCCGCACGCCCCGGCCGCGCGCCGCGCCTTGGTCGACGCGCTGCAGAACGTCGACGATCATCTCGCGCAGGCGGCGGTCGCCCCGGGGCAGCCCGGCGCCGACGTAGCCGACCCCGCGCTCGAGATCCCCGAGTTGACCGCCGCCGCGCCCGAGCTGCTCGAGACCCGCGACCACATCGACGCGCTCGACCGAGAATTGGTCGAGCTGCTCGCGCGTCGGGTGCAGCTGTCACGCCGCGCCGGCGCGGTGAAGGCGGCCCGCGGGCTCGTCGTGCGCGACCCCGCGCGCGAGCGCGCGCTGCTCGAGTCCCGCGCCGGCTGGGGCCGCGAGCGCGGCCTCGAGGGCGTCGCGGTGCGCGAGCTCTTTGAGCTGATCCTGCGCCACTCCCGTGGCGTGCAGCGGCGTTGAGCCGCGCGCCGCCCCGGCGCCCGCTTGATCTCCGCTGGATCACGCGGCCGCTCCACACTGGAGCGGCTATGACGCCCGAGCTGTACTCCGAGTCAGCGGTCTTTATGTTCCACTCGCGCTCCCGCGACGCGCCCCCGGGTCGCGGCGCCGGCGAGCGGATCGAGCCGCCGCTGTCGCCCGCGGACTTCGCCGAGCTGTCCGGCATCCCCAACTGGCGGCGTCTGCTTTCGAACTTCGCCGAGTCGCCCTTCACGCTCGAGGGGCTGCGCTGGCTCTCGGTCGAGCACTGCTTCCAGGCCCACAAGTTCCGCGAGGTCTCGCCGGCCTACTTCTTCTCGTTCACGCTCGACTCGCGCAGCGAGCTGTCGCGCTCGCTGGGCGCGGCGGTCAAGCGCGCCGGGGGGCGGCGCGCTCACCCGCTCGACGGCGCCGCGCGGGCGGCCTGGGAGCGCGCGAAGTACCCCGTGCAGGAGCGCGCGCTGCTGGCGAAGTACGAGCAGTGCGCCAAGCACCGGCGCGCGCTGCTGGCGACCGGCGCGGCGAAGCTGACGCACAAGCCCGCGCGCTCGCCCAAGACCATCGTCGAGCTCGGGCTGATGCGCGTGCGCCAGCGCCTGCGCGTCGCGGACGACGTGAAGTAGGGGACAGGTATCTGCGTCGCCGGCGTCTCAGTTGACGGCGCGCCGCGTCGCGCGCTACGACAGCGGCGCGGCGATGCAGGTCTCGAGGAAGCTGTCGATCGTCCTGAACTTTGTCATCAACGAGCTGCTGCCGCCGGCGCTGCGCGACTCGAGATGGGTGATGGGCGTGCTGTTTAAGCTCGCGTTCGGCGAGCGCGCGGACATCTTCCTCAACTTCCGCGAGCGCGCGCCGTTTATGTCGGAGCTCGAGTACGAGCGGTGCTACCGGGAGACGGCGGCCTGCAACCTGATCAAGGGCAGCGACCTCAACGCGGCCTGCCTCGAGCGGATCCCCCGCGAGGTCGTTGGGTCGCGGGTGGTCGAGGTCGGCTGCGGCCGCGGGCTGCTCGCGGGTCGCCTCGCCGCGCGGCGCCTCGAGGTCACGGCCTGCGACATCATCACGCCCGAGGCCGACGCGCGCCCGCCCGGGGTCCGCTTCGTGACGGCGCCCGCCGAGCGCCTGCCCTTCGCCGACGGCTCGTTTGACACGGCCGTGTGCACCCACGTGCTCGAGCACGTGCGGGACCTCGACGGCGCGCTCGTCGAGCTGCGACGCGTCGCCACGCGCAGGCTGATCATCGTGGTGCCGCGCGAGCGGCCGTACCGCTTCGGCTTTAACCTGCACCTCAGCTTCTTCCCGTACCGCTACTCGGTGATCAACGCGATCGGCAAGCGCGGGAGCGGGCGCTTTGATCTGCGGCTCGAGGGGGGCGACTGGTTCTACGTCGAGGAGCTCGTGTAGCCCGGGCTCGCGCTTGGCGCGAGGGCTCAGCCCGCCGCCCGCAGCGTGAGCTCGCCCGCCTCGATCGCGGCGATCAGCCGGTGCTTCTGCAGCTTGCCGAGCGCGTTGCGTGGCAGCGACGCGACGATCGCCACGCCGCGGGGCTTTTTGTAGCTGGCGAGCCGCGCGCGGGCGTGGGCCGTGACGGCCTCCGCGAGCGCGTCGGCCTCCGCGTCAGTCTCCGCGCTCGTCTTCGCGCTCGTCTCCGCGCTCGTCTTCGCGGTCGTCTTCGGCACCACGGCCGCGACGATTCGCTGACCCCACTCCGGATCTGGGAGCCCGACGACCGCGACCTCGGCGACCTCTGGGAGCTCGAGCAGCGCGTCCTCGAGCTCCCGGGCCGAGATCTTGAAGCCGCCGCTCTTGATGATGTCGACCGAGCGCCGGCCGACGATCGCGAAGCGTCCCTCGCGATCCCGCGAGACGACGTCGCCGGTCTTGAACCAGCCGCCGTCGGCGAAGGCGCCCGCGGTCGCCTGGGGGTTGCCCCAGTACTCGCGCATGAGGCCGACGCCGCGGACCCACAGCTCGCCGCGCGCGTCCTCGGCGTCCTCGACGTCTTTGATGTTGACGCCCTGCTCGTCGACGACCCTGGCCTCAAAGCCAGGCACAGGGAAGCCGACCGTGCCGGCGACGCGGCGCGCGGGCTCAGCCGGGTTCGAGAGCGTCAGCAGCGTCTCGCTCATGCCGTAGCGCTCGAGGATGCGGTGCCCCGTCAGCTGTTCGAAGCGCGTGAAGTCGGCGGCCGGCAGCGCCGCGCTGCCCGAGGTGAACAGGCGCGCGCGGGCCAAGGTCGCCGCGTCATCTCGCCCTTCCGCTCGCTCCACGTGGTCGAGCAGACGTCGGTACATGGTCGGCACGCCCATAAAGATGGTCCCGCCGCCCGCGATCGCGTCGATGACCCCCTCGCAGGTGAAGCGCGGCAGCAGCTCGATGGTCATCCCGTGCAGCAGCGCGCCGTGGACCCCGATCGCGAGGCCGTGGACGTGAAACAGCGGCAGCGCCAGCACCAGCGCGTCGTCGTCGCGCCAGCGCCACAGCCCGGTCAACGCCCCGATCGCGGCGCTCACCGAGCGGTGCGTGTGCGCGACGCCCTTGCTCTTGCCGGTGGTCCCCGACGTGTAGATCATCAGCGACAGCGCGTCGTCCGGGAGCGCGCGCGGGAGCGCGTCGCCTGTCTCGGTGTACAGGTCCTCGAACCGCCGGTCGCCCGCGCGAAGACCTCCCGCGAGCTCGTCGCCGAGCAGGATCCGCGGCAGCGCGGCGAGCTCGGGCGCCTGCTCGATCGCCTCCGCCAGCGCGGGCGCGCAGGCCTGGTCGACGAGCACGAGCGCGGCGCCGCTGTCGCGCAGGATGTGGGCGACCTCGAGCCCGCGGTAGCGGGTGTTGATCGGCACGTGCACGAGGCCCGCGAGGTACTGCCCGAGCAGCGCGACGAGCAGCGCGGGGGCGGGCTCGGCGAGCACCGCCACGCGCGCGCCGGCGGGCAGGCCGAGGCCGCGCAGCCCGGCGGCGTGGCGGCGCGCCCGATCACCGAGCTGCCCGTACGACCATGTAACTCCAGCGGCGCGCAGCGCGGGGTGGTCGGGGCGCCCGTGAAACGCTCGGAGCAGCGCGTGCATGCGCTCTCCTAGCACGAGCCGCGCGGCTGGACGACGGGCGCTGTCTGTTAGGTCACGTCGCTGGAGGTGCGGCGCGCGCTCACCCGTGACAGTGCGCAAGATCCGCTGCGCGCGCGTGGAACTTCGACCCCCCTTCGCGCGTCTACTCAGGAGGTGGACGGGAGGCGACGAGCGTGGGTGATCGGGACGTGCGCGGCCGTGATCGCGTTCACGGTCGCCGCGGTCGCCGCGAGCGGCGTCGCGCGCTCCGAGTCGTTGCCGGGATCGGAGGCCGTCTTCACCGTCGCGGAGACCGAGCGCCTCGATGGTGACGACGATGTAGCGATCGCTGCGCTCGATGTGGACGTCTCCGACGAGCTTGTCGAGGACGTCGAGCAGGTCGAAGAAGCGCCCGTTGAGCCGACGCCCGTCGAGCCAGCGCCCGAGCCGGCGACGCGCGCCGCTCGCAAGATCCTCGCGCTCAAAGACAAGATCTACGCCAACCTCACGGTCACCCGCTACCAGCACCGGACCTACGTGCGGCGGCGAGAGGGCGTCTATCTGTGGGACTGCTCGGCGATGGTCGCGTGGTTCCTCAAGCGCGCCGCCCCGGTCGCGCACGGGGCGATCGAGCGGCCCAGGCCGGTCGCCCGCGACTACTACCGCACGATCAAGCGCGCCTCGACCAAGCGCGCGCGCGACGGCTGGCGCCGGCTCCCGCACATCGAGGACGCGCGGCCGGGCGACCTGTTCGCCTGGATCCGGCCGCCGAACTTCCCCAGCAAGAACACCGGGCACGTCGGCTTCATCCTCGAGCCCGCCAAGCGCTACCCCGCGATCCCCGACGCGTACACCGTGCGGATCCTCGACGCGACCTCGCTACCGCACGGCGATGACACCCGCGAGTTCGATGAGGGCGGCGGGATCGGCGAGGGGACGCTGCTGTTCCTCACCGACGGCGAGGGCCGCGGCACCGCCTACGGGTGGTTCGGCGCCGACAGCAAGGGCGTCATCGCCACCGACATCGTGTTCGGCCGCGTCAACCGCTGAGCGGGGCCTCGCGTCGTACCGGCGAAGATACGCGCGGCGTTACGCGCGAAGATACGAGTGCCCGGGTCAACAAGGGCGGGGAGGATATCCGCCAGCGTCGACCCGGGCTCGCGCGTGCAACCAGGACCCAGCGTAGCAGGCGCGTACCGCGTCGGCATGTCCTGAGAATCAGCACAATTTTCGGCGCCGCGTCGGGGGCTCGAGGCTCCAGTGGGGTCTGGATCCCCCGGGCTCGCGCGGGTGTCTGAAAGGCCAGAGTAGTGCGCGCGATCGCTTCGCGCATAGGATACGCCGGATGGCGGACTCTCCCGCGGCCTCCACCCCCTACGAACAGCTCGGCGGCGACGCGGCGGTGCGTCGCCTGGTCGATGTGTTTTACGACCACATGGATCGCGACGCGGAGTACGAGCTCATCCGCGCGCTCCACCCCGACGCGCTCACGGGATCGCGCGAGAAGCTGTACCTGTTCCTCTCGGGCTGGCTCGGCGGCCCGCCGCTGTACATCCAGCGCCACGGTCACCCGCGCCTGCGCGCGCGTCACCTGCCGTTCTCGATCGGCGTGGAGGAGCGCGACCAGTGGCTCTCGTGCATGACCCGCGCGCTCGACGACGAGGGCGTCACCGGGGAGCTGCGCGCGCTGCTCGACGCGCAGTTCGCCAAGGTCGCGGACTTCATGCGCAACCGGCAGGAGCCGGCGGGCGAGGACGCGAAGGCCGGGCAGAGCTGGCTCAAGCGCCTGCTCGTGCGGCGCTAGCTACCTGACGGCGCGTGGCGTCGCGGGGGCGCGCGGGGCCTCCTCGCGCGCTCGCTGTGGCAGGATGCCGAACCAATGTCCGCGCGTCCATCTTCGCTGTCCCCGCGCTGTCTGCTGCTCCTTGCCGCGTGCGCGCTCGCGCCGCTCTCGCTCGCCGGCTGCCCGGGGGCGCCGCGCGGCGCGGAGCACGATGAGCTCCTGTGGCCCGACGGCGCGCCCGGGGCCCGCGGCGCGATCGAGCATGACCGGCCGCGGCTGTTCTTTTACCCGCCTGCCAAGACAGGTCCCAACGGACATATCAGCGACACCGCGGTGATCGTCGCCTCGGGCGGCAGCTACGGGCACCACGGCGGGCTCAAGGCCGAGGGCGAGCCGACCGCGCGCTGGCTCGCCGCGCGCGGGATCACGGCGGTGGTGCTGCGCTACCGCGTGGGGGAATTCGGCGGCTACGATCACGAGGCCTTCTTCGCTGACGGCGTGCGCGCGATCCAGACGGTGCGCGCCCGGGCGGACGAGCTCGGCGTCGCGCCGGACAAGATCGGCGTGTTCGGCTTCTCGGCGGGGGGGCACATGGCCGCCAGCCTCGCGACGCGCTGCGCCGACGGCAGCCCGCGCTACGCGCCCGGGGCCGCGCCGCCCGACGACCCCGCGCTCGCGGACGTCTCGTGTCGGCCCGACTTCGCGATCGCGGTCTACCCCGTCGTCACCCTCGATCCGCCCCACGCCCACATGCGCAGCCGCTACAACCTGCTCGGCGGCGACCCCGATCCCGACCCCGCGCTGGTCGAGCTGCTCTCGGTCGAGCGTCAGGTCACCCCCCAGACGGCGCCGATGGTGCTCGTGCACTCGCGTCACGACAAGAAGGTCCCGTATCAGAACAGCGAGCTGCTGCACGCCGCGCTCGCGCAGCAGGGCGTCGACAGCGAGCTGATGCTGTTTGACGACGGCGCCCACGGCCTGGGCCTCGCCGATCACCACGGCGCGCCCGCGATGGCGACCTGGCCCGGCCGCGCGCTCGAGTGGATGCGCGCGCGCGGCTTCTACAGCCCGCCGGCGCGCTGAGCCATGTAATTATGTTGTGTCTATAGGGACATGTTTGTGACGGCGGGCCGCCGCGCGCTGCGATACACTCGCGGCCATGAAGACTGGATTATCTCGGCCTGGTCGCCTGGTCGCCGGCGTCGCCCTGGCGGCGCTCGCCGCCTGCAGCGGTGATGACGGCGGCGCGACGGAGTCGACGAGCGACGGCGGGACCACGGCCGGCCCGATGACGGGGGCGACGAGCGGCGCGACGACGACCGCGTCGACCGCGATGACGACCGCGTCGACGACGGCCGCGACGGCGACGACGGGGGGCACGACCGCCGGCGCGACCGAGACCGGCGCGACCACGGGCGAGCCGGGCTGCGGCGGCGACGTCGAGCCCGACGGCGCGCTGGTGCCCACGAGCCACGGCCCTGTCCAGGGCGCGCTCGAGGACGGCGTGTACCGCTTCCTCGGCGTGCCCTACGCGGCCCCGCCGGTCGGCGAGCTGCGCTTTCGCCCGCCCGAGGACCCGGCCTGCTGGGACGCGCCGCGCGACGCCAGCGAGCTCGGCCCGGCCTGCGTGCAGCTCGACAGCGACGGGCAGCAGCCGAACGGCGCGGTGGTCGGCGAGGAGGACTGCCTGCAGCTGAACGTCTGGACGCAAGAGACAGGTCCAGAGGACCAGGTGATGAAGCGCCCCGTGATGGTCTTCATCCACGGCGGCGGCAACGCGATCGGCACCGCGGTCGACCCGCTGTACGACGGCGCGATCTTGGCGCGCGACCACGACGTCGTGGTCGTCACGCTCAACTACCGGCTCGCGGCGCTCGGCTTCCTGACCCACGACGCGCTCGCGGCCGAGTCCGCCGAGGGCGTCTCCGGCAACTACGGGACGCTCGATCAGCTCAAGGCGCTCGCGTGGGTGAAGGACAACATCGCGGTCTTCGGCGGCGACCCCGACGACATCACGCTGTTCGGCGAGTCGGCGGGCGCGGTCAACACCTGCACGCTGCTCGGCTCGCCGCTGGCGGCCGGCCTGCTCGATCGCGCCATCATCCAGAGCGGCGGCTGCACTCACCGCAGCCTCGCCAGCTACGAGCAGCAGATCAGCGCGCCGTGGATCACCGCGAGCGGCTGCGAGGGCGAGGCCGACGTGCCGGCGTGCCTGCGCGCGCTGCCGGCCGATCAGCTCGTGCAGATCGAGCCCACCGGCTTCCCCAACGTCGCCGGCTTCGGGCAGAGCTTCGGGCCGCACGTCGACGGCTACGCGCTGCCCCAGTCCGCGCTGAGCGCGATCGAGTCAGGGGCGCACAACCACGTGCCGGTCATCGTCGGCGCCAACAACGAGGAGACCGCGAACTCGGTGCCGCCGCTCACGGAGGCGACCTTCAACGCGCTCGTGCAGGCGACCTTCGGGATCCTCGGCCCCGACGTCGTGCAGCAGATCCAGGCGCTCTACGCCTTCGACAAGTACGGCGGTGACCCGACCGCGGCCTACGTCGCGCTCAGCAGCGACGCGAAGTTCGTGTGCGGCGCGCGGAGGGTCGCGCGCGCGCTCGCGGACAACCAAGACGAGCCCGTCTACCGCTACCACTTCGCGTACAACGGCTACACCGTCGGCATGAACCAGACCGCGACGGCCTTTCACGGCCTCGAGCTGGTCTACGTCTTCGGGACGTTCAGCGCGGTTAAGTTCGGCCCCTTCGACTACACGCCCAACGCGGACGATCTCGAGATGGCGGCGATCATGCAGGGCGCGTGGACGCGGTACGCGGCGGTCGACGACCCCTCGGAGGGCGGGCTGATGTGGCCGCAGTACGCCGGCGGCGGGGATGCCTACACCTGGCTCGACGTGCCGTCGATGACGGGCGACGGCGTGCGCACCGAGGAGTGTGACTTCTGGGACTCGCTCTCGCCCTGATCGGGTAGACTGGAGCGCCTTGGCGCGCCTCATCCCGATCGCCCCCGAGGTCCTGCTCGCCGCCCGCCCTGGCCTCGAGCCGCCGCCCACCACCAATTCGTGGAAGGCCCGGCACGTGCAGGCGCCCATGGCCCCCTGGTTCGAGCTGACCCCGGCCTCGCCCTCCGTCGACGAGCGCCTCGATGAGCGCGACGCCGGCGTCGCGGCCTCGCTCGAGCTGTTCGGGGGCGTCGCCGGGCTCTTGCCCGACGAGCTGCGCAAGCGCGTCGAGGAGGGCGCGGTGATCCTGGGCGGCGGCGGCGTGCCCCGCGGCGCGCCGGCGGACAGCGATCTGGCTCGGCTCCGCCGGCGGTTCCGCGCGCAGTCGACCGTGCGCCTGCGCGTGGCCGCGAGCGGGCTCTCGAGCGGTCGCCAGTGCCTGCTCGTGTTCTCGCTGTGGGGCGCGGGCAACCCCGGCCTGCAGGTCTTCCTCGGCGCCATGGCGCTCGACGAGCTCGGCCTGCGCGACGGCCCCGAGCGGCTCGCGCTGCTCGTCGACGTCGGGCGCCAGGACTCGCTGCTGCTCGACCTCTGGCTGCGCCTGTGCGGCGACCACGAGCGCGCGCGCGTGGCGGTCCGCGGCGTCCAGGGCTACCTGCTCTGAACGCGCGCGGCCTCGCGTCGCCCGTCAGGGCTTGTGGATCCACTCCGAGAGCTCGAGGCTGTCGACGAGGAACGACTTGCGCAGCGCGTCGCCGCGGAACACCAGCCGGACCGCCTCGACATCATCGCGATCGGCGAAGTCGTCGAGCGGGATTCGGATCGTCCCCATGTGCTCCGCCGCGTAGGAGTTACAGCCGAATTGCACGCCGGCCCTGCACATCGTCTCCGGCGTCGGGATCACGCCGTGATCCGTGACGACGAGCTCCGCCGAGGGCACGCCGTCGTTGATGATCTGGACGCGCAGATCGGTCGCGGGCGCGCCGGAGAGCTGCCCCACGCGCAGCGAGAGCCAGCGGTACGGAGTCGCGTCGCCGTGCGCCTGGGGGATCGACCACTCGATCAAGGTCCCCTCCTGCTTGGCGCCGACCCGCAGCGCGCTGGTGACGTGCGGCGAGTCCACGTCGCTCGAGAGGTCCACGATCGCGGCGCTGAGCCCCGGGTGTGAGGCGTCGACCGCACCCCCGAGCGGCGTCGCACCGACGAAGCCGTCTTCGAAGTTGTCGATGACCGTGCGCAGGAAGCCGTCGCTCACCTGGCCCGTGACATCGATCGGCGCGCCGAAGGGCACCGCGTCGCCGCGGATATAATCCTCGTACCAGGTCATGTCCCCGTCGAGATGCGCGCTGAGGAAGGCGAGCGTGTAGCCCTTCGCTACGTGCGCCACCGGGCCCAGCCCGAGCTTCTCCGAGAAGCTGCTGTGGGGCACGCCGTGGAGCAGCTTCATCGCCTTGTACAGCCCTGGCTGGGGCCACGCGACCGAGCTCTCGCCGCCGGCTGCGGTGTCGTAGAGCCCGTACGCCTTCAACGCGAAGATGTCGGTGTCGAGCGAGCCCTGCAGCATCAACGCGGCGGTCGTCATGCTCGGATCAAAGGGGTGCTCGGGGCCGCCTTGCCCCGCGAGCGAGACGATCGCGCGCACCGTCCACGGATCGGCGCCGCCCTTGAGTACATCGGCGAGGTAGCGGGCCGTCTTGCCGCCCCGGCTGTGGCCGACGATCCCGAGCCGGGTGGGGTCGATCGCGTAGGCTTTGGGCCAGGTAGCGAGCAGCTCATCGAGCAGGTCCTCGGCTTGCTCCGCGGAGACGATGTACGAGCCGTCGCTGTCGGCGGCGGCGAGCAGGTCGGGGATCGCGACGATGAAGCCGTTCTTGGCGAGGTGCTCGAGCAGATAGTCGTAGGTGGTGTAGGAGTACGTGTTCCCGCGCAGGACGAGGACGAAGGGGCGATCCACGAGCGGCTCGCTGCAGTCCGTCGCGGTCGGGTAGCGCACGAGCGTGTGGATCCCGTTGAACGTGCCGTTCTGCGGGCACCAGCCGTAGGAGGCCGCGGCCGCCGGGTCTGGCGCGAGCTCGCGAAATTCGCCGGGATCGGTCGCGTCGTCGCGCTCGGGCGCGTCGCAGGAGGCGGGCGCGAGCGCGGCGAGGAGGAGGAGGGGGAGGGGGAGGAGGTTGCTGGGGGGGCGCGGGTTCGTCGGGTTCATAGGAGTTCTCCAGCGCGGCCGGCCGCGTTCGCGGCTCGTTCGCGTGACTCACCCGTTGATGTCTTCGCCCGCGGGAAAACAATTCAGATTTTTTTCAGCGCGCGGCGGCGCGCCCGCTCGGTCGCTCCCGATCGCTACTTAAAAAGGCGACCCCGGGGTGCGTACCCTGCGAGTACCCCGGGGTCTGTCCACGCGCCGCGGAGCGCGTGGTCGGTCGGTGATCTCAGAGACGGCAGGTACCCGCGCCTTAGATCTACGTACCCGTGTCTTTCCCTTAGACCATAGGGCCGCAGTCCCGCGCGCGCGGGGAGAGGCCCCAACAGGAATCGAACCTGTATCTCGAGTCATTCGGCGTGAGTCGGAGAGACCCCGAGCGCCGACCGGTTTGATGCTGGGAGAAGAGCGTGAGCTTGGGGAGCCGGACGAGCACGCCGAGAGCGACGCGCCCCGCGTCTACCTTGTTCCGCCACCCGGCCGGAGTGAGTCGCCGCGCGAGGCGGCGGTGGCCGGGGAAGGAATTGAACCTTCAGTTGTCCGTTTGTTTGGTCTCCAGATGAGCTTGAGGTTGAGCGTGAGCTTGTCTCCCTAAAGAGGCCTCGATGATGACACATCGCGGCCTCCTCGGGTGACCGCTCGCGCTCCGCCTAGCCCCCGAGCAGGTAGCTCAGCACCGCCTCGCCGACGCGGCGCTGCTCGGTCTCCAGCGAATTCGCCTCCTCGCGCGCGAACTTGACCGCGCGCGTGAGCTTGTCGATGCGCTCGATCAGCTCGCTCTTCTTCGGCTTCGGGATCGCGCCCGAGTACTTCACCGTGTTCCAGTAGCCGACCACCACGTCGTCGGTGATCAGCTGGGTCTGCGCCGGGTGATGCTCGGTCGCGTCGTAGAGCACGATCGGGCGCTGGACCTTCTTGGTCCGCTGGGTCTTGATCGCCTCGGTCCGGTACAGCCCCGTGCTCGGGTCCTCGAGCCAGTCCTCGCCGGCGTCGAGCTCGACCATCTTGTCGATGAAGGTCCGCAGGTCCGCGAGCTGTTTTTCAAGGAACAGCAGGTAGGTCGCGGGCACGTCCTCCAGCAGCGGCTTGCCGTCGACGACGACGTTGGCGCGCGCGCTGCAGTTGGCCCAGTCCTTCGTCGCGGTGATGTCGAACAGCTCGCTCAGCGCGCGCCCGATCCGCTTGATCACGTCTTTGTGGTTGAAGCGGACCTTCTGACTCTCGGGCGGGTAGGTCTCGCCCTCCTCGTCGCGGCGCTGGTAGGTCTTGTGGAAGCCGTTCATCAGCGAGGGCTTCTGGGTCGCCTTGTGGAGCTCGGTCACCTCTCCGTAGGACCGGGTCTTCACGCCTTTCTCGATGGCAAGGATCTGGTTGAGCTTGGGCATCACGCGGCTCGTCTCGAATTGAATTGTGAACAGCGACGCGCGCGTCGGCCTCGTCGCGAGGTGACAGTGTGCAGGTGACCTGCGCCCAAAGACACGAAAAGCATGCGGCGCGCGCTCGTGCGCGCCGCGAGCCTCGCTCGAGCGAGGCGAGGCTAGAAGCCCTCGACGCCGTCGAGCGGATCGTCGGTGTTCTTGACCTTCGTGCTTCGATCACGCTGCGGGCGCGCGCGCTCGGCCGGGCCGAGGTCGCGCGGCCCCGCGCGACCGCGTCGCTTGCGCTCCTGGATCGACGTGCCGGCGGTCTGCGAGATGTCGCCGTCGCTCTTGGCGACGTTGCCGGGGCCCTGGGTGTCCGGGGGGACCTCGGCGGCCTTGATCACGCGCGGCGCGACGGGGACCGTGGGGGCGGGCTCCTCCACGGGCTTGGGGGCGTAGTACTGATCGTAGGCGATGTACCCGCCGACGCCGCCGCCGAGCAGCACGACCGCCGCGACCAGGCCCCAGCGCGGACGTGTCCGTCGGGCCATCCGCAGATCGTCGTCGTCGAAGCCGAGGTTGTTAAAGTAGGTGTCCGAGGCCCCGTACATCGCGGGGTTGTTGGTGTTCGACGTGAACGTGAAGGGCGCCGCGCCCGAGGCCGCCGGGTGACCCTGCTGGGAGAGCGTCGCCGGCACGACCGCGCCCGGCGTCGACGAGAACGCGAACGGGGCGGCTGCGGTCGCTGGGGCCGCCGGCGCCGGAGCCGGAGCCGAAGCCGGGCGGGCCGGCGCGCGCTCGTCATCGGGGTGCGCGACGACGGGTGAGGGCTGCGGCGGCGGTGACACGTGCAGCGTGTTCCCGCGGTGGGAGGCCGCCGGCGCCGACCCGGCGACGGAGGACGCCGTGGAGTCAGGGGTGCCGAGCTGCGTCTTGCCCTGCTGGGCGGCGGGCTGCTGCGTGGAGGCGGCCTTCGAGACGACCGCGTAGCGCTGCTGGACCTCGTTGAACTTCGGCACCGAGGTCATGGTCTTCGAGCGCTCGCGCGGCTCGTCGCCGATGGCGCCCGACGCGGTGGTGAGGCTGGCGGGCATGGCGAGGCCCTCGGGGGGCGGCTCGCTCGCGGTCTGGGCGGCGGCGCCGACGAGGCTGGAGTCCGGCGGCGGCTGCTTTCGCTCGTCCTCGCGGGCGTCGGCGGCGGACTCCAGCTTGGTGTAGAGCAGGTTGATCTTGTCCTCCAGCTTGCTCATCAGCGTGAGGATGAGGACATCGCCGGGGGCGCCGTCGTCGGACTCGATCAGCTCCTGGCACTCCGTGCGGAGCTCCTCGTAGGCCTCGAGTCGGGCGAGCGATGACTGGATCCATTCTTCGGACTCGGCTGGCATGGTGCGTCTTCGCCTTCGCTCGATCCTCGCGGGATCCTCTTTGGATCTTCGCGGGATCTTCGCGCGGAATCATACACGAGTCACCGCATTGACCGAGACGGCGTCACCAGCGGTGCTCCCGGCAAAACTAGCAGTGAGCGACCCCGACGCGTCGCGCCTGCGCCGGCCGAGCGCCGCGAGCACCGTGAGGGACCACAGCAGCCGGCCGCGTCGTGGATTTTCTCGCGTAGCGGTGCATGCACAGCCGCGCTCGCCCGGCTCGCTCGCGTCGTCCGTCTCGCCGTCGTCGCCGTCGCTCCCGCCGGTGCTCACGTCGCCGCTGTCGCTGTCGCTGTCGTCGCCCGCGGTGGCGCCCTCGAGCTGCTCGAGCACCGCGATCGGCGTGGGCGCGTAGGCCGTGTAGACGCGGCCCAGCGGGTCGTGGAGCTGGAGGCGGACGTACACGTTGTCCGAGCCGATCCCGATCGGGGGGGTGAACTCGAGGGTGTAGGGGCCCGCGCTGACGGGGGTCTCCGGGAGAAATTCCTGCCAGCTCGGCGGCTCCGCGTAGCGGACCAGCGCCCAGTCGGCGCGCGCCGTCGTCCCGGGCAGCGCGTCGACGCAGCCCGGCAGCGCGAGCGTCTCGCCTTCGAAGGCGTACAGGGTCTCGTCGCCGCGCTCGAGCAGCGCGGCCGGGGTGTTCGCGTCGTCGTCGTCGCCGTCGATGATCTTGATCGCGCTCCAGCGCACGCTGTGGAGGTTGAACACGGGATCCCAGGTGTAGCCGTCGATCAGGTACACGCCGGGCGCGACGGACTCGAGATCCCACTCGACGCCGGCGGCCGCCACGTCGAACCGAATCGGCAGGCGCGCGTCGTCGGGGGTGATGCGCGACCAGCTGCCCGGGGCCCAGTCCGGGTGGGTCTCGAGGACATCTTCAGGCGTCAGCTTGTCCGGGTCGACGAGGCCGACCGCCGACGCGGCCGCGACATCGGCGGCGCTGAGCCACAGCGGCAGCGTGAGCGGCTGCTGGGCGAGCGCGAGGAATTGATGCGTGCGCCCGTCGCTGACCTCGTCGTCGGTCTTGTCGAGCTCCTCGCCGGCGATCGAGTAGTTGATGTGAACGCTCGAGTCGACGCCGCGATCGACGACGACCATGCAGGGGAGCTCGCCGAACAGCGGCGGCGTGCGCGGGCGCGGGCCGTCACCGGCGAGCGCCCGCGCGGGCGCGAGCGCGATCGGAGCAGCGATCGCGACCGCGACCAGTGAGCACAGGCAGCGCGAGGCGCGTCGCGTCGCGTTGATCAGATCTGGCCGCACGACTCGAGGTCCGGATCGTTGGGGTAGTACATCATGAAGTTGATGCACATCTCCTGATCCGTGGCGTCGCCGCCGTAGGTCCACTCGGCGCGCTCGCTGGCGTCGTAGACGCAGTGCGTCAGGAACTCGTCGCCGGGCTGCACCCAGAAGTCGGCCGCTTGGAAGGTCTGGTAGTCGAAGACGAATGGGTCCTCGCGCCCGAGCTCGCCGATCATCTCGCCGCCCCGAAACACCTCGGTCCACAGCGTCTTGCCGATGTCGTGGGCGTGCAGCCAGGTGCCGATCACGTGGACGTCATCCTTGAGCCCCGCCTCGGTCGCCCAGCTCGGGCAGGTCGCGACGTGCTCATGCGCGGGCTCGCCGGGCGGGATCGCTATGCCGGCGATGTCGCCCACCTTGATGATGCCGGCCTCGTGCTCCCGCAGCTCCTCGGTGTAGAACACGTCGACGCCGTCGTTGTCGATGTACACGTCCTCGAGCGGGTTGTTGTAGTGGACCTGCAGCACGAAGGTCACGGTCCCGTTGTCGCCCGCGCGCATGCCCACGTCCTCGGGCAGCCACAGCTCCTCGCCGCCGGGCGCCCAGCCCCACACCATGTCGTCGACCCACTGGAAGCAGGGCACGCTGGGGTCGGGGTTCTGCGGCGTGTCGTAGACGCCGAGCACGTAGTGGTGAATGTGCGGATCGTCGACGATCGGCTTGAAGCCGACGAGGTGCACCGCCTCCGCGACCGGGAAGTTCCAGGCCATGCACGAGTACCAGGTCGCCGTGGTCGGCGGCTGGAAGTCCGGCGCGCGCAGCTCGAAGACCTTGTAGTCGGCGCCTGGTCCCGTGGTCGACGACCCCGCGCTCGGGTCCTCGGTGGTCGCGGCGCTCGTCGTCGCGGCGCTCGTGGCCGCACTCGTCGTGGCGCTCGTGGCCCCGCTCGTCGTCGACTCGCCGTTCGAATCGCTCGAGGTCTCGGGCGCCTCGGTCTCGCCGCTCGTGCCGCCCTCGCTGTCACCGCAGGCGACGAGCGCGAGCGCGAGCGAGCTGAAGCAGTACAGAGTCCAACGAAGCGGGGCCGATAAGCGCATGCCCGAATGATACGAGATCACTCGGGCGGTCATGGCGCGTGATCGCGCGCGCGCTCGTAGCGGCTCAGGAGAGGCTGTTGATCCAGGCCTCGATCTTGGCGAGGTCTTCGTCGCTGATCGAGCCGACGGGGGGCATGTCCGTGTTGGGGTAGTCCGTCTGACCGCCGGCCTCCTGCCAGCCGCCGTTGATCTTGAGCCACAGGAAGCTGTTGCTCGGGTCACCTGGGGTGACGAGGTTCATGCCGACGCCCATGCCGTCCTGGCCCGGGTCCGAGGCCGGCACCATCACGAGGTTCTGCTCGGACAGACCGTCATTGAGGGTCAAGTAGGGCGCGGGCATCATCCCGCCGTCATCGGCGAGGTGACAGGTGCACCCGTTCCAGATCGGCTGGATGTCGGCTTGGTAGTCCACCATGTCCACGCCCCCCGAGCTGCCGTCCGTGCCGGGGGCGTCGGTCTCGCCCGCGGAGGTCGTGGTGCCGGGGGCGTCGGTCTCGCCGCCGGAGGGGTCGGTGTCCTGGGTGGTCATGCCGTCGGTGTCCGTGCCGCTGTCGCCGCACGCGATCGTGGTCGTCGCGAGGCCCACGGCCGAGAGGATCATCAGAGAGGTACGCAGGGAAGTCAGGAGTCGCATCGAAATTTCCGCTGGTTGCCGCGGGCCCCCGGGACGAGCCCGCGCGGTCAATGAACAGAGGTTCCTGGGAGCGTGGATAGTGCCCTACCGAGCGCGCGCATGTCATCTCGGGCAGGCGCGATCGGGCGTGCGCATCGGGTCATGTCGCGGCATCGCGCGAGCGCGCGGGCCGCAGCCCGGCGGCCGCTATCCGGGGATCAGCTGATTCAACGCGAAGCCGGTCATGTCGCTGTAGGTGTAGGCGCCGACGAGCCCCTCAAAGGTCAGGACTTTCTGGCCCGTCGCGGCGTCGATCTTGTAGGCGCGCGAGCCGTTGCGCGGCACGCCCCACACGTAGCCCTCGAAGTCGACCGCGACGCCCCAGATGTGATCATCCCCGTCGACGCCGACGTCGAAGGTCTTGACGATCTCGAGCGTCTCGGTGTCGATGCCGTGGATCTGCGAGTAGCTGCCGCGGTAGAGGATGCCCTGGCCGTCGCCCATGCAGCCGCCGGTGTGCACGCCGGCGTCGTCCGGGAACAGCTGCGCCGAGGTCCACGTCTCGGTCTCGGGGTCGAAGCGGTGCGTCCAGCGCCCGGTCAGCCAGACGTAGCCGTCGGGCGTGATCGTCATGCCGTAGCCGCCGGGGCCCTGGGCGGGGACGTCCCACAGCTGGTAGCTGTAGTCGAAGGAGCTGACGCGGATCAGCTTGCCGCCCTGCAGCTGCGTGGCCCAGAAGTTGTTCTCGGCGTCGACCGCCCCGCCGTAGAAGCCGAACCAGTTGCCGCCCCAGGCTGCGGGCAGATCGGGGATCGGGATCGTGTTGATGATCGCGCCGTCGTCGCCGTCGAGCAGCACGACCTCGGCCGTGCCGAGCGCCCAGGACGAGCCCGAGGTCCAGACGTTGCGGTCCTCGACCTCGCAGGTCTGCGGGTTGACGAAGCCCGAGGTCCAGGCGACCGGGCGGTTGTCGGTGTAGGGGAGCGGCGTGTGCCAGGCGAGGCACTCGTCCTCGCCCCACGGGCGGATGTCGCCGCCGCCGGTCGAGGTCTGGATCTCGGGGACCCCGTTGCTCTCGACGCAGTCCTCGATGTTGGCGTGATAGACCGTGACGCCGCCAGCCCGGTTGGCGACCGCGACCGCGCCTGAGGTGCTGACGGAGGTCCGCGACGGGCTGCCGGCGCCGTCAGGGCGCGCGATGTAGCGACCGAGCTCGACCCCCGTCTCGGTGTCGATCTTCGAGAGCGTGCCCTCGGAGGAGTTGGCGATCCAGATGAACGAGTCGATGTCGCCGACGCCGCCGCCCTGGCACGGCTCGCCTGTCGACGACGAGTCGGAGTCCGACTCGCTGACGCCCATCGTCGTCTCGCCGGTGGTCCCGGTCGTCGTGCCCGCGCTCGCGTCGGAGGTCGCGCCCGTCGAGCCCGAGCTCGCGCCGGTGCTGGTGGTCCCGGCGGTCTGCCCGTTGGTGCCGGAGTTGTCGGTCGAGCCCGCGGTCGCGCTCTCGCTCCCGCCGGTGCTCGTCGGGCCGGCGGTCGTAGCGACCGTCGCGGCCACGGTCTCGCTCCCGCTCGCGCTGTCGGTCTCGCGCCCGTCGTCGCCGCAGGCGAGCAGCAGCGAGGCGCACGCGGCCGCGGCGGCTAGATCCTGAGTAAAGGTCGTCATCGTGTACCCCAATCCATCGTCGCCGCGCGGGCTCGCGCGGGCCTATCGCGGACGCGCCGTACGTAGCGAAGCGCGGCCCACACACGCAGGATACGGCGTTCCTCGTGCCCGAGTAAGAACTTAAGGACATGTCAACGTGTGCGTCCCGGCACGCGCGCGCGCTCGCGCGCGAAGCCGACCGCGAGCGCGTCACGGCGCGTCACGGCGCGTCACGGCGCGTGACGAGCTCACGCGCGGCGCGGTCGCGTCGCCTCGAGCTTGAGCTCGCGGTAGTGCGCGAAGGACTCGTCCAGCGAGCGCCGCGGCTGCCACCCGAAGGTCCACGAGAACAGGGTGCCGTCGATGACCGCCGGGTACTTGAAGTAGTTGACCAGGTGCCTGGGCAGCCCGCGCGAGGCGGTCAGGTAGCTGAGCGCGCGCGGCAGCGCCTGCGGGATCGAGGGCAGCGGCAGCCGCCTGCAGCCGCAGGCCACGAGCGCGTCGTGGAACGCGACCCAGTCCTCCGGCGCGACGTTGTAGATCCCGCGGATGTTCTGGCGGTAGGCGAGGCAGACGGCGTTGGCCATGTCCTCGACGTGGATGAACTGCATCATCGGCGAGAAGCCGGCGAGGCACGGCGCGATCTTCTGCGAGAGCAGGCGGCTGATGGTGTTGCGGACCCCGGGGCCGATGATGTTGCACGGCCGCAGGATCGTGATGTTCAGCTCGGGGTGCTTCCACAGGTAGATCTGCGAGAGGTTCTCGAGCTCGACCGAGTCGACGAGCGCGTGCGTCAGCTCGGCGGCCTTCAGCGGCGCGTTCTCCTCGAGCAGCGCCGGGTTAAACGGGTGCGCGCCGTAGACGAAGTAGGTCGACAGGATGATCACCTGGCTCACGCCGTACTTGCTGCACAGCTTGAACAGGCGCTGGGTCCCGCGCACGTTCGCGTGGTAGCGGCTGCTGCGGGCCTCCTCGCTCTTGACCATGCGCCCCAGGTGCAGCACGCCGCTGAAGCCGTACTCGCGGAACAGGTCCTCGGCGCTGCGCTTGTTGAAGTCGACGCGGTGGGTGGGGATGTGCGCGAGCGCGCCGCGCAGCGAGGGCGCGCGGCGGAAGTCGACGGCGACGATGCGGTAGTCCTCGTTGAGGCGCTCGATCACGCGATGCGTGAGCGCGCCGCAGGCGCCCGTGATGAGCAACCTGGGCCTTGGGTCATGCGGATCGGTCGTCGACATGATGGCGGGCTCGTCAGAAGATCGAGGTGCGCTCGGACAGGCCGCGGTCGATCAGCTCGCGGAGCCGCGTCTTGACCTGCTCTACGCGGTCGTGGACCTCGTCCTCGTTGGCGATGTCGCCGTCAAAGTGCATCGGCTCGCCAAAATTGAGCGTCACGCGGGCGGGCAGCGGGAACGGCACCGCGATCGGGATGTAGGGCGCCTTCAGCAGGCGCGCGAGCGACTCGAAATTGCCCGCGGAGGGGATGGTCTCCTCGCAGCCGACCACGCCCACGGGGATGATCGGCGCGCGGTGGGTCATGGCGATGTGCATGAAGCCGTGGCCGAAGCGCTGCAGCTGGTAGCGATCGCGGTAGGGCTTGCCGGAGCCGCGCACGCCCTCGGGGAACACGATCACGACCTCCTCGCGCTTGAGCAGCCGGATGCAGTTGACCGGATCCCCGAGCACGGCGCCCCACGCGTTGAGGAGGTTGCCGACGTAGGGGACCGTGGGGAGGAAGCGCTCGACCATCGCGCGCGCCGCCCGGGGGCCGTGCGGGTTGGTCGCGATCGCCATCCCGATCAGCAGGCCGTCGATCGGCAGCTGCCCGCTGTGGTTGGCGATCACCAGCGCGCGGCCCTCGACCGGGATGTTCTTCAGGCCGTTGGCGACGACCCGGAAATAGTGGTCGTAGAGCCACCGCGCGAGGCTCAAGCCCAGCTTGAGGTCGTCGGCGTTGTAGCCCCAGGGGTCGTAGCCGAAGGTGCCGACGGGCTTGGGGATCCGATCGATCAGCTCGTCGACCTCGGGCGGCACCAGCCGACGGAGCCAGGATTTTCGACGCGCGGCGATGTGTGGGAGGATGCCACACTGATGGCGCAATTGGCAGGGCGCGGCCGGCTGCGGCCGCGTCACGGGAGCGCGTCCAGACGCGCGAAGACGACGACAGCGGCGACAACGACCCTGCCGGCGCGTGTGCGTTGAGGGGCGAGAAAACCCCGCCCCACCTACAGCGCTCGAGGGAGATCGAGTAGAGTGCTGCGAACGCACTATGTCCGGATTCCACACGCAGCTCCTCGGTCGTCAAATTTCCCTGCTGGGCGGTAGCGCCCTGGTCGCGGGCGCCATGCTCATGGGCGCCTGCACCGACAAGAAAGCGGCGCCAGAGCCCGAGGCCGCCGCGGATTCGAAGGGGGACAGCGCCGAGAAAGGCGCGGCAGCGGGCGCGGCAGACGGCGCGACCACTACTACCACCAAGGCGGGCAGCACCGCGGCGGCAGGCCAAGCGAACGCGCCCGCGCTCGCCGCAGCCGCGCTGGGGACCCACCCCAAACGCGTCGACGGCGAGGATGTGCTCGGGCACGTGAGCGTCCCCAACGGCGCGCGCATGCTGCAGAACGTCAAGGACCACCTCAGCGTCCCCAGCATCTCGACCTTCCTCGACGAGCAGGCGATCCGGAACATGGCCGCCGGCTTCCTCGGGCCGCGACGTGACCTCGCCTTCAACCTCGACATCTCCAAGCCCTTCGGCTGCGCGGTCGTCGACGTCAAGACCTACAGCGAGGGCCCGGTGGCCTGCACCTTCGGCTACAAGGGCGGCGCCGGGCAGCTCGTCAAGGATCTGGGCGGCGAGGGGCAAAAGCCCAGCGCCGGCTCGCACACCGCGATCTACAGCGTCGAGGGCGTCGACCTGTACATCGACGCGCTCGGCGACGCGGTGGTCGTGACGCGCTACGACCCCGTGTTCGCGGCGACCAAGAACTACGTCCAGCGCAACATCGTCGAGCGCCAGAGCACCGGCGACATCGAGCTCGCGGTCTACTTCAGCTACGCCTGGGACAAGTACGGCGCGGACATCAAGAACCTGCTCGAGATGGCGAAGGCGCTGCAGGGCGACGATGACATGCCCAAGACCGGCGTCCCCGAGATCGACGACGCGCTGGCGAAGTTCCAGGACGCCAGCGACAAGATGACCAACAAGAACCTCGAGCGCCTCGCCGACTACGAGGTCGGGACCATCGAGTTCGGGGCCAGCGCCGACAGCATCTGGATGGACTTCGACTTCATGGCCAAGCCAGGGAGCAAGTCGGCCGCCGAGGCGGCGCAGTACGCCGGCCGCGTCATCGACCGCTCGATGCTCGAGGTCACGCCGAACGACGCGATCGCGCTCATCGGCTGGAGCGCGGATCTGCGCGCGGTCGACAGCACCGTCGCGGCCGAGGCCCGCCAGACCTTCATGGTCGCCTGGGCCGCGCTCACCGGGCACAGCGCGGCGGACGGCGAGGCCGCGATCAAGGCCTACCTGACGGACATGCAGGCCACGTACACGGGCGACGGCTCGATGGCGCTCGTCAAGCACGACGGCGCCCCGCTCGCGGTCCACTTTACGCAGAAGCTCAAGGCCGGCAGCGGGCGCGACGGCTGGAAGGCCTGGACGCAGAAGTTCACGCCCGAGGCCGTGCTCGGCGCCCGCGGCGCCAAGTTCGTCAAGTGGACCTTCACCCCGGACGCGGGTGACGCCGGTGGCGCCCCCATCGATCGCTGGGTGATCGAGCCGACCCCCGAGGCGCTCCAGCAGATGAACCTGACGCCCGAGAACAAGGCCGAGATCGAGAAGTGGGTCGGCGGGCTCAAGATCACCATCGATCGCACCGAGGCCGCCGGGAACGCGATCTGGACCATCGCGCCGAAGGCCGAGGACTCCTTCGCCGCCCGCGCGGTCGCGGCACACAACGGCACCGGCTCGCTCAAGGGCGACGTCGCGCTCACCAAGCTGTTCTCGATCTACCCGAACGCCGCCGTTGTTGGTGGCGTCGACGTCAACAAGGGCGTCGAGTGGCTCCGCAGCTTCCCCGAGGTCGCTTCGGAGCTCTCCTTGAGCGCGCCGCTCGGCGTCAACCTGGCGGACGCCCATCTCGCGGCGGTCTACGCCAAGGATGGCCGCTACCTCGCGCGCCTGGGTCTCGGACAGTCGTTCGTCGATCAGCTCCGCGCCATGGGTGGCAAGTAGCGAGGACCGCTGACGACAGCGCCGGCCGCGGTTATCGCGGCCGTCGCCGGAGCACGAGCGGCACGAGCATCAAGCCGAGCAGGGCGAGCGGGGTCCATGACTCCTGCGCGCCCTGAATCGCGCAGCCAAACCGTGAAGTCTCCGGCTTCGGCTCACGCTCGGCCGGTTGTCCAGGCGCCCTCGTGTAGTAGCCCGGCGGATTCCCGTGATACCCAGGCGGATAGTGCGTCGACGGGCCGGTGGCCGCTGGTGGCTGCTGACCTGACGCCTGCGGAACCGCGTAGCCGGGAGGTGACGAGCCCGGTGCCGGGATCGGACCCGCGTTGGCCGGCGGAGCGTGGGACGTGACCGGTCGCGACTCTGTGTAGGTGGGCGCGACGTGATGGCTGGGCGGAGAATGCTCCGAGCGCGAGCTGGTTGAAGGAGGTTCTGGCTCTGGATCCGGTTCTGGCTGCACGACACCGCTCGTGCACATGCCGCTTCGGCACGAGCCACCCGGGCACTCGGAGTCCGAGTAGCACCGGCCGCCGGCGGTGGTGCACGTGCCGGATCGGCACGAGCCGCCGCCGCACTCGGAGTCCGAGTAGCACTTGCCGCCGGCGGTGGTGCACTGCCCGCTTCGGCATGAGCCGCCGGGGCACTCGGAGTCTGAGTAGCACTTGCCGCCGGCGGTGGTGCACGTGCCGCTTCGACACGAGCCGCCGCCGCATTCGGAGTCCGAGTAGCACTTACCGCCGGCGGTGGTGCACTTGCTGGAGCGGCACACGCCACCGGGACACTCGGAGTCCGAGTAGCACTTACCGCCGGCGGTGGTGCACTGCCCGCTTCGGCATACGCCGCCGCCGCACTCGGAGTCCGAGTAGCAGCCTCCGTTGGTTGAAAATAACAGCGCGGAGAGCGCGAGCGAAGAGAGGGATGGGAGCACGGTTTTTAGAAGGATCGCCGGCGCTGTCGGCCTGATTGGTTTAATAGTACCGCCGCTGGCGATCGCGCAGAACCTCGTGTGCGCGCCGCGCGGTGTCGAAGACCCAGACCCACGCGCCTGCCCAGATCTTCAAGGGCTACATCCCGCGCGCGTTCGCGCTCGTGCGTGACCTCGCGACGAGCGGCCTACTCCCAGCCCATGAGCGCCGGCAGGCGGTGCACCGGAGGCGCGCCGTGGGCGAGCGCCTCGCCGTGGAAGGTGTGCAGGTCGAGCGGCGCGCCGGCAGCTTTCGCGCGGGCCTCGGCCTGCTCGCGCAGCGCGAACCAGGCGGTCGCGCCGACGAAGTACGTGCTCAGCTGGGTCGAGACCAGCTGCGCGCGCACCCACTTCGCGCGGGCCTCCCCCTCCTCCTGGTACGAGCGCTCCACCATCAGGCGAACGGCTGCCTCTTCGTCCATGTCCCCCGCGTGGATCTCGTTGTCGAGGATCGCGTTCGTGACCGTTCGCAAGTAGAACTTTTGGCCATGTAGCTCGATGGCCTTGGCCCGCAGCGCCGAATCCGTCTGTACGCGCCACAGCCCCTTCGAGACGCCGCGCGGGCGGCGTGCGCCCTCGGCCGGCCCCGCCCCGGCGTAGCCGGCCTCGACCATCAAGCGCTCGGTGTAGACCGCCCAGCCCTCGACGAACGCGCCGTTGCCGAGCACCCGCCGCAGCCGCGAGGGCTCGCGCTTGCCGTGATAGAGCTGCACGAAGTGCCCGGGGATCGCCTCGTGGATCGAGAGGATCTCGAGCATGAAGGTGTTGTACTCGCGCAGGAACGACTCGCGGCGCCGCTCACTCCAGTCCTCGGGGACAGGCTGCACGAGGTAGAAGCTCGGCAGGCCCGGCTTCTGGGCGTCGAGCGGGCCCGGCGAGGCGAGGCCGGCGATCGCGTAGCCGCGCGCGTGCGGCGGCGTCCAGATGACCTCGAGGACCTCTTCGGGATCGAGCGGGACCAGCCGCTTCTCAGCGACGAAGGCGCTCAGCCGCGCAAGGTTGGCCGCGCAGGCGTCGCGCAGCGTCTCGGCGGGGGGGTGATCATCGGCCAGCGCCGCGAGCACGTCCTTGACGATCTGGGTGTCGAGCGTGTCCTGGTCGCCGCGGGCGCGCGCGAGGAATTTTTTCAGCGCGCCCTCGCCGAACAGCGGCGCGTACAGCTCGCGCGCGAGCGCGGCCATGCGCGCGCGCACGCGCACGTGCTCAGCCCGGGCCCGCGACACGACCTCATCAGCGGACATATCGGTGTGCAGCGTGAGCCGCAGGCGCTGATCAAAGCGCTCAGGGCCGAGGCGCCACCGCCCGCGCGCGACCGGCAAGATCGTCTCCTTCAGCGTCTTCTGCATGCCCTCCAGGGCGGCGATCGCCGGCGGCGAGGCGCTCGCGATCCGCCGCTGCACCGCTGGCGAGGCGGTCTTTACGCGCTCGGGGATCTCGGTCTTGACCAGCGCGATCACGCCGTCGAGCTGCCCGGCGGCGACGCGCGCGTGGGGCTGAAAGACCTCCTCGTGCGGCTGCAGGTTGGCGAGCGCCTGGTCGACGTAGGCGGGCAGCTGCTCGAGGCGCGCGGCGAGGTTGTTGGCGCGCTCCTCGAGCGGCGCGAACTCGCGGCTGATCAGGTCGTCCAGGCCGGAGCCGACGGTCCCCGTGTAGAGGAACGGGTTGGTCTTGTGCGCGCGCTCGACCTCGAGGCTGAAGCGCCAGCCCGCGAGCTCGTTCGCGACGAGGTCGAGCTCGAGCGCCGCGTCGGCGTCGAGCTCGGCGCGCGGGATCGCGGCGGCCTCACGCTCCATCGACTCGACGAAGGCGAGCTCGTCCTGTCGGCCCGCGCTCGAGGCGTCGGGCCATCGGTCGTCGTGCTCGTGCGCGCCCGAGGCCGTCGCGGAGACCGGGGCGCGCGCGAAGTAGCCGTCGAGCAGCGCCTCGCCGAGCGCGGAGACCCGCGCGTTCGCGTCGATCGCCGGCGCCTCACCGGCGGATCCAGAAGAGCTGTCGACCGGCGGCGTGGTGTCACCCGACTCGCTCCGACACGACAGCGTCGTCGCGCCGACGAGCGTGGCGGTCGCGAGCGCGACGACGGCGAGCAGCCCGCGGCGTATGTGCGGTCTCGCGGAGCTGATGGAACTAGCGCGCATCGGGTCGTGGACGGCTCGCATCGCGTTCACCCGTATCACAGCGCCGCCCGGCGACACAGCGGATTTGACGAGCCCCTACGCGGGCGCGCGGTAGATCGAGGGCAGCTCGACCGTGAAGCGCGAGCCGACGCCGGGCTCGCTCTCGACCGCGACGCGCCCGCCGAGCAGGCGCGCGAGGTGGCGAACGATCGCCAGCCCGAGGCCCGTGCCGCCGACCTGTCGCGTCGACGAGTCATCGACCTGCGTGAACGCGTCGAAGATGTGTGAGCGCTGCTCGCGGCTCATCCCGATGCCGGTGTCGGCGACTTCGAAGCGGATCCAGCGGCGCAGCTCGGGGTTGTCGCTGCGCCAGGTCGACGGCGGATCCGTCGCCTCGTCCTCGGGAGGGGAGAACTCCGAGACCGTGAGCGTGACCGTCCCCTCGCGCGTGAACTTCGTCGCGTTGTGCAGCAGGTTGTAGAGGATCTGCCGCAGCTTAACCGGGTCGCTGATCATCCGGCCGAGCTGCTCGTGACCGCGGCACACGAGCGTGTTGCCGTTGCGCGCGGCGGCGGGGTGGAGCGTCGCGCGGATCTCGTCGATCAGCGCGGCGACCACGAAGGGCTGCGGCGTGATCTTGATCTTGCCGGACTCGATCCGCGCGACGTCGAGGATGTCGCTGATCAGCGCGAGCAGATGGTTCCCGGCCTGCTGGATGCGGGTGAGGTCCTCGAGCATCTCCTGGGCGCCCGACTCGACCGCGACCTCGTGCAGCAGCGCGCTGTAGCCGAGGATCGCGTTCATCGGCGTGCGCAGCTCGTGGCTCATGTTGGCGAGGAAGCGGCTCTTGGCGATGTTCGCGGCCTCCGCCCGCGAGCGCGCCTCCTCGAGCTGGCTGTAGTAGATGGCGTGCTCGATCGCGATCGCGGCCTGGGTCGCGAGCACGCCCATGAGCTCGAGCCGACGTCGGGTGAACGCGCCGGCGGTCAGGTTGTTCTCGAGGTAGAGCGCGCCGATCAGGTTGCCCTTGTGCGTCAGCGGCGTGCACAGCACCGAGCGCGGCTTGTGCGTACGGACGTAGGCGTCCCCGGCGAGGCGCGCGTCGCCGGTGGCGTCGTCGAGCACCAGCGGCGCGCGCGTGCGCGTGACCAGGTGGACGAGCGCCGGCGGAACGTCGACGCCGCTGTCGACGGCGCGCGGCGGCTTGATCGCGCGGCTCCCCGATCGCGTCGACATCTCCAAGCGCGCGTAGAGGGCCTTGCCGCGCGACAGCAGCAGGACGCCGCGCTCGGCGCCCGCGTTCTCGACCGCGATGCGGACGAGCTTCTCGAGCAGCCGGTCGAGCTCCATCTCGGTGGCGAAGGCCTCGGTGAGCTTGAGGACGCTGCCGAAGTCGAGCGCCTGCCCGTGGTTGCCCCGGCTCGTCCCGCTGTGGGAGCCGGTGTGCTGCGTGCCTTCGTCGTGGGCCGTCTGCGTGACGCCGCGCGCCGTGGTCGCGCTGTCGATCGGCGCGCGGCGGCGCGTCGCCACGAGCTGCGGGAACCTGCGCTCGAGCAGGCGGAGCTTGGCGAGCGCGCCCCAGCGCTCGTAGCTCATGCGCGCGCGTCTCAGGTACGAGATCGCGATCTCCTCGAGCCCGCCGGCGTAGAAGTACCGTCCCGCGCGCTCCTGCGCGATCGCGAGGAGGTGCGTCAGGCCGCTCTCGCGCAGCTGCTTGACCGCGTCCTCGTAGCGGCGGATCGCCACGTGATCGTCACGGCGGTGACGCGCGATCTCTGCCTCGAGGAGCAGGTACGAGCCGCGGTAGTTCGCGGGCGCGTCGTCGGCCCAGCCGCGCAGCTCGCGGGCCCAGCCGCGCAGCCGCGCGAGCCCGCGGAGCCGCCGCGCCGCGCCCCAGCGCGTGAGCGACTCGCTGAGCGCGAGCCCGTGCAGCAGCCGCAGGTACGCGAGCAGCGGCGTCATCGCGAGCACGCGCCCCGCCTCGGCGTCGGCGGCGTCGGCGGTCTGCAGCGCCTCGCCGTAGCGCCCGTGCAGCAGCAGCAGCTCGACCTTGAAGACGCGGTAGGAGACGCGGAGCTGCGGGCTCGGGCGCGAGCGCAGCTGGATCCAGATCGCGCGCTCGTCGAAGCCGTCGGCGTCCATGCGGTGCGGCGCCTCGGTCTGCCCGCGCAGCGCGAGGACGCGCTGGCGGTTGAGCGCGCACCAAGTCACGCCCTCCTCGTGCTGTGTGCTCACGGCGTAGCGTCGACACGTCTCGAGCTGCTCGAGCAGCTCGTCGAGCGGGCAGCCCGCCGCCATCGCGTTGAGGACCCGGATCATGCGCGCCCACGAGGTCGTGGTCTGGTCGCCCGACTCGACCCCGGCCTCGATCGCCTCGAGCAGGTACGGATCGCCCCGCGTGAACGGGTAGAAGCGGTGCTGGATCGCCGCGGCGTAGTTCAGCTTCACCGAGCACTCGACGCCGCGATCGGGGTAGCGCTCGAGCATCTCCAGCGCGAGCTCGCCGTAGACGCGCAGCGGCTCGCTCGAGCCGCGCATCTGGCTCTCGATCAGCGCGTAGGTCAAGAAGCTCTGGGCCGAGAGCGCGCTGTTGCCGTGGCGCGCCGTCACGGAGAAGGCGCGCAGCCCGGCGGTCGCGACCAGCAGCTGGCGGTCGGCGTACGACGTGGTCGTAAGGTCATATAGAATCCGGAGCAGCTCGATCACCCTCGGGTCGCGGACCTCTGGGTGCTCCGCGAGCGCGCGCGTCGACTTCCTGCCGAGGGCCCGGCGCGCGCGCGCGAGCTCGAGCAGCACGTGGCGCGGCTTCGGGTCGGGCGCGAGGCGGACGCGGAGCCGCTCGAGCGCGCTCAGGAGCACGTCGCGCGCCTCCTCGGTGCGCCCGACGTGCAGCAGGATCGTCGCCTTGCGCCGGTACGCCTGGGCGCGCTCGAGCTCGGTGTACGCGCGCGCCATCAGCGTCTCGAACAGCGCGTCGGCGGCGTCGTAGTCGTGCTCGAGCAGCGCGCTCTCGAGCGCCGCGAGGTGCAGGTTGAAGCTCTGCTTGTGGTTGGTCTCCCACGCCGACGACGGCATCACGCGCACGCCGGCCTTGAAGTAGCCGGCGGCCTGTTCGAAGGCGGCGATCGAGCGCGCGCGTCCGCCGGCCAGCGCGTAGAGCCAGGTGATCTCGAGGCGCGCCTCGTGCTCGAGGACCCTGGGGAGCCCTCGGCTCAGGTGCCCGAGCAGGACGAACAGGTCCCCGTGCTCCTCGTCGCCTCGGGCCCAGCGATCGAGCAGGCGCGCGCCGATCGCGAAGTGCAGCTCCTCGCGCCGCGTCGCGTCGAGATCCCACGTCGTCGCCCCGCGCACGCGCTCGTGGAGGAAGCGCATCCCCTCGGGCTCCTCGATCACGAGCCCGACCCTCGCGGCCTCGGTCAGCGCCGCGCGGGCGAGCGCGACGCCCTCGCCGGTGACCGCCGCGACGGTCTCGACGTCAAAGCGCGCGCCGACGCAGGCCGCCGCCTGCAGGATGCTCAGCGACGCGGGCGAGAGCGCGTTGACCCGCGCGGCCAGGAGCTCCGCGACGTTGTCGGTGATCGGCGTGGCCTCCGCGCGCTCGAGGTCCCAGACCCAGCGGACGGCGGCGGGGTCGAAGCGCAGCAGGCCTTCGTCGTGCAGCCGCCGCAGGAGCGCGCGGACGAACATCGGCGAGCCGCGGGTCTTGTGCCACACGAGCTCGGCGAGCGGGGCGGTCTCCTCGGGCGGCCGCGCGAGCGCGTCGGACAGCCACTCGTTGACCTCCGGGGTCGTGAGCGGGCGCAGCTCGATCGCGGTCACAGGGAAGCCCGCGCGCTCCAGCGGGGCGCGCAGCGGCGCGGTCGCGTCGTCGTCGCCCTCGGTCGCCGCGATGATCAGCAGCGGGCAGGCCGCGAGCTCGAGCAGCGCGGCCGCGAGCAGCGCGCGGGCGCGGGCGCTCGCGCGCTGAAGGTCATCGAGCGCGAGCGCGACGAGCTGGCCGCCGCCGGTGAGCGCCTGCAGGAGGTCCACGAGCTCGTGCTGAAGGGCGCTCTGGATGAGCGCGCGGCCGACCGGGGCGGGGTCGTCCTCGCCCGTGTCAAAGATGTGCCGAAGACCAGGTATCGCGCGCGCGAGGATCGACGAGCGCGAGCGGCGACCCGCGAACAGCCGGGCGCGCACGCTCTCGATCTCTCGCTCCGATCCCGCGAGCAGGCGCTCGGCGAGCTGGGCGAGCGCCGGGAAGAGGCCCTCGCGCGGCGTCTCGGCGCCCGCGCGCGCGTCGAAGCCGCCGCTCCCCGTCAGCGCGCCCGCGCTCGCCAGCTCGCCCATGGCGTGGGCGAGCAGGCTCGACTTGCCCACGCCCTCGGGGCCGCGCACGAGCACGAGCTGCGCGTGTCCCTGCTCGGCGAGCGCGCGCGCCCGCGCGAGCGCGTCCAGCTCACGCGCGCGCCCGTAGAGTCGACCGCCGAGCTTGAGCTGACTCGAGACGTCACGCTCCCCGGGCCGAAAGCTCGGCGGCGGACGTCCGCGCAGCAGCGACTCGCGACAGCGCTCGAGATCCATGAGCAGCCCGTGGGCGCTCTGGTAGCGCTGGTCGGGTGACTTCTCGAGCAGCTTCATGATCACGCCGGACAGCGCGGGCGCGACGGACCCGTCGAGCTCGAGCGGCGCGGGCGGTCGGCGAGCGATGTGCGCGTGGATCAGCTCGAGCGAGTCGTCGGCCGCGAAGGGGAGGCGCCCGGTCAGCATCTCGTAGAGCGAGACGCCGAGCGAGTAGAGGTCCGTGCGCTGATCGACCGGCTGATTCGTGCGCCCGGTCTGCTCGGGGGAGATGTACGCGAGCGTGCCCTCGAGGACCGCCTGCGGCCGCGCCTCGACCTCCGCGCGACGTGACATCTTCGCCGCGAGGCCGAAGTCGATCAGCTCGACGTGCAGCGCCGGGTCGACGAGGATGTTGTGGGGGTTGATGTCGCGGTGGATGACGCCGCGCTCGTGCATGTTGCCCAGCGCGCGCGCGAGCTGGATCGCGATCGTGATGAACTCGATCGGCGAGAGCCGCCGCCGCGCGAGTCGTCGCGCGAGCGTCTCGCCGCCGCTGTCCTCGAGCACGAGCGAGAGCACGCCGTCCTGCTCCAGCAGCTCCCGCACGCGCACCACGCCGGGGATCCGCCCGAGCGTCTTGATGATCTCGTGCTCCCGACGGAGTCGCTCGCTGTCGCGGGCCGTGCCGGCGTCGGGCTTGAGGCTCTTGAGCACGACCCACGTGCCGTCGCGCTCGTCGCGGGCGCGGTGCAGAATAAACACCGAGCCCTCGAACAGCTCATCCTCGATCGAGTAGTAAGCGTACGCGACCACGTGCACCATCCCGACGCCGCGCGGCGTCAGGGCCCCTCATTACAGGTTTACCCGGCGCGGCCGCGGACGGGAACAGCCAGCGGCGCTCAAGCGGGTCCGAAGTGCTCCGTCACCAGCGCGTGCGTGTGCTCCGGGCGCTCGAGGTGAAGGAAGTGCCCAGCGTCCGGGAGCCGCTCGACGCGGCACGGGCCCGCGATCGAGTCCGCGGCCCTGTCGAAGACCTCGACGCCGACGCAGCCATCGCGTGCGCCCGCGAGGATCAGCGTATTCGCCGAGACCGGCCCGAGGACCGTTCGCAGCGCGCGGGCGTAGGCCCGCGGGCCCAGGCGCCCAGGGAGCAGATGACGGTAGTACGAGAGCGCGGCCTCGACCGTCCCCGGGTGCCGGAGCGTGCGCTTGACCGAGGCGATGCGTCCTGGCGGCGCGCTCCAGCCAGGGCTCCAGTCGCGCCACAGGCGCTCGAGCAGCGCGAAGTCGTCGGCGCGAACGCGCGCGGCCGCGCCGGGGAGCTGAAAGTACGCCATGTACCAGCTGCGCCGCCGCTGCGCCCGGGTCGCGAACGCGCGGAGAAACGCGGGGATCGGCGGGATCGCGAGGGTCGCGATCCGCGGGAACATCTCCGGCGCGAGCGCGGCGGCGGTGTAGCTCGCAACGGCGCCCCAGTCGTGCCCGACGAGCGCGGCGCGGCGATGACCGAGCGCTCGAACCAGCCCGATCACGTCGCGGCCCAGCGCGAGCACGTCGTAGGCGCCGTCTGGCGCGAGGTCCGTCGCGCCGTACCCACGCGTGTTCGGGGCGATCGCGGTGTAGCCTGCAGACGCGAGCGCCCGCGCGAGCCCAAGCATCGAGCCGCGATCATCGGGGAAGCCGTGCAGCAGCAGCGCGAGCGGGCCTCCCTCGCCGACCTGAAGGCACGCGAAGCGCAGCCCGTCCGCAGTCTCGATCGTGCGTTCGCGCTCGAGCGTCACGGCAGCGTCGTATCACCGCGCCCGCGCGCTGTCACGGCCCGGCCGCCACGGTGTTGCTGCGCGTCGTGGCGCGGGTGGAGTAGGCCCGCTCGGCGCCTTCAGGGTCGCCCAACAACACGACGGCCGAGCACGTCCCCGTGAGCCCGCTGCGGATCTTCTTCATCGCCTTGCGCACGCACTGCTGGGTCCTTCGGTCCCCGCCGCTGAACACGATCTCCCGCGTCGACCTGGGCGTGAAGGTCCACGACACCGGGGCGACGCCGCCGCCCGGGGCGCAGGCGTCGAGCGCTCGCTTCTGGCGCGCCAGCGTCTCGGTGACCTCGGCGAGCGCCCACGGCCCCTGCGTCGGCAGGCGGCAGGACAGCTCCTTGAGCGTGAGCTCGTTGATCGTGATCGACGGGACGCTCGAGGTCAGCGAGATCACGAGCCCCTGACCGTCGCTGGAGGCGCGCTCGCGGTCGAGGGTGCGGACGGCGTAGCAGCCATCGTCATGTCCGCTCGTACAGGCGCGTTGGAACAGCTGCCGCGCCTGCACGCGGCTCTGCGGCGCGCCGATCCCACGCAGCGTCGCGAGGCCGAGCTTCATGCAGCCCGTCGGCTCGCCGAGGTGACACGCGCTCTCGAACATCCGCGCCGCGCGGGCGTTCTGCGCCGGCTGCTGCCCGCGCTCGCGGTACAGCAGCTCGCCGCCGTTGAGGCAGCCGGTCGCGCTCTTCAGCGCGCAGGCCTGCTCGAACAGCGCGATCGCTTGGGTGTGGTCGCGCGCGCAGCCCTGGCCGCCGGCCGCCTGCATCCCCGCGTTGAAGCAGCTGCGAACGCTCCCCGCGGCGCAGCCGCGGTTGTAGAGCGCGTGCGCCCTGCTCAGGTCCCGGACCGCCGGATCGCCCCGCTCGCACAGCAGCCCGCCGGCGGTGCACGCCTCGCCCATCCCGGCGTTGCAGGCGCGTTCGTAGTAGCTGGCCGCGAGGGCAGGTGAGCGCTGGACCCCGGTCCCTTGGCGGTGCAGGTTGCCGAGCTCGAAGCAGCCCGCCGCGACGCTGTGGCGGCAGGCCTCCTCGAGGTAGACGGTCGCCTGCGGGTACTGTGCTCGCGCCACCGCGCTCATCCCCATCGACACGCACTGCGCGGCCGGGCAGGGCGGAGGGGGCTGGGGCGGAGGCTGGGGCGCGACCTGTTGATCACAGGCGGCTCCTGTCATCAGCGCGAGCGCGGCGGTGAAGCACGCCCCGCGCGTCGTCGTGCCTCGTCGCTCTCCTCCGCCCCTCGATCGCGCCATGCGATCAGGGATGCCGGAACCGATGAGGGCGGTCAACCGTCGGCATGTGGATACGGCGAGCTCGGCGACGGTGCACATACACCCCCGCCGAAGGCCCAGGGTTCCGCAGACCGAGCGACGAGCGGAGCACGCCGGCCCGGCGTCCGCGTGTGGCGTTTCGGGGCGCGGGCGGGCGCTCGCGCGGCTTCTTCGCGATCTGCTCGCTGAGACAGCTAAGACAGAGCGACAGCCGCCCACCTGAGCGACCCCTAGCGACTCCCGTAATTGTGCGCGCTCGTCTCCTCGTTGCGGTCCGTCGCCGGCGCCGGCGCGGGCGACAGCGCCGAGACGCGCGCGCGCAGCTCGGCGGACATCTCGAACTCGGCCGCGGCGAGCAGCGGCTCGAGCTGCTCGGGCGAGCGCGCGCCGATCAGCGGCGCGGTCACGGCGGGGTGGTGCATCACCCACGCGATCGCCAGCGTCGCCGGGTGCACGCCCAATTCGCGCGCGAGCGCAGTGAAGGACTCGGCCAGCTCGTAGTAGCGCGCGTCGGCGTAGCGCGTCCGGTACATCATGTTGCTGACGAGCCGCCCGCGCTCCGGCCGGCGGTCCGCGCCGTACTTCCCGCTCAGCAGGCCGCCGCCCAGCGGCCCGTAGGGGAACACCGCGAGCCGCTCGTGCGCCGCCATGGGGAGCAGCTCGATCTCGGCTGTCCGCTTGCTCAGGTTGTACATCGGCTGGATGCAGGCGAAGGGCGTCCAGCCGTGGCGCTCAGACACGCCGAGCGCGCGCGCGACCTGCCAGGCCGCGAAGTTGCTCGCGCCGAGGTACAGGACCTTGCCGGCGCGCACGAGATCCTCGAGCGCGCGCATCGTCTCGTCGAGGCGCGTGAGCTCGTCGAAGCGGTGCACGTAGAAGATGTCGACCCGGTCGGTGTCGAGCCGCCGCAGGCTGGCCTCGAGCGCGCGGACCAGATGGTAGCGAGAGGCGCCGCGCGCGTTCACGTCGTCGCTGGTCGGGAAGTACGCCTTGGTCGAGATCACGAGCTCGTCGCGGCAGCCGGCGCTCAAGCGCCCCAGGACCTCCTCGGCGCGCCCGCCCTCGTACACGTCCGCGCAGTCGAAGTGATTGATCCCGGCCTCGCGGCAGCGGGCGAAGATCGCCGCGGCGGTCTCCTCGTCGACGGCGCCGCCGAAGGGCATCGTCCCGTAGCCGAGCGCGGAGACCTTCACCCCAGTGGTGCCGAGCTGCACGTAGCGCATGCGCCGGACTATATCAGCGCCGTCCTCGCTTCGAAACGCCGCGACGGGTGCACGAACGCCGTGCACCCGTCGCGGGCAGCGAGTTGTGTTGTTGGACGAGACTTCAGGCGACCGCGCGCTCCTCGTCACGGGTCGCGCGCGCGCGCCGGACGAGGAAGCAGAGCAGCGAGCGGTCCCCCTTCGCCCGGTTGCAGGGGGCGCAGGACGGCACCAGGTTGTCCGGCTCGCTCGGCCCGCCCTGGGACGAGGGGATCACGTGGTCACGCGTCAGCGTCTTGCGGGTCAAGCGGATCCCGCAGTAGGTGCAGAGCGGGTTTACGTGCCACATGTAGCACAGGTACTCGCTGATGAAGACGCGGTCGAGCTCGCCCCGGAGGACCTCCTCGACCGTCAGCCGCTTGTACTTCGCGATTTCCCGGAAACGGGCGAGCCGGCCTCCGCCGGACCTGTGGAGCAGCCCCTTGCGGCGGCGGTGACGCTCCAAGTAGTACTCACGGTCCCGCTCCGGGCCCGTAGTCAGCGTGTCGTACGTCGTCTTGATCGCGGTGTGCATGGCGAGTCCTCCGTTCACCTCGGTCATCGAGGAGAAAGTGAGTCGAGCCGGGCGGGGAGCGAGAGGCTCCGTCGCGCCCAGCTCGAGGCTCGCCGTGGGCGGCCCCGATCAGCGCGTCGCGCCCGGGGGGTCTTGATGTGTGTTGCTGAGCATGTCGATAAGCTCGCTACGGGAGTCGAACCCGTGTCCCCTGGTCTGCAGCCAGGTGCCTTTCCGTTGGACCAAACGAGCTATTCTGTCTTTGTGGGCGCGCGCGCGCGACGAGGAGTAGAGGCCCGGGAGGGAGTCGAACCCTCGAATACCTCTTTTGCAGAGAGGTGCCTTTCCACTTGGCGACCGGGCCGCGACCGAAGGATTATGTTCCTTCGGACAGGGCGTGAGGGACTCGAACCCCCACCAGCGGATTTGGAGTCCGCCATGCTCCCATTAACACCAACGCCCTAGTTGCGGTGCGGGCGAGCGCGCTCTGCAGCACCCGCGGCGAGTCGGTCGGCGCTCGGAGACCCGAGCGCCGCCGATCACTCGCGGGACGCTGTCACGGCAGGGTGGGAGGGAGTCGAACCCCCGCAGTCGTGGACTTGGAAACCACCGCTCTACCGTTGAGCTACCACCCTGTACGGATCTTCGTACAGAGGCGCCACAGCGTGTCCCGCTCGATCCACAGCATACATAGCTTCTTCATCGTCATGTCCTCCAGTTCCGCGCCACGGTCCACTGTGGTCTTACCGGCTTCCTTGATCGAGTCGTGTTGCGAGAGGGATGGAGACGGCGGGGATCGAACCCGCAACCTCCTCGTTGCGAACGAGGCGCTCTCCCGATTGAGCTACGTCCCCGCGATGAGCGCGCAACACGTGATCGCGTCGTGTGTCCTGTGTGTCGATGGAAACGGCGGGAGTCGAACCCGCAACCGTCTCGGTGCAAACGAGGTGCTCTCCCAGTTGAGCTACGTCCCCGGTTCTCGTGGTGATACTACGTCAGGTGTACAAAGAGACAGTGGAGCCGGCGGGGATCGAACCCGCAACCTTCGGTCTGCCAGACCGACGCTCTCCCGGTTGAGCTACGGCCCCGGGAGCCGTCTGGACGACGGCGCGCGACTGCTGCGTCGCTGTTATCAAATCGCGAAGCGGGCGGAGGGGGTCGAACCCTCAACCTCGGGTTTGGAAGACCAGCGCTCTGCCAGTTGAGCTACACCCACGATTGAATATGAGCAAAAGACCATGTTGGTGCGCGAGGCGCCTTCACTAACAACTATCTAACAGTGAAGTGTTTAGGTGATGGAGTGCGAGTCGTCAAGCGCGGATTTCAGTTTTCTGTGCGGCTCGCGGCGCGTGGTTTGAGAATGAGCGGAAGGAGTGGGGATCGAACCCACAAGGCCCCAAGGGACTCACTGGAGTTCGAATCCAGCCCCGTCGCCAGCCGTCGGGTTGTCCTTCCTCGCGTCGTGTTGTGCTGACAAGCTGCGTGTTGAACGGAAGGAGCGGGGGTCGAACCCGCGCTGGCTGTTACACCAGTCCGCCGCGTTCCAAGCGGGACCCTTACCACTCGGGCATCCTTCCAGGTGTCTCGTCGTTATCGCGTCTCGATCGCGCCTTAATCTCTCCTGCTCGATACGGTCGTTACGGAGGGGGTGGGGATCGAACCCACGCTGGTCGCTAGACCAGTCTCCCGGTTTCGAGGCGGGACCCTTACCGCTCGGGCACCCCTCCAAGACGCCCGCAGGCGTCGATCTTCATCGTGTGTTCGTGACGGAAGGAGTGGGGATCGAACCCACGCTGGCGACTAGACCAGTCCACCGTTTTCAAGACGGAACCCTTACCACTCGGGCATCCTTCCAGCACGGAGGGTGAGGGATTCGAACCCCCGCTGGCTGCTACACCAGACCATGCCTTAGCAAGACCGTGCCATTCCTCTCGGCCAACCCTCCAGGCGCCGACTGTCACAGTCGGCCTCGTCGTCGAGGCGCGCGGCGACTCGATGACGCTGAGCAGGGCGCGGACGCGGCGGTGGCGAGTTCTAGTCGAATGTCCGAACGGTCATGTCCGAACAGCGTCTAGGGTGCTCGCTCAAGCGCCCGCGCCCGCGCTACTAGAGCGGGCACACGAGGATGAGCGTCCTGATCCCATCAGCGCGGAGCGCCACGATGACCACGAACACGCGGCTGCGCGGTTCTGATCGGGCGCTCGACAGGCGATGTGAAGGTGACGCTCCATGATGTCCTCTACTACGAGAGACAGGCTACTCGTATTCACGCGGCTGTCAACCAGACCTCGAGAAAAATCTCAGAAAAAACCTTTCTCGAATCATATGTCTATTTAGACATGTTGATCGCGGCGCTACTCGGCGACGAGCGGCGCGCCGCAGGCGAGCCACTCGCCGAGCTTGACGCGCTCCGCGGGGTCGACCGAGTCGATCGGCGGCATCGTGTTGTTCTGGTCGGCGGAGCGCGCCCAGATCCGGTCGGCCTGCGCGAGGATCTCGTCGATGGTGTCGAAGTTGACATCAGCCGGCGAGCCCTGGCGATCCTCGGCCGGGATCGTCGCGCTGTGGCAGCCTGTGCAGTGTGTAAGGAAGAACGGGACGCCGAAATTGTGCGCGTCGAGCGGGCTGTCGGGCGGGCATGTTCGCTCGTCGAAGGAACTCCACGGCCCCTGGTCGATGGCCTCGGTCTCGCCTTGCTCGCCGGTCTCCCCGGATTCAGTCTCGCCCGGCCCGTCCGTCTCGCTCTCCGCGCTGTCGTCGCCGCAGGCGGTGAGCGCGAGCGCGAGCGCGAGCGTGAGCGCGCGTCCGCTCGCGGATGTCCTACGCGTCAGGTCACGCGCCGAGGGCATGGAGCGGCTCCGCGTTCGGGAGGTGCGCGGAGGCGTCGACGCCGATGAGCTCGAGGATACCCGCGCTGAAGCTGGAGTAGTCGATCGGCGAGCCGTCGCCCTGGACCACACCCGTGTCGAGATCGGTCGGGAGCGCGTCGAGGGTGTCGTCGGTCCCGCCGAGCACCCGGCCCCCGCTGACGCCGCCGCCGAGCACCATCGCGCTGGTCACGGGCCAGTGATCCTTGCCGCCCTCACCGTTGAGCTTGGGCGTGCGCCCCATCTCCGAGACCACCGCGACGACGGTCTCGTCGAGCAGCGTGCCGCCGGCGACGCCGGGGCGGCTCGACAGCTCGTCGATGAAGGCCTTGAGCCCGGTGAAGAAGTCCTCGTGCAGCTGGCTCTGCGTGGCGTTGTTGGTGTGCGTGTCGAAGTCGCCGAACTCGATCTGGACAGCGCGCGAGAGCCCCTGCTCGAGCGCGGCCACGGTGACCTCGGCCTGCGGCCCGAGGTCGCGATTAAAGTTAAAGCTGCCGAGCGCGGAGTTGCCCTTGAGCGCCTCGCCGCGCTCGAGCGACGCGAGGAAGTCATCAATGCGCGCGCGGGTCTCGGGCAGCTCGCGCGCGCCCTGCTGACGGTTCGCGCGGAGCTTGACGTACTCGCGGATCATCCAGTCTTGATTGTCGCTGGGCGTCCACTTCGACGGCTGGGTCGCGAACCAGACGACGGAGTTGGGATCGAGCAGCGAGTGCAGCTGGTTGGTGGTGCCGGCCCGGGTGGCGAGCGCCGCGTAGGGGCCCGTGAAGGAGGTCCGCCCGAGCACGAGGTACGGGACCGGGCTGTCCTGGCCGAGCTCCGCCGCCGTGATAGCGCCGAGGTCCGGGCTGGTCTCCGCGCTGGTCCCGGTGAGCATGCGCGCCGCGCAGCCGAGGTGGGAGACCGAGCGGACCGCGACGCCCTGCACGAGCGCGCAGCGCTGGGCGTGGGCCTCGAAGAAGGCCGTGACGCCGGGGCGGCTGTCGTGGGTCAAGATCGGCAGGCCCGAGAAGTCCTGGATCTCGCCGTCCGGCGCGTCGATGGACGAGAGCCCCGGCTTCGGATCGAGCGCGTAGGTGACGTCCCAGCCGCCGCGGGCGACGACGAGCACGAGGTTGCGGGCGCTGGCGCGTGTAGCCGCGGTCGCGGGCGCGCTGAGCCGGCTCAGCGCGAGCGCCGAGAGGCCGGCGCCGGCGCCCGCGAGAAATGTCCTTCGGAGCAGCTTAGAGTTGGTCATCGGTACCTCCGTCCTCTCCACAGCGCTAGAAGAACGCCACCTTGATGTCCTGGAGCATCGCCGCGATGACGACCGTCCAGGCGCGGTTCGTGAGGCCGCCGCCGTCGTTGTAGGCGGCCGCGTAGAGCTCGAGGCTCTCGTCGACCTCCCGGCTGTCGGCGGCGACGCGCTCGCCGAGGATGCGCGCGTGCAGGTGCACGAGCTGCGCGCGCGTCGCGGCCTCCGAGAGATCCTGGAGGTCGATGGTGGTCAGCAGGTAGCGCTCCTGCTTCTGCCCGTCGGGGATCGTGAAGTCATGCTCGACGGCGTAGTTGGCGGCGTCGCCGGCGAGCGTCCGGAGGACGAGGCTCGCGGTCGGGTTGTAGGTGTGCGTCGGCTGGGTGACGAAGAAGCCGTCGATGCCGCCCGCGAGCACGCCGAAGCCGACGAAGCCGTCCTCGACCATGTCGATGGTTCCGAAGCCGAACTCGGAGACGTCGGCCCTCCACTCGACCCCCGTGAGGTCCTTGATGAAGCTCGAGAGCTGGACCGGGCGCAGCTTCTTGAGACCGAGACCGGGGGGCAGCTCGGGCAGCGCCTCGCCCTCCGGGACCTCGGCGTGGGAGACGCGGTAGGCGTCGGCGAGGACGATGTCGCGGACCAGCGCCTTGGCGTCGAGGCCGCTGTCGATGAAGCCGCGCTGCAGCGCGTAGGCGGTCTCCTCGGGGACCTCGTCGAGCTGCACTTGGTGGAGGTAGCCGTAGAAGCGCTTGACGGCGCACATCGAGAAGCGCGGGTCGTTGGCGATGAACGAGCCGACGTCGCCGAGCGACTCGCCGGCCGCGCCGTAGTAGTTCGGGTCGCGCATGTTGACGCCGTAGACGTCGAAGAACAGGTTGCCGATGTAGAAATCGATCGGGTACTGCTCGATCTGCGGCAGGACCTCGGGGAAGTAGCCCGAGAAGAAGCTCGCCAGCGGATCGAGGGTCTGGTGGCAGCTGACGCAGGTCTGGTTGTTGTGCACCGCGTCGGCGACCTCGTTGGCGTCGGCGAGGTTGACGCCCGCGTCGATCTCGATGTCGCGCGAGAGGAAGTCTTGGCACAGCAGCGCGCGCGAGATCATGTTGGCGCGCCCGCGGTTCGCGTTGGCGATCGTGCTCGAGTGGCGTTGAAACAGCCAGGAGTCGGACAGGATGCCCGCGTTGCCGCGCTCGTCGGGCCAGCTCGTGACCTCCCAGCTGTCGCCGTCGCCGTCGTAGCTGAGCCCCCAGACGGTCGAGACGACGCCGTCGGCGACGGTGTAGTTGGCGGTGACGATCTCGGAGTAGGGCTTGTCGTTGAGGACGACGTGCTCGATCAGGCGCAGCGGCGCGTCCATCACCGAGACGTTGAGGTCGTAGATGTTCTCGCCCGCGATCGGCCCCTTCGGGAGGAAGCCGGCGGGCGGGATCGCGAAGTCGACGCGCGAGAGCAGCGACTCGTTGTGCAGGTCGCGGATCGTGCGGCCGAACTCGGGGCTGTTGAGGTAGCCGTCGACGATGCCCGGGAGCGCCTCCGGGTCGGCGGCCACCGCGTCGAGCTCGGCGACCGACGGGCGGAGGCCGCGGAGCGCCATCGACACGCGCACGAGGTGGTCTTCGGGCGAGAGGTAGACGAGATGCTCGAAGGCCGGGTCCTCCGCGGTGTCCTCGCCCGCGGTGTCGCCAGACTCGGTCTCGCCGCTGTTGTCATCACCGCAGGCGGCCGCGAGCGCGAACGCCAGCGCGACCAAACCGGCGAGCGAACGACGCGGGGGGCCAGAGAATCGATGCGTCATGTGTGTTCACGTCCTCGGGTTGGAACGTATCAGCGCGAATACTAACGCCACTAGAATCGCGGCTCGCTCGGTCGGTGTCAATCGCGTCGGCGAGCGCGGAGCGGGGTCGCCTGGCCGCGCGGCCGAAGCCGCTGGTGTCGCCGCGCGCCCGGTATTTACCCTGGCGCGTGAGCGCGATCATGCGGCATGGCGCCCGCGTCGGGGGTTTTTGGTGACACATCCATCGCGCTCCGGTGTTGCGTCAGCCGCAGCGGCGAGCGCGGTTGTGATAGTGCTGGTGGGTGTTGTTCAAGGACGAACGAGCGACGAGGATTTGTACTACCGGCGGGGTCGCGTTGTTGTTGATGGCCGCGTCGTCGCTAGGCGCGTGCGGGGTCGAGGGCGCCGGCGGTGACTCCGACTCCGCGAGCGTGACGGCGGAGGGCGCGTGCGTCGAGCCGCTCTCGGCGCCCGCGCTCGCCGACGCGCGCCTCACGATCGACGCGCAGGGACAGCTGCGCGACGAGCTCGATCGCGTGGTCGTGATGCGCGGGATCAACACCGGCGGGCGTTCGAAGTGGGCGCCGTACCTGCCGTTCCCGATCGCGGCGGAGGCGAGCCTCGACGAGGTTCGGGCGGGCGCCGAGGAGTTCTTCGCGCGGCTGCAGCCCTGGGGGCTCGACACCGTGCGCCTGCCGTTCTCTTGGGAGGGCCTCGAGCCGGAGGACGGCGCGCTCGATGAGCGCTATCTCGATCGCTACGAGGTCATGGTCGATGTCGCGTGGTCGCTCGGCTTGCGGGTGATCGTCGATTTTCACCAGGACGTCTACGCGTCTCCGTACTGCGGCGACGGCTTCCCGCTGTGGACGCTCAGCGATCCTGCGCCGGGTCCGCCGTGTCGCGACTGCCCCGACTGGTTCCTCAACTACGCGATCTCGCCGGAGGTTCAGGCTGCCTTCGATCAGCTCTGGTCCGACGAGACGGGGGTCCAGACGCGCATGCGCGCGATGTGGGCGGTGATGGCGACGCGCTTCGCGGACCACCCCGGCGTAGTTGGTTTTGAGATGATCAATGAGCCAGGTTGGGGGAGCGCGAGCAACGTCCAGTTCTTCAAGCGCGACGTCTTGACGCCCTTCCACGCGAGCCTGGCCGCGGAGCTGCGCGCGCTCGCGCCGGAGGTCTTAGTGCTGTACGACAACCCGGGGATCGACGCGCTCGGGATCGGCGAGGTTCAGCACCAGCGCCCGGGCGGCGACGGCCTGGTCTACGCGCCGCATCTCTACGACCCGGGCTTGATCAACGGCGATCCGTGGACGGGCGCGGAGCCCGGGCCGGCGCTCGCCGAGATCGCCAGCTTCGCCGCGGCGGAGCGCGTGCCGGTGGTGCTCGGCGAGTTCGGGGTCGTCGACGGAGCCGAGGGCGGCGCGACCTGGCTCGCGCAGGCGATGGCGGCGCTCGACGAGCACGGGATGTCGGCGACGCTGTGGGAGTACAGCGTCTCGGGCGAGCGGTGGAATGAGGAAGACCTGTCTGTTGTGACACCCGAAGGGGATGAGCGCGGCGTGCTCGACACCTACGTGCGCCCGTGGCCGCGCGCGGTCGCGGGCGAGGGCGCGCGCTTCTCGTGGGATCCGGAGGGCGGCGCCTTGGAGGCGTCGTGGACCGCGGCCGAGGGCGTGACGGAGATCGTGCTGCCCAGCCGACGGTTCTCCTATGATTCGCTCGCGGTCGAGCTCGAGGGCGCCGGCGCCTGTTACTCGCTGGACGTCCAGCGCGGTCTGCTGCTGGTCTCGTCGCCCGCGGGCGTCGCGGTCACGCTGCGCGTCCGCGGGTGACGGCGCGCTCGGCCGGTCGCGGCTGTACGGTATACGCCGCGGGAATACGCGCCCGGCAGCGCCCTCGAATTCGCACCCTAGGCGCCCTCGCGGCCGCGCGCGGCGGGTGCTCGGCTGTGGTATGAATCAGCTTCGAATTCCCGATGGCGGGCGACTCCACGGCAGCCGAGCGAGGATGGATCGAGGTCGAGGAGCGCGATGGCGCGCTTCGCTTCCGAGTGGGCGGCGCGTGGGTGATCCGCACGGTGGTGGCGGTTCGTCGCGACATCGATCGCCTGCGCCTGCGCGGGGCGGAGAAGCGCGACATCGACGTCGACGGCAGCGAGCTCACCGGGATCGACTCGGTCGGCGCGCTGGTGCTCGCGCAGCTCGTCGGGCGTCTCGAGGGCGAGGGCGCGAAGGTCTCTTGGAGCAGGTTCGCGCCGCAGTACCTCGAGTTCATCGAGGCGATCCAAGGGCTCGACTACCCCGAGGAGCGACCGCAGCGGAAGTCCGACAGCATCGTGGTCCAGGCCGGGAAGGGCGCGTACGCCTTCCTCGGCACGACCACGAGCGCGCTCTCGTTCTTCGGGCTCGTGCTGGTCGCCTTCGTCGACGTCGTCCGCCGGCCGTGGCGGGTGCGGTGGACGGCCGTCGTGCACCACATGCACATGACGGGGCTGAACGCGATGCCGATCGTCGGGCTGCTGACCTTCTTGATCGGGATCGTGTTGACCTTCTTGTCGGCGAAGCAGCTGACGCAGTTCGGCGCGACGATCTTCGTCGCGGACCTGATCGGCGTCGCGCTGCTGCGTGAGCTGGGCGTCCTGATCACCGCGATCCTCGTCGCCGGTCGCTCGGGCTCGGCCTTCACCGCCCAGCTCGGCGCCATGCGCGTGAACGAGGAGGTCGACGCGCTGCAGGCCATGGGCCTGGACCCGGTGGAGGTCTTGACGGTCCCGCGGATCCTCGCGCTGGTCCTGAGCCTGCCGCTGCTGTCGTTCTTCGCCACGATGATGGGCATCTTCGGCGGCATGCTGATCGCCAGCCTGACGATGGACATCAGCTTCGTGCAGTTCATCACGCGCATCCACATGTCGGTGGATCCGAAGCAGTTCTACATCGGCATCATCAAGGCGCCGGTGTTCGCGTTTATCATCGCGATGATCGGCTGCTTCGAGGGCTTTAATGTCTCGGGCAACGCGGAGAGCGTGGGCCGCCACACGACGCGCTCGGTCGTCGAGTCGATCTTCTTGGTCATCGTCTGCGACGCGGCCTTCGCCATGCTGTTCTTCTCGCTTAAGATCTAGGGTTTATCGGGGATCGACGTGTCGGACGAACAGCAGCGTGATGAGGGGGGGAGCGAGAGCGCGCCCTCGGAGGCGGCGCTAGAGTCGCTGGCGATCCGGATCCGCGGGCTGCGCAACCAGTTCGGGCCGCACGTGGTGCACGACGACCTCGACCTCGACGTGCGAAAAGGCGAGATCCTGGGGGTCGTCGGGGGCTCAGGGACCGGGAAGTCGGTGCTGCTGCGCTCGGTGATCGGCCTCAACACGCCGGCGCGCGGAACGATCCACGTGTTCGGGAACGAGGTGAAGCCGCAGGAGCGCGCGGCCGACAGCGATCTGCAGTCGAAGTGGGGCGTGCTGTTCCAGGACGGCGCGCTGTTCGGCTCGTTGACGGTGACGGAGAACGTCTCGATGCCGCTGCTCGAGCACACCAACCTGCCGCGCGCGCTCGTGTACCAGCTCGCGTCGATGAAGATCGCGATGGTGGGGCTGCCGCCGAACGCGGGCCCCAAGTACCCCTCGGAGCTGTCGGGCGGGATGCGAAAGCGAGCCGCGCTCGCGCGCGCGCTGGCGATGGACCCCGCGCTCGTGTTCCTGGACGAGCCGACCGCGGGGCTGGATCCAATCGGCGCGGCCGCGTTTGACCAGCTTATCCTGCGGCTGCAGCGGACGCTCAACTTGACGGTGTACATGATCACCCATGACCTCGACAGCCTCGAGACCATTTGCGACCGTATCGCTGTGCTCGTCGACAAGCGCATCATCGTCGATACCAAGGCGAACCTGCTGAAGAGCGAACACCCGTGGATCAAGGATTACTTCCACGGTCCGCGCGCGCGGGTCGTGTTTGAGCGACCCGATCGGGTGAATGGGAGGACGAAGTAGCCGTGGAGACTCGCGCCAACTACGCCGCCGTCGGCGGCTTCGTGCTCGCCCTCTTGTTCGCGATCGTCGTGTTCGCGGTGTGGCTGACCGGCGCCGCGATCAACAAGGGGCGAGACCGGTACCGGATTCGTTTTGACGGCCCGGTCCGCGGGCTGCAGCTCGGCGGCAAGGTCAAGCTGTTCGGCGTCAACGTGGGCGAGGTCGAGAACATCCGGCTCGATCCAGAACAGTACGGCAAGATCGACGTCGTCGTCGCGGTCGCCGAGGAGACGCCGATCCTCGAGGGATCGGCCGCGGAGCTGCGGATCACCGGCTTGACGGGCCTGAGCGAGGTGCTGATCACGGGCGGTACGCCCGGCGCGGATCGGATCACGCGCAAGCCCGGCGAGCAGCTCCCGGTGATCCCGGCCCAGAAGTCGCAGCTCGAGGAGATCGCCGGCAGCGTCCCCGACATCGTCGATCGGGTCAACAGCATCCTGCAGAAGGTCGAGAGCTACCTCAGCGACGAGAACGCGGAGAAGGTCGGCTCGATCGTCACCAACATCGACGGCATCACCCACGACATCAAGGTCATCACCGGGGATGTCTCCAAGGACTCGCAGCGCATCAATCAGCTGATCGAGAACGTGAACTCGCTGTCGAAGAAGCTCGACGAGCTCGCGGGGTCGCTCGAGGGCGACATCAAGGAGATCAGCAAGAAGCTGTCGCGCACGCTCGACACGCTGGACCAGGCGGGCAGCAAGTTCTCGAGGACGATGGACAGCGCCAACGCCATGATCGACGAGAACCGCGCGCCGATTCGCCGGTTCACGACGGTCGGCCTCTACGAGGTCACGAACCTGATCTCGAAGCTTCAGAAGCTCGCCGAGGATATCTCTCGGATCGCCCGCGCCCTCGCCCGGGAGGGCGCGCGTGCCTTCATCAACCCGGGCGGGGGGAAGATCAAGGAGTGACGACGAACGAACTGCAAGGGCGCTCCGTGCACGCGGGGACGCTGTCTCGCCGGGGGCTCGTCGTCGCGCTGGCGTCGGTCGCGGGCGTGAGCGCGAGCGGCTGCTCGATCTTCTCGGGCGCGAACAAGCCGGCGCCCAACCAGTACTGGCTGGAGTCCGTCGGGGAGTACGAGCAGGAGCTCGCGCCCGTGCGCTGGCAGCTGCTCGTCAAGCCGATCACGGCGACGATGGGCCTCGACACGGTCAAGATCGCGAAGCGAAATTCGCGATTTCACATCGAGTACTTCGAAGGCGCGGTCTGGTCCGAGACCGCGCCGCGGATGGTCCAGATGCTCGCGATCGAGGGCTTCGAGAACTCGGGCGGCATCAAGTCGGTGGCGCACGAGGACTCGGGGGTGGTCGCGGACTACATCCTGCAGCTCGACCTGCGCGACTTCTCGGCCAACGCGACCAGCGGGAACACGGGCTTCGTGAACCTCGATATCGGCGCGCGCTTGATCTGGCTGGAGGAGGCGGAGGTCGTCGCGTCGGAGCGCTTCACCTTCCAGGAGTACTACGGCGGCACGGGCGAGACGAGCGATCGCGAGGCGAGGCGGCTGGCCAAGAAGGGGCAGCAGAGCATCGGCTTTCACTTCATCGTCGAGGCCTTCGCCAAGGCGAACAAGGCGTTCTGCACGGAGCTGGTGTCGTGGGTGCTCGAGGCGGGCAGCGAGCACGCCGGGAACATCTCGCAGGCCAAGGCGGCGGCGGCCGCCGCCGAGGCGGGCGAGCATGACGAAGACGACGAGGACTGAGCGTCGCGGGGACGCCCCCAGACCCCGCGAGCAGCCTCAGTCGTAGTAGTCGCCGCCCGGCGTCAGGTCGACGTGGAAGTGGTTGTAGTGCGCCGCGTTGTAGTTGGGCGTCAGGATGATGTTGAAGATCTCCATGGCGTAGCGCGCGTCGGCGAGCGCCTTGAGCCACAGTCCGCCCGGCGTCTGCGGGTTCGGGACGTCGATCTCCCAATCGTCCTCGAGCGAGTACCAGCTGTCGTCCTCCATGCGGAACTTCTCGAGGTCGATGGCGATGCCGAGGCCGTGCATGGAGAGCGAGTCGGTCCCGCCGATGACGCGGCAGTTGTAGGTCCCGAGGTGCCGAAACTCGCGGCCGCCGGTCTGGTACATGACCTCGGCCATCGCGTGGATCGCCTTCGCCAGCTCGCAGGAGACGAGCATGGGCGAGCTCGAGTTGTTGTTGTGGTACTTGAACTCGACGCCCGCGACGGGGCTGTAGAGCAGCACCGGGTCCTCGATGATGCAGTCGAGCTCGGGGTGGTTCTCGGGGTGCTCTAGCTCGTGGGTGGTCGGGGCGTAGGAGACGCCGAGGGCGTCGAGGTCCTCGAGGCAGGAGGCCTTGTCGGGCGCGAGCGCCTCGGGGACGCACACGCCTGCCTGCACGCCGGGCTCCATGTAGCGCTTGAGCGCGACGCAGTCGTAGCCGTCGCGGCAGCCGTCCCCGCCGAGCTTGCCGGGGTCACACTTCGAGACGCACAGGCCCTCGGAGGGGGCGAGCTCGAGGTCGCTGGAGTCGACGCAGAAGGTCTCGGGCGCGCCGTCGATGTCGGGGCAGTACTGGTCGCAGGGCTGCGAGCAGGTGCCGCAGGGGAAACCTTCCTCTTCGAGCAGGCAAAAGCCCTGGTCGTAGCTGCAGTCGTCGTCGTGCCCACAGTCCGCGCCGATCCAGGAGTCGGGGAGCGGGTCAGGCCACCCCTCGCAGACGGGCTCGGGGTCGCCGGTGGGGTCGGGGTCGGTGGTGGGGTCGGGGTCGCTGGTCGGGTCGGGGTCGTCGGTCGGGTCGGGATCGTCGGTCGGGTCCGATGTGGTCGTGGTGGTGTCGTCGGGCTCGAGCGTCGTGCCGTTGTCGTCGTCGTCGTCGTCCCCCCACCCGGTGCCGGGGTCCGAGCCGCCCGTCGTCCCGAGCCCGGTCTGCCCGACCCCGTCGGTCTGCGACTCCTCGCCGTCAGGCGGGCTGTAGCAGCCCGTGGCGAGCAGGCCGCTGAGCGTCACCGCCGTGAGGCCGAGCAGCGCGTCGCGGCTCTGTGTACCTGCAAAGAGATCCGACATAGGCGCATCATAGCGCGAAGCCGCGCGGGTCGCGAGGTCGGCATCCGCGGCTTCGGTATCCTGTCGCGGCGTGCACCGGCGGAGGGCAGAGTGAATGGCGGGCGAGCAGCAGCGTGAGCCGACAGCGGGGCTGCGGCGGGTGCTCGGCCCGTTCGACGCGATCGCGGTCGTGATCGGCGCGATCATCGGCGTCGGAATTTTTTTCACGCCCAGCCGCGTCGCCGCGCTCGTCGGCTCGGGCTCCTGGGTCCTCGTCACCTGGGCGCTCGGCGGCTTGATCGCGGTGTTGGGCGCGTTGACCTTCGCGGACCTCGGTCGTCTCTACCCCCGCACGGGCGGGCAGTACGAGCTGCTGCGCGACGCCTTCGGGGCGGTGACCGGCTTCGTCTACGTGGTGTGCAACGCGACCGCGATCCAGGCGGGCGCGGTCGCCATCATCGCGCTCGTCTGCGCCTATAACGTCGCGCTCGCGGCGACCGGCGCGGGCCCGGGGACGCTGGTGAGCGCCGGGATGGCGGCGGGGCTGATCGTCGGCTTGATGGCGATCAACATCGTCGGCGTGCGCCAGGGCTCGACGGTGCAGAACGTCACCGTGGTCGCGAAGCTGTTGACCTTGCTCGTGGTGGTCGCGGCCGCGCTGATGTTCGGGGGGACGGACGTCAGCGCGTCGGTCGCGGACGTCGGCACGACGGTCGCGCCCCCCGAGACGCCCGCGGCGATCGTCGCGGCGGTCGGCGCGGGGCTGGTGCCGGTGCTGTTCTCCTTCGGCGGGTGGCAGCAGGCGCTGTGGATCGGCGGCGAGCTGCAGCGACCGCGACGCGATGTGCCGCTGGCGATCCTCGTGGGGGTCGGCGTCGTCGTCAGCGTGTACCTGGCGACGAACTGGGCGTACCTGCACCTGCTGGGGCAGTCGCGCGTGGCCGCGAGCCAGGCGGTCGCCGCCGACGCGGTGGCGGTCGCGTGGGGGGAGGGGGCGCGGCGCGTGCTCGCGGGGGCGGTCGCGTTGTCGGCTTTTGGGGTGCTCAACGTCCAGCTGCTCACGGGTCCGCGCCTGGTCTACGCGATGGCACTGGACGGTCGGTTCTTCCGCCCGTTCGCGCGCTTGCACGCGCGCTTCTCGACGCCGGTGCCGGCGATCGTGATGCTCGGCGGGATCGCGCTCGCGCTGCTGTTTCTCGCGGGGGAGCGGGGGATCGATCGCCTGCTCACCGGCGTCGTGCTGATCGACGGCTTGTTCTTCGCCTTGACCGGCGCGGCGCTGCTGGTGCTCCGCGGGCGCGCGCCGGCGGACGCGGCGGGAGCCCCCGGGCGCCCGTACCCGGGCTATCCGGTGACGGCGGCGCTGTTCGTGCTCGCCGAGCTCGGAGTGGTCTGCGGCGCGTTCGCGGATCCCACGGTGCGCGGCGCGGCGCATGTCGGCCTCGCGTGGATCGTCGTCGCGGTGATCTCCTACTACGCGTGGTTTCGCGGGCGAGTCCGAGAGCCTTAACTCGCGTCCGCGAAGCTGCGCAGGCCGCTGGCCTTGAGCAGCGCGGCGACGGCCAAGGTGTAGTGAAACGCGTCGATCCGCGCGATCGGGCCGATGTCTCCCTCGGTCCCAATGACGAGGCCGGCGATCAGGACCAGGAGCGCGCCGGCGGCGGCGACCACGGCGGCGGAGGGCTGGGCGCGGCGTCGCTGCGCGGCGGCGGCGAGGATCCCGGCGACGCCGACGCTGCCGACCAAGAGCGTATAGATGTCGTACAGGCCGACGATGACGCTGATGGTGGGCAGCAGGCCGAGGGCGATGAACAGCGCGAGCCAGGCGTTGCGCGAGGGGCCGAGCGACCACGCGATCGCGACGTAGGCGGCGCCGATCAGCGGCATCGCAAAGTGACCCGCGAGGCCCGAGAACAGGATGTGGAGCTCGATGAGGCCCGGGGCGACGCCGTAGCGCAAGCAGCCGATCGCGGCGGCGAGACCGATCAAGCCGAGCCCGACGGTCGCGGACATCAGCGCTTGGTGTTGGCCCGCGCGGGCGGAGCGACGCGTGCGCTCGAGCGTGATGGCGCCCGCGAACGCGCACGCGGCCAGCGCTCCGTCGGAGATCGCGGTTGCGAGGTTCACGGGGGCATTCTACCGCGGAAGGAGTGTGTCTGAGTCATCAGGTGCCGCGCCCGAGGGACGAAACGCAGCTGTACCGGGCTGTACTTCGATCTCGTTGTTTATGCGCTTGATTAATCGAACGAATCACGGTGGGCGAAGTCCAGGGATGCCCGGTACTGAGCATTGAACGACGCGCGGGCGAGGACACTCGCGAGAGCTTTATGGCTCATGAGTCATGCTTGTTGCAGCAACAAAGCGTACGCCCCGTCGCGGCCGCGCCGGTACGGTGAGCCGCCCATCGATGGGTGATGTCCTTCAGGTTCGTGTCAACAACGAGTCACAGATCTCGCCGGCCTCGGGGTCGTGCTCTTTCAATCGCTTGAGGCGCTGGCAACCGATGCGTGTCAGCATCTCGGGCGGTATAGGCCATCGCGTCGAGCCATCCGAGCGACGCAGAACGACTCGGTCTGTGAGCTCGGCGAGACAGTCTCCGCTCCTCGTATCCCAGATCCGCGCCGTCGCGTCGTCGCTCACCGTCGTAAGTTGGCCTCCGTCCGGTGAGAACGTGATGTGATTGATACCGCCGGTGTGCCCCACCAGGGTCCGTATTTGAGCACCGGACTCGGCGTCCCATAGCGTCGCGGTGTGGTCACGACTGGCCGTAGCGATGGTTTTGCCGTCGGGGGCGTACGTGACCGCGAGGAGCTCGTCCTCGTGACCGCGGAGGGTGGCGAGCCGCTCGCCGGAGCGCACGTCCCAGATCATCGCGGTATCGTCGCCGCTGGCGGTTGCGAGCCGCGCGCTGTCTGCCCTGAACGAAAACGAGCTGACTTGGTCCTCGTGGCCTTCGAAACTGACGAACGAGGAGTTCGGGCTCACGTCCCACACTCTCGCGGTACCATCGAGGCTCGTCGTGACGATCCGATCGCCCTCGGGCGCGTACCCAAGCGCCGTGATTGGGAACTCGTGGCCGCGTAGCGATGTGATGACCGAGTACGTCGCAGCGTCCCACACTCGAGCTGTGTAATCCGAGCTCGCGGTCGCAACCTGGCGCCCGTCGGGTGAGTACACCGCCGCCGAGACGGGGAACTTGTGGCCGCGAAGCGTCGCTACGAGAGCGCCGGACTTGGCATCCCAGATCTTCGCGGTGTGATCGTCGCTACCGGTCACGATGCGCGAACCGTCAGGCGAGTACGCGACCGAGAGGACGCTCGCCTCGTGGCCGCGAAGAACGGCTAAACGCGCGCCGGAGCTCGTGTCCCAGACGAGCGCCGTGTGATCGGCGCTCGCGGTCGCTATGTGAGCGCCGTCGGGAGAGCACGCTAGCGCGGTGATCGCTGCGTTGTGACCCGAGAGGATCGTGAGGAGGTGCCCATCCGAGGCGTTCCAGATCCTCGCAGTGTTGTCGTCACTAGCCGTGACGACGCGCGCGCCATCGGGCGAATACGCCGCGAAGCGAATTGCCGCGTCGTGACCGCGCCGGGTCGTTACATGATCGACGTGAGCGTCCCAGAGTCTCGCTACTCGGTCGTGGCCAGAGAGCACGATACGCGCGCCGTCGGGTGAGTAGACGACCGACTTGAGATCGTGCTCTCCGGCCCGGAGCGCGGCGACGAGATCACCGCTCGAGGCGTCCCTGATCTCGGCGAGGCCATCGTACCCCGTGAACGTGACGTGCGCGCCGTTGGGTGAGTACGCCAGCGCGGCGACCACGTCGAGGCCGTGCGGGAGGTCGAGCACTCGTGCGCCGGTGCGCGCATCCCAGATCCTCGCCATGTCTCGACCGTTCGAGGCGATCCTCGTTCCGTCCGGCGAGTAGGCTACCGGCATCACGGCCTCGAGAGCCGTGAAGTGCTCGCCGGTGCTCGCGTCCCAGAGATGCACCGCCCCGGTCTTTCCGCCTGTGATGAGCTGAGTTCCGTCCGGTGAGTATCGCACGGTCCTGATGACGTCCTTGTGACCTCGAAGGGTGAGCAAGAGCGCGCCCGAGTCGGCATCCCAGACCTTCGCGGTTTGATCCTCACTGCCGGTCACGATGTGCTCGCCGCTAGGCGAATAGGCCAACGCCATAACGCTGGCGTCGTGGCGCAACACAGCGAGCGCCTCGCCGGACTCGAGGTCCCAAATTCTCGCGGTCCCGTCGCTTCCCGCGGTCGTGAAGCGCGCTCCATCGAGAGAGAACGCGACCGCGTCAACGTGTCTTGTATGGCCCTCGAGCTCGCGCCGCAGCTGGCCCGTTGCGGCGTCCCAGATGATCACCTTGCTGTCGTCCCCCACGGTCACAACACGCGCGTCGTCTGGGGAGAAGGCAAGCGCTCGGACTGCGCGATCGTGCCCCTCAAGCGTGAGCGCGCGCGCGTGGGTCGTGGCATCCCATATGGACGCGGTGGTGTCGCCGCTGGCAGTAGCGATCCGCGTACCGTCCGAGGAGTACGTCAGAGCGTAGATCGTCCCCTCGTGGCCCTCCAAGACCGCGTCAGGGTCAAGGGTCGCGGCGCTTTCGGAGAGGACGCGCGCGAGCCCGTCGATGGCCTCATCCGGTGGTGGAGGACTCCATTTTGGCCCAAACGCGCCGACCGCCAGCACGCCAAGTCGAAGCATCTCGCCCGTGCGCTTCTCGGGGATCAACATCGCGGCCCGAAGACCGCGCTGCACGCTCAACGCCTGCTTGTACGCCTGCTTCTCTCGTTCGAGCTTCACGACCAGCTCATTCGCCGCCGCTTCACTCTTCTTGGCCGCGGCCTCACTGCGTCTCGCTCGCGCCGCGCTCTCGACCGACATTCGCCACGCGACGACCGCGAGGACCCCGAGCACCGCGAACGTCAGCAGACCAGCGGAGAGCCACGCGAGCAGCGCGCGCGTTCGGAGTTGCTGCTCGCGCGTCTCGATCGCCTCGAGCATCACCCGTACTGACTCAAAGCGCTTGATTCGATCAACCGCGAGCGCGCGTTCGAGGATCCTCCGCAGCCATGTCGGCACACCGGTCGCGGCAGGAGGGGGCTCACGCTCTCCAGACGTGACCGCGACCTTGAGCGTCTCAAAGGTGCGGGCGGCGCTCGGCCGCTGGCCGTACAGCGCCTCCCACAACGTCACGGCGAGCGAGTACTCGTCCGTGCGTTCGTCAGTGACGCGGCCGAGAAACTGCTCTGGCGCCATGTAGGCTGGCGTACCCATGATCGTCCCCGCGCTCGTGAGCTCGACCGCGAGCGCGCCGCGTCGGTTGGCGCCGGAACTCGCGGCGTCGCGCCTCGGATCCGCGCGCGCGAGCCCAAAGTCCATTACGCGCACCCGCTCATCATGGCCGACCATGATGTTATCCGGCTTGATGTCGCGATGCAGGATCCCCTCCGCGTGGGCCGCCGCGAGCCCGCGCGCCGCCTGCTTGCCGACCGCGAGGACCGATCGCCAGCGCGGGTGCTCCTGCTTGATCCACTCACCGAGCGTTCGCCCGTGCACAAGCTCCATCGAGACCCAGACTTGGCCCTCGTGGGTCCCGACGTCAAACACGGAGACGATGTTGGGGTGAGCCAGCTTGGCGAGCGCCTGAGCCTCGCGGTGCAGACGAAGGCGCGCCGCCGCGTCGCCTGCCCCGCGAATCAGCTTGACCGCGACCTCGCGATCGAGCTCCGGGTCGTACGCTGCATAGACCACCCCCATGCCACCCGCGCCCAGCGTACGCAGGATCTGGAGCCGCCCGATCATCGAGTCGCGCGTTAGCTCGCGCGCTGGGCTCGTGAACTCCGGCAGAGAGCCGGAGGCCGGCGTGAGCTTGGTTTCTGCCTCGGCCCACCTCTTCGCAGCGTCGCTCGGCGAGGATGGAGCCGTGTCGTCGAGCGCGGCGCCGGATGCCCTGGGTCTCGGCGCCGATGCGTCTGTGTCGTCGAGCGTCTTTGCGGGTGTAGCAGGCTCCGCTAGCTCCCTTGCCGGCGCGATGGTGTCGTCGAACGCCGCGCTCGACCCGACGCCCGAAACCGGCCGCTTGTCAGGGGTCACGGCGATGGTGTCGTCGAACGCGGCGGCGATGTAGCGAGGCGCCGGACTTGCCGCGTCAACGGCGTCTGGATTCGGTTCGGTTCGTCGTCTGCATGGGTCGCCCCGTGTTCGGTCGATGTCCTTTCCCTCACCCACCCCGTCTCAGTGTGTCACGCGACACGGGGCGATGGGGGCCGTTTCGCGCGCGCCGCTGCTCGAACACTCTCTCCGCGACGAAGACGAGGAGAAGTGCATCTGGGCCCGCGCGGCGTTTCGATGAACCGTCGCGCCACGAATCCTCCAATCGCGCCATGCAGGCGCTGCGCGAGCTGGTCAAGCGCGAGCACGGCCTCGCCACCAGCCGCGCGCTTCACCGCGGCGTGCTCGTCGTGGGTCCAGCGCTTTCGCTCCTGGCTGAACGGAGCTCGCCACGACGGTCCCGCGCTATTATCCCGCTATCGGTATTATCATCCCCGCCAAGGTCCACAGCGGCGACGTCGTCGTCGCCGAGGCGTGGCCCGTACTCTCGCAGCTCCTCGATCTGCGCCGGTTCTTGCGCCGATTCGACGACGACGACGACATGGTCGCGCTCGACGCGTTCGCTGCCTCTTTCTCTCGACTGCCCGGTGAGGTTGGTGAGCTCGGTCCGTTGAGCGTGTTCCTCGACGCGCGCCATCGTCGAGCGCTCGAAGGTCTCGGCGACGCGCTCGAGGTCTGCATGACCGCGTACCTCGTCGACAGCGATCGCAACGTCGTCATGGCGGGACCGGCGATGATGAGGTGGGACCGGGCTCCACCGATCGCGTCGGGCTCCGTGCTCGTCCGCGGGTTCGGGACGCCGACCTATTCGCACTACACCCCCTTCGATGCCGATGGATTTCGCATCGAACGAGGCGGGGAGTCGGTGTTTGTCGCGCTGCGTGTCGCCCAGGAGGTCGGCGAGCATAGCGCTCGATTGATCGATCGTGATACCGGCGTATCGACGACGATCGCGGGCACGGTGAGCTATGCGTCGCGCGACCGGAACGAGTGGCCTCCCTACCTCGCGCCCGAACGATTCCACGTCGCGGTCCGCCCGTTCTCGCGAGATCACCTCGCTGACGTTCGGGAGGACCTCGAGACGCTGGTCTGCGCTGCGCTTGAGACGGGTCGCCCTGTCGAACTCTCCGACCGCTTCGGCTAGCACGATCAGCGTCCACGCCGTCCCTGGCGCAATCCGGTGATATGCCGCTTCGCTGATGTCGAAGTGTGCACAGTGGTGGCCGGCGCAGCTAGCGGCTTTTTTACGCAGCGCGGGGTCGGCCCGTGTCGATCGTTCGAAGCGCCAAGCGGGCGCGAAGCCGCGCTCCTGTCACCCAAATGTCGCGGTCGCGGAGCTGCCGAAGGCCTTTGTGCCGTAGTGCCAGCCGCGCGCGAGTCCGCTCGCTCGATGGTGTCCGAGAAACCATGTTGGATCGAGGTAGTATCTGCGAGGCGCGAATTTGTAGACACGCCGGAGGTCACGATCATGAAAAAGCGAAACGGCTCCGCGCGAGCGCGATGGAGGGCCAGCCTGGCGGCGGCGCTCATCACCGGAGGGCTGCTCCTGAGCGCGGGATCGTCAGCCGCGGGCGACGAGTCGACGACCAGCTACGCGAGCGGGCGCTTCGCCTTCGGGATCGACGGGACTTTCGCGGGCTTCATCAAGAAGGTCTCGGCGGGCTCGACCGATCTCAAGTCCGACCTGTCCGCGCCGGCGCTCGACTCCTCAGTCCGCAAGCACCTCGCGACGATCTCGCACGAGCCGCTCACGATCGAGCTGAGCATGGGGTCGGGCCCGGCGATGTGGGAGTGGATCAAGGCGAGCTGGGATCAAGGCATCACGCCGAAGAGCGCGATCGTGCGGGGCTCGGGCGGGGCGAGCGTCGCGCTCGCTGGCGCGTATGTACAATCAGTCACGTTCCCCGGGATCGACGATCGCCTCGATCCCGCGTCCGCGTTGACGATCACCCTCGGGCACAAGGGGCTCACGCCGATCCTGACGACGTCGACGCCGCGGCCGGCCGTGAAGGAGTCGAGCGACGCGAAGAAGTGGGGCGCGGCGAGCTTCCGGCTCGAGATCGACGGCCTGCCGTGCGACCGCGTCGCCAAGATCGACTCGTTCACGTGGGAGCAGAAGTCCGTGAGCCTCGACGCGCAGTGGCCCGGCGAGCGGAGCGCGCAGGCGCCGACCAAGATCAGGATCAGCGTCGACGCCCGCGACCGCGGGGCGTGGGATTCGTGGTACCAGCAGAGCAAAAAGCTCGGGCCGCAGCGCAGCGAGCGGGCGGGCGGCTCGCTGAAGTTTCTGGGCCCTGACCTCGCGGAGGAGCTAGGGAGCATCTCGCTGAGGCGCGTCGGGATTCTGTCGCTTGAGCCAGGAGCAGGCGTGACCAGGGCCGAGAGCGACGAGCTCACGCGCTTCAGCGTCGAGCTCTATGTCGAGGAGCTGCACATCGACAGCTACGGGAGGTAGCCTGGCGTCGCGCGGGCCAAGGGCTCAGGGGCTCAGGGGCTCAGGGGAGCGTGAGCGTATCATCGTGTCCTATGAGCCATGCTTCAATCGCCGTGAGCATCTTCGCGGCTTCCCTCGGGTGCTCGTCTCGCAGGTAGTCGGCGAGCTCGTCCGGTGACCACGGGCCCAGCGAGGCTTGGTACTCCTCGTGGGCGTCCTGGATCTCGCGCCAGCTCGCGTAGGCGCGGCGCGTGACGAGCATCGTCTCCGCGCGCAGGTACACGAGGTGCAAGGAGCCGGTCACGCGTCATTGATACTAGCACTCGCGGAGCGCGGCGAACTCGAGACCCGTCTTCGACTCGCCGCTCGCGTCCCCGGGACCCTCGGCGCCATGGCTTGCTCGTCGGTCCGGGCGAGAGCGCCGCGCGGGCTCGGCTATACTCGAGCGCGGTACTCGATGGGTGACTACGTCCTCTACCATCCGCTGCGGACCGACGACTTCTGCCCGAGGTCTCCGCTCGGCGTGTTCGCTCGCTGGAGCGGACTCGACTTCGCGCCGTATGCACCCCCGCGGGCGACGCCGCTGTCGATGGTGCTCGGCACCCCCGAGGGTCCACCGCCGACGAGCCTGCGGTGCGACGGGCCTGCTGCAGACCACCGCACCTTCGCTGCGCTCACCGAGCGAGGTCGGCTCGATGAGCTCGTCCGTCTCGAGCTGCGGGGCACGTTCACCGGCGAGACGCTGCGGCTCGCGGCCGCGCTGCCCCGGCTCGAGGTGCTCGTGTGCAAAGGCGTGGCCGATGTGCCGCCGACGGGGTTGAGCTTCCCGCGCCTCAAGGAGCTCTGCGTCGAGGGGAGCGCGGCCGCGTGGCTCGTCGACCCGCAGGTCACCCCCGCCCTCACCCGGCTGACGATCGATAACGCAGACCTCGAGCCGACGAGCCAGGCTCACGTCCGCGAGCGGCCGCTGGTTGCGTTGACGCTCGGGGCCGTCTCGATCGAGCGTCGCGCGCTCATCAAGCTGCTGGACACGCTTCGCGGATCGCTGCAGCGGTTGGCCCTGCACGATCTCCACGTCGACGACAAGCGACGCCCGTTCATGACGCGCTGGCTCGACGGCGAGTGGCCGGCGCTCGTCGATCTCGAGCTCGGTGGCGCTCGACTGGTTCCGCGGCTGCCAGGGGGTCTCGAGCGGCTCACCCTCACGGACGTCGAGCTGTTGGAGAGGGCGCCTTCCCCTCCGCCGGGGCTCACCGCGCTGGCGCTCTCGCGCTGCGAGCCGGCGGTCGTCGCCGCGTTCATCGGTCACGCGCCGCGGCTCCGGGCGCTCGAGGTGTGGGAGAGTGACGAGGCTGAGCGCCTCGTCGCCGCCGCGCTCGCCCCCGGCGGCCAACTCGAGGCGCTGTCCCTGACCGGAGGCCGCAAGCTCGAAGATCAGCGAAGGGTCACGATCCCCGCCGACGCGCCGCCCTTGCGGGCGCTCAACCTCGACTCGAGCTGGACCCTCGGGCACGCCGTCGAGTCGCTGTGCACCGGCGAGCTGTCGCCAGGTCTGACGCACCTTCGGGTCCAGATTGGAGCGTCGGTCTGGTGCGAGCTCGATCGGCTGTCGCCTGCGTTCGAGGTGTTCATCCTCGAGGCTGGGCCTGGGTTTTGCCTCCACGGCTTCACCGCCGCACCGCCGCCGCCGCGCCTGCGCACGTTCGCGGTCTCGTACGTCAACGTGCTCGGGAACGAGCGCGGGGCGCTCGGCGCATGGCTCGCGCAGTGTCGCCACCTCAAGACGCTCGAGCTGGGCTTTAACGGCTTTGACGCCAACGAGATCGCCCACGCCCTGCGCAGCCTCGCCCCGCAGCTCGAGAGCGCCCTGTTTGACGGCTGGACCGGCATGAACGAGTACGACGAAGAGGAACTCGTCAACGTGCTCTGCACCTCCTCCTCTTGGCCAAACCTGGTCTTCCTCGATCTGCGCGCCTTCCCGTTCGGCCCGGAGTCGAGCGTCCGCGTCGCGGCGGCGACCGTGGACATGCCTCGGCTCGAGCGGCTGGGCTGGAGCGGGTCTGATCTCAGCGCAGGGGTCGACGCGCTCGCCGAGCACGGCTCGCCGCGGCTGAGCTGCGTGCTGATCGACTCTCACGACTACAAGGAGGCCGCCGCTCGGCTCAGCCGCGCCGACGCGCGGGTCGCCAACGCGGAGATCTCCATCTTCTGACGCGTCGCCCTCGACCCTGCTACGGCGTCCTCGCCAATCGCTACAAGCTGCGTCCGTTCGTTGTTTCCTCCTGCGACGCCGGCGACGAACAGCCCCGCCAACTCAGTCTCTTCGAGCAACGCGCCCCGCCGCGGCCACGCCCGCCTCAACAGCTCGTCTCACTCGCCGGGTGACCCGCAACGTGCGCGTTCTCGCTCTCTTCCCAGGGACCCGCCGCGGACCCTGGCGCCTCGATATTAAGGACGCAGCGAACGGTCGAAAAAAGATTGACCCGCCGCGACGCGCGGGCGGCACGAGGGATGTGAGAGTCTCGAGATCCGCCCATGTCCCTCGCCGTCGCCGCACCGCCGCCGTCGTCGCCGCTGCCGCTCCTGCGGCTGGCCGCGCGCGCGCTGTTTGGATCCAGACAGCCGGCGGCGAGCGAGCGAGTGATGGTTCCGTCGTTGGGGCCTTTGTTCGCGAGCGTGGCGCTCGCCAGCCGCGGGCCGGCCGAGGCGGACGAGCGCCCGGTCGACCTCGAGCTGACGATGGCGCGGCGCGCCGGTGATGGTGACGCGCGCGCGCAGGCGTGGCTCGCCCGGCGGTTGATGGGGCGCGTGCGCCGAATCGCGCGGGCGCTCACGGCGACGGCCGCCGAGGCCGATGACGCCGCCCAGCTCAGCTTGATGGCGATCCTGCGCAGCGCCGGGGGCTATCGCGGCGACGCGAGCCTCGAGGCCTGGGCCAAGCGCGTCGCGGTGCGCACGACGCTGCGCTACGTCCGGCGAGAGCGTCGACTCCGGCCGGCGGTCTCGTTCGAGGAGTTGGACGAGCCCGCGAGCCGTGAGGGCGTGTCGGCGCCCCAGCACGCGGCGGCGCTCTCGCGGGATGTTCGGGTGATGCTCGAGTCGGTCTCGGAGGCGCAGCGGACCGCGCTGGTGCTGCACCACGCGCTGGGCTACTCGCTCGACGAGATCGCGGGCCTGACCGACGCGAGCCGCAACACGGTCAAGAGTCGCCTGCGCCTAGGGACACGCGCGCTGCGCAAGCGGATCCGGCGAGAGCGCTCGATCGGCGCCGGAGGAGGTCGCGGCGATGCGTGAGCAGGAGTACGAGGAGTGGAGCGTTGGCGTGGCCGCGCGCGCGCGCGAGGGCGTCGCGCACATCGACCGGGGGCGCGACGCCGACGATCCGCTGCGTGCCGATGACGCGCCCTACTGGGAGGCGCTCGGGCGACTCGGCGAGCCCGGCGATCGCGATGAGCGGAGCGACGCCGAGCTGCTCGCGGCGACCCTCGAGCGCCTGACGAAGCCGGCCGAGCACGCCGCGCTGGATGAGCTGCTGCGCGAGCCGGCCGATGACGCGCGCCCGAGGCCGCCCTGGCTGCTCGTCACGGTGGTCGTGGCGGCTGCGGCCGCGGCGCTGATCGCCTTCACGCTGCCGGCGGGCTCGTTCGAGCGTCTGCTGGGCGCGCGCGGAGACGCGGGCTCGCTCGATCGGAGCGCGGCCTCGATGGTGGCGACCGGCGGTGACGAGCTTCAACCCGTCGAGCTCACGCGGCCCGAGGGGCCTCGTCCGCGTCGCGCGTCCTCCGGCGCTCGCCCCGAGCTCGAGTCGGCGCCGGCGCTCGGCGACGAAGATGTTGAAATGACTGAAGAGACAGGCGCGTCAGCGGAGGAGGACGCGGCCGAGGAGGTTGGCGAACAGGCTGGCGAAGACACCGACGACTCGTCGCCGCCAGCCCCGACCGCGCGCGCGGCCGACGAGCTGCTCGCGCGCGCGCAGGCGATGTTCGCCAGCGGCGAGAGAGCGGCCGCGCGGAGGCTCTACCGCGAGCTGGTCCGCTCGCACCCGAACAGCCCCGAGGCCGACGCCGCTCGGGTCACGCTCGGGCGCCACTCCCTGGCGTCTGGCTCCCCGGCGGCGGCGCTCCGTCAGTTCGAGCGCTACCTCAAGCGCGCGCGTCGGCGGTCGGCGCGGGCCAACCCGGCGCTCGTCATGGAGGCCGAGGTCGGGCGGATCGACGCGCTCCAGCAGCTCGGGCGCGCGGAGGACGAGCGCGCCGCGATCGAGGCGTTTTTGGAGGAGCACCCCGAGAGCCTGTACAGCCCGCGACTGCGCCGGCGGCTCGCGGAGTGAGGACTCAGGCGGGCAGGCGGACGCGCTCCCGCGATTTCGCTATGCTCCGCAGCGTGCCCGGACTCTCGCGCAGCGGCCTCGCGCGGCTCGTCGGCCTCGTGTTGACCGCGGGCTTGCTCGGCGCCTGCCCTCCGGGTGAAGACCTGGTCGCGGGCCTCGAGCTCGGACCGGACGGCCGGCCGATGGTGACCGAGTGCGACGGGCGCTGCGAGTGCGGGCTCTCGTACTGCGAGCAGGTCTGCGCGCGGCCCGGGGAGCGCCTGTGCCTGTTTAGCTGCGATGAGGGCAGCACCTGCGACAACACCTGTCGCGGCGGTGGCTGCTCGCTTCAGTGTGGCGCCGACGCCACCTGCTCGCTCGGCTGCGACGACGGGAGCTGCGACGGGCGCTGCGACGATTCGAAGAGCTGTGAGCTCGGGTGCCAGGGCGGCGGCTGCACGATGACCTGCGTGGGCGCGGAGTCGTGCGTCATGCAGTGCCCCGGCGGCGGCTGCTCGCTGACCTGCGACGGCGCCACGAGCTGCTCGCTGCTCGGCTGCGACGCGGACTGCACCCTCGACTGCGGCGGCGCGCAGGAGTGCGCGGCGTCCTGCACCGACGGACCTGGCTGTTCGGTCACGCCGTAGCGCCGGTCGCCGTCATTGTCGCCGTCGGCCGCGCTGTTACACGCGATCGACGATGAGCGCGCGGCACGTGTTGCCGCGCGCGCGCCCGCGTCAGCGCGTGGACGCGGGCGCGCTTCGAAGCAGAGTCTCGAGAAAAAAATCGAGAAAAAAACCAAAAACAATGACCCGCTTTTTGGTCGCCCGCGCACCAGGTGAGTGAGCGGGTCGGAGGATCGAGAAAGCCCGCCCGCTCCCGACGAGCGCGTCGGCGTCGCGCCGCAGCGCGAGCCCCTCGCCGCTCGTCAACCTTCCTCTCGCCCGTTGTCTTCACCTGTACCAACCTACCTGTCTCCGAGGATCAGACCGATGTTCAAGCTCTCCACCGTGATCTCCACCCTTCGTGCCCGCGCCGTCGCCCTCCCGCTGCTCGCGCTCGCCTCGTCGCTCACCCTCGCCTCCGCCTGCGACTCCGCCGGGGACGACTACGCGCTGCGCGTCGCCCAGGTCGAGGAGGCCCAGGACATGTCGCAGGCCTTTCACGTCGAGCACGATCAGTGCATTGAGGAGCTGCACGGCTGCGCGGCAGACGACCTCGAGTGTCGCGCGTCCTTCGAGGCCTGCGCGCCCGAGGAGGGGCTGTTCGGCGAGGACCGCGAGGGCCGCGAGGACCGCGAGAAAGGCGAGCGGGGCGAGGAGGGCGAGCGCCCCGAGCCCCCGCCGCACTGCCGCCCGCCGAGGGGCGAGAAGGGCGAGCGCCCGCGGCCCGAGGAGGGCGAGCGCCCCGACATGGACGGCGAGCGGCCGCTGCCCGAGGAGGGCGAGGAGGGCGATCGCCCGCGGGGCGAGGAGGGCGAGCGTCCGCCGCTCGAGTGCGCGCCGCTGCGCGAGCTGATGCACGGCGCGATCAAGAGCTGCCGCGGCGAGATGGACGCCTGCGTCGAGGCGGGCGAGCTCGACCACCAGGGCTGCGCGCTGCAGACCCGCGACTGCGTCGCCGACGCGCTCACCGAGCTCTTCGGCCAGCTGTGCGAGATCCACCTCGAGGCCTGCAGCAGCGAGGACGCGCCGGCCGACAAGTGCGAGAAGCTGGCGGCGCGCTGCGAGGAGGGGGTCTTGCCGCCGGAGCTCGAGCTGCCCGAGCTGCCGATGCTCCCGAAGGACGGCGAGCCCCAGGACGTTCCGCCCGAGGACTGATCCGGACGTGATCGCGTCGAGCGCGAGCGGAGCGAAACGCCGTCGCGCTCGACGGATCGGGACCCTGTAACTGGCCGCGATCGACTGTGTTGCGAGGGGGGCCCACCCTTCAGCCCACTCTCGTCTCTACCCGCCCCCGCGGAGCATGGCTCCGCGGGGTTTTTTGTTCTTGGTGAGGAACAAGCGCGCGGCGGCGCGGGGGGGCCGCGCGCGCATATGCGGGGCGCGACGAGCTTGTCACGCCTGTGCGACGCTGTCGCGCAACGACGCGGCTACGTTCGCGCACGGAAGCACACAAGGCACGGAAGGCACGCCATGGACAGGGATCACGACAACGACGAACTCACGGAGTCTGCGCCCGAGCGCGAGCGCGCGGAGGAGGCCGCGAGCAAACGGGGGACGACGCGCGCGCTCGAGGACGGGATCGTGCGTCGCGAGTTCTTGCGGCTCGCGGGCGCGGCGGTCGTGGTCCCGGCGGCGCTGCAAGCCGCCTGCGGTGATGACGTTCTCGGGACCGAGAGCGACGGCGCGAGCGGCAGCGACACGACGGGTGACTCCGACGCGGGCACCACCGGGAGCGACACGACCGCCGGGCCCGGCGGGACCGGGACCGGGAGCTCGGGGAGCTCGACAGGGGACGACGCGACCGGCGGGTCGAGCGACGGCGGGACCGGCGGGTCGAGCGACGGCACGACGGAGGACTCGGTCGGTGAGACGACGACGACGGGGGAGGAGACGACGGGGGAGGAGACGACGGGCGGCAACAACGAGGAGTGCGACGGCGAGGTCATCGCCTTCGACCCCGAGGCCGTGCCCGAGGACCTGACGACCTTCCCCGTCGCGGTCATGGCCGGCGCGATGCGTACGGACTCGGCGCTGCTGACGACCTTCATCGACTCGGGCGAGGCGAAGATCCTCCGCGTCTGGCGGCCGGCCGAGGGCGACGGCGAGATCGAGCTGATCCAGGAGCTCGAGGTGTCGGCGGTCGACGGCTACGTCCAGCAGTACGTCGACAACCTGTGCCCAGGGACATGGTACAGCTACGCCTACTTCACCCCCGACGGCGACGCGTTCTCGGGGCGCAGCATCATCGGCGAGTTCCGCACCGCGATCCCCGATGACTCCCTGGAGCCGCTCGTGCTCGCGGCCTCGGCCTGCAACGGCTACGGCAACCGCCCGTGGCCGGCGCTGCAGGTGACCGCCGACGAGTACTACGACATGTTCGTGCACCTCGGCGACATGGTCTACGCCGACGGCTCCACCTCGCTCGCCGACTTTCGCCAGGTCTGGCGCGACTACCTCGCCGTCGAGGACGGGGGGCAGCCGATGGGGCTCGCGCGGGCCTTCAGCCGCGCGGGCATGTACGCGACGCTCGACGATCACGAGGTCGACAACAACTTCAACCCCGAGAACTACGACCCGCAGGAGCTCGAGAACGCCATGCAGGCGTGGTTCGAGATCATCCCGCTCGAGGGCGCCGACGAGGACTACAAGGTCTGGCGCAGCTACCGGTGGGGCCTGACCGCCGAGATCATCGTGCTCGACTGTCGCACCGAGCGCCTGCCGTCGACGCAGAACGGTCCGAACGCGCAGTACATCAGCCCGGAGCAGCTGGAGTTCTTGAAGGACCGGCTGAAGAACAGCCCGTGCCACTTCAAGATCGTCCTCAACTCGGTGCCGATCACCAACATGCCCTTCGTCTGGGACTTCGCCGCCAACGATCGCTGGGAGGGCTACGCGGCCCAGCGCGACGAGGTGCTCAATTTTATCGCCGACGAGGACATCGCCAACGTCTGGTTCATCTCGGGCGACTTCCACGTCTGCTTCGTCAGCTACATCGAGCCCAACGGCGCCGGCGTGGTCGCGAAGACGCGCGAGATCGCGATGACCGGGGGCAACACCAACATCCTCGGCGAGACCCTCGGCGGCGACCAGTACGACTACGGCGCGGGCTCTCCGCGCGGCTGCCTCATGACCTTTGACCCGGTGGAGAACGAGGTGCTGGTGCGCTTCCTCGATCCGGACAACGGTCAAGACGTCTACGCCGAGGTGCTCTCGCAGGACAACTGACGCGCGCGCGGGTCACGGCCCCGCGAACACGCAGACGAGCGGCCGCGCGAGCTCGCAGGGCGTGTCGCCGCCGTAGGGGTTGCAGATCGCCTCGGGTCCGTGGGGCATAAACTCGGGCCCCTCGAGCCCGATCGGCGAGCCGCAGGTCGTGGTGCACGAGCCGGGCGCGCGGTACCACGTCATGCCGTGCGTCGAGTCGAAGCAGTTGCCGTTGTTGTCGAGGATGATGACCCAGCCGCGCTCGCCCTCGCCGAGCTCGTCGAGCCAGCGGCCGATCACCTTCCACTGGCTCTGGTAGTGGAAGTCGAGCCACCGCCAGCCCGCGCCGAACTCGAGGGCGCAGAGCTCGTCGCCGACCGCTCGCGCGGTGAGATCGACGCCTTGCACGGCGGCGCTGGACATCGCCAGCAGCGGCGCTTTCTCGTCACACAGCTCTTCTCCGCCGGTCTCCGCGGCGCTCGTCTGGCCGGTCGTCGCGCTGGTAGAGGAGGTCTCGAGGGCCTCGCTCCCCTCGCCGGTGTCGGTCGTCTCCCCGCCGGTGTCGGTCGTCTCCCCGCCGGTGGTGGCGCTCGTCGTGGTCGACGCGCCCGCGCCCGAGGAGCCCGCGATCTCGCTGTCGCTCGCGCCGGCTCCGCCCGTGTCGACGAAGCAGGACGCGGCCGCGAGCGCGAGCGTTGCGAGCGCTGGCGCTGACCTGAGCGTCGCGTCGTTTCGCGCGGGAGTCCTATGATTCACACGCACTCGTTGAATGTACCACTACCCAGACGGACGCCGCTTCATGTGGGCCCGTGAGCGCCTCCGCGCCGCGCGAGCGGCTCTGCGTGGCGACCAGACTCGCTACCATCGTCGTCGCGCATGGCGACGAGCACCTCGAAGAACAATTCCAACAGCCGCGTCCTGATCGCCGGGGCGGCGATGGTCGCGGTCGTGCTGGTCGCGGCGCTGGCGTGGACGCGGCAGGGCGACGAGCAGCCCTCGGGCCCCGTCGCGCGCGCCGTGAAGCGCGGTGACGCCTCGCGGCCGTCGATCAGTCGGCGCGGTGAGCTGACGGAAGGGTCAGGGCCAGCGCGCGCGCGGCTGGCCGCGGTCAACGGCGTGGTCCACGATCTCGAGGGACGGGGGATCGGCGGCGCCCAGGTGTGCGCCCGACGTCCCGACGTCCTCGTCCTCGACGGGCTCGGGGCGCGCTGCGTCACGTCGGACGCGGACGGCCGGTTCCGGGTGGAGTCGCTGGTCCCCGGCGCCTACTCGGTCTCGGCCGCCGCCGCGGAGCATCAGCCGCGCGCGGTCGAGCTCGCGCTCGCGGCCGGCGCGGAGCGCCGCGTCGAGCTCACGCTGCTGCCCGGCGGCGTCGCGCTGCGCGGCGTGGTCCACGATCTCTCGGGCGGCCCGATCGAGCGCGCGATGGTCGCGATCTCGGGGGACGAGCTGCGAGGTGACCCTTCCGACATCCGCGGCCTCGCCCTCACCGACGCGGACGGGCGCTTCACGGCGTGGACGCGGCGCGGGCGGGCGCGGGTCGTCGCCTACGCGGCCGGCTACACCACGCGCTCGGTCTTCAGCGCGGCGCCGGGGCCGACCGTCGAGCTGTACCTGACCCCAGAGTCGAGCTTGGTGGGCGTGGTCGTCGACGCCGAGACGGGGGCGCGCCTCGAGGGGATCGACGTGTTCCGCGGCGTCGGGGGCGGGGGCGCGTTCATGAACTTCACCGCCGTGGGCGAGGGCGCGGCGACCACCGACGCGCGCGGCGAATTTCGGATCACCGGGCTGCAGCCCGGCATCTACCGCCCCTACGTCCTGAGCGCGCGCTGGCGCGGCTACGCGGCGCAGTCCGTTCGGCTGGGGCTCGGCGAGGCCTCGTCGCGCATCGAGATCGCGGTCTCACCGGCGGCGCTCGTCCGCGCGCGGGTCGTCGACGCGGGCACCGGCGAGCCCGCGTGCGCGGCCGGATCGGTCACCGCCTCGCCCGCGCCCTTCGAGATCTACTTCGCGGAGCTCGACGGCGAGGGCAGGGTCGCGCTCGAGGGTCTCGGCCCTGGCGACTACAAGGTCTCGGTGAATTGCCAGGGACGCGCGGGGGTCAAGGACGCGGCGAGGTTCACGATCCGAGACGGCGGGCTGGTCGGCGGCGACGAGGAGCTGGAGTGGCCGATCGAGCGCGGACTCAGCGTGCGCGGCGTGGTCGTGGAGGAGGGCGGCGCGCCGGCGGCGGGCGTCGTCATCACCGCGGCGGCGGAGGACGGCAGGCGCTTGGGTCTGGGGAGGCCGCGCTCGAGCGCGACCGGTCGCGACGGGGTGTTCTCGATCGCGGGTCTCGAGCCAGGGGTCTACGAGCTCCGCCCGGGCGGCTCGGACGCGCCGCAGCTCGACGAGCCGGTCGTCGTGGAGCTGCGCGGGCGTGATGTCGAGGGGATCCAGCTCGAGCTCCCACAGCGCGCGATCCTCGAGGGCGCGGTCAAGACCGCCTCCGGCGCGGCGGCGCCCCGGGTCACCGTCGCCGCGTACGCGGCCGAGGGCGAGGGGCAGTGGGAGACGATCAGCGGCGACGACGGCGAGTTCACGCTCGCCTCGCTGAGCGCGGGCTCCTACCGCGTGGTCGCGCTGGACGGGCGCTGGAACCTCGAGGTCGCGGAGGCCGAGGTCGAGCTGCGCGCGGGCGCGCGGGGCGTGACGACCCTCGAGATCCCGGTGCAGGACGGGCTCATCGCGGGGCGCGTGCGCGACAGCGGGGGGACGCCGATCAGCGACGCGTTCATCACGGTCGAGCGCCAGCGCGGCGCGCTCGATGTCGCGCCGCCCAGGGGTCGCCTGACCTACGGCGACGCCCGCCTGCGCCCCGTGCTGACGGATCTAGACGGCTCGTTCGAAGTCACCGTCGAGCTGCTGATCCAGGACACGGGCGTGATCGCCGGGACGATCGCGCGGGCCGACGGCGCGCCGGTCACCGACTACACGATCACGGCCTCGCTGGTCGACGGCAGCTTCGAGTTTAAAGACCGCTGGCGCGAAGGCCAGGTCGCGTGGCGGCTCGAGGACATCCCGCCCGGGCGCTACACGATCGCGGCCGAGTCGGGCGCGCTCGCTGGGAGCGTCGAGCTCGCGCTCGAGCCCGGCGAGACGGCGCGCGACGTGACGCTCGAGCTGGCGCCGCAGGACCCACCGTGAGCGGGTCTTTGTTCGGTACACTCGGCGTATGAGCGCGGGGGCGATCCAGCCCGTCGGCGAGCCCGCGAGCGGCGCGCGAGCGGGTGAGCGGATCGGCCGCTTCACGATCCTCGGCGAGCTCGGCCGCGGCGCGTACGGCGTCGTCTATCGCGCGCGCGATGACGAGCTCGAGCGCGAGGTCGCGGTCAAGCAGCTCACGCGCGCGAACCGATCGGACGAGACGCTCGCCGAGGCCCGCGTGCTCGCGCGGTTTAACCATCCCAACATCGTCACGATCTACGAGGTCGGGCGCGCCTCGGGCGGCGTGTTCGTGGCGATGGAGCTCGTCGAGGGCGAGAGCCTCCGGGCGTGGATCGAGCGCGAGCGCTCGGTCGCCGAGATCATCGCGGCCTTCCTCGGCGCGGGCGAGGGGCTCGCGGCGGCCCACGGGGAGCAGGTCGCGCACGGCGACTTCAAACCGGAGAACGCGATCGTCGGAGCCGACGGGCGCGTGCGCGTGCTCGACTTCGGGATCGCGAGTTACAGCCCCGACACGGCCAGCGCGGCGTCGCAGGCCCGCGGGACGCCGGCTTACATGGCGCCGGAGCTCTGGTCGGGCTCACGGAGCAGCGCGCGCTCGGACCAATTCGCGTTCTGCGTCTCGCTGTGGGAGGCGCTGCACGGCGCGCGACCCTTCGACGGCGCGACGTCCTTCGCGCTCGCGCTCTCGGTCACGCGCGGCGAGCTGCCGCCGCCGCGACGTCGCGTCCCGTCGCGAATTCAACGCGCGCTCGCCCGCGGGCTCTCGGTCGATCCGGCCGCGCGCTGGCCTGACATGCGCGCGCTGCTGCGTCAGCTGGAGCCGCGTCGTCGCGGGGTGACGCTCGCGGTCGTCGGGATCGGCGTGGCGATCGGCGTGGGCGCGCTCGTCGGTCAGCGGCTGCAGGGCGCGGCGCTGTGCGAGCCTGAGCCGCTGGTCGAGCGGGTCTCGACCCGCTTCGCGGCGGGGGGCGAATCGGCGGAGGGCGAGCTCGAGGCGATCACCAGATACGCGCGCGGGTGGGAGTCGGCGCAGGCGGAGGCCTGCGCCGGCTCGCCGACCCCGACGCGGATCAGTCAGCTCGCGTGCCTGCAGCGCGACCGCGAGGCGCTGCTCGGCCTGGTCGACGCGATGGCGGCGGGGCAGCTCACCGGGAGCAGCGCGCGGCGCAGCATCGCTCGCCTGCCGCGGATCGACGAGTGCTCCGACGCGAGCTTCCTGTCGTCCGCGTTCCCCTCGCCCGAGGACGCGGCGCTGCGCGAGGACGTGGAGGACGCCCGCAAGCGCCTGTCGCGGCTGAGCGCGACCGCCTTCGCGATGCGCCCCGAGGTCGCGGACGCGGCGTTCTCGGCGCTCTCCGAGGAGGCGCGCGCGCTCGAGTTCCCCGCCTTGGAGCTCGATGTCGAGCTCGCGCGGATCCATCACTCCGCTGTCCGCCTCGCGTCGAGCGAGACGAAGTCGTCGCTGCGCGCGCTGCAGCTGCGCGCGCTCTCGGAGGGCCTGTGGGTGCACGCGGTCAGGGCGACCGCGCAGCTGGTGACGACCAGCAAAGAGGCGGATCCTGACGGGGGGCGGCTCGCGGAGGCGGAGGCACTGGCCGCGCACCTGCCCCTGCACCTGCGGGACCTCGAGCTGCTTCCGGCGCGCCGCAACGCCGCGCGCGTGCACATCGAGTTCGGCCGCTATGAGCTCGCCGAGCGCCTCCTGGCCCAGTGCCGCGCGACGGTCGACGAGGTGTTCCCGGGCACGACGCAGGACTTCGAGCTCGTCACGACCGAGGCGCTCCTGCTCTGGCGGACAGGTAAATTCGATCCCGCGATCACGATGCTCGAGGACAACCTCGAGAAAGCGCGGGCGCTGCTCGGGCCCGAGAGCCACATCGCCTACGAGTTCCTCGTCGACCTCAGCGGGATCGAGCAGGAGCGCGGGAACGCGGCGCGGGCGATCGAGCGGATGCGCGAGACGGTCCGCTGGATCGAGCGCGCGGACGGGATGGACGCCACGCGCCTCGCCCCGCTGCTGAACAACCTCGGGCTTGCGCTCGCGCGCGAGGGGCAGCACGAGGAAGCGATCGCGATCTATCGCCGGGCGGAGTCGATCTGGCGCGCGGACCTCGGCGACGAGAGCATCCAGCTCGCCTTCGTCGACACCAACCTCGGCGACACCTACGCCGCGATGGGTCGACACGAGGAGGCGATGGCGCTGCTGGATCGCGCGCTCGAGCGCCGGCGCGAGCAGCTCGGGCCCGATCATCCCTACACCATCTACACGCAGCTGAGCCGCGCCCGCCTGCTGCTCCGCGCGGGCGCCGTCGAGGAGGCGCTGACCGCCGCGCGCGAGGCCGCGCGGCGGCGCGAGGCGCTCTACGGGGAGCGCTCGTGGCTGCTGAGCGAGGCCCGCGTCGTGCTCGCGAGGGCGTACTGGCTCAACGGACAGGCGGAGCGCGCGCGCGCGGAGGCGGGGCGCGCGGAGGCGGGGCTGTCCGAGGGCGGCGCGGAGCCGGAGCGGGTCCGCGCCGACCTCCGCGCGCTGCTGCGGGCGATGGCGCCGCGCGAGGAGTGAGCGCCAGCGACGAAACTCCGGCGGAGCCGGCACGCACGCGGACTCTCCCAGCGCTCGCGCTGCGCCGATCAGCTCGCCCCGTCGATCAGCTCGCCCGGCGGGTTGAGGTGGTGCTCGGCGTAGATCCCATGGTGTCGGTGGAGATCGCCGGTTGGGCGGGGTGATGCGGCGCGCCGACGCGCGCCGCGGGGCTCGAGGGCGCGCGCGTCGTCGCGCGCGTCGCTCGGTTTTGTAGATGACCTAATGGTCATGTCGAATTCGGGGAGCAAAAACCCGGGCGCGGGGCGTCCGCTCGGTCAACGAGGGTCGAACGGGCGCGGCGGGCTGCTAGGCTCGCGTGCATGGCGGGCGCGGAGCTGGGGGCGAGCGGCGGTGACGAGCCGCCCGCGACGCCGTCGGCCGAGCGGCGCGACCCCTCGGGCCCGTCGCTCGAGGTGGTCCAGCGGCTGATGGGCGACGCCGCGGCGCGCTACGAGACCATCGGGCTGCTCGGCACCGGGGACACCGGCTCTGTGCACTCCTGCGCCGACTTGGTGCTCGGGCGCCGCGTGGCGATGAAGCGGAGCTCGCCCGGCGTGGCCCGCGACGACGCGGCCGCGCGGCGCTTCCTCGCCGAGGCGCGCGTGCAGGGGCGCCTCGAGCACCCGTCGATCGTCCCGGTCTACGAGCTGGGCCTGCGCGACGGTCAACCCTACTTCACGATGAAGTCGATCGAGGGTCGATCGCTGCGCGAGCTCCTCACGCTCCACGCCGGCGGCGACGAGGACACCGTGATCAACTACTCGCGCCGCCGGCTCTTAACCGCCTTCGTCGCGGTCTGCCAGGCTGTTGACTTCGCCCACTCGCGCGGCGTGATCCACCGCGATCTCAACCCCGAGAACATCATGCTCGGCGGCTTCGGCGAGGTCTACGTCCTCGACTGGGGGAGCGCGCGGGTCAGCGGACACCCCGAGGACGACGGCGCGGGCGCGCGCGAGGATCACAACGCCGATCACGCGGTCTCGACCGCGCGGGTCGGCGCGGTCGGCTACATGGCGCCCGAGCAGTACCGCGGCGACGACGAGCAGCTCGGCCCCCACTCCGACGTCTACGCGCTCGGCGCGACGCTCTTCGAGCTGTTGACCTTCACGCGCCTCAACCGCGGCCGGACCACCGAGGAGCGCGCCGCCTCGATGTTCGCGCGCTTCAACCTCCACGACGCCGCCAAAGACTCGGGGCGCCTCGTGCCGGCGGAGCTGCTCGACCTGTGCGAGCGCGCGACGGCCTTTGACGTCGCGCATCGCCTCGACAGCGCGGGCGCGATGGTCGTCGAGCTCGAGCGCTTCCTCGACGGCGAGCGCAACGAGGCGCTGCGTCTGCGGGCCTCGGCGGAGCACACCGCGACCGCGGCGAGGATCCTGACGGGCGCGGACGGCGACGAGGTCTTCGACTCGCTGTACTCGTGGCCCTCGGTGAACGTGAGCGCGAGCGCGACCGCGCTGGTGCCCGAGCTCGACCCCGAGCTCGAGCGCCGCCGGCTCGCGCTGCGCGAGCTCGGTCGCGCGCTCGCGCTGAACCCCGCGAACGAAGAGGCGCTGCGCGCCATGCTGGAGCTGCTGACCGCGCCCGTCGCGAGCAGCCCGCCCGAGGTCGCCGAGGAGATGCGCGCGACCGAGCAGCGCCTGCTGCGTCTCAGCGGGCTGATCGCCGGCTTCACCTACCTCGCGCTGTGGCTGCACCTCCCGTTGATGCTGTGGGCGGGGCTCCGCGAGCCGACCCCGCTCGCGGTGTTCTTCGGGCTCAGCTCGCTGTGCGCCCTGTTCGCCTTCGTCGCGCTCAAGCAGAAGCGCCCGCGGCCGCTCGTGATGACGACGATGGTCCTCAGCCAGGTCGCGATGGCGATGACCACGGTGATCCTCGGCCCGCTGCTGCTGATGCCGGCGCTGATCGCCGCGAACACGGCCGGCTACGCGCTCGCGCTCGATCGACGCGGTCGCGGCGTCACGCTGCTCTTCGGCCTGCTCGCGATGACGATCCCCTTCGCGCTCGAGCTCGCCGGGCTCGTCGCGCCGAGCTACCAGTTCACGGGGGACGCGGTCGTCGTCCGCGCCTACGCGCTCGAGTTCATCCGCGCGCCGACCACCGCGTTCCTGGGGCTGACCAACCTCGCGCTGCTGCTGGTCACGGTGCTCCCGGCCGGTCGCTTGCGCGACGCGCTGCGCACCGCCGAGGAGCGGCAGCACGTGATGGCCTGGCACTTCAAGCAGCTCGCGCCCGAGCTCTCCGGCGCGCCGCGGCAGCAGTCGTAGCGGCTCTCGGGCGAGAGCCCGCGCGACGCCTCGCGCTCGTCGACCGCGGCGCGGCCGCGCGCGCGATTGACCCGTCCGCCGAGCGCGTCGCTGCGCTACCATGAAGTCTCGATGCCAGCGCCGATGACGAGCTGCCCCCGATGTCGAGCCGCGACCTTGTTTCGCGGCGAAGCTCGCGGCGTCACGCTCCGCGCCTGCGGGCGCTGCGGGGGCGTCTGGCTCGACGCGGTGGCGGCCGCGCGCGTGCTCGCGGCGCTCGTGGACGCGCCCCTCGCTGATGCGCCGCGTGGCGGCGGGCTCGCGTGCGTCGAGTGTGGGCGCGTGATGGAGGTCCGGACGCCGGGCGGCGCGGGCGTTGAGATCGACCGTTGCCCGGACCACGGCGTGTGGTTTGACCGCCGCGAGCTCGAGCTGCTCGTGGAGCTCGCGGCCTCGCGTCGCGGGATCACGACGACGCAGGCGCCCGATCCCGACGTCAGCGCGCGCGTCGGTCCCCAGGCGGTCGCGGGGCTCGCCGCGGCCGGGGCGGTGACGGCCGTGTTGACTGCGGACGCCGTCGTCTCGCACAGCCCCGGCGCGCCGATCGAGACTACGCCCGTCGCCGACGTCCTCATCGTCGATCCCGCGCTGGCGATCGAGGGCGCCGAGCTCGCGATCGAGGGCGGCGCGCTCGCGGTCGAGGGCGCGGGCGTGGCGGTCGAGGGCGCGGGCGAGCTGCTCTCCGGCGCGGGGGAGGTCGCGGGCGCGGTGGTCGAGAACGCCGGCGAGCTCGCGTCGGCGGCCGCCGAGGGCGCCGGCGGGATCCTCGAGCTGTTCGGCGCCGCGCTCGAGATCTTGCAGGGTCTGTTTTGAGACGCGGCGCCCGTCGCAGGAATGATTGGGCATGGTCGGAGGTGCAGGTCGGACAATGGTGAGCGCGCGGCGAGCCCGTCACGACGCGCGCTCGCTGCGGCCGAACCGCGCGCTCCGGCAGCAGCTGCGGCGGATTCGCGTGCGCGCGGCGGCCCAGGCCTCGCCGCGCGCGCGTGAGCGCGCGCGCCTGCTCTGCTACGCGCTGTGCGGCGCGTGCGGGTACCTCGACGCGCTGCCGAGCCGCGACAGCTTCCGCGCCGAGGGCGGCGCGACGCCGGCGCTTCGTCACGCGTGCCCGCACTGCGGCGCGCGGGCCTGGCACGACCTCAACGACGAAGGCACCGCGCTCGCGCTGCGCGACGCCGAGACCCGCGAGCGGCGGTACCACCACGCGCTCGCGCGCCGTCAGGCCGCGCTGCGCTCGTTCGCCGCCGGCTTCGCGCTCGCCATGCCCGTCGGCCTGCTGCTCTATCAGCTCGCCGCGCTCACGCTCACCTCGGCCGCGGTCGTCAGCTCGCTGGTGCTGCTCGCGGTCGCGATCCCGCTGTTTGATCGCGCCGTCCCGCGGCGACACGCGCAGCTGCGTGACGCGGGCGCGTTCGAGGCCTTCACTCGCTGGCGCGCGCCGCTGCCCTTGGTCGAGACGCAGGAGGCGCTCACGCGGAGCCGCGACGGCGTGTTCGCGGCGGTCGAGTGCGACGCCGAGCTCCTGGTCGCGCCGCTCAGCGGCACGCGCTGCGTGGGCTACGAGGTCAGCCTGTACCGCGACGCCAGCGAGCAGTCGCCGGTGTGCGTGCTCCGTGAGCAGCGCTGCCTCGAGTTCCGCCACGGCGACGTGGTAGTCGACGGCGACGCCGTCACGCTCTCCATCCCGCGCGTCCCGATCCCGCGGCGCGGGCCCGCGGCGCCGAACGCCCGCGCGTTCACGAAGATGCTCCGGCGCCGCGGGCTCTACCTCGCCGACGGGCCGTACCGCCTCGAGGAGGCGCTCGTGCTGCCGGGGGAGCGCTACGAGCTGCGCCGTGTCGTCGGCGCGGACGACTACGTGCTGGCCTTCGGTCGGGCGAGCCTGCCCGTCAGCCCGCGCGCGCTCGCGGCTGGCTCGACGTCGTGACCCGGCCGCCACGCGCCGTGACGCCGAGGCGATCCAGCGCGCGAAATCGAGGTACTCTCGGGCCCGCGCAAGGAGCCCACATGCCGAGTTCAACACGCAGTTCATCCATCTCGCTCACCGCCGTCAGCGCGCTCGCGCTGATCCTCGCCGCGTGCTCCGGAGACGACGGCGGCGCGACCTCCGACGGCGTGTCGAGCGACGCCTCGACCACGCAGGACATGACCCAAGGTTCAACCTCGTCGACGGGCGGCTCCAGCGGGAGCGGCGGCGACGCGAGCAGCAGCGGGAGCGCGGGCGCGACGAGCTCGTCGACGGGCGACGCGACCACCGGCGACGCGACCGCCGGCACGACCGGCGGCGGCGCCGAGGATCCCAACTACCCGAGCCCCGGCGACGTCGGCTGCGCGGGCGAGACCGCGCCGATCATGCTCCCCGGCGGGGCCGTCTGCGCGCCGTTCTGCGACGGCCCCGGCGGCGCGTGCCCGGCCCCCGCCGACGGCGACGCGATGCCGGTCTGCGCCCCGTTCGAAAACGGCGGCAGCATGGCCCCGTGCGGCGGCGATGGGGAGTGCGCCGGCAGCGAGGTCTGCTGGGACGGCTCCTGCATCGAGGTCGCGTTCTGGGCCTGCAACATCGACTGCTCGGGCGGCGAGACGTGCCCTTCGGGCATGTCGTGCATCGCGGGCCTGTGCGCGTACCCATTCTAGATACGGGTGAATGACAACTGTGAGCTCACGCCGACGGCACTGGCGGAGCTCCCGCGAACGATGCGATAGTCCCGAGAACCGCGTTCGGGCGGTTGAGGAGAGTCATGAGCGAGCACCGAGTCAGGATGCAGAACAGCGAGATCTTCACCGACGAGCACGTCGCGATGCGGAAGACCGTGCGGAAGTTCGCCGAGTCGTTAGCGCCCCACGCGGAGGAGTGGGACGAGGCCGGCATCTTCCCGCGCGAGGTGTTCAAACAGGCAGGTGACCTCGGGCTGCTCGGCATCCGCGCCGGCGAGGAGTCGGGCGGGCTCGGCCTCGACTGGTGGTACACCACCTGCTACGTCGAGGAGCTGGTCCACTCGCGCAACGCCGGCGTCAACATGGCGCTGATGGTCCAGTCCGACATGGCGACGCCGATCATCGACGAGATCGGCAGCGACGAGGTCAAGGCCGAGTTCCTGGCGCCCGCGCTCGCCGGCGACAAGATCGCGGCGCTCGGCGTCAGCGAGCCGGGCGGCGGCTCGGATGTCGCGGCGCTGCGCACCACCGCGAAGCGGGACGGCGACGACTACATCATCAACGGCCAGAAGCTCTGGATCACCAACGGCACGCGCGCCGACTTCGTGACGCTCGCGGTCCGCACCGGCGACGAGGGCTTCGGCGGCATCTCCTTCGTGGTCTGCCCGACCGACGTCAAGGGCTTTCACATCGGCAAGAAGCTCAAGAAGATCGGCAACAAGGCCTCGGACACCGCCGAGCTGTTCTTCGAGGACGTGCGCATCCCCGTGCGCTACCGCCTCGGCGAGGAGAACCACGGCTTCTATCACATCATGACCAACTTCCAGGGCGAGCGCCTCGTCGCCTCGCTCGGCGCCGTCGCCGGGATGGAGCTCGCCGTCCGCGACGCGATTCGCTACGGCGAGGAGCGCAAGGCCTTCGGCCGCCCGCTGACCAAGTTCCAGGTCTGGCGGCACAAGCTCGTCGAGCACATCACCTCGATCGAGGCCGCGCGGCGTCTCTCCTACTTCGCGGTCGATCGCTTCATGAAAGAGCCGATGGAGGCGACCCGCGAGATCACCATGGCCAAGCTGTTCTGCGGCGACCTCGCGCAGCGAGTCATGTACGACTGCATGCAGCTCCACGGCGGCTTCGGCTACGTCACCGAGTACCCCATCAGCCGCGCCTGGACCGACATCCGTCTGCTCACGGTCGGCGGCGGCACCTCGGAGATCATGAAGGAGATCCTCGTGAAGCTCGAGAATCTCTAGGCGAGAGCAGGAGCGAGCGTCGCCGCGTCGAGCAGCCTCGGCGCGGCGTCGCTGCATCCGGCCGCGTGACGGCCTGACCACCCAAGACCTGACTAATTGAGCGTGTACACCATGAATAAGAACGTTGAGACACTCCTCTTGAGCGCGCCGCTCTCGCTGGCGCTCTGCCTCGCGACGGGCTGCAACCAGGGCGTCCACACCGACAGCCAGACGACCGAGACGGTCACCGACTCCGACGGCAGCGACACCGACGCGACCACGACCGCCGGGCCCGAGACGGGCACGAGCGGCACGACGGGCGAGCCCACCAGCACCACGGCTGCAGGCGCCTGCGGCGGGGTCGACTGCGGCGGCGCCGAGGCCTGTATCGCGGATCAGTGCGTCCCGGTCGACCGCGAGAGCGTCGAGGCGGGCTGTCACCCCTTCATGCAGGGCAACTGCATGTACCCCTGGCCCTCCGATGTCTACACGCGCGTCGACGGCGAGAGCCCGACCGGCCGCTACCTCGACTACGACGCCGCGCTGATCCCGACGAACACCGCCGGCGATCTGTTCCCGGTCGACGAGCTGACCAACCATCTCGACGGCTTCTCGCCGAACTCGCAGATCCGCTTCGTCGCGCCCGAGGGGGTCGACGGCGCCGCGCTGCCCGGCATCGACAACATCGCGGACTCGCTCGCGGACGACAGCCCCATCGTCCTGCTCAACGCGGAGACCGGCGAGCGCTTCCCGTTCTTCGCCGAGCTCGACGCGAACGTGCCCAATGAGCCAGGCCGCCAAGCGGTCTTCATCCGCCCGATGCGGCGCCTCGACTTCGGCGCGCGCTACGTCGTCGGCGTCCGCGGCCTCAGCAGCCAGGGCGGCGGGCCGCTCGAGGCGCCGCCGCTGTTCGCGGCGCTGCGTGACGAGCTCGCTACCGACGTGCCCGAGCTCGAGGCGATGCGCGCCGACTTCGAAGCCGTGTTCACGGCGCTCGCCGACGCCGGCGTCGCGCGGGGCGACCTGCAGCTCGCCTGGGACTTCACGACCATCACCCGCGAGACGATCCAGGCGCCCGCCCGCGACATCATCCCCTCGGTCGCGCCGCTGATCGAGAACGGCGGCCTCGGCTTCGAGGTCAACGACGTCGCCTTCGACAACGACGGCGCCGTCGCGATCACGATCCGCGGCACCTTCACGGTCCCGAACTGCATGACCGGCGAGGCCGCGCCCGGCGAGCTGCTCAACCGCGCTCCCGACGGGACCGTGATCTGCGAGGGCACCGTCGACGCGCCCTTCACCGCTGCGGTCCCCACCGCGGTGTTCGGCGCCGGCGCCCCCGTGCCCGTCATCGTCTACGGGCACGGCCTGCTCGGCAACGGCGATCAGGCGGTCGGCGTCGCCAAGGACTTCAGCAGCGCGATCATCGTCGGCACGGACTTCTGGGGCATGGCCGAGGAGGACATCCCCTACATCGTAGAGATGTTCCAGAGCAACTTCGGCGGCGGCGCGGCCGTGCCCGAGCGCCTGCTGCAGTCCGTCGTCAATTTCTCGACCCTCGGCTACGTCGTCGGGAGCGACGAGTTCGCGGAGCTCCCCGAGCTCCAGGGCCAATTCGGGAGCCTCATCGACACCGCGCAGGTCTACTACATCGGCGGGTCGCAGGGCGGGATCATGGGCGGCACGGTCGTCGGCCTGGCGCCCAACCTCGACCGCGGCATGCTCGGGGTCGGCGGCGCCAACTACTCGCTCATGGTCTGGCGCTCGACCGCGTTCTCCGAGCTCGAGACGGTCTGGGGCTCGTTCCACCCCGACGGCGTCGAGCGCGAGTTCCTGTTCGCGCTGTTCCAGTCGCAGTTCGACTTCTCCGACCCGCTGTCCTACGACGACCTGCTCGCCGACCCGATCATCCCGGGCGGCGAGAAAGCGCTGATGCTGCTCGAGTCGATCGGCGACGCGCAGGTGCCGAACATCGCCAGCGAGATGATGGCGCGGACCTACGGCATGGAGATGCTCGACCCGCCGATCTACCCGGTCTTCGGCGTGCCTGGCACCACCGAGCCCGTCGCCGGGCACTCGCTCCTGCAGGTCGACACCAAGAAGGGCCCGCTGCCGCCGAAGGAGAACCTCATGCCGGAGGACGACAACGGAGCGCACGGCGCCGCCGCGGACGGTCCGGGCGCGCAGGAGACGATCGCGATGTTCCTCAACGGCCCGGTCAGCAACCAGTGCGACGGCCCCTGCGACCCTGACTGAGTCACTCCTCGGTCGCGCTCGTGTCGGCGCTGGCGCGCGCGGCGAGCCGTCGGCGGAGCGCGGCCGCCGAGCGCTCACCGCTCTCGGCGCTCTCCGCCGGCGGGGCCGCAGCCTCCGCGGGCGCGCCGGGCTTCGCCTGCGCCTTCGCGATCGACTTCGCGTGGAGTCGACGTCGCAGCTCCGCGCTCGGCCGGTGACGCGGGGCCGGAGCGGGGGTCGGGGCCGGAGCGGGTGGCGGGGCCGGGGCGGGCGTCGGGGTCGGGGCCGGGGCCGGGGCGGGCGCTCCCGCGGCCGCGTGCGCGGCGTCGGGCGTGTGCACGTACTTGGGGTCGACGACGCCAGGAGGCGGGATGTAGATCCCGGGCCCGGAGCTCGGCCTGCGCTTCGCGGTCATCGTGATGCGCCCGTCGAGCGTGCCGCCGTCCTCGATGTAGAGCTGGCGGACCGTGATGTCGCCGACGACCTCGCCGGCGCCCGAGATGATCAGGCGACCCGAGGTCGTGATGTTGCCCTCGACCCGCCCGCCGACGAGCACGTCGGAGCCCGAGATGTCGCCCCTCACGAGCGCGTCGGGGAGGACCTGCACCTCGCCGCCGGCGGTGATGGTGCCCTGCAGCTCCCCCGCGACCGTGACGGATGACCCCGTGGTCAGGTCACCTTTAACCGTGGTGTCCTCTGTGATGTAGTTCTTCGGCTCGCTCATCGCACGCTCCCGCGGCGCCCGAGCGCTCGCGCTCGCGGCCGCTGCCGGCTGGTCCGCATTGTACAGCGACCTGGCCCTTCGATCTTATGCGTTAAGGCTCGAAGTCGGCCGGCGCGCGCGCGCGCGTGTGATGGCTGCTCGTATAGACATGACTGTATAGACATAATACTCGCGGCGCGCTCACGCTCGAACGCGCGAGCTCGCCGCGCGCGAGGTCTCCAAATGCGCGCGGCGATCTGCACGCGGCGCGCTCAGGCGGGCGACGTGAGCGCCGAGCACGACCGCGCTACAGCGAGAGCATGTCCATGTCCTCGGCGTTCTTGCGCACCTGGGCGCGCCCCGAGCGGCTGGCCGAGCCAGCGCCGAAGCCGGCGCCGGCGCTCTCGAGCGGGGACTCGATGCCCGCGAAGGGGTCATCGCCCTTCCAGCCCTTGCTCTTGGGCTTCGAGCTCCACCTCTTCTTGCGCTTGCGCACCTTCTTGAGCTGGCTCTGGATGTGATCGCGCGCGCGCTGATCGTCGCCGGCGGCGAACAGCTTGTTGGCCTCCGCGAGCGCGGCGACCGTCTCGCTCTTGGTCACGCGCCCGAGCACGATCGGGTCGAGCTCAGAGACCCGCGCGGGGTCGGCGGTGAGCTGGGCGGCGAGCTCGCCGTGGCAATTGCCCTGCTTGCCGCCCGCGAGGTCGTCGTAGACGAGATCGAGCTTGGCGATCGGCAGCTCCCCGTCCTGGCGGATCGGGGTGTTGAGGCGCATCAGCACGGTCTTCTTGTCGCTCGCCGTGAACATGCCGAGCGGGATGACGACGCGGTTGCCGAGCTGCTGGAACGAGCGGTCGAAGACCTCCTCGAGGATGACGCCGGGGTCGAGCTCGATCGAGAGCGACGCCTGGTTGGCGACGCTCTTGACCAGCGACTGCAGCTCGGCGTCGAAGGCCCGGTTGAGGCGCGACGCGTCCTCGACGAAGTGGTGACGCCCGTTGGACTCGCGCGCGAGCGCGAACATGACGCGCTCGTTGTAGTCGACGTCGACGCCGATCGAGCTGATCGACGCGCCGCGGCGGCGGATGTCCGCGGCCAGCGAGCGCAGCCCAGAGACGTCCCGAACGCCGCGGTTCGCCTCGCCGTCCGAGAGCAGCAGCATCCGGTTCACCGCGCCCGTGCGCTGCGAGAGCATGCGCATCCCGGCCTCGACGCCGCAGCTGATGCAGGTGTTCCCGAGCGAGGGCATGGGCTGCACGCGCGCCAGGATCTGCGCGCGCGTGCTCGGGCTGATCGTCGTCGACGGGACGATCACCTCGGTGTCGTTGCTGTAGCCCACGACGCTGACCGTGTCGCCGTCGCGCAGGCGCTGGATCATCCCGCGCGCCGCGTCGATCGCGTTCGCCAGCCGCTTGCCCTTCATCGAGCCCGAGTGGTCGATCACGATCGCGAGGTTCACGGGGGCCGAGACGCCGGCGCCCGGGGTCGCGCCGCTCGCGTTGACGTCGACGTACAAGAACGTCTCGCTCGGGCGCCCCGCGCTCAGCACCGCGTGCCCGAGTCGCCCCTCCATCATCAGCGTGCCGCCGACGGTGAAGCGCGACTTGTCGGTCGCGGCGTCGGGCGCGTCGGAGGCGATGTTCGCGGCGGGCTGCTGGGGCGCGTCGGCGCCGTCGGGCGCGCTCGTAGGTCCTGAGTCGGCGGTGGCGACCTGCGGCGGGGGGGTGGTCGCCGCCTCGGGGGCGGTCACGGTCCAGACCGTCATGCTCGTCAGGACCATGCCGGCGGCGGTGTAGAGGGCCAGGGCTCCGAGCTTCATCGTGGGTCCTCGTTCGCGGTTGATGGCGGGCCCGAGCTCCGCGGCGGCGGGCCTCGGGCGGCGCGTCCTCTGCATTCTACGAGCCGGGGCGGGATTCGTTCTGCGCGCGCGAATCGGCGCGCCGGGCGAGCGTCGCTGCGGCGTCGGCGTTCGCGGATGTGGGCGGTCGGCCGGGGGGCCCGTCAGGTCGGCGCGCAGCTCATCGTCGACTGCAGCGGGTTCGGCTCGCCGATCCCGAACACGCCCATGACCATCGACATGAACCGGATCTCGCCCTCGCAGATAACGCCGTCGGCGCGCGCGATCTCGACGAGGTCCGCGATCACGCGACGCCGCGCGGGGGCCGGGAGGCTCCGCCGCAGCGTGCAGGCGTAGCGGTACGCGGTCTGACGGACGTCGTCGTCGGTCGCGTGCGTGTCGTAGACGCGCCCAGCCTCCTCGACGACCTCGACCAGGCGGACGTCTCGACGATCGTTGAGCCAGCGCTTGAGGCGGGTCGCCATGACCACCAGCTCCTCCGGGACGAGCTCCCCGTCGGTCACCGTCCCGTAGGCGAGGAACAGGAAGCCGAGGCGATTAAGCGTCGATACGCTGAGCGCGTTCTCCATCGGGCTAGATCGGGCGAGAGCGGGCTGACGCCGCGGCGGGGTGGAGCCGCCGCGCGTTGTTTTAAATGGTAGTGGACATCCGCCCGTCTCGCTACGAGGTTGAACATGATTTTTTGGACATGCACATGTCGACAGGTGGCTCCGCGCGGCGCCCCCGGGACAAAACGCCACGCTCGCCGCGTCCGCTGCGGCGACGCGCCTCAGCCCGTTGATCGCGGGTGTGCGCGCGGGTGGTTCACGAGCTCCGCGGCGGCGCGAGCTGGAAGCGGCGCCACGGGCCGGCGCGTCGCAGGCCGAGGGTCGTCCGCCGCTGCGCGAAGTGGATCACGCCGTGTCGATCGACGACGATCACGGTCTGCGCCACGGTGGTCCACCGACGGCGACCCGCGGGGACATCGACGAAGAGGTGCTGCATCTTGACGTGGTGGAGCAGGCCGAGCGCGAGGCCGAGGGTGACCGCGAGCAGCAGCGAGGGGAGCGACGGTCCGAGCGAGGCGAGCGTGAGCATCGCGAGCGCGGGGGTGATGACCAGGGTCGTGCGCGCGCCGGGTTGCAGCCGGCGGCTGCGGCTCCAGCGAAAGAACTTCTCGAGCGTCGCGCCCAGCGTCGCGTCGCCGAGGGAGCGCTCGCACAGGCCCTCGATGAGGGCGTCCTGGAGCGCGGTGACGCGTGCGCGCGGGGTCTCGCGCTCACCCGCGCTCGCTCGCGGCGCGCGGGCGAGGCGCTCGCGCACGTGCGCACAGACGCGCGGGCTCTTGACGTGCTCGTCGCCGAGCAGGTCGTTGCCGAGGCCGATGACGAGGCCCGCCGGCGTGGACGCGTGGACGCGGCGCGTCACCGGCGGGCGGGCGGGCGCGGGGTTGTCCGGGTCGCAGTTGCTGAGGTACGAGACGACCGGAGACGGCGCGCGGATGTTCTCGCACCACAGCAGGTTGAAGCCCTTGTACCGGTAGGCCGCGCCGCCCTCGAGCCGCGCCCGCGCGCGGCTCGGCGACTCGACGAAGGCCCGCGTGAGGGCGCCGCGGGAGACCCCGCCGGGTCCGCCGCGGCCGCCGATGTTCGTCAGCGTGGCGAAGTGGCCATTATGGACATGTATACCGAGCCATGTCCCTTGTGACCGATCGTCCATCGCGTAGAGCGTGCCGTCCTCGCGCACGCGCGGCGGGGAGAAAGGTCGATCGGAGAACTCGTCCCGGTTCGAGCAGAGCACGAAGGGGTAGTCGGGGTGGGCGTTGAGCGCGAGCGCGAGGTGGCACATGCGGAGGCCGCGACACAGTACCGCACGCGGGCGCGCGCGAGGCGTGCGCCCAGACCTCAGCCGACGAATTGGCGGATGACGAAGGTGAGCGCGCCGGCCAGCGCCGACATCACGAGGATGATCGTCAGCGCGGCGCGCAGCGAGACCTGGGTGCCGTCCGCGCGCGCGCGCTCGATCAGCTGGACGGTGTTCAGCGGCTCGCTGAGCGAGGGGCGGTGCGCCTCGTTGACGCCGGGGACCGAGTCGACGCGGCGGCCGCCCGCCGGCGCGTCGTCACCGACCTGGCGCTCGCTCGCGGGCGTCGGCTCCATCGCGACCGCGCCGTCCGCCGGCGCGAAGGGCTCGAGCGCGGCGACGATCGCGTCGGCGTCGGCGGGCCGGTCCTCTGGGCTCTTCTCGAGCAGCGCGAGCAGCAGCGTCTCCACCCCGCGCGGGAGCCCGCGGCGCACGTCATCCGGCAGCGGCGCGGGCGGCTCCGTGCACTGCAGGTTCAGCAGCTCGCGGGGCGACTCCGAGTGAAACGGCGGCGACCCGGCGAGCAGCTCGTAGAGCACGAGGCCGAGGCTGTAGTAGTCCGAGCGCGCGTCGAGGCCGGTCGCGTCGATCTGCTCGGGGCTCATGTACTGAAGCGTCCCGACGGTGTGCGTCGTGTGCCGGCTCATCGCCTGCAGGACCTTGGCGATCCCGAAGTCCATCACCTTCACGCCCCCGTCCGCGAGGACCATGATGTTCTCGGGCTTGAGGTCGCGGTGGATGACCGGGGGGTCCTGGGTGTGCGCGGCCGCGAGCCCGCGGGCGATCTGGGTGGCGATGAAGGCCGCCTCGCTCCAGGGGAGGCGGCCGCGCGCGTTGAGCAGCTCGCGCAGCGTCTTGCCCTCGAGGTACTCGAGCGCCATCACGAGCTTGCCCTCGTGCTCGCTGCAGGCGAGGCAGCGCACGAGGTTGGGGTGATCGAGGCGCGACAGGATGCTCATCTCGCCGATGAACTGCGCGCGGCCCTCCTCGTTGTTGGCGAGCTCTGGGTGCAAGACCTTGAGCGCAACGCGGCGCTTCGAGAGCCGCTCCTCGGCCTCGTACACCTTGCCCATGCCGCCCTCGCCGATGAGGCGCTTGATCAGGTACTCGCCGATTCTCTCCATCGCCGCCGTCCAGTGTACGGGGACACAGGAGCTGAGGTCACGCGCGCGCGTCGGCGAATTTTCGACGCTCGCCGGGCCTCGGCGCCGCCGCGTCCGCGCACGCGGAGGTCGGCGCGCGCCGTGCCCGTCGCGGGGAGGTGATCTCCCGGGGCGCGGGCTGGGGCGTCGCGCTCACGCGCCCCTCGATCCTCGTTGCCGCGCTTCGTGATCTGTGCAATGTGATTCGCGAGCGCGCCGCGACGACGCGGGGCGCGATCGCTCGAGGAGCAGGACGCCGACGTGACGCACCCGATCTACGACGCTGAAGTTGTGACGCTCGCCGGCGAGGCGCGAGACCTCTCCGAGTACCGCGGCAAGCTCTTGCTGATCGTCAACACCGCGAGCAAGTGCGGGTTCACGCCGCAGTACGCGGGGCTCGAGGAGCTCCACGAGCGCTACGCCGAGCGCGGGCTCGTCATCCTCGGCTTCCCGTGCAACCAGTTCGGGCGGCAAGAGCCAGGCACGGCGGAGGAGATCAGCTCCTTCTGCCAGCGCAATTACGGCGTCAGCTTCCCGATGCACGAGAAGATCAAGGTCAACGGCGCGGGCGCCCACCCGCTGTATCAGCACCTAAAGACGGAGGCCCCCGGCGTGCTCGGGACGCAGGCGATCAAGTGGAACTTCACGAAGTTCCTGGTCAACCGTGAGGGCAACGTCGTCAAGCGCTACGGATCTCGTACGCGACCCGAGGCGATCGTCGCGGATCTCGAGCGGCTGCTCTGACGGCGGCGCGCTCGAGGCGGCGAGCGTCGACGAGTCGGTCGTCGCTCGCCCGCGACTTCGTGCACGCGTCACCCCGCCATCATGCCGGTGCCGAGCCAGTGCTCAATCTCGGCGCGGCGAAAGTACAGCCGCCGACCGACGCGCACGACCCCGGGCACCTGCCCACGGAACACGCGGTCGTAGACGGCGCGGCGAGTGCAGTGGAGCCAGCTCGCTAGCTCATCCGCCGTCATCAGCGGCGAGGGCTTAACCGCCGGCGTGGCGCCGCGGCGAGGGCTTCGAGACTTTCGGCCTGTCCTACCAGACATCTATCCAACCTCCTCGGGCCGCTCGAGGCGGCCCCGTGGCCTACGATACCGAGAATGTCGAGTTTCGTAGAGACCCCAAGATCGCGCCCTGCCCCGCGGCCGGCCGCGGGGGCTCGCGCGAGCGCGCGCGAGCACGCGGCAGCGTTGCCGCGGAACTCGATTTTATGTTTAGAGGGACATGTCTGTATCATCATGTGTAGATGCTCGTTTTTATGTGCCCTTAGAGTCATGTGAATCATGTACGCGGCATCGCGCGCGGCCTCGCGGGAGCGCTCACGCGAGCGCGCCGTCGCTCCGGGGCGCCGCGATCGCGCCTTGCTGACGGCCTGCGCGCCGGAGAGAATCGAGGCGGAGGCGAACGCGATGGAGCTGGCCGAGAGGAAGATCTACTGCGAGCTGCTCGCGCAGCTGCTGATCGTCGACGGCGTGTTCGCCAACGAGGAGCGCGCGTTCCTCACCGCGGCGATGGACCGCCTCGGGCTCTCCAAGGAGGACCGGCGCGACGTGTACCGCAACGTCAACATCGACGACCCGATCGAGAACAAGCTCCGCCAGCTCGACGGCGAGGCGCGGCTGCGCCTGACGGAGGAGCTCGAGCGCGCGGCGAAGGTCGACGACGTGGTCGCGGCGAGCGAGAGCATGCTGATCGCGCGGATTCGAGAATTCATGGCGGGCTAGCCGTACATGTACATATAGACATGTTTTAAGGCGCGGGGTGGCGCCCTTGGTACGATGGGGCGGCGCGTGAACACCCCGCGGTCGAGGACCTGAAGCGGCGGCGAGGAATGCAACTCGGGAAGTATCAGCTCATCACCAAGCTCGGCAAAGGCGGGATGGCGGAGCTGTTCCTCGCGCGCACGGAGGCGATCCACGGGATCGAGAAGTTCGTCGCGCTCAAGCGCATCCCCGACGCGCACGCGCGCGACAAAGAGTTCGTGCGGATGTTCCTCGAGGAGGCGCGCCTCGCCGCGACGCTCAACCACCCGAACATCGCGCAGGTGTACGACGTCGGCAAACAGGGCGGGACCTACTTCTTCACGATGGAGTACCTGCAGGGCCTCGACCTGGCTCGCCTCCTGCGCGCGGTCTTCAAGCGCGGCGAGTGGCCGCCGCTGCAGCACATCCTCGCGATCATCATCGGGACCGCCGCCGGCCTCCACTACGCGCACCGCAAGGAGGGACGCGACGGGCGCTTGCTCAACATCGTCCACCGCGACGTCTCGCCCTCGAACATCTTCATCACCTACGACGGCGGCGTGAAGCTGCTGGACTTCGGGATCGCCAAGGCGACGACCGCGAAGACGGTGACCGAGACGGGCTCGCTCAAGGGCAAGATCCCGTACATGTCGCCGGAGCAGGTCCGCGGCGAGAAGCTCGATCAGCGCAGCGACATCTTCTCGCTCGGGATCGTGCTGTGGGAGATGCTGGCGCGGCGTCGGCTGTTCCCGAAGTCCGCGAGCGATCTCGAGATCATGAACACGCTCGCCTACGAGGACGTGCCGCCGCCCTCCTCGGTGCGCCGCGGCGTCGACCCCGACCTCGACCGCATCGTCCGGCGCGCGCTGCAGCTTGACCGCAACCAGCGCTTCCCGACCGCGCAGGCCCTGCAGATGGGGCTCGAGGAGTACGCCCGTCGTCGCCAGATCTCGATCTCGTCCGCGGAGCTCGGGCGATACATGCGCGAGCACTTCCCGCGCGAGGCGGAGGAGTCGAAGGCCGCGATGATGGTCCGCAGCGTCGCGGACGAGGACGTCGCGGGCGGCCGCAAGCGCGTCGTCTCGGGCGCGGCGCCGGCGGTGGCGGCGGCCGCCGCCACCGGGCTCTCCGAGCAGACGCGGCTGATCCTGGTCTCGGCGATCGCCGGGGCCGCCGTGACGGTCAGCCTCGGCGTCGTCCTGTACCTGCTGGTGCTGCGCTGAGCCGGCGCGCGGCGGCGCGCTACGGCCCCTTGTAGCTGAGCACGGGCCGCAGCTCCCTCGTGACGCGCGTCAGGGCTCGCTGCGCGCGCATCACAGAGTGGATGTCCTTGTAGGCATCTGGGGCCTCGCCGCGCAGCTTCCCCGCGAGCGCCTCGTCCCAGCGCACGCGCGCGTCCCGGAGCTGCGCGCGCAGCCGCTTCGTGGAGATCTCGCGGTGAGCTGATCCTCGAGACAGCTTACGACCAGCGCCGTGGGCGCTCGAGCACAGCGCCTCGGCGCAGCCGCGACCCTCGACGTGATAGCTCGGCGTGCCCATCGAGCCGGGGATCAAGCCGGGCTCGCCCTCCGCCGCTGAGATCGCGCCCTTGCGGTGCACCCAGAGCTGCTCGGTCACCGTCCTGTCGCGCGCGCGCGCGGTGATGGCCTCGCGGCGGACGAAGTTGTGGTGGCAGTCGACGCGGGTGTCCTCCGCGCTCCGTAGGCCGAGCTCCTCCCCGACGATCTCGACGGCGCGCTGCAGCATCGCGCCCCGGTTGGCCGCCGCGTATCGCAGCGCCCAGCCCATGTCGTCGAGGTAGGCCTGACCGGCTGGCGAGCTCGCGTCCAGGCCGCGGAGACCGGCGTAGAGCGGCTCGGCGAGGCGCTCGTGGTGCGACCGGATCTCGCGGCCGATCGCGCGCGAGCCGCTGTGCAGCATCAGCCACAGGCGCGGCGGCGCGCGGCGTCCAAGCGCTTCGAACTGAAGCTCGAGGAAGTGATTGCCACGGCCGAGCGTGCCGAGCTGGATCGTCGCGGTCCGTCGCCGATGACTCTCGAGCGGCGCCGCGCTGAGGCGCGCGCGCTCGAGCTCCTCGGGCATCGGCGGCGCGGCGTCGACCCGGCGGTGCCGGAGGATCGGCACGCGCCGCCGCAGCGACTCGAGGATACGACGCGCGCGCTCGGGCTCGCGGGAGAGCGGCGTCGGGTCGCCGTCAAACGCGATGGCCGCCATGCCGCAGCCGATGTCCCCGCCGACCGCCGCGGGGTAGAGCACACGTCGCGTGGCGATCACGGTCCCGACGCAGACCTCGTGCGCGAGGTGTACATCGGGCATGGCGGAGACCTGCACGACGTCGGGCGCGCGGCGCAGGCGCGCGAGGGCCTGCTGGACATCCCGCGGCGGAGGGTCGCTCCACCAGCGCGTGAAGGGGGCCGGGGCCCTCGGCGCGGGGGCGCCGAGGGCCTGGCGTTGTGAGCTGACCTCTTGGTCAGTCGGGTTCTCGCCCGCGTCGTCCGGTCTCATTCGGAGTCCTCCTGATCCCGGGCGCCGCGCGGCGCGGGGGGCAGCGCGGGCGCGATGCGGAACTCGATCCACGGCGTCCGCTTGCGGTTGATCGCCTGGGCGATCTCGCTGCGGATCCGCGGTCTCGCGGCGTTGAGGCGCGCGAGCAGGCGCTCGGGCGCGACGGGGGCGTCCCCGGTGGGCGTGAGCTCGACGATCAGGTTCGAGCTCCCGGGGAGCGCGTGGACTTCTTCGACGTAGAGCCCCGCGAGCAGCGGGTCTTCAAACTCTCCGGCGAAGACGAGGTTGAGTTGGCGCTGCACCTGGCTGCAGAGCTGTTTGATTTTTCGGTGGTTCTTGCTTCGCAATGTTGATCATCAGATCGCGATCGCGGCGCGATCGCGGCTGTTGACGGGCGCGCGCGGCGGCCCGTCGAGGTCTCTCGGTAGCTCTCTCTCCACGCCCTCGCGGGCTGTCCCGAGCGAGCGTGGTCGGTCCGCGCCGTCGCTGCGACGGGCGGTGGGGATCATCAGCTGCCGCGCAGCACGGCCCGCGCCCAGAAGGCGATGCGAGCGCGCGTTAGCGCCGCGAACGCGCCAGAGCGACTCTACAGGCGTCTACGACGTGTTCTGCGACGAGGCCTGAGAAGACCGGTCGAGATGTCTAGGTCGGATACCCGGGAGTGGGGCTCTGCGCGTTCTCGTGTGTGACAAGGGGTCGCATGATCCTACCTCCTCCCGTCGGACGCGCGCGTCAAGCTGACGCGCTCATCGCTCACGACGAAGCGAAGTCTACGGGGCGCGCCCCGGGCTGTCAACGGACAATCCGAGCGCGCCGCGTTTTCGATGATGTCTTTACGGTCAGGTCCGTTAGGACCTGCTCACGGGCGCTTCGGCTCGGGGCTGGTCCCGAGCGGCGTCCGCAGATCGAGGTTCTGGATCAGGTCCTCGATCTCGATGCGCTTCTCGAGCCGCTGTGAGTTGAGCTCGACGATCTGCCGCCCGATCTTGTCGGCGTCGCGCGTGAACTCGTCGAGCCGCTTGCTGAGCTTGGCGCGCAGCGAGGTCGCGCGCGGGTCCTTCTTGATCGCCTCGAGGTTGCTGCGGGTCTCCTGCGCGCGCCGATCGAGCTCGCGCTCCTGCGCGCGCAGCCCGTTGATGGTCGTGTCGATCTTGCCCAGCTCGCGGCGGAGCTTGAGGATCGGCTCGAGCTGCTGGCGCGCTCGGGCGTCGAGGCTGGGGACCTGCAGCGCGAGCTCGATCAGCCGGATCGCGCGGTCGTCCCAGATCGTGAGGCTGGTGCGCGAGGGCGTCTGCTCGACGAGCTCGAGCTCCGCCTCGGTCTTGTCGGGCGGCACCGTGATCGGGATCAGGTAAGCGCCGACCAGGTCCTCGGCCCCGGGCGGGCGGTCGCGCAGCTCGTAGTTGTTGCCGGCCCGCGGGTGGCGGACGAGCACGGTGTAGCCGCCCTTGCGCTTGCCGGACACGCGCCAGGTCGTCGTCGTCTGGTTGAAGCTCTGGACCTCGAGGACGCCGCGGACGATCCGCGTCAGCTTCATCTCGTCGCCGCTGCGCGCGGTCGCGCGCGCGACCGAGATCTCGGGCTCGACCGCGAAGGGGATCGTCGCGCTGGTGTTGCTGCCGACGGCCTCGGAGAGCCCCTCGCCGACGAAGCTGCCGCCGGCGTAGATGCTGATCGGGCCGGGCTCGAGCACGAAGGGGGTCGTGTTGCGGAACCGGACCACGCGGTAGGGGTTGGCCTCAAAGCCAGGTCCAGCGCCGCCGGGGCGGAACAAGAAAGTCTGCTCCGCCTCGACCATCTCGTTGACGAGCGCGACCATCGTCGAGGTGCCGTCGGGCACGGTGACCTTGTCGGCGATGTCGAATTGCGTCAGGCCGCTGACCTGCTTGGCGCGCGCGCTCGCCTGCGTGCTCGCGCGCAGCGAGTCGAGGTCGAGCATCGGCGCCTCGGGCTGGTCGTCGGCCCAGCTCTGACCGACCGGGCCAGCGCTAGCGCCAGCGCCCGAGCCCCCGCGATCCCGCGACGGGCTCGGGCTCACCTCGGCCGCCGAGGTGAACTCCCGCTTGCGATTCGCCTTGAGCTTGGCGCGCTCCTCGACCGCGCGGCGTCGCTCCTCGACCTTGGCCTCCTGTTCGAACGCCACGCGCTCCTCTTCGCTGTCCTCCTCGCCCCCCTCGGCGTCGTCGACGTAGGTCGTCTCGCCGAGCGCGACCCGGGCTTGGCGCGCGACGCCGCGCTCGGTGAGGTCCGCGCGCCCGACCTGCCGCGGCGTGTGCAGATCGTAGCGGAAGGCGATCGGCGCGCCCGAGGTCAGGCTCATGCCGACCTCGTCCCAGTCTTCGCCGCTGAGGTTGTCGACCACCGCCCAGGCCTGCAGCAGCGCCTGCCCCTTGCCCTCGTCGGGCAGCACGACGCGGTAGGTCGGCTTCCACATCGGCGCGGCGACGACGTAGCTGACCACGAGGTCATGATCGCGCGCGCCGGCGAGGCGGACGTCGACCGAGACCTGCTGGAACATGCCCTCGCCCGCGCTCGCGTCGAGCCGCCGGTGCAGGTGCATCGCCAGGTCCCCGTCGCGCAGCGTCACGGACTTCACGCGCGAGAGCCGGATCACCTGCATCGTCTGTCCCGTGAGCAAGGTGACCTTGTGGTCGCGGGTCACCGGCATCGGGAAGTTCACGCCGCGCTTGGCGGGCTCTGGGGTCGGCTCGTTGACGACCGCCTCGACCATGACGACGCGCCCGGTGATCTTGCGCCGATCGGTGCGCAGCGAGACCTCGGTCCCGCGCAGCGCGTCGAGGATCTGCGCGAGGTTTCCGCGGCCCGGCTCGAGCGAGGCGAGCGCCGCGCTCGACCACGTGTTGGCGTCGAGCGGCATCGACACGCTCACGGCCTTGCCGGTCTTGCGGTCGACGACGGTGAGGCTCTTGAGCAGGTCGTTGACCTGGTCTTTTCGGACTTTGAGGTGGAGGATGTCGCCGCTGACGTCGCCGCGGCGCTCGAAGTAGCCGATGCCGTTGCGGTACAGGACGACGCGCTCGAGGCCGAGGCCGCCGATGTCGGTCGTGGCGATCCGCCGGCTCTGGTGGGCGCAGCCGATCGAGCTCAGCAGCGCGGGGACGGAGAGGGCGATCGCGGTGGCGCACGCGAGGACGCGCGCGCGCGCTGCGGCGGCGAGATGGGGGCGGGTGCTTCGAGGGTTCATGGCGGGTGCGAGCGCGGCGTGGCGCGCGGCGAGTGCGAGGATACCCGGATCGGGAGGAGGGGTCGGCGCCCGCCCGCGGCGGCGCGTGGAGGCTGAGGCGAGCATCGAGAGGGGACCCGGCGACGCGCGATCACGTGACCCGCGTGATGAACCACAGCGCGCCGGCGAGCGTGACGAGCAGGTTGAGCGTTCGAAGCGTCGGGCGGAGGACCTGCGGCGCGCGCCAGCGCAGCGCGAGCGCGCCGGCGAGCAGCAGCGGGAGCACGAGCAGCTGCCCGAGCTCGACGCCGAGGTTGAAGCAGACCAGCGCGAGCGCGCGGGCGTCTGCGGGCAGCCCGATCTCCGCGAGCGCGCCGGCGAAGCCGAGCCCATGAACCAGGCCGAAAGGCAAGGTGAGCAGGTAGCGCCGCGGCGGACGGGCGCGCCAGTGGTTCTCGAGGCCGACGTAGACGATCGAGAGCGCGATCGCGGGCTCGACCCACGCGGGATCAGGCGTCCACCCGCCCAGGGTCACCAGCGCCAGGCTGAGCGAGTGACCGACGGTGAAGGCCGTGATCGCGAGGATCAACGCGCGGGCGCCCGCGCGTCGATCGGCGCCAGCGCGCACGAGCCCCCAGGGCAGACACAGGCCGAGCAGGAACACGAGATGATCGAGGCCGCCGAGGATGTGCTCGAGCCCGAGACGCAGAAACGAGCCGGCGAGCGCGAACCACCGCTGGTCCGGAGCGCGCCGCTTGGTTCGCGCGGCGGCGGGCTGGCGCGGGCGGGCGTCCGCAGAGATCCGATCGACCAGCGAGCCGCTCGCGGTCGTCGACGTCGACGTCGACGTCGACGGGAGCTCAAACACGCGCTGCCCGAGGTGCGTTAAGAACAGGTGCTGCTGCGGCTCGCCGGACGCGTCGCGCTGGTGCACGACGCCGACGTGTCGGTGACCCGGCGTCGCGTTACGCAAGAGCCCGCGCGGGTCGATTTGCCGGGGGCGCGCGTCGGCGGAGCAGGAGTATCGGGCGTCGAGGACTACGCCGTCACCGTCGAGCGTGATGTCCTGCAGCGCGCCGTCGCAGCGCCGCTCGCCGGCGGTGATCACGATCGCGTCAACAATTCGCCGCTGGTAGATCGTCGCGCCGGCTCTCGCCTCGGCGTCCGACAGCTGTTCGTCGCCGTCGCGGTCGAGGGTCGAGGCGATAGCGAGCAGCTCGGCGCGCGCGAGCGAGAGCGACGCCTCGACGCGGGGACCGGCGACGCGGTACTCACCGCGCGAGAGACCGAGGCGGTGGGCGTGTACGACCGCCGGCAGCGCGAGCAGCGTTGAGAGGATCGAGAGGCCCGCGAGCAGCGGCGCGCGCGGGTACGCGCGTCGCCTGGGGCTCGGGGAATTCACGTACGCCATGCCGAGCGGATTCGCTCATACCGCGCGATGAATTTAAATCCGAGCGCGCAAAAGGCGCTCGTCGGGCTCGCGTGGGTCGACGCTCCTCCTGTCGACAAGCTGGAGTGTGCGAGAGCGTCAGCGCACGGGAGTCGCAGGCGCTCGCGTCGCCTGGAGCCGAACGTTACGGGTCGTGCGCGAACGCTGCTACACTCGAACGACTTGCCTTTTACGGTGCTTCACCCGATTTCGGAGTACTTGATCTTATGTATACCCAACGGCTCTCGCTCGCGTCGTGCTCGCTGCTCCTGATCGTGGCGTCCTCCGCGTGCAGCGGCGACGACACGACCACCACCAGCGAGTCCGACAACTCCAGCACGAGCACCGCGCCCGAGACGACCGCAGGCTCCAGCGCCGGGACGGACACGGACACCGACACCGACACGGACACCGACGCGGAGACCGACGGTGTCAACCCGACGTCGGGCGGCGGGCAGACCTCGTGCCAGGACCCCGCGCTGACGCTCTGCAACGGCTTCTGCGTCGACCTGAACACCGACGCGGACTACTGCGGCAGCTGCGACAGCCCGTGTGAATTTGGCTGGGCCTGCGTCGGTGGGAGCTGCGAGCTCGACTGCGGCGCGCTGACGGACTGTGACGGCTTCTGCATCGACACGGACTACAACCCCTACCATTGCGGGGGCTGTGGGAACGCGTGCGGCGGCGATCAGACCTGCGCGGCCGGCAGCTGCATCGACGCCTGCGAGAAGCTCGAGAAGGTCTGCGGGGATGTCTGCACGGACACCCAGGAGGATCCCAACAACTGCGGCGGCTGCGGCAACGTGTGCCCGCCGCCGCCGGCGAACGGCGAGGGGCGCTGCGACGGCCTGGGCGACTGCAAGTTCGCCTGCGAAGACTACTACGCCGCGCTGCCGCTGGAGGAACCGACGGGCTGCTCGCTCTGCGACGACGGCGAGGTGATGGCCGACGGACCGATCCACTGGTGGAAGCTCAGCGAGCTGAACGGGACCATGGCGATGGATTCGGTCGGTAACGCCCACGGAGAGTACATCGGCGACGTCACGCTGGGCGAGGACGGCGCGTTCATGGCGGACGACAAGGCCGTCGTGCTCGCGCCCGCCGACGCGCACTCGCGGGTGCGCATCACCGACTTCACCATGCCGGCGAAGGAGTTCACCATCGAGCTGACCGTGCGGATCGACGACTCGATGCTGGACGTTCAGCCCTACCTCTCGCACGCGACCTCCGACGTAGACAACAACGAGGTGGCGATCCTGCAGAACCACACGGGGGATCCGGGGGGCCAGCAGATCACGATCGGCGGGAACAACTTCATCCACGGCCGAAAGATCGACGATGGCAATTGGCATCACATCGCCGTGCGCTGGAAGAGCGAGGAGCCGGACGAAGAAGCTGAGATCCCGGCTGGCTTGACGCTCTACATCGACGGCGAGCGAGTCACGGGCAGCAGCACCTTCGCCGCGGAGCACGAGATCGCGCCGGGCGGCGTGCTCGTGTTCGGGCAGGAGCAGGACGCGCTCGACGGCGGCTTCGACGACAACGCCCAGCTCGCGGGCGCGCTCGACTCAGTGGTGATCTTCGACAAGGCGCTGACCAAGCAGCGGATCGTGGAGCACGCAAACACCACGTGGTGCAAGAAGGTCTACCCCGTCTACGAGCCCTAACGACGAGGCCTCAGCTCGGCTCAGCTCAGCGCGCGCTTGCGCGCGCCGAGCTTCTCTGAAACCCTGCCGGCATGCGAAGGGCGACGTGTGCGTATCACAAGTGCCTGCTCTGCCTGTTGGGCTTGACCCTCAGCCTCCCCAGCTGCGGGAGCGCTGAGCCGCCAGCGGCGCGCGGCGAGCAGCAACAAGCGACGCCGTCTGCTCGGGCGGAGCAGCGGTCGAGCCCGGAGGCGTCACAGGGCGGCGCGGCTGAGCGCCGCAAGCAACCCTGGGCGCGCAAGAACGACAAGCGGCTCTCGACGATCGACGCCGAGATCGAGCTCAGCGCAGAGGAGCGCGAGACGATCCTCGAGCAGTGGAATCAGGAGCGCCTCGAGATCCTGCGCTTGATCAAGAATCAGCGCGAGCTCGAGACGCCCGACTGGGCGCTCGTGGAGACCGAGGTCGCCGCGCTGCGCAAGACCAACGACGAGCGCGTACGCGACATGCTGGGCGCCGAGCGCTTCGCGGTCTACGAGAAGCACCGCCCCGCGGTCAGGGTGCCGAAGGCGAACTAGCCGTTGAGCAGCGACGCGGGCGGCGGCACGCCGAGCGTGTTCGCGGTCGCGATGATGAACTTACGCTCGCTCTCGACGAGCTTGCCGTCGGCGTTCGCGATCGCGGTCAGGTGGGTGACGACCTTATGCAGGTTGTCGTAGCTGACGTTCTCTTTGAGCTCGCCGGCGTACTCGGAGGCCTTGCGGTAGCGGTCGGCCTTGCTGGCGATCGCCTTGTAGGCGGAGACCGTGCTGCGGAGAATCTGCCCGATCTCCTCGAGCGTCGCCGTGTGGCTCCATTCACGAAGCGTCTGCGCGATCGTGTTCATCTCGTCACGCGTGAGCTCGTCGTCCGTGGCGTGGCTGAACGTCAGGTAGAGGAAGCACAGGGCCTCCAGATTCTGCAACTCGTAGGCGTCCGCCATGGTCCGCGTGTTGTACCACGTCCCCTGCGCGCGAGGACGCAAAAAACGCCCGCTGGTTCGCAGGCGCGCGGGGAGCCGCTCGCTCGGGCGCACCGCGTACGCGCGCGGCCTCGCGACGCCGCGCGCTGCGGCTGGCCGCGCGTGAGCGCGCCGAGCGTTCGTGTTCGCGTCGGGCTCGCGGCCTCGCTACGGCGCTCGATATACACATGAACAGTCAGACATGTCTCATGGCGCTAAGCGCTTCGTCAGCAATTAGAGGCGGCCAGGGCCGGCGGCCGCGGACGCGACCGCCGACTCTGGCCTGGTTGGTTGCACGCGAGAGGTGTGATCTCGAGCTTCTGCAGCGGTTTACTGCGCGTTGAACACGAAGGGGTAGGTGACGAGCGTCGAGCCGCCGCCGCGCGGGCGCGGGAACTTCCAGCGGCGGACCGCCTTCGCCACGCACTGCCCGACGCGGCCGTCCTTCAGGTTGGAGCTCTGCGGGACCGCGAGGATGACCTTGCCGGTGCCGCCGATCTGGAACTGGATCGACACGCGGCCCTTGAGGTTGGGATCCCGCGCGAGGCCCTGCTGGTAGCAGTGACGGACCTCGTTGATGTGCGCGCGGACGATGCGACGGATCGTGTCCTTGTCGAGCGAGCCGTTGAGCTTGACCTTGCCGATCCGCGGCTTGCGAGCCCTCCGCGGGGTGCGGTCACCGAAGCCCGCGCCGCGGCCCACCCGGGTCCCGGGGCCCCCGCCGGAGCCGTGCCCGATCGTCGGCACGTTGCCGAGGCCGATGGTGCCCTCGCCGGTGCCGCCGCCCTGGCGACCCGTGCCGACCAGGCCGAGCCCGCCGACGCCGTAGGCCTCGCCCGGCTGCGCGCCGGTGATGTTGCCCCAGAAGTTGGCGTCGGCGTCGCCCTCCGCGTAGCTCCCGTCGAGCGCGGCGAACATGCTCGAAGGTTCATCCTGCATGAGGCCGAGGATGCCGGCGTTGCTGGCGTCCGCGAGCGCGCTCGAGCTCCGCCCGAGCCTGGGCACGGCGCTCGTGCCCTTGATCGCGTAGTGGTTGTTGGACGCGGGCGTCTTGGGGTTCCCCATCTTGCCCTCGGGCCCGCGGGCGCGCTGACCCTGGCCGCCGGCCTCCTCCGAGGTCTCGACCTCCTCCGCCTCCTCGGGCTCGGGCTCGGGCTCGGGCTCGGACTCGTTCGGCTGCGACATGTAGCCGACGAAGCGCTGCACGCCCTCGTCCTCGTCGAGGCTCATGGCGCCGACATCCTCCGGGATCATCTGCCCGAAGAGGATCAGGCCGCCGAGCACCGCGAGCGAGCCGCCGTTGTACAGCCAGAACGGCTTGTCGGTCTCGCCCTTGCGCGCGAGCCGGGCGCCGGGCGCGACGGAGTTGACGAAGAAGTTCACCCCGTCGTGCGCGAGTCGGCAGTTCGCGCCCGCCGGGAGCGCGAAGGAGAAGCGGTCGCCGCGGGCGCGGGCGCGCCCCGACTTGACCAGCGAGTCGAGCGAGAGCTGCTCGCCGTCGTAGTGAACCTCGCCGTCCATGTCGGCGGTGAAGCTGAGCGTCAGCTCGCCGTCCTCGTCCTCGACGAGCGGGAAGCGCTCGCGCGAGGGGAGCTTTCCGCCGTCCATGGGGAACGAGGCCTCGTGGCCCTCGCCGATGCTGTAGTCGCGCTGTGACGCGTCGCTGAGCCGGATCGCGCCGACGCTGAAGGGCACGAGGCCGAGCAGCGCCAGGCCGAGGCCGAGGCCGCCGAGGCCCGTCCCGGGCTTGACCGGCGTCGGGGCGCCGTCGACGACGGCCGCCTGCGCGGCCTCGCGGTAGCCGTCCCAGTCGCGTGACGCCTCGTAGCCGAACATCGCCACGCCCCCGAGCGCGAGCAGCCCGCCGAGCGCCATCCAGGTCGGCGCGCTGGCGCGTCGCTCCTCGCGCTGTCCGACGTGCTGCACGTCGAGCACGGTGTCGCCATACACGGCGATGACCTCGGCGACGCGCGTCCCGTCGTGGATCTCGACCTCGCGCGGATCGACCGTGATCGCGCTCGGGCGGCGAGCGGCGCGGCGGGGCGTCTGGGGGCGGGCCGGCGGCGTGAGGACCGGCGCGGCGGTCTTGATCTGCACCTCGAGGCGATAGGGCCCGAGCTCGATGGAGTCGCCGTCGCAGAGCGCCGCGCTGCGATCGACGCGCGCGCCGTTCACCGAGATACCGGCGGGGCTGCCGAGATCGATCGCGCGCAGCTCGTCCTCGGTGCGCTCGATGATCGCGTGCATCCGCGCGAGCGCCTCGTCCTCGAGGCAGAGGTGGCAGCTCTTGATGCGGCCGATCTTGACGACCTCCTGGTTGAGGTCCGTGTGGGAGGCGACGAGCGTCGCGCCGCGGTAGACGTTGATCGAGAGGGTCGCGGTATTCATGGCGGGATGTCCTGTTCGTAGGTGGCGTATGGGTTGTTGAAATTCGCGTGTCGCGTGTGAGGAACTCAGGGCGCACGGGTCCCGGGTCGAGGTCTCGTCGACGCGCGAAGGCGGCGGTCCTCGAAGGGGCGTGCTCGCGTCGTCGATCGTCAGCGCGGGGCGTAACGCGATGAGGACGCGGGGCAGGGTGTGCGGCAGCTCGGGCGAGCGAGCCGCCGCTCGGGGCTTGAAGCGCTTGGGGTCTTCATCCCCCTACGCCTGGTGAGACAGCGACACCCCGCGAAGGTTCCGCGGTCGCGGTTCGAATTTTTTATTCGTAAACGGCGAGCTACGGGGTGAGGAGGCCCTACCTGGTCGTACTCCGCGTCGTGATCCGCTGGCGTACGCGCGATGTCGCGCCTCGCACCACGGGTCGCTGCGCCTGCCACCTGAGTAGCCGGCGCGGTCGCTCAGGCGCGGGGCTACGACTCCGGGGGCGCCTCGACCGACGCGCCGCGCAGTCGTAGTCGCTGCTTCTTCGCGCGCACGATCGGCGTCCCCCAGGTCTCGAGCGCAGCCTGCAGCTCGAGCAGCGCGAACGGCTTGCTGACGAAGTCGTCCATACCGGCCTCGACGCACGCGTCGCGATCTTCCTGGGTGGAGTTCGCGGTCATGGCGATGATCCGCGGGCCGCCGTGGGCGTTGGGCCCGTGCGCTCGGATCGCGCGCGTCGCCGTGAAGCCGTCCAGCTTCGGCATCTGGATGTCCATAAAGATGATGTCGTAGTCGCGCTCTGAGCACAGCTCGACCGCGCGCTCACCGTCGACCGCGAGGTCGATCGCGTAGCCCATCTTTTCGAAGGTCCGGATCGCCACGACCTGGTTCACGCGGTTGTCCTCCGCGAGCAGGATCCGCAGCGGCAGCGTGCTGGCGAGGTTCTTCGTGATGCGGAAGTCTCGGTTCGCGGCCGTCAGCGAGCTGTGGGCGCTGTAGGTCGGCTGCCGCGCGATCTCGAGGACGGTCGTGAAGATGAACGACGAGCCGACGCCCAGCTCGCTCTCGACGCGGAGCTCGCCGCCCATGAGCCGCACGAGGTTGGCGCAGATCGAGAGGCCGAGGCCGGTCCCGCCGTACTTGCGGGTGGTCGAGGCCTCCGCCTGCATGAAGGGCTGGAACAGGCGCGCCGAGGCCTCGGGCGCGATGCCGATGCCCGTGTCGCGCACGGTGAACTGCAGCGTGCTCGTCCAGCCCTCACGCTCGAGCTCCTCCGCGATGAGATCGACGCGCCCCTCGGTGGTGAACTTGACCGCGTTGCCGACGAGGTTGTTGAGCACCTGCGAGAGGCGCGTGGCGTCCCCGACGACGCTCTCGGGCGCGCCCTCCATGAGCTGGAAGTCGATCGTCAGCCCGCGCTCCCGGGCCCGCGGCGTGAACAGCCGGACCGCGTTCCCCAGCACGTCGACCAGCGAGAACGGTCGCGCCTCGAGCTCCATCTTGCCGGACTCGATCTTGGAGAGGTCGAGGATGTCGTCGAGCAGCGTGAGCAGCGACTGGCTGCTGCTGTGGATCGTCTGCACGTACTCGGCCTGCTCCCGCGACAGCGTTGTCCCTTGGAGCAGCTGCAGCATCCCGAGCACCCCGTTCATCGGGGTGCGGATCTCGTGACTCATGTTCGCGAGGAACCGTGACTTCGAGTTGTTCGCCGACTCCGCGCGGGCGCGCGCGCGATCGAGCGCCTCGATCTTCTCCTCGAGCTGCGCGCTCATCCGCCGCAGCGAGGTCGCGAGCACGCCGACCACGTCGGCGCCCGCCGGCAGCTCGCGCGCGCGCGAGAACTCGCCGGCCGCGACGTCCTGCATGCGCTCCGCGAGCAGCTCGACGCGCCCGGCGAGCTTTCGCGCGGCGCGGACGCGCCACGCGAGCACGCCGAGCAGCGCGAGCAGGCCGACGCCGAGCACCGTGCTGTTCTCGCGGTTGGTCGTGCGCCGCAGCGCGCGGATGGACGCGCTCGCGCCGCGCAGCAGCTCGTCGAGCGCCCGCTGGCTCGTCTCCACGTGCGGTTCGATCTGGTCGTACTCGAGCGTGTTCTGGGCGATGACGAGCTCGAGCTCGAGCACCGCGTTCATCAGCGCGGAGACCTTCTCGCGGTAGGCTTTCAGCGGCGCGTCGAGCTCGCCCCGGTACGGCTTGAGATCCCCGCGCCGCGCGATCGCGTCGGCGATCGCGTCGATCGTCTCGAGCAGCGACGCGGCGACGCGGCTGTCGAGCGTCATGCTGTAGTCGCGCTCGAGCAGGCGCGCGCGCGTGAACGCGAGCCCGAGCTTCGCGTCCCGCGTCTTCAGGATCGCCGCGTCGAGCTCGGCCTCGAGCGCGCGCAGCTCGGGCACCATCCCCTCCCGCGCGCCGTACTCCAGGCCCAGCTGCAGCTGGAGCGCGCCGGTCTTGGCGACCGACGCGGCGTAGCTGTCGAGCGTCTCGATCAGCAGCGGCGGCGCGTCGCCGAGCTCGCGCACCACGAGCTCCTCCGCGAGCGTGGAGAACTCGACCGCCTGCGCGCGCGCCCGCGCGATGTCCTGGCGAAAGCGGGCGAGGTGACCGGGGCGGCGCGTGTCGACGAGCATGCTCTCCTCGAGGCGCGCGCCCAGCAGCGAACGGTGCGCGTCGCTCATCGCGCGCTTGCAGGCCAGGCCGTCGCGCTGGCGCTCGAGCAGCTCGTCGAGCGCGGCTTGATTGCGGCGATCGAGCCACGCGAACGCGGTCAGCATCAGGAGCACGACCGTGGCCAGCGGGATGATCTCGCGGACGAGTGTCATCCTCTGCTTCACGTCATCGCGCTCCTCGGGGATCCGGATCGCGGGCTCTCGCCCGTCGTGCTCGCTTGGGTGTTAACCCCCGAGCTCTTCCTTGGGCGTGTCCTTGATCTCGGGCCAGTTCGCCGTGACTTTCTCGAGGTTGCCCTGCTCGTCGGCGAGGAACTTCTGCTTCACCTCGTCGTTGAGGAACACGTAGAGGCTGTCGTCCTTGACGTGCCAGACGTTCGGATCGCCGTCGAACTTCTTCTTGAGCACGACGCCGAACGTGCAGTAGCCGCCGTTTTGGGGCGCGTACTTCTCGGGCGAGGCCTCGAACTTCTTCTTGTTCTCCTCGCTGGCGAAGGTCCACGTCGCGTCGCTCCAGGAGAACGTGAACTCCGACTTGCCTTCAGTCGGCTCGCCGCCCTCGAAGTACGTCACCGGATCAAAGCCGCGGAGCCCGCGGCCCTGCTCGTCCAGGTTGATGTGGGGAGGGGCCTTAGCGACGGCCTTGGCGTCGGCCTTGGCGTCGGCCTTGGCGTCGGCCTTGGCGTCGGCCTTGGCGTCGGCTTTGGCGTCGGCTTTGGCGTCCGCGGGCTTGTCGCCCTGCGAGCACGCGCCGACCGCGAGGGCTAGCGCGATCGTGAAGACATGGGTGCGTTCGATCATCGTCAGGCTCTGTAGTCCGCGGGCGCGGTCCGAGGGGGACCGCGCGATTGCAACAGGAGATGTGGGCACGCCCGCGGCGCGCCGAGCAAGCTTGCCGGAGATCGTGTTGGTTTTCAGCTATCACCCCGCGGCGGCGCGCGGCGTCGCGCCGCGCGGCAGCGACCGGCGTGGAGAGGTCTTCGTTATGTCTGTCGAGACATGTCGAAAAGATCGCCTTAAATTACACGCGCGCGGCGTCGAGGGTCGCTCGACGCCGCGCGCTCGTGCCCTGCGGGGCGATCAGCTCACTCCGGGACCACGCAGAAGCCGACGTCCGCGTAGTTCGGCGGGATGTCGTCCTCGGGCCAGACCGAGACGCACTGCTCCATCTCCGCCGGGCACGTGTCGGGGTCGTCGGTGATGTCGCAGACCGGCGTGCAGCAGTCGGTGGCGTCGCAGCCCTCGAGCACGTCCGCGGACTGACACGCGAGGCCGGCCTTGCAGCTCTGGACCGGCTCACACGCGGAGCCGTCATCTCCGCCGCCATCCTCCCAGCCCTCGACGATGCAGACGAAGACGCCGGCGGAGAGGATCGGGTAGCAGCCGTGCTTGTTCGGGCAGTCCTGCACGAGCGGATCGCACTCGACGTCGCAGAGCGGGAGGACCCCGTCGTTCCAGCCGATGCAGGTGCCGTTGCACGTCGCGGGGTTGTCGACGTCGCAGAGCTCGACGCAGACGCCCTCGCCCTCCGAGCCGCTGGTCGGGCCGTGGCAGAACAGGCCCTTCGCGCAGTCGTCGGTGTCGTTCATGCGGATGCAGTCGTCGCCGAACTGCTTCGCGCCGGTGTCAGGTACGCAGTGGGTGGAGTCGACGCAGCAGGCGTCCTGCTCCTCGACGAAGGGGGTACACTTCTCCCCGTCGGCGCAGTCCTGGGTTCCAGGGTTGCACTCGCCCGGGATCACGTTGCCCGTCGTGCCCGCCTCCGTGTCGGAGTCGTCGGTGCCGGTCGTTGCGCTCGCGCCGGTCGTCGCGCTCGCGCCGGAGGTCGGCGCCCCGGTGGTGTCAGTGGTCGAGGTCGCGTTGTTCGAGGCGTTGCTCGTGGCGGCCGGGTCCGTGCTCGACGAGCTCGGCGCCTCGGTGTCCCCCGCTGAGCTGTCTCCGCAGCCAGGTATGATGAGCGCCAGCGCGCCGAGCAGCGCGCTCGCTCGCCCAAGACAGGTCCTTGTCCGTTTGTTCAGCATTGTGGTCTCCGTCGTGAAGGCGCCCGGTTGTCCCGACCGAGCGCGATTTCGTACGCTCATATCTGAGCGGCGCGGAAAACACCACATGAATCCCGCGAGAATGGGATCGCGCGCGGGCGCGGCGACGTTGCTACCATCGCGCGTGGCCTGGATACGCACGATTCGTCCCGACGAGGCTGATGGCTTGCTCAAGCGCATCTACCAAGACGCGATCAAGCGCGCCGGAAAGGTCTTTAACGTCATCCGAATTCAGAGCTTGTATCCGCGCGCGCTGCAGCGCTCGACGCAGCTCTACATCGAGCTGATGGGCGGCGCGGGGCCGCTGAGTCGGACGCGGCGCGAGATGATCGCGACGGTCGTCTCGCGCGCGAACGCGTGCAGCTATTGAACGCGCGCCCACGGCGACGACCTCCGGGTTGAGGTCGCGGACGAGGACGCGTACCGAGGGGAGGACCGCGACGCGCTGGTCGACGCGGTCATGGACGACTACCGCGAGGCGAGGCTGACGGCGGCGGACCGGGTGATGCTCGACTACGTCATCAAGCTGACGCTGCAGCCGGCCGCGGTCACGCGCGGCGACCTCGACGAGCTGCGCGCGGCCGGCTTCGACGACGCGGCGATCCACCACGTCGTGCAGATCACCGCGCTGTTCGCCTACTACAACCGCGTCGTGGACGGGCTCGGCGGCGCCGCCGAGCCCGAGTGGTGACGCGCGATCACATCCGCATCTTCAGGATGTAGCGCAGGATCACCTGGCTCTCTTTGTAGAGCAGGTACTCGCTCTGCGAGAACGAGCTGCGCGCGCGCCCCGACATCTTGATCGGCTTGCCCTGCGGCACCACGACGTCGCGCCCGTCGATCTTGATGGTGATGTCGTGCTTGGGGTCGGGCTCGGTGCGCCCGAGCGCGACCACGCTGTGGAACCCGCGGGGCGCGGCCTTGAGGCGCGAGTTGTCGCGCTGGATGTGGTTCTCTTTGCCGAGCACCGCCTCACACAGGAACATCACGCCGATGTTGCCCGCGCGGCCGACGTACCAGGATGACTTGTTCTGCTCGGAGGCGAGGTAGATGCCCCGGCCGACGCGACCGCCGGAGTGCGGCATGATGCGCAGCCCGCTGCCGCAGATCGCCGCGACCACGGCGACGTTGGTCCCGTGCCACAGCAGCCGGCGATTGCTGAGCTTGTCGTGCGCCGCGTAGCGCTTGGCGGCGCCGTTTCGCTCGACGCGGAAGGCGTCGATGATCGTGTCCTTGCGCCCCAGCCGGGTCTGCTTGAGGTAGTGGTCGATCCACTCGTACTCCTTGGACTTCTTGCCGACCGGCTCGAGCTGCGCCTTGAGCGTGCTGTACTTCTGGTCGAGGGGGTTCGGCGGGAGCGCCGAGCTCGTCGTCGACTTGCTCGCCGTCTTCTTCTCCATACCCAGCGCCATCTCGATGTCCGAGAGCACGTTGAGCATGTCCATCTTCTTCTGGAGCATCTCCATGGTGTGGATGATCGGCGGGACCCGGCGGCCGAAGGCGTGCGGGATGAGCGTGTAGAAGCGCGAGCTCAGCGTCGCCAGCGTCGCGTTGGACTTGTTTGACTCGAGCGCGTCCTCGATTTCCTCGAGCGCTTCGAAGCCGAGCGTGACCTGCTTCTTGCTCAGCTTGCCCAGCGGCATCTTCTTCGTGTCGATCTCGAAGTCCGCCATCGCCCGGGTGAACATGTTCTTGTTGAAGATCAGCTCGATGAAGTCCTGCGTCGCCTTGGGCAGCTTGGACGCGGCGAAGCGCGGCGTCGACTTGGCCTTCGGTCGGCTCTTGTCCATCGCGCGCAGCTTGTCCTCGAGCTCCTGCGTCTCCTCGTCGTCCGCGTCGCCCTCGACCTCGATCAGCGTGTACTTGCCGGCCTTGGCCTTGAAGTTGGCGCGATCGCTCCACTTGTTGGAGGTCTTGCTCTTGAATTTCTTCTCGAACTCTGAGGTCGCGGCGTCGAGCGAGTACGGCCCCTTGAGCGCGTTCTGACCGTTCTCGCCGACGCGCCCCCAGCGGTTCCAGACGTAGTGCTTGCCGCCCTGGGTGAGCAGCTGGATGACGTAGAACTTGTTGTTGTTGGCGCCGATGTTGGTCTGGTTCAACATCGCGTCGAAGTCCTCGTGGACCGTCGCCTTGCTGGCGATCGGGCACAGCTTGTCGACCTTCGCCGTCCGCTTCTTCGGGGCGCTCGCGGTCGCGGCGGCTTTCTTGGCGCTCGTCTTCTTCTTGGCGCTCGTCTTCTTCTTGGCGCTCGCCTTCTTCTTCGAGGTCGTCTTTTTCTTGGCGACTTTCTTCTTCGAGGTCGTCTTTTTCTTTGCGACCTTCTTCTTCGCGGTTTTTTTGCTGGCCTTCTTCTTCGCGGTCTTTTTCTTCGCCATCGTGGACCTCTCGGGCGCGTGCGGAGAGTGGATTCGCTACGCGGGCTCGTTGTCAATACACCGCCGCGCGTGCTCTCGGGGGGATCATCGTCTAGGCGGAGGTCTGCACGCGCGAAAACGCGTTCGTCGCCGACGCGCGCCCGCGGCACGCTCACGCGCGGTCACGAGCGGCGCGCGCTCGACTACGAGCAGCCGCCCGAGATGCGGTACTGGAAGCGGTCGCCGCGGTACGTGCCCTCCATGACCTCGAGGGGCTTGCCGTCCGCGCTGTAGAGCACACGGCGAAGCCGCAGCAGCGGGGCGCCGCGCGGGACCTCCAGCAGCGCGCTCAGCTCGGGGTCGGCCGCGATCGCCTCGAGCGAGCGCTCGAGATGGGTACGATCGACGACCCCCTTCGCGCGCAGGTAGTCGAGCGAGCCGCCCGTCGTCAGCGTCTCGTCGAGGAAGGGGCCCTTCACGCGCGGGGCGACGTGCGCCTCCTGGTAGCCGATCGGCTGGTCGTCGGCGAGCTGGAGGCGACGGATCCGCGTGACGGCGGTCCGCGCGGGCAGCTCGAGCGCGGTCGCCACGTCATCGGGCGCGTGGGCCTGCTCGACGGAGAGCACGCGCCACCCCGGGGTCATGCCGCGCGCGCGCAGGTAGTCGACGAGGTTGTCGCCGGGCCGCGGCCTGTGGCTCAGCTTCGGCCGCGCGACGAAGGTCCCGCGGCCGCGGTAGCGCGTCACGAGCCCCTCGAGCTCCAGCTCGCGCAGGGCCTGGCGCACGGTCGTGCGCGAGATCTTGTAGGTGTCTTGAAGATCTTGTTCGCCGGGGATCAGGTCGCCGGGGCGCCACTCGCCGCGCTCGATCCTCCGGACGAGGATGAGCTTGAGCTGGTGGTAGAGGGGCAGCGGCGAGTCGCGTCGAACCTCGCTAAGGGCCGCCTGTTCTTCGCCTCGCCTCGTCATTCGCCCGACCGTCTCGCGCCGACGGCGGCGGACCCACCGAGCGCTCTGCTCGGTGTTGTACAACGTTTTCTTGAAAAGTGAACCGGTCGTCACTTTTTGCGCGCGGGCGGTTCACCACCGCCCGGCGGTGGTGAAAACTCCGCGTCGGGGTGCTCGTCGAGCGCCGGCGGGCGACGGTAGCGGCGAATCGGCGTTCGCGAGAAGCGCAGCGGGCTGCGGACGCACGGGGTGCGACCGTCGTCCATCGTCGTAAACAGCGAGCGCGCGCGAGCCTGGGGATCACGCGCGAGCTCGGCGAGGTCGTTTACCGGACCGAAGGGGAAGCCCGCGCCCTCGAGCCGCGCGAGCCACTCGGCGCGGCTTCGCGTCCTCAGGCGGGCCTCGATCGCGTCGATCAAGATCGCGCGGTGCTCGACGCGCGCGGCGTTGGTGGCGAAGCGCGGGTCGTCGGCCCAGGGCGCGTCGAGCCGCGCGGCGAAGCGGCGAAATTGCTCGTCGTTGCCGATCGCGACGCACAGCGGCCGGTCGCGGGTCGCGAAGCTCTGGTAGGGGACGATGGTCGGGTGCGCGGTGCCCATCGGCTCCGGGACGACTCCCGTCGTCAGGTAGTTCATGGCGATGTTCGCGAGCCAGCTGGTCTGGGTGTCGAGCAGCGAGAGATCGATGTGCTGGCCGAGGCCGCTTCGATCACGCTCGCGGAGCGCGGCGAGGATCGCGATGACCGCGTAGAGCCCGGTCGTGATGTCCGCGACCGCGACGCCGACCTTGGTCGGGGTCTCGCGATCGGGGCCGGTGATGCTCATGAGCCCGCCCATCGCCTGGATCAGCGCGTCGTAGCCGGGGCGCTGGGCGTAGGGCCCGGTCTGCCCGAAGCCCGTGATGCTGCAGTAGACGACGCCTGGGTTGCGCGCGGCGACCCGCGCGTAGTCGAGCTCGAAGCGGGCGAGCGCGCCGACCTTAAAATTCTCGATCACGACGTCGGCCTCGCGGGCGAGCTCGAGGACCGTCGCGAGCTGCTCGGGCTGGGTGAAGTCGACGGCGCGGGCCCGCTTGTTGCGATTGGCGGTCAGGTAGTAGACGGCGTCGCCGTCGTGCTCTGGCGGCCCCCAGCGGCGCGTGTCGTCGCCGCGCGGGTGCTCGACCTTGATCACGTCAGCGCCCATGTCCCCCAGGATCTGGGCGGCGTAGGGGCCCGCGAGGATCCGCGAGAGGTCCAGCACCTTGAGGCCCGCGAGCGGCGGGCTCGCGGCGTCTCGCGTGCGGGGAGCGGCGTGGTCGGGCGGGCTGCTCACGGTGTCGGGCGGTGGCGGGCGGTCGAACGGGCGGTCGTGGAGTGTGGTCAATTATGCGGAATCACCACAGATGTCTAATGAATCATATGAAGACCTCGTCGGCGCGCGCGGCGTGAGGACCTCCGCGTCGCGGCGCGGTCAGATTTGCGGCGTGTGGTCAGGCTGCACCACCTGCGCGCGCGCCCGCGGCCGACCGGCTTACCGGTTGTTTGTTAAAGTGTCTTTTGGGACAGGAGTCTGTTCACGCCCGCGCGGTCTTGTTGCACGATAGAGCGGTGCTGAATTCGGCGGGGGAATCAGGGAGCTCGAGCGCGGCCGCGTGGCGCGTGCTCTTGCAGCGCTTCGTCCACATGTTCGCAGGGACCGCGCCTGGCGTGAGCGCGCGCAACATGCAGGTCGTGGTGCAGCCCTTCGAGTGGGACATCATGAACCCGGTCTACGGCTCGTACGTAGAGTGGACGCTGGCGGCGTCTGTCACGGGGTGGTCAAACTACGTCACGCTGGGGGAGCGGCCGCGTTACATCTACGAGGGGTATCGGGAGGCGATCGAGGGCGGGTTCCCGCTTCGGCCGCGCGCGCGAGAATTGCGGCTCGCGGAGTGCACGAACGAAATTCGCTGGGCCACGCGCCCGGGCGAGGCGGGCGAGGCGGGCGAGGGCATCGGCGTCCCCGGCTACACGTACTCGCCGTCTCCCCGTGAGTGGCTCGCGCGCGCGCGCGCCGGTGAGTTCGATCCGGTGAGCTTTCACGTGAACGAGCGCGCGGTCCGCTACGACGCGCGCCGCAGCGTGTTCACGGGCGCGGAGGGCCCGGCGCGGCGCGGCTTCTTGGCGGTGGCGAACGCGAAGGCGCGGCGCGCGATCGAGGCGTTCTCCCGCGAGCCGCAGCTCGATGTTCGCCTGTCCGCGAGTGCATGCACAATGATACAGGTAACCCCGAACGCGTGGTACGACGAGGAGCTCGTCCGTGACCACGCGCGCCGGATGATCCCGGTCGCCGGTCGCGAGCGCGAGCCCGGCGCGGGCTGGTGGGGTCCGCGCGGTCAGTTCAACCTGATGAACGCCGGCTTCATCGTCGCGTATCGCCCGCGCGCCGAGTTCTGCGTCGGCGCGGAGACCCACGCGGAGCTGCTCGCGTATCGCGGTCGCGCCCCGCGCCTGTCCGTTGGTCCGTGTATGTTCCACTTCGGCGACGAGGTGCGGGTCGAGGCGCGCGCGGGTGGCAGCTTTCGCTACCTCTGCGAGTCGAACTCGACGGTCCCGCAGGTCGTCGGCGCCAGCGCGCGTGTCCTGGGAGATCCGAGCTACGTCCCTCGAGAACCCTCACAGCCGCTGACGCGGGCGTACGCGCGATAGCCGACAGTCGGCGGCTCGCCTGGCTGTACGTACAGCGTCGCGGTCACGACGACGGCGCGTGCTCGCGGATGTGGTCGCATATACAGATTGTGTTTGTTGCGCGGCTCGAGTACACGAGCGACCAGCGGGCGCGATCGCGCGTCGACGCTGCCCGCGGGAGAGCGTACGAGCATGAGCAGAGCACAAGCGCGACACCAGGCGATTCGGACAGCGCAGACGTGGAAGGAGCGCTTCGACGGGAGAGAGGGCGCGACGCCGCCGGTCGACCAGATCTTCGGCAGCAACGTCTTCGGCCTCCGGAAGATGCGGGAGCGGCTGCCGAAGGCGACCTACAAGGCCATCGTGGCGACGATCGAGCGCGGCAAGTCGCTGGCCCCCGAGGTCGCCGACATCGTCGCGGCGGCCATGAAGGACTGGGCGATCGAGCAGGGCGCGACGCGCTTCACCCACTGGTTCCAGCCGCTGACGGGGACCACCGCCGAGAAGCACGACTCGCTGATCGTCGCGGACGGCCAGGGGCACGTGCTCTACAGCCTGTCCGGCGCGGACCTGACCCAGGGCGAGCCCGACGCGTCGAGCTTCCCCTCCGGCGGGCTGCGGGCGACCTTCGAGGCGCGCGGCTACACGGCGTGGGACCCCACGAGCCCGGCCTTCATCGTGCGCGCCGAGAACTCGGCGACGCTGTGCATCCCGACCGCCTTCGTGTCGTGGACCGGCGAGGCGCTCGACAAGAAGACGCCGCTGCTGCGCTCGTGCGACGCGCTCAACAACCACGCGAAGCGGATCCTCAAGCTCTTCGGCACCGACGCCGGCGTGAGCCGGGTCGTGACCACGCTGGGCTGCGAGCAGGAGTACTTCCTGATCGATCGCGACATGTATCACGCGCGCCCGGATCTGGTCTCGAGCGGGCGGACCGTGTACGGCGCGTCGCCGCCCAAGGGCCAGCAGCTCGAGGACCACTACTTCGGCGCGATCCCCTCGCGCGTGCTCGCGTACATGTCCGAGGTCGAGGAGGAGCTGTATCGGCTCGGCGTGCCGGTGAAGACGCGGCACAACGAGGTCGCGCCGGGGCAGTACGAGGTCGCGCCGCTGTTCGAGGAGGCCAACGTCGCCTGCGACCACCAGATGGTGCTGATGGAGACGCTCCGGCGGGTCGCGCCGCACTACGGCTTCGCCTGCCTGCTGCACGAGAAGCCCTTCGCCGGGGTCAACGGCTCGGGCAAGCACTGCAACTGGTCGATGGCGACCGACACGGGCGTCAACCTGCTCGACCCCCGCGACGACACGCACACCAACATGCAGTTCTTGGTGTTTCTGTGCGCGGTGATCCGCGCGGTCGACGTCCACGCTGACATCCTGCGCGCCTCGATAGCGAGCGTGGGCAACGATCACCGCCTCGGCGCGAACGAGGCGCCGCCGGCGATCATCTCGATCTTCCTCGGCGACATGCTGACGGACATCATCGACCAGCTCGAGCGCGGCTCGCCGCGACGGACCATCAAGGGCGGCGCGATCGATCTCGGCGCGCGCACGCTGCCGCGGATCCCGAGGCACTCGGGTGACCGCAACCGCACGAGCCCCTTCGCGTTCACGGGCAACAAGTTCGAGTTCCGCGCGGTCGGCTCCTCGGCCTCGGCCTCGTGGCCGGTGACGGTGATCAACACGATCGTCGCCGAGTCGCTCGACGTGATCGCGACGCAGCTCGAGAAGGCGATGGGCAAGCGGCCCACGGAGTCCAAGCTGCGCAACGCGGTCAAGCGACTGCTCAAGCAGGTGATCAAGGACCACAAGCGGGTCATCTTCAACGGAGACAACTACAGCGAGGAGTGGGCGGCCGAGGCGGCCGAGCGCGGCCTCGCGAACCTGAAGAACGTCGCCGACGCGCTCCCGGTGCTCAAGCTGCGGCGCGCGACGAACCTGTTCAAGAAGTACAGCGTCCTGACGCCCTCGGAGCTCGAGAGCCGGCTGCACATCCAGCTCGAGGCGTACATCAAGCGCCGCCAGATCGAGGCCGAGGAGATGCTGCAGATCGGGCGCAGGATGCTGCTGCCGGCCGCCCTCGGGCACCAGCGACGGCTCGCCGAGACGGTGGTCAAGACCCGCGCCGCGGGCGTCGACTGCGATGTCGAGGCGGCGGCGCTCGAGAGCTTCGTGGGCTTGGTGCAGGACTTCCGCGCCGCGCTGGTGGCCCTCGAGATCGCCAACGGTCACGAGGACGAGCCGATCAAGCACGCGAAGGTGATCGCAAAGAATACCCTCCCGCTGATGGAGGCGCTGCGCGACGCCGGCGACGCGCTCGAGGCCCACGTCGAGCACAAGCTCTGGCCGCTGCCGAGCTACCACGAGATGCTGTCGATCCGCTGATTCGACGGACCCGACGAGACGAGGGACGCGGTGATTTGGCCGCGTCCCTTGTCTTGGTTTAACGTCTTGGTTTAACGCTCGCCCAGGCGCAGCTGGGTGAGCTGAGCGCCCGCGAGCGCCATCGGGAAGAAGGTCGCCAGGTTGATGATCGCGAACCACGTCGGGTGCGGGATCGAGCGGAGGTTGAGGATCGCCGCGAGCGTGAGCAGCCCGCCGAGGATCAACACCGGCGTCCGCAGCTGCCGCGGCGTGACCGGCTGCATCATCATGACCTTCGCGGTGACGAAGCCGCCCATGAGGGTGCCGACCGCGTAGCCGAGCAAGACGAGGAACATCGCGGTCTGCGGCAGCGTGTTGATGTAGGCCGCGAGCTCCTCGGGGTTGTTGAGGTCGAGGCCAGGAGGCGGCGGGAACAGGGCGCCGCTCGTCCCCTGAAACAGCATGAAGAACACGACCGCGACGGCCAGGCCGGCGAGCACCGAGAGAATTCGACGAGCCATGCGTCAAGAGTCGAGCGAGGCTCTGTGTATCGTCAAGTACTTCGCGGGCCAGGGGGTCAGTTGTTTTTGCTGCTTGCTGCCGACGCTGCGACCTGGACCACTCGATCTTCTTCTTGGCACCAAGCGGTCAGCGCTCCGCCGTAGACGCACGCGGAGTCGAGCCCGAGGGTCCGCGGGCCGCGGTAGTGCCCGCGCCAGGCCCAGTGCCCGTGGACGACGAGCGCGTCGCCGGAGTACAGCTGATCCCAGGGCTGAAAGGGCGGCGGGCAGTCCTCGGGCGCCCGGTCGAAGCGCGAGCGCTCGCCGTCCGCAGTACAGCAGCGCACGCGCGTGGCGAAGCTGACCTCGGGGCGCTCGAGCCAGGAGTCGTCGTGCTCGGCGTCGTTGATGCGCCGCGCGACGGCGTGGAGCTGACCCCGCCAGCGCGGGTCGAGGCCCGCGTGCACCGCCCAGACGTCACGGACGCCAGCGCCGCCGCCGGCTTGAAACGCGAGCACCGGCAGCGCGCGGAGCCGCGCGAGCAGCTCGTCGCCGTCGTGGGCGTCAAACAGCTCCTGCAGCGTGTCGCGCTTGCGCGGCCACACGCCCGCGCGCACCAGCAGCGCGTAGACCTCGTGATTCCCGAGCACGCCCCGCCCGCCGACGTCACGCCACAGCCGCAGCGTGGCGAGCGAGTCGGGCCCGCGGTTGAGCAGGTCCCCCAGGCACCACAGCTCGTCGCGCGCGGGGTCGTAGCGGATGGCCTTCAGCAGGCGTTCGAATTCACGCGCGCAGCCCTGGATGTCGCCGATGTACCAGCGCACGGGCGGAAGGTAGCAAAGCCGCGGGGAGTTTCGCGGGCGAACTGTCTTTTTCGTCACGCGGGCCGTGACGGGCTACGCTGTATTCGTGTCACCCCGCGCTCGCTCGCTCTGGATCGTCGTGTTGTTCGCGCTGTGGTCCCTCGAGTGGGTGTTCTCGTGGTCGAGCGCGCTCGGCTGGGTCGCCGCGCCGCTGCAGCTCGCCTGGTGGGTCGGGCTGGCGTACTTCGTCGTCGCTACTCGTCGGCTCCGCGCCCCGGGCTGGCTGCGCACCTGGCTGTGGCTGGCGGCCGCGCTCGCGGTCACGGTCGCGCGCGCCGTGTGGATCGGCGAGGCCGGCCTGAGCCTGTTCTCGGCGCTCTTCGATACGCCCGAGACGCGCGCGCTGGGGGAGCACCTGCTCGCGCACGAGGGCGTGCGCGCTTTCGACGCGGTCTTCACGTCGATGTTCCTGGGCCTGCTGGTCGGCTTCTACGGCGCGTGCGAGGCGGTGTTCATCGCGATCGCGGGCGGCCTGACGGCGCTGCTTGACGGCTCGCGCCGCGCTGCCCGCGTCGGCTGGGTCAAGCGCGCGGCGGTCGTGCTCGTCCAGGGGCCGATGGTGTTCTTGTTGTTGTTCGCCGGGTTGTCGGCGATCGCCGGGGCGCTGGGCGCGTGGGTTCACCCCGAGTCCACGGCCGCGGGGGCGCGCCCGATCGCGCAGCTCCCAGGGCAGGTCGCGGCGATCGGCGTTGGGCTGTGGGCGCTCGCGCTCGCGCAGCTTCGGTGGTTCGCCGTGCTCGCGCGCGGTCGCGTGGGCGCGCGGCTGTGTCTCGGGGCGCTCGGGCTCGCCGTGACCGCGACGCTCGTCTACCTCACCGGGCCGGACGCGCGCGGCGTCGCGCTCGGGCTCGTCTGGCTCATCGTTCAGGTGGGGGCGCTCGCGTGGGCGCGGCCCAGGCCGGCGGCGGCGAGCGAAGAGCTGTCGAAGCGGACAGGTTGAGCGGGCGGCTAGGGGTCGACGAGCGAGCGCGGGTACGCGATACCGTAGACCCCGAGGCACATCTCGTCGAGCGTCTCGTCGCCCAGGTAGACGTCGATCGGCGCGTCGAGCCCGAACTCGTCGAGCGCCTCGACGACGTAGGGGTTGGACATGCTGTTGTTGTAGGTGCAGCGCAGGTAGAGGAGGTCGCCCGCCTTAAACGTCGGGAGCTGGTCGAACTCGACGTCGTAGGCGTAGCCGCGCTGCCACTCGAAGCTGTAGTTCGGGGTCTGCAGCAGGCACTCTTTCTCGGGCTGCAGGAGGCCCGGGTCGGGGCGCTGGATGCCGAGCAGCATGTCGACGCCGACGTAGTGCATGTGCGAGGCGATCGACCAGATCTTTATCTCGGGGATCCCGTTGTCGATCTCGTAGAACATCTCCTCGGTGTGCGCGGTCGCGCCGGCCGGGATGCGGAACTCCTTGCCGTCGTCGTCGTTGGGCCCGGGGAGCAGATGGAAGCCCTCGAAGTTCCCGATCAGGAACAGCTCGGAGACGAAGTCGGGCAGGCCGTCGTGCCACTTGAGGTCGAGCGCGGTGCCGGGGTCGACCTCGGCGCCCGCGCCGGTCGGGTGGTAGTGGATGTTGACGATCAGGCGGCTGCCGGCGGTGAGCCGGAACGCGGCGTTCTCCGGCGGCGTGTTCGGCGTCGCGCCGGGGGCCCAGGCGGCGACGAGCGAGTCGCCCTGGATGCCGCCGCCGGGGCACTCGTACCAGCCGTCCTCGCCCGCGGTCTGCTCGCTCGAGGCGTTGTCGTCCGTGAACACGAGCACGTGGTGGACGATCTTCTCGTTGCCGGGCACGACCTGCAGCGCCGCGAGGTAGGCGTCCTCCTCGAGCTGCGGGTCGAGCACGAAGCAGAGGAAGCGGTCGGAGTTGCCCTCGATCGTGACCGCGGACTTCGGCGTGAGCGTGGTGTCGGCGTCCTCGAGCGCGAGCGACGGGCGCTCGGGCACGGGCGCGGCCTCGGCCGGGTCGCCCTCGGGCGCGCCGGCGTCCGCCCACTCGCGCAGCAGGACCTGCTCCGCGTCGCTGAGGCGCGTGTCGTCTTTGAAGCCGAAGCGGGGCTCACACTCCTCGGTCTCGTCGGCGCCGAAGGGCGGCATGGAGCCCGACTCCACCGCGTCGGCGAGCAGCGGGGCCCACTGCGCGGCGGCGTCGTAGCGGTCGAGCGCGAACGGGGCGATCCCGCCGTCCTCGTGGCAGCCGCTGCAGCTGCTGATGACGATCGGCGCGATGTCTCGATGCCACGTCGGCGGGTCGAGCAGCTCGGGGGCGCCGCTGCTCGACGCGCTCTCACCCTCGGTGGCGCTCGCGGCCTCGGTCTCGCCCGCGCTCCCGTCGACGTCGGTCTCGCTGCCCGCCGGCCCGCCGCTGCAGGCCGCGAGCGCGGCGCTCAGCGGAAGCGCGAGGAAGAACAATTGACCAGGGTGTACGCGCAAATTCGAAGCCACGGCACCTACACAGTACCGCACGCGGGGGAGCGCTCGACCGGCGGCGCCGGCGCGATCACGCGCGCGGCGTGACATCGGCGTGACGCTAGGAGTGTCTGAGTCATCCGCGCGGCGCCGTGCGCCGCCAGGAGCGCCGCTCCTAGGGCGTCGTGACGACGACCTCGGCCTCGACCTCGTCGAGCGTGTACGTGTTCTGCCCGTGGTTGTGCAGGTGGAAGTAGACGGGGGTCCCGGCGGGCGCGTCGACGCCGGCGGTCAGCTCGTCCTCCTGGAGCACCATCGCCGGACCGGGGATCGTGAGTTCGCGCTCCCACACGATCGCGTCGCCGACCTGCAGCGCGACGTGGGCGGTCGCGGGCGCGGGCGCGATGAGGTCGAAGTAACGAAGCTCCAAGCGCATGGGTGTATCTGGGGTCATGTCGACGAGCGCGGGCTGCGTGAGCGTCACGTAATTGCACTGGTTCGTGTCGACCTCGAGGGTGCCGGACTCGATCAGCCAGCCGGCGAGGCCGCACTCGAGCTCATCCTCGGGCGGGCGGTGATCCGCGAAGGGATCGTCCGCCGCGCCGACGGCCTGCCAGGCCTCGTGGTCGATCACCGGGCGCCACTCTCGAGCGCCGCCGGCGTCGGCCGTGTCGCTGGCGTCCGCGCTCGTCGAGCCGGCGTCGTCGCTGCACGCCCCGCAGAGCGCCACTAGCAGACAGAGCGCGCGGGCTCCTGGAGCGCCTCGAGTCACGCGCGCGATCATAGCAGGAGCGGCAGGCGGTCGCGGGCCCGGCTTCGTGCTATCAGGCCCGTGCTGTCAGTGCGTGAGCTTGACCCAGACGTGGCGCCGACGCGGCCGAGTATCATGATGGATGACCTCGAGTTCACGCTCGACGGTCTCCCGCGCACGCTCGAGGTCCTGGTCGAGGTCTCGCGGGGGAGCTTCGCCAAGCGCGACTCCGAGGGGCGCGTCGACTTCTACTCGCCCGTGCCGTGCCCGTACAACTACGGCTGCGTCCCTGAGATCGGGGCGCCTGACGGGGCGCCGCTCGATGTCGTGCTCCTGGGTCCACGCCTGCCGCGGGGCGAACGCGTCACCGTCGAGCTGCTCGGGATCGTCGATTTTCTCGACTGCGGTCTGCAGGACCCCAAGCTCATCACGGTCCCGGTCGGGCTCCGCCTCCCGCCCTGCTGGCCCGGCGTCGATCGTTTCTTCCGCGTCTACGCGCTCGCAAAGCGCTGTTTGGCGGCGGCGCGACGAAAGCGAGGGGAGACGCGGTTTCGCGGGTGGCTGCGGCATCCCGTCGTGGCGGCGGGCGGCGTCGGTAAATTCGCGTCATGATCCAGGAGTCATCGCGGTATGACAGAGGCGCGTCGAGCTCGCGCGCGCACGCGCGCGGCTGTGTACGATAGGACCTACGCCCGCGCGGCTCCGAGACTCGAAGGACGACGATTGAGATGAGCACTTCTGGCCACAGCTCCGGCTCCGGCTCGCGACCTCCACGCGACGGCGCCCCGCGGATTCATGTCGTCACGGGCGAAGCTCCTCCACGGGGCGCCGCCGCGCCCGCGCCGTACCCCGACGGCGCGCGGCGGGGCGGCTGGAGCCTCTCGGAGGCCTACGACTACTGCGAGCGCCTGGCGAGCGCGCACTACGAGAACTTCCCGGTCGCCTCGCGCTTCGTCCCGGCGTCGCTGCGGCCGCACATCACGGCCGTCTACGCGTTCGCGCGCTCGGCCGACGACTTCGCCGACGAGCCGCGCTACGAGGGCCGGCGCGTCGAGGCGCTCAACCAGTGGGAGCAGCTGCTCGAGCAGTGCTACCACCAAGAGTCCGAGCACCCGGTGTTCATGGCGCTGCGCGACACGGTGCGTCGCCACGACATCCCGATCATCCCGTTTCGCTGCCTGTTGACCGGCTTTCGGATGGACGTGGGGCGCCGGCGCTACCGCACGTTCGAAGAGCTGCGGCGCTACTGCAGCAAGTCGGCCGAGCCGGTCGGCCGGATCGTGCTCGAGATCCACGGCTACCACGACCCAGGGCTGCACCGCTTCAGCGACTCGCTGTGCGCGGGCCTGCAGGTCACCAACATGCTGCAGGACGTGGGCGTCGACGTGGTCCGCGGCCAGCACTACCTGCCCGACGAGGACTTGGTGTACTTCGGCGTGCGCGAGCAGGACCTGGTGGCGCGCCGCGTGACGCCGGCGTTTCGCGAGCTGATGGCCTACTCGGTCGCGCGCGCGCGCAGCCTGTTCATGCGCGGCAAGCCGCTCATCCGCCGCGTCTCCGCCGGCCTCTCGATGGAGCTCGAGGCGACCTGGCGCGGCGGCGTGGCGATCCTCGATCGCATCGAGGCCGCGGACTTCGACGTCCTGCGCGCGCGCCCCAAGCTCGAGCGGCTCGACGTCGCCGGGATCGCGCTGCGCTCGCTGCTGTCCTACGGGCGGCGGTTCGTCCGCGGCGAGTGACGAGCGACACGCGCGTCGCGGCGTGACGCGCGGGTCGTGACGAGCCGCGCGCGGCGAGTGAGCGCGCGTCGGCGATCGTGGTCCATACTCCGCGCATGCATAAGACCACTGGCTTTCTCGGCCTCTCCCTGCTGATTGGCGCGCTGAGCCTCGCGCCGCTGGCCTGCGGCGACTCGACGGGCGCGAGCGACACGGACGCGAGCGCGGGCACCGTGATAGAGACCTCGGGCTCGACTTCAAGTATGACCGGAGGGACATCTTCTGGCGGGAGCACAGCGGGCTCGAGCACGGGGGCGAGCGGGAGCACGACCGACGGCGGGACCGATGTCACCGGCGGGAGCACGACCAGCTCCACGGCGACGAGCTCCGGGGGATCGACCGGCTTCTGCGAGGGCTTCTTGCCGCCGCCGCTGCCCGAGACCCTCGAGGACGGCGTGGTCGGCGAGCCCTACGAGGTCCAGTTCACGATGCCCGGCGTCGAGCAGGCCGACGCGGTGTGGTCGACCGACGACGAGCTGCCGGCGGGGCTCTCGCTCGACGCCGACACGGGGGTGCTCTCGGGCGCGCCCGAGCTCGCCGGCGAGACGGTCTTCGGCATCACGGGCTACGTCAAAGAGCCGCCGGACGACTGCGCGCTCGCGCCGGGCTACACCGATTACGTCTTCACGGTCGTCGAGGCGCCCTAGGAGCGCGTCTGAGTCATCCGCGCGGCGACGGCTTGGGCACGCCGCGGCCGCGGTCGAGCAGCTGATCCGGGCGGACGCCCTCGATCTGGCCGCGGAACACGACGTAGGCGGCGGGCCCCAGCGCCATGCTGTAGAGCAGCACGCCGACCGCCGAGATCATGCCGTACAGCGGCATGGCCTCGATCGCGATCACGCTGAGCAGCATCCCGCCGATGAAGAACGCGAAGATCGGGATCACGGCCGCGAACGCGATCGCGTAGCGGTTGCCCGAGGTCAGCGTCCAGCTGCGTCGCAGCGCCCCGATCGCGCCCGTCTCCTCGGTCAGCACGACCGGGATCCCGAGGGACAGGCCGAGCGCGAAGCGGACGGAGTAGAAGAAGATCGTCACCATGCTGGCGACCACGAACACGAGCCCGATCAGGCCCGAGGGCAGCAGCGCCGCGATCTGGAACACGACGTAGAGCGCCATCACGGCGGCGATCAGGACGCCGAGGAAGAACGCGGTCGTGAGCCCGGTGACCGCGATCACGGTCTTGAGGTGCACGAGCCCGCGGCGCAGGAACTCGAGCAGGAGCCCCTTGGGCGCCCGGTCGTCGCTGGCCTCGATCGTCGCGCCGACCAGCGGGCCCTGGAAGATCAGGCTGACGCCCCAGCTCAGCATCCCCGAGGCGGCGACGCCGAGCCACGCGGCCATGGGTGTCCGATCAAACAGGCCGCCGACGGAGCTGATGACGCCGTCGAGCTGCTCGCCGAGGAGCGCGCCGACGACCTCGACGCCGAGGCTGGCGAGCGCGAGCAGGAGCAGCACGTGCGGCTTGCGGACGAGCACGTAGGCGGCGAGCTTGACGATGTCGAGCGGGCCGACGGTGCGCTCTGGCTCTGGGGTCAGGAGGTAGTCGAGGTCGGCGTTCACCGGCCCGCCGGCGTTGAGGGGCGAGCCGGGGGCGGCGTTGAGAGGCGAGCCGGGGGCGGCGTTGAGGGGCGAGCCGGGGGCGGCGTTGAGGGGCGAGCCGGGGGCGCCGCCTGCGTGCTCGGTTGGCAGGGTGACCCCTTCGGGGACCAGCGGGGGGTGCTCGCGCGGGGTCTCTGACATCGGCACGGCGGTCGTATCACGCGCCGGCGTCAGCACGCCACCGGCCCTCGAGTCTGTTCCTGCCTCCCGCGCGGCGGTAGGCTGGGCGCGCGCGGAGGCTGCTGATGAACCGTGGGTCTGAACAGGCGAAGGAGCGGTCGGAGGGCGTCGATGAGCGCTCGCCAGGGAGCGCAAAAACATCGGGTCGCGCCGCGCCGGATGTCGATGTCGTGATCGTCGGCGCCGGGATCGCGGGCCTTGCCGCCGCGAAGACCGTGCGCGCCCAGGGTCGCAGCGCCGCGCTGCTCGAGGCGCGCGGTCGCGTCGGGGGGCGGGCGTACACCGACTCGAGCGCCGTCGGGCTGCCCTTTGATCGCGGCTGTCACTGGCTACACAACGCCCGCGAGAACCCGTTTCGCGAGCTGGCGGATCGCTGGGGGGTCGCCTACGGGCGAGACCGCGGCCCGCGGCGGATCTACCTCGGCGATCGCTGGGCGACGCGCGCGGAGGAGCGCGCGCGCGCACGGTTCGAGCGCGAGGCCTTTGATCGCGTCGAGCGAGCTGGCGCGGCGGGTCGCGATGTCGCCGCGAGCGAGGCGCTGGGCGACGCGCTCGACGGCTCGCCCTGGGCGCCGATGTTCGTCCAGCGCTACACGACGATCATGGGCGTCGAGCCGGCGCGCAGCTCGAGCCTCGACTTCTACAACTACGAGGACAGCGGCGACTACCCCGTGCGCGACGGCTTCGGCGCGCTGGTCGCTCGCTACGCGGAGGGCGTGGAGGTCTCGCTCGAGACGCCGGTGCGCGCGATCGACTGGTCAGGGGCGGGGGTCGTCGTCGAGACGCTCCGGGGAAAGCTCTCCGCCCGCGCCGTGATCATCACGGCGCCGACCTCGGTGCTCGAGGCGGGCGTGATCCGCTTTACGCCGCAGCTGCCCGAGTGGAAGCTCGCCGCGATCGCGGGCGTGCCGATGGGGCACTCCAACAAGGTCGCGCTGCGCTTCGATCGCGACATCCTCGCGGAGGACTTCGAGGTGGAGGACGACACGAACCTGGAGCTCGCCGCCGGCGCGCCCCAGGTGCCCAGCTTTCAGCTGCGCCCCTTCGGGCGCGCGCTCGCGATCGCGCACGTCGCCGGGGAGCTCGCCCGAGAGCTCGAGCGCGCCGGGCCGCTGGCGATGGTCGGTTTTGCGCGTGATCAGCTGCAGCTCGCGTTTGGCTCGTCGCTCGCGCGGCACCTCAGCGCCTACGCCACGACCGCCTGGAGCGCCGATCCGTGGTCCCTGGGCGCGTTCTCGTTCGCGGCGCCGGGTCGCGCGTCGGCCCGCGAGGACTACGCGCGCCCGATCGCGGAGCGCCTGTTCTTCGCCGGCGACGCCGCCTCGGTCGGGGCCTTCGGCTCTGCCCACGGCGCGCTCGAGACCGGGGTCCTCGCCGCGCGCGCAGCACTCGACGCGCTTCGACGGTTGTAGAAGCACGCGCCTCGACCCAGCCCGGCTGTGGCGAGGCGCGCGCGCTGCATGGTATGACCGTCACGGCGACTCGCTCGCCCGACCCGAGAACAACACGATGATGTCACTACGCCGCTCCCTGCTCGTCCTGCTGTCGGCCGCCACCCTGCTCGGAGTCCCCGCGTGCTCCCAGATCAAGGTGCACACCGTGTACGACCGCAGCGTCGACTTCAGCGCGTTCAAGACCTGGTCGTGGGCGACCGACGAGGGGATGCTGATCAACGACGGCTCGCTCAACCCGCGGATCTACAACGAGAGCAACGAGAAGCTGATCCGCCAGGCGGTCGAGCGCGAGCTCGGTCAGCGCGGGATGGCCAATAAGCCAGTCGGCGACGAGGAGGCGCAGCTCGTGCTGTTCTTCACCGTCACGACCGAGAAGATGGTCGAGGTCGGCGGGCTCGGGACGAACCCCTACAACCTCCAGTGGAGCGAGGATGTCGCGAGCCGTCAGCAGACCAAGGGGACCCTGACGATCGGGGTCTTCGACCGCAGCACCCGCAAGCAGGTCTGGAGCGGCTGGGGCTCGCGGCCGCTGACGCCCGGCGAGGAGCCGAAGCCGGTCATCGATATGGCGGTCGCGAAGCTCTTCGAAGACTTCCCGCCGAAGCAGTAGCCGCGCGAGCGCGCGTCAGTGCAGGAGCGCGGCGCGGCGCGGGACCCCGCCGAGCGACGCGAGCGCCCGCTGCAGCCGCGGGAGCTCGAGCCGCGGCGCGTTTGGAACATGCTTTAATAGCCAGGTAGAGACATCCTCGAGCTCCCGCGCGCGGTAGCTGCCGCGCCCGCGCGCGTACAGCTCGTAGCAGGCCTCCGCTCGCGCCGGCGTCAGCAGCGAGGTCCCCGAGTCACGGTGCCAGAGCTGGAGCTGCGGATCTTCGTCGTGGCGCCAAGGGTCGACCCAGCGGCGCAGCTGCCAGTAGCCGATCCAGCGCGTGAGCCGTCGCGTTCGCGGGTCGTGGCTCGGCGGCGGCGTCGCGCCAGGGAGTAGGAGAGGTGGCTCAATGGTCACCAGAAGAGGATGTGTTATATGAAATTGAAAATCAAATTCAAAAATGATATGTCGTGTCGGGTGCGGCCACGCCGTGTTTTGTGGGCGTCCGCATCACCCATTTTGACCCGCACGCGAAGACCCTTCGCGTGACTTTTTTCGCCGCGCCGCAGGCGGGGCGGGATGAAGCACGGGCGATGCGGTACCATCAATCGTCGAGCCTCCGCGACCGCGTGGAGGCGAGGCTGGAGCCCCCCCACGCGTGATCGCGAAACCCAACCAATCGCAGGCCGTCGCCGGCTGGACGGGTGATCGACTGGACCGGCTCCGCGCCGTGTACGGGCGAACCTGCGGACAGGTTCGCTCGATCGTCAGGCACCTCGGGGTGCCCGACGCCTCCGTCGACGCGATCACGCGCGACGTGTACGTAGAGCTACTCAGGAGCGGCGAGTCGCTGCAGAATATGGGCGCCACGCGGAGCTTGCTCTCGCGCGTCGCCAGGAAGCTCGCCGCTCGCGAGCGCGCGCGACCGGGCGCGCGCGTGGGCGACGGGATCCCGCCGCTCGACCCGAACGCGCCCGAGGACCAGATCCTGATCGAGGCGGCGCGGGTGCTCGAGAGCTTCCTCAACGCCTTCGACACCGAGTCGCGCGACATCTTTATCCTCGGGACCATCGGCTCGGTCCCGCCCGATCGCATCGCCAGCGAGCTGGGCCTCTCGCGTCGTCGTGTCAAGAAGGAGCTCGACGAGATGCGCGGCCAGTTCACCGCGGTCGCGACCGCGAGCTCGCTGGGGAGCCCGAAGGAGCTGCTGAAGGCCTGCGTCGACGGCGAGCAGCCGGAGCCGGCGACGATCGACGCGAGCTTGCCCGAGCTGTTGAAGGCCGCGGGCGCGCCGAGCTCGGCCGTGACCACGCTGCGCAAGAAGCTGCCCAACGTCGCCTCGGTGACGCCGGGGCGCTGGTCCGTCAACAAGGGCAGCGCTCCCGCTGTGCCGGCGCCGCCCTCCGTGGGCGGGTCGCGCGGGAGCTCTTCCTTTGTGCCGGCGCCGCCGACCCTTGGTTCGTCCAGCGGGCGCTCTTCCTTCGTGCCGGCGCCGCCCTCGGTGGGACCGTCGACGGGCTCGAAGTTCGTGCCGGCGCCCCCCTCGGTAGGACCGTCGACGGGCTCGAAGTTCGTGCCGGCGCCGCCGTCGGTGGGACCGTCGACGGGCTCGAAGTTCGTGCCGGCGCCCCCCTCCGTCGGCGGGAGCGGGCTCAAGCCGCCGGTGCTGGGACCGCCGAAGGTCGGCTCGTCGTCAGCGCTGACGCCTCCGTCGCTCGGCGGGCTCAAGCCGCCCGTCACGCCGTCCGCGCCGCCGTTGGTGTCGGGGCGCACGGGGAAGACGCTGCTGACCGAGGGGCCACCTCCAGGGCTGACGGCGCCGAAGCTCTCGCCGCCGGCGGCGGGGCGCACGGGGCAGACGCTGATCAGCGAAGGACCTCCTCCAGGGCTGACGACGCCGACGCTCTCGTCGCCGCCCGCGAGCCGCGCCGGCGGCACGGTGCTGACCGAAGGGCCACCTCCAGGGCTGACGGCGCCGAAGCTCTCGTCGTCGCCCGCGAGCCGCGCCGGCGGCACGGTGCTGACCGAAGGGCCACCTCCAGGGCTGACGGCGCCGACGCTCTCGTCGCCGCCCGCGAGCCGCGCCGGCGGCACGGTTCTGACCGAAGGGCCACCTTCAGGGCTGACGGCGCCGAAGCTCTCGTCGCCGCCCGCGAGCCGCGCCGGTAACACGGTGCTGACCGAAGGGCCACCTCCAGGGCTGACGGCGCCGACGCTCTCGTCGCCGCCCGCGAGCCGCGCCGGCAACACGGTGCTCACGGGCGGACCTCCACCTGGTCTCGGCGCGGTGGTCCCGAAGACGCCGACGCCCGCGGCGGCTCGGACGAGCTCACCGCTGACCGCGACCGCGGCTCCGTCGAGCGCCCCGCTGACGCCGTCGCCCGCGCGACCGACCGGGCCCACGCCGAGGAGCGGTCGACGGGGCGGGACGCTGCTCTCCATCGGCCCGCCTCCGACGGCTCCTCCTGCCACGCCGCCGCCCGGCTTGCTTGCGCCGCCGCGCCCGGGCTTGACGCCGCCGCCGACCTCGACGTCGGGCACCGTGGTCTCGCCCGCGCCGGCGCCCCCGATGCCGACCTCGACGTCGGGCACCGTGATCTCGCCGGCCCCCGCTCCTCCGGCTCCGACCTCGGAGACGGGGACCGTCGTCTCGCCGGCCCCCACCGCCCCCGCGGGCGCGCTGGGCGGCTTCACCCCGGCGGCTGGTGTCGCGCAGCCTGCAGCCCGCGGCTGGCAGCCTGTTAACTTCACGCCGCCCGCTGGACCCCAGCCTTCGACGCCCCTCGGGGCGCCGCCTCCCGGGGCGCCTCCACCTGGCGCGCCGATGCCCGCGCCGGGCCCCGGTGGTCCGGGTCAAGCCTTCGGGGCGCCGCCTCCCGGGGCGCCGGGTCCAGCCGCCGCCGCGCCGGGCTACCCCTTCAACGCGTCACCCTCGCCGGGCCCCGCCGGCTTCACGCCTGGGGGTCCTTCCGGACAGGTCGCCCCCGCGGCGCCCGGCTACCCCTTCACGCCCCAGTCGACGGGTCTCGCGGACGCGCCGCCGATCGCGGACGCGCCGCGGTTTCAGCGAGGTCCCTTCGACGCTGGACCCGCGCCGTATTTCGAGGACGTCGGCGGTCACGAGCCCGAGCGGCTGTTGGTGCGCAGCGGGCCGTCACCCGCGATACTCGCGATCGGGGGGACGCTGCTCGCCGGCGTCGCGGCGGCGGCCTTCGTGTTCGGCGGTGATCTCCTCAATCAGCTCGAGCCGCCCGAGGTCGATCCTGTCGAGGACACGGCGGAGGAGGTCGAGTCGTCGGTGGAGCCCGAGCCCGCGCCGAGCCCCGAGCCAACCGAGGCGTCGGAGCCGGCGGCGGAGAGCGCCGCGGCGAGCGAGGAGCCGCCCGCCGAGACCGCTGCGGCGGCGCCGGATGAGGCGGGCGACTCGGGCGAGTCAGGCGAAGCCACCAACGACAGCGCGGAGGCGAGCGCTGATCCGACGCCGGCTGCCCCGACGACCAAGAAGCGCGATAGCGGCTCTGGCTCGAGCGGCACCACCAGCAAGAAGAAGAAGACGACGACCAAGAAGGCGACGCCCAAGGTCAAGAAGAAGCGCAAGAAGACCAAGCGAGAGAAGCGCGCCGACCAGGCCGCCGAGCGTGACCCGGGCCGCGTGATCTACGAGCTGCAGATGCTGAGTGCCGCCAAGAAAGCGCTCAACAGCAAGCCGCTGCAGGCGCTCGCCTACGCCGAGCAGCACGCGAGCGAATTCCCGCGCAGCCAGTTCGTCGCGCAGCGGCGCGAGATCATGATCAAGGCGCTGTGCAAGCTCGGGCGCAAAGACAAGGCCCAGCGAGAGGCCTCCAAGTCGGCCAAGGCCCAGCGCGTGTTCGACTCGCACTGTCGCTGAGCCGTTGCGGCGATTCGTCGCGGCGCAGCCTGTTCGCCTGGCGTTCCCGCCGCGCTCGGCGATAATTCACCGCGATGGGCGTCGAGACCACCTACGACACCAGCGAGCGGGTTCGTGACGCGCGCGAGCGCTACTTCATCGACAACGGCTTCGGGGCGGGCGGCAACTATGACGAGAAGTGGGCCCGCGTCGACGTAGGCCCGATCCCGGTGATGATCCCGAACACCCCGGGGCGAGTCCGCGCGATTCGGTACCACGACCTCCACCACATCTTGACCGGCTACTCGACGAAGCTCGTCGGCGAATTCGAGATCAGCGCGTGGGAGATCGCGAGCGGCTGCGGGCGGCAGTGGTTCGCGTGGATGATCAACATGACGGGCCTGATCGCCGGCTTGTTCGTCAACCCGCGCGCGGTCTACCGCGCCTTCATCCGCGGTCGACACACGCGCAACCTCTACGACCGCCCGTTTGACGACGCCTTGCTCGAGCAGCCCCTCGGCGAGCTGCGGGCGCAGCTCGGTTTTTTTCACGATCAAGATCATCGCGCCACGCCGCGTGACCGGCTCGCGTTCGCGCTGTGGGTGACGCTAGCGGGCCTGTTCTCGCTGCTGATCGTGCTCCTGCACGTCGCGGCGATCGGCGGGTTGATCTGGCTGCTCCGCTCCCTCGCCGGCTGATCTGGTTGCTCCGCTCGCTTGCAGGTTGAGCTCCGCGCAATCAAGCGCTCGTGTCCCATCGAAGCGTAAGGGCACACGCGCGAGTTCGGGCCCGTAGGTAGCGCGTCGGTCTCAACGAAGCTCAAGGGCCGCGCGCGAGCCAGGGAGGAGCCGCCTGAGGACGGCGAGCGCGAAGGCGTTCGTCCGCTTCATTGGGTTCAGACGCTCGCCGCCCGGAAGGCGGAGGGTCCCCTGGCGTTAAGCAGCGGCCCGATGCCCGCACGGTGTATAAGTTCGAAGGGGCAGCTCATACGCGCCTACCCGGGCAGCTCGTACACATCGTCGATTCAAGTGCGCACGAAGTAGAACACGACGCCGCTCACCAGGCTGATGCCCGCGTCGTAGGACTGCACGTGCATCCCGCCTTGCCCGCCGAGCTCGAGCGTGAACGAGAACTTGCGGTTGAGGAAGAACTCGAAGCCCATGTGACCGCCGCCGGTGACCCCGAAGGCGTCCCCGGGGGACTGCGGGCTCGGACGTCCGCCGAAGAACACGCCGCCGCCGCCGTACATCCGCACGACGCCCATCAGCACGGGGCTGCGCCCGAACAATTCCACGGAGGCGAACAGCAGCGGATCGAAGGCGCCCTCGAAGCGCAGCGGCGTGAAGTAGCGGAACGCGACGCGCGTGCCGAGGAACTGCCCCAGGCGCTTCCCCCAGCCGATATCCGTCTTCAGGCCGTTGATCATGCCGGAGCCCCACATGCCGAACTCGATCCCGAGGTTGGGGCCGCGGGCGTAGCGATTGACCTCGGTGATGTACTCCTTCGTCGGCATCGGCCCGAGGACCGGGGCCGCGCCACCGCCACGCTCACGAGCGCGCGGCTGATCTTCGGGCGCAGGAGCGGGCTGCGGCCGCGCGAGCGGCTGTGGCTGCGGCTGCGGTTGTGGCTGCGCGGGCTGTGGCTGTGGCTGTGGCTGTGGCTGCGCGAGCGGCTGCGGCTGCGGCTGCGGCTGCGCAGCCCCGTACGCAGGGGCGGGGGCGGGAGCAGGAGCGGGAGCAGGCGCCGCGGCGGCGCCGTCCGTCGGCTGGACGAGCGCGAGAGTGATCAGCGAGGCGGCGAGATCGAGCGGCATAGCGCGGCTAGTCTACATGAACTCGCGCGACGCCCGGATGAATTGACGGCGGTTTAGGTCGGGCGGTAATTCGCTATCGACCGGGTGTATCGCGGCGCTTCGCTCCCCGGGACGCGCTCGCTCTGTGCGCAGACGCGACTCGACCCTTCCACTGTCTCCGCGCCGCGAGCCGGGTGAAAGCGCGGAACCTCGACATGTCCAGTGAGCTGCGATTCGATGACAGAGTTGCGATTGTAACCGGCGCGGGCAACGGCCTGGGTCGCTCCCACGCCCTGCTGCTGGCGGCCCGCGGCGCCAAGGTCGTGGTCAACGATCTCGGCGGCAGCGCCCACGGCGAGGGCAAGAGCTCGGCGGCGGCCGACCGCGTCGTCGCGGAGATCCGCGAGGCCGGCGGCGAGGCGGTCGCTAACTACGACTCGGTGGAGGACGGCGAGAAGATCGTCCAGACGGCGCTCGACGCCTTCGGCCGGATCGACATCGTGATCAACAACGCCGGCATCCTCCGCGATGTCAGCTTCCACAAGATGTCGCAGCAGGACTGGGACCTGATCTACCGCGTGCACGTCTACGGCTCGTTCAAGGTCACGCACGCCGCCTGGCCGCACCTCCGCGAGCAGCGGTACGGCCGCGTGATCATGACCTCCTCGGCCGCCGGGCTCTACGGCAACTTCGGCCAGGCGAACTACAGCACCGCCAAGCTCGGGCTCCTCGGCTTCGGCTTCACGCTCGCGCACGAGGGCCGCAAGCGCGGCATCCACGTCAACACGATCGCGCCGGTCGCTGGCTCGCGCATGACCGAGACGATCCTGCCGCCCAACCTGATCGAGGCGCTCAAGCCCGAGTACGTCTCGCCGCTGGTCGCCTACCTCTGCCACGAGCGCTGCGAGGAGACCGGCGGGATCTTCGAGGTCGGCGGCGGGATGGTCTCCAAGCTCCGCTGGCAGCGGACCGAGGGCAAGGTCTACCGGATCGGCCGCGACATCTCGCCAGAGCTGCTGCGTGACTCTTGGGACACGATCGTCGACTTCGGCGCGGTCAACTACCCCAAGGACGCGATGGGGGCGATCCAGCCGGTGCTCGACAACATCGAGGCCGGGCCGAGCAAGGGCGGCAACAAGTACATCGATGTCGACGCGGCGCTCGGCTACGAGTTCCCGAAGATGAAGACCACGCACGACGAGCGCGACCTCGCCCTGTACGCGCTGGGCGTCGGCGCGGCCCGGGACCCGCTCAACCAGGCGGAGCTCAAGCTCGTCTACGAGCTGCACCAAGACGGCTTCGTCGGCCTGCCGACCTACGGCGTCATCCCGGCGCTCAACGCCATCATCGAGCACGCCAAGTCCGGCGCGATCGCGCCGGGGCTGAACTTCGGCGCCGAGCGGATCCTGCACGGCGAGCAGAAGCTCGAGGTTCGCTACCCGGTCCCGCGTCAGGGGACGCTGCGGCACACCATGCGCGTCCGCGACATCTGGGACAAGGGCAAGCACGCGCTCGTCGTCTGCGAGGCCACCAGCCGCGACGAGGACGGCAACGAGGTGTTCGTCAACGAGGTCACGCTGCTCGTCAAGGGCGCGGGCGGCTGGGGCGGCGAGCGCGGGCCGTCGCAGGACAAGAACGTCCCGCCCGAGCGCGCCCCCGACGCGGTCGTCGAGGAGACGCTGTCGGAGAACCAGGCGCTGCTGTACCGGCTCTCCGGCGACTTCAACCCGCTGCACGCCGACCCCGGCTTCGCCAAGGCCTTCGGCTTCGATCGCCCGATCCTGCACGGCCTCTGCACCTTCGGTCATGTCGGCCGTCACGTGATCAACTCCTTCGCCGGCGCCGACCCGCGGCTGATGAAGAGCATCGACGCGCGCTTCGCCGACAGCGTGTTCCCGGGCGAGACGATCGTGACCGAGATGTGGAGGGCCGAGGACGGCAGGATCATCGTCCGCGCCAAGGTCAAAGAGCGCGACTCGGTGGTCATCTCGAACGCCGCGGTCGAGCTCTACGACCGCGCGCCCGAGCGGCCGAAGAAGCCCGCGCCGAAGGCCGCGGCGGCCGCCGGCGCCGCCGCGCCGACGCCGATCGCCGCCGACGTGTTCACGGCGATGCGCGAGTTCATCACCGGCGAGGCCGGGATCACCGGCAAGGTCGGTAAAGTCTTCCAGTTCAAGCTCTCCGAGCCGGCGAGCGTGTGGACCGTCGACGTCAAGAACGGCGCCGGCGAGGTCGCCGAGGGCGAGACGCAGAAGCCCGACTGCACCCTCGAGATGAGCGACGCCGACTTCATGGCGATGACGCGGGGCGAGGCCAAGCCGCAGAAGCTGTTCGGCGAGGGGCGCCTGCGGATCTCGGGCGACATCATGGCGTCGCAGAAGCTGACCTTCCTCGGCAAGCTCGATCCCGCGCGCTACCAGGCCGCCGCTGACGCGCGCGTCGGGGCCGGCGGCGGCGGTGCTGCGGACGCGGGCCCGGCGGCGGACGCGGGCCCGAGCAGCGGCGACGTGTTCATCGGCATCCGCGATCACGTCGCGCGTCACCCCGAGTTGGTCGACAAGGTCGGGAAGGTGTTCCAGTTCAAGCTGACCGCGCCCGACAGCGTGTGGACGCTCGACGTCAAGAACGCGCCCGGGGCCGTCGCGCCGGGCGAGACGCACAAGCCGGACTGCACGCTCGAGCTGAGCGACGCCGACTTCATGGCGATGACCGACGGCTCGGCGGATCCGCAGAAGCTGTACTTCTCGGGCAAGCTGAAGATCTCGGGCGACATCATGGCGTCGCAGAAGCTGACGTTCTTGCAGAAGATCGATCCGGAGCAGGCCAAGGCCGCGATCGCCAAGGCCCGCGCCGAGGGCGGTGACGCCGACGCGGCGGCGGCCGCGAGCGCGGCCCCGTCGGAACCAAAGGTCAGCCTCGGCGGCGTCATGGTCGCGCTCGAGTCGCGGCTCAAGGAGAACTGGGGCATCGCCGGGGAGTTCGACGCGACGCTCGTGTTCCGGGCCGGCGGCGAGGCCTGGACGGTGGATCTGCGCAAGCAGGTCGAGGAGGGTGCCTCGCGCGTGCGCGAGGGCGAGGGCGAGGGCGAGCGCGGGGCCGCGTTCACGGTCTCGGCCGCGGACCTCGTGGCGCTCGCGCGGGGCGAGACCAGCGCCCAGCGCCTGTTCCAGGCCGGCAAGCTGCGCGTCGACGGCGAGCTGCGGCTCGCCCACGGCCTCGACATGCTCTTCAAGGAGCTGCTCTAACGGTCAGCTGACGGAGTTCGGTGTATCCTGGGGTCCCGGCGCCCGCGCGGCTGTGAGCGCGCGGCGTCGTCGCCCCGGACGATTCAGGTCAACAAGGAGTCTACGATGGGAAACAGGGTCAACGTCATCGGCGTGGGCATGGTCAAGTTCCAGAAGCCCGGCAGGAGCGACGAGTACGACGTGATGGCCAAGGGCGCCGCGACGGCGGCGCTCGCCGACGCCGGGGTCGACTACGAGCGCGTGCAGCAGGCCTACTGCGGCTACGTCTACGGCGACAGCACCTGCGGGCAGCGGGCGGTCTACCAGCTCGGGCTGACCGGCATCCCGGTGATCAACGTCAACAACAACTGCTCGACCGGCTCGGCGGCGCTGTTCCTCGCCCGGCAGGCGATCGCGGGCGGGCTCGCGGACTGCGTGCTCGCGCTCGGCTTCGAGAAGATGGAGCGCGGCGCGCTGGGCTCGAAGTTTGAAGATCGCGTGATGCCCATGGAGGCCCACGCGAACCTGATGAACCGCGTGCAGGGCTTCACCAGCGCGCCCCCGGCCGCGCAGATGTTCGGCGGCGCGGGTCGTGAGTACCGCTGGCGCTACGGGACCAAGCGCGAGACCTTCGCCAAGATCTCGGAGAAGGCCCGCGCGCACGCGGCCAAAAACCCCTACGCGCTGTTTCGCGATCGGCTCTCGGTCGAGGAGATCCTGGCCTCGCCCGAGATCTTCGACCCGCTGACGCGCTACCAGTGTTGCCCGCCGACCTGCGGGGCCGCGGCCGCGGTGCTGTGCTCGGACGAGTTCGCCAAAAAGCACAACATCGACACGCCGGTGTTCATCCGCGCCCAGGCGATGACGACCGACTTCTCCTCGACCTTCGAAGAGGAGAGCATGATGAAGATGTGCGGCTACGACATGGCCAAGGCCTGCGCGAAGCAGGTCTACGAGCAGGCCGGCGCCGGCCCCGAGGACGTCGACGTCGTCGAGCTGCACGACTGCTTCACCGCCAACGAGCTGATCACCTACGAGGCGCTCGGATTATGCCCGGAGGGACAGGCCGAGAAGTTCATCTGGGACGGCGACAACACCTACGGCGGGAAGTTCGTCACCAACCCCTCGGGCGGGCTGCTGTCCAAGGGCCACCCGCTGGGCGCGACCGGCCTCGCGCAGTGCACCGAGCTGGTCTGGCAGCTGCGCGGGCAGGGCGAGCAGCGCCAGGTCGAGGGCGCGCGCACGGCCCTGCAGCACAACCTCGGCCTCGGCGGCGCCTGCGTGATCACGATGTACCAGCGGGCGTAGGTTCACGTCCGCGCTAGGTTGAGCGAGCTCGCGGCGTCTGGGCGCCGCGGGCTTTTCGCGTTCTTTTGGCGTTCGAAGGTCGGTCGGCCGGCTCTGGAGAAGGCCGCCGGATCGGCGCGGGAGCGCGCGAGCCGTCACGCTCAGGGCCCCGTTACGACCGGCCGCGCGGTTTGTTTCGGTTTTCTCGATCTTTCTGTGATCCGGTCTCGGGGGTGGGGACTCTACCCAAGCGTTCCCGGAGCAGGAGACGGCTCACTAGCGGGGACGGGATACGGAGCGGAGACATCATGCACAAGACCCTCATCCTCGGACTCACCCTCGTGACGACCTTCGGCTTGGCCGCGTGTGACGCGGGCGACGAGCCGGCGCCGCGAAGCGCCGAGGAGGTGCAGATGAGCCTGGGCAGCGAGCCCGGGACCCCGCTCTTCACCCTGGACTTGAAAGATGTCGTGAACCCGCCCGAGACCGGCTGCCTGGCCTCGAGTTACTACGGCGGCAAGAAAGGCGCGACCACCGAGGTGACCAGCGCCGCGAACTCCGACGGCGCCTCCGTCACGCAGCAGGAGGAGGAGGCCACGCGGACCGAGGACGAGGCGCGGGACTACTGCGAGACCGAGTCGACGCGTGAATGGGAGACCGGCGAGTCGGGCGATGACGGCGACGGCGATGGCGACGGCAATGGCGACGGCAATGGCGGCGACGGCGACGGCGACGGCGACGGCGACGGCGACGGTGACGGCGATGCGCCCGGCGAGGACGGCCTCGACCTCGCCTCCAACGGCCAGGACAAGGCCAACCAGTGGCAGTTCCCCAACAAGCTGAATAACAACCATCTCGAGAAGACGACCTGCTTCCGGATCTGCAAGAAGCTCGACCTGAGCTGGAAGCCCGACGACGGGATCTGCTTCACGAAGTTCGAGGTCTCGTTCATGGAGCCGAAGCACGTGGAGCACCCGCTGTTCGGCGAGGCGACCAGTCAGGACATCGTCACGGACTACGCCTGCGGCTGTAACTGCCAGGGCTAGCCCCGCCGCGCGCGATCGCGTGTTGCTGGATTAATAGACGGCGCCGCCCCGCGCGTTTTGTGGGGCCCGCCGAACGCCGCTACGACGAGCGCGTGCGCACGAGCGCACGCGCTCGAACAGTCTCGAGCGAGCGACCGCCGAAGCTGCGCGGCCTCGAGGTGGCGAAACCGACAGGAGTCTGCGCAAGATGGGATACGCGATGAATCACCGGGGCCCCGAGCACGAGACGCGCAAGCACGGCGCGAGCGCGGATGAGCGCGAAGCGCTGGGGCTGCAGAAGACGGTCGACTCGCGCCGGATCGCGCCGGCGCTGGGTCTCGTCGGCGCGCCGCCGGCCCCGCTGGGACTGCAGAAGACGGTCGACTCGGGGCGGCTCGCGCCGGCGCCGGCGCCCGAGCTGGGCCTGCAGAAGACGCTGGACTCGGGGCGGCTCGCGCCGGCGCCGGCGCCGGCGCCGGTCAACAGCCTCGCGCACACGGTCGCCTCGGGGCGGCTCGCGCCGGCGCCCGACGGCGCCATTGATGTCCGAGGGGACACCCTCGACTCGGCGCGCCTCGGCGCGCGCCCGGCCGCGGCCGGGGTCGATCGCGACATGGTGTTCGCCGCCGTCGAGCAGCGCCTGCTCGGACGTCCCGCGGAGTCCGTCAAGCTCGATCGCTTCGTGCTGCTGGACCGCCTCGGCAGCGGCGGGATGGGGGTGGTCTACGCGGCCTACTCGGCCGCACAAGGTTAAGCTATCGGGATCGTTTGGATTTTCAGAGGCGCGGGCTCGATGTTCCCGATACGTGCCTCCTACTCGTCCTCCTCCTCGTCACGCAGACGCCTGATGGCGTCCTCCTCGATCTCGCTGACGAGGTGCATGTAGACCTCGGTCGTGGACAACTCCGCGTGGCCGGCGAGCTTCTGGATCGTGCGCACGTGGACGCCCCGCAGCACGAGATGGCTGCAAAATGTGTGGCGCAAGATGTGAGGCCCGCAAGCCGGGAGCCCGGCGCGCTTCTGGGCCCGCGCGAGTCGACGCGTCAACGACGTCGGGATCAAGTGACGCCCAAAGTCGTTCGTGACCACGTACTCACCCCGTCGCTCGAGCGAGCGCAGGGCCTTCATGAGCGGGCCGGTGAGCGGTAGCCAGCGCGGCCGGCCGCCCTTGGGCCCACGCACAACCCAAGCGCCGTCCTCATCGCGCGCGTTCACGAGGTTGTCGCAGACGTACAGCTTGCGGCGATCGAAGTGAACATTCGGCCATCGCAGACCGAGAATCTCGCCACACCTAAGCCCGGCGTCGCCGCCCAGGCGCACGGCCGCGTATATCTCGGGGCTGAGACTCCGCGCCGCGTGCCGCAGCCGCTTGTACTCCGCGAAGTCGTAGAACTTCGGGTGCCGATCGGGCTGCTTGACGCCCGTGATTTCGGGCCTGTCTGTGATTACGCCCCAGCGCTCGGCGGTCTTCAGGATCGCCTTGAGCTGATTGAGCATCTTGTTGGTCGTCGTTGCGGCCAGCTTGCGCCGCTTGAGCGCCTGGATGTGGCGCGCCTCGAGGCGATCCAGGCGGATGTCCCCGAGTACAGGGATGAAGTGCATCTTGATGGAGTTCTCGTAGTCGCGCTTCGTCGTCGGGCTGAGCCGGTTCGCCAGGATGTGATCCTGGACGAATCGCGGCGCGAACTCGGCGAAGGTCGGGACCTCGCGCATTACTGTCTCTTGGGTCTCCTTTCCCCGGGGGCCGTGCCGCGTGATGTGAGCCTCCCGCTTGCGCGCCCACTTGAGCGCCTGAGCCCGGGTGCTGCCGGGGGCCTTTACGCGCTCACGATAGAGGGTGCCGTTGGGGAGTCTCACGCGGATGTCCGCCTGCCAGTGGGTATCTCCGCTGGGGAGTGTTCGCTCTCGAACGTTGACTGCCATGCTTCGTCTCCTTGGCGTGACAGCGTGCTTTCCGACGCGCAGAATAGCGCGGTGCAGCTCCCTAACGAAGCTGAGCACACGGTAGAAGTACGCGCGAGAACGCGTGTGCTCTGTCATGGTCTCCTCGCGCCCTCGGGCAGCGAGAGTGCCCCACAAGGACGTTTCGCATGATCGGCGGTGGCGAGAAGCAACCACGTGTCGTTATGGCGGTGGACCAAGCTTGAGGTGCAGCGGCAGCCACGATCGTCGACGGCCGTAGCTCAGGAGTCCCGCGAACGGACCCGGCTAACGCACAAATTCGCTCTTGACGACGCTCGATGCCGCGCAATAACATAGACGTGGCGAGCTTCTACGCCGGATCCCCAATGCCTGATCCCACGAGCGGGCTAAAACGGGGACGAAGGGGTCATCAAGCCTCGAAGCACTGATCCTGTCCGAGCCTCGAAACAGGTGCGTGGGACCAATTCGGGACTCGTTCGACGAGGGTCTGAAAATGACAAAACAGAAGAAGCTCAAGCGCCGAATTCGAGAAAGAATGGCGAAGACCGGGGAGAGCTACCACGCAGCTCGTCACGCACTGACGCTTACGACACCGCCTGGAGCTACAGATGCCCAGAGAGGGCCGGAGGACAAGCTCCGGGGAGAGTTACAACGCTTGTTGGAACTCTTCATGTGGATCCCACAACTCCGTGTAGACGACGAACCCCCGCTCACTACCACGTGGGCTGAGGCTCCAGAACTCGCTTTGACGACGTGTGAGCGAGTCCTGCGATTTTCCAGTGACTGCCCCGAAGGCGCCTTGAGCGCGGTGTGGGACTCACTCCCGTGGCGAGCTTGCCTCTCCAAGTTGGAGTGGGATCGAGAGAGAGAAGGGCTCAACGATTACTACAGAGGTCGTTTGCTCCGGTGGGGGCGCATCGCGGAGAACATGATCGCCGCTATGCCAGGGCTCACAAGTCACCCGTATCTCATCAAGGAGATGCTCGCTATCGCAGAATCGCTCGACCCTGACGGCAATATCGTTGCTTCCGCGGGATAGCCTCGGCCGTTTGACCCCGAGCTTCGGCAGAAGTACGCACGAGAACGCGTGCGCTCGCGTTGACGTCTCTACCGAATTAGAGACGGGGCTCCGCGCTACGCGAAACCCCGTGCTATTGTCGCGCTCTAGAGCGAGTCACTGGTGTGCAAAGCCGACTCGCTCGTCCGTTCGCGCTCTTGGGTTGCGGACGGACGCCTATGCAGCGTGTGGCCGTGGACCAGAGATCTTCGCTCGCCACGCGTGATCTCCTGCCCGTTGGAACAGTTCAGCGAGTTCCAGCCAGTGGGCTGCGTCCACGCAGCGGTGCAGGTCCTCGCGCGGCCAGTGCTCGAGCGTTCGAGTCACGCTCGAGCGGAACTCACTAAGCCGTGTCGCCGCGTCGCCGATGTTCGTCGGCGCGGAGACGCAAAAGATCTCGTCGTGAGCACGTGGTGTCCCGAGGGTCATGTCACGACTCGGATCGACTCGGACGCCCGCGATTGTTCGCCACCCGATGGGCTTCAAGGCCGGCGCCTCGATGAGCCGCAGCCGCGTGACCCGGCTATCGATCGCGTCGTGGAGACAGGCAGGGTGCACGCCGGCCGCGAGCGCGTTGTCGAGTGAACGATCGAACAACTCAAGGATCTCGAGCTGCTCCTCCGTGTGAGAGGGGATGATGGACATGTGTGGGAGCTTACACGAAAAGGGCACCAAAGCACCGTTGTGTGCTTTGGTGCCCCATTTTGCGCACTCCCGTCCTTCGGCGTGCGCGTTCGCGCAGGTGATATCTTCAAGGTCGTGACGAGTGACCAATGTCGGGCAGCCCGCGCGCTTCTGCGGTGGACCACCACGGACCTGGCGGAGCAGTCCGACGTCGGACGGAACACGATCCTGAAGTTCGAGGCCGGGAAGAGCACACCACGCCGCGCGACGATCAAAGCTCTGAGGACGGCGTTTGAGGAGGCCGGCGTCGAGTTTACGAACGGAGACAGACCAGGGGTAAACATGCCCCGCCAATAGTGCGAACGATGTTTTCGCGCAAAGCACGCGCTAGACCACACATCAGCACCTTGACATTCGAGCAGCGTGAACTAACTTGCGCAAATGAACGAAACAAGTTTTGCCCCAGGTGACGTCGTTAAACTCCGTTCTGGAGGCCCAGCGATGACAGTCAAGGTTCTTGGCGACGCCGAGTTGACTTGCATCTACTTCGTTGACGATCGGAGGGTGGAAGAAACCTTCCCGCTCGAGGTGCTCACGAAGGTTGCGAGCGATGGTGAAAGCAACTCGCTACCGACAATCACCGTCACCTCCGCAGGTCGTCGGCATCGGAGGAAAAAGGGAGTTTGGATGTGACACGAGGGTCCCTCAAGCCGAGCGAGCTCCACGGTCGAGGTCCGACTTGTTGCGCTCGACTTGGCAAGCGCCGGATCGACGCGTAAGCGATCTACTTCATCCCATCGTCCAGAATCGAGCCGGACTCCACAGCCGCGCCACTGCCGGTCGAGTCCGACAACTCGTTGAGAATCTCTGGTCAGTCAGGGGGCGCCGCCCAAGTCTCGAGCGTTTCCGCGCCGGGGGAGCGTTATCTTCGAGATCGCTTCGCCCGTCCAGACGCGATGTCGATTTCGTCAGTAGCGAGGCGGACTTCGTTCTCGAGGAACGCTTGGACGATGGCTCGGAATTCCGCGGCTGTCATGTGAAATAGCGAGGTACCAAACTGGTGGTCCGACGCTACAAGTAGGCCGTCCTCGAGGAAGCCGCTGCCGGAGAGAACTGCAACGATACGCGCGTGGAGAAGCTTATCAGCGATGTGCTTCGGGCGATGTTCGCATCGGATCCGTTGCGTTAGGTCGTAGTTTCGAAAGAAGTTCCCTCCCGTGTCGCCGTGAAACGGCTCTCGGAAATCTCCGTCAGTCGACCTGATCTCATGAACGCTGAGGCCTGTTTCCACGAACAGGTCGGTGACAAGCGCACATTCGATGAGGCGCCGCATACAAAACGCAGCGACTCCGAGGGCACGGACTAGCATGGCGTGGGGGTCATGTTCGACTTCGGCCTCTGTGGCGAGCTCGTCCAAATGTTGGACAACGCGGTCGCGCTGGACAACGAGTTCGTTCTTCCACGGATAGGCATGCCACCTCCCGTAGCGGATTTGACCATGGGATCCCGCGTCAGCATCCACGCTCATGCCCGGAGCGTAGCAGCCCAAAGACTTGCGACCAGCTCCCCCGCGTGTTAGCGAAACTGCTCCCTACCGCGGACGCGTGCCCGCGTGGACACGATCGACTCGAGCACGCGCACGACCGCGGGGTGCTCGCCGCCGAGATGCGCCTCGCGGATCTCGAGCGCGCGTTCGAGCGACGCGAGCGCCTCGCCGTAGCGGCTCTCCTGGAAATGAACGATCCCGAGGTTCTCAGCGAGCTCACCAGCGCCGGGTAATCGTCCCCGAGCGCCGCCACGCGCAGTTTGAGACCCGCCGCAGCGGATCGATGGCGGGCTCGTCGTCTCCGCGCGTGAACCCGAGCCCGCCGGCGATGTTGTTGAAGTTGCCCGGTAGCAGCGTTTCGCCCAGGCGGAGCGTCAGCGCCTCGGCGTGTTCGATCCAGCGATCGGCCCGAACTCGCGGAGCGCGACCCCCGTTGTTAGATCAGCGTGCTCGCGGCCTCGGCGGCCGCGCGATCGTGACCCACGCGCAGCGCGGTGATGTACGTCGACTCGAGCGGCTCGACCGCCTCGGCGAAGCGGGCCCCCGGTTGAGTAGCGCGCCCACGCGCACGAGCGTCTCCTCCTGCACGGGGGCGTAGTCCACCGTCGCGCTCGAGTTCAGGTTCACCGACGGCTCGATCGTCCGCCTGCGATCGGGACGTCCGTAGTCAGCTCCTCGGCGCTCGGAGGTAGTGTCGACGACTTGGGGTCAAGACGTCTGGCAGACACCACCACATCGTGGGCCGTGAAGCAGGCATCGCGCGAATTAGCACGCGTGAACCAATGGGCCTCCGTCGCCGCGTGATGGGCGTCGCGCGTCGCTCGACTCGACACTCGCACTTGAGGTGTCCAACGGGCGACGCGCGCGCTCCTTGAGTAGCGGAACGTTCGGGTCACGCGAGCGCGAGGTGTCGATCTGACCGCTGGAATCCTTCGCTCGGCACACGGGGCACAGGGCGCCTACGTTTCGACGGGAAGCGTTTGGTGGTGATCCCGCGCTCCTTGAGATGCCTAATCGGACATCACGAACCATCTCTACAGGCGGAGGTGTGAAGGCCCGCGCCGGCTCGCCCGGGAGCCCCCGCACCAACCCGGATCAACTGGGCGGACCGAGGCGCCCAGTCAGCTCGGTCGACCCGGTCAACTCGGTCAACTCGGTCAACTCGGTCAACTGAGTGAGATCACTAAATAAACTCGGTCAACCGAGATGTACATGGTTACAGCGACCTTCCGACTCGTGAAGGGGCGCACTGGCCACGGCGCGTCGCGACCGGAGGCCCGTCTCGGCTCCGCAGCGACGCCGACGGGCGCGAAGCCTGGCGCGACGTGTCGGTCTGATAGGTGTCTCAGCGAGATGCTTCGCCGCGCTCGCTCGTTCCTGTTGGGATCACAACCCGCCGACTGTCGCTCGGTGACCGCTCCCGAGAACCATCAAACGTGGCCAAAGAGACACCATCCGAGGAACTGCTCCGCGCCGCGTGGGTGGCCGGCGGGTACCGTTGAGACCGCAACAGACACCAGGACCAATCGCGTAGGAAGGACGCCGGAGCGGTGGACGAATTCGTCCCTCCGACACGCGCGCGAGACCGCCCGGCCTCGCACCTCGTCGACGCGCTCGAGTTGAGACACCTATTCGACGATCGGGGCGCCGGCCCTGCGCGCGGTGACACGGCGCGAACATGAACACATAGACATACGCACACTCTGCCGCGATGTACCGCTTGTCAGCGGCTCACCGATCCGTTGACATGGGGAACCGCAGGTTCCAGCGGAGCGAGGACCCATGGGGAATTGGGACTGGAGAAAGGACTGGTGGAAGATCCTGGCCGGCCTCGGCGCTGTCAGCGGCGTCGCTGCCCTTGGCGTCCATGTCCACCGGACGCGGCAGCGTCAGCTCGAGTTCGATGAACGTGACCTTCGGTGGTCACAACTGTGCATGCGAGCGACCTCGCGGGCGATCGGCGAGAACCTCGGCGTCTGCACCCTAGTTTGGGAGCAAGAGATCGATAGTCGCGGTCTTCCTGCGTTTCGCGCCCAGAAGGGGCGCGGGCACTACGTTGTCACGCCTGGTCCCCACGGGCACAACTGGACGCTCCTATACGTGATCGACGGAGTGTCGTATCGCGCGATATGCCTCAAGCCCGACGAGGAGCCGTGCATCGTCGCCGCGTTGCAGGACGCGGCGGGCGAGCATTTTCTCGCGGACGAGTTCACGTGGCAGGTCGATCAGCGGGTCGGGGTCATGTTCGCGCAACGAGGCTCGAGATCCGTGCGCATCCGTCGTCGTCGAAACGGCGGGACGTGCGCGCTCTTCGAGGTCCTGAGCGACGGGCGCCGGGGCGAGTTCCGTCATGTAGCGAACGGCTCCGCGAAGTCGCTTAAGGTGGTCGGTGCAAAGGTGCTCTTGAACGCCGACCGACGGTCATTTCCGACAGCGTCCCTCGTCACGGATCGCGGAGTCCTGCCGTGGGACTATTTGGAGCAGGACGACGAAGTCGTCGCGGCCGCGGACTACGAAGAAGGTCGTTTCGAAATCGCGTTCGGCGACGAGCGCGAGTTCGTCCTCTCCACAGGGCCCGACGAGCATACGCGCGTGGATATCGAGCAAGGTTCGTTCGCTGAGTTGGTCTCGAGCGCCCGAACGACTCCACGCGAGAGCGCCCCCGAGAGCCAACGTTTTGAGGACGTATTCGCGGCTCGGCGCAGCGACGATATTGAGGACGCATGGGAGCGCAAATTCGAGCAGATGGAGCGGGACGCGGAGCGAAAAATGGAAGCCGTCATGGCACGCCTCAGCGATCAAGAGAAGCAGTTCAACGCGGAGGTCGAGCGCCTTCGGGGAGAACTCGCGGCGACGAAGCGGCGCGACCATGCGAGCCCACGCGACGCCGCTCCGCGGACGCAGTCGATCGAGGCCCGCCTACGAGCTGGTGTTCCTGTCCGATTGGCCGAGCTCGAACAGGTTGACCAAGCCGGACCCCGCAGCACTGGTGAACGCCGGTTCTTATGGAGTCAGCGTATGCGCTCCGCCGTCAGTGAGCTCCCGGTGACGTTCCCGAACCGCATTCTCGTGACCGCTCAAGACGTGCTCGAGGCGATGGCGCGCATCATCGAGCGCGACTCGATCTCGATCGACGTCCGCGGGGATCAGTCGGATCTCTTGCGCGCGCTGCTGGACGCTGATGGTGGCCTGTCGCTCGCTCCCAAGCAACGATCGTTCGGCGCAGTACTTCCGTGGCTGGCGGAGAAGAAGCTCCTGACCAAGAAGATCTCACGCCAGGACTGGCTCTTGAAGTTCGGACAGATCGAGATGCTGGCGCCGTAAGCGTTGAAGAATGGCCGTTTAGGAGCAGATTTTAACCGCGCGACATTGCTCGCTGTCACTCCAATGGGTGAATTAGCCCTCTGCCCATTTGCGCGCTTCGCTGGAAAATTTGTGACGTTCGAAATCGCTAATCACTCGATCGAGAGGAGTAATGCTGCGATATCGCGCAGCATGACATCGAACTTGAATGCTTTTAGAGAGTCGTTATAAATTGCCCGTCGGAGGTAACGATGAGTTCAGAACTGTCAGAACGGCTCCAGATACTCGAGGCACTGTCGTCCGCTCGTACTGGAACATCAGGAAAGATCGGCGATCTTCGGTTTTCTGTCTTGCATCCCCCCGAATTTCAGCGTCTACATGGCAAGGTCTGGAGGCTTTGCGACGGCTCCAGCATGAAGGGAACAAAGCTTGCCAAGGTGCTTCAAACAGATTCTCTGCCTGATGCGCGAGGTAGGTTTCTACGCGCGCTAAATCATAATGGCGGCGTCGACCCAGATAACAGCAGACGTCCTGGCAGCCCTCAGGATGATGCCTTTGCCAAGCATAATCACGGAGGTGGAAATCATAAGCACAGCCATGGTTCGAGTTGGTATGAAGGCGCCATTTTTGCCAATCCTCGAGGGTATCTTTCCGGTGGAAACGAATATCATAAAGATGGCGAGTTTGCCATACACAACTCAGGCGACATAATTGACTTTGAAGGCGGTGGGGAGACTCGTCCAAAAAACGTGTCTTTCTATCTGTATGTAAAAGTCGACGAATAACTCCGTACCGTTTGTACTCGGTGAGTCAGGACGAGCTCTTCGGCGCCAAAATTCTTGTGTGGACGGCGAAGACCGCTGCGGTGTCGTCGTTTACCCGAGGTGAGAGTCCCTATCGATCGCTGCGAGGAGACACCCGAAATGGCCAGATCGCGCGACAAACGAAAGGGGCGGCGACGGGAGAGACACCACGGCGGACCCGTCGCTGCGAATCGACCCGACTCAGATGGACATCAATCCGACACAACGAGCACGGACAAGGCGCACGACGCCGCCGTCGTAGGTGGGTCGGACGGCTCACAGAGTGAGACCGCCAGTGCGGACAACGATGAGGGGCGCACAGACACCAGCGGAGCCTCCTCCGACAAGATCGACAAGCGCGCGGCTGACACCGCTGCGTCCGCCGAGGCAGCAGCGACTCGCCCGCCGACTGGAAAGCCGCAGCCCGCGAGTGAGCGAGTCCGACGCCGGACGCTCCGGCTCAGCCCCCGCACGAACGCGATGGCTGAGCGCCTCGCGGCGGTGCGCGGGATCGATGTGAACGCGACGATCGCCGTGGCGATCGCGGAGGACTACTTCCGATTGTTCGGGACCGGGGTGGAGTAGCCGACCTGCTTGGTCGCGGACAGATACCGGTTCCTAGCTGCCCACGCGTGTTCACGAGGTGAACAGGTGGCTCTCAAACTCTCCGAAATCAGCCTGTAGAGGTGTTCTAGTCTGGGATGTGAATTTCTCGCCAGAACACGTTGCCCTCCCTGTTCACCGCGCTACATCTCGAACATGGACAAAGAAACGGAATTCGCCCAGCAGCTTCGGGCCCTCGCTTCGGAGCGCGGTTTCTCGCAGGCGGAGATCGCGCGGCGTTCGAAGTTGTCGCGTTCTACGGTCAACCGGCTTTTCAACGGACGGTTGCCGACTGTGGAGCAACTCGAGCAACTAGCGGCTGTCTTTGAGGTCAGTACCGACACCTTAGTCGGTAGCAGCGACGCCACAAGTGTGCTCGCACAGGCGAAAATTGGACCGACCGCAGAGGAACACCGGCAAGTCCTCGAGGAAGCAGCCCGTGTAAAGGCTGAGTTGCTCAGCGTGAAAGCGGAGCTGAACGCGGAACGTGAGCGCCGGAAAGAGGCTGTTTCGGCCCGCCTCACGGCAGAACGTCTGGCCGATGAGCTACGAGCCGAGCTCGATCGCGCCCGTGTCATCGAACAGCAGCTCCGTGGACGCCTTCAGGAGGCTCAGGCGTTCGGGGACAAGTGGGCTGAGACTTCTCTTGGGCAGACGACGCACATCAAGGCGTTGGAGGAGGCGAACAGCGTGTTGACGCGGGACTACGCCGCTACTGCGGAGCATCTACAGCGCTACGAGAAAGCCTACAAGTTGCTTGCTAAGCAGTTTCAGCAACTTCAGAGGAGCAATCAGGCGCTCGCGCACCGGGATCGGAGCCGGGCAGATCCGAGCGGGGCCGTCTTGGCTGGACTCCTGGGGTTTGCGTTTGGTCGTTCAATGTCCTGACGAGACACGTGTACAGGCCCGTCGATGTTCCCGATATGTGCCACGCGATCCGCACGATCCAGCGTCTCTCCGCGACGCCACGCGTACTCGCTAAACCACAAGAAAACCGGTCCTACGGCCCGAAAGGACGGAAAAGGCACGCTGCCGGGGTGAGGCCGTAGGACCGGGTTTGGTTGTGTGTGTCGTACGCGGCCTACGACCCTAAGCTCGACCGCAAGATCGCGCTCAAGCTGCTGCACGCGAGCGAGCAGCCGGGCACCGCCCACTTCCGGCACTCGCAGGCCCAGCTCGAGCGCGAGGCCCGGGCGGCGGCCAAGCTCTCGCACCCCAACGTCGTGCAGGTCTACGACGTCGGCGTGGTCGACGAGCAGGTGTACATGGCGCTCGAGTACATCGACGGCTCGACGCTGACCGACTGGCTCGAGGAGCCCGAGCGCGCGCGGAGCTGGCGCGAGGTCGTCGAGATGTTCCTCGAGACAGCCAAGGGGCTGATCGCGGCCCACGACGCCGGCGTCGTCCACCGCGACTTTAAGCCGGACAACGTGCTGCTCGGCGCCGACGGCCGCCCGCGCGTCGCCGACTTCGGGCTCGCGCGGACCACCCAGGGCGAGGGCGGGGGAGTCGGCGCGCTGGCGATGATCTCGGGCCCGCAGTACGGCCCCTCGGAGACCGCCGAGGGCATGGGCGCCGCGCACACGGTGAGCGCGGCGGGGACGATCGCGGGGACCCCGGCGTACATGTCCCCCGAGCAATTCGCGGGCGTGACGGTCGGGCCGGCGAGCGACCAATTCTCGTTCTGCGTCGCGCTCTACGAGGCGCTGTTCTCGGCGCGCCCCTTCGTCGGCGAGACCCTGGTCGCGCTCTCTGGCGCCGTGATCGCGGGCGAGCTGCAAGACCCGCCGCGAGGGCACGGCGTCCCCGCGGGGGTGGTGCGGGCCGTGACGCGCGGGCTCGAGAGCAGCGCCGACGATCGCTTCCCGACGATGCGGGCCTTGACCGACGCGCTGCGTCGCGAGGTCGCGCCGCGACGGCGCTGGGCCTGGGGCCTCGCGGGCGCGGTCACGGCGACGGCCATGGGCGGCGGCGCGGTCTTCGGCATGCAGCTGGCGGGCGCGCCCGTCGACCCCTGCGCGGCGGCTGACACGGCGCTGGACGGGGTTTGGAACGGCGAGCGCGAGGCCGCGATCACCGGGGCCTTCGCGGCCACGGGGAAGGTCTTCGCGGGGGACCTCGCGCGCGATGTCACAGCGGTGCTCGACGAGTACGCGCGCGCCTGGACGAGCATGCGCCGCGACGCCTGCGAGGACACACGCGTGCGCGGCGAGCAGTCCGAGCAGCTGCTCGATCAGCGCGTCGCCTGCCTCGATCGCCGCGCGCTGCGGATGCAGACGCTGGTGGCGGGGCTCAGCGAGGATGTCGGAGAGGACATCTTGATGGCCGCGCCGACGGCCGCGCGCGAGCTCGCCTCGCTCGCGCCCTGCGAAGACCGCCAGTGGCTGCTCGACCCCAAACGCGGCGGGCGCTTCCTCGCGCGCGACCTCCCACCGGCCGAGCGCGAGCGCTTCGACGAGGCGCTCGAGTCGATCGAGCGCGGCCGGGCGCTCGACAGCCTCGGGCGCTTCGACGACGCGCGGCGCGAAGCCAGCCGCGCGCGGGAGCTCGGCGACGCGCTCGCGCAGCCCTGGCTGCAGGCCCAGGCGCTGAACCTCGCGGGGGACGTCAGCGCCGGCGAGCGCGACGCGGAGGCGGCGCTGGCGTTGCTCGACGAGTCCCTTTGGAGCGGGGTCGCGGCCGGCGACGGTGAGCTCTCCGCGCGCGTGCTGATCTCGATGGCGCACCTCAAGGGCTCGTTCCAGGGGCAGCTCGACGAGGCCTTGACGATGCTCGCGCGGGCGGAGCCGGTCGCGCGTGAGCAGCCCGAGCGCGAGGAGCTCGAGGTCCGAGCGCGGGCCCTGAAGGCGCAGCTCTTGGCGCGAAAGGGCGAGCGCGAGCGGTCGCTCGCGCTGTTCGACGCCGTGCGCCCGACGGCGGCGCGCGTCTACGGTGAGACGCACCCGCTGACGCTCAACGTGATCGAGGACCACGCGATCGCCTACGCGGGGATGGGCGAATGGGAGCGGGCCGCGCAGCTGTTCCAGGAGCTGCTCACGCGCCGCGTCGAGCTGCTCGGCGAGCGGCACCCCGAGGTCGCGACCGCGTGGACGAACCTCGGCGTCGCCTCGAGCGAGCTCGGCGACTTCGCGCGCGCGATGGAGTGCAATCAAAACGCGCTCGAGATCTACAGGGCCGCGCTCGGCGAGCACAACGATCGCGTCGCGCTCGCCCTGCACAACCTCGCCGACGCGGCCAAGGCCGCCGGCAAGCTCGACGAGGCCCGCGGCTGGCATGAGGAGGCGCTCGAGATCCGGCGCGCGGTGCTCGAGCAGGGGCACCCCGCGATCGGCTTCTCGCTCGACGAGCTCGGCCGCGTCGCGCTGGCGCAGGGGCGCCTCGACGACGCGCGCGAGCTCCTGACGCAGGCCCGCGCGCAGCTCGAGGGCGCGCTCGGGGCCGACCACCCGCGCGCGGCCCTGGCGGCGCACTTCCTCGGCGAGACGCTGCTCGCCCAGGGCGATCGCGTCGCCGCCCAGGCGCAGCTCGAGCGGGCGCTGAAGGCCCTCTCCGAGAAAGATGTCGACCCGCTGTGGCGCGCTGACACCGAGCGCGTCCTGGCCGCGGCGCTCGTCGACGCGGACCCGAGCCGCGCGCGCGCGCTGGCGGTGGCCGCCCAGGCGCGCTACCGAGACGCGGGCGAGCGCGCCGCTGATCACCTCGAGACGATCAATACATGGCTAAAAGAACATCCCGCTGAGGGGTGAGCGCCCGTCACTCGCCGCCGTCGCCGCCGGGCTCGACGCAGCGGCGGATCGACTGCGCCCAGCGCTCGAAGTTCATCATCGTCGAGCGGCGGGCGTCGGGCGAGGCCGCGACGCGCTTCATGGCGACCTCGAGGGCCTCGCGGGCGCGGCGGAGCCGGCTCTTGGCCGTGCCGTGGGGGATGCCGAGCACCGACGCGATCGCGGAGGTCGAGAAGCCCTCCCAGTAGTGCAGCTCGATCGCGATCTGCAGGTCGACCGGGATCTTGCGCAGCGCCGCGAGCAGGATCTGCTGCTCTTTGTGGCGCGCGAGGATCCGGCTCGGGGACGTCCCGAGGTCCTCGACCGACTGCGCGGCGAGGTCGACCGCGGCGCGCTGGCGCTTGAGCTGGCGGTAGTGGCGGTACAGCTCGTGACGGGCGACGGTGAACAGGTAGGTGCGAAAGCTCGACTGCTTGCGGAACTGGTCCTTGGCCTTGACCAGCGCGAGGAAGGTGCGCTGGATGAGGTCGTCCATGCCGGCGTCGACCTTGTTGCGGAAGAAGCAGTACAGGCTGTCGAAGTGGCGGCGCAGGAGCTTGTCGCCGGCGTTGCGATCGCCGGCGCGCCAGGCGTCGAGCAAGACGTAGTCGTCGTTGGCCGTCATGCGCGGTGTCATGGTAGCGCGCCTCGCCGAAGGCATCATCTCGCGCGTTCGCGCGCGGGCCGCTACTCGGCTTCAGCCGCGCCCGCGGGCGGCTCCTGGGCGAACACGATCGGGTACGTGACGTCGACGCGCCCGTAGCCCTCCGGCGGGTCGAAGGTCACCGTGTACATCGACTCACGCAGGCACTCGAGCAGCTCGGGGTGCTTGATGTCGCTGTCTTCGCCGAGCTCGACCTCGTCGACGACGCCGCCGATGTCCTCGTCACCCGCGATCGCGAACTTCATGACGAGGCGGCCCGCGAGCGCGGCGTCATCCTCGAGCGCGGACTCGTAGCACTCGCGCGCGAGCGGGACGAGGTCGTCTTTGATCCGCTGCCGGATGTACTCGGGGTCGAGCGTCCTGGGGGGGGAGCCGGCGGGGCGCTTCGTGTCGGCGCCGGCCTTGGCGTCCGCCTCCGACGCGCCGGCGCTCCCCTCCTCGGGGACGCCGCGGCGCGTCAGCGCGGCCTGGAGCTGCTTGAGCATCTGGTCGCGACGGGCGCGTCGCTCGGGATCTCGCGTGCCCCCGGCGCTCGCGGCCCCGTCCGCCTTAGCCGCGGGGGTGGTCTTGGCGTCCGCGGGCGCCGTTTTGCGGTCGCCCGCGGGCGCCGTTTTGCGGTCCCCGGCGGTCGCGGGCGTCTCGGGGGTCTCTTGGAGGACCTGCTTCTGCGCGAAGTACAGCGCGCCGAGGACGACGAGCGCGAGCGCGGGGAGGACGAAGTTCTTGAAGCTGCCGGCGCCGCCGAGGTCTGCCATACGTGCCGCCATGGTAGCGCGTGTGGACAGCCGAAGCGCGCTTTGGCACGCTCGGCCGCTGCCGGCGCGCGCCGGCGACCCTGCTCGCGCTCGCCGGATCAGAGCCGGTGAGCGGAGCGAGTCCAGATCAAGGAGAGATCGATGAAGCAGACGACACTTGTTCAAGCAGCCGCGCTGGCGCTCGCGGTCCTGGCGACCGCGTGCGGGCCGAAGGCCCAGACCGACACGGCGCCGCCCGAGCCCGCGCCAGCCCCCGCGCCCGCCGAGCCGGTGGTGGAGAAAGAGCCGGTCCCGCCGATCCCCGCGGGGATGTTCGCGATCACGCCGACGCTCACCGTCAAGGGCGTCGACGCGGCGGTCGACTTCTACGTCAAGGCGCTCGGGGCCGAGAAGCTCATGAGCATGGCGGGCCCCAACGGCGAGACCATGCACGCCGAGATCAAGATCGGCGACTCGGTCATCATGATCGGCGAGGAGAACCTCGAGGAGGGCATGAAGTCGCCGCTCTCGCTCGGCGGGACCCCGGCCGGGCTGATGATCTTCACCGAGGACGCCGACGCCGCCTTCGCGCGCGCGACCGCGGCCGGGGCCAAGCCCGAGATGCCGGTCGACGACATGTTCTGGGGCGACCGCTTCGGCACCGTGGTCGATCCCTTCGGGCATCGCTGGTCGGTGGCGACCCACGTCGAGGAGCTGACCGGCGAGCAGATCCAGCAGCGCGCCGACATCATCAGCACGGTGAAGAACCCGAAGAAAGCCGCCAAGAAGTGGAAGGCGATCAAGGGCACGCCGGCGACGCAGAAGCAGCCGTCGCAGTACCACACGGTCACGCTGGCGCTGACGGTGGCGAACGCCGACGAGGCGATCAAGCAGTACACCCAGGCCTTCGACGCCAAAGAGATCACGCGCATGCCGACGCCGGACGGCAAGATCATGCACGCCGAGCTGATGATCGGCGACTCGCGCATCATGCTGAACGACGAGATGCCCGAGATGGGCACGAAGTCGGCGAAGACCCTCGGCGGCTCGCCCGTCGGGATCATGATGTACACCGTCGATGTCGACATCGCGTTCACGCGGGCGACCAACGCCAAGGCGGCGCCGGCGATGCCGGTCACGGACATGTTCTGGGGCGACCGCTACGGCGCGGTCGTCGACGGTGAGGGCTACTTCTGGGGGCTCGCCACGCGGGTGGAGAACCTCACGCCCGAGGAGATGGCTGAGCGCATGAAGGCCCAGGCGCCGCCGCAGTCGTGAGCGTGTGACAGCGCCGCTTTGCCCGCGCGACGCGCGTGGCGGTTTCGCGCGCCCGGGGCCGGCAGCTCGCCGGCTCCGGGTGTTCGCAATTGCGGGGTCGCTTGGATTTGTCGAGTTTTTCGCGCCCGGACCGGTCTTGAGTAGGGTGGCGGAGTGCAGGAATTCGAGATCCACGTCGAGGACTCGCTGCTGAGCCCCTCGAGCGCGCCGGGGCGCGACGCGTTGAAGCGCAGGACGGCGTTCGGCGAGATGCCCGTGCGGAAGCCGCGGGCGCCCCATCTCGACGACCTCGGCGTCGGCAACCTCGTGGCCCACAACAAGCGCTACGAGATCATCAGGTGCATCGGCGAGGGCGGCATGGGGCGCGTCTACCTGGCCTTCGACCCGGTGCTGCGGCGCGACGTGGCGCTGAAGGTGATGAAGCCCGAGGTCCCCGAGTCCGAGCGCCGCCGGTTCCGCCGCGAGGCCATCTACGGCGCGCGGTTCTGCCACCCGAGCGTCGCGCGGGTCTACGACATGGGCGCGATGGGCGACTCGGGGCGACCCGAGTGGTTCTCGATGGAGTACCTCGAGGGCTCGGACCTCGAGCGCGTGGTCGACCGCGCGCGCAACCGCGATCGTCGGCTGCCGCTGCTCTCGGTCCTCGACGTGTTCCGCCAGATCCTCGCGGCGCTGCAGTACTGCCACGACTGCCGGGTCGTGCACCGCGACGTCAAGCCGGCGAACATGTTCGTCACGCGCGACCCGAACACGCGCTTCATGACCAGCAAGCTGCTCGACTTCGGCATCGCGATCGACCTCGACGTCCAAGAGGTCAACGAGCGGCTGTGCGGCGACCCCTTCTACATGTCGCCCGAGCAGACGCGGCCGGGGCTCAAGCTCGATCACCGCGCCGACATCTACGCGGCCGGCCTCAGCCTGTACGAGGTCGTGACCGGCCTGCACCCCTTCGGCAGCCTGCGCGACGCGCCGCTCGGCGACATCTTCCACGCGCAGCGCGAGTGCGTCGCGCCGCCGATGAGCGAGTTTATGCCCCCGGGGACATCCGCGCGGGTGGCCCACGGCCTCGACATGATCTTCGAGCGCGCGTGCGCCAAGGATCGCGACGAGCGCTTCCAGACCGCCCGCGACATGCTCGAGGCGATGATGGTGGTGCTGACGCCGGGCTCGATGAGCGCGGGCGTCGGGCTCGGCTGAGCCGCGACCGCGGCTACTCAGCCGCGCGCGCGGGCGCGGCGTTGAGCGCCCGCAGCGAGACCGTGAAGACGCTGCCCTCGCCCTCGACGCTGTCGACCGAGACGCGCGCGCCCATGCGCTCGCACAGCTTGCGGACGATGGTGAGCCCGAGGCCGGCGCCGCCGTACTGTCGCGTCGACGAGTTGTCCGCCTGGTTGAAGGCCTCGAAGATCGTGTGGCGCGTCTCCGCGGTCATCCCGATCCCGGTGTCGGCGACGGTGAGCTCGACCCACGCCGAGCCGTCGCTGTCGACGCGCTTGCGGCCGCCGAGCGTGATCGTGCCGTCCTCGGTGAACTTGTTGGCGTTGTTGAGCAGGTTGAAGAGCACCTGTCGCAGCTTCTGGGGGTCGCAGCGCAGCGGCCCGAGCTCGCCCTCGAACGAGCAGCGCAGCTCGTTGCCGGAGTACTGGATCTGCGGGTGCACGGCGTCGGCGACCTCGCTGAGCAGCGCGTCGACTTCGAATTCGACGGGCTGAAGCGCGAGCGTGCCGGCCTCGATCTTGGTGAGGTCGAGGATGTCGCCGATGATCCCGAGCAGCAGCTCGCCGGAGCGGTGGACCCGCTGGAGGTCCTCGACGAGATGGCTGAAGTTGCCGTCGGCCTGCTGCAATTCGTCGACGGTCAGCTCGGTGTAGCCGAGGATCGCGTTGAGCGGCGTCCGCAGCTCGTGGCTCATGTTGGCGAGGAAGCGGGACTTCGCCTGGCTGGCGGCCTCGGCCTCGAGGCGCGCGGCCTCGAGGCGCTCGTAGAACATCACGTGCTGGATCGAGATCGCCGCCTGGACCGCGAGGACCTTGAGCGTCTCGAGGCGCGCGGGGGTGAACACGCCGGCCGCGAGGCTGTTTTCGAGGTAGAGGACGCCGAGGCTCTCGCCTTGGTGGAGGATCGGCGCGCACAGGATCGAGGCCGCGCCGCGCGAGCGGACCCAAGGGTCGTCGCCGAACACCGGATCGGCGGCGGCGTCCTCGAGCACCACCGGCTCGCGCTTGCGGTGGGCGAGCAGCGCGATCGGGGCCGCGAGCGCGGTGCACTCGGCGAGCGGCGTCTGCAGCGGCCGGATGTCGCCGCCGCTGCGGGCGGTGTACTCGAGCTCCGCGACCAGCTCGCCGTCGCGCGCGAGCACGAGCACGCCACGCTCGGCGCCGGCGTTCTCGACCGCGATCTGCATGACCTTGGTCTGCAGCCGGCTCAGGTCCATCTCGGTGGCGAAGGCCTCGGAGGCGCGCAGCACCGAGCGGAGGTCGAGCGCGAGGTTGATGCCGCTGCCGGCGGAATTGGTCAGCGAGGCGGAGCTCGGCTGGCCGGCGTGGGCGGTCGTCGTGACGGTGATCGTGCGCTCGGTCGAGCGGCGACCCTCCACGAGGCGCTCGAGCCCCGGGAATTCCTGGTCGAGCAGCGCGACCTTGGCGTGCGCCCCCCAGCGCGCGTAGAGCTGACGTGCGCGCGCGAGGTAGGGGTGCCCGGCCTCGAGCGCGCCGGCGCCGAGGAAGTAACGCCCGCACAGCTCGCGCGCGAGCGCCTCGTCGTGCAGGAAGCCGCGCGCGCGCGCCTCGTCGATCGCCTTGGTGTAGGCGGTGAGGGCCGCCTCCCCGTCGCCGGACACGCGCAGACGCTCGGCGCGCAGGAGCGCGGCCTTGTGCAGGAAGTTGGCGGGGCAGCGCTCGGCGAGCTTGTCGAGCTTGCGCAGCGGGCCCCGGATCGCGCGGGCGGCCGCGCGCCGGCGCTTCAGCGCCGCGGCGACTATGCCCTCTTGCAGCAGGATGTCGGAGATGTCGAAGCCGACCGCCAGGACCCGCTTCATCAACGCGCCGTGCGTGTCGAGCAGCTGCCGCGCCTCGCGGAAGCGGCGGGCGTAGACGGCGAGGCGCAGCCGCATGGACGCGGTGAAGGCGAGCACCGTCCCGCCTCGGCGCTCGCCGACGCTCGCCACGAACGCGCGCTCGTCAAAGTCGTCGCTGTCGAGGACGTGCAACGCCGCGGTCTCACCCCGCAGCGCGCGGACCAGCTGGCGCATCGGCGCGAGGTTGTTGAGCGCCCCCATCGCGCCCACGCGCTCGCCGAACGCGCGCGCCTGCTCGATGGCCGCGAGCGCGCTGTCGAGCGGGCGACCCATGTGCAGGTAGAGGTTGCCGCGGAGCATCTTGCACAGCGCGGCGTAGACCATGTTGCCGCCCTCGAGCCCACGCTGGAAGCCGAGCTCGACGTGCTCGATGCCCTCGTCGATCGGGTGGGTCCAGTGGATCACCATCCCGGCGTAGAGGAAGCGGACCAGCGACTCGACGGAGGGGTTCGGCATGCGCTCGAGGATCTTCAGCGAGAGCTGCCCGTAGGCCTCGATCGCGCCGTAGTCTCCAGAGCCCATCCCGACGAGCAGGCCGTAGGTGATGAAGCCCGCCGCCGAGTTCGCGGTGTTGCCGTGGCGCGCCGAGAGACCGGCGGCCCGCATGGCGAGGACGAGCATCAGGTTCTCGTCGTGGCCGAAGGCGGCGCCGCTCGTGTTGTAGATGACGCTGCGCAGCAGCTGGACGCGGGGGTCGTCGGAGCGCGGGGCCTCGAGCAGCTCCTCGGGCGTGCGCCGGCCGATCGCGACGCGGGCGCGCAGGTACTCCCGCGTGACCGAGGCCATCCCGGGGCGCGTGGGCAGGGGGGAGCCGAGCAGCGACATGGCGACGCGCCCGCGCGCGATCGCCTCCTCGTGCTCGTCTCGGTGCATGTACAGCGCCACGCGCATGTTCTCGATCTCGGCGCGCTGCAGGTCGCCTTGCGCGTTGCGGTAGAGCTCGACGAACAGCTCGCGCGCCGCGTCGAAGCGCGTCAGCACGAACTCGCACTCGGCGGCGCAGCGCAGCAGCAGCCAGGCGCGCTCGTGGTCGCGGGACCAGGCGTGCGCGGGCAGCAGCCGGCGGCCGACGGCGTAGTGCTCGGCCGCCGATTCGAACGCGGCGGCCGCCTGGGCCTTGCGCCCTGCGGACAGGTTGAGCCACGCGACGCGCTCGCGCTCGCGCGGGTCCTCGAGCAGCTCCTCGGCGCGGTTGATGTGGTTGAGCGCGTCGAACAGCTCGCCGCGCGGGTCGTCGCTGATCAGCCGCTTGAGCATGTAGCGGCCGATGTAGAGGTGCGTGCGCGTGCGCGTCCCTGGCTCGATCGTGCCGTAGACCGCCTCGCGCACGCGGTCGTGGACGAAGCGATACCCGGCGTCGACCTGCGCGTCGATGAGGCCGCTCTCGATCGCCGGCAGCAGCGCGTCCTCGATGGCCTCGACGCCGCGCCCGTCGATCCGCGCGAGCGTCGTGGCGTCGAAGCGGGTCCCGACGCACGCGGCGAGCCGCAGGGCTCTGAGCGTCGCCTGGCCCTGCGCGCGCGCGCGTCGCTCGAGGATGTCGATGACGTTGTCGGTGATCGGCGCGGCGTCGATCGCCGCGAGCTCCCACACCCAGCGCGCGCGCTCGAGGTCGTACTCGAGCAGCTCCGTGGCGTGCAGCGTCTTGAGGAACTGACCGACGAAGAAGGGGTTGCCGCCGGTCTTGGCGTGCACGCGCGCGGCCAGGGGCGCGACGGCCTCGCCGGGGAGCGAGAGCGCGTCGCGCAGCAGCGCGCGGACATCGTCCTCGGCGAGCGGCCCGAGCTCGATCGAGCGCACCGGCAGGCCCGCGCGCTCGAGCGCCGCGAGGCACTTGCGCAGCGCGTGGTGCTCCGCGACCTCGTCGTCGCGGTAGGAGCCGAGCAGCAGCAGGCTGCAGCTCGCCGCCGCGTCGAGGAGGATCGGCAGCAGCTCGAGCGTCGCGGCGTCCGCCCACTGGAGGTCGTCGAGCAGCAGCACGAGCGGGTGACCGCGGCGCGCGAGCGCGTGGATGAAGCGCCGGTAGGTCTCGTGCATGCGGCCGCGCGCGGCCTCCGGCGAGAGCTCGTTGAGCTCGCGCTGGTCGCCGAGCAGCGCCGCGAAGTCCGGGAGCGTGTCGAGGATCAGCCGGCCGCTCTCGCCGACGGCCTCGCGCAGGCGGACGCGCCACCGCTCGAGCCGCGCGGGCGTCTCGGCGAGCAGGTACGGCGCGAGGTGAGCGAGCGCGGCGAGCAGCCCCGAGTAGGGGATGTCGCGCTGCACGAGGTCGTACTTGCCGCCCACGAGCAGGCCCTCGTGCCGGCTCAGGTCGCGCTGCAGCTCGTGCACGAGCGCCGACTTCCCGATCCCGGCCGGGCCCTTGACGAGCACGAGCTCGCTGCCGCCCGCGCGCACGCGCTCGAGCGCCGAGACGATCTTCGAGAGCGCCTCGTCGCGCCCGTAGAGCCTGTGCGGCAGCTCGAGCCTGTCACTTCGGTCCTGTCGCCCCAGGGGGAAGGGCTCGATCGCGCCGCGCTCTCGCAGCTGCCGCGCGCACTCGCGGAGGTCGAGCAGCAGCCCGCGCGCGCTCTGGTAGCGCGCGTCTGCGGACTTGGCGAGCAGGCGCATGATGATCTCGGAGAGCTGCGTCGGGATGTCGGTCACGCGCCGCGGCGACTCGGGCGTGAGCGCGATGTGGGCGTGGACCAGCTCGGCCGGGTCCTCGCAGGTGAAGGGCGGGCGCCCGGCGAAGATCCGGTACAGCGTCCCGCCGAGCGAGTAGAGATCGGCGCGGTGGTCGAGCGGCCGGTTCATGCGACCCGTCTGCTCAGGCGCGATGTAGTCGAGCGTGCCCTCGAGGTCGTTGGGGTTGACGAGGCCGGCGAGCTCGCGCGGCAGCTTGGTCGCGACGCCGAAGTCGATCAGCTGCATCGCGCCCGCGGCGTTGATGAGCACGTTCCGCGGGTTGAGGTCTTTGTGGATGACGCGGCGCGCGTGCAGGCCCGCGACCAGCTCGCAGAGCTTGATCGCGAGCTCGAGGGACGCGCGCAGCCCCGGGCGCTCGCGCTCGAGGTGCGCGGCGAGGGTCTCGCCGCCGATATCTCGGAGCACGAGCGTGTGCCCGCCCCCCAGCTCGTACAGCTCGAGCGCCCGGACGATCCCGGGGTCCTCGAGGCCCTCGAGGATCGCGTGCTCGTGGCGCAGCCGGGCGATCGCTGAGGGCGTCGCGCGCTCGGGCGCGAGGTGCTTGAGGACCACCGGCGACTGATCGCGGCGATCGGTCGCGCGGTAGACGACCGTCGAGGCGCCCTCGTGCAGCAGCTCGAGGAGCCGAAACTCCCGGAGCGAGGCCTCGCTTGGTCCCGTCATCGTACCTACACCTGCGCCCGTCTCGCCGCAGGCGCGCGGGCCGTAGCAGGAGTGTAGCTCGCGAGCCCGGCGATCGGTCGCGCGCGGCCGCGCGTTCGCGGGGTCCGTGGGGAGAAGCGCCACAGCGCTTCATATCGGAGCGCTCGCGACCGAGCGCTCCCGCGACGGATCGAGCGCGCGGCTCAGGCCGCCGCGTTCGCGAGGCCCGCGAGGTGCTCGCGCGCGAGCTCGTAGTTGTCGTTCTGCCAGGGGTGAAAGTCGCGCCGGATGTACTCGCGGATCCCCCGGAGAAATACGCGTCGAGCGATGGACTCGCGGTCGCCGCTTCGGAGCTGCCGCAGGACCTCGCGCCAGCGCATCCCCGGCTCCTGACGCAGCAGCATGATCACCGCCGCGAACCAAAAACCAGCGAGGCCCGCGGTCGCGATAGCGAGCCCGCCCATCCGCAGCGCGTAGCTAGGGTTGACGCGCTGCAGGACGTCGAAGGCGACCGCCTTGTGCTCGATCTCCTCCGCCGCGTGCCAGAGCAGCAGCGCGCGCACGCGCTCGTCCGCGTGCTCGAGGACCCCGTGCCGGAGCGCGCCCTCGGCCATGATCGCGGTGTAGTGCTCGAGCGCGACCGTGACCGACAGCGCCAGCTCTCGGCCGAAGCGCGGCTCGAGCAGCTCGAAGGCGATGCGCTCGTAGGCGCGCAGGAACCCGCGGATCTCGTAGCCCTGCTGCTCGAGCGTCGCGAACATGCGCTCGTGCTCGTGCGCGTGACGACCCTCCTGCCCGAAGAAGCCCTTCACCTGGGCGCGCAGCGTCGGATCGTCGAGCTCGCGGAAGAAGTGCTTGACGCTGCGCACGAAGAACCGCTCGCCGAGCGGGAACAGCAGGTTGACCGCGTTGGAGATGTGCGTCGGGACAGCTAGTCCAGCCATCCAGTGACGCGGCAGGCCGTCAAACGGGAGGTCGAGGACGCGCGGGGTGACCGTGATCTCGGGGGCGTCGGGCATTATTGACTCCTGTTCAATAACCATAGGCCGTATTGAACAGGAGTCAATAGTCGACTTGGCTACACTCCCCCGGAGTGTCGGAGAAGTCCGCGAAGCCGCCCCGGAGAACCAGCGGGCCCCGAAGCCGCCTACAGGTCGACGAGCGTCGCAGCCAGCTGCTCGAGCTCGGGATCTCCTTGTTTGGCGATCGCAGCTACGACGAGATCTCGGTCGACGAGATCGCGCGCGCGGCCGGCGTGTCGAAGGGCCTGCTCTATCACTACTTCCACGGCAAGCGCGGCTACTACGTCGCGGCGGTCCGCCACGCCGCCGACCAGCTCGTGCTCATGACCGAGGAGGCCGGCGCGCGCGTCGAGGCCGAGGGCCCCTCGGTCGAGGGCCTCACGCTCGGGCTGCGGGTGTTCCTGGAGTACGTCGAGCGCCACGCGCGGGCCTACGCGACGCTGCTGCGTGGCGGGCTCGGCACCGACGCCGAGGTCGTCGCGATCATCGAGGACGTCCGCCAGCGCTTCATCGCGGGGATCGTCGAGCGGCTCGGCGTCGAGCGCCCGACCCCGCGGCTACGGACGGTGCTGCGCGGCTGGATCGGCTTCGTCGAGGCCGTGAGCCTCGACTGGCTCGATCACGGCGACCTCGCGCTCGCCGAGGTCGCCGACCTGCTCGCGCAGACGCTCGCCAGCGGCCTGCTCGGCCTCGACGCCGACGGTTCCGCGCGATGACGCAGGCGGCGTAGTCCGGTACGCTCGCGAGCGCATATGGAAGACGGCAAGATCGAGCGAGCGTTCACGATTCAGCCGGGGCACTTGAAGTGGCTCGAGGAGATGGTCGGCAAGTACGACGTCGAGGACGTGAGCAAGGCGCTGCGGATCGTGCTCGAGCACGCGATCCAGGCGGGCGACGAGGAGACCATCTTCGAAGAGGTCCGCTGCCACTACTGCGGCTGATGCGGCTGTCTCAGTAGTCAGCTCGTCACGGAGGCGGCGGCGCGGCCGGGGTCACCGGAGGCGGCGCTGCGGGGGCAGGCTGCGGCGCGGGCTGTGGCGCGGTCGTGGGCTGTGGCGCGGGCTGTGGCTGTGGCGCGGGCTGCTCGGGCTGAGGCTGGGGCGCGGGCGGAGGCTGGGGCTGCGGCGCGCCCTCCGGCGCCGGGGCCTCGGTCGTAGGCGCGGGCTGGGGCGTGGTCGCCGGCGGCGCGGGCTGAGGCTGAGGCTGCGGCTGAGGCTGTGGCTGCGGCTGCGCGGGCTGAGCCGGGTAGCCGGCGGGCTCGGGGTAGCCGGCGGGCTCGGGGTAGCCGGCGGGCTCCGGCGGCGGCGTCGGCGTGTAGCTCGGCGAGCTCTGCTGCTCGCGCTGCGACTCGCGCTGCCTCTTGCCGCCGACGCCGAAGGCGAACACGAGCCCGAAGCGCAGCCCCAAGCCCCAGTTGCAGTTGGGGGTGGCGTCGTAGCGCTCCGAGGTGAAGGTGTCCGTGCAGGCCTGCTGCGTGTAGAGCCCGTTAAAGCTGACGCCGAGGTCGATGAACACCGGGCCGCCGGTGCCGATGTAGAAGCCGGGGCCGGCGGCCCACTGCCCGAGCGTCCCGCCGCCGTTGTTGTGAATCACAGGGCCTGTCCCCGCGAACACGTACGGCGAGAACCACTTGGTGCGCACGAACACGTACTGCAGCGTGGGCAGCACGCCGAAGCGGTAGGTCGGCAGCTCGTCCTCGATGCCCGGGAACGCGAGCTTGTAGTCCTGCGAGTAGAACCGCCAGTCGTTGCTGATGTTGAGGCCGACCGCGAGCCCGTTGATGACGTAGTAGCTGACGCCGGCGCCGACGTAGAGCGTGCTCACGTCGTTGCCGAACGAGCCGCCGGCGCCCAGCGAGGGCATCAGGATGCCCCGCGACCACGGCTTGCCTTCATCGTCGGAGGGCGAGCGCGCCTCGGCCGTGCCGGGGCCCACGAGCAGACCCCCGAGCGCGGCGGTGACGGTGAGTGGAAGCAGTCGACGCATGGGCAAGTTCTCCGGGCGGGCGCGCGTGCGCGGCGGATCGATCACCGAGGACCGATCGAGCGCGCGCGCTGATCGTGACGCGGGGACCGGGTCGAGGTCAACGGCGCGCTCGCGGCGACGCGACGGCCGCGGCGCTGGGGCAATTGTGGACCGCGACATCGCGCGTTGTGTTTCGCGGCGCGCTTGTTCAAACTGACTCTATGGACTATCGGCGCGAAATTGTGGGTCTCTTGGGCGCGTGCGGCGTGGCGGTGGCGTTGACGCAGGTTGTAGCCTGCGGCGACTCGGCGCACTGCCACGATACCTCGTTTTGCCCAGACTCCGACGATCCGGGCGCGACGACGGTGACCACGAGCCCTGGCGCGACGACCAACGCGAGCGCCGCGACCGACTCGACGACCGCGGGCGGCACAGGTGGCGCGACCGCCGGGACCACGGCGGGCTCGACCTCCTCCTCGACCTCAACGGGCGGCGGCGAGACGACCGGCGCGAGCGCGACGGGCTCCACCGGTCCCGCGACGACCAGCGGCACGACGACCGGCGACGCGACGACGGACGCGACCACCGGCGCCGTCGACATGTCGATCCCGGTGCACGAGATCCCCGGCCTGGTCTCGATCACGTTCTACGAGCGCACCGGCGGCGACGCGCCGACGGAGTACACGTTCGCGGTGCTGGGCCCGGAGCTGACGACGCAGCTCGCCGACCCGCTCAACATGAACAACCGCGACATCCAGGGCACCTCGGTCGAGTTCTACGACGTCCACTACTCCGACATCGACGGCAACTTCGACGTCGACGGCAGCTACCTGACGATCGCGGGCTCCTTCGGCGCGAAGCTGCCGTCGGGCGGCGGGCTCAACCTCGCGGAGATCAGCCTCAACTACGAGGACGACTCGGTGGAGTACGGCAGCTTCCTGGCGAGCTTCGTCGCGCTCGGCGACAACGCGGCGCCCGACACCGCGGAGCTCGCTATCGACGGCGATCTGCAGACCCACACGACCATGGGCAACAACGTCGACCAGCCCGAGATGCGCCTGCGGGTGACGCTGGGCTTCATGTCGTCGCTGATCCCCGAGTAGCGCGGGCGAGGCGGCGGCGCGTCAGCGGGCGCGCGATGAACATGTCTAATGGGACAAGTTGATCGTCGCGCGCCGCCGCTCAGAAGCTGACCGCGAGGTTGTGCCGGTAGGTGTCGGCCGACGCGGTGTTGCCGAGCGCCTCGGCCTCGCGCAGCAGCCACAGGAAGATCGCGTCGGCGAAGCCGCGCTCGTCGTGGACCTGCCAGACCCACAGCGCGAGCCGCCCGAGCTGTTTCTCAAGCGTCGGGAAGGCGAGCCGGCGGACCTGCTCGCCGCCGACCTCGGCGATGTCTTGATACACGTCGCGGACCGCGAGCCAGGCGCGCCACAGCTCGATCGAGTGGAAGCTGCCGGCGGAGTCCGGGTCGACGAGGCTCAGGCGCTTGTGCTGCTCGGCGAGCCGGTGCTGGCGGTCGGCGAGCGCCTGCACGGTCTCATCGATCTCGGCGAGCAGCTCGCCGGTCACGCGATCGATCGCGCGGCCGAGCAGCGGGGACGCGGCGTCGCCGAGCGCCGCGCGCAGGCGGTCGAGCGGGACGCGGCTGTGCAGCGTCGCGTCGGCGAGGTCGCTCGCGGCGTCGCTGGCGAGCTGGTCGCGGAGCTCCTCAGCCGCGTGCGCGGCCCGGAGCTCCAAGACCTTCCCGCTGAGGTGCTCGAGCAGGTGGTTGGAGCGCAGCGCCCGGTCCCAGGTGAGCGCGAGGCGGACGAGCTGCGCGCCCTGCAGCGCGGGCGCCTGCTGTGGGAGCGCGGCGAAGGTCTCGAGCTGCAGGCCGACCACGTCGGCGCAGGGCGTGTGGCCGTCGTTGGCCGCGATCGTGACGGCGAGCTCCTCGGGGCGCGTGACGACGCCGAGGCCCGCGAGCGCGGGGTCGCCGGTCGAGGGCGCGGTCGGCTCACCGTCGCTGCGCAGCGCTCGGCGCAGCAGCGAGAGGTTGCGGAGGCGGCGGGGCGCGATCAGCCAGGCGCGGATGATCGCGGCGTCCTCGGCCCACTCGCCCGCCATGCGGGCGGCGGCCAGCGTGACGAAGTTCGTCGTGCGCGAGCTCTTGAGCCCGGTGCGCCCGAGCTGCAGGACCTCGTGCCACGCGCCGCGGCTGGCCGCGTCGGCGACGCGCCAGTCGATCGCGATCTTCCAGGCGGTCTGCGGGCACAGCTCGGGGTCGAGCGCCTCGACGCTCTCGAGCAGCACGCGGGCGTTGGCCGCGTCGCCGCGGCTGGCCGCGAGCAGCCCGGCCGCGGCCACGCCGGCGCCGCGCAGCGGGCCGTCGTCAAGATGTCCCTCGAGCCACTCTGCCAGACCTTGGTGATGCTGCCCGCGGCGCAGCAGCGCGAGCGCGCCGGACAGCACGGCGCCGCCGGTCGGGTCGCGCAGCCAGGGGTGCCCGCCGAGGCGGCTGAGGCGGAACGAGGCCTCGACCAGGCCGAGCGGGATCAGCAGCCCGCGGACCAGCAGCCACGGGTGGATCAGCGCGATCGAGACGACCATCATCACCGAGAGGTAGCCGACCGCGCGCCAGTCGGCGCCGCGGCTGTAGGCGTACAGGGTGAGGAACAGGAAGCTCGAGATCGTCAGCAGCGTGTAGGCCCAGCGCCGCTCGGAGACCCGCGCCGAGCGTGCGCGCGGGCTCTTGGGATCGATGAGCTCGGGCGAGGGCAGCGGCGCGACCGTGAGGACGACGCAGCCGACGACGCACAGCAGCAGCAGGACCGCCTCGATCACGGCGCCCTCCAGCCCAGCGCTTGAAAGCCGCCGTACCAGGGCTCGCGCGAGAGCGAGTCATCGTCCGCGGCGAGCGGGCTGCGGCGCGGCGCCGCGGGCCCGTCCGCGCGCGCGGGTCGGCTCGCCCACAGCTCGTGCGAGAGCCGCCGCGTCGGCTCGCGCAGCTCGGCCATCGCGTGGCGCACGAGCTCGGGCGTGCGCTCGCGCGGGCCGAGCGGGGTCGCGTAGCGACGCGCGCCCTGCATCTCGACGGCGAGCATGTCGAGCAGCGTCTGCCCGGCGCGCTCGAGCTCGGCCCGCGAGCAGCCGGGCCGGAGGCCGAGCACGTAAAACGGGTTCTGCGTGATTCGTGCGATGTGCGGGGGCTCCACGGCGGCTCCTCGAGTGACTCTACCTCGGCGCGCTGCGGCCGATGACATGGTCTAGCGCAGACCTGACTGAAAGGCCCGCTGACGCTGCTGCGCCTCGACGGGGAGCAGCGTCCACAGCTTGCGGACGACTCGCTCGAGCTTGCGCCGGTCGCCCGACTTGACGGCCGCGCGGCCCTCGTCGACGAGGGCGTGCGCGCGCGGCAGATCGTGCGCGCGGTCGGCCTCGGCCGCGGCGTTCTCGAACAGCGCGGGCCAGGCCTCGGGATCGCGCAGGAAGGCGTTGAAGCCGAGGTCGTAGGCCATGCTGATCTGGCGCTCGAGCTCGACCGCGTCCTGCTCGCGCTCGGCACGGTCCGCGGCCGCGGCTGCCTCTTCGAACAGGCGGTTCTCGTGCTCGTTGCCGTACTTCTCGAGCCAGTGGCTCGACCACGCGAGCTTCCAGCGCGCCTCGTCCTTGAGCTCGGGCCACTCGACCTGGCTCTCGAGCCGCTCGAGCTGGGCGTCGAGCTCGAGCAGCGTGCGCCGGGCCTTGAGGCCGGCGTCCGCGTCTCCGCCGGCCGCGGCCCCGATGTCGCGCTCGACCGCCTTGTAGGTCGAGACCAGCGCGTCGAGCTGCTCGATGATCTCGCTGAGGCGCCCGCGGAACGCCCGGCTGCGCATCGCGTGCAGGCGCTTCTCGGTCGCGGCGAAGCTCGCGGTCAGCGACTCGTGCGAGGCCTCGGGGACGAGCAGGTGCGCGACCTCTTCGAACACCTGGTCGATGTCGGGCAGCAGCGCGCGGGCCGAGAGGTTGCCGCCGCGGTCGAGCTCCAGGGTCAGCTCGACCGGCGCGCCCGCGGGCACCGTGCCCTTGAGCTCGCGGCCGCGGATCTCGAGGGTGCCGACGAGGCGACAGAGGTGCGCGCGCTCGAACTCGCCCTGGACGATCGGGATCTTCAGCAGGCAGTCGTCGCTGCCCGCCGCGACCGTCTCGACGGTGTGGTGGCGGAAGGTCCGGCGCGCGGGGAGCGGCTCGCCGCGGTCGAAGTAGACCTGCACCTTGTCGCTGGCGAGCGCGACGCCGATGCGCCGCGAGAGCGGCGGGTCGCTCAGCGACATGCCCTGCACGATCGTCAGGCGATCCGGCGCGACCGCGACCTCGCGGCCGTCGACGTCGCGCGCGAGCACGTCGAAGACGTTGGGCCGGCGCGGCTCGAGCTCGACGCCGATGATGAAGCCGGCGTCGTGGTTGAGGTTGGTCCAGGGGCTCTCCCACTTGCCGTCCTTGCGTCGCAGCTGGATGGTCTCGGGGACACCTTGGCCCTTGCGCGCGGCGCCGGTGACCTTGCCGACGACGTGCGGCTTGAGGTCCGCGGAGACGGCGGGGTGCCGCAGCCACAGCTTGGCGGCCGGCCCGCCGCTGGAGTTCGCGGCCCGCGGGCGCGCGTCGAGGCCCGCGCTCGCGGCGTAGAGCGCCGCGCCGTGGGCGACCGCGGTCATCGGGTCGAACTCGCGCTGCAGCGGGATGCCGAGGCGCTCCTCGACGCGCGCGCGCAGCAGCGGCATCGCGGTGGGGCCGCCGACGAGCACGAGCTGCTCGATGTCGGTGTTGCGCAGCCGGTGCTCGTCGAGCAGGCGCTGGCAGATCTCGACGGTGCGATCGATCAGCGGCGTGCACAGCCGCTCGAGCTCGGCCTGCGTCAGCGTCAGCTCGAGATGTCCCGAGGGCAAGAAGCCCGGCAGCAGCAGGCTCGCGTCGCGGGCTCCGCTGAGCTCGATCTTGACGTCCTCGACGGCCGACTTGAGCCGGCGGATCGCCGGCGCGTCGCCGGGCTCCTCGCGCGAGAGCGCGACGCCGTGCTCCTCGGCGACGCGCGCGAGCACCCAGTCGACGATCGCCCAGTCGAGGTCGCGCCCGCCGAGGAAGTTGTCGCCGTCGTGGGCGACCACGTTGAGGAAGCCGTCCTGCGTCTCGAGCAGCGAGACGTCGAAGGTCCCGCCGCCGAGGTCGTAGACCATCCAGTGCCCGGAGGAGTCCGCGGCGCGCCAGCCCGAGGCGAGCGCGGAGGCGACCGGCTCCTGGATCAGCTCGACCGCCTCGAAGCCCGCGAGCGTCGCGGCCTCGCGGGTCGCCGCGACCTGCGGCAGCTCGAACAGCGCCGGGACCGAGATCACGGCCGCGCGCGGAGCCACGCCCGCCTGGTTCTCGATGTCGCGTCGAAGCGAGCGGAGCAGCTCGGCGGCGAGCTCCTCGGGGCGGAGGCGCCGATCCGCGCCGGGGAACTCGAGCTGCTCGCGCGTGCCCATCAGGCGCTTGAATTCGCCGCGCACGCTGGTCGGGTCGAGCGCGAGGAAGCGCCGCGCGCGATGGCCGATCGTCAGGCGCCCGGAGCCGTCGACGCGCACCAGCGAGGGCGTGAGCGCGGTCCCTTGGTGGTTTCGCACGGTCACGACCCGGTCGCCGTCGAACACGGCCGCGGCCGAATTCGTCGTCCCGAGATCGATCCCTACATACAGCGCCGCGTCAGTCGAGGTCTTGGGCATAGTGCTCCGCTCTCGAGAGTCAGACGCCAGGAGGCGGGGTGATGTTCCCGAGGCCGCGAGATCGGGGGCGCTCGGGCGGGCGGGCGCCATTCTCGGATATGGCTATTGAGACATGTTTTGACGGCGCGCGGACGAACGGAACGTGCGCACGCGGCCGCGCGTGCGCGCGCGACCAGCAGGGGATCTCACGAATGGACTCGCGGTTTCGTCGGTGTAGGTGATTATTCGCACGCGCTGTTTGCGCACAGAACGGCCAGCCGACGGCTCTGCGACGAATTTCCCGCGAATCTCACAGGAATGGCCGTTTATTGCGAAACAACCAACCCTTGCGTTCCGCGCGTTCCAGATGACAGGAGTGCGCAATGGTAGGTATTGGTGATTGCTACGCGATCTCGCGCCGTGCGATGGTGATCCCCGAGGGGGAATCCAATCCATGAAATTGCGTACAGCTCTTTGGGGTGTCGCTGTCGGGTCTCTGACCCTGCTACCTTGTGATTTTGCGCATGCTTCCGATGGGCCGGGGGCTTTTTCGCTCGCGCCGACGACGTCGGAGATCTACGGCGGCGAGCCGACGGGCACCTGCGAGTGGCCAACAACGCTCGCGCTCGGCGGGTGCACCGGGACGCTCGTGCACCCGAAGATGATGATCTACGCCGCGCACTGCGGCACCGGCTGGAACGTGGTCGGCCTCGGGGAGAGCGGCAACAGCCCGGCGCGCTCGATCCAGACGGAGTACTGCAGGACCTATCCCGGCGGCGGCCCCGGCTCGGGCACCGACTGGGCGTACTGCATCCTCGCCGAGGAGGTCACCGACGTCCCGATCATCCCGCCGCTGATGGGCTGCGAGACCTCGGTGCTGCAGCCGGGCAAAGAGGTCGCGATCGTCGGCTTCGGCAACACCGACGACAACACCTTCAACATCAAGTACGAGGTCTACACGACCATCAACCAGATCACGGGGCAGGACGAGGCCTACATCGGCGGCGGCGGTCTCGACAGCTGTCAGGGTGACTCGGGCGGGCCGGTCTACGTCAAGCTCAACGAGGCGGACGACTCCTGGCGCGTGTTCGGCATCACCTCGTACGGAGGTGCCTGCGGCGGCGGCGGCTACTACTCGATGATGCACACGGGCATGGAGTGGTTCGAGCAGGACAGCGGGCTCGACATCACGCCCTGCCACGACGCCGACGGCACCTGGAACCCGGGCCCGAACTGCCTGGGCTTCGAGCTCGAGCCGGAGGTCGGGCACGGGTCGTGGGCCGACGGCTGCAGCGGCGGGCCGACCTCGGGGCTCAGCACGATCTGCGGCGACCCCTTTGACGTGGGCCCGGACGGCACGCCGCCGGTCGTGAACATCGTCCACCCGACGGACGGCGAGACCTTCATGACCATGAACGGCAACAACGTCCCGATGACGATCGAGGCGACCGCGGTCGACGACGGCGCGGTCCAGTACGTCGAGCTGATGATCGACGGCGAGGTCATCGCCAACTCGGCTGACTACTCCGCGCCCTACCAGTGGCCCGTGCAGTTCCCGCCCGGCGGCTACTGCATCGGCGCGCGCGCGGTCGACTTCACGGAGACCGAGGGCTTCGCGGCCGAGGTGTGCATCGGCATCGATCAGGACGCGCCCGAGCCCGAGCCCGAGCCCGAGCCCGAGCCCGAGACGACCAGCGGCGGCTCCGACAGCGGCTCCGACGGCGACCCGTCGGCGGGGCCCGATGACGATGACGACGACGATGACAACGGCGGCGACGACGATGACGACGACGTCCAGGCCAGCGGCACCGACTCCGGCTCTGGCACCGGGGGCGGTCTCGAGGGCTGCGGCTGTCGAAGCGACGGGGAGGCGCCGGCGTCCCCGGCCTTGGCGCTGCTCGGCCTCGGTCTGCTCGGCCTCTCGCGGCGACGACGTCGCTGAGCGGCGCGCTCGCCTCGGCGAGCGTTGAGGACGAAGAAAGACGACGAAGAAGACGACGAAGAAAGACGAGACGCGCTGGCCCGGCCAGCGCGTCTCGGTTTTTTGTGTCGCCGCTCGTCAGGCGCGGTTCATCCGCGCGGCTGCAGGGGCGCGCCGGCGCGGGCGTGGGCGCTTGCGCGGGCGCGGCTTTTGGCCGGAGGAGCCGCCCTGATCGTTCTCGGCGGCGTCGGGCTCCCCGACGGTCTCGCTGACCGCGTCGCGCTCACCGAGGATCTTCGCCGGCTGGCCGCTGAGCGCCCGCGCGGCCTGCAGCCCGCTGATCGCGGCGGTCTCGACGCAGCCGAGGTCGAGGCCGGAGCGGGTCCAGTCGCCAGCGAGCACGAGGTTCTCAAAGCCGCAGTCGTCGGGCGCGAGGCGGTGACGCCCCGTGCCCGGCAGCGACTGCACGTAGCGGCTCGAGCCGCGGATGTTGGCCCACCAGTGCTGGGCGTCGAAGCGGTGCTCGCCGGCGCGCTGTTTTGGGTCGGCGAGCGCCCTCCAGCGCGGCTTGCCGTCTTTGCCGACCGCGCCCGGCGAGAGCCGACCGGTGTGCAGGTGCAGCCAGGTCAGCGCGCGGCTGCGGACGCGCTCGCCCGCGAGCGACTGCCCGCCGTCCGCGAGCTGGCGCACGCTCTCGAGGAACAGCTCCGGCATGACGCCGCACAGCTGCAGGCAGGTCTTTGGCCACTGACCCTGGGGCCATGACTCTTGAGAAATGTTCTCAGAGACGTCGTCCCAGCGCGCGAGCGGGTCGGGGTAGCCGAGGCCCAGCGTCGCCGGCGCGACCTTCGCGTCGCGGAACAGCGCGCCGCGCTCGGGGCGGAGCCAGAGCGTCGCGCCCTGGGTGGCGATCGTGTCGACGTTGTTGACCAGCGCGCGCCAGCGAGAGTCGCGCTCGATCATGACGCGGCAGATCGAGGGCAGCGCGCCGAGCGAGACGCCGAGGATGACGCGGTCGTAGTCCACGCCGTCGCGCAGCGTCAGCTCCTCGACCTCGGGGCTCGCGGGGGACTCGAAGTCGATGGCCTGGATCGCGGGCTCGTCGCCGAGGACGATCTGCTCGTAGCGCGGCGCGCTCGGCCAGCACGGCAGGCCCTTGACCGAGATCAGCGGGTCGTACTCACGTGTCCCTCCAGACAGCTCAACCTGACGGCCGAGCACCACCTCGGCGATCCGCTCGCCGCCCTCGGCCGGGCGCAGCTCCTTGACCTTGTGGAAGAAGCGGAAGCGGACGCCGCGGCGCTTGAGCACCTGGTAGAGCGGGGCGAAGATCGCCTCGCCGCCGCCCGCCCGCAGCTGATACGCGAGCGCGCCGCGGCGCGCGAAGGCGCTGCGGAGCGCGACCCGCAGCGCGGCGCCGGCGGCCAGCGCCGGCCGCTCGCGCTCGCCGCGCTCGTAGGCGAAGAACAGGTCGTAGAGCCCGGTGAGCGCGGGGTGCTGCAGGTCCGACTTCGACGCGCCGTGGCGCTCGAGCCAGGCGCGCAGGTCGAGCTCATCGAGCGCGCCGAAGCCCTCGGGCGCGAGGTAGACCCGGTCGTCGAGCAGGCCCTTGGCGGTCGCGACCGCGAGCCGCAGGAGCGGCAGCAGGTGCGCCTCGCGCACGCGCTTGCGGTCGCTCGCCAGGAGCGCGAGGTCGTGGCGCGCGATCGTCAGCAGCGGGGCGGCCCACGCCTTACAGCGCGCGTGCTCGGCGAAGGGCGGCCGCTCGCGCCCGATCGCGATGGCGTCGAGCAGCATCGCGTCGAACTCGATGGCGTCGAGGGTGGTGTCGCGCGTCTTGATCTCGAACGGCTCGACCCGCTTGGCGCGGGCGGTCCGCAGGCTGTCGCGCAGCTCGCCGCGGGCCTGCTTGGTCCAGCGCAGCACCAGCGACGCGTGGCTGTGGTGCTGCAGGTGCATCCGCGGGACGGTCGTCAGCACCCAGTGGAGCAGGTGACGGATGCAGTCCCAGACCGAGGGCGGCGGCACGCCGTCGCCCGGGTAACCCTCGGCGGAGCTCAGCACGAAGGACGGGCCGATCCGTCGGCTCGAGTCCTCGGTCTGGATCCGCTGGAGCGGCTGAAACAGCTCGCGCCAGGTCGCGAGCGGGGTGCCGGGCGTGCGCCCGAGCTCCTCGTAGCAGCGCCGGACCAGCGTGAACGCGTTCTCGTAGCTGCGCAGCCACACCTGCGCGCCGTTGGACTCGCCGCGCTGGTGAAGCTGCGTGTTGCGCCCGCTCGCCGCCTTGCCGCCGAGGCGCCAGCCGAGCTGGTACACGGTGATGTCGTAGCGTCGCTTCCAGTCGGGCGCTTCGGTCAGGGCGAAGACGGCGCTCAGGGAGCCGAGGCCGCCGCCGAGCACGGCGACGCGCTGCCGTCTGGGGAGGGAGGTGATCGGGGGTCGCTTCGGGCTCTGACGCTCGGTTTGGCTCATACAGGTGCTCCGTAGGCGGAGCGCGGGCGGATTCGCCCACGCCCGGACCACCGTACCGCGGCTCGAAACTGAGCAGGGCCGAAATTGCGCGCGGTCGCGCTTTTTGCGCTACGCACCTCCTTCGCGTCGTTACACCTGCATCGCAGGTCACAGAAACAACGGCTCGTGGCCGTATCTCAGTCCGTGACCGACTTTGAGGCGTCGATATCGATGAAGTTCTGGATGTACCCGCAGCTCGCGCACACCAGCGAGCGGATCGGCGCAGAGTGCGTGAAGCCGCCCTCGGGGTTGGTGAAGCGCAGCGTGCTCATCTTGAGGGGGAGCGGCGCGCGCACGTCATGTCCGGCGAAGATCGCGACCGGCAGCAGCGTCCCGCCACACAGCGCGCAGGCGTCACGGGTGCCGGTCCGGCGCTGTTCGTGGCCGTCGGTGCTGGCCTTTCGCAGGCGTTTCTTGATCACCTCGAGCTCCTTGCACAGTCGCGTGTTCTCCCGCTCGAGCTCTGCGACTTGGAGCGCCAGAGCTTGGCGGTCATCACGGTAGACCATGGCGGATCAACGGTAGCAGACGTGGGCCTGCGCGCGGCTGATATCGTGCGCGCGGTGAGCCGGTTCCAGACCCGCCTCTGCACAAACGCGGCCTGCGGCCTGCGCTTCCCGGTCGCTGCGGGCTCTCCGCTCGGGGCCCAGTGTCCGCATTGCGGCGCGGCGACGGGGTTTGTCGACGACAGCTACTCGACGAGCGAGGCGCGCGAGCCCGACGGCGAGAGCGCGCGGGCCGGCGTCGCGCTCGAGGTCCTGCTCGATAACATCCGGAGCCTGCGCAACGTGGGCTCGATGTTTCGCACGGCCGACGGCGCCGGCGTTCAGCGGCTGCATCTCGGCGGCTTCACGCCCACGCCCGAGCACCCGCGCATGGCCAAGACCTCGCTCGGGGCCGAGCGGGTCGTGCCTTGGACCGCGCACCGCGACGGGGTCGCCGCCGCCGCCGCGCTGCGCGAGCGCGGCTTGCGGCTCTGGGCGCTCGAGGGCGGCCCGCGCTCGCGCTCACTTTTTGATGTGGTTCAAGAGACATGGTCTTGGGGGCAGGGTGAGGCGATCGCGCTGGTGCTTGGCCACGAGGTCTCCGGCGTCGACCCGCGGATCGTCGACCAGTGCGAGCGCGTCGTCCGGCTGCCGATGCACGGCGTCAAGGGCTCCCTCAACGTCTCGGTCGCCTTCGCGGTCGCGGTCTACGTGCTGCGCCACGGGCTCGCGCCGCCGCCGCCGCCGCGCGCGTGACGGAGCGCGCCGCGCCAGCGACTCGGGCGCGTCCTCGGTGGTATGACGGGGCATGCGTTACGGACTCCTTGGACTGCATGACGCGCGCCCCCACGCTCGACTCGGCGCGCGCTCCCTCTCCCTCTCCTTCTCCGTCTCCGTCTCCGTCTCCCTGCTCGCGCTCGCGCTCGCGCCGGCCTGCGGCGACAGCTCCGTCGACACCGACGGGGGCACGGCGGCCTCGGTCACCGATCCCTCCGCGGGCCCCGGGACGAGTTCAAACACCGACGCCCAGACGGGCGGGGACACGAGCGGGCAGACGAGCAGCCCCACGAGCGGGCAGACCGGCGGCTCGACGACGACGACCGCGACCGGCTCCGGCACGACCGACACGCCGGGGACGACCACGAGCGGCACGACCGACACGCCGGGGACGACCACGAGCGCGACGACCGACGGCCCCGGCACCAGCACCGGGGAGCCCGTCTGCCCGCAGGGCGAGATCGTCTGCGAGGACGGCGTCGAGCTCGTCTGCGACGGCATGGGCGGCTTCGAGTCCGAGACCGACTGCGACAGCGAGTGCGCCGACGGCCTCGGCTGCGTGCTGTGCATCCCCGGCGAGGGGACCTGCGACGGCGACAGCCTGACGCTCTGCAACGACCAGGGCGACGGCTACGAGGAGACGACCTGCGACGGCCTGCAGGGCCTCAGCTGCGACCCCGACGCGGGCGCCTGCGTCGGCGCCTGCGCGCCCCAGGTGCTCGGCCTCAACTACATCGGCTGCGACTACTACGCGACCGTGCTCCCGCAGCACGACAGCTACAACGGCGGTCAGCACCAGTACGCGATCACGGTCTCCAACACCACCGGCGACCCCGCCGAGATCACCGTGACGCGCGGCGCCAACACGGTCACCACCGACACGGTGGCGCCCGACAGCGTCAAGGTCATCAACCTCCCGTGGATCAACGACACGACCAAGACGCAGGGCCCGAGCAAGCTCGTGGTCGACGGCAGCTACCGCGTCCGCAGCACGCGCCCGGTGACGGTCTACCAGTACAACCCGCTCTCGGCGACGACGACCAACGACGCCTCGATCCTGCTGCCCGTCAACGCGTGGACGCCGAACTACCTGGTCGCGGCGTGGAAGCAGTGGGGCGGCTACCCGGGCTTCTACACCGTCGTCGCGCGCGAGGACGGGACCACCGTCAACGTCACGCCCTCGGCGACTGGCAGCCAGGTCCAGGCCGGCGGCGGGATCGCGGCCAACGGCACCGGCGCGGCGATGCTCAACGAGGGCGACGCGCTCGTCGTCTACAGCAGCAACGGCGACCTCACGGGCACGCTCGTCAACGCCGACAAGCCGGTCGAGGTGTTCGGCGGCCACAAGTGCACCCAGGTCCCGCCCGGCGCCTGCGACCACCTCGAGGACAACATGTTCCCGATCGAGGCGCTGGCCAAAGACTACATCGTCGCGCCCACGGCCCAGTACCCCAACATCAACCTCAAGAAGCCGCACGTCGTCAAGGTCATCGCCACCGAGGCCGACACCCAGCTGGTCTTTGAGCCCGATCAGGGCGTCAACACCACGCTCGCCAACCCCGGCGACTTCGTCGAGATCAACAACACGACCAACGACTTCCGCGTCAGCTCTGAGAAGAAGATCATGGTCGCGCTCTTCATGGTCGGCCAGAGCGGCAACACCGGCGAGAGCGACCCGGCGATGGTGATCGTCGCGCCCACCGAGCAGTTCCGCACCGACTACCTGGTCCACGCGAGCACCACCTGGCTCTCGAACTACGTCGACATCATCGCGCCCGACGGCGCCAGCGTCGAGGTCGACGGCGCGGTGGTCAACAGCTTCACGCCCCTCAACGCGCCGGGCTACTCGATCGCCCACGTGCCGCTGTCGAACAACGGCGACGGCAACCACACGATCACCTCCAACCAAAAGGTCGGCATCAGCGTCTACGGCGTGCAGAGCTACGGCAGCTACTGGTACCCGGGTGGCCTCGACCTCAACCTGATCCCGCAGTGAGCGGCGCCCGGTCGGTCGCGGCCGCGCTCGCGCTCGGGGCCGCGCTCGCGCTCGCCTGCGGCGACCGGGGCGACGCGCCGCGCGAGTACGGCTGCGGCTGCTTCTCCAGCCGCGCCGACCTCACGCTCAAGAACCGCTGCGACGCGGCGCCGCTGTGCCCGACGGTCAACCTCGACCCGCCGCGCCCGCTCAACAGCGAGGCGGCGGTCGACTGCGTGCTCGAGGCCCTGCGCGCCGGGGAGCCAGGGACGCTCGAGGCGCCGGAGCGGGCGATCCCGGACGCCGAGGGCGAGGGGCAGACGTACATCTTCCTCAACGGCGACCCCGAGCGCACGGCGTACATCTACAACTACGGCTGGATCGATCTGGAGGAGTGCTCGACCGGGATGGCGGGCTACCGGCTCGCGGAGCCCGAGCACTTCGTCGCCTGCGCCGAGCTCCACGAGCTGCGCGAGCGCCTCGACTGCGCGCTCGCGGGCCTGCGCGACGCCGAGCTCGAGACCTGCTGGGAGGCCGAGTGCGACGGCGAGTACGAGTGACGACGAACTAACTAACGAATTAACTAAAAGTCGTCCTCGACCAGCTCGGGCTGCTGCCGGACCCGGGCGATCGCGTCGGCCGGCGCGGCCCCGGCGTCGACCAGCGCGCGCACCGTGAGCTGTCCGAGCGCCGAGTACGGCAGGTAGGCGGTCGCGAAGTCGACCTTGTTGGCGCGGGCGTAGACGATCGACTCCTCGAGCTCGCGCACCACCGTCGGCAGCACGCGCTCGTGCGCCGCTTTCTCGCCGGCATCGCCCGCGCAGTAGCGGTCGGCGTGGAATTTCTTGGTCACCCGCGTGTTGCGAAACTGGAACAGGCGCGTGGGGTTGTCGTCGACGATGATGACGCGCGCGAGCGCGGGGTCGAAGATCCGCAGGTCCTTCGAGGGCTCCGTCACCGGCGCGCGGCGCTTGCCGCCGGCGACCGGCGGCGCGGCGGACTCTTGGATCAGGTGGCTGTTGCTGAGCACGCCGGCGATCATCGGGTGGTCGCGCAGCGGCGCGCCGTCGAGCGTCCAGGCGGCGGTGTTCTCCAGCACGTTGTCGTCGAGGTTGGCGGAGAACAGCGCGACCGCGCCGCCGAGCTCGTGGATCTTCTTGATCGCCGCGTCCCAGCCCGGCGCGAGCTTGATGTAGCGCGGCTTGTCGGCGCCCGGCGGGTTGACGACCAGGTCGTGACACTCGGCGCTCGCGCGGTACTGGTCGTAGAGCGTGTCGTCGAGGTCGAAGACGACGATGAAGTCACGCTCGCGCAGGCGCTGGAGGTCGCGGCGATCTTCGAACTTGTCGGCCCGGGCGAGCGAGAGCGCCTCTTCGAATTGCAGCTGGGCGTCGGTGGTCGGCGCCGCGCGCCGGCGGTCGAAGAAGTGGTTCTGCAGCTCGACCGCTTGATCGCGGCGCAGGCCGTGGGCCGCCATGACCGCGTCGATGTTGAGCCGCGGGATGTCGGCGGAGGGCGTGCCGGCGTACTTCATGCCCCACGAGGGCAGACGCGGCAGGCTGAGCGCGGTCGCGTCCGCGTGGTCCGCCTCGGCGCTCACGGGCGGGCGAGCGCAGGGCGGGCAGTCGACGGGGCCCGGGGTCGCGCAGGCGGCGAGGGCGAGCGTGAGCGTGAGCAGACCGAGCGCGCGCGGGGCGAGCGAGTGGCTCATGGATCGCATGGGCCGAGTTGTACCGCGAGCTGACGCGCGCGTGTTCAGCCGAAGGGGTCGAGCGTGTGCATCATCTGCTTGCGCAGCGTCCGCTTCTTCTTCGTCGCGGGCTTCTTGCCCCCGCTTCGCCGTCGCTCCGCCTCCTCGCGCTGCTCGTCGGCGTGCCGCTCCTCGAGGTCCTTGAGCCCTTTCTCGAGCACCTCGAGCTGCCCGGCGACCGGAGACGGGGCGTCGGGCTCGACCTCCCCGGCGCTCGCGCGCTGCTGGTGCAGCGTCTCCTGCTCGCGGACGGTGGCGAGCTGGCGCTGGATGGCGTCGCGGGCGGTCTGGACCTCGCCGCGGTCGAATTGGCTGCCGGCGCTGTCGAGCGCGCGGACGGTCTCGTTGCGCGTGATCCGGCCGAGCACGTGGGCGTCGAGGGGCGTGGCGTCACCGGCGCGCTCGACGAAGGTCGTGGCGAGGGCGCCGCGCAGCTCGCCGTTGTGAGCTGCTTTATGGGTCAGGTCTTTGTACTGCAGCGCGACCTCGGCGACCGGGCGCGGGCCGAGCCCGCCGGGCGGGAGCTGGACCTTGACGAGCAGCGTCTTGCGGTCGCCGGCCGAGAACGTCCCGAGCGGCGCCGAGAGCCGGGCGCCGGCGCGGTGGACCGAGCGATCGTAGATCTCGACGATCTCGACGCCGGGCGCGAGGTCGACGGAGAGCACCGCGTCGCGGGCGACGGTCTCGACGAGCGAGCCGAGCTCGGCTTCGAACATCGGCGTGAGCTGCGAGGGGCGCTCGACGAAGTAGTGGCGCCCGTTGGACTCTTTGGAGATGGCCGTGAGCGCGTCCTCGTTGTAGTCGGCGTCGACGCCGAGGGTGGAGATCGAGACGCCGGCGGCGCGCGCTCGCGCGGCGAGCGAGCGCAGCTCGTGGACGGCCGTGCTCCCGCGGTTGGCCTCGCCGTCGGTGAGCAGCAGCAGGCGGTCGATGCCGCCGCGGCGACGCGCGAGCAGCTCGAGGCCCGTGTCGATGCTGCACGAGAGGCAGGTGTGTCCCTTCGAGGGCACGAAGCGGAGCTGGTTGAGCACGCGCGCGCGGGTCGCCGGGGTGATCACCGTGGGCTGCACGAGCACGTCAGCGCGGCCGTTGAAGGCGAGCACGCTGACCGAGTCGCCGTCGCGCAGCCGGTTGATCATCCCGCGCGCGGCCGCGAGCGCGTTGTTCTGTCGATCGCCGCGCATCGAGCCCGAGTGATCGATGGCGAGCGCGAGCTCGACCGGCGTCCGCGCGGCGCTCCCCGGCGCGCTCTCGGGGGCGCCGATGTCGATGAACAGAAACGTCTGCTCGGGCGCGCTGGCGAGCAGCGCGCTGTGGCCGAGGCGACCGTCGACGGAGAGCGCCCCCTCGGCGTGGAAGGTGGCGAGCGCCGGGTCGACCGTCGCGCGCGGCTCGGCCTCGGCGGGCGAGAGCGTCGCGGCGGCCTCGGGGGCCTGGGCGACGCGGGGCGTGAGCGCGCTGGCCTCGCTCCCGCGCTCGACGGCGTGGGCGTCGGCGGCTACGGGGCCGGGCTCGGTGAGCGTCCAGACCGTCGCGCTCGTGGCGGCCATTCCGAAGATCCCCAGGGCCAGTACGCTCGCGAGCTTCATGCCGCTGTGAACGCGGGGCGCGCGGCGACGATCTGAGGGGCTCCCGGCGCGTCCTTGAAAATTCGTTGAGCGGTGTAAGCGGGCGTCGACGGCCTGCGTTCGGCCCGTGAAACCGACGGAGCAGAACCGATGACATCGCTTGACTTGATCTCGACCCGACGACCTCGCCGCAGGCTGCTGCCCCTCGCGTCGCTCCTGCTCGCCGCCGCGACGCTGAGCGGCTGCGTGCGCAAGCAGCCGCCGCCGAAGTCGCCGGACGCCGTGCAGCCCGTCTCGCAGAACGCCGCGGTCGTGGCCGAGCCCGCGCGCGATCCCGAGCTCATGCAGCTGCGCGCCGCGCCCGTGCGCGAGGCGCTGCCGACCGCCGGCGGCGAGCTGATCGTCCGGCTCCGCGTCGACACCCGCGCGCTGCCCGACTCGACGCGCCCGCCGGTCAACCTCGCGCTCGTCATCGACACCTCGAGCTCGATGGCGGGCGACGGGATCGAGGGGGCCCGCGCGGCCGCGCTCGAGCTGCTCTCGGCGATGCGCGAGGGTGATCGCCTGAGCGTCGTCAGCTTCGGCTCGCGCGCGCGGCTCGTGGTCCCCTCGACGCGCGTCGACGCGTCCAGCCGCGGCGAGCTGAAGACCGCGATCGAGGGCCTCGAGCCCTCCGGGACCACGGCGCTGACCGAGGGTCTCAACGCGGGCCTCAACCAGGTCTTCACCCACGAGGTCCAGGGCGGGATCAACCGCGTCGTCCTGCTCAGCGACGGCGTGCCCAACGACGGCGGCCAGGTCGCGGCGCTGGCCCAGAGCGCGGCGGGGCGCGGGGTCTCGATCACCGCGCTGGGCCTCGGCCTCGAGTTCGACGAGACGCTGCTCGCCGCGCTCGCGCAGCGCTCGGGCGGGCGCTTCCACTACCTCGAGTCGTCCGATCAGGTCGCGGCGGTGTTCACCGACGAGGTCCTGCGGATGCAGCGGGTCGTCGGGCGCAACCTCGCGCTGACCCTGGCGCCCGGTCCGGGCGTGCAGATCCGCGAGGTCCTCGGCACGCCCACGAGCCAGGCGAGCCGCGGCGTGGTCACCTCGCTCGGCGACCTCAGCGAGGGCGAGACCCGCGACGTCTTCGTCAAGCTGCAGGTCGGCGAGCACCGCGAGGGCGCGACGGTCGAGCTGCTCGACGCCCGCCTCGAGTTCGACGACATGGTCAAAAATTCAGGTCGGCACGCGCGCGAGGACTTCGTCTCGGCGCGCGCGACCGACGACGAGGCGGCGCTCGAGCGGGGCCTCGACCTCGAGCTGCGCAGCGCCTCCGAGCGCGCGCTCGCGGCCACCGCGATCGTCGGCGCGGTCGCGGCGATGCGCGCGAACCAGCCCGCGCAGGCCCGCGTCCAGCTGAAGGCCGCGCGCGCGCGCATAGAGCCGCTGCTCGAGCGTGCGCCCCAGGCCGAGCGCGGCGCGCTCGAGGAGCAGCTCGCCGAGATCGCGCAGCTCGACGAGGAGTGCGAGAAGGCCGAGCAGCTGCTCGCCGCGCGGATGAAGGAGCTGGAGGAGCAGCGGCGCGCGCTCGAGAAGGAGCGGCGCCGCGGCGGAGGCGGGACCGGGATCGTCAAGCGCGACTACGCCCCGCCGCCGCCGATGCCGGTGCCGATGTCGGCGCCGGCGCGGCGCTCCCACGCGCGCGCGATGAAGGCCCTGCAGGCGAACTGACGCGCGGCGGAGGGCGGCGAGCCCCGCGTTGTGTCTCGCCGCCCGCGAGCTGGGGAGGGGCCGCCTGAGGACGGCGAGCGCGCCAGTGCCAGTCCGCTTCATCTGTACCGACGGTCGCCGCCCGGGAGGCGGAGGTCGTCAGGCGTTAAGCAGCGACCCGACGCCCGCGCGGCGCGGACGAGACGTGGCCAATGCGCAGACGTCTCGCCGGAGCTCAAGGGTCGCGCGCGAGCTGGGGAGGGGCCGCCTGAGGACGGCGAGCGCGCCAGCGCCAGTCCGCTTCATCTGTACCGACGCTCGCCGCCCGGAAGGCGGAAGGGCCCTCCGGCGTTAAGCAGCGACCCGACGCCCGCGCGGCGCGTGCGTTCAAATGAACATGTTCGACGCGCTCGCTTGAGTCCCCTAATAGGCCGAGGCCTTGCCGCCGTCGCGCGTGACATCGGCGATCGCCTGCAGCGCGCCGGTCTTCGGGTCGCGGCCGATGCAGTTCGCGTGGCCGATGCGCCCCCAGGTCTTGGTCTCGTGCCCCTTGGCCTTGAGGCCCTCGGCCGCCTCCGGGTCGAGGGTCTCCTCGTGCATGATGCGGTCCGGCAGCCACTGGTGGTGGATCCGCGGCGCGGCGACGGCCTCGAGGATCGAGCGGTCGTGGTCGATCAGCTGCATGACGATCTGCGCGACCGTGGTCGTGATCGTCGGGCCGCCGGGCGAGCCGACGATCGCGCGCAGCTGACCGCCCCGCTCGATGATGGTCGGCGTCATGCTGCTGAGCATGCGCTTCTTCGGCGCGATCGCGTTTTGTGGCCCTTGGACCAGGCCGAACATGTTCGGCTCCCCGGGCTTGGCCGTGAAGTCGTCCATCTCGTTGTTCATGGTCACGCCGGTGCCGGGGATCTGGACCTTGGCCCCGAAGCCGCCGTTGAGCGTGAAGGTGTTGGAGATCGCGAGGCCGTCTTTGTCGACGACGGAGAAGTGCGTCGTCTGGGACGACTCTTTGTACTCGACGCCGGCGCCGACCTCCTTCGAGGGCGTCGCCTTGTTCGGGTCGATGCTCTTCATGCGCTTGCCCATGTAGCTGACATCCATCAGCGTCTTCATCGGGATGTCGATGAAGTCCGGGTCGCCGAGCAGGAGGTTGCGGTCGGCGTAGGTCCGGCGCAGCGCCTCGACGTAGAGGTGCATGCGCTCCACCGAGTCCCAGTCGTGCTTGTGCAGCTCGAGCACCTCGCTCGCGGCGAGGATCTGGTGGAGCACGACGCCGCCGGCCGAGGGCGGCGGCATGGTGATGATGTGGTGCCCGCGGTAGTCGAACTCGATCGGCGCGCGCTCGATCGCCTCGTAGTTGGCGAGGTCCTGCGCGGTCCACAGCCCGCCCATGGCCTGCACGCGCGCGGCCATCGTGTCGGCGAGCGCGCCGCCGTAGAAGGCCTGGGGGCCGTTTTTTGCGATCTGCTCGAGGGTGTCGGCGAGCGCGGGCTGACGCCACAGGTCGCCGGTCTGGTAGGCGCTGCCGTCGGGCTTGCGGAAGGTCTTGATGGTCGCCTCGACGTTGGCGATGAGCGTCTCGAGCTGGCGCTTGTCGACCGGGTCGAGCGTCGCGGCCTCGGCGGTGAGCTTTGACTGCAGCTCGTCGAGGTACTTCTGCATCCGCTGCGTGCCCCACTCGAGGTCCTCCGCGTGGTCGGGGTCGAGCGTCCAGCCGTCGCGCGCGAGCTTGACCGCGGGGGCCACGAGCTCCTCCCAGGGCCGCGAGCCCCACCGCTTGTGCGCGTAGGCGAAGCCGGCGACGACCCCGGGGACGCCGGCGGCGCGCGGCCCGAGCCGGCTCTCCTTGGTCACCTTGCCCTCCGCGTCGAGGTACATGTCGCGGCTGGCCTTGCCGGGCGCCATCTCGCGGTAGTCGATCGCCTTGGCGGTCCCGTCGGGCAGGCGCACGACCATGAAGCCGCCGCCGCCGATGTTGCCGGCCGACGGGTGCGTGACGCCGAGCGCGATGCCGGTCGCGACGGCGGCGTCGACCGCGTTGCCGCCCCGCTGCAGGACCGCGAGGCCGATGTCGCTGGCGTTGGCCTCGGCGCTGGTGACCGCGCCCTGGGTGCCCTCGGCGAGGCCGTCCTCGGGCTTTCGCGCGCTGCGCTCGCCGCCGTCGTCGGGTCCCGTCCCCTCGCTCGCGGCGGATTTTTTGGCGACGCTCGCCGGCTCCGCGCTCGGCTCGGGCGACTTGACCCGCGTGCTCGCGCGCGGGGTCGGCATCGAGGCGCCGTGGTCGCAGCCGCCGAGCGCGAGCGCGAGCGAGAGCGAGAGCGCGGTGACGAGCGAGCGCGCGGCGGCGCGGGAGGACGGGCGACGGACGGTCCGCATGCTCGGGAGCATACCGGATCTCGAGAGCGTCACGCGCCGGCGTGGATCCGGCGACAGGCCTCGAGGAGCTCGGCGTTGATCCGCTCGACCTCGACCTCGCGCTGACGCCCGTACAGGTCGTCGATCGCCTCGCAAACCACGCGCGCTGGCTCAGCGCGGCAGGCCGAGCGCGTCGTCGTCGTCGAAGCCCTCGACCGCGAACAGCTCGACGGGGGCCTGCCGGCCCTTGACGGTCGCGGTCGGCAGCGGGCGCAGCGTGAAGCGCTCGTCGAGCTCGCGCTGGACCGCGGCGCTGATCAGCAGCGGGTAGGGCGGGTCGTGCGAGAGACCCTCGACGCGCGCGGCCGTGTTCACGGTGTCGCCGATGACCGTGTACTCGGCGAGCTCGTCGCTGCCGAGGACGCCGGCGACCGCGGGGCCCTTGTGCACCCCGACGCCGACCTCGATGCGTGGGAGCTCGCGCGCGGCGAGCTGCTCGCCGTACTCGCGGATCCCCCGCTTGATGGCGAGGCCGGCACGAGTCGCGTCGAGGGCCTGCCAGGGGTTGGGCTCGGGCGCGCCGAAGGTCGCCATGACGCCGTCGCCGATGAACTTCGCGACGCGCCCGCGGTGAGCCGTGATCGCGCGGCTGACGACGCGGAGGTAGCCGTTGAGCAGCTCGACGACGCGCTCGGGCTCGAGCTCCTCGCTGATGCTGGTGAAGCCGATGATGTCGATGAAGATGACCGTGACCTCGCGGCGCGCGGCGTGGCGCCGGACGCCGCCGTGGCGGATCACCTCCTCGACGATGTCCTCGGGCGCGAAGCGTTCGAACGCGGTCTGGAGCTGCTCGAGGCGCAGCGTCGAGGCCTGCAGCGCGCGGCGGAGCTGGAGGTGCTTACGGCGCACGCGCAGCGCGAGGATCGAGCTGACCAGCGCGATCGCGGCGGCCAGCGCCAGCAGCGGCTCCGCGAGGCCGGGGGCGAGGCCCAGCGTAAGACCTGCGCTATTGAGCATGTTCGAGCGGCTCCAGGCGACACAGCATGTTCGCCTGCGCGTACAGGCCGACCGCCTCGATCACGGTCTCGTCGTCGAAGCGCTCGCTCAGCGCGGCGAAGCGCGGCTTGATCAGGTGGCTCTGGTAGCGCGTGGTCTCGCGGGCGAGGGGGATGAGCGCGCGCTCGAGCTCGCTCATCCCGGGGGCGGTCAGGCGCTGCAGCCACAGCGCGGCCTCGTCGTCCGCGAGCCCGTGGACGCGCGCGTCCGCTCGCGCGAGCGCCTCGGCGCGCGGACAGTCCAGCGCGCGCGCGACGACGGCGGTGAGCATCGCGGCGCTCCGGCGCGGCACCCGGCTGGCCTCGCGCGAGCGCGCGAGCGCCCAGCGGATCGTCTGCTGGAGGACAGGCGTGCGCGAGAGGTTGGCGAGCAGCGGCTCGTAGGGACCGGGCGGCGCCGCAGCGGGCGGCGTCCAGGCGCGTCGCTTGGCGCGGATGCTGCGGCGGATCAGCGGGCTGGTCAGCCGAAACAGCAGGCCCTTGCGCTGCTCGGCGAAGGGCTCGAGGGGGACGTCGAGGAAGGTCGCCAGGCGGTTGGCGTGCGCGGTGGTGGCGGCGACGTAGACCAGCTCGTTGATCGCCGCGTCGCCGAGGCCGAGCTTGCGCAGGCGCGCGAACTCGGCGGCGCGCGGCGGCGGGTTGAAGCGCGAGAGCTTGCGCGCCACGTCGAGCGCGGGCTCGAGCTGCGGGTCGAGGTCGGCGATCGGCAGCTCGCGCTCGAGGCGGTCGATCGTCGCGTCGCGGTAGCCGAACACGCGCAGGAGCGTGCGCCCGAGGCCGGCGCAGTAGCGGCAGGCGTTGTCGCGCGAGACCACGAAGAAGGTCAGGTCCGCGAGCTCGCGGGGGAGCTCGCGCGGGGTGTAGCCGCCCATCGTCAGCGACACGCGCATCAGCCAGGGGACCGACATCAGGTGCCGCGGGAGCTCGGGGACGCTGCCCAGCGTCGCCTTGATCTCTCGCTCGAGCGCTGGGTCGCTGGCCCGGCGCACGATCGAGCGGCTCGCGGATGCGGTCGACACGGCTTGTTGGACTCCGTCGCGGTGACGCTGACTCGGCGTCGCGTCGCGTCGTCGATATCGTACTCGGTCACCGCGGGGATCCGACACCGCTCGCGGCGTCTCCCCGCTCGCTCACCCGCGCACGCGCTCACTCACCACGGCGCCGGCTTGTAGTCCTTCAGGAATTGACCGAACACGCAGCGCGACTCGTCGTCGACGCCTTCGAAGATCGGGTCGCAGACGCGCGCGGCGGCGTCGATGACGTCGATCGGCGGGTGGAAGCCTGCGGCGGCCATGCGCTCGGCGATCGGGCGCGGGTTGTCGTTGCTGATCCAGCCGGGGTCGACGCTGTTCATGTAGACGCGATCGCGCGCGTAGTCGTCCGCGGCGGTGCGCGTCAGCATGTTGAGCGCGGCCTTGCTCATGTTCGCGTGCGGGTGATACGGGCCCTTGTAGGCGCGGTAGAACTGCCCCTCGGGCGCCGAGACGTTGATGATGAAGCTCGGGCGCCTCGGCCCGCGGGCGAGCGCGCCGCGCAGCCGGCTGCAGAGGATGAAGGGGGCGCTGATGTTGATCAGCAGCACCTCGAGCAGCTCGACCGCGCCGATCTCCTCGAGCTTGAGCCGCCAGCTGTTCGCGCTGCGCAGGTCGAGCGGCTCGGCGAGCGGGTCGGGGTCACGCGGGTCGCGGGGGAACAGCTCCGGATCGTCATCCCGAGCCGCGCGCCAGCGCGCGCCGAGCCGCGGATCGTCGCCCGCTCGGGCGAGCGCGCGGGCGCTGGGCTGCGCGGGCGCGGGCAGCTCGATCGCCGATTGCTCGGGGTCTCCCGGGAGCGCGCGCAGCAGGGCGCGCTGCTTCGGCGGGACGCTCGATGGAGGCTGTCGCTCGAGCGCGGCGACGCGCGCGTGGTAGGCCGGCGGCTTGTAGACCGTCTGCGCGGCGAGGTTGATCAGGATGTCGAGCCGCGGCAGCGAGCGATCGAGGTGCGCGCACAGGGCCTCGACGCGCGGGACGTCGATGAGGTCGAGGCGGTACAGCTGCAGGCGCGCGCGGAACTCCTCGAAGTCGGCCTCGCGCGCGTATCGTCGGGCCGCGTCGCGCGGGAACCGGGTCGTGGCGATGACGGTCGCGCCGGCCCGCAGCAGCTTGAGCGCGACGGCGTAGCCGGTCTTGGTGCGCCCGCCGGTGAGCAGCGCGACGCGCCCGCGCAGGTCGGCGGCGCGCGTGCGCCGTTCGAAGTTGAGCCGCGCGCAGGGCGGGCACAGCCGGTCGTAGAACATGTGCAGCTGGCGGTAGGGCTGCTTGCAGACGTAGCAGCGCCGCGCCCGGCTCAGCGCGCGCGCGTCGTCGGGACCGAGCTCGTCGTGTGATTGGACATGTCCTTCAGGACTCCCCAGCGCCGGCGTCGGGGGCGGCGCCGCGCCGCGCGTGCGGAGCTCCGCGCTGGCGACCAAGGCGGCGTCTCGGGCGCGTTGCCGCGCGCGGCGGGGCGCGGCGGGGCGCGCAGGCGCGACGGGCTGGCGGCGCAGGAGGCGGGCAGCCGCCGCGATCGCGCGACGCAGCTCGTGACTCGCGGCGCGCGTCGGCGTCTGCAGCTCGCCGGGCTCACGCAGCAGCGCGCGCAGGGTCGCCGCCGCGGCCTCGAGCGCGTCGTCGCCGGGTCGCGCGGGGGCTGTGTCGTAACGATCGCCCGAGGGTGTAGCTCGTGGTCGCGGACGCGGGCGCGCGGGCGCGGGCACGTCGTCGGCGTCGCGGTTGCGGTTGGCGCAGAGCAGCGCGACCTTGCGGCGCGCGAGCGCGGGGGAGAGCCCGCGCGGCGTCGACATCCGCACGAGCCGCGAGCCCGGGAGCGCGTCGACGATGACGCGCGCGCCCGCGTCGGAGAGCGTCGTGCCGTCGAGCTGCAGCGCTCGCAGCCCGGGGTGCTCGCGGACCAGCTGGCGCAGCGCGTCGGCGCTGGCGTCGGAGATCGGGTTCTCGCCGAGGTCGAGCTCGACGAGCGCGGTCGCGGTGAGGAGCGCGGGGGCGAGCGCGCGCAGGCGCGCGTCGTCGAGCTGACAGGCGCGCAGCGAGAGCGCGCGGAGCTGGGGAGGTGACCCCTCGAGCAGGTCGACGAGCGCGCGGCGCCGCGGTTCGGTGAGTGGCTGCCCGGACAGGTCGAGGCGGCGCGCGGCGAGCAGCAGCGGGTGCGCGTGGTGGCTCACGGCTCGACGATACCGCATCGCGCGAGCGCGGCGCTCGACCGCGAGGAGCGTGGGGTGTTCTCGTCGCCGAGATTCGAAGCGCGCCCGTTGCGTGCCGACATTGTGGGCACACTAAGTCGCGTGAATTAGCAAACAGTCGCCAAGCGAAGTATCGAGCGCGTTACACTGGCTTCGTGAGCGACGCGTCGCACGCAGCGCGGGAACATGCGTAAGCAGGCCGCCATACCCTCGCCCGAGGACGCGCTCGAGATCGTGGTCGGCGGGACCTCCCGGGTGGTCGGGGAGGCCTACTTCCGCGCGCTCGTGAAGCATCTCGCGCGCGCGCTCGGCTACCGCCTCGCGCTCGTCGGCGTGCTCGAGCGCGGTGAGGTCGAGCGGATCAAGACGATCGCGGTCTGGGTGGGTGACGACTACGCCGAGAACTTCGTCTACGACCTCGGCGGGACGCCGTGCGAGAACGTGATCAGCAAGCAGGTCTGCTCCTACCCCGTCGACGTCCAGCGTCAGTTCCCCTCGGACGAGCTGCTCGTGGAGATGAACATTCACGCGTACCTGGGCGCGCCGATCGTCTCGAGCGCGGACCGAGCGCTGGGCCTCGTCGCGGTGCTCGACGTCGTGCCAACGCCCGAGCGGGCGCATGCGCGCTGGATCCTGCGCAGCTGCGCGGACCGGGCCGCGGCCGAGTTCGAGCGGATCGAGGCCGAGGCGGCGCTGCGGACTAGCGAGGCTCGCTACGCCGTCGCGGTCGCCGGCTCGAGCGTCGGCATCTGGGACTGGGACTGCAGCTCGGATCACGTGTTCTATTCGAAGCGCTACCGCGAGCTGCTGGGCTACGACTCCACGGACGAGTTTCCGAACACCCTGGCGGCCTGGATCTCGCGCGCGCACCCCGTCGATCTCGAGCGGACCTCGGCGGCGCTCGAGGGGCACATCGTGCGCCGCGAGCCCTTTGACCTGCAGTACCGGATGCGGAACCGCGACGGCGAGTACCGCTGGTATCGCTCGCGCGGGCAGGCCTTCTGGGACGAGGACGGCGTGCCGACGCGGATGGCGGGGGCGCTGATCGACATCAACGAGCTGGTGATCGCGACCCAGGAGCGCGAGCAGCTGATCGGCGAGCTCGAGCACAAAAACGCCGAGCTCGAGCGCTTCGTCTACACGGTCTCGCACGAGCTCAAGAGCCCGCTGGTGACGATCGAGGGCTTCGTCGGGCACCTGCGCGGCGACCTCGAGCAGGGCGCGCACGAGCGCGTCGAGGGGGACATCGGGCACATCTCGCACGCGGTCAAGCGCATGCAGCAGCTGCTCGAGGGCATCACGACGCTCGCGCGCCTCGGGCGGATCGTCGGGGAGCTTGAGCCCCTCGAGCTCGACGCGCTCGTCGAGGACGCGCGCGCGCTGGTCTCGGGTCAGGCCGATGGCGAGGCGATCGAGATCGCGGTGGTGCGCGGGCCGCTGCCCCGCGCCTTCGGCGATCGGGTCCGCGTGCTCGAGGTGCTGCAGAACCTGCTCGAGAACGCGATCAAGTTCAGCCGCGACGCGACGGTGCGCCGCGTCGAGATCTCGGCGGCGCGCGCGGGCGACGAGATCGAGCTGCGCGTTCGCGACTTCGGTCGCGGCGTCGAGCCGGAATTTCGTACGCGCGTCTTTCAGCTGTTCGAGCAGCTCGACCCGAGCTGCGAGGGCAGCGGGATCGGCCTCGCGATCGCCAAGCGCGTCGTCGAGATGCACGGCGGCCGCATCTGGTGTGAGTCGCCCGCGCGCGGCGAGGGCTGCTGCTTCTGTTTTACGCTGCCGGCGGGCGGCGAGCTGGTGGGGGGACCGTCATGACGAATGCATCGGAGAGCGAGGCGCGGGGCGAGGAGCTCCGCACCGTGTTGATCGTCGAGGATGACCCGGGGCACGCGGAGCTCTTGCTGCGCGGCCTGGGCTCGCAGCTGAAGGGGCACCGCGTCGTCCATGCGCGCGACGGCGCCGAGGCGCTCGAGGTGCTCGGGCTGCGCCGCGGCGAGGCGCAGGCGCTGCCTGAGCCGCCGGACTTGATCCTGCTGGATCTTCGGCTGCCGCGCATGGACGGCTTCGAGGTCCTGCGCCAGATCAAGAGCTCGAAGCTGTCGCGCGTGCCGGTCGTGATCTTGACGACCTCGGAGAACAAGCAAGATGTCGATCGCGCCTATCGTCTGCGCGCGAACAGCTACCTCGTGAAGCCGGTCGACTTCGACTCGCTGAGCCAGATGCTGGCGAGCCTCCGCGAGTACTGGATCTCGCACAACTGGACCTACCGCAGGCGCGCCGAGACGTAGGTCTTGGCTAATCCTCGCCGCCGATCGCCACGACCGTCGCGCGCTCGGGCTCGACGACCGCGAGGCCGAAGGAGAAGGTGAACACGGTCAGGACCCCGAAGGAGCTCGGGCCGTGATTGGTGAAGAAGCGCGCGCCGGCGGTCCGCTGGGCGATGAAGTTCTTGCTGCGCGAGCGCGCGTGGTCCTCGGGCATGCGCGGCCCGCCGTAGACCAGCTCGCCGGCGAGCGCCCGCGCGAGCAGCTCCCTCGCCTCCTCGCGGGGCAGCTCGCGCCAGCCGTCGCCGAGCGGGAAGAGATCGCAGACGAGCGCGACCGCGTCCGCGAAGTCTCGGGGCGCGCGGGGGGCCGCGGTGAGTGAACGGCAGCTGCGCACGAGACCCATCGGGATGCCGTTCCAGCGCGGGGCGGGGAGATACAGCCGCGGTCGCGTCTTGATCGTCGCGAGCTGTGTGCGCGCGAGCGCCCAGCGACGCAGATCGCGGGGCGGGCTCGGGCTCAGGGCGGCGAGCGGCGTGCGGTTGAGCGCGAGCAGCTTGTCTCGGATCTGCGCTTGACCGGACGGCGGGTACCCCTGCGAGACCGCGCGGCGCAGGCACGCCTCGGTGAAGGGACGGAGCGCGTGACGGGCTCGATCGGGATCCTGCTCGCAGGCGTCGAGCGCCCACGCGATCGCCTGGGGCAGCGCGCCGGTGTCCCAGAACAGCTGGTAGTGCTGGCGCCAGGTCTCGACGCTCCAACCGAACAGCATCGACGGTCATCGTAGCGGCGCTCGCCCGCGTTCGGGCTCCGATCGTGCATCGACGGCCAGCCGCGCGAGCGAGTTGATGCCGAGGCCGACGCGCCGCGCCGCGCGTCGCGGCGCGCGCCGGCGGGCGCGCAAAGCCGCGCGACGCAAAAATTCGGCGCCCGCGGCGGCGAGCGGGCGCCGGGCGATCGCTTTTTTCATCTACGGCGTACTGCTGACATGTGGGAGAGCCGCACGCACGCGCGCACCGCGTCACGCCCGGGGCGGGCTGGACGGAGATCAGCGCGCGCGTCTCGGCGGGTCGTGGTTCTCACACAGGTCTGGAGCGCGACGTGCGATCGTCGGGCTGGATGACGCAGCCCTCGCGCGCGCAGCTCTACCCCGGGGTCGTCCTGGAGGGGCGCTATCGGATCGAGCGACGGCTCGGCGTCGGCGGAATGGGAGAGGTGTTCCTTGCGACACGTCTCTCGCTCGGCGACGCGGTCGCGATCAAGTGCCTGCTGCCCAGCTGTGACTCGCCCGAGATGCGCGCGCGCTTCCTGCTCGAGGTGCAGACGGCGGCCCGCGTGCGGCACCCGAGCGTGGTCGAGATCCACGACTTCGGCGAGCCCCGCGGCGGCCTGCCGTACATGGTCATGGAGTACCTGGAGGGGCCGACGCTGGCCGAGGTGCTCGAGCGGCAGGGGGCGCTGCCGGTCGAGCGCGCGCTGCCGCTGTTCGCCGAGATCTGCGCGGCGGTCGAGGCGGCGCACCGCCGCGGCGTCGTCCACCGCGATCTCAAGCCCGCGAACGTGATCATCGCGCGCAGCGACGACGGGCGCGCGCTCGCCAAGGTCCTGGACTTCGGCATCGCGCAGCGCGCGGGCGCGGGGCGACGCCTGACCTCGCCGGGCGCGATCGTCGGGACCGCGTGCTACATGGCGCCGGAGCAGGTCCTCGGCGAGGAGGTCGGGCCGGGCGCGGACATCTTCTCGCTCGGCGTGATGCTCTACGAGCTCGTGACCGGCGCGCGCCCCTTCGAAGGCGCGCGCCCGGCCGAGACGCTGATGCGCACCGCCGAGGGTCGCTACGCGCCGCCCGAGGAGCGGGTCCCCGATCTTCCCGAGGCGGTGCGCGCCGCGATCGCGCGCGCGCTGCAACGTGTCCCAGAAGACAGGCCTTCCAGCACGCTGGCGCTCGCGGCGATGGCCGGGGCGGGCGCGGGCGAGCGCGGCGTCGACCGGTTTGACGACGCGACGACGATGATGACGACGGCGCGGGGGATCGGCGGTCACGCGCCGACCCTGCACGCGCCGGTGGGAGAGCTCCAGACCGGCGCGTCGGCGCCGGAGCTGGCCTCGACCGGGGTGGGCGCGACCGCGGCGCGGACGGAGGCGCGCGGGGATCGGGTCGCGCTCGCGGCACCGCAATTCGAGCGCTTCGTCGGGCGGGCGCGGGAGCTCGAGCGTCTGCGCGAGCGCTGGGCCGCCGCGGGCCGTAACGAGCAGCCGATCGCGATCGTCACGGGCGCGTCGGGGGTCGGCAAGACCCGGCTCGTGCGGGCGCTGTGCGAGTCGCTGCGCGAGGGCGCCGCGCCGCCGCTGATCCTGCGCGGGCGGTTCTTCGCCTACGAGGGCGAGCAGGCGTCTTCCTTCGCGACCTTCCTCGGCATGCTCGACGGCGCCTCGCCGGGACGTCGGCCGCCGACCTCGGGTGAGTATCGACTGGTCGGGCCCGGGGCCGCCGACGCCTCCGCGCGCTCGGTGGTCGAGATCGTCGAGGCCTTCGCCGCGCGGATCGAGGGTCGCCGCGCGCTGCTCGTTTTCGACGACCTGCACGCGGCCCGGCGCGTGGAGCTCGAGCTGATCGATCACCTGCGCCGCCTGGTCGCCGCGCGCGGCGGGCTCGTCGTCGCGACCCTGGAGCGCGAGGGCGCGGGCGCCGACGTCACGACATGGCTCCTCGGACATACGCGGCGACGCAGCTGCGCGCTGCTCGAGCTCGGCCCGCTCGACGCGGGCGAGGTCCGCGACTGGCTCTCCGGGGTGTTCGGCGCGCTGCGCCTGCGGCCGCAGGAGCTGCAGCGGCTGCTGCAGGTGACCGGCGGCAACCCCTACTATCTCGAGGAGACCGTGCGCCACTTGGTGGTCCGGGGCGCGCTGCGTCGCGACCAGGCGAGCGGGAGCTGGGTGTTCGAACGCTTCGCGCGGGGCGTCGACGCGCTGCCGGAGACGATCGGGAGCTTGGTCCGCGCGCGCCTCGAGGCGCTCGACGCCGACCCGAAGAGCGCCCCGCTGCGCGCGACGCTGGAGCAGGCGGCGGCGCTCGGCGACGAGTTCTGCTTCGACACCCTGCAGCTCGCCTGCGGGCTCGACGAGGACGCGCTCGAGGAGCAGATCGAGCTGGCGCTCGCGCGCCAGCTGCTCGACGAGGACGGCGTGTCGGTCGGCAACGACTACCGCTTCCACGGGCCGGCGCTGCGCGAGGTGCTGTACGCGGGCATGAGCCGGCGTCGGCGTCGGCGGGCGCACAAGCGCGCCGTCGCGGCGCTGCGCGAGCGCTACCCCGGGGAGAGCCGGCGGCTGGCGCACGCGCTCGCCTACCACCACGAGGCGCTGCAGGACTGGCCCGCGGCGCTTCGCAACGGCCTCGTCGCGCTCGAGGCCGCCTGCGCGCGGCAGGACAACGCGCGCGCCGAGCAGGCGCTCGCGCGCGCCGAGCGTGCGCGGGACCAGCTCGAGCGTGACGGCGAGGCGCTGACGGCCGAGGAGCGCGCGCGCTTCGCCTGGCTCGCGGGCGTGCTGCACTCGAGGACAGGTCGGTTCGAGCAGGCGCGCGCGGACCTGCTGCGCGCCGACGAGGCCGCGCGCGCGGCCGGCGACGCGGCGCTCTCGCTCGAGGTCGCGCTGACGCTCGCGCGCTGCCTGCTCGGCCTCGCCGAGCACGAGGAGGCGGTGCGCACCGCCGACGACGTGCACGCGCGCGCCGAGGCGAAGGGCGCGCGGGAGGTGTCCCTGCGGGCGCGGGTGTTCGCGGCCAGCGTGCGCACGCGCCAGGGACGAACCGACGAGGCCGCGCGCAGGATCGAGGAGGTCCTGCGCGCGCTCGACGGGCGCGACCCCGAGGCGCTGCGCGCCGAGGCCCACCGCGAGCGCGCGTGGCAGCACCTCAAGCTCGGCGAGTACCTCGACGCGGAGCGCCACGTCGAGCGCGCGCTGACCCTGGCGCGCGCCAGCCACGACCGTCACGCGCTGTACTCGGCGATCAGCGCGAAGGCGGCGCTGCTGGCCGAGAGTCAGCGCAGCGACGAGGCGCTCGCCGTGCAGCAGGAGGCGCTGGAGCTCGCGCGCGGGCTGTGCCTGCGGCGGCGCGAGGCGATCGAGCTCGCCAACCTCGGCGAGGCCTACTTCGAGCTCGGCGACATCCCCGGGGCGCGCGGGCGGTTCCTCGAGGCGCTCGAGATCTTCATCGAGATCGGCGACCGCGCCTGCGAGGGCGACTGCCGCGTCAACGTCGGTCGCGCGCTGCTGCGCGGCGGCGAGCTCGCGGACGCGATCGCGATGCTCGAGCGCGCGCGGGAGCTGTGCGCGGCGACCGAGCGCCAGGAGTACGCCGCGATCGCGTCGCTGCACCTGGGCGAGGCGTACCTGCAGCGCGGGGCGCTGGACGACGCCGAGCTCGCGCTGGCGAGCGCGCACGAGAGCTTCCGCGAGCAGGCCTCGCCGCTGACCTGGCGCGCCGCGTTCGTCCGCGCCCGGCTCGCGCGCGCGAGGGGGGACGAAGGCGCGGCGCGGGGGTGGGTCGAGGAGGCGCTCGAGCGGCTCGCGCGACGACGAGAGCGCCTGCCGGCGCACGTCGACCCACGCGCCGTCGAGGCCGAGGCGCAGCCCGTGCGGGCGCTGCTCGCCGCGCTCGACCGGGACGCGCAGCGCGGCTGAGGCGACGCCGACGGGCGCCGGCGCGGCGAGCTTGTACAATAGGGCGCGAATGGACGTCCGATGTCCAAACAGACAGGCAGCGGCGTGGCGACGCGCGCTCGCGCTCAGCGCGGGCGGATCGCTGCTGGTCGGCTGCTTCTCGGGCGTCTACCTGCTGGGCGAGCCGTGCATCGCCGATCGCGAGTGCGCGCCGATGTACGCCTGCGAGGACGGCTTCTGCGGCGGGCCGCCCGGACCTGAGCCGAGCGACAGCGACGCCAGCAGCACCGGGACGACGGGCTCGGAGAGCAGCACCGGCGAGGCCGTCTGCGGCGACGGCGTCGCGGAGTTCCCCGAGGAGTGTGACGACGGCAACGACGAAGATAGCGACGCCTGCACCAACGCGTGCACGCTCGCGCGCTGCGGCGACGGGGTGGTCGGGCAGGGTGAGGAGTGCGACGACGGCGACGAGCTCGACGACAACGGCTGCACCAACCACTGCACCGTCGCGATCTGCGGCGACGGGGTGGTCTCGCAGGGCGAGGAGTGCGACGACGGCAACGACGAGGATCACGACGCCTGCATCAACGCGTGCACCAAGGCGGTCTGCGGCGACGGGGTCATCTGGGTCAGCCTCGAGGAGGACGAGCACGAGTACTGCGACGACGGCAACGACGACAACGACGACGCCTGCACCAACGACTGCCAGGGCGCGCGGCTGATCAGCTCGGTCGCGGCCGGCCAGCGCCACACCTGCGTCGTGCACGGGACCGGGCGCGTGCGCTGCTGGGGCGACAACGGCGTCGGGCAGCTCGGCTACCCCGGCTACCCGGCGCTCGGCGGCGCCGACACCCCGGCGGAAACCTTCGACGGCTTCCCGCCCGGCCTCGACGCGGATGTCGACCTGGGCGTCGCGGTGCGGACCATCGTCGCCGGCGACACGCACACCTGCGGCCTGGGCTTCGACGGCGCGGTGCGCTGCTGGGGGCAGGGCGCGTCGGGGCAGCTGGGCTACGGCGACGACGACAACATCGGCTTCGAGCAGACGCCCCACGAGCGCTACTCGCAGCTCGACGGCGGCGGCGTCGTGCCGCTGTTCGGCGACGAGCCGAACGTCCCGGTCGTGCAGCTGACCGCCGGCGCCGCGCACACCTGCGCGCTGCTCGAGAATCAGACCGTGCGCTGCTGGGGGAACAACAGCTACGGGCAGCTGGGCTCGGGGACATCTGGGGACATCGGCGATCAGGAGGGCGAGCACGCCGTCGAGGTCGACATCGGCAGCCCGCTCGGCGTCGACGAGGTCGTCGCCGGCGACTGGCACACCTGCGTCAAGCTCCGCGTCCCGGCCGACACCCCCGGCGAGATCCGCTGCTGGGGTCGCAACAGCGCCGGGCAGCTGGGCTACGGCGACCCGACGATCCAGACGATCGGGCTCAGCGAGACGCCGGCGCAGTTCTACGCGGAGCACGGCCTCGGCCCCGTGCAGTTCCAGGCCGCGGGTGAGGAGTACCAGGTCACGCACCTCGCGGCCGGCGAGAGCCACACCTGCGCGCTGCTCGACCCCGACGAGGTGCGCTGCTGGGGCAACAATAACCACGGGCAGCTGGGCTACGGCACCAACGAGCTCGAGGGCTTCGGCGCGACCGTCGGCGCGCAGGAGACCCCGGTCGCGTTCTACGCCCAGCTCGACGCGGCGCTCAACAAGCTGACGCGGGGCAGCGTGCAGCTGCGGCAGCCCAACGCGGCCGTCGACATCGAGCGGATCGCCGCGGGCGCGTCGCGGACCTGCGTCGTGCTCAGCGACAACAGCGTGCGCTGCTGGGGCAACAACTTCGTCGGCCGCCTCGGCTACGGGCACGACGAGCACCGCGTCGGCGACGACGAGACCCCGCTGGAGTACTACCTGGAGCTCGGCAGCAACGACTTCGAGGTCAGCGTCGGCGTCGGCGATCAGGTCAACGCGGTCTCGGTCGCGCGCGACCACGCCTGCGCGCTGCTCACCCACGGCGGGCGCGTGCGCTGCTGGGGCGAGGGCGACGACGGCCGCCTCGGCTACGGCGCCATCACGCGGATCGGCGACACCCAGCGGACGCCGGTCGAGCACTACAAGCAGCACTTCGACGGCAACGGCGACGTCCAGGTGTTCTAGTGGATATGTCTTTTCGGTCTAGGTCACGCGCGGCGCTCGTGCTGCTGCTCGGCTAGTAGGCGACGGTCACTCGAAATAAATTGCTCGTGGATGGCTGTATAATTGATTCTATTGCGCCGGGGCGATGAAATCGCGCCGCGCGAGCGCACACGCCCAAAACGGTGGTTGTGCGCGTCTCAGCGCGCGATTGCGCTTAGTCCGCGGGCCTCAACGCGGTCGCGGAGAAAAAACTGTGATCCTACGCAATTGTTTTTTTTGCCGCCGGTACTGTCACCGTGGGTCTCAGCCCCCGACCAAACGTCATGCTGGTGCAACTCGCCGACACCTCGAATTTCTCGCGCCCTGTGGCGGCGCCGCGCTCGCGAACGGCCCGCGAGCCCGATCTTCGCGCGCAGGAGCGCGCGCTGCTCGAGGGGATCCGGTCGGGCGACCGGCGAGCGCAGCGCGCTTTCTACGAGCGCTACCACCGGCAGGTCCGCGGTCACCTGTTTCGCCTGCTCGCCAGCGAGGCCGACGTCGACGACGCGCTGCAGACCGTGTTCACGCGCGCGTTCACTGGGCTGGCGACCTTCAAGGGCGAGTCCACGCTCAAGACCTGGCTGTACCGGATCACGGTCAACACGGCGCGCAACTCGATGCGTCACGACTTCCGCCAGAGCCGGCTCAAGCGCGCGTTCCACTGGTTCCACCAGAGCCGCAGCCAGCGGCACGAGGACAGCCCCGCGCTGATCCACGACGAGGCGCGGCGCATGCTGCAGCAGCTCAAGCCGAAGCTGCGCGAGGTCTTCGTGCTCTACCACCACGAGGGCCTCAACCTGCGCGAGATCGCCGAGGTCGTGGGTCGCCCGATCTCGACGGTCGGCGATCGCCTGACGCGGGCGCGGCGGCAGCTGCAGGCGATGGTCCGCGCGTAATCCCGCGCCCCGCCGGCCGCGCGCCGTCGCGGTCGTTGCTGCCCGCGGTCCTCGCGGTCTACCATCGACGCGCGCGTGACGAGCAGCGACCGAGGGCGGGGGCGGTGTGTGGTGCTTCGGCCAGGTCGGAGCTGGCGCGCGCGCGCCCTCGCGGCGTCGCTGCTGCTCGCGTCGGCGCCGCTGCCCGCCGCGGTGCGGGCTGCGGAGCAGGCGCCCGCCGAGGACGTCGACGCGCCGGCCGAGCCCGCGCGGGAGCCCGCGCCCGCCTCCGACATGCAGACCGCGACCAAGCTGTTCGAGCAGGCCCGCGCCCGTCAGCGCCGCGGTGACCTCGTCGGCGCGATCGCGCTGCTGGAGGACGCGCTCGCGGTCAGCCCGGAGGCGCCGGAGTACACCAAGGCCCGCGGGACGCTGCTGTACGCGCTCGCGGGCGCTTGTCATCAGCTGCACGATAAGTCAGGCGCGAGCGAGCCGCTGCGCGACGCCCAGCGCTTCCTCGGCGAGTACGCGGAGACGCTCGACCCGAGCGATCGCGCGAGCCGAGCCGACGTCGAGCGTCAGCAGGCGATCCTCGCGGCGAAGCTGCAGACGATCGCCGCCGAGGAGGAAGCCGCGCGCGAGGCCGAGGCGCAGCGCGTGGCCGAGGAGGCAGCCCGCGCGGCCCAGGAGCGCGCGACCCTGACCGAGGCGCGCGCCGAGCTCTCTGAGCTCGCGGAGCCGCGGACGCCGGTGGTCAGCGAGCCCCCGCCCCCCAGCCTCGAGGCCGCGCGGATGGTGATCGCGGGCGGGCTGCTGACGGGCTTCGGCGCCGTCGGCCTGATCACCATGGGCTCGGCGATGGCGGTCGGCGCGGCGCGGGATCGCCAGACGCAGCAGATCACGAGCGAGCCGGAGCACGACCACAACCTGGTCGACGAGCTCAGCGAGGAGGGGCGGCGCGCCAATAACATCGCGTGGGTCGGCGGGATCGTCGGGGGAGCGCTGCTCGTGACGGGCGCGTCGCTGCTCGCCGCGGGGGTCTACAAGCGTCGCCGCGAGCTGGTGATCGCGCCGGCGGTCGGGCGCGCGAGCGCCGGCCTGTGGCTGTCCACGAGCTTTTAGAAGGCCCCAGTAGGTCCTAGTCGGTTCTAGGAGGCTCGAGGCGGCGCGCTGGCGCGAGGCGAGAGCCTCGGCCCGCGTCGCGCGTTGAAGACTCCGGTGAGATCCGCGATCCTGGGCCCCGGAATGCGCCGCGGCGACCCCAGCGCGCGCGACCCAGCGAAGCCGGGGGCGCGCGATGACGACACGGCCAGGGCGCGCGCGCGCTCGGCGGGCGTCGCCGCGTCTTCGAACATGATGGAGGAGACAGGCAGCGCCGAGCCGCGCGTCATCGACGTGGAGACCCTCGACGTCATGGCGAGCCCCGAGGACCGGCGGCTCAAGGAGATGATCAAGTCGAGCCTGTTCGGCGAGCTGAGCGCGCCCGTCCGGATCGGCCGCTTCACCGTCATGGAGCAGCTCGGCTCGGGCGGCATGGGGGTGGTCTACCTGGCCCGCGACGACCAGCTCGACCGCAAGGTCGCCATCAAGCTGCTGCGCTCGGACCACGAGAGCAGCGACGAGCTCGCGCGCGCGCGGCTGCTGCGGGAGGCCCGGGCGATGGCCCGGCTCTCGCACCCCAACGTCGTCACGATCCACGAGGTCGGCAGCTACGAGGACCAGGTGTTCTTGGCGATGGAGTACCTCGAGGGCGAGGACCTCGCCGCCCGCCTCACCCGCGAGCGCCGGCTCTCCTGGGCCGAGGCGCGCGCGCTCACGCTGCAGCTCTGCGACGCGATCGCGGCCATGCACGAGCTCGGGATCGTCCACCGCGACATCAAGCCGCACAACATCTTCTTGGTCACGCCGCCGGGGCGCGGGGGCGAGGGCGTCGCGAGGCGCCCGCACGTCAAGGTCCTCGACTTCGGGATCGCCAAGCTGACGCGCTCTGACGCCTCGAGCGTGCGCTCGCTGACGGCCACCGGCGGCGGCGAGCTCGTCGGCACCGCCGCCTACATCGCGCCTGAGCAGGCGCGGGCTGACGCCGTAGATGGCCGCGCGGACATCTACGCCGTCGGCCTGGTGCTCTACGAGCTCTTGACCGGGCGCGTGCCGTTCTCGGCGCCGACCTTCATGGCCGTGGTCTCGCAGCACCTCAGCGAGCCGCCGCCGCCGCCGCGCTCGATCGCGCCGGAGGCCGAGCTCCCCGCCGAGGCCGAGCGGCTGATCCTGCGCTGTCTCGAGAAGCAGCCTGACGATCGCTACGCCGACGTGCACGCGCTGCGCGCGGCGCTCCACGCGATCCCCGAGGCGCCGGCGGCCGCGTCGCTCCAGCCCGCGCGACCCCCCCTGGTCCTCGCGCTCTCGCTGCTGGCGCTGCTGGCCGTCGGGCTCACGCTCGGCTCACGTCTGCTCGAGCGCGACGCGGGGGAGGAGCCGAGCCGGGCGACGGTCGACGCGCCGGCGATCGCGACGGCGCCTGTGGACGCGGACGAGGACGCCGCGTCAGCCCGGTCGCCGAAGCAGCCCACCACCCCGAGCGCCGACGAGCCGATCGTGGCGCCCGCGGCCGCGGACGCGTCGGGCTCCGGGGCGGAGCTCGTAGGAGCGGGCGACGACGCCGCCCTGTCGGCGACGCCGCGCGACGCGGACGACCCGGCCGCGGACAAGCCGCGCAAGCTGCCCAAGCAGCTCGACGAGCGCGTGATGGCGCGCGCGCTGAAGCGGCGCGGCAAGCAGGTCCGCCGCTGCGGGCGGGACAACGGCGGCTTGCCCGACACGCGCTTCAAGGTGCAGTTCACGGTTCGCCCCTCGGGCGCCGTCGACCAGGTCACGGTCGACGATCCGCTGCTGAGCCCCCCGCTGCGCCGCTGCCTCGAGGGGGTCGTCCTGCGCACGCGCTTCCCCCCGGCGCAGGGCTCGACCGACGGCGCCCACGTGTTCAGCTTTTGACGCGCGGACATCCGCGTATAGTTGCCGACGCCGTGCCCCGCCTCACCCGCTCCATCGCTCGCGCGCTGCTGCTGACCGCGATCGCGACCGCAGGCGCCTGCGCGAGCGCGCAGGATCAAACGCCCGCCGACAACGAGCAGGAGTACCGCAGCGCGATCGAGCGCAAGATCTCGGCGGTGTACTCGCGGATCGCCGAGCAGGGCGTCACCCCCGAGCTCGCCACCTCCTACGCCAACCTCGCGCGCGGGCTCTACCGCGCCGATGTCCGTGAGGGGCGGGAGACCGCGCCGGAGGTCATCGATCAGGCCGTGGTGTTCCTGCACGCGGCCGCCAAGGATCACCCCGAAGAGGCGCTCCAGCTCCACTACACCGCCGCCGCGCTCTACGAGGTCATCGGGCACCCCGCCGGGGTCGCGCGCGAGCTGCTCATCGCGATCAAGCTCGAGCCCTCGACCGAGCTGCTGCGCGGGCTGCTCGCGCTCGGGCGCGGCGAGTCAGTCGACCGCGCCGTGGTCGAGGCCTGCGGCGCCACGCGGGACCTGGTCCCCGACCACGAGCTGCTCGACTTCCTGCTCGTCTGCTACGACGCCGCCGGGAGCGATCCAGCGCGCCTCGAGTGGACCGCCGTCGAGCTCGACCTCGTCGAGCTGCGTGAGCACCTGCAGCGTCACCAACCCGAGGACCACGACGATCTGCGCCGGCAGGCGCGCGCGCGCCTGTTCAGCGCGCGCCGCCACGACGTGCTGACCGTCGCCGGCGTGCTCGGGCTCGGGCTCTGCCATCAAGGCAACTGCCTGCGCCGGGGCTGGACCGGCGCGTCGCTGCAGGGCGAGGTGATGGTCCGCTGCCGCGGCGACGGCTGCCTGCGCGGCGGCTGGGACATCAACCTGCCCGGGGAGCAGGTCGCCCACGCGCGCTGCGTCAACGAGGGCAGCTGCCTGCGCGGCGGCTGGCGCGTGAGCCTGCCCGACGGCACCGCGATCGAGACCCGCTGCATGGCGGACGGCTGCGAGGCCCAGGGCTGGACGACGACGCTGCCGAGCGGCGCGAGCATCGAGACCTTCTGCTCCGGCGAGAGCTGCGTCGAGATCGGCTGGACGACCAAGGTCGGCGACGAGCTCGTGACCTGCGAGTGCGCGCGCGAGAGCTGCATGAACCACGGCGCGCTCTGCCGCAGCGAGGCGCGCGCGCCGTGAGCCTCCGCGCGCACTCGTACACCATGGCTCTTCAGACATCTTCTGACCAAGGGGCCGGGCGCGCGTGACCGCCGTGATGGACTGGGTGTGGTGGACCTACTTCGACGTCGACGGCGAGCTCGTCTCGCGCGGGCGCATCATCGACTACGCGCTCCCCTCTCGCACGCTCCGCTACGCGATCTGGCGCGAGCCGAGCTGGGTCGAGCGCGAGGCCCCGTACAAGCGGATCTGGGTCGACACGAAGCAGCGCGTGGCGCTGGCGCTCGGCGTCGAGGCTCGCCTGCTCGCGGGGGAGGGCGCGGACGGCTTCATCGCGCTCGGGGACGGGCAGGATCCGAAGGAGTTCTTCGCGGGCGCGCGCGTGGGCGTGGCCAGCTGGGGTCCCCGCGGCGCGGCGGACGAGCCTGAGCGCGGTGACTAGCAGCCGTCAAGCGCCGAGCGCGCCGGGCTTGTACCAGTCGTAGATGTTGCGCCGCTGCAGGCAGTTGAGCGCGAGGCTGACGCTGAGGTCGAGCGCGCGGACTTGGTGCCACCAGCCCACCGGGAGGAACAGCGTCTCACCTGGCTCGAGCGTCAGCTCGATCACGCCGGCCGCGCGGCGCTCCGCGGGCGCGAGCCGCTCGCAGTCGGCGTGGTTGTAGAGCCCGCGCGCCGAGGCGAGCAGCCCGCGCGAGCGGGGCGGCCCGAGGTACACGCGCTTGCGCCCGAGGATCTGGACGAACAGGATGTTCGAGGTGTCGTGGTGCAGCGGCGTCAGCGTCCCCGCCGGGCCGAACCACAGCGCCGACGCGCCCGCCACCCGTGACATGTCCAAATAGCCCGGTGGCGGGCGGATGTCGTCCCACAGCGCCTGCAGCTCCGGGCGCGCGGTGTTGCGGTTGTTGGCGATCGCGTACAGATCGTTGCTCGGGCCCGACGCGAGCACGCGGTCCACGTAGTCCGCCATCGTCACGGTCTCGCGCGTCGCCGCGAAGTGGATGTCGGGGTCCAAGCGCGACTCTCGTCGGCTCGCGACCTCGATCTCGACGTCGCCGAAGCGCCGCTTAAAGTACTCCGGCCGCCAGCGCTCGAGCGCGGGCCAGCCGTCCGCGAAGCGCTCGAGCAGCACCGGCGTGTTGCCCGCGTAGTAGCGCTGGTAGAAGCGCGCGGCCGGCAGCGCCTCGCTGCAGCGCTCGACCCCGGGCGCCGGCGCCTCCTCGGCCAGCCGCGCCTGCAGCTCGAGCACGAGCTCCAGCTGCCGCAGCCGTCGCGCGATCGCCCCCGCAGCCACAAAGGCCGGTGAGCGCTCGAGCTCGTGCACCCGGGCGCGCGCCTCGTCCGGCGGCACATCTTCGTCGCGCAGCCCGGCGAGCACCTGCTCCCGCGGGACGCCGCGCAGCAGGTTCTCGGCCGCCCACACCCGCCACTCGAACGCGAGCGTCCGCGGCTCCGCGCGCTCCTCGGTCATGCCTCGACCGGCTAGCCCGACGTCGGCGGGGGCATCGGCGCGATATCGGTGGTGCCGGCGTCGGTGGTGCCGGTCGTGGTGCCGGTCTCCGTGTCGCCCGTCGTGCCGGTCGCGGTCGGGTTTGGCATCGGCGGCAGGCCCGTCGTCGGCCCCGGCATCGGCGGGATGTTCGTCGTACCGGTCGGGTTCGGCATCGGCGGCTGCCCGGTCGTCGTGCCGCCTGCGGTCGTGCCGGTGCCGGTGCCGGTGCTCGTCTGGGTCGTGGAGGGATCAGCCATCGGCGGCGTGTTGTCCGTGGTGGGCGTCGACTCGTTCGTGCTGCTGTCGCTGGTGCCCCCGCTGTCGCCGCAGCCAGGGGCGCCCACGAGGCCCGCGGTCGCGGCCGCCAGGACCGCGGCGCGCACCATCGCGGGCGTCCGCGGCGGCGGCGAGAGTCGCGGCTGCCCGCTCGGATCGGGAGGCGGGGGCGTACGGTCGCGTTCGCTGCTCACCCCCGCATCGAAGCCCATCCCGCGCCCGCTTGTCAACCGCGCGGAAGATCCTGCACTTTAGAACATGTGGATCACGGGCTCGCGCGGACCAGCTCGACCCACTCGGCGCGGTCAGGCAGACCTCCGCACGCCCAGAGCTCGCGCCGGCCCGGGAGCATGACGACCGCGCCGTTCGTGGTGGTGTCGTTGTAGTCCTCCCGCAGGATCGCGTCCTCGCCGTTCGCCCGATCCGACAAGATCCGCTTCGCGGTCGCGACGTCGAGGCGCCCGGCGGCGCTCGCCAGCAGCTCGCGGGCGCGCGCGAGGCGAGCGTGGGAGGAACTCGACGAGTTCGGGGAGAGCGCGGCCTGCTTCGCGTGGTTCGCCGGGACCAGGCAGTGGTTGGTCTGGACGCGCGTCCCCTCGCGCAGCTCGACCCGCGTGGCCTCGGTCGCGCTGCACTCGATCCCGCAGGCGCGCTCGTCGCGACAGCCGACGAAGAAGTAGTGGGCCCCCGCGCGCGGCGCCTCGGTCACCGCGCGCGCCGCATCCTCATAACTCCGGCACGCCAGCGCGCGGTGGAGCACGCTCAAGTAGATCACGCCCGGGCGACCGTCCAGGGTCTTGAGGTTGGTGGTGCCCACGGCGATCCCTTCCTCGTTGAGCCCGATCAGCGAGAGGCAGCCGACGGTCGTGAAGCTCCACGTCGCCGGGCCGTCGTCTGGGCGGCGGTGGACCGCGAGCACGTAGGGGCCGTTGTCGGTGAGCAGGTCCCAGGTCTGCGCGTAGATCGTGCGCCCGTCTCGGGTCACGTCGCCCCGCGCGATGAAGGAGGTGCAGCCCTCTCGGTCGGGCGCGCGCGACCACGTCACGACATCGCGCAGGTCGGTCAGGCCGTTGAGCGCGAGCACGCGCGGCAGCGACATCCCGGACCCCTCGGCCAGGCCCTCGAGCTCCTCATAGCCCGCCGGGTGATAGGCGCGGGTCGGCTCGAGGCACGCGCGCGCGACGTCGAGGACCGCGCGCTCGTCGAGCTCGCGCCGCGCGTGTCGCCTCGCGTGCTCGATCGTGCTCGCGAGCCGCAGCGCGTAGAGCTCGAGCATCTGCGCGCGGCACGACTCGCCGAACGCCCGGCCGATCGCCCTGGGGCTGCCGCGAAAGCTCAGGATTCGCATGGGGCATCGTTTCAGGCGCGCGCGCGCGGAGCAAGCGAGGCGCGCGCCCGTTCGCTCACGACGCGCGCAGCCACGCCAGCGCCTCGATGTGCTGTGTCCCCGGGAACAGATCGAAGAGCTCGAGCTCGACGAGCTGATAGCCCGCCTCCTCGCGCAGGCGCGCGAGCTCGCGGGCGAGCGTTCGCGGGTCACAGCTCACGTACAGCACGTCGCGCGGCCGCAGCTCCATGAGCAGCGTCAGCGCGGAGACGCCGGCGTGTCGGTCTGGCTCGAGGCCCGCGCGCGGCGGGTCGAGCAGCGCGAGCGTCGGCGCGTCGCGGCCCGCGTCTGGCGACGCGCGCAGCTCGTGGAGCGCCCGCGCGGCCGAGCAGACGCGATACGTCTCGGTGTCGAGGCCGCCGCCGTGGCTGGCGAGGCCGCGGCGGGCCGCCGCGATCGCCAGCGGGTTGGTGTCGACGCCGCGGACGACGCGGGCCTCGTCGTCGCCGCGCAGCAGCAGCAGCGAGAGGTTGCCGTTGCCGCAGTGGAGGTCGAGGACGCGCGCCGGCGCGATCGCGTCGACGCGGCGGCGCACCGCGAGGCGCAGCGCCTGATTGAGCCCGCGGTTGGCCTGCTCAAACAGGCCCGCCGCGGCGTAAAACGTCACGCCGTCCTGAACATCGCAGGCGCGCAGCGAGTCGTCGGTAGAGCGCGGCGCGTCGAGGCGCTCGAGCGCGCCGGCGCGGCGGATCCGATCCGCGACCTCGAGCGCGGGCGCGGCCGGGACCGTCGCGGGGGTCAGCAGCCCGCGCACGCCCGCCGGCAGCCCGTCGGCCGCCGGGAAGCTCGTGAGCGCGAGGCGGAAGCGGTGGTCGGGGAGCCCGCCGACATCGAGCGCGCGCAGCCGCGTCAGCGCGGCGTTGAGCGGCTCGTCGGCGACCTCGCAGCGCTCGAGGTCCACGAGCGCGCGAGCGCCCCGGGCGAACAGCCCGAGCAGCAGGCGCCCGTCGGTCACGTGCGCCCGCAGCAGCAGGCGCGAGCGGTAGGCGTCGCCGCGGGTCGCGGTCACGGGCGGGTCGCGCTCGATCGAGAGGCCCGCGCGCGCGGTCAGCAGCCGGCGGACCATCGCGCTCTTCCAGCGGCGCTGGGCCGCGAGCTCGACGTGCTGCCAGCGACACCCGCCGCAGCGCGGCGCGTGCTCGCAGCCGAACGCACGCCGAGCGCGGCTCGAGGGCTCGAGCGCGAGGGTCTCGAGCGCGCGGGGATCGTCATCACAGACAGGCTGGACGCCCGCGCGCACGCGATCACCGGGCAGCCCAGACTCGACGTGGAGGAGATGCCCCGCGAGCCGCACGCGCCCGCGCCCGCTGGCGTCCACGCCGTCGATCGAGGCTCCTCCGTGAACTCCCTCCTTGGAGCGCGGGCCGTGCTTCACCGCGTGACGGTAGCCGCTCTGGCCGCGCCGCGCGAGCCCGCTGTCGCCGATGTACGCCCAACGCACTACAGCGGCGCGGGATCGCGGCCGCGAAATTTTCTCGGATCACGGCGCGTGTCGGGCGGGCGCGCGCTCGGCCGCGCGCTCGCGCGGCGCGTGACGAGCACGCGCGGGCGCGGTGGACTCTCGGGCCGGGTCAGAACATGTTTTACATGCTCTTTAGGACATGTTTGAATGGTGCTAAGCGCGAACCGCCGCCCCGGTCGCTCCTGCTAGGACGCCGACAACGCGCCGCGGTCGCGTGAAGCTCACGGGAGTCAGCATGAACAAGCGATTTAATTGTGGATGGGTGCTGTGCGCGGGTCTGTTGCTCTCGTACGGCTGCGGCGACGACAACGGCGAGAGCACGAGCGGCACCACGGGCGAGAGCACCTCCGAGGAGACCGACACGGGGACGGCGGGGCCGCCCATGACGACGACCGGCGGGATGACCGGCACCGGCTCGAGCGGGACCATGGGCGAGACCAGCACCACCGCGGGCGAGACGACCGTCGGCGTCGAGACGACCGACAACACGACGGTCGAGCCGACGACCTCCCCCGGGACCACCGACGACACGACGGTCGGGATGACGACGGAGGACCCCGGGACGACGACCGAGGTCGGCTCGAGCTCGAGCGACACCGACCCTGACACCGACAGCGACAGCGACACCGACGGGACGACCGGCGACCTCTACTGCGAGTTCGTCGACGAGAAGATCGCCTGCGACGGCGACGACAACGACCCGCTGAAGGCGATGGGCTTCAACTGCAACGAGGACGACGACCCCTACGCCGTCAAGATGACGCCGATCGTCAACATCCAGGACACGCCCGACGAGGACTCCTGGCGCGTGGTCACGGGCTTCGGCCTCGCGAAGGACATGGACAACCCGGACGACCCGTTCTGGGGGCCGCAGGAGGGCGAGAAGTTCCTGGTCATCAGCACCGGCGATCTGCGCGATCCCTTCATGCAGACCGGCCTGCTCGTCAACGGCATCGACGACGCCTCGCCGGGCCTCGACAACGACAACCTCAACGACGTCGGCGTGCTCCCGGACCCGGTCAAGACCGTCGACGGCAGCAACGACGGCAACGGCGGCACGCCCTTCGAGAACTGCGACCTCGTCAACGACTGCTCCGACACGCTCGCGGCCCAGTGGATCATCGGCAACGAGATCGCCCACGACGTGCTGCACTTCGGCGGCTCGCTGACCGTGCCCGAGGACCCCAACCCGCTCAACGCGACCGGCTACGAGTTCGACTTCGCGTACTTCTCGGCCGAGTACCCCAACTTCGTCGACTCGCAGTTCAACGACGTCTTCCTCGCGTGGTCGACGAGCGAGACCTACACGGGCAACGTGACCTTCATCGACGGGCAGCCGCTGACGGTGACGGCGCTGCAGGACAACTTCGACTACGACCCGGGCGACCCCGTGCTCGCCGGCACCGGCTTCGACAACGTCGGCGGCGCGACCAACTGGTTCACCGCCGCGGGCTCGGCGACGCCGGGCGAGACCTTCGAGATCCACTTCATGATCTTCGACATGGGCGACCCCGACCTCGACACGACCGTCATCCTCGACAACTTCCACTGGGTCTGCGAGGGTTGCGTGCCGAGCGAGGTCATGGGCTGCGGCATCATGTAGCGGCTGTGGTAGCGTCGGCGCGCGCGAACGCGCGCCGCCGTGCACCATGCCGCTCTCCCCTCGACTCGGGTCTCGCCTCGGGCCTCGCCGCCGGCCTCGCCTGTGGCCCGCGCTGCTGTGCGCGCTGCTGCTCCTGCTGATCCCGTGGCGCGTGCGCGGGCATCAGGCGGGCCTGTCCCGTGGGACCTACTCGATCACGTCGAGCACACCGAGCACGTCGAGCACGCCGAGCGCGTCGTCTCCTGACGGCGCGCTCGTGGTCGTCGCCGAGCTCGCGCTCGCGCGCGCCGACGTCCGCGCGCTCGCGCGCGAGCTCGACCGCGATCGCGACGGCGCGCTCGCCGAGGTTGAGCTGCTCGCGGCCGGCCCCGCGATCGCGGCGCGGGTCGTCGGCGGGATCGCGCTGCGCCTCGACGACGCGAGCTGCGTTGGCGCGCTCGAGCGCCTCGACTTCGACGGCGACGACGGCCTGCGGGCGCTCGCGCGCTACCGCTGCCCGGTCCTCGGCACGCCGCCGTCGACGCTCGAGCTCGACGCCCGCGGGCTGCTCGAGGTCACCGACGTCGGGCACCGCCACATCGTCGACGTGACGCGCGGGCCCGCGAACGTGGCGCGGGAGCTCGCGCTGCACCGGGCGGCGCCGCGGCGCCGCGTCGCGCTCGCGCCCGCCGCCGCGAACCGGCCGCTGGTCAACGATATGTCTGGTGAGACAGTCGAGACGGGCATCGCGCTGTACCTGCGGCTCGGGGTCGAGCACATCCTCGGCGGCGTCGATCATCTCGTGTTCGTGCTCGGCCTCGTGCTCGCGGGGTGGCGCCTCCGCCCGCTGATCGCGGTGATCACCGCCTTCACGATCGGTCACTCGCTGAGCCTCGCGCTGGTCGCCCTCGGGCGCTGGGCGCCCGACCCGGCCTGGGTCGAGCCCGCGATCGCGCTCTCCATCGTGTACATCGGCGTCGAGAACTGCTGGTGCCTCGCGCGACCCGGGCGCGGCGACGCGGCGGCGCGGCGCTGGCGGATCACGCTGCCCTTCGGCTTCGTGCACGGCCTCGGCTTCGCCGGGGCGCTGCGCGCCATCGGGCTGCCGGTTGGGCGCGTCGAGCTCGCGCTCGTGCTTTTCAACCTCGGCGTCGAGCTCGGGCAGCTGCTGGCGCTCGCGCCGATGCTCGTGCTCGTCTACGCGCTCCGGCGGTGGCCCCACGGACGTCGCCTGGCGCTCGCGCTGAGCGCCCTGGTCGCGCTCGCGGGCCTCGGCTGGTTCATCGCGCGGGCCTTGGAGCTCGGATAGCGCGCTCGCGCGTATACTCGTGATGTGCACGCTGTGAACTCGCCACGGGTCGCTCGGACCTTCCGAATCACGCGCGCGTGGACGCTCGCGCTCTCCCTGGGCGCCGCGCTGCTCAGCTACGCGGGGGAGCCCGCGCGCGCGCGCGCCTGCTACGTCGCGCACCAGTACCGCGTGTTCCCCCTGGGCGTGCAGGGCGATCAGCTGATCGCGGTCCGCATCGAGCAGACGCGCTTCACCGAGGACATGAAGAGCGCGATCCTGTGGGGCGCGACCGTCTCGCTGGTCGAGATGGGCTGGTACGGCGAGCCGCTGCGCGAGCTCGCCAGCGAGAAGGTCGAGGTGAAGGACAAGGCCTACGCGCGCGAGCTGCAGCCGGCGCTCGCCCGGGCCGCCGCGCGGGCCCGCGCGCTCGAGGGCTTCGAAGCCTTCAGCGCCCCGAAGACCCTGTTTTGTGACCTCGAGCCCTGCCGTTTCGCCAAGTGGTCCCGCACCGCCGGGGGGCAGCTCGCCGTCGACCTCAAGCTCGGCGCGGGCGGGCGCGGGCTCGCGGCGGTCCTGCCCGAGCGCGTCAAAGACGAGCTCTACGGCGACGGGATGAACTTCTACCAGCTGTACCCGCGGCGGCGGCTGCTGGACGTCTTCGCCGAGTACCCGTCTCCCTTCAGCTCGATCCGCGTCTACCGAGCGGGGGGACGGACCGTCTTCGTCGCCCACACGACCGACGGGCAGATGGTCGGCGAGGGCGCCGACGGCGACGACTTCGACATGGTGCGCGGGCGGCTCTCGCGGCTGCCGCCGGGCGCGTGCAAAGATGTCTTCTCGTGCATGTATCGAGAGCCGATCCCGCATCACGGCCGCGGCTTCGATCTCGTGCTGACGGCCGGCGCGACGCCGCCGCCGACCCCCGTCATCGCGGCGCTCCCCGAGGACGACGACGACTACGGCTGGACCGACGCCGACCGGCGCGAGCAGGAGGAGCGCAAGCGCCTGGAGAAAGCCGAGCGTGAGCGCGAGCGCGCCGAGCGAGAGGAGCTGCGGTTCTTGGAGCAGGCGCGGATCGAGGCGGAGCAGCAGTGGCCGTACCCGGACGAGGACGAGGACGAGGACGCGTGGATGCTGTAGCCCGAGGGCTCGGGCGACTCACGCTGTGCCTCGGGATCGCGCTGCTCAGCTACGCGGCGCGCCCGTCGACCGCCGCCGCGTGCTTCGGCGCCTACCAGTACCGCGTGCTCCCCATGGGCGCGACCAAGGACCGGCTCGTCGCGGTCGTGCTCGACGTGCACCGCGGTCAGCGCACCAGCCGCGGGCCGGTGCTCTGGTTCGGCGAGCTCTCGCTCGTCGAGATGAGCTTCTTCGGTCAGGTCGAGCGCACGGTCACGCGAGAGCCCGTCGAGTTCAGGAGCTCGGGCGCGCTGCGCCCGGCGCTCGCGCGGGCCCACGCGCGCGCCTGGACGATCGACGGCTTCACGCGCTTTCAGGCGCCCGACGTCGCGTTTTGCGACTACAAGGCGGGCTGCCAGCACGCGCGCTGGACACGATCCGGGCGGGGGCAGCTGGCACTGGACGTGCGGGTCGCGGGGGCGCGCGGGCGCGGGCTCCCGGTCGTGATCCCGCTGTCGGCCCGGGATAAGCTCTACGACGAAGGCATGCTCGCCTCCGCGATGTACCCGCGCCGGCTGTTCACCGACGTCTTCGCGCGGTCCCCCTTCCCGCTGAGCTCCGTGCGCGTGTATCGGGCGGGCGGGCGCGCGGTCTTCGTCGCGCACGCGGGCACCGGCGAGTTCACGGTCGGGGACCAAGACGGGGTGAGCGGGCGCATGCGCGCGCTGCCGGCGGGCGCGTGTGAATATGTCTCTTCGTGCATCTATTCCGAGCCGACGCCGCACCACGGCAGCGGCTTTGACGTCGTGATGACGCGCGGTGTCACGCCGCCGTCGGTCCCGCCGGTGCGTTCGATCCCCGAAGATCCCTGGACCGAGGCCGACATCGCGGACCAGGAGCGGCGTGACGAGGAGCGACGGGAGCGGGAGCGAGCGCGGGCGCAGGAGCGAGCCGCGAAGCTCCGTCGCGCGCGCGCGGAGGGGACGCTCAAGCTCGGCCCGCTCGAGACGCGATAGGCCGCGCCTCGTGATACACCGGGAGCGATGCCCGACCCGCACGCGCACTGCGGCTTCTGTGGCGCCGGCTTTGAGCCGGCGGCGGCCTGGCCCCGCGTCTGCGCGCGGTGCCAGCGGACGACCTACCGCAATCCGATCCCCGTCGCGGTCATCCTGCTGCCGATCGCGGGCGGGCTGCTGCTCGTCCAGCGCGGGATCCCGCCCTTCCAAGGTCACTGGGCGCTGCCGGGCGGCTTCATCGAGGCCGGCGAGCGGTGGCGCGAGGGCGCGGCTCGGGAGCTGCGCGAGGAGACAGGGATCGAGCTCTCGTCGGAGACGCTCGAGATCCTCGAGGTCCACAGCACGGCGGATGGGCGCCTGCTGCTCCTGTTCTGCCACGCGACCGGGGCGAAGTTCTCGGCCGCGCCGGCGCTCCCCGAATTCACGCCGACGGTCGAGGTCAACGCGCTCGATGTCCTGCTGCGTCCGCGCGAGCTCGCGTTCCCGCTGCACACCGAGGTCGCCGCGCGCTACCTCGCGTCGCGCGCGTGACGTCGCCGTCGCCGGGCCGCGAGCGCGAGCAGCACGAGCGCAGCCAGACGTCCGCCGGCGCCGCCCCGCTCCCCCGCCGCGCGGCAGCTCGCGCAGCCTGCCTCTGGGACCAGCCAGCCGTCGGCGTTGAGCCGCCCCGCCTTGGGCAGGCGCCCGGGGGCGCTGGGCAGCGCGCCGCCGCCCGCGGGCGTCTCGCTCCGCTCGTCCTCGTAGAGGAAGTCCTCGAGCGGCGCGCCTCGGGGCGCGCGCGCCAGCTCCTGCGCGGCGACGGGCTCGAAGGCGGCGCCGCGCGGCGGCCCGCCCCACCGCCCGAACTTCGGCGCGCTGCACTCGACGGGCCCCTCCCAGCGGTGGCGGATGATGTAGCGGGCCTGAAAGCGGTTGTGTCGCCCCGGGAGCGCGCCGCGCTCGAGCGCGCCGTCGGGGCCGGGCTCCTCGCGCCCGCCGGTGATCGGTGATCCTGTCTCAAAGACCAGATCTTCCCCGAGCGAGTCGGCGGTGTAGCGGGCGTGCAGCCGCGTGAGCGCGAAGTGCCCGGGGATCTCGGACGCGAGCTCGCGCGGGACCTCGCGCTGCAGCAGCCGCGCGTAGGTCGGGAGCACGTCGGCGCCCAGCGTCATCAGGTCCTCGAGCTGCAGCGCGGTCGGTGGGCAGGGGTCGCACTTGCCGGCCGCGACGGTCCACGAGTACTCGGTGACGACCGCGTCCGGGCGCTCCTCGATCACGCGATCAAACAGCGCGGCGTAGAACTCCCCGAAGCGCTCGCGCGCACCCGCGCCGGCCGAGAGCTCGAGGTTGGTCGGGATCGTCACGTTGGGGTGGTTCGCCGCCTGGTAGCGCGTCTCCCGGGCCAGGACGTGCACGATCAGGTCCTGCGTCCCGCTCGAGTTGAGCAGCCCCAGGCGCGTCGGCAGGCTGAAGGTCTCGGCGTCGTAGTGCACGCGCAGCGGCGACAGCGTCGCGCGCCCGTCCTCGAACTCGACCGTGCGCGCGTTGACCTTGGCGACGAAGAACTTCATGCCGCGGTGGACGTAGGGCCGCAGCAGCTCGCCCGCGCCGCGCGGGATCTTGTAGCCATGCTCGCGCAGCCAGGTCTCGAGGCCGAGCGAGTCGCCGGCGCCGAGGATCACGATCTCGTACTCGCCGACGTCAAATTTCGCCTCGACGGTCACGCCCGCGGGGGGACGCTGGCGCTCTACCACCATGCGGTCGGCGGACATCTGGAGCCGCGGGATCGGGACGACCCGATCGGCCGGCGGGTCCGGGCACGGATCCTGCTCCCAGTACTCGACGAGCCGGGGCGACGAGATCGCGTCGACGCGCTCAAACAGCTCGCGCGGCACCACCTTGACGTCGCGGCGATGCAGCACCACCGGGACCGGCACGACCATGGCGAAGTCCTCGGGCGGCCCCTCGTAGTTGTTCTGCATGGTGATGACGGTCCGCAGGCCGTCGCGCATCAGCACCACGTTGGTCGCGTTGTTGAACAGCGACGAGTCCGCGCCGCTGACGTAGAAGCCGCAGAACGCGTCCGCGACGGCGGGGCGCGAGGCGGCCGCGAGCGCGACGCTCGAGGCGAGCGCCCAGGAGAGGGCGGTGATGCTTCGCGTTCTCACGAGGGGTCTCGGGGGGGCGGGACGAGTAAATGCTCGCGCGTCCCCACGAACTCTCCGTTGCGAGGTGGTGCACGAATTCTGTCGCGCCGCGCGAGCAGCCCCCGGAGCCCGCGCGACCGGCTACAGTGCGGGGCGCGATGACGCGCGAGGAGGAGGACGAGGACGAGCGAGGGCCACGCGAGCCCGCGCCGACGGAGTCGTCGACGTCAGGGGCGCGCGAGCAGGCGGTGCGCGACGCCACCCGGACCGCCGCTCGCCTCGCGCTCTCGGCCAGCGAGTCGCGGTTATCGGTCGACCCCGACGCCTCCTACACGACCCTGAGCCTGTCCTCGACCGGCTACCACAAGCCGCTGCCGCCGGCGGGACGTCTGCAGCGCTCGCTGCAGAGCCTCGGGCTCATGCTCGGGCGCCGGCTCGCGTTCGTGATCCGCGACGACCACGTGTTCCTGCTGGTCATGGCGGCGGTCGTCGGCGTCGTCAGCGGCGGCGCGGCGGCGCTGCTGCTCACCTGGCTCGAGCAGGCCCGCAAGATCTTCCCCGCGATCGAGGGGCAGGGCTGGCGCGAGCTCGGGCTGATCATCGCGCTGCCCGCGATCGGCGGGCTGCTGGTCGGCGCGCTGCGCTTCGTCGCGACGCGCTGGCTCGACATCGAGATCGTCGAGGGCCCGCCGGGGGTGGTCGAGGCGATCGATCAGCGCGGCGGTCGTCTCCAGGGTCGCGGCGGGCTCGTGATGGGCGTGGGGACCGGGCTGACGATCGCGAGCGGCGGCGCGGTCGGCCACGAGGGCGCGACCGTGGCGCTCGGGGCCACGGCGGGCAGCGTCGTCTCGCGCTTCTTCGGGCTCCGGCTGCGGCGCAACGCGGCGATGGTCGGCGCCGGCACGGCGGCCGGGCTCGCGGCGGCCTTCAACGCGCCGCTGGCGGGCGTCATCTTCACGATCGAGCTGATCTACGGGCGCGTCGCGGCCGGCAGCGCGACCTCGATGTCGCTCTTCATCCCGCTGATCGTCGCGGCGGTCTCCGGCACCTTCACCTCGCACGCGATCTTCGGGCGGCGCGCCGAGTTCGACCTGCCCGTTCACACAGGTGGGAGCGTCGCGGAGCTCGGCTTCTACATCGCGCTCGCGCTCGTCGCCGGCGCGCTCGGGCCGTTGATGACGTCCGTGATCACCACCAGCCGCCGGCTGTTCACGCGCGCGCCGGCGCCGGACTGGCTGCGCCCCGCGCTGGGCGGCCTCGCGCTGGGCGTGCTCGCGGCCGTCAGCACCACCCAGGTGCTGGGCTCGGGCCGCGGCGTCATCGACCTCGCGGTCCACGGTCAGCTCGCGGTCGCGACGGCGCTCTCGCTGATCTTCCTCAAGGTGATCGCCTCGGGCCTGACCTTCGGCAGCGGCGGCTTCGGCGGGGTGTTCATGCCCTCGCTCTACGTCGGCGCCTGCCTGGGCACGGCCGTCGGCGCCGCGGCCGAGGCCACGCTCGGGCAGGGGGTCGGCTATGTCGGCGCCTACGCGGTGGTCGGCATGGGCGCGGTGCTGGGCGCGCTGCTGCACGCGCCGCTGACCCCGATCGTCATGATCTTCGAGCTGACCCAGGACTACACGGTGGTGCCCGCGTTGATGTTGACCTGCATCATCTCGTCCTTCGTCGCGCGGCGCTTTCAGCCCGACAACCTCTACCGCCAGCTGCTCGGGCTGCGCGGCGTGATCCTGCAGGCCGACGCCGAGGTCGACGCGATGAAGCGCGCGCGGGTCGGCGAGCTGATGTGCGCGCCCGAGCGAGTGCTCAGCGGGGACGCGCCGCTCGCCGAGATCCGCGACGCCCACCTGCGCGGCGAGCAGCACACGCGCTACGTGCTGTCGGCGGATGAGCGCGTGATCGGCTACATCGACGGCGATCAGCTCGCGCGTCAGCTGCTGCGCGGCGAGCTCCTCGAGGAGGACGCGCGCGCGGAGCAGCTGATGTCGCGCAGGCGCCTGACGCTGCTGTATGTCGAGGACACGCTCGCCGGCGCGATGTTGGCCTTCGGCCGCGCCCCCGTCGACGTGCTCCCGGTCGTCGATCGCGGCGGCGTGCTGATCGGCGTGCTGCGGCGCAGCGACTTGATCGCCCACTACAGCGATCGTGTGCTCGGCGCCCAGGAGGAGGTCGTGCAGGTCTCGGGCGGGGTCCACGGGCCCGATCAAGAGGTCGGCCTGCGCGCCGGCGTGATCCTCGAGCGCGTGGTCGTCGGCCGCGCGTGGGCCGGCGCCAGCTTGGCCCAGCTCAACCTCCGCGGGCGCGCGGGCGTCAACGTGCTCGAGTGGGCGCGGGACCGGCGGGTCCTCGACATCGACCCCCGCCGCCCGCTGCGCGAGGGCGACGTGCTCGCGGTCTGCGGCACCCGCGACGCGCTGCTCGACGCGCGCACGCTCGCCCCGCAGGCGCGCGAGGACGTCAAGGCCTGAGATACGCGCCTCTCGCCGGGGCTCGAGGGGCGAGCGCGCGTTCATTAATTTTTGATTGGACACCCAATAAAAGGTTGACAGCGCCGGACGGCGGGCCCAAACTTGCATCGTGGGTCGAGGGCGGCCGCGAAAGTTCGACGAGCAGGAGGTGCTCGACCGCGCGGTCGAGGCCTTCCGCGAGCACGGCTACCGCGGGACCTCGATGCAGACGTTGAGCGCGGCCATGGGGATCGGCGAGCAGAGCATCTACAACGCGTTCGGCAGCAAGGACCAGCTCTACGCCGCCGCGCTCGGTCGCTACTGCGACCAGCAGGGCGATGTCACGCTGTGCACGCTGGAGGCGCCGGACGCCGCGCTCGCCGAGATCCGGGCGTTCTTCTCCGGTCTCACCGAGCAGATCGCCTGCGGGGGCGGATCCTCGCAGTGCATGGTGCTCGAGGCGCACGTGCGCCCGGCGACCGACGACGAGGCGGCGCGCCAGCGCTCCGTCCAGCACACGCGGCGGATCGAGCGCGCCTTCCTGCGCGCGCTCGAGCGCGCGCAGGAAGCCGGCGAGCTCGAGCTGGAGGATCCGCGGACCATGGCGCGCTACCTGCTCGTCGCGATGCACGGCCTCGCGGTCATCGGCCGCGCCGGCTTCTCCAAACGCGCGCTGCGCAAGACGGTGCAGCAGATCCTCGCGCCGCTGCGCGCCGAGGAATAAATTTTTTTTTGGTCATAATTTTTGATCAAACACTCAAAATCAACCAGATCATTTTTTGATCAATCACTCAAAAGCAAGGACAATCATCATGAATCGCTTTCAGAACAAGGTCGCGCTCGTCACCGGCGGGGGCACTGGCATCGGTCGCGCCGCCGCGCTCGCGCTCGTCGCGGAGGGCGGCGCCGTGGTCATCACCGGGCGCCGCGAGGCGCCGCTCAAGGCGCTCGCCGCCGAGCACCCCGAGTCGATCCGCTACCTCGCCGGGGACATCACCGCGCCGGGGCAGGCGCGCCGCGCCGTCGAGTTCACGCTCGATCGCTTCGGGCGCCTCGACGCGCTGATCAACAACGCCGGGATCGGCATCCTCCGGCCGCTCGTCGAGCTGAGCGATGATGACATCGAGCTGATGTACGCGGTCAACGTCCGGGGGCTCCTGTCGCTGGCGCGCGAGGCCTTGGGGGCGCTCACGCGTTCGGGCGGCTCGATCGTCAATGTGTCGTCGACGGTCGCGCGCGCGTCGCTGCCGACCGCTTCGGCCTACGCGGGGACCAAGGCCGCGGTCGAGCGCATCACGAGCTCGCTCGCGGTCGAGCTCGGCCCGCAAGGGGTCCGGGTCAACGCCGTCGCGCCGGGGCTCACGAAGACCGATATGAGCGCGGGGATCCCCGACGAGATGTTCCAGGGGATGGTCGCGCAGACGCCCCTCGGCCGGGCCGGTGATTCGGCAGACATCGCGCGCGCGATCGTCTACCTCGTCAGCGAAGAGGCCGCGTGGGTCACCGGGCAGTCGCTGCAGAGCAGCGGCGGCCTGATGCTCTGAGCGCGCGGCGCTACAGGAGGCCGCGCTCCGCGTCGCGGAGCGCGGCTCGCTGCGCGGGGTCGAGGGTCGCGTCCGCGTGGTGCAGCAGGTCGCGCTCCTCGGCCGCGTGCTTGGTGTACGCGTCTTCGAAGCGGCGGAAGGTGTGGACGACCTGGTCGAGCTGCTCGACGAAGTCGTCGACCTCGCGGTCGGCGAGGTAGCCGAGCCGCAGCAGCGCGCCGCAGATCTGGTCGTGGCCTGACTCGAGCACCTCGACCTGCGGGCGCAGCGTCGGCAGCGTCTCGAACAGGAAGGGGAACAGGCACTCCTCCTCGCGGCCGAAGTGCTCGAGCAGGTCGTCGCGCAGCTCCGAGACGGCCTCGGCGAGGGCGGGGTGGATCTCGCGGGCGCGGTCCGAGGGCGACGGTGCGTCACGCAACGCGTCGACCAGCTCGCGGAGGGTCTCGACCCACTCGCTGAGCGGGCCGTGATCGTGTTCGAGCTGCGCGAGCAGGTCCGGGTCGGACATCGGGCGCAATTGTGAGCGCCGCGCGGGCGCGTGACAAGCCCGAAGTCTCCCGGGAGCCCGCGCCGCTTGACCTGGGGGGAATCACCCGCCACCGTCGATCGTGATGGCGCGGGGTGGGGTCGAGCAGCTGCGCGCGAAGGCGCGGCTTCTCAGCGGCGTCGCCCGCTTCGGCGTCGAGTGGATCACCACGGGGGTCACCTACAACCCGCTCTCGCGGCGCGTGATCGACGACCCGTACCCGACGTACCGGTGGCTGCGCGCGCGTGACCCCGTCCACTGGAGCGGGATGGCCCGCGGCTGGCTGCTGCTGCGGCACGCGGACGCGGAGCGGGTGCTCCGCGACCACGAGCGGTTCTCGTCGGACCTTCGGCGCGATCCGCTCATGGCCGGGCGCACGCAGGTCATCGAGCGGCCGAGCATGCTCACGCTCGACGCGCCCGATCACACGCGCCTGCGCGGCCTCGTGATCCGGGCGTTCACGCCGTCGGCGATCCGGGCGATGCGCCCGCGCGTCGAGGCGCTGGTCGACGAGCACCTCGACGCGCTCGCGCCCCGCGGCGAGCTCGAGCTCATGGAGAGCTTCGCGCAGCCGCTGCCCGTGATCGTGATCGCGGAGATGCTCGGGATCCCGCCGGAGGATCGCGCGCGCTTCAAGCTCTGGTCTGACGCGCTCGCGCGCACGATCGAGCCCATGATCTCTGAGGCCGCGCGCCAGCGCGGGCGCGCGGCGGCGCTCGAGCTGCGCGGCTACTTCAAGCGGGCGATCGCGCGTCGGCGCGGCGGGGACCAAGACGACCTGCTGAGCTCGCTGCTGCGCGTCAGCGACGACGAGACGAACGATCGCCTCGACGAGGATGAGCTGGTCTCGCTGCTCCGGCTCCTGCTGATCGCGGGCAACGAGACCACGACGAACCTGATCGGCAACGGCGTGCTGGCGCTGCTGCGCTCGCCCGACGCGCTCGCGTGGCTGCAGGGCAACCCCGAGCGCGTCGGCGACGCGATCGAGGAGCTGCTGCGCTTCGACTCGCCGGTGCAGCTCGACCGCCGCTTCGCCAAGGTCCCGCTCGAGCTGGGCGGCCGACGGATCCGCCCGGGGCAGCGCGTGTTCCCGGTGCTCGGCGCCGCGAACCACGACCCCGACGTGTTCGACGAGCCAGATCTGCTCCGCCTCGATCGACGGCCGCGCGCGCACATCTCCTTCGGCCGCGGGATCCATCACTGCCTCGGCGCCGCGCTGGCGCGGCTCGAGGGCGCGGCCGCGATCGGCGGGCTCGTGCGTCGCTTCCCGCGCCTGCGCCTGGCGGGGGCGCCCCGCTTCCGCCCGCAGGTGCTGCTGCGCGGCCTGAGCGCGCTCCCGATCGCGCTCGCCTGAGCCGTGGTCGACGAGCGATTTAGGACATGTACTAAAAAACATGATTATAAGGGCATGCGTTCCGCGCGGCCGGTCTCGCCCCTTGCCGTCCGCGTCGCTCTCGGTCGAGAATGAACCTGTCCGCTCGATCGGGATGAACTGGAGATCTTAATAATGCGTACTTGTACTGGCGCCGCGTCGGCCGCGGTGATGCTCGCGCTCGTCGCGACGGTGACGCTCACGCTCGGCTGCGCCCCCGAGCCCGTCGAGGGCAGCGGCGGCGACGACGACGACAGCGAGTCGACGAGCGACGACGACGACGACGACGACGACACCGTCGACACGACCGCGGGGACGACCGACCCCGGGACCGACACGACGACGACGTCGAGCGATCCGACGCTGACGACGGAGACGACGGAGACGACCAGCGGCGGCCCGTTCTGCGGCGACGGGATGGTCGATCCAGGCGAGGAGTGCGACCTCGGCCCGGACAACGACGATAACGGGACCTGCACGCTCGGCTGCGCGATGGCGTTCTGCGGGGACGGCCTGCTCGGGCCGGGAGAGTCCTGCGACGACGGCATCATGAACCCCGACATCGAGTGCGAGAACTGCGTGCTCGCGTCCTGCGGCGACGGCGTGGTCCAGGATCCCGAGCAGTGCGACGACGGCAACGACAACAACGCCGATGACTGCCTCGACTCGTGCACCAACGCGGTCTGCGGCGACGGCGTCGTGCACGAGGGCGTCGAGGGCTGCGACGATCAGAACGCCGACAACACGGACGACTGCACCTCGCTGTGCCAGCCGCCGAGCTGCGACGACGGCCTGATCTCCGGCAGCGAGCCCGATCTCGACTGCGGCAAGGGCTGCCCGAACCAGTGCGCGCTCGACCAGACGTGCAGCGAGGGCGCCGACTGCGTGACCAACACCTGCCACGAGCTCGAGTGCGAGCCGGCGCCGGTCGACTACGAGAATTGCCAGGATTACCTCGACGAGGACGCCGAGGCGACGAGCGGCGTGTACATGATCGATCCCGACGGCCTGGGCGGCGTGCACCCCTTCGAGGTGTTCTGCGAGATGAAGGCCTTCGAGGGCGGCTGGACGCTGGTGCTCAAGGTCGACGGCGAGCAGGATACCTTCAGCTACAACCAGGACATCTGGCTCAACGCCGACACCCTGAACCCGCAGAACTCTGATCTCAGCCACAACCAGGCGAAGCTGGCGAGCTATCACACGGTCCCCTTCACCGAGATGCTGGTGGGCCTCGAGGCGCCGGTCCTCGACGACGACCCGATCACGCCGACTTACCTCGTGGTCCCGCTGGCGGGGGGGTCGCTCCACGAGCTCGTCTCGCCCGATCAGCACATCCCGACGGATCTCGGCGAGGCGGCCTGGCTGGGGGTGATCAACGGCTCGGCGCTGCAGCCGGGCTGCGGGCGCGAGGGGATCAACGTGCGCGAGGGCGACAACGATGACTTCCACCGCGCGCGCATCGGCATCATCGGGGATGACACGGATCCAGAGGTGTGTTCGAATCCGGACTCGCGGATCGGCATCGGCACCGCCGGTTCGAACGGCTTCAACGGCCAGGGGCCCGCAGCCGGCAACGCGGCGGCGTGGAACCCGATGCCGGACGATACGACGCTGATCCCGGCCTACGGCGTGGTGTTCGTCCGCTGAGCGCGCCCTCGTGCGCGCGGCCCCAACGGGACTGCGACGACGTTCAATTGGCGGTACCATGCGCGGCGATGGCCGCAGGGCTCCCTGTCCGCCGCGCGCGCGCGCGCGCGCTCCAGCGCCGCTCAAAGCCCCGAGGTCGGCGGCTCGGCGCGGCGCTCACGGTGTGCGTCGGGCTGTGCCTCGCGGGCGCGAGCCCGGCGCGGGCCGCCGAGACGCTGAAGGGCGAGGAGTATCAGCGGGATCTGGTGCTGCCCTCCCTGCGCCTCGGGCTGGGGGCGGCGTTTTTGCAGTCGCGCTCGCCGGGGCTGCAGGGGATGACGATGGGCGCGGGCTTCGGCGCGGAGGTCCAGCTCGGGGTGCAGCTTCACTATGTGTCAGTGCCGCAGCGGCCGATCGTGTTCGTGCAGCCGCTCGCCGGCTACGCGTACGGGGGCCTGGCCGAGGGGCCGCAGCACGCGTTCACGCTGGGGGTCGGCGTGGGGGTCGGGGGTCGCCGCGTCCGCGGGATGCTGCGACCTCGGGCGGTGCTCGGGGGCTTCGGTCCGGCGTTCGCCGCGGGGATCCGGACGAGCCTGGCGCTCGAGGCGTGGATGGGGACGCTCGGGCTCGAGGCCGGGTACGACTATTTGTATGTCGGCGCGTCGGAGGGCCTCGAGGGCGGCGGTCGGCACGGTGTGCACTTGCTGTTGACGACGGACTTGATCGCGCTGGGCTTGGTGGCGGTCCGCGGCTGGTGGCAGAGCTAGCTAGCTGCTCGCTGAGCTGTTGCTCCTCGAGTCTTTGACGTTCTCGGGCGTCAGCCGACGAGGGAGCGCTGGGCGCCGTAGCGGGCGAGGTAGGGCTTGACCTTGAGCTTGCGCGCGGTGTTGTCGGAGCTCATGTAGCGGATCTTGCCGAAGATCGGGCGCTCGGGGCCCCAGGCGCGGTCGAAGCGGCCGAGGGTCCAGAAGATCCCGCTGTAGGAGTTGGGGTTGCGACCGTCGAGGGCGTAGCGGTTGTTGAGCTCGATGAGGGTGTCGGCGGCCGCGCGCGGGCTCGCGGACCACTCGAGGATCTTCTTGCCCCAGAGCATGCGCAGGTAGTTGTGGATCTTGCCCTCCTCGCGCAGCTGGTTCTGCGCGGCGTTCCACAGCGGGTCGTGGGTCGCGGCGCGATCGAGCTGGGCGCGGGTGTAGAGGTGCGGGCGCGGGTCCGCCTCGTGGGCGGCGAGCGTCCGCTTCGCCCAGTCGGGGAGCGAGTCGTAGCGGTCGTAGTCGTCGGGGCGCTGGTCGCAGAACACGTAGCCGAGCTCGCGCCAGGTCACGAGCTCGTCGAGGAAGGACTCGCTCGCCTCGGACATGCCCCACCAGCCATGTCGGCTGCCGGTCGCCTTCGGCGCGAGCTCGAGCGGGCTCCAGCCCTCTCGCGTTATGATCCGCAGCGCGACGTCGTGGGCCGAGATGTGCCCGAAGTGCAGGTAGGGCGAGAGCCCGCTGGCGACGTCCTCGCTCGGCGCGTTGCGCTCGTCGGCGTAGCGCGCGAGCTTGTGGTCCAAGAAAGCCTCGCAGCGACGCTCGGCCTCGGCCGCGCCGCCTTGGAGCGGCGCGGGCTTGACGTCGTGGTCGATCGGGAGGCTCGCGAGCAGGGCCGCGCGCCCCGAGGTGAGCGCGCTGTGGGAGGTCATCGGCCAGCGCTGGAGCGCCGCGCGCGGGACCACGGCGGTCCCGAGCTTGGCGCGCGTGAGGCGACGCAGCGGCTCGGCGCTGGGGAAGGCGTCGAGGTGGGCGGGCAGGGTCTTTTGCAGGTGCCGGCGAAACGAGGCGGCGGTCGTGAACACGCGCTCGGCGGCGGCGAGGGGGAGCAGGCCGTTGCCGTCGACGAGCTCGAGACGCGCGTCGATCTTGGTCGCGGCGGCGCGGACCATCCGCGGGAGGAAGAAGCACGGGAAGTGGTCGGTGACGACCACGCAGGCGCGCTCGGCGAGGGTCTCGAGCAGGCCCGCGCCGGGGTGCTCGGGGCGCTCGACGAAGGGGTAGTAACGAACGTCCGCGCGCGCGCAGCGATCGAGGTTGTCGAGCATGCCGTCGAGGACGAAGCTGTGGTGACGATCGCTGGCCCAGCGGTAGCCGTGGCGCAGCGCCTCGAGCACGAGCAGCGGCTTGCCGAGCGCGACGCTGCGCGCGACGGCGTGCTCGAGCGCGAAGTTGAAGCGCGTGCGCCGGCTCGCGATCATCCAGTAGAGGACGTAGTCGCCGTCGGGGCGGAGCGGGCGGTCGTTGGCCGCGCGCACGCGCAGGCTGGGGATGGTGGTCTCAGCGGGTCTGTTCATGGGCCCCTCCGTGGGCGTGGGATGGGATCGAGCGGTCGGTCACGTCGTGTGTCCGGCGCCGTCGGGCGGCGCGAGCGCGGGGGGTGGAGCCGCCTCCGAGCTGCCTCGCTCGAGCGCGCGCTCGACGTTGGTCTCGATCTGGCCGCGGAGACAGGCAGACGCCGCGATCACGGCCGGTCGAAACAGGAAGTTTAGGCCAGGTACAAACAGCATCACCGCGATCCCGAGGCCGAAGCCGCCGGTCACGGCGGGGTAGCGCTCGATCAGCGCGAGCTCGCCGGTCCACTTCTGCCCGAGGCGCGCGGTGAGGCGCCCGAACAGCCGCAGCGGCGCGAGCGCGTCGTCGACGCTGCTCTTGCCGCGCAGCTGATACATCCGCCCGAACCAAGCCATGTGCTGCTCTTGCCGCGCGGCCGCCTGCTTCGCGGTCTCCCCCGGACCGAGCGTGCGCCCGCCGTCGAGCGCCGAGACGACCATCCAGTGCAGCGTCCAGCCGGCGCCGATCGTGGCGATGATCGCGGAGCCGAGGCCCCAGGGCAGCAGGCGCGCGAGCAGCAGCACGGGCGCGAGGCCCACCGAGATCAGCACGATCTTGCGGAGCGCGTTTCGCTGGGCGCCGATGAAGCTGCGCGGGAACGGGTCCCGCGGCCCCATGCCCTCGACCGTGCGCGCGCGGGCTGCCATGCGCGCGTAGTGGCGGGCGAACAGAAACGAGGGGATCGGCGCCAGCGCGAGCAGGGCCGCGTAGCCGCGGGCGAGGTAGAACAGCGGGGCGCTGAACCAGCGGTCGTCCTCGGGCGGCGTGCCGATCCAGGCCCACATGGCGCACCAGGCGATCAGGCACGCGACCGGCAAGATCGCGTCGGAGCGCAGCTCTCGATCTCGGAGGATCACGCGCAGCCCGACCAGTGGGAGCCGCAGGCCATAGACGAATCGCGCGGCGCGGGCCGGCGGGACCGGGGTCGAGAGCGTGGCGGGCTCGGGCGCGGCGGACATCGCAGCGAGCTTAGTCCGCGTTTTGTCGCGCCGCCGCGGCGCCCGTCGAGGCCGCGCTCAGGCCCCCGCGGCCCTGCGCGGGCTGGCGCGGGCTGGCGCGTACGCGCGCCGCACACCCCCGCCGCGGGCGACTGTCCTTTGGGCTAGCGAAGGAGCTGAGACCGCCGCGGCTTGTGAGGCCTCACACTTCCCGCGCCTCGTTCGCGCGGTTTCGGGAGAAAGCTCCCGTATCTCGGTGGCGCGTCGATTTCGCGCGGCGCGGCCCCCCGGTACAATCCGCCGCGCCGTCGTGGGCTCGTTCGTCCGCCCGCGTAGGCCAGGAGGAACCTGTGGCCCGCGACATCGTTGTGACCGACCCGCGCGACAACGGCCGATCGCGCCCGTACGGGCGCTTTGATCGCTTCGCGCTCCGCTTCGTCAAGGACGAGCGCGATCTACCCTTCGCGCACCTGATCGCGCAGATGAGCCTGACGCTGATCCCCGGCGTGGTGCTGCTGTTCCAGCCCGGGATCCTGAGCCCCTGGGACGCCTACAGCCCGCTGTTCGCGATCGCGTACTGGGCCGCGCTCTACCTGCTGTTCGTCGATCGCTACATCCTGATGCTGCACTGCACGTCGCACCGGCCGTGCTTCTACAAGCAGCACCGCTGGCTCGATCGCTGGCTGGTCTGGATCCTCGGGCCGCTGTGCGGCGAGACGCCCGAGACCTACTACGCCCACCACATGGGCATGCACCACGTCGAGGGTAACCTGCCCGGTGACCTCAGCTCGACGATGCGGTTCCGTCGCGACAGCATCGTCGACTTCCTGCGCTACTTCCTGCGCTTCTTCTTCGGCGCGATGTTCGAGCTCGGCTACTACCACTACCGCCGGCGCCGCTACTCGCTGCTGAAGCGGATGCTCGTGGGGGAGTGGTCGTACATCCTCGTCGTCCTCTCGCTCGCGCTGTTCGTCAACCTCGAGGCGACCCTGGTCGTGTTCATCGCGCCCGTGGTCACGACGCGCTTCTTGATGATGGCGGGCAACTGGTCGCAGCACGCCTTCATCGACCCGGTCGATCCGGCGAGCGACTACAAGAGCAGCATCGTCTGCATCAACACCCGCTACAACCGGCGCTGCTTCAACGACGGCTACCACGTCGGGCACCACGTGAAGGCCAACCGCCACTGGACGGAGATGCCCGACGACTTCCTCGACAACCGGGCGCGCTACGCCGCTGAGGGCTCGGTCGTGTTCGAGGGCATCGACTACTTCCAGATCTGGGTGCTCCTGATGCTCAAGCGCTACGACGTGCTCGCGCGGCACTTCGTCGAGCTGGGCGAGCGACAGCGCTCCAAGGCCGAGATCATCGCGTATTTGCGCGCGCGAACGCAGCCTGTTCGGGCGGTCACGTCGCGACCCGCCGCCTGAGCGTGCTGCGCCGCGCGGCGAAACGCGCGATGATTAGGCCATGAAGAACGCCGCGCTGGTCTCGGTCCTCCTGCTCGCGTCCTCGCTGGATGTCGCGCCGCGCTGCGGCGGCTGCGGTCGCACGGATCACACCGCGCGAGAGTTCGCGCCCGAGGTCGAGCGACCGGAGCCCGCGAGCGCGAGCGCGGCTGACGAGGTGGCGCAGGAGGAGCCGGCCAAGGCCGCCCCGCTGCAGGTCGCCGCTGACGACGAGGCCGCCCCTGCCGAGGACGCTGCGGCGAACTAACGAAGCGCTCGAGGGCGGCGCGCGAGCGCGCGCGTATTTGAAGACCTGTCCGTAGGGCCAGCGGATCACGGCTCGACGCGCGTCGACGGACTCCGCGTCGCGGTGATCCTGCAGCGTTGATCGCGGCTTTTGCGCGTCATCTGCCTAGGGCAAACCTACGCGCGAGACACCGACAGGGCGCTGCGCGCCGGGCGAAACCCGTAATTTGCGTGTCTGGTCGCTGATCCGCTGGCCTGTCTGGCGACGCTCATGCTCTGATGCTCGAGGTCAATCAGGCGGTTCGCCGCGACGATCGTCGCGTTGGCTTCGGCGCGGCGCAACGATCGTGTTTTCCCGTATTGTCGGTGGGGAAAGCGAGTTCATGAAGAGCCAGGATCTGCACGAGTTCTTCGGCGTCGCCGCGGTGCTCGATCTCTCGCGCCTGAGCGCGCGCGCGGAGAATCTCGTGCATCGGCTCGAGACGGACCCGAGCCCGGTGTTTTACCAGGCGGTCCGTGATCGCGAGCGCCCGCGCAAGAGCGTCCCGGCGGTCGCGCTGATCGCCGAGTTCATGATGAAGGACTGCGTGGAGGCCGGCGAGGTCGACGACGACGGCGTCTACCTGATGTTCCTGCTGACGCTCTTCATCTGGATCATCGACGAGTACGTCGACCTCGATCTCGACCCCAACATCGTCACGGTCGTCGAGCTCGAGGCCTACATGCAGCGCATGATGGACGCGTGCAAGGGCCTCGTCCAGGAGGAGCCCGACGACCTCATCATCAACTACCTGTGGAGCCTGTCGAACGCGCTGCGCGTGTACCCGGCCTACGACGCCTTCGAGGACATCTACCTCGACTCGGTGCAGCGCATGCTGCACGGGATGGTCCAGGAGTACCGCCTGCGCGGCGACCCGGCGGTCAACCTCGACAACTACATGGAGCACGCGCGGGCCTCGATCGGCAGCTCGGTCGGCTTGACCGCCGCGCTGATCGTGCTCGGCGACATCACGCTCGAGACGCGCCACCGTCAGATCCGCGTCGCCTACGACATCGTCTCGTCGATCCTCCGCTACTCCAACGACATGGGGACCTACGAGCGCGAGCTGATCGAGGGCAACGTGACCTCGCTGCAGCTCGCGGCCAAGAAGTTCGGCATCCCGGCCGATCGGTTTCACTTCGAGCTGGCGCTCGTCCTGCAGATCGTCCGCGCGCTCATGCAGTCGGAGGTCTACGATCTCAAAGACTGCCTCGGCTACATCCGCAGCAAGGGGCAGCTGTTCGAGTCGGTGCTCGTCAACGCGGTGCTCGGGGTCGTCAAGCTCTACGAGCGCGCCGACTTCCACACGCTGGGCCTCGCGGCGCCCGGGGCTTGACACGCGCGCGCGCGCGTCCCTATCGTGCGCGCGCGATCGGTGCCGCGAGAGCGGCTCTCCTGGGCGCACCCAGGGGAGCGGGAACCCGGTGAGAATCCGGGGCTGCCCCGCAGCGGTGAGCAGGAGCGAACGTCACCAGGCGCGAGCCAAGCGCTGACCTTCGGGTCGGGAAGCGGTGATCAGTAGAGGGCCCCCGCGGCCGCGCCTGCGAGTCCGAAGACCGGCCGAGCGCGCGTGGATCGAGAGACAGCGATCCCGCTTGACCCGGACCTCGAGGGGAGGCGGCCGGGGTCTGCAGGTACGCGCGTGAGCGCGTCTGCGCCCAAAGTCCGCGTATCCCGTCGTCACCACGGAGATTCGAAGATGCACGGACACACATCTCATTCAGCCCAGCGTCGCTACGCGCGGACGCTCGCCCGCCGCTGGGGGCGGGACGTCACGGCGCTCATGACGGTCGCGCTCACGACGGCCTGCATCGTCCCCTACGACCCTGGCTTCGGCGTGGGCGCGAGCGACAGCGACGGCGCGACGGAGACCGACGCCGCGGCGGGCACCGACTCGAGCTTGAGCTCGGGCTCGACCTCGACCTCGACCTCGACCTCCGAAGCGACCGCCGGCGCCTCGCGGGGCGGCTCGAGCGGCTCGTCGACGGGCGCGGGAACCACCGTCGCGGACTCGACGGGCGCGGACGCGACCACGGGCGCGACGACGGGCGCCACGACCGGGGAGCCCGAGATCGAGTGGGGCGCGTGCGCGCCGACGATGGACGGCGCCAGCGATCCCTTCGTCGACTGCGTCGAGGAATTTGAACCTGCTCCCGAGGCCACCTTCGGCCACGAGCTGCTGCCCGAGATCGTGCTCGGGCCGCCCGAGGGCCTGGGCCAGGGCGGCGGCAGCCTCGACGTCGCCTCGCTCGGCTGCGGCGGCAGCATCACCCTGTTCTTCGACGACCCGATCATCGTCGACGGGCCCGGGCCAGACTTCATCGTGTTCGAAAACCCCTTCGGCGACCCGATGAACGGGACGTTCAGCGAGCCCGCGATCGTCTCGGTGAGCCTCGACCGCGAGACCTGGCACAGCTTCCCGTGCGCGCTCGACGGGCAGGGCGCGTGGCCGGCGACCGGCTGCGCCGGGATCATGCCGGTCGAGGCCAACTCGATGAACGACATCGACCCGACCGACCCCGCGCTCGCCGGCGGCGACGCCTTCGACCTGGCGACGATCGGCGTCGGCGCGGCGCGTTACGTGCGGCTCGAGGACGTCGCGTTTGAGTACGACGAAGACACGCCGTTTTGCGGGGCCTCGGGCGGCTTTGATCTCGACGCGGTGGCGATCGTCAACGCGGCCGAGTAAAGGCGTCGCGGACCTCGGGCGGGATGCGGGCGGGCCCGCCGGTCTCGAGCGAGGCGAAGACCCACAGCGTGCTCGCGCGCGCGACCTCGACGTCGTCGCTGAGCCGCACGATCCGCGTCTTGCGGACGCTCGACGCGGCGCGCCAGCTGTCGATCCACGTGATGACCTCGAGCTCGTCGCCGGCGAAGGTCGGCCGCAGGTACTCGAGCTCGTGCTTGCGCACGACCCAGGCGACCCCGCGCGCGCGGTACTCCTCGAAGTTGAAGCCGACCGCGCGCGAGTGCGCGAAGGCGGCCTCCTGGACCCATCGCAGGTAGACGAGGTTGTTGACGTGCTCGAGCTCGTCGGTGTCGCCCTCGGAGGCGGTCAAGCGGTGGCGGTACTCGTGGGTCGGCATGCGAGCACGGACGGTACCCGGTGCGCGCTCGCGTGACCACATGACCACATGACGACGGCGCCGCGGGGGCGCAGCGCCCTCAGACGCGCCGCTCGTCACCCTCGATCGCGGCGGCGAGGCTGCGGACGAGCGCCGGGTCGACCGTGTGCGCGGGCGGGGCGGGCAGCGCCCGCTCCTCCGCCTGCACGAGCCGCAGGAGCTCGAGGGCCCGCGCACCTCGGGCGCGCGCCGGGGTCTCGCGTCTGCGCAGCGCGATCAGGGCGCGGTAGCCGAGCAGGCTCGCGTAGGAGCGCAGCCGCCCGAGCGGCCTGATCATCGAGACCACCGAGGCTGGGGTCAGGCGCTGGACGTGCTCGTGGAGCGCGCCGAACTCGCGAGCGAAGGTCGCCTCGAGCTCCTCCTCCACGTCGTCGAGCGCGTCCTCGGCGTCGTCGTCGTCGAGCGCGTGCGTCTGCTGGCCGCCGACGAGCGCGCGCAGCGACTCGCCGAGTTTCTGGATCAGGTCGACGATCAGGTCGCGCTGCTCGAGGGACTGGAATGACATGTCTCGCTCCGCACGCATGCTACGGGACGATCCGCGGTGATCTGACGGCGCGGGAAGACCGCCCGGCGGCCGCCGGGACGATCGCCCGCGCCGCGTCGCGCTCCGGCGGCGCCGCGCGTTCCCGGTCATCGCTCGCGCGTCGCAAGCTTGCATGCGCAAAATTCCGCCCGCGTTCAGAGATCGCGGGCGTCCGGCCGACGCGGTTGCTTGCATGTGCGGCCGCGACCTCCCGCGGTGCGTATGTGCCCCGGAGGCCAGCCGTGACGGCGCTCGTTCACAACCTGGCCGTCGCGTCAGGACGCGGAGGCGAACTCGGTTCTCGCGCGCTCGGCTCACGTTTAGCCCCTCGGGTCAGCCGCGGCCCGCCGCGCCCGCGTGCCCGCGCGCGGGCGGGCGCGCGTTCTCGATCCCGCGCCCGCTGCAGGCGGTTGGTTTTCGCTCTTCTCGCGGCGCGCTCGGTCGACGCCGGGCGGGCCGAGGGCGCGCCGCGGGGCCGCGTCTTATGGTTTCAGAACCAGCCCGCGGCGCGTATGCTGTTTGAGCTGAGTCGGTTCCATTTCGCGCATTGGTGAAATGAACTTCGAGCAACACGAGATGCTGACCGTTGCGGGCTACGAGCTCGAGCGGCTCCTGCGGCGGGGTCGAAAGACCACCGTGTATCGCGGCCGGCGCCTGGTCGACGACGCGCCGGTGATCCTGAAGTGTCTCCACGAGCAGGACCCGGAGCCGCGGGAGGTCGCGCGGCTGCGCCGCGAGTATGAGCTCCTGAGCCGCTTCGACGACGAGGGGGTCGTCCGCGTCTACGCGCTCGAGCCCTGCGGCGCCGGGGTCGCGCTCGTGCTCGAGGACTTCGGCGGGAGGTCGCTGCGCTACATCGCCAAGGAGGGGCGCGTCTTCATCCGCCAGTTCTTGCAGTACGCCCTGCGGATCTGCGACTCGCTCGCGGTCGTCCACGGGCGCGGCGTCATCCACAAGGACATCAAGCCCGACAACATCATCGTCAACTCCGAGACCGGTCGCGTCGCGCTGATCGACTTCAGCATCTCGACGACGCTGACGGAGGAGCGCCAGTCGGTCTCGAATCCAGATGTCCTCGAGGGCACGTTGCTCTACATGTCGCCCGAGCAGACCGGGCGGATGAACCGGCGGCTCGACTACCGCACCGACTACTACTCGCTCGGCGTGACCTTCTACGAGCTGCTGACCGGGCGCGTGCCCTTCGACGTCAGCGACCCGATGGAGCTGGTGCACTGTCACATCGCCCGCGTCCCGCCGCCGCTGACGACCCCCGAGCGGCCGGTCCCGAGCTCGCTCGACGCGATCGTCCGCAAGCTGATGGCGAAGACCGCCGAGTCGCGCTACCAGAGCGTCGTCGGCATCCGCGCGGACCTGCAGCGCTGCCTCAACGAGCTCGAGGAGCTCGGCGAGATCTCGAGCTTCGAGCCCGGCGCCGACGACGTCTCGGAGAACTTCCAGATCCCCGAGCTGCTCTACGGGCGCGACGAGAACAAGAAGTCGCTGCTCGAGGCCTTCGATCGCGTCAGCGGCGGCGGCAACGAGATCGTGCTGGTCGCCGGCCCCTCGGGCATCGGCAAGTCCGCGGTCATCCACGAGATCCATAAGCCGATCGTCGCCAGCCGCGGCTACTTCATCGCCGGCAAGTTCGACCAGTTCACGCGCGACTCCCCCTACGCCTCGCTGATCCAGGCGTTCCGCGAGCTGGTGCGGCTGCTGCTGACGGAGGCCGACGACGAACTCTCGCGCTGGCGCGAGCGCCTCAAGGACGCGCTCGGGCGCAACGCGAAGGTCGTCACCGACGTCCTGCCGGAGCTCGGGCTGATCATCGGCGAGCAGGCGCCCGTCCCCGAGCTGCCCGCCTCCGAGTCGGCCAACCGCTTCCGCAGCACCTTCCGCAACCTCGTGCGGGTGTTCGCGACCGAGGACCACCCGCTCGTCATCTTCCTCGATGACCTGCAGTGGAGCGACATCGCCAGCCTCAAGCTGATCGAGCTGCTGCTGACGGACCCCAAGACCTCGCACTTGCTGTGGATCGGCGCGTTCCGAGACAACGAGGTCGGGCCGGGGCACCTGCTGCTCGAGACGCTCCAGGACCTGCGCGAGGCCGGCGTGCCGGTGCACCGCGAGGACATCACGCCGCTCTCGCTCGAGCACACGACCGCGCTGATCCGCGACACGCTCAAGCCGAGCCTGGGCGAGGTCGAGGCGCTCGCGCGGCTGCTGCAGAGCAAGGCCGGCGGCAACCCCTTCTTCCTGCGGGTGCTGCTGCAGTCGCTCTACGACCAGGGCGTGATCAGCTTCGACGCCGAGCGAGCCGGCTGGCGCTGGGACACGCGGCGGGTCGAGGAGGCGCAGCTCAGCGAGGACGTCGTCGAGATCATGGCCGCCAAGATCGGCGAGCTGACGAGCGAGACGCGCGAGGTCCTGAAGATCGCCGCGTGCATCGGCAACCGCTTCGACCTCAGCCTGCTAGCGATCGTCGCGCAGGAGCCGGGCGTGACGATCGCCCAGCACCTGTGGGAGGCGCTCGAGAAGGGCCTCATCCGCCCGGTCGGCGACGCCTACAAGTACGTCGGCACGGCTGAGGACACCTCGGCGGCCGGCGCCGACTCGAACCGCGTCGTCTACCAGTTCGTGCACGACAAGGTGTACCAGGCGGCCTACTCGCTGCTCAGCGCGTCCGAGCGGCGGCTCGCGCACCTGCGGATCGGGCGGCTGCTGCTGCGCGGGCGCACGCAGGACGAGATCCACGAGCGGGTCTTCGACATCGTCAGCCACCTCAACATCGGCACGCCGCTGATCGAGGACGCCGACGAGCGCAAGCGCGTCTCGGAGCTCAACCTCGTCGCCGGGCGGCGCGCGACCAAGTCGGTCGCGTATGACTCTGCGGTCAGCCTGCTGCGCCAGGGCATCGAGCTGCTGCCGCGCGACTCGTGGCGCGTCGCCTACGAGCAGACCTTCGCGCTCTACCGCGGCTGCATGGAGGCCGAGTACCTCAACGGCAACATCGACGCCGCCAAGGACCTCTACGACCCGCTGCTGAGCAACGCCGCGACCAACCTCGACCGCGGCGACATCTACGCGCTCAAGGTCACGCTGGACGCCGGCGAGAAGCACAACACCGAGGCGCTGGCGACCGCGATCGAGGGCCTGCAGGCGCTCGGCTTCGGCCTCCCGAGCGCCTCGAAGGCCTCGCTGCTCCGCGAGGTCGCGCGCATCAACGTCAACCTCCGCCGCCACCGATTCGAAGAGATCTCGAGGCTGCCCGAGATCGAGAGCCCGATCATGCGGGTCGCGCTCAAGGTCATGCAGGCCGCGGTCGCGCCGGCGTACTTCGAAGACACCTTCTTCGCGGCGCTGATCCTGCTGCGGATCGCCAACCTCACGCTGCGCAACGGCATGTCCGAGGTCTCGCCCTTCGGCTTCGCCGGCTACGGCCTGTTCCTCTCGGGCGTCCTGCGGATGCACCGCAGCGCCTACAACTACGCGGTCCTGGCCGAGACGCTGCTCGAGCGCTACCAAAACCCCTCGGCGAGCGTGAAGGTCACCTTCGTCACCTCGCTGTTCATCAACTCGTGGGTCAAGCCCTTCAACGAGGTCCGCAAGCAGCTGCACGAGGTCTACCTGCAGGGCTTCCAGATCGGCGAGCACAGCTTCGCGCTCTACGCCGGCGTCAAGCGGGTGACGCTCTCGCTGCTCGAGGGCATGAACCTGCGGCAGGTCGCCGAGACGGCCGACGCGATCTTCCCGCAGGTCAAGCGCCTCGGCGAGCTCGACGGCATCGGCATGCTCACCGCGATGAAGCGCGCGATGAGCTGCATGCAGGGCGAGCTGCCCGCCGCGCCGAGCTTCTCGGGGTCGGACTTCGACGAGCGCCGCTTCGAGACCGAGCTGCACGAGAGCAACGTCAACCAGCCGCAGTCGATCTTCTACTTCCACCTGTTCAAGGGCATGACGCTGTACGTGTTCGGCGAGCACGCCGAGGCGCGACGTCACTTCGCCGAGCTCGACCAGCGCCTCGAGACGATGCTCGCCCAGCCGGTGCTCGTCGACTTCTACTTCTACTACGGGCTCAACGAGCTGGCCGAGCGCGCGAGCGGCTCGGGCCGCAGCTGGCGCTCGGACAAGATCGTGACGCGCAGCGTCCGGCTGCTGCGGAAGTGGGCCGAGAGCTGCCCCGAGAACTTCGGCGCGCGCAGCCGGCTGCTCGAGGCGGAGCGTGATCGCGTGCGCGGGCGCGAGGGCACCGCGATCGTCAACTTCAACCGCGCGATCGAGCTGGCCCGCAGCAGCCGCTCGACGTTGATCGAGGCGCTCGCCAACGAGCGCGCGGCCCGGCTGTGCATGGCCTCCGATCAGCGCGCCGTCGGCGAGGCCTACCTCCGCGAGGCGCGGCTCACCTACCGGCGGTGGGGCGCGGTCGCCAAGGTCGAGCGCCTGATCTCCGAGTTCCCGGGGATCCTCCCGCGGAACTCCTCGATCGGCGTCACCGGCGTCGAGCTCGACCTGTTCACGGCGCGCGACACGACCACGAGCCAGGCGAGCTCCTTCGACATCCGCTCGGTGGTCCGCGCCTCGCAGGCCATCTCGAGCGAGATCAAGATCGAGCCGCTGCTGCGCGCGCTCGTCCGCGAGGTGCTGCGCAACGCCGGGGCGCAGCGCGGGTCGCTGCTGCTGATGGGCGAGGGCGAGCTGCGCCTCGAGGCCGAGTTCATCGCCGAGCCCGAGGAGATCCACGTGCTGCAGTCGCGCGCGCTCTCGGAGTGCACGCAGCTCTCGCGCTCGATCGTCAAGTACGTCGCGCGCACCCGCAGCGACGTGGTGCTCGACGACGCCGCGCACGAGGGCGCGTTCACCAAAGACCCCTACGTCGTCGAGAACACGCCGCGCTCGGTGCTGTGCACGCCGCTGATCTTTAAGAGCGAGGTCTCGGGTGTGCTGTACCTCGAGAACAACCTGGCGACCGGCGCGTTCACGCCGGACCGCACCCACGTGCTCAAGCAGCTCTCCTCGCAGGTCGCGATCTCCGTGGCGAACGCGCGGCTGTACGACGATCTCGACAAGACGGCGCGCGAGCTCGAGATCGCGCTCGACAGCGCGCGCGCGGCCGATCGGGCCAAGACCCAGTTCTTGATGAACATGAGCCACGAGCTGCGGACGCCGCTCAACGCGGTGATCGGCTACACCGAGCTGATCGAGGAGGAGGCCGAGGACGGCGACATGGAGGCCTTCCTCTCGGACCTCGGCAAGATCCGGCAGTCCGCGAATCGCCTGCTGCGCACGCTCACCAGCATCCTCGAGCTCTCGCGCCTCGAGGTCGGCGACTCGACGCCGCAGTACATCTCGGTCTCGCTCGCCGACCTGATCCGGCGCGTCAAGGACGAGGTCGGCGACACCGCGCGCCAGCGCAAGAACTCGCTCGCGTTCGAGCTCGAGGACGGCCTGAGCGCGGTCCAGAGCGACAGCTGGATGCTCTACTACTGCCTGATGAGCATGCTCGACAACGCGGTCCGCTTCACCGAGGGCGGCGAGGTGCGCTGCGCGGTGTCTCGCTACATCGACGGCGGCCGGGCCTGGATCCGCTACGACATCAGCGACACCGGGATCGGGATCGCCGAGAAGGATCGCGGCAAGCTGTTCGCGGCCTTCGACCAGGCGGACTACTCGACCACGCGCACCTTCGAAGGCTCGGGCGTGAGCCTCGCGGTCGTGTACCGCTACGCCGAGCTGCTCGGCGGCACGATCAACGTCGAGAGCGAGCTCGGCGAGGGCTCGACCTTCACGCTGCGCCTGCCGGCCGAGCCGCTCGAGGACAAGGCGACCGAGACGGCCGAGCTGGCCTCCGGCGAGCTCAGCGGATTAAGGGCAGCATCTCGATGATGCGGACGAGCAGCTGACGCTCGTCGTCGGTGATCTTCCCGTCGGCCAGCGCCTTGTCGAGCACGTAGTCGAAGATCTGCTTCCTCGCGTCGCGCATGCGGAGGAACTCCTCGAAGTCGACGCCGCCGTCGCGAGCGACCGAGCGCACGAGCATGTCGAAGTGATCGAGCTGCTCCTCGACCGCGCGCAGGAGCGTCGCCTCGTCCTCCGTGATGACGTTGTCGAGCAGCGCGATCGCCCACAGCTCATCGAGGATCTTGTCTCTGCTCTCCACCGCCCTCCTCTGGCAGGGGCTCTCGGCCGCGTGCGCTATCCCGAATACCCTGTCGATCGCCTCCGCGTCCACAGGCGCGCGCTACCGCGCGCGCCTCGACCAGTCCCGCGTGACAGGCGACGCGCTCAGTGTAGCGAAACTTGGTCTCTCCGGCGCGCGGGCGCAGGGCGGAGCGCGGACGCCAGGCCCGCGCGCGCGCGCGATGCCGGCGACGGGCGGCGGCGCGGCCCTCAGGCCACGAAGCGCTCCGCCGAGGCGCGCGCCCAGTCGGCCGCGTAGGCGCTCGGCGGATCGTCCGCGAGCAGCGAGCCCGCGGAGATCCTGGGGAAGAGGTCGGCATAGGTCTGAATGGTAGCGTCGTCAAAGCGTCGGTGGATCATCTCGCTGCAGAGCTGACGCGGGTCGTGGCAGCCGGCGGCGGCGATCAGCTCGAGGAAGTGCCGGACCGTGTTGCGGTGGTAGTTGGCCACACGTGTGCGCTTGTCGGAGACGACGAGGCCGCGGACGAGGCGGGGGTCCTGGGTGGCGACGCCGGTCGGGCAGTCGTTGCTGTTGCAGCGCAGCGCCTGGATACAGCCGAGCGCGAACATCATGCCGCGCGCGGAGCTGCAGAGATCGGCGCCGAGCGCGATGCGGACGGCCATGTCGAAGCCGTCGATGACGCGGCCGCTCGCGATGATCTTGACGCGGTCGCGCAGGCCTGTTCCAACGAGCAGGTTGTGGACGAGCGTGAGGCCGTCGAAGAGCGGGTAGCCGACCGCGTTGGTGAACTCGAGCGGCGCGGCGCCGGTGCCCCCCTCGGCGCCGTCGACCGTGATGAAGTCGGGCGTGACGCCGGTCTCGAGCATGGCCTTGCACAGCGCCATCACGTCGACGGGGCGGCCCACGCACAGCTTGAAGCCGACCGGCTTGCCGCCGCACAGCTCGCGCAGGCGCGCGACGAAGCGGAGCAGGCCCACGGGGGTGTCGAAGGCCGCGTGCGCCGGCGGCGAGAGCACGTCCTGGCCGCGCTTGACGCCGCGGATCTTCGCGATCTCCCGCGTCAGCTTGCTCGCGGGGAGGATCCCGCCGTGGCCCGGCTTGGCGCCTTGGGACAGCTTGATCTCGATCATTTTGACCGCGTCGAGCGTCGCGGTCTCGCGGAACATCTCGGGGTCGAATTGCCCCTCGGGCGTGCGGCAGCCGAAGTAGCCGGTGCCGATCTGCCAGATCAGGTCGCCGCCGGGCTGCTTGTGGTAGGGGCTCACGCCGCCCTCGCCGGTGTTGTGCGCGAAGCCGCCGTCTTTGGCGCCGCCGTTGAGCGCGAGGATCGCCGCCTTGGACAGCGAGCCGTAGCTCATCGCGCTGATGTTCAGCAGCGAGGCCTCGTAGGGATGATGGCAGTCCGGGCCGCCGATGCGCACGCGCGGCGGCGGCTCGGGCGCGTGCAGCGGCGCGAGCGAGTGACCGATCCACTCGTAGCCGCTGGCGTAGACGTTGTGCTTGGTGCCGAAGGCGACCGTGTCGCGGACCGACTTGGCGCGCTGGTAGACGATCGAGCGCTGCTCGCGGGAGAACGGCTGCCCGTTGGTGTCGGACTCGATGAAGTACTGCTGGATCTCCGGGCGGATCGACTCGAGCATGTAGCGCATGCGGCCGACGACCGGGAAGTTGCGACGGATCGTCTGCTCGCGCTGCAGCACGTCGATGTAGCCGAGGATCGTCAGCAGCAGCACGCCCGCGAACACGATCAGCGTCGGTGGCCAGAGCCACGCGGCGACGCCGGTGAGCGCGACGAGCAGGGGGGCGAAGAGCAGAAACAGCGTGCGAACCATCGTGAAGACAGACAGACGTGGGAGTTGACCGCCTCGGATGGCAGGCCGGAGAGCTCGTTGCGCTCGAGAGTGTACCGGGCCGCTCGTTTTGGACAAAAATGCGCGGGCGCTCCGCGCAACAGTCGCGCGCTTCGGCTATCGTGCGACCCATGACCTTACTTATCGACAGTTCTAGACGATCCCGACGGCGCGTGAGCGCGAGCGCGCTGCTTCGCTTTCGCGGCGAGCTGCTGCGCGCTTTGGGCTTGCCGGTCGCGCTCCTCGGCCTGACGTGCACGGCCGCGGCCTGCGGAGACAGCGGCACGTCGACCCAGGGCTCCACGGGCGGCGAGACCGAGGGCGAGACCAGCGACTCGGGGACCAGCTCGGCGATGACGAGCGCGGGCACCGGCACGACGGCGGGCGCCACCGGCGGCGCGACTTCGACCACGTCCACCGATCCCCACACTTCGAATCCTGGCACGAGCGGCACGACCGGCTCGCAGACGAGCGAGACCTCGAGCCCGGGGACGACGGATCCGGGGACGACCACCGACGGCACGACGGACCCCGGGACCACGGACCCCGGCACCTCGGGGACCACGGACGGGACCACGGGCGAGCCGGCCTGTGACGTGCCGCCCCCGATGCCGGGTCAGACCATCGAGGACGTTTGCTTCGCGATCCCGGACGGGCTCAACAGCTGCGACGAGTGCGATCAGGGCTGCACCGAGTACAACCTCAACGCGGCGATCACGATGGATCCCGACTTCTGCTGGGCCGAGGAACTCATGATCCTGTGCGGCCCCGACGACGGCGTGCCCCAGCAGCAGGGGATGTGCTGCTACACGACCTCCTACGGCGGGATCCTGTGCGAGGGGCGCCCGTGCCTGGTCGAAGGGGCGCCGCGGGTCGCCTCGCTCGAGCCGCGCGGCGACTGGAGCGACCCCGACATCCGCCCGGAGGTGTCCGCGCTCGATCCGCTGACCCGCGAGGCGCTCGCGCGGGCGTGGCGACACGACGGGTTGATGGAGCACGCGTCGATCGCCGCGTTCTCGCGCTTCATCATGCAGCTGATGGCGGTGGCCTCGCCGGCCTGGCTGGTCGAGGAGTCGACCCAGGCGATCGAGGACGAGATCCAGCACGCGCGCCTGTGCTTCGGCCTCGCGGACGTGTACGCCGCGACGTCCATGGGGCCCGGCGAGCTGAACATCGACGATCTGCTCGAAGAGCCATGTACCCTGGCGGAGGTCGCGGCCGCGACCGTGCGCGAGGGCTGCGTCGCCGAGACGATCGCGGCGCTGCTCGTCCGCGACGCGCTCGAGGGCGCGCGCGATCCCGAGGTCCGGCGCGCGCTCACGACGATCGCGGACGACGAGGCGCGGCACGCCGCGCTCGCGTGGCGCTTCGTGCAGTGGGCGCTCGGCGCGGGTGACGAGTCGACGCGCGAGGCGGTGCGCGAGGCGGTGCGCGAGGCCTTCGCGGACGCGGTGTCCGTGGTGCCGGAGCCGCGCGGCTGGCCCGAGGGCGTCGACGCCGAGGCCATGCGCGCGCACGGCCGAGTCGACGCCGCGCGTCAGCGCGTGGTGATCCAGCAGGCGTTGGTCGACGTGATCCAGCCGTGCGCGGCGGCGCTGCTCGACGCCGGCCCGCGCGATCATCGGGCGCTCGAGATCCTGCCCTTCGCGCCCGGCGCGGTGCACTGAGCGCGCTGGCATACTGAGCGCGCATGGGGGCGTTGCTCTACGCGGTCGTGGCGATCGCCGCGACCGCGATCATCTGGAAGGGCAGCGAGCTGCTCGAGTCTTCGGCCGAGCAGCTCTCGCGCTACTACGCGCTCCCCGAGGTGGTCCAGGGCGCGGTCGTCGTCGCCGTCGGCTCGAGCTTCCCCGAGCTGTCGACGACGGTGCTCTCGACCCTGGTCCACGGACAATTCGAACTCGGCGTCTCGGCGATCGTCGGCTCGGCGATCTTCAACATCCTCGTGATCCCGGGCTGCGCGGGCCTGGTCGCCCGCGAGGACCTGCGGGCGAACCGCGACCTGGTCTACAAAGAGGCGCAGTTCTACATGCTCGCGGTCGCGATCTTGCTGCTGACCTTCTCGTTCGCGGCGATCTATCACCCGGTCGAGACCGCCGGTGGGAGCGGTCGCGGCCCCATCCTCGGCGAGATGAACCGCGCGCTCGCGCTGATCCCGGTCGCCGGCTACGGGCTGTACCTGTTCTTGCAGTACGAGGACACGAAGGACCACGACCCGCCGCCGCTCGAGGAGGAGATTCGCCCGGGCAGGCAGTGGCTCTTGCTGCTCGCGAGCCTGGCGATCATCGTGGTCGGCGTCGAGGGCCTGGTGCGCGCGGCGATCTTCTACGGCGAGTACTTCGGCACCCCGAGCTTCTTGTGGGGGCTGACGGTGGTCGCGGCGGGGACCTCGGTGCCCGACGCGTTCATCAGCGTCCGCGCGGCGCGCGACGGCAACGCGACGACCTGCATCGCCAACGTGCTCGGCAGCAACGTCTTCGATCTGCTCGTGGCGATCCCGGCGGGCGTCTTGATCGCCGGCGCGGCGACCGTGAACTACTCGATCGCCGGGCCGATGATGGGCGTGCTGACCCTGGCGACGGTGGTGCTGTTCGTCATGATGCGGACCGGGATGGCGCTGACCAAGCGCGAGGCGGTGGTGCTGCTCGTGCTCTACGCCGCGTTCGTGACCTGGATCTCGCTCGAGACCTTCGCGTACGTCGACTGGATCCCGAGCCTGCCCCCCGAGCCAGGCTCTGCGGGCTGACGATGGCGGCCGCGTAGCCCACGGAACGGGGGGTACTCGGACACGCTGCTAGTAGCAGCGCGCGCCGCCCATGAGCTCGTAGCACTCCATGCCGATGGGGCACGTCTTCCCGTCGTCGCAGTCGAGCACGCACCCTGTCACCGGGTTCATGTTCGCGTCCATGAACACGCCGGGCTGGCACGTCGGCGTCGCGGTGCATCCTTTGACGTTCGCGCCGCAGTCCGCGTCAGACTCACACTCCGCGAGCGCGCAGTAGCCAGACTCGAGCGTGTCGTTGACGAGGTGCTGAGCGCACCCATGGGAGCCCGCGATTCCACTACATTCAAACGCGTCAGCGCAGGGCATATACTCGCCCTGCTCAGGCTGGAGCGTACAGTCCCCGGTTGGGTCAGGCGCCTCGGTGGTGGCCGTGGAGTCGTCGCCCGTGGACCCGTCCGTGAGGCCCTCGGTTGTACCCACGACCTCCGTCGAGCTTGACGTGTTCCCCGGCGTACTCGACGTCGCGCTCGCGTCGGATCCCGCGCTGTCAGTGGGTTGGCTCGTCGAGGTCGTCGGGCTCGAGTCTCCGCAGGCGCTCGCGGAGGCGACGAGAACGATGAGCGCGGCGCGAATTCCGACTGTGAGGCGCATTCGAGCGCACTATACAAAAGATGCAGAACACAGCCGCTGTATGTGCACGGTCCTGATCGGCGCGGCGCGGCGTCCGGCGCGAGTTCGTGGTAGCGTGCGCGGTCTCGTGCGACGCCCTCGTCATGACTCCACCGCGCGCGCCTCGGCGGTCGAGGTCGAGGTAGAACTCGACGCCGCGCGCGCCTCGTTGGTCGCCGTGGAGCGGGAGCCCACCGAGGATGGCGACGTGTTGCGCCGCGCGCGGGTCAGCCTGTGGTTTGAGGAGCGCTGCCCCGTGCGCAGCCTCGCGGGCTTTGATCGGCGATTCCACCGCGTCCCAGAGCGCAAGACCGAGTCCTCAGATCGCTTCGTCGCGGCTGTCGGCCAGGAGGATCTCGAGCGGCGGCTGGCGCGGATCAGCGCGGGCCTGCGCGAGCATCTTCAGCTGCGGCGGCGCCAGCTGCGGCGCTGTGAGCAGCACCTGATCACGCCCGAGTTCGAGTTCGGTTTGTCCCTTGAGACAGATCCAGAGGACCCCCGCGCGGCGCTGTTCCTCGGCGAGCTGACCCATATCCGCGAGCCGGCGCGGGTGCGCTGGGACGCGCTCGCGAGGGTCCTCGGCGACGAGGCGACGCGCCTCACGGTGGCGCTCGGGGAGGGCGCGGGCTCGCGCGAGCTCGAGCTCGACCTCGAGGGCTTGATCGACGCCTGCGAGGAGCGCGGGATCCAGGTCCGGTACCCCGAGGACTGCCACGAGGCGACGCTGCTGGTGCCGGCCCTGGGGCAGGTCGTGACCCTGCGCTGCACGCCGCGCGCGCTGGAGCTGCGGGCGCCGGGCGCCGCGTCGAGCGTGGGGCTCGTCGAGGCCTTTACGGCCGCCGCGACGCAGCTGGCCCAGGCGGGCGTGTCGATCCTGCCGAGCCGCTAGGCCTCGAGCCGATTCGAACTCCTCGACCGCGCGGACATCGGGCCGCGGCACGATCTCCTCCGCCGCCCGGGCGCCGGGCCGCGGCACGACGCCCACGAGGTCGTGTACCGACGCCAAGAGCGCCGTGCCGCGCGCGTCCCCGCGACGAGGCGTGAGCGCGGACGGCCGGTGCGATTTCGTGAATGTCTTTTTGGACAGGTTGATGGATGTCGGAGGCGCACGAAATCGCGGTGTTGGAGATCGCCAAGCTGACGGCTCCTCGCGCCCGCGAGTTTGGTATCGTGTGCGCGCGATCATGACGACGGAAGCGACCGAGTCCCCCAAGCTGCTCCAGGACACCATCAACTTCAACGCCGCGCGAGGCGAAGGAGATGCAGACGTCCTCCATCGCGCGCAGATCTGGTTCCTCAAGCAGGTCATGGGCGCGACGGACGTGCCCGTCGCGCCCAACCTCGAGGAGCAGCGCAAGATGCTGCCGATCCTCGAGGGCTACGCCAAGGCGATGATCCTCTGCGCCTCCGGCGACGGCGAGCTCGCCGACGAGGAGCGCGAGTACATCCTGGGCTACGTGGCCAACTGCGGCGCGACCTTCGAGCTGATCGAGGAGCTGCGCACGCTCAACCCGGCGGACCTCAACCCGGCGCAGCTGATGGCGATGACCGAGCGCCCCGGGCTGTTCACGCACGCGCTCATCTACTACGCGATCAAGGCGGCCGACGGCGATGACGTGCTGCACGAGAGCGAGGTCATGGTCGTGACGATGATGGCCCAGGTGCTCGGCGTGGAGGCGTCGACGGTGCAGGAGCTCGTCGAGCTGCACAAAGAGGAGAAGGCCTTCCACGAGCGGAAGATGCGCCTGCTGTTCCCCAACGGCCACCCGTGGTCGGCGAAGTGGGCGCGCAAGCTCTCGTCGAACCCGCCGGCCGAGGAGTAGCGGGCTGCTCGCCCGAATAAGCGCTCGCGTCGCGTCGAGGTTCACGCGACGCGCGCGAGCGCGTGAGGCCGAGTGAAGGCAGCTACAGCGTCAAGTCGAGGGTCTTGATGAGGTAGGCGAAGAACGGCTTGGCGCTGCGGAAGCGGGCCATGAGGCGATCGGGGAGGTCGGCCTCGAACAGGTCGCTGACGGGCAGCGGGCAGATCGCGATGAAGTCCTTGCGCTTGATGTCCTCGATCTCGGGGTGCTCGCGATCGAAGCCGCGGGGCGGCCGCTTGAGCGACTCGCCGGAGAGGCTCCAGTCGGTCGTGAACTTCTTGCCGTCGCGAACTCGCCGCCAGGTCTTGGGGTCATCCGCGATCGCCTTGCGCAGCGCGGCCAGCGGCTCTTTGTCGGGGCGCCAAAGACCTGCCCCTAAAAACACCTCGCCGGGCTCGATGTGGATGTAGAGGCCGGGCGCGTGCACGTCCTTGCCGGCGCGGTGCCGGAACTGGATCCCGACGTTGGTCTTGTAGGGGGTCTTGTCGGCGCCGAAGCGGGTGTCGCGGTAGATCCGCATGAGCGAGCCGCCGACTTTCTTGTCGCTGGCGACGAGGCTCGGCGCGAGCCGGGCGAGCTTGGGACCCATCGCGCGGATCAACGCGCGCGCCGGCTCGCGGACGTCGTCCTCGTAGCGCTGCTTGTTGGCGTTGAACCAGTCGCGCTCGTTGTTGAGCGCGAGCTCGCCGAGGAAGCGCAGCAGCGCCGGCGTGAAGATCGGCGCGTTTTTTGAGGGCTTGGTCTTGGCGGCGGTCTTCGTGGTCGCCTTCTTGGCGGCAGTCTTTTTGGCAGCCTTTTTGGCAGCCTTTTTGGCAGCCTTTTTGGCAGTCTTTTTGGCGGCGGTCTTCTTGGTCGCTTTCTTGGCGGGCTGCTTTTTGCTTCGGGTCGCGGTCTTGCGAGTGCTCGTGGTGGGCATCGGCGTTCCTTCCGTGGAGTGGGCAGACGCCGCAGTTGTACCGACTCGCGCGCCGGCTTGTTCGCGGGGTCCGGCGGCGGCGAGCGGGTATCATCCGCGTGTGCGAGGTTTCGACGCGCTCGAGCGACTCCTGCAGCAGATCGACGGATCGGGCTACGGCGCCTACAAGCGGGCGGCTGGGGAGTGGTACTCGCGGCGGCTCGTGCTCGCCCTCGATCACGTGCAGGGCGACCCCTTCGCCGCGCCCTCGTGCGTGCGCCTCGAGCTTCCCTTGGAGGTGCACGGGCTCCCCGAGGAGCTGTGGTCGAGCCGCCCGCGTCGCGTCGCGCTCTGTGATTTTGTCGCGCGGACCTTCGCGCGGGCCTGCGCCGACGGGCCGCGGGTGGGGGGGAGCGGCGGGAGCGGACGCGTCTCGGTCGACGCCGGCGGCGCGGAGATCCTGGCGCGCTCGGCCTGCGAATTGACGGCCGAAGGAGCGCTCAGCCTGCGGTTTCGCGTGGGCTTGCCCGCCCGCGGCCGACGCGTGATGGGGCGCGCCGCCGGGGCGTTGCTGCTGCGCGCGCTGCCGCGGGCGAGCGAGTCGGTCTGCGCGGGGCAGCTCGATCTCGAGGCCGCGCGGGCCTGGGCCGCGCTCGCCGAGGATCACGCGCAGCTCCAGACGCAGCTGCGCGCGCGCGGGCTGGTGTGCTTTCTCCGCGACGGCAGCGTGTTGCCGCGGGCCTCCGGGGTGAGCGCCGCGCCGCTGCGCGGAGCGGTGCCGTTTCGCAGCCCCGCGTCCCTGCAGGTCACGCTCGAGACCCTGCACCATGGCCCGGTGACCGGGATGGGGCTGCCGCAGGGCGTCAGCGTGATCACCGGCGGCGGCTTTCACGGCAAGACGACGCTGCTCGAGGCGATCCAGGCCGGGATCGATCCCCACGTCCCCGGCGATGGGCGCGAGTGGGTCGTGACCGATCCGCAGGTCGTGAAGGTCCGCAGCGAGGACGGGCGCAGCGTGACCGCGGTCGACCTGCGCCCGTTTATCCAGGTCGACGCGCTCCCCGGTCGGGCCGGGCGAGGAGCACGCCTGACGACGCGGGACGCCTCGGGCTCGACGAGCTTGGCGGCGGCGATCCTCGAGGCCCACGAGCTCGGCGCGCGCGCCTTGCTGCTGGACGAGGACACGTCGGCGACCAACCTGCTGGTGCGGGACGCGAGGATGCAGGCGCTGGTCGAGCGCGAGACGATCTCGCCGCTCATCGACCATGTGCGGGCGCTGCACGAGCAGGCCGGCGTCTCGACTGTGCTGGTGGTCGGCGGCTGCGGTGACTACCTCGACGTGGCCGACACCGTGCTGCTGCTCGAGGAGTACCGCGTGCTCGAGGTCAGCGAGCGGGCGCGGGCGATCGCCCGCGAGCTCCCCACGGGGCGCGCGCCGGCGTCGGCGCCGGCGCCGGCGCCAAGCTTTCCCCGCGCCGCTCGTTGCCCTGTAGCCGCCAGCTTTGACGCCCGCCGGGGACGCCGGGGCAAAGAGAAGATCCGCGCCCGCGGGCTCCGAGAGATCGCGTTCGGCGAGGGGGTCTTGGACCTCGGCGCGCTCGAGCAGCTCGTCGACGAGAGCCAAGCGCGCGCGGTCGGGGCGCTGCTGCGGCGCATCGGTCGACTCGCCGACGGGCGCACGCCGCTCGCCGAGCTGGTGGCGACGGTCCTCGACGAGGAGGTCGAGGCGCGCGGGCTCTATGCACTCGAGGCGCGCCCGGAGCTGGCGCGGGTGCGGGTGCTGGATCTGGGGGCGGCGGTCAACCGCCTGCGGAGCCTCGAGATCACCGAGGTCTGATGGACCCACGGTCGCGGCGCCGCGGAGCGCTCGCGCGCGCTCGTCGGCTCCGGCTCCAGGAGCGCCCCAGGAGCCCGCCTCGGCGCGCGCCGCCGCTTGTCGACCCGCCGCTTGGGGGGTAGCTTGATCGTATGAATCGGCTGGTCTTGGGGTCTACGTTGGTCTGCTCTCTCGCGCTCCTCGGTTGCGGGGATGACACCGGCACCGAAACCGACATGGGGACGACCGGCGAGGACTCGGACTCGACGACCAGCGAAGGCCCGAGCGAGAGCGAGACGGAGGGGTCCTCCGGGGACTCCGAGCCGGTGCTCCCCGACAACGAGCCGGCGCGCGGCGGCATCACGATCACCTGGGTCGAGGCCAACCAGGGCATCGGCGTCAAGATCGGCGACAACGGCGCGGGCGTCCCGGGTGCCGATCGCACCGCCTACCTGCCGCAGGGGCGGACGACGCTGATCCGCGCGTTCTGGGAGATCCCCGAGGATTGGAAGCCGCGCAAGATCCGGGGCAGGCTCTCGGTCCAGTACGCCGACGGCGAGGTCCTCGAGCAGGAGCAGACCGTGATGATCGACGGCGAGGCCTTCGTCGGTGACCTCAAGCGCAGCTTCTACTGGGGCCTCATGGCCGACCAGGTGGAGCCGGGCCTCAAGTACAAGGTCGAGCTGCTCGAGGTCGAGGCCGGCTTCGAGGAGATCCCGGAGAACGACGTCCCGCCGAGCTCGCCGCACGAGGGCTGGGCGCAGGTCGGGATCGAGGACAGCTACCAGGTGATGCGCGTCATCGTGGTGCCCTTCAACATCCCGAACGGGACCTCCGAGCAGCCGGATTGCGTCACCAGCCTCGAGACCATCTCGGACGCGCTCAAGAAGCAGTTCAGCGACTACATCTTCATGATGAACCCGATCGACACCCTCGAGATCGAGTGGCACGACGCCATCGACTGGTCGGGCACGCTGCAGTCGTTTGGGCAGACCAACTCGTACATGGCCCAGCTGCGCTTCGAAGAGGTGCCCGACAACCCCGAGGTCTACTACTACGGGGTCGCCGACGTGTGCGCGGGCGGGCTCGCGGGCGCGGGCGGGCTGGCCAACGGGATCCCGACCCAGCCGATCAAGAGCGCCGCGGCGGCGCGCGTGTCCTCGGGCGTGCTGCTGACCTCCGCCGCGCTCGGCGAGAACCCCGACTGGATGGCGATCAACGCCGACACCTTCGTGCACGAGGTCGGGCACTCGCAGGGGCGTCGGCACGTGACCTGCTCGGGCGACGAGGGCGGGCCTGACCCGGCCTACCCGGTCGACGGCGGCGACATCGGCGAGTTCGGCTGGGGCGTCATCGACTTCGGCCTCAAGCACGCGACCGTCTACAAGGACTACATGACCTACTGCAACCCGGCCTGGGTCTCGACCTACGGCTGGAACAAGGTCTACCCGACCATCAAGGAGCTCAGCTCGTGGGACTTCGAGGACACCTCCGGCGGCGATCAGGGCGACCTGTACGCGCGCTACGGCGGGACCTTGCTCATGGGCCATATCAACCCGAACGGCACGGCCGAGTGGTCGACGCTCCCGGGGGCGCTCGCGGACGCGCCGCCCAGCGCCGCGCATCACGTCGAGCTCGTCAACGGCGACGGCGCGGTCGAGCTCGCGGTCACGATCGAGGATCAGGACGACGGCGGCACGCTGATCTGGGCGCAGCTGCCCGCCGACATCGATCGCGAGACGCTGAACGGCGCGAGCGAGATCGTCTGGGTCGACGACGTGACGAACGCGCGGCGCTCCTACGCCGCGAGCACACTGAACGAGCTGCGCGCGCGGGTCCGCGCCGATCTCAAGGCTGTGGCAAACTAGGGCGGTTGCCGAGCGAGAGCGCCAGCGAGAGCGAACCTTGCGCGCCCGGGCGCGTGCGGGTCTACCACGGGGACAACGCCGAGATCCTGCCGCAGCTCGCGGCGGGGTCCTTCGACCTGATCTACATCGACCCGCCGTTCAACACCGGCAAGGTCCAGCGCCGCACCCAGATCACGACGGTCCAGGACGACGAGGGCGACCGCCGGGGCTTTCGCGGCCAGCGCTACCGCACGACCCGCGTCGGCACCAAGGCCTTCGGCGACCTGTTCGACGACTACCTCGAGTTCCTGGCGCCGCGCCTCGAGCAGGCCTACCGGCTGCTGAGCCCGACCGGCAGCCTGCTGCTGCATCTCGACTACCGCGAGGTGCACTACGCGAAGGTGCTGCTCGACCAGATCTTCGGGCGCGAGTGCTTCATCAACGAGATCATCTGGGCCTACGACTACGGCGCGCGGACCAAGAAGCGCTGGTCGCCCAAGCACGACAACATCCTGTGGTACGCCCGCGACCCGCGACGCTACGTGTTCAACTACGACGCGATGGACCGCATCCCGTACATGGCGCCGGGCCTCGTCGGGAAGAAGAAAGCCGCGCGCGGCAAGACGCCGACCGACACCTGGTGGCACACGATCGTGAGCCCCTCGGGCAAGGAGAAGACGGGCTATCCGACGCAGAAGCCGCTCGGCGTGGTCCGCCGCTTCGTCAAGGTCCACTCGCGACCCGGCGATCGCCTGCTCGACTTCTTCGCGGGCAGCGGCACCCTGGGCGAGGCCGGGGCCGAGCTGGGTCGTGAGGTGACGCTGGTCGACGAGAGCCCGGAGTCGATGCGCGTGATCATGCGGCGGCTCGCCCGCTTCACGCCCGAGTTCGTCGGGCTCTCGCCGGAGCTGCTGGGCGAGCAGGCGAGGCCGGACGCGAGCGCGGCGGAAGCGGTCGCGTCGGAGGAGCCGCCGCCCGATGAGGGGAGCGCGAAGCCCCGCGAGGAGGGCGGCGCGCAGGTGATCCAGCGCGCGCCCGCGGTCTTCGTCCGCAAGCGCGAGCGCGAGACCTGAGCTACTTCATCAGCTTCGAGGGCCGCTTCGAAGGTTGTGTTGCGGGCTTGCTCGTCGCGGGCTCCGTCAGCAGCTCGCCGAGGCGCTCCGCGAGCAGCCGCGCGCCGTGGTCGGTGAGGTGATTGCTGTCGTCGTACAGCAGCTCGCCGCCCTCCGAGACGGCGCAGCGCGCTTGATCGCAGAGCGTCTCGTGGGGGTAGAGGAGCTCGAGCGCGTGCTGCTCGGCGAGCGCGGGGAGCAGCTCGAGCGCGAAGCGCTGACGCGCCTCGAACATCGCGCGCGTCGGCTCGAGCTCGAAGTCGAGGTTGAGGTGGTGCACCTTGGCGATCGTCGTCGGCACGTCGTAGCCGATCTCGGGGATCGGGCCGACCAGGATCACGCGCTTTTGGTGGGCCTGCAGCCGCTCGATCGTCCGCGTCAGGCCCTGGCGGAGCACCCGCTGATTCTCGGCGACCCCGCGCCCGCGCGAGTCCGCGTCGGCGAGCCAGACCTTGGGCCCGTACTCGCCGCGGTAGCGCGTGCCCTCGGCGTACAGCGACCAGCGCGCGATCACGAAGACCCGCGTGATCGTCTCGGACCGCTCGACGCTGGCGAGCGCCTCCTCGACCGCGAGCTCGCAGCCCCGCACGCTGGTTCGGGTGACTCCGGGGACAGGTGGGCAGCCCGGGACGGTGTAGACCGTGCCGGGTCGGCCGAGCTCCTTGACGACCTCCGAGACCGGATCCGAGAGGACGAGCGCGTGGGAGTCGCCGAGCAGCGCGAAGCGGGGCTCCTCGAGGCTGCCGAGTCGACCGCTCAGCAGCTTGGCGTCGCGTCCGTAGGTGAGCCGGGGGCGCGACGCGTGCTTCAGATCGACCAGGTGCGCGTACTCGCCGAAGCGCGACGGGAGCCCGTCGCTTTTCCACAGGCCGGCGCCGACGCCGGCGAGCAGGGCGGTGACCAGCGCGCCGCCGAGCAGGACGGTACGGCGGGACAAGAACGAGCGGTCGCGCAGCGGCTGCTCGATGAAGCGCCACGAGAGCGCGGAGAGCAGGAGCGATACGGCGAGCGTGATCGCGACCTCGAGGGAGGACAGCGGCCGCACCGTGAGCTGGCGCGCGAACAGCAGCAGCGGCCAGTGCCAGAGGTAGAGCGAGTAGGAGACGAGGCCGAGCGCGCGCAGGGGAGCCTGCGCGAGCAGCCAGGTCACGGGGTTGCGGGTCTCGCCGCACTGGATCAGCAGCGCCGCGCCGAGGCAGGGCGCGAGCGCGACGGCGCCGGGGAAGGTGGACTCGCCGGAGAGCGCGTAGGCGGAGCCGAGGATCAAGAGCAGACCGACGCCCGCGAGCGCGCCGCTCAGCGCGCGCCCGCGGATCGCCGCGCCGCGCGAGGGCTGCCCGACGCGAACCTTCGCGAGGGCCGCGCCGAGCAGCAGCTCCCAGGCGCGCGTGTGCGGCAGGTAGAAGCTCTCGGTCGGCTGGAGGTCGGTCAGCGCGAGGCTGAGCGCGAGGCTGATGGCGAGGCCGCCGAGGATCAGCGCGTTTTGAAGCCGACGCGCGTAGCGGGTGATGAGCAGCAAGAGCGGCGGGTAGACGAGGTAGAACTGCTCCTCGATAGCGAGCGACCAGGTGTGCAGCAGCGCGAAGGTCTCGGCCCGCGGCTGGAAGTAGCCGGAGAGGTTGGAGAACAGGAAGTTCGAGCAGAACAGCGCGGCCGTCAAAAGGCTCCTGCCGAACAGCACGAGCTCGAAGGGCGAGGCGACGTAGAGCGAGAGCAGCGCGCTGACGAGGAACACGAGCGAGAGCGCGGGCAGCAGCCGGCGGACGCGGCGCTCGTAGAAGCCGGCGATCGAGAACGCGTCGCGCTCGATGTCGCGGAGGACGATCGAGGTGATCAGGAAGCCGGAGAGGACGAAGAACACGTCGACGCCGACGAAGCCCCCGGAGACGCCGGGCAGCCCGGAGTGGAAGAGCACCACGAGCGTGACGGCGAGCCCGCGGAGCCCGTCGAGATCAGCGCGGTACTCCATGCAACGAGGAAATGAGAACAGACAATTGAGGAACCCCGCGCGCGCGGCAGGCCGCGTTCACGGGGTCTCGGAGGACGAGCGCGCGTCGCTTAGCGCTTGGTGCCGCCGATGTAGGCCTCGGCGACGACGCCGAAGATCGCGTTGACGGCCTTGTCGGCGCCCTCGATCGTGACCTTGTAGACCTTGCCCTGCGTGTCGACCTGCACGTCGCCGCTGAGGATGATGCCGTTCTTGAGCACGATCTGACCGCCGGTGGTCAGGCCCGCAGGCTCGGAGCCGTTGGCCCACTTGATCTCGCTGACCTCGCCCACGGGGATCGCGCGGACCTCACCGTGGAGGTTGGCGACGTAGAACGAGGAGTTCTTGTGCGTGATCTTGGCGCGGATGACGGTGCCCGTGGAGAGCTTGATCTCGTCGAGCCCCGGCTCCGGACAGGTCTTGCAGACGTTGCCGCCGTCGGTGAAGGGCTTGAAGCCCACGGCATGGGCCGTCCCGGCGAGCAGCAGGGGGGCGATGAAACACGCAGAGGTCAGGAGTCGGGCGGCGGTCTTCATGATCGTCCTAACTGGCGCGGATGCGCACACCAGCGCCCTGATTGTACTCGGCCACGCTCTCGCGTGACAAGTTCGAGGACGGGCCGGCGCGCGCGAAAATCCGCGATTTCGCTGGATCCGCGGCTCGCAGCCGCTAGCCCCGGACGAGCGCCGCGATCGAGATCGTCACGACGCAGGCGAACACCAGCCAGCGCAGGACGCCCTGGCGGACCTTGACGGCGAAGCGGACCCCGAGGCGCGCGCCGATCATGGTCGCGCCGGCGAGCACGGCGGCCGGCAGCCACACGACCTGGCCAGCCCAGACGAACACGGCGAGCGCGACGAGGCCGAACAGCAGCGCGCAGACGAGCTTGAGCGCGCTCGCCCGCACGAGGTCGTAGCGCAGCACGCCGCCGATCGCGAACAGCAGCACGAGGCCGACGCCGGCCTGGACGAAGCCGCCGTAGAAGCCGGCGAGCAGGAGCACCGCGGTCGCGGCGACGGGGCGGTCACGCAGCTGCAGCGCCTCGCTGTCGACCGGGGGCGTGACGAGGCCAGGGCGCACGACCATGAGCGTGGCGATCGTCAGCATGGCGCCGAGCAGCAGCGGCTTGAGCAGCTCGGGCGGGGCGGCGGAGGCCGTGAGCGCGCCCCCGAGGGCGCCGATCATGGTCGGCGCGGCGATCGAGAGCGCCGAGTCCGTCGCGAGCCGACCCTCGCGGTGAAACAGGTAGGCGCCGAGCGAGGACTGCGTGACGACCGACAGCCGGTTGGTGCCGTTGGCCATGTCGGCGGGGAGCCCGAGCAGCATCAGCGCCGGCAGCGTGAGCATCGAGCCGCCGCCGGCGAGGGTGTTGATGAAGCCGGCGGCGACGCCTGCAGCGACCAGGATCGAGAGCTGCAGCGGGAGCTGCGGCGTGTCGAGCGTGAAGGCGACCGGGTCCATCAGGCGGGCTCAGTATGCCAGGCGCGCGCGTCGCTCGATCGTTTGACAGCTAGGGGTCGCGCTGTTAGGCGAGCGGCCTGGCGACCCATCTCGAATTGCGGCGGCGCTACGAGCAGACGCCACGGACGATCAGCGGGGACCTCGTCGAGCTCGCCAAGGGCGAGCGCGGCTGCGTCGGCGACGGCATGATCGCGCTGGGCGTCCTGCTGATCGCGGCGTTCGGCTTCATCGGCCTGTTCTTCGGGGTCGGCCAGGGCTACGCGCTGATCGGCGCGGGCCTCTTCATCGTCGGCTTCTTGCTGAGCACGCGCGCGCAGGCGATCTCGACGAAGGTCCGCAAGAAGGCGTTGACGGCGGGCCCGCTGGTGCAGGGGCAGGTCGTCAAGGGGCGGCAGGATCTGTGGGAGCGCGAGTCGGTGACGGGGCCGGCCGCGGTCGTGTTCTCCGTCGACGACGGCGAGCGCTTCGACGGCGCGCTGCTCAAGCGCGTGTCCGATCGTCTGCTCGCGCTCGAGGAGCAGGAGGGGCTACCGCCGGAGCAGGAGGACGTCGCCCGGCAGCTGCGCCGCGAGCTGATCGAGAAAGTCGTCGCGCTGCCGGACTCGCTGGTCCAGGCGGAGGGTCGCACGGTCTACCTGGGCACGGTGATCGTCGACACGCATCGCCTGCCGGCGGGGCGCCTGACGGACGGGGTGTTGACCCTGATCGTCGAGCCCTCCGTCGAGTTCGTCGAGCACGTGTAGCAACCCGCGGTGAGAGTCCGCGCTCGCGTAGGCTCCGCGGTGTCGACTCTACGATTCGCCGGCTCGTGGGGCTCGTGGCACTATTTTATGCGTGAAACCCACGACCTCACGGCGCGACTTTTTAAGTGGGGCGTTATCCAAGACCGGCGCGTTGGCCCTGGCGCACCGAGGCGGGAGTTTTGGCCCCAGCTCCGGCGAGCGCGCGGACGCCCCCAGCGACTCGGCGCCGCGGGCCGAGAGCGTGGCCGCGTTTGTCGCCTCGCGCTTCGCCGGCGCCGCGGTCCAGCGCGCCGAGCTGTACCGCGTGAGCATCAATCACGTCTACCGTGTCCACTGCGAACAGGGCACGCGGTGGTTGCGGCTGTCTCGCGCCGTCGATCGCAGCGTCCCTCGAGTGGAGACAGAGCTGCGAGTGTTGGCGCGGTTGACCGCGGCTGGTCTGGCGGCGCCGCGCCCGATCGAGGGGGTCGACGGTCACTTCTGTCAGCGCTTCGCGGCCGCCGAGGGGGCGCGCCCGGCGGCCCTGTTCGAGCACGTGGAGGGGGAGCAGGACTGGCCCTCCGATCCGGCTGCGTCATCCCGCCTCGGGCACACGCTCGGTCGCATGCACGCGCTCGCCGATACCACCGGCGTGCGCGCCCCGGAGCACAAAGACTTACACGCCATCTTTGTCGCCCCGATCGAGGTCGCTCGCGCCGAGCTGGACGAGCAGGGCGTCGGTCTCGACCGAATCGAGCGAATCGCCCGGGCGCTGTATCGCTTCTGTGAACCGATTCTCGATCGGGGTCGCGCCGGCACCGGTTTTTGCCACGGTGATTTTCACCCGGGCAACGTGCTCTGGGGTCGTGACGGGACGGTGTCTATTCTCGACTTCGACTGGTGCTTCGACGGCCCGCGCGCGCTCGACCTCGGGATTCACCGCAAGGCGATCGGCCTCACCAGCTCGCTCCGCGGGGATCTTCGGGACCACCAGACGCGGCGCTGGCGCGCGTTTCTCGACGGCTACCGGCGCGCCCGCCCGATAAGCGAAGAGGACGAGACGCTCGCGCGGGCCATGGTGCTTGGTCACCACATCGGGTTCCTTTCCTTCGCCATCAGGTGGCGAGAGATCGAGGGCTGCGTCTACCTGACGGATCGTCGCATGCGGCGGATGGCGGAATTCCTCGCGCTCTGGATCCGTGAGCTCGAGCTCCCGGTCGACACCTCATGGGCGCCTGCGAACCCCACGTGGGCGCTCGGCGCCGCGTCCACGGGTCTCGGAGCCCGTTGACCGGCGGCGTAGAATGATACGCCGGCGCCAACGCCCGCCAGAAGCGCCGCGTGGGCGCTCGCCACCGGCCGCTAGGCGTCAGCCGCCGCAGGTGGCGAGCTCGCTGAGGCACATCGACGCCGCGCAGCCGCCGAGCACGTTGACGTTGCAGTCGGTGCACGCCTGATCCATCTCGCAGGCCTGCTTGCACGCGTCGTCGTCACAGTCGCAGGCTGCCGCGCAGCTCAGCCAGTCGCCGCACACGCCGCCTGGGGTGCCAGAGCTCAGCAGATCGCCGTAGCACTGCTCGTAGGCGTCGACGCACTTCGTCGTCATACAGGTGACATACGCCTCGCACTGCCCCTCCAGCGGATCGACCTCGCAGCTGCCCTCACCAGCCGAGGTGCCCGAGGAGCTCGCGGTGCTGGTCATCGCGGCCGAGGTCTCGCCGTCGCTCGTGGCGCTCGAGTCAGAGGACTCGCTGGTCTCGCCGTCATCACCGTCACAGGCGATCGAGAGCGGCAGCAGCAGGCACGACGACGCCAGCAGGCGCACGATTCTTGCGGAGAATTTCACCGCGAGATGATGCCGAGCGAGGCGGCGCCGCGAAACAAAAAGACATGTCCCGCGTGATCGCGCGCAGCCCTCGGTCGCGCGCTACTCCTGGGCGGTCCGCTCGGCGTGCTCCTGATAGAGCATGATGAAGTTCCCGCAGGTGTCGTCGAGCGTGGCCATGCTCTCGCTCCCGTGTCGCTTGGGCGGGCCGCGAAACCGCACGCCGAGCGCGGTGAGCCGCGCGTACTCGCGCGCGAGGTCGTCGACTAAGAACGCGGTCAGCGGGATGCCCTCCTCGTAGAGCGCCCGCTTAAAGGTCTTGGTCGCGGGGTGTTCACCACATGGCTCTAAGATCAGCTCGGCGCCGCCGCGCTCCTCGGGCGAGACGACCGTGACGAAGCGGGCGTCGCCCACGGGGACGTCGCGGCGCTTTTCGAAGCCCAGGACGTCCGTGTAGAACGCCAGCGCCTTGTCGAGGTCGGATACGTAGACGCTCTCGAGTCGAATTCTCATGCTCTGCTCCTTGCGCGCAGACCATAGTCGAGCGCGCGCTCGCGCGCAGGCGCGGCGGCTGTGGCACGATGGAGCCCGTGACGCGCGCGAGTCGACGGAGGTTTGGCATCGGCGCAGGGGCGCTCGGCCTGGCCGCGCTCGCCTGCCGCGCGTCCTCGACCGCCGGTACACCCCGCGCGGGCACGGAGGAGAGCACGGCGACGCTCCCGCTCCCGTCGTTGACGCTCGTCAGCTACAACGTGCTCGCCGATCGCGTCCGCGTCAGCGAGCGCTTCCCGCCGCTGCTCGAGCTGCTCGCGCGCGCCGACGCCGACATCATCGCGCTGCAGGAGGTCACCGACTGGATCGCGCGGCTGATCCACGAGCAGCCGTGGGCGCGGGCCTATCACGCGTCCAGCGTCGGGGGTCGCCGCGCCCACCCGGGCGGGCAGTACATCCTCTCGAAGCGCCCGATCCTGCGCTCGCGCTCCCTCGAGCTGCCGGGGCGACAGCGGCGGACCGCGCTGTTCTCGACGATCGCGGTCCGCGATGATGTCGAGCTGACGATCGTGACGACGCACCTCGAGAGCTTCCTCGAGGACGGGCCGACGCGGGCCCGTCAGCTCGACGCGATCTTCGAGGCGCTGATGATCGAGGACGAGGCGGTGGTCCTCGGCGACCTCAACTTCGGCGACGGCGAGCCCGAGGAGGGCTCGATCAACGCCGAGTTCGACGACCTCTGGAGGCGGCTGCACCCCCACGAGCTCGGCTTCACCTGGGACATGGAGCGCAGCGAGATGGCCCGCGCGGGCTCCTTCGCCGGCGAGAAGAGCCGACGGCTCGATCGCGTGCTGCTGCGCTCGGAGCTGTGGGAGGGCGGCTCGATCGAGATCATCGGCGACGAGCCGGTCCACCCCGGGAAGCTCGACCTGTTCCCCTCGGACCACTTCGGCTTGCTGGCGACGCTGAGACCGGCGGGCTGCGGCGAGTGTGCGCGGCGCTGACATCGCGACCGGATGACGCGCTGAGCCGCGCGGCCGGCTGAGGCGGGAACACCTGCTGTCCGGTTCGACAGGCGCTGCACGCCCGCGGCGCGCAGTTGTTAGATATGTCTCAATGGTCATGTAGACTGGGAGCGTGGCAGCGGGCGCGCGACGAGCGGGTGGACGCGGCGGCGCGTCGCGACCGTGCGCGCTCGTGGTGACGCTCGCGCTGAGCGTGGCCTGCTTCGTCGATCCGGGCCCCGAGCAGCGGACCACGAGCACCGGCGAGGACGCCGCGACGGCGGTCTCGACCGCCACCGACGCGACCGCGGCCCAGACGACGGGGATGACGACGAGCGCCGACACGACGGGCGTCACCACGGGCGAGTCGACGAGCGCGGCCGAGACGACGAGCGAGACGACGGCCGGAACCACGACGGGCTGCGAGCCCGTGCCCTGCTACCCCGACGGCGACGGCGACGGCGTGGGCGCGGACGCGGAGCCGGTCATGGAGTGTGCGTGCGCGGACGGCTACGCGCCGACGCCCGGCGACTGTGACGACGCGGACGGCGCGAACCTCCCGGGGAACCTAGAGACCTGCGACGGCGGCGACAACAACTGCAACGGGGTCATCGACGAGTGGTCCGAGATGAACGACGCGGCCTGCGGCGCCTGCTTCCCGGTCGCGCCGATGTGGGGGCGCTACCTGTGGTTCTGCGACGATCCGCAGACGTGGGACGACGCGCGCGCGCGCTGCTCGCAGCTGGGCGCGGACCTCGTCACCCTCGATACGCAGGAGCAGAGCATGTCCTTGATCGGGCTCAGCCCCGGGCCCACGGAGTACTGGATCGGCCTCACGGACGCCGTGGAGGAGGGCAGCTTCCGCTGGGTCGACGACGACGCGCCGCTCGGCGGGGAGGCGTTCTGGCAGCCAGGGGAGCCGACTCAGATCGGCGATGAGGACTGCGTGCAGACGAGCGGGGACGCGGGGATGTGGAACGACCTCGTGTGCGCGGGGATCAGCAGCCGCTACATCTGCGAGGCCCGAGTTCGCTGAGCGCGGCACTCCGTGGCCATAGTACTCTCGGGGATGATGTTGAACAACGAGCACGGATCGAGCTCGTTGTACTTGCTGCTCACCGTTTTGGCCCACTGTGGCGCATTTTTCTGTTGCGCTTCGCCGCAGTATTTATTGAGCGCTGGTTCGCGTTCTGTATGATGGTTTGTGATCGACGGCTCGGAGTCGCCGATGCAATAGATGTTGTCCTGATTGACGTTGATGTCGGTCAGGGTCGTTCTGCTGCCCCGCTGAATTTCATATTGGGGTGCGTGCTGAACGAGCCAGTTGTTTAGGCTAGAGATGTTCGAGATGGAGATCAGCGCGCGGTCTCTCGATAGATCGTCGCAGGTTTTGTCCTCCTCGCAGCCTGCCATATCATCGCAGGACTTCATGCAGCCGTGTTTCCCGTGGCAGGAGGCGTCGAGGTCACATGAGGCTGTGCATCCGTATTTCGCCTCACAGCTGGTCCCTATTCGTATCCCGCGTTTTTTTGGGGCGACAACGACATTGTCCGCCATGATATTTCCGTAGAAGTTGCCACAATTTTCAGACGATATCTCGATCCCTTCTTTGGTGCGAAACGCCACGTTTCGCGTCATGCACGTGTTGCGCGCCCCGTCTGCGTAGATGCCGAAGCCGGGAATTTCGTTCGTTCTCGTCTTTTGCCAATACGCTACCAGGTTATCGCTGACGACCCCGTGTCTCGGTATTCCGGCGTTGCTCCGCGTGGCGCCCGCGATATCGATGCCGATGTTGTTGAAGTGCTGAATCGAGTTTTGGGCGACCAGAAAATTCTCGATGTCACCTACGAGCGTAATTACCTCGCTCCACCCGGTGTCCGCGTTAGACACCGTATTTCGCTCAACGCGTACGTTGCTCGCCGTGCCCGCGCCCACGGAGACGAGAATTCCGTGGGCGTGATAGTGCTTCGTGATCGCAGTCCGGCACGGTACAACCTCGCCGATAATGTTTGAATGGATCAGCAGCCTGTCAATCTCACTTTTAGTATCCACTTTGATCGCGCCTGGATCAGCGAGATCCTCGTTGCAGACCTTGTACCGCGAGGGGCCTACGTGCGGGAATTTATTCTCGACAATCGCCACGCTCTTGGTTTCTCCGCGTACGCGAATTCGTGTTCCGCTGTAATTCCCGCCGAACGTAATGCCTTTTATTGTGACGTTTTCTACGTCCTCGAGGTGCAAGTACCCCGAGACGGGTTTTTCACTCGCGCCGATCAGCGTGAAATTTTTCCCTTTTAGTGTACAGCCGTCGTTGTCACGCCCTCCGGATTTTATCTTGTATTCCCCCCCCTTCAGCGTACCGTCCTCCGCCAGGCTGCACAAACCGGCGATCGTGTATTCTTGTTCGCCGCCCCCTTTCGGCACGTGACACGTCGGGGTCCCGTCGGCGTTCTTCCCGGCGGTACATTGCACGGGACACGTCGGGGTCCCGTCGGCGTTCTTCCCGGCGGTACATTGCACGGGACACGTCGGGGTCCCGTCGGCGTTCTTCCCGGCGGTACATTGCGCGGGTAGCTCGGGCTTAATCGCGCAGAGCTCTCTCTGCGCGTCGCTCAAGCTATGCCGAGGCACGACCGGCGAGGCATCGCTTGAGCGGATCTTCACTTCGAGCTCAGTCGGTTTGACCGGGGAGAACTTGGGTTTGCACCCAGCGAGCATAACGAGGCACAGGGATGAGAACACGAAGCGTCTTGATGTCTTCAATTGGTATCCTTAGTCTGCCGGAGCGGGTGAATGTCAAGATGGTTGACAGGTCATGTCCCAGGCGCTCGCTTCAGACATAGCCGAGCAGCAGGTAGGTGAGGGCCGCGCCGAGCAGGGTGTTGGTGAGGTTGACCGTGTCGTTGGTCAGCCCGCGCAGTCCGGAGACCACCGTCGGGCGCTCGTCGCCCGGCGGCGGCCACTCGCAGGGCGCGTTGGTCACGGGGTCGCGGTAGCGGACCTGCAGGGTCGCCCCGAGCACGCTGTCGACCAGGCTGGCGAGGAAGCCGATGAGCGCGATCAGCCCGACCGCGCCCAGGCCGAAGCCGACGCGCGCGAGGAACGGCCAGGCGACCAGCGTCGTGACGAGCGCCCCGGCGGCCGCGCCGAGCGTGCCGACGCCCGTGACGCCGCCCGAGGTCCCCGCCTCGACCTCGGCGAAGGGCGGCCACAGGCGACGCGGGCGGCTCTGCGCGAGGCTGCCCAGCTCGGTCGCCCAGGTGTCCGCGGCCGCGGCCGCGAGCGAGCCGACCAGCGCCGCGTACCACAGGCCCGCGTTCGCGCTGTCCGCGAAGACAGCCGCGAGCGCGCAGGCCGTGGCCGCGCCGCCGTTACACAGGACCTGCACGATGTCGCGGCGAGAGCCCTTGGCGGTCGGCTCGCCGGGGGTCTGCGAGAGACGGTCGGCGAGCTTGGAGAGCGCGCTCGAGAGCGTGAAGAAGGCGAGCAGCGGGACCGCGCCCGCGAGGCCGAAGCCGCCGAACACGAAGCAGCCGACGATCACAGTCCCGACCGCGCCGCCGGAGGTCAGCGAGCCGAGTCGCCAGGCGCCGAGGCCGACGCCGAGCGCCGCGAGGAAGGCGAGCGTGAGCGCGGCGAGCGACTGGGCGGGGTCCAGCAGCGTGGAGAGCAGGAGCTCGAGCATGAGCGCGGCGCCGAGGGGCAGCGAGATGTTATCGGAGCCGCGTGAGGAGGCGCCTTCGCACAGCGCACAGAACACGCCCATCCAGCCGGCGAGCAGCAGCGTCAGCCAGGCCGGCGCGCCCTGCAGGGCGGGCTCGAGCCAGGGCAGCAAGACGAGCACGATCGCGGCGCTGCACATGCCGACCGCGAGGCTGCCTGGGCGCGACTTCGGATCGCGCCACCAGGTGAAGCGCTGGGCCTCGGGGCGGCCCTCGCCCACGATCGTGCCGACGGTGTCGGCCAGCGCGAGGATCACCATGGCGACCACGAAGACCGACGGGCGGCGCTCGAACAGCAGCAGCACGAGCGCGAGGAAGCCGAGCGGGAAGTAGACGGTGCCGCGCGAGTCTCGCTCGGTGTCGTGCATGCCCGCGAGCGCCTCCCGCTGCAGCGCGAGCCCGTTGACGATCACGAACAGGACCCCGAGCGCGAGCAGCGGCCACGAGCTCGCGCAGACCAGCGGCGCGCTCGCGAGGACCAGGCCGACGAGCGCGTGGACGAGCTTGCGCGTGGTCTCGGGCGCCCAGCCGAGGCGCGCGCGCGTGAGCTCGCCGAGCCCGACGACGCCGAGCAGGACCACGAGGTAGACGAGCAGCGCGCGCCAGGGGTCGAGCGAGCAGAGCGGCGAGGTCAGATCCACCGCGAGTTGTATAGCAGCCTCCCGCGTGCTCCCGCGCGCTCACCCGAGGTCGCGCGGGGACGACCGCGGCGTCAGAACGCTCCTGGCGGTGCATGGCGTCGTGGGGAATACTCGGAACATGGTTCGTACCCTCGCTTGGACGCTCGCGGCCGCGTTGTCGCTGACGTTGACCGCCTGCGGCGATGACGGCTCGGGGACGAGCGAGGAGCCATCGTCGACGGGCGCGAGCGACGGCGCGTCGAGCTCCTCGGGACCGGCCTCGAGCGCCGGGACCGGGGCCTGCGACGGGGGCATGACCTGTCTGGAGTGCGCGGCCTGTGTCGCCGAGCAGGACTGCGCCGAGCCCTACGGCATGTGCAGCGCCGATCTCGACTGCATCAACTACGCCGAGTGCGAGATCGAGTGCCTACCGCTGGGCGCCGACGGCGAGGAGTGCGTGGTGTCCTGCATGGCGCAGCACGGCGAGGGTGTCATGGACGGCATGGCCTACGTCAATTGCGTCGAGCTGGCGTGCCAGGACGTCTGCCCATAAGGCGCGCGGGTTCGACATGAACCTTCGGACAATTACGCCGCGCGGGCAGCGGGTCGCTGGTTAATAACGCCGGGCCGCGCCCCGTCGCGTCAGGCCTCGTACGCGAGCTCGCCCGCGACGATCGTCGCGCGGATCTTCGCGTCGCGCAGCTCCGCGGGGGACGCCTGGGTGATGTCCCGCGCGAAGCAGGTGATGTCCGCTTGGTAGCCGCGCGCGAGCACCCCGAGGCTGCGCTCCCGGTGGACCGCGTAGGCGGCGGTCCTCGAGAAGCCGGCGATCGCCTCGTCGAGCGTGAGCTTCTGGTCCGGGAGCCACCCGCCCTCGGGCTGTCCCTCGGCGTCTTGCCGGGTGATCGCGGCGTACAGCCCGTGGGTGATGTTGGGCTGCTCGACGGGGAAGTCGCTGCCGAGCGCGAGCGGGACGCCGGCCTCGAGGAAGCGGCGCCACGCGTAGGCGCCGGCGACTCGCGCGGGGCCGACGCGGGCCGGCACCCAGGGCATGTCGCTGGTCGCGTGGGTCGGCTGCATGCTGGCGATCACGCCGTGCTGCTGGTAGCGCGGGATGTCCTCGAGGTTGACGATCTGCGAGTGCTCGACGCGCCAGCGCGTGTCGCTGACCGAGGGGTTTTTCGAAAGCGCGGCCGCGTAGATGTCGAGCGCCTCGCGGATGCCCCGGTCGCCGATCGCGTGGCTGGCGATCTGCCAGCCGCGGCTCGCGGCTCGCTCGCAGAGCGCGAGCAGGTCCTCGCGCGCGTGCTGCAGCTTTCCGCGGTGCCCCTCGCGATCGCTGTAGTCCTCGAGCAGCGCGGCGCCGCGTGAACCGAGCGCGCCGTCGATGTACAGCTTGACGCCCTTGAGCGCGTAGCGGGCGGCGGGGTCGATTGTCTCGGCTGACTTTTGGACCAGCTCGCGCGCGAACCAGTCGTGGTCGGCGTAGGCGTGGATCCGCATCTTCAGCAGCTCCTCGGCCACGAGCGCGCGGTAGAGCGCGTCGCCGGCCGCGCTGACGCCCATGTCGTGCACGCCGGTGATGCCGAGCGCGAGCGCCCGCGCCTGACCGCCCAGCAGCCAGCGACGCAGGTCGGCCTCGCTCGCCGCGGGCACGGGCACGAGCGCCATCGCGGTGTCGACCAGGACGCCCGTGGCGACGCCTGAAGCGTCTCGCAGGATCTCGCCGCCGCGCGGGTCGGCGGTGTCGCGCGTGATCTTCGCCAGGTCGAGCACGGTCTTGTTGGCGAGGCCCGCGTGACCGTCGACGCGGCGCAGCCACACCGGGCGATCGGGGAAGGCCGCGCTGAGCTCGGCGTGCGTCGGCATCGCGCCGGCGAGCTCGGGCCAGCGGTTTTGATCCCACCCGCGCCCGACGAGCCAGCCCTGGGGCTGCTTGGCGGCCTGCTGCTTGACGCGCTCGATCACCTCGGCGAGCGAGCCCGCGCCGGTCAGGTCGATGTCCTCGAGGTGCTTCCCAAGGCCCGAGAGGTGCGCGTGGGCGTCGGTCAAGCCGGGCACCGCGAGCCCGCCGGCGAGGTCGAGCACGCGGGTGTTGGGGCCGCGCAGCCCCTCGACCTGCGCGCGGCTGCCGAGCGCGAGGATCTGGCCCCCGGAGGCGGCGAGCGCCTCGACCCGCGGGGTCCGCTCGTCCATCGTCAGGATCGCGCCGCCGACGATCAGCAGCTCGGCGCCATCCGGCGTGTTCGCGGGCGACTTCGCCGGGGACTTCGCGGGCGTTGGGACGGGCGTCTTCGCGTCACAGCCGGTGGCCGTCGCGACGACGGCCGCCGAGGCGGCCATCGAGCTCGTTCGCAAAAATTGTCGACGTGAGAGCGCGCCCGGATCCTTGGCCACGCTCGAACACTATCACTTCTCGATCGCGCCGAACTCTCCACGCTCGCGCATCTTGTCGAGTGTATCGCCCTGAAGTCTCTCGCCGACGTAGGCGCCCGCGAGCGCCATGGCGAAGCCGACGCCGGCGGTGATGCCGAAGCCGATGTAGACCGACGTCGACAGCGGTCCGCCAGCCCACGCGATGATGACGAGGGAGTTGAGGACGACCGCGACGACGGCGGCCAGGGCCGGCTCGCGGACGGTCTCGCCGGGGCTGAAGTAGCCGCACAGGAGGCCGCCGACGAAGAACGAGACGAAGGCGACGAGACCGACGATGAGGTACACGCCGGCGGCGCCCATGGACTCGACCAGCGAGGGGGCGAAGCTCGGGGTGATCAGCGTCGCGATGACGCGGTTGAGAAAGACGATCGCGACCACGCTGATGGCGATCCACTGCAACGAGAGGCCCTGCTCTGGCTGTTTTGTCATGGTCTGTCGTCTCCAATGTCCGCGCGGCGCGGAGGCCGATCCACGCTATTTCGCGGCTTCATGCCTGTCAATGTTTTCGCCTGACAGCCGCGGGGTGACCGGTGCTCTCTCTCCCGTGATCGCTCGTGGATCACGGGTCCTTCGAGTCCTTGGCCGTGGGCAGTTTCACGCGCGGCGGCGCTGAGAACATCCCGGAGCTGCCGGGCACCGGGGGGATCGGCGAAGACGGCGCGGGCGTCTCCTCGTCAGCGACGGCCGCCGCTTGCGTCGACGTCGCGGCGGGGACCGGCCTGGAGCTCTCGGAGGTGGGCGTCAGCTTCTCGATCGGCGGCGCGCTGATCGGGCCGCTGTCGTCGTGCATGAGCAGCTCGGGGACGAGGCCGGTCATGCTCTCGGCGGCCGAGACCGGGGGGTGGCTGGCGGTTGTCGTGAGCGCTTGATGGGCGCTCGTCAGGGACTGACTGGCCGTGCCGGCGGTGTGGGGCGAGGAGCCCTCTCGTCCAGGCACGCTCCCGCTCGGCGCCTGCGAGTGCGGCTGCGGGGCGTCGTCGAACAGCACCGGGTCGCCCTGGAAGCCGCGCGCGCTGTGGACCAGCAGCGTGGTCGGCAGCGCCGAGAGCAGGTCGTTCATGCGGTCGAAGAACTTGTGCGTCTCTTCGCTGGGGTCCGGCAGGCGCATGCCGACGATCGCGAGGTCGACGCCGGTGCTCATCAGCTCCATGATGTCGCGCACGCTCCGGTCTTTGCGCAGCAGCACGCGCGGCTCGGCCAGCAGGTGCGCGGAGGCGATCACGGAGCGGATCGTGCCCTCGACCTGCGTGCGATCCTCTTCTTGGTCGACGATCGTCACGATCTCGACGGTCGCCTTACTCCAGCGCTGGTGAGCCGTGATCAAGAACGCGATCAGCAGCATGAGCCCGCCGTTGTGCTGCAGCCCGCCCCACCAGATCTGGATCCGGCGGCCCGCGCCGAGCTTGCGCTGGCTGTCGTAGTGGACCAGCAAGAGCGAGCGATCGAGGCGCGCGAGGTCGCGGAGCATCCGCAGGTACGACTCGTAGTTGGCCGTGTTCTTCGGCCAGCCGAGCATGATCGTGTTGCTCTCGAAGCTGCCGACGCCGTAGGACTGCGAGACCGCGACGACGCCCTTGTAGAGGTCGTCGACGATGTCGACGCGGCAGAACACGTGCGGGAACCGGTTGGCCAGCGCCTCGTCGAGGTTCTCGCGCAGCTTGACGCGCGAGTCCGCGTTCTCGGCGACCGAGCCCTGCAGCAGGTACATGTACGTGACGATGCCGCGGTCCTGGACGATCGCGCTGCCCAGCTCCAACAGGTGCAGGCGCTTTTTGCCGCCGCCGCCGAGGATCAGCAGGTTGGGGCGCCAGTTGGAGGGGTGAAACTTCTCTTTGCGCAGGCGGTACAGGGCGGTGCGCACGAGCGCCGACCAGATCCCGTGGCGCGCGTCGCCCCAGGTGGCCTCGAGCGCCCGTCGTTGCACGAAGATGTAGATGAGCGCGCAGAACACGAACGCGGCGATCATGGCGCCGAGGTCGATGACGCTCATGATGTAGAAGCAGCCCAGGCCGCCGGCGAGGCTGATGACCGCAGGGACCTTGAAGGTCGGCCGGAAGCTGGGGTTGGCGGCCCACTTCTCGAGCCCGCTGGCGAGGTTCGTGATCCCGTAGGTGGCCAGGAAGAACATCGTCAGGATCGGCGCGATCGCGCTCAGGTCTCCGAGCAGGACGCCGATCTGGGCCAGGACGAAGGTGAAGATGGTGCCGATCCGCGGCTCGTTCATCGGCCCGTGGCCGCGTCCGAAGAGGCGCGGCGCGAGGCCGTCAAACGACAGCGCCTGCAGCGTGCGCGGGGCCGTCAAGAAGCTGCCGAGCGCGCTCGAGAGCGTGGCGCCCCAGACACCCAAGAAGATCAGCGCGGGGACGCTCGAGATCTCGGCCACGACCGTCGTCGTGTGCCGCACCATGTGGTCGAGATCGGCGTTGTACGCCAGCCAGAACGGGAAGATCAGGTAGATAGCGAAGCCCGTGAAGACCGCGGCTAAGGTCCCCAGCGGCAGGGACTTGCGCGGGTCTTTGAGGTCGCCGGACATGCCGACGCCGGCCATGATGCCGGTGACCGCGGGGAAGAACAGCGCGAACATCGGGCCGAAGCCGGCGCCCTCGGTGTTCCACCAGATGACCGTGTCGGGCTTTTGCGGCTTGCGATTAAACAGCCCGGTGACGTCGGCCCACATCTCGCGGGCCATCTCCTGGGCTTGGGGGTTCTCGAGGGTCGCGATGTACTCGTTGAGCGACTCGACGCCGCCGCCCGTGAAGAACGAGACCAGCGACAGCCCGATCGCGGCCATGACGATGAACTGCGTCTTGATGGCCAGATCCGCGCTCTTGATCGTGATGAACGCGAGCAGCCACAGCGTGATGCTGCTGTAGATGTACTCGGGCACGGTCGCCCACCAGCCGGGCAGCGCCGGCATCAGCGACTCGGTGAAGCCGACGATGTAGAAGGTGATGCTGAGCGCCTGGGCCAGAAACAGCGGCACGCCGATCGCGGCGCCTGCAGGCGCGCCGAGCGAGCGGCTGATGATGTAGTAGGCCCCGCCCGCGCGGACTGTGCGGTTGGTCGCGATCGCCGAGATCGAGAAGCCGGTGGCGATGGTGATCAGGTGGGCGACGATGACGATCGCGATCGCCTGACCGAGCCCGGCCTCACCGACGACCTCGCCGAAGCGGAGGTACATGATGACGCCGAGGATCGTCAGGATGCTCGGCGTGAAGACGCCGCCAAAGGCGCCAAAACCCTGCTTCTCCTGGGGGGAGGCGGGGAGCGCGCTGGCGGTCTGCGTCAATGACGCCTGTTCTTGTTGGCTCATGTCGCGGACGGCCGATCGTGCACACGGTACACGCTGCGCTAATGGGTCAACAAGGACCCCTTGACGGGGCGGAGAACGGTCCTCGCGTGGACTGGCAACGCGATGAAATTACTGCGAAAACATCGTTTGCTGAAGTGACTGGCGAGCCGCGCGGGCGCGGATTCGGCCGCGCGGTTCACTCCGGGCTTCAGTCGTCGAGATCGAGCGCGAGGTTTTGATAGAAGGCGTCGTCCATGATGAAGTTCTGCCAGTAGCGCTCGATCGGCTGGAACCCACGGCGCTGCTGGAACAGCACCACGTCATCAAACTCGTTCTGGTACCAGCCCCAGAGGAAGCGGACGCGGAACACGTCGACGTTGCGGCGCTCGAGCTCCTCGACCATGTCCTCGACCTCCTCGTCGTCGAACTCGTCGACGTAGGCCTCGGCCTCGTCGATCAGCGCGGCGATGTACTGCTTGCCGCGCGCGGTCAGGTCGTAGCGCTGCTTTCGCTTGTTGATGACGATGTAGTCGTGGACCGTCAGCTCGTCGAGCACGTCCTCGATCGCGGCGTTCATGCCGGCCGCGACGCCGATGACCTCGCCGCCCTCCTTGGGCTTGAGGTCGAGCTTCTTGAGCACGAACATGCCCGCGTACATGCGCTTCTGCGATTCGGTGAGCTTGCCGTAGTCGTTCACGATGGGGTCCTTGGCGCGTGGCGTGTGTGCCGGTGGCTACGGGAGTCTAAGCCACTCTTCGGCGTCGAGACACAGCATCGCGTTGTCGGGATCCCAGACGTCGCGGGCGCGGTCGCTCTCCATGCGTGAGGTCGCGTTGCCGATCGGGTAGTAGATCGGCGGGCCCGCGAGGCCCGCAGGTCGCTGCAGGACGGCGCGAAACGGGTTGCAGATGGCGAGCACGACCTCGGCGATCGGGCGCGCGCCCGAGCTGTGGGCGCGCGCGTTAAAGCTGTCGATGAGTTCGGGGAGGCGCTTGGCCAAAAACAGCGAGAGCGGCGCGAGCACGACGAGGTTGTCGTCGTCGGGGTCTTCCTCCTCGTAGTACTCGTCGTCGTCGAGCCAGAACGAGATCTCGATCTCGTGGGGGTCGGGCTCGGCGTTGTCCCAGGCGTGCAGCGCGAGCACGAGGACGTCGCGCAGGACCTTCGTGCGCTGCTCGACCCGGTCCTCGACCAGCGCGATCGCGTCGAGGCGCCCGTAGCCGAAGCCGTAGTTGCTGAGGTCGAGGTCGACGCGATCGGGCGAGAGGTGCAGGAGCGTGAAGCGATCGAGCTCCGGGAAGGGGAGGTCGCGGACGGAGCGAATCTCAGTCTTGGCCATGGACGGGGTCGACCTCTTTTTAGCTCATGGCGTTGTGGACTCTGACTGTTGCGTTGGCGCTCGGAGCATCAAGCGGCGCTGATTCGTGTCCCGGGTTTGTTCCTCGAGTTTGTTCCTCGAGTTAGTTCCTCGAGTTTGTTCCTCGAGTTTTTCCGCGGGCTGCCGGGTTTGTTCCGCGGGGCTCTTGGAGGAAGGGCGGGGGGCGCTACTTGCGGGCGTCACGTGGTCGACGCCCTTCGGGCGCCAACCACATGCGCTTCAGTCATCATCCGACCCCTCGCCCTTCCTCTCCGCCCAGCCCCGCTCCGCCTTCGCGCTCACGGTCCGCAGGGCTGCAGTTCGCGGACTCCATGCGGGAGACACGTGAGCGACCCACTGCGTGGGCCTCTCACATGCTCTTGGGTGCAGTTTGGTTTGCGGGCGTTCGGTAGCGCGGGCGGGTTTGCGGGCGCTAGACCGGTCGACCCCGCAGGGAGGGGGGAGGAAGAGGGGCGCTAGCTGGTCAGGCGGACGATCTTGATGCGGCCCTTGGCGAGCACGCCGAAGCCGCCGCCGCTGCGGGAGCTGCCGCCGAAGGAGCTGCGGGAGCGGCTGCCGCTGAAGGAGCTGCGGCCCTTCGAGCCGTAGGACTTGCCGCTGCTCGAGCTCTTGGGGAACTTGCTCGGGTTCTTGGCCCGGTAGGCGTTGCGTTGCGTCGCCAGGGCGGTGGTGCGGCTCGTGGGGGTGACGTAGGCCGTGCGGTACATCGGCGTGTACGTCGGCATGAACGCGCGGGAGATCATCGAGCCGACGATCACGCCGCTGGCCACGTCCCAGAACGGCGAGCGGTAGTGGGCGTAGTGGTTGTAGCCCTGGACCTGGTAGCGAGCGGTCTTGTCCTCGACCGAGGTGATCTCGCGGTTGATCTCGAAGATCTTCTCTTCCTCTTCGACCTGGCCGTTCTTGTTCTTGTCGAAGAAGCCGGCGACCGTCTGGCTGCGGTCGTCTTTGTCGGAGACGCTGATGCTGATGACCTCGTCGCCGGTGTAGATCTCGTTGACGCGCCGTTCGAAGTCCTCTGGACCCTCGGCTTTTTTGTACGCCTCGCTGATCGCGTCCCAGTCGATGTCGGCGTTGGTGTTCTTGGTCGTCACCCAGCGCTCGTTGCCGCCGGAGTCGCTGTCGCAGGCCGGGAGTCCGGCGAAGGCGAGCGCGAGGGAAAAGGCCACGGTGAGGGAACGGAGGTTCATCGATTTCTCCTGTGAAGGTCCTGGCTGCTGGCTGGCTGGCTACGAGAGCGCGTCGATATCGCGCGATCGTGCGCATCTTATACCCCGCGTCGGTCCTCGCTCGAGGTGGTGATCGTGCTCGGAGACGAGGCTCGCGTGTACCGCGCTCGAGTCTATGGACGGCGCTGAGGGGGGTCAAGCGCGCTCGAGCCGGACGATGCACACGTGTCGTGCGCGAAACATTCAATAAGGGTGGCGCGGGGCCGGGCGGCGTCTGACAAATTTGTGCGTTTGTCGACGTCGCGCATCTTGTGCGTCTGCCCCCGCGCGTCTCGTGGTTTGGTTCGGCGCGTGTCCGCGCTGTATACGGCCCCGTGCTGTTGTCGCTACGCGGCGTCTGCAAACGCTTTGGCGGGTTCACGGCGCTGCGTGACGTCACCGGCGAGGTCGGCGGTCGCGCGGTCGGGCTGCTGGGCCCGAACGGGGCCGGCAAGACCACGCTGATGAAGATCTGTCTGGGCCTGCTCGCGGCCGACGAGGGCGAGGTTCGTGTGCTCGGGATCGATGTCCGGCGTGAGCCCGGTCGCGCGCGCGCGCGGCTCGGCTACGCGGCGGAGGGCCCGGGGCGGATCCCGGGGCTCACCGGGCTCGAGTCGGTGGCCTACGCCGCCGAGCTGTGCGGGCTGCCGCGCCGCGACGCCTACCTGCGCGCCCACGAGGTGCTCGATCTCGTCGGCCTCGACGAGGCCCGGCAGCGCGGCGTCGAGCACTACTCCACGGGGATGCACCAGCGCGTGAAGCTGGCGATGGCGCTCGTGCACGATCCCGAGCTCGTGCTGCTCGATGAGCCGACCAGCGGCCTCGACCCGTCGAGCCGCGACGATCTGCTCGAGCTGCTCGAGCACCTGCGCGACGGCGACGGCCCGGCGTTTCTGCTGTCGACGCACCTGCTCCATGACGTCGAGCGGACCTGCGACACCTGCTTGATCATGGACAAGGGCCAGCTGCACTTCGCGGGCTCGCTCGAGTCGCTGCGCCGCGGCGCCGCCGAGGAGTTCGAGGTCCGCGCGCTGAAGACCGCGGCCGGGCGCGACCGGCTCGCCGCGCTGCGCGTCGGCCTCGAGCGCGCGGGCGCGGGGATCTCGACGGGGCGACGGCCCGAGACGCTGATCGTCGCGCTCGCGCCGGCGAAGATCTGGGAGGTCTCGCGCGCGCTCGAGATCCCGATCACGCACCTCAAGCCGCGCGCGCTCAGCCTCGAGGAGGTGTTCCTGCGCACGATCAAGCGGCTCGACGGCGATATGTCGAACGAGGCAGGAGGGGCTCCGTGAAGAACCAGATCTTCGCGACCGGCTACCGCCCGCTCCCCCCGGAGGACGCGCGCGCGCGCGGACCGTGGGCGGGCTGGCCGATCGCGCGCACCGCCCTGCTGCTGGCCTGGCGGCGCACCGGCACGAAGATCGTCTTGATGCTGTGCGCGTCGGTGGTGTTCGCGGTCGGGGTGGCGCTCGTCGTGCAGGTGCTGGCCGAGAACGCGGCGCAGCAGCTCGCCGAGGGGCAGCCGATCGCCGCGAGCATGATGCGGGGCATCATCGGCGAGATTCAGGAGACCTTCGCGGTGTTCCTGCGCGTCCAGTTCTTCTTCTGCGCCGTCGCGCTCGCCGTCATCGCCGGCGGCTTGATCGCCGACGACCGCCACGCGGGCGCGCTCGAGCTGTACTTCTCGCGCCCGCTGACGCCCCGCGCGTACGCGCTGGGCAAGCTGCTGGCGGCCGCGGCCGTGCCGGCGATCACGATCGTCGCGCCCTTCGTGTTGCTGTGGCTCATGGCCGTAGGGATCGCGCCGCCGGCCCTGCGCGCGCAGATGTACGGCCTGCTGCTCCCGGGCCTCGGCGGCGCGCTGCTGGCCACGCTGGTGCTGAGCGCGACGGTCGTCGGCATCAGCGCGCACGGCGAGCGTCGACGCACCGTCGGGGTGATCTTCGTGGTCCTGCTGCTCGCGCTCTCGGCGGTCGGCGAGGGCGTCGCGGAGGCTGGCTTCGCGCTCGCCGGCTACCTCTCGCCGACCCGCGACCTGCAGACCGTGGTCGACAGCCTGCTCGGCGTCGGCGTCGGGGGCTTCGCGGCCCAGCTGCTCGAGCTGCGCTCGGGCACCGTCAACGACAGCGCGTGGCTCTCGGCCGGCGCGCTCGCGCTGATGACCCTCGCGGGGCTCGGCGCGCTCGCGGCGAGGCTGCGGCAGGAGGTCGTCGGGTGAATTCTCAGATGACCGAAAGAGCAGCCGAAGGCGCCGCGCCGGCCGCGGTGATGCTCTCGGCCCGCGGCGTCAGCAAGTCCTTCGGGCCGATCCGGGCGCTCAACGAGTTCGACCTCGAGATCGGCCCGGGCGTGACCGGACTGCTCGGGCCCAACGGCTCGGGGAAGTCGACGCTGCTCAAGCTGTTCTCCGGGCAGCTGCGCCCCGACACCGGGGTCGTGCGCGCGCTCGGGCGCGACCCGTTTCGCGAGGTCTCGGTGTTTGGCGCGATCGGGCTGTGTCCGGAGCAGGACAAGTTCTACGAGGATCTCAGCGGGCTCGACTTCGTCGCGGCGCTCACCCGGCTGCACGGCTTCGACGGGGCGCAGGCCCGCGATCGCGCCGCCGCGGCCATGGCCCGCGTCGGCATGCAGGCGCACCAGGACAAGCGCATCGGCGCGATGAGCCGCGGCATGCGTCAGCGGACCAAGATCGCGCAGTCGATCGCCCACGACCCGACGATCGTGCTGCTCGACGAGCCGCTGACGGGCGCCGACCCGGTGGCGCGCGCGGACCTGATCGCGCTGATCAGCCAGCTCGGCGCCGAGGGCCGCTGCGTCGTCGTCTCGAGCCACGTGCTGCACGAGGTCGAGGCCATGACCCACCAGGTCGTGCTGATCCGCTTCGGGCGGCTGCGCGCGCAGGGGGACATCGTCCGGCTGCGGACCCTGCTCGACGATCGCCCGTACCGGATCCACGTCACGGTCGGCGCCCCGCGCAGGCTGGCCTCCTGCCTGATCGAGCGCCTCGAGCACGTGCGCGCGGTCTCGGTGATCGCCGCGGACGCCCTCGAGCTGACGACCACGGAGCTCGATCGCGCGTGCTTCGACATCCCGCAGCTCGCGGAGGAGCTGGGCGAGACGGTGCGGGGCTTCACCTCGCCCGACGCCGACCTCGAGAGCCTGTACCGCTACTTGATCGAGGAGGGCCGATGAGCGCGCCAGGACCCGCGCCCGAGCTGTCGACGCCCGCGCTTCCGGCCGCGCTGTTCTGGGCCCGCTTTCATCTCGCGCGCAACCTCCGGCGGCGGGCGTTTCTGCTGTGGGCGCTGGGCCTGACCGTCGCGATCGCGGCGCTGCGGCTGTTCGGCGCGCCGGCGCGCGTCCTGCAGCAGCTCGCGCTGGTCTACCTGACCCCGCTGCTCGGGCTGTTCTTCGGGTCGGGCGTGCTGCGCGAGGAGATCGAGGACCAGACGCTGACCTACGCATTCACGCGACCTGTCCGACGGGCCTGGCTGTACATCGCGCGCGTGCTCGCGGCGGCCGGGCCCGCGCTCGCGCTCGCGGTCTTCGTCGCGGCCGCCTCCGCGGGCTCGCTCGGGGCGGCGCCGCGGCTCGCCGGCGCCGCGCTGATCGGCGTGCTCGCCTACACCTGTCTGTTCGCGGCGATCGGCCTGCGCTCGCGCGGCTCGACCTGGATCGGCCTCGGCCTGTTTCTGGTGTGGGAGCTGGGCGTCGGCGCGGTCCCGGGCTTCCTCGGGCGGCTGACGCTCGTCACCCACGTCCGCTCGCTCGCCGGCGTCGGCCTCGAGGGCGGCGTGCTCGGGCGGCTGTGGGAGCCGGTCGCCTGGCCGATCAGCCTGGCGGCGCTGGTGGGCGTGACGGCGCTGTGCCTCGCGCTCGGCGGGCGCTGGGTCGACCGGCGCGAGTTCCCGCTGGCCCGCTGACTCACTCGCCCGCGTAGGGGCGGAACGGCTCGCGGCTGAGGCGCGCGCGGTTGAGACGCTCGAGCTCCTCCGCCGAGTAGCCGCGCTCGTCACCCTGCGGCGCGTTGCGGCGGATGAACCGCTCGACCCGTCGCCGCGCCTCGCCGGCGAGCGCCCGGCGCTCGCGCTCGATCGCGCGGATCTGCGCCTCGAGCGGCGCGCTCGAGTCGACGTCCTCCGTCGTCGGTGAACCTGACTGATTCGACATGTCTACACCGCGCTCCTCGGGCGCCGCGTCGAGCATGTCGTCCCAGACGAAGAACAGCAGCTCGCGCCGGCGCGCGGGCGAGCGCGTGCTGTCCTCCCAGATGTCGATCAGCAGCTCCCCGAGCTCCTTAAGCTCCTCGCGCATGCGCTCGCGCTGGAACTCGAGCGCCATCCGTCGCCGCGTCGTCTCGGTGCGCCGCAGGAACCGGCGCTTGTGGAACTGGTACGCGGTCTTGCGGTTGAGCACGTCCGCGAGCCCGCCGAAGCCCACGCCGATCGAGATCAGCAGCGGCGGCGGGCCGAACTCGCTGATCGCGTTCTCGCCCGCGCGCTGGGCCCGGTCCCCCTCGATCTCCCGCAGCACGTCGCGCCGCCTCGTCTCGCGCCCGCCGAGCAGGTCGTGGCCGAACACGCGCAGCGCGGGGGGGATGATCAGGGGCGAGGGCGCGAAGCGGACGCTGCCGTCCGGGCGGATCGTCGCCTTGAAGCCGCGGTCGCGATCGCCCACGTCTCCGCCGTCGCGCTCGAGCTCGAGCCGCGGGAGCTGCTGCGGCGCCTCGCCCCCTGAGCTTCTTGAGGAGGAGGACGACGACGACGCGGGCCTGGGCTCCGCGGTGACGTCCGCTGCAGCGCCTTCGTATGCGAGCGCGAGCGAGACCACGAGACCGATTGTTCGCACCGCACCCCTTCCGTCCGTGAGACGTCGTCCGCAGACGCGGAATTCACGTCACCCGCGACAGCACAGACCACGGGCGCGCGCGCTGTATTCCCTCCAGCGCCCCGTGAGCTTCGGGGCGGCCCGCGCCGCTCACGAGCGCGAGTCGGAGCTGTCTGTCTGCGCGGGCATGTTGTGGCGCGAGGCCGTCGTGGTGATCGGCGCCATGCTCGGCATCGAGAAGCTGCTCTTCGAGGCCATCATCTGCCGGCGCAGGCGATGCACCGCGCGCGCGACCAGGCGGTCGAGGCCGAGGAGGACGATCCCGCCGACGATCTGCATGACGCCGAGGTTCATGTTCTCGCCGGAGATGAGCGCGCCGATGATGACGTGGCCCACCGCGAGCGCCGAGAGGCCGCGGATCCTGCTCTTGCGCAGCAGGACGACGAAGTACGCGAGCAGGAACAGCCCGGTGAACGGCAAGAACGCGAACAGGTCGACGAGCAGCACCATCGGCCCGACGACCGACTCGGCGGGCGGGGGCGGGTGATCGGCGAACGCGTGCGCGCACGGCAGCAGCCAGATCGCGGCGGCGAGCGCGGCCAGCCGCTGCCGACGCGCGACGAGTTGAGGCCGCCAGCGCTGGGGTTCGTCTGTCATCGCCGCGAGCCAGTATACGGACATTTTCAACCCCTGTCTCCGCGTCCGGGGTGCCCGCGTCGGCCCGCGCGAGGCCCCGCCGGGGCGGCTTCGTGCCCCGGGGCGTCGACTCGAGCGCGGGGGGTCGGAACTGCGCCGCGAATAAACATGTCGAGACAGACATGTTTACCCGCGGGCGGATCGCGGTATCGTGGCGGGCCGTGTCGCGCCCGCGCGTGAAGATCTTCGCCGGCCTCGCGCTCGTGCTCGTGCTGCGGCCCGCGGGCGCGTCCGCGGACGTCCTGCCGCCTTCGCCGGGCGAGCCGGGCTACGAGGAGTGGCGTACGTCCGGCCAGCCCGCCGATGATGACGCCCGCGGATCGCCCTGCGCGGCCTGGGAGGTCGGCGCGGGCATGACGGGGCTGCTGCTGCTCCTGGGCGGGCTGTGCAGCCTCCGCGGTCGTCGACCGGTCGCGAGCTCGACGTGAAAGGCCTACGCCCCGACGAGCAGGCGCCACAGCTGCTCGACCCCCTCGCGCGGCGGAGCGCTCGGGCGGCGCATGGCGTCGTAGGTGCGACGACCGAGCTGCGGCGCCGGGATCGAGCTCAGGCCGCGGGGGAGCCGGCAGAACTCGTTGACGAACGCGAGGCCGACGCCGAGCGCGACGAAGTGCAGCGTCAGCGGCCAGCCGGTGACCTCGACCGCGACCTCCCAGGGGACATCGGCGCCGCCGAGCAGGCGGTCGAGCGCGGCCCGCAGCGGACGTCCTCGCGGCGGCACCACGAGGCGCGCGCGCGCGAGGTCGGAGAGCCGCAGCCGCCGGCGCCCGGCCAGCGGGTGCTGCTTGGGGACGACGAGCACGTGGCCGACCTCGGCGACTGGCTCGAGGACCAGCTCGCCCGTGAGCGCGTGGGTCTCGGGATCGTCGGCGGCCGAGGGCAGCGAGGCGACGCCGAGGTGCGCGACCCCGGTGGCGACCGCGAGCGCGGTGCCGGCGGCGTTGCGCGCCATCAGCTGCAGCGGCGCCGGGTCGCGCTCGCGGTAGCGCCGGATCGCGTCGCCGAGGAGGTACAGGTACGCGCCCTCGCCGGCGCACATGACCACCGGCGCGGCGTCGCGGCGCCCGCGGACGCGTCGCATCAGCGCCTCGCTCTGGGCCCGAAGCTCGCGCCCGACCGCGGCCGTCTCGCGCCCGGCCTCGGTCAGCTCGAGCCGGCGACCGCGGCGGCGGTACAGCTCGGCGCCGAGCTGCTCCGCGAGCTTGCGGACGTGCATGTGCAGCGCCGGCTGGCTGAGCCCGCGGGCGCGCGCGGCCCGGGTGAAGTTGAGCAGCTCGGAGAACACGACGAAGCTCTCGAGCCACTCGAGGTTGAGCGGGGGCGTTCCCGCGCGGTCGTCAGCTATCACGTTTCGTGATGGTATCTAAAATATTACTTGTTTTCCTGATTCCAGGATCCGCCTAGCATCTTCATGTCGTCGGTGGCTATCACCGAATGAGAGGTAGGTCGTCATGGACCGCGCTAACTTGATTACGAAGAGCAAGAAGTTGTCGTGGCTGCTACGCCACGGCGCCCCGTCCGTCGAGGTCTCGATGGATCCGGCCGGCTGGGTCGCCATTCCAGATGTCCTTGAATACATGCGGATATCGCGTCGAACGCTCGACGAGATCGTGCGCAAGAACAACAAGCGTCGGCTGCAGGTCTACGGCGGCAAGATCCGCTGCAGCCAGGGGCACTCGGTCGAGTGCACCGCGGTCACCCGCGACGCGCTCGAGGCGTCGTGGCGCGAGGTCACCAGCGACGCGTCGATCTGGCACGGCACCCGCCCCGAGGTCATCGACGCGATCGCCGACGAGGGGATCCGCGCGCTGACGCGGACCCACGTCCACCTGGCCCCGAGGACGAACAGCGTCGTCGGCAAGCGCGCCGAGGTCGGCGTGCTCTTGGAGGTCTCGCCCGCGCGCCTGCGCGACGCGGGCTTCAAGGTCTTCGCCGCCCCCAACGGGGTCATCCTCGTCCGTCACGTCCCGCCGGGTTGCATCGTTGGCGTGCGCGCGGTCAGCCGCCGGGCTCGCGCGCTCGAGCCGAGGATGCGGGAGTCTTTGGGGCTCGCGCCCGCCGCGTAGGAGCGCGTCGGGGGACAGCTTGGTTCGATGTCGCGCGGTCTCGGCCGCGCGTTCATCTTTGGTTCGAATCTGGTTCGAATCTGGTTCGAGTCTGGTTCGAGGTTCGCGCGTTCGTTTGCACGCGCTTGTGCACATGGGCGTATCCTGCGCTCTCTCGGGCGCGCGCGCAGGTGGCTCCAAGTCATAAAAGACTGAGATCTGGTCGTAGGGACTGGTCGAGACGAGGACGGCGGTCGCCGGACCCCGGCTTGATCCGCGTCGCTGCGCAGCGGCGCCCCTGTGGAGCGCGAAGTCTGCTTCACGCCTCGATCGTCGACGGCGCCGCGCGCCGCGAGCGCGAGCCGAGCGTTGAAGGAACGTTGCATTGCGGCCGTCCGAGCGGCAGTCTGCGTCAGTCATTCACGTCACGAATCGGCAGGTCGCGCCGCGACACGACCGGTCCGAGAGCCGATCGGCGTGGACGAACGATCCTCGTTTTTCCCAGGACTTAATCAGCGATGAAACTCAAGAATTCCCTTTTGGCTTCCCTGCTCGTGGCTCTCCCGCTACAGCTCGCCGCCTGCTCGGGCGACGACGGCGGCACGGACACCGACAACGCGACGTCCGACACGGATGACGCCACGACGGACTCGACCACCGAGGGTCCGGCGACCGGCAGCGAGAGCGGCGACGGAGACGGCGACGGAGACGGCGACGGCGACGGTGATGGCGACGGCGACGGCGACGGCGATGGAGACGGCGACGGAGACGGCGACGGAGACGGCGACGGAGACGGCGACGGAGACGGCGACGGAGACGGCGACGGAGACGGCGACGGCGACGGCGACGGCGACGGTGATGGAGACGGCGACGGCGACGGTGATGGCGACGGAGACGGCGACGGAGACGGCGACGGAGACGGCGACGCGTGCTTCGACGACTTCCAAGAGGTCTACGACAGCGTCATCAGCGCGCGCTGCGGATGCCACCTCGGCGGCATGCCGGGCGGCCTGGCGATGCCGGATGTCGACACCGCGTACGACAACCTGGTCAACGGCGGTCGCGTGGTCAAGGGCGACTCTGCGGGCAGCTTGCTGTGGCAGCGCATCGACGCCAACGAGATGCCCGCGAGCGGCGGGCCGCTGAACCCGATGCAGAAGATGTTGGTCCAGGGCTGGATCGACGGCTGCGAGTAAGCTGACCGAACGGTCATCAAGAGGACGAGCCCGGCTCCCCGCGAGCCGGGCTCGCCGCGTTTCGAAGGCGGGCGCTCAGCGGCGCAGCACGTTGTAGGCCGCGTGGGCCGTCGCGATCGCCACGTCTTGCCGATCGGGCAGGTCGATCGCGGGCAGCGAGCCCGAGAACACGAGGATGCGGGCGACGCCGACGCGGTTGCCCATGCGCACCAGCGAGGCCTCGCAGTGCAGCGGCTGACCCGGCGTCGCCGGGCGCAGGTAGTCGACGCGCATGTCGATGGTGCTGACGCGGTCGCGCGGGTTGCTGAGCCCGTTGAAGCACACGAGCCCGCCCGCGGTGTCGGCCATCGCCGAGATCAGCCCGCCGTGCAGCGCCGGGCGCCTGGCGTCGCCGATGTGCTCGGCGCGCGTCTCCATGGACAGCACGGCCCGCTTCGCGCTGAGATGGGCGACGCGGAAGCCGAGATGCTTGTTGAAGGGGATGCGCTCCTCGAACAGCTCGACGAGGCGCGCGCGCCGTTGCTCCTCGGTCTCGCTCACGCGCGCTCCTCCGTCGTCTGCAGCCGAACCTCGACCGCGCGCGCGTGCCCCTCGAGGCCCTCCGCGCGGGCCAGCGCCACGATCGCGCCCGCCTGCGCCCGCAGGGTGCTGGGCGCGAGCTGCAGGACGCTGGTGTACTTGACGAAGTCCCAGACCCCCAGCGGCGAGGCGAAGCGCGCGGCGCCGGCGGTCGGCAGCACGTGGCTCGGTCCCGCCGTGTAGTCGCCGGCCGCCTCGGGGGTCCACGCGCCGACGAAGATCGCGCCCGCCGTGCGCAGCGCGGGGACCAGCTTCTCAGGTGTCTCTACGAGCAGCTCGAGGTGCTCGGGCGCGTAGTCGTTGGCGGCCTCGACCATCGCCGCGCGGTCCTCGACCAGCGCGAGCGCGCCGTGATCCTCGAGCGCCCGGCGGGCGATCTCGGCCCGCGGGAGCGTGGCGAGCTGACGCGAGAGCGCGGCGCGGACGGCCGCGGCGAGCGGCGGCGCGTCGGTCACCAGCACGGGGCAGGCGAGCGCGTCGTGCTCGGCCTGGGCGATCAGGTCCGCCGCGATCAGCTCCGGATCCGCGCCCGCGTCCGCCATCACCAGCACCTCGCTCGGCCCGGCGATCGAGTCGATGTCGCAGAGCCCGAAGACCTGGCGCTTCGCGGCGGTGACGTAGGCGTTGCCGGGCCCGACGATCTTGTCGACCCGCGGGACCGAGGCGGTGCCGAGCGCGGCCGCGGCGACGGCCTGGGCCCCGCCGATCTGAAACACCCGATCGACCCCGGCGAGCTCGGCGGCGAGCAGCACCACGGGGCTCGGCCGCGGCGTCAGCAAGATGACCTCTGAGACACCCGCGACCTTGGCCGGCACGCCCGTCATCAACACCGACGAGGGGTACGCGGCGGTCCCGCCCGGGGCGTAGACGGCGACCCGTCGCAGCGGGGTGACGCGGCTCTCGAGGCGGGTGTCGCCCCCCTCGCGCTCGAGCCCCGTCGAGCGCGGGATCTGGGTGCGGTGGAAGTCGCGGACGTTTCGCGCGGCGACCTCGAGCGCCGCCCGGGTCTCCGCGCTGATGTCGGCGCCGGCGATCGCGGCCGCGCGCGCCTGCGCGTCGATCTCGAACTCCCCCGGGGCGAGCGCGCGGCCCTCAAAGCGCGCGGTCAGCTCGGAGACCGCGAGGTCTCCCCGGGCGCGGACATCGGCGATGATCGCCCGCGCGGCCTCGTCGGCCTGACCGTCGAGGCCGACCGAGCGAGCGCACAGCCGCCGCCAGCGCTCGAGGTCGCGGGGATCCTGGCCGGGTCGGAGGTCGAGCGTCGGGATAGCGAGCGCGGGCGCGTCACTCATGGGGCGAGAAGGTAGCCTGGTTCGGCCGCGAGGTCGCACGTGGACGTCGACGGAGCCGGGCTGATACGCTCGCCGGGTCGCCGGAGCCGCGCGATGCCCGAAAACCCCACCGAACCGTCGCGCGCCGCGCCCACGCGCGCGGCCCGTCGCCGAGGCGTGACCGTCGCCGCGCTGGCGTGCGCGCTGGCGTTCGCCCCCGCGGCCTGCGCTGGCGGCGGGGGGGACACCACCGGGACGACGACCGGCGACAACGACGACGACGACAGCGCCACGAGCGACGCGATGGGCTTCACGCCGCCCACGCCGCGCGATCTCTGCGAGCTCGCGCCGCTCGTCGGAGCCGGCCGCTGGTACGGCGAGCTCTACACGAACACCGAGCAGCTGGCCGGCGTCTGCGGCATGGGCGGACCCGACGCGTTCCTGCAGCTGGCGACCGACAAGCGCGTCGACCTCCAGGTGTTCGCCCGGGGTGAAGGCTTCACGCCGCGCGTCGAGGTCATCGGCGACACCTGCACGCGCGGCGCGTCGCTGGGCTGCGCCCTCGACGGCACCAGCGGGCTCACGGTTCGTGATCTGCTGGCCGGGACGACCGTGCACATCGTCGTCGGCGTCGGCGCGGACGAACCACTGCTCGGCGAGATCGAGACCACCACGATGCCCTACTACGTCGACATCGTGACGCGGCGCGTGCTCGAGGCGGGCGAGCGCTGCCAGCCCGCGGAGCTGGGCCGCTGCGTCGCGGGCACGGTGTGCGCGCTCGAGTCGGACGAGGAGCAGGATCCTGACGCTGATCCAGGCTCTGGTGGTGTGTGGCGCTGTGTCGAGACCACGGCGGACACCTGCGCGGATGCCGAGGAGGTCGATCTCGCGGGGACTCTCACGACGCTGGAGCTGTTCGGGCCACCAGCGCAAAGTGATGCACACCAGCACTCCTGTACGGGCGCCGAGCTCGTCGAGCGCGTGTTTCAGCTGCGTCTACCCGACACTGTCGAGGCGACGGAATCGCTGTCGATCCGCACGGACGCGCCTGGCGTCGGACTCGCGCTGCGGACGCCAGGATGTCTATCCGAGCACGAACTCGCCTGCTCGGCCCCCGCCGAGAGCGGCGCGGAGCTGACGATCATGGACCTCGCCTCCCTGGCCCAGAGCGGGCAGCGGCCGTATCTGTTCGTCGAGTGGCCGGCCGACGGGCCGGGTGACGACGTCGACGAATTCGTCGTCGAGCTGGCGCGTGAGTGACCAGCGCGCGCGCTTGCCCTCGCCCTGTTCCCCGAATATGCTGCCGCGCCTCCCGAGCGATCTCGACCAATCATCGAGCACCGCGCGCGGAGGTTTGCACATACCGGGTACCCGCCAGTCCCGAGGAAACGACATTCCAGAAGAAAGAACCCGAGGTCCATGGCTAGCCGTCTCTTCACCAGCGAGTCCGTCACCGAAGGCCACCCCGACAAGATCTGCGATCGCATCAGCGACGCCGTGCTCGACGCGATCCTGGCCGGCGATCCCAACGCGCGCGTGGCCTGTGAAACGCTGGTGAAGACCGGCTACGTCAACGTCGCGGGCGAGGTGCGCACCTCCACGTACGTCGACATCCCGAAGATCGTTCGCGACACCGTGCGCAACATCGGCTACGTGCACTCCGACATGGGCTTCGACGCCGACAGCTGCGGCGTGCTCGTCTCGATCGAGGGCCAGAGCCCCGACATCGCCGTCGGCGTTGATGCTGGCGACGCGAAGGAGCAGGGCGCCGGCGACCAGGGCATGATGTTCGGCTTCGCCTGCACCGACACCCCCGAGCTGATGCCGCTGCCGATCAGCCTGGCCCACAAGCTCACCGCCCAGCTGACCAAGGTCCGCAAGGACGACAAGAACAGCCCGCTGCGCCCCGACGGCAAGTCGCAGGTCACCGTCGAGTACATCGACGGCAAGCCGGCCCGCGTCGACACGGTCGTCATCTCGACCCAGCACAGCCCCGACATCTCGCAGGCGACCCTGCGCGCCTTCATCACCGAGAACGTGATCAAGGCCGTGATCCCGACGGAGCTGCTGGACGACAAGACGATCTTCCACATCAACCCCACCGGCATCTTCGTCGTCGGCGGGCCCATGGGCGACGCCGGCCTCACCGGCCGCAAGATCATCGTCGACACCTACGGCGGCATGGGTCGTCACGGCGGCGGCGCGTTCTCGGGCAAGGACCCCTCCAAGGTCGACCGCAGCGCCGCCTACTACGCGCGCTACATCGCCAAGAACCTGGTCGCCGCCAAGCTCTGCAGCCGCTGCGAGGTCCAGCTCGCCTACGCCATCGGCGTGGCCAAGCCCGTCAGCATCGCGGTCGACGCCTTCGGCACCAGCAAGCTCAGCGACGACCAGCTCGCCGAGCTCGTCGAGCAGCACTTCGACGCGCGCCCCGCGTCGATCATCCGCGACCTCGACCTCCTGCGCCCGATCTACAGCGCGACCTCGGCCTACGGCCACTTCGGCCGCACCGAGCCGGAGTTCACCTGGGAGCGCACCGATCGCGCTGAGGCGCTCGCTGCCGCCGCCGCCAAGCTCAGCTAGGCTCGCTCGTGGAGCGGACTTAAAAATTCACGCCGGCCAGGTAACAACCTGGTCGGCGTTTCGCTTTTAAAATCGTTAGGATTGACGCACGACATGGTGGAGCAGCCAGATATCGGCGTACCGCGACCCGACCAGCTCGACGAGCCGATCGTCATCTACACGCGACCTTTCTGCGGCTACTGCACGCTCGCGGTTCGGCTGCTGAAGCAGCGCCGGTTCTCATTTCGCGAGATCGGCGTCGGCGGCAACCGGCCCGCGCGGGCCTGGCTGGCCGAGCAGAGCGGGCAGCAGACGGTGCCCCAGATCTTCATCCGCGGGCGCTCGATCGGCGGCTACACCGAGCTAGCCGTGCTCGACCGCCGCGGTCAGCTGCTCGCGCTCGTCTCCGGCTGATCGAGCGGACGCGGGAGCGCGCCAATTGAAAAACTCACGGTCGCCGCGATCGCGATCCACCACGGCCACGTGATCACCACGCGCGTCAACCAAAGCGGCTGCAGGAACAGCGCGACGCCGACCGCCGCGCCCACCAGCATCCCGGCGCAGACGCTTCGGTCGCGCCCGCGCGTCGGGGTCAGCAGCGCCACTAAAAAACTCCCGAGCAGGCCGCCGTAGATCACCGACATCGCCGCGAGCGCGAGCTCGACGAGGTTGAGCCCGCCGCCGGCGCTGGCGAGGCGCTCGTAGTAGACGAACAGCAGCGCGGCCAGGACCAGCAGGATCGTGAACACCACGGTCGCGCGGCGCAGCGTCGCGGGCGAGGCCTCGTTCTCCGCTCCAGTCTCTGCCGCTCGCGTCCCGCGGATGTCGACCGTCCACGACGTCGCCAGCGCGTTCACGGCCGAGTCGAGGCTCGACATCGCGGCCGCGAACAGCCCCGCGAACACCAGCCCGCGCAGCCCGGCCGGCAGGTGCGCGAGCGCGAAGCTCGGCATCACCTGCTTGGGGTCCGCCGGCGGCGGAAAGCGCGTCGCGTCCACGAGCGCGAGCGAGGGCTCGTGCAGCGCCCACAGCCCGGTGCCGATGGCCAGAAACACCGCGACGATCGGGACGTTGAGAAACCCCGACGCGACGAGCGCTTGCGCGCCGCCGCGGGCGTCGCGGGTCGTCAGCAGCCGCTGCACGAGGTCCTGGTCGGTCCCCTGGGCGGCGAGGGTCAGGAACACGCCGCCGACGAGCGCGCTCGGGAGCACCCCGGCCTGGCCCAGGTACGCGCCGACGAAGTGTCGCCAGCCGGCGGCCAGCCGCGCCCAGAGCAGATCGGAAGATGTCCCTTGGGGCAGCGCGTCCGGCCAGCGCAGGATCGCGAGCTTGTCGCCCGCGGCCTCGATCGTCGCGCTGACGCCGGCGGGTCCCAGGAGGCCGAGCAGCGTCCCGAGCACCGCGAGGGCCGCGAGCAGGAACACGGCGCCCTGCAGCACATCGGTCCAGATCACCGCGCGGATGCCCCCGGCCCGCGTGTAGAGCCCGGCGACGAGGCCCGCGAGCACGATCGAGAGCTCGATCGAGAAGCCCGTGAGCGACGCGAAGGCGAGCGCCGCGATGAACAGGCGAACGCCGGAGGCGAGCACCCGGCCGATCAAGAACAGCCACGCGGCGAGCCGCTGGCTGCGCGGGCCGAAGCGGGCGCCGAGCAGGCCGTAGACCGTGACGAGGTCGAGCTTGAAGTACAGGCCTAAGAGCCAGGTAGCGACGATGAGGCGCCCGACGATCGAGCCGAGCAGGAACTGCAGGTAGGACCAGTCGCCGGTGTAGGCGGCGTGCGGCACCCCGAGGAAGGTCGCGGCGGAGAGCTCGGTGGCGATCAGGGAGCAGAGCGCGGCCCAGGCCGGGATGGAGCGCTCGCCGAGCATGAAGGCGCGCGCCCCCTGGGGCCCACGGCTCGCGCGCCAGCCGATCCACAGGACCAGGCCTGCGTAGGCGAACATGACGAGCCAGTCGAGCGGGTGCACCGCCCGGCATCATAGCTCTCGAGCCGACTAGTTCATCAGTACGTAGACCAGCACGAGCAGCGTGGCGAACAGGATCAGCCCGCCGACGATCAGCTGGTTGTTGCGGTTTGGTTTCCACTCGACCGCGTCGTCGAGGGAGTAGGCGGCCTGCGGGGGCTGCATCGGCGGGGCTTGGGCGGGGTCGCTCTTGACCTGCGTGCGCTGGTACTGCTCGGTGACGACGCTGTCGTCCCCCGGGATAGCGATCTTCCCGCCGGCGCGGAGCTGGGCGAGCGCCTCGGCCATGGTCTGCCCGTTGGGTCCCACCTGGGCGTTGGGGTCCCAGTGCTCGGTGGGTCGCTCCCCGTCGTCAAGGATGTCGGTGTACTCGTCCCGATTAAACGTCTCGGGCTCGTGGTCGCTGGGGCCGGGCGTCGCGGACATGCGCGCCGGGCTGGGGCGCTGATCGGCGAATTGCATCGCGGCCTGGATGTGCGCGATTTCGGTGTCGATCTTCTCGATCTCCTTCGTGTGCGTACGCAGCACGTGGGGATCGACGGCCGTCTCGAGCGCCTGAACGTAGCGTCCTCGCAGGCGCTGGAGCTCCTGCAGGCGAGCGTTTGATTGCTGGATCCAATCGGGGGAGGCCATGGATGATCATCGGGTCGATCGCGGCCGACCCGCCGATGTGACTCCGTCGCGCGAGCGCGACGAGTCGGTGTGATAATACACAGGACCGGCTTGTGAAGGATCAGCGTCTTTAGCGCATTGTCGCGTGATGGGCAGATTCGCGCGATGATTCAAGCGCGTTGCCGCGCTCGAGCGTGACGGCGGTGGCGGCGGCGCTCATATGTCCGAACGCGCAGCGGCGGTCGCTCACTCGTTCTTGGTCACGCCCGCGCGCTTCGACGCCGTGGCGGTCGAGGTCACCTCGCGGGGTTTTCGGGGCTGCTTCTCCTTGGGGAACGCGCCGAAGCTGACGAGCTGCTCAGGCTTGACCTCGGTCACCGGGCCGATCTTTTTCAAGGCGTCGAGGTTGACCTTCTCGCGGTCGCCGACGATCGAGATGATCACCGGCGTGGATTTAAAGCGCTCGGCGAAGGCCTGCAGCTGCGCGTCCGTGAGCTTGGCGATCTCGTCGCGCATCCACGGTCGCGGGTCCTGCTCCTCGCCCAGCCGATCCCAGCTCTGGACCCAATACACGACCCAGCGCGGGTCGACGCGGCTCGAGCGGAACTCTTGCTCGAGGTTGGTCTTGGCCGCCGCGAAGCGCTCGGGCTTGATCGGCCACTGCTGGACCAGCTCGAGGTAGGTGGCGATCGCCTCGGGCGTCTTGTCGACCTGCGTGCCGACGCCGCCCTGCAACCCCCACTCGTCCTTCGGCTGCGAGCCCGTGGAGACGCGTCCGTTCGCCGAGTACGCGAGCCCTCGCGCCTCGCGGATCTCTTGGAAGATCAGCGAGCCCATGTCGCCGCCGACGTACTCCTCGTAGGCGCGCGCGGTCGGGCGAAGCGGGCGCGCTTGCACACCCAGCGGCATCGTCACCGTGATGCTCGATTTCGCGGTCTCGCGGTGCACGAAGTAGATCTTCACGCCCTTCTGCTTGCGGTAGACGCGATCGGGGATCGGCTTGACCTGCTTGTGGTTGGTGCCGAGCGCGATCAGGCCCTCGACATCCTCGGGGCCGCGCGGCCCGAAGTAGAGCGTGCGGTGCTGGTAGTCGGGCAGCGTCGTGATCAGCGGCTTGAGCTTCTTGACCGTCGCCGACTGCAGCTGCTTGTTGCTCGGCTCGGCCAGCTGCTCGCTGGCCTTGCCGTAGCGCGCGTAGTTGCCGGCGGCCCAGCCGATGAAGCGCGAGTTGTCGAGCGTGTTGCGGCGCTCGGCGATCTCGTTCTCCGTCAGCTTCGTCAGCGTCGCCGGATCGAGCGTCGGGATCCGCAGCCACGCGCGCAGCAGCTCGACGCTCTCCTCCATGTTGGCGTCGACGCCCTCGACCGAGATCGAGCTGCGGTCCGCGCTGCACGAGAAGTCGATGCTGGTGCCGAGCGCGAACAGCCGCTTCCTCAGCTCCTCGGCCGAGATCTCCCCGTAGCCTGACTGATCGAGCAGGTCGAGCGCGTGGCACAGGAGCCGCGCGCGCCGGGAGCCGCGGTCGAAGTTGTAGTCGATGCTGAACAGGTCGTTGCGGGTGTTGGTCGCGTGGATCATCACCCCGGCCGGCATGCCGATGTGGCGGTAGTCCTGACCCTCCTTGAGCCACGCCGGCTCGAGCTGCGCGGCGGGCATCTCGAGGACCTGCTTGGCGAAGGGGCTCTGGCGCGAGGGGTCGACCTGGAGCGGCGTGATCTTCGGCTTCTCGATCTTGGGCAGCTCCTGCTTGCCCTTCTTGCGGTGGAGCGCGACGAAGTCGCCGCCGAGGTAGGCGTTGGCGACGCGCATGACGTCGTCGCGGTTGACGCTGCGCAGCGCCTGGTCGCGGGCGAGCACCTCGTCCCAGGTGCGGCGCTGGATGAACGAGGCCGCCATCTTCCACACGCGCCCGACGTTGGACTCGAGCTGGCGCTTCTCGCCGATGTCCTGGTTGATGACGATCGCGTCGATGTCGGCCTGCGTGAACGCGCCGGACTTGAGCTTGCCGACGACGCCGAGCAGCATCTGCTCGACCTCGTCGAGGCTCTGGTCATCGCGGGCGGTCGCGCGGACGCTCCAGTACCCGGACTCGTTGAAGAACGAGTTGCCGGAGCCGGCGCTCGGGACTTTCTGCGTGAGCTCTAGCTCGGTGTTGAGCAGCCCGCTCGTCGCGTTGTCCATGAGCCAGTCCATGACGACCAGGGCCGGCTCGTCGGCGTGCGTGACCGGGGCCGTGTGCCACGCGAGCGTCACGCCCTGACGATCCTCGACGATCACCTCGCGCTGCTGGCGACCGGAGAGCGGCGTGATCGTGGCGGGCTCGGGCTGCGCGACTGGCTTGATCGGCAGCTGCCCGAGCGTGCGCTCGAGCACCGGCAGCGCGGTCTCGGCGTCGATGTCGCCGGCGAGCACCACGGCCATGTTGTTGGGCACGTACCAGCGGTGGAAGTAGTCGACCATGTCCTGGTAGGCCGGCGTCTTCAGGTGCTCGGCGGTGCCGATGGTCGGCTGCGTGCCGTAGGGGTGCTCGGGGTACAGCGCGCGCAGCAGGGCCTCGTTGGCGCGCCGGTAGGGGTTGTCGAGCGAGAGGTTCTTCTCCTCGTAGACCGCCTCGATCTCGGTGAAGAACAGCCGGAAGCTCGGGTCGGAGAAGCGCTCGGATTCGACCGCGGCCCAGGCCGCGAGCCGGTTGGACGGAATGTCGGCGATGTAGACGGTCTGTTCGTCACTCGTGAACGCGTTCAGGCCTTGTACGCCGAGGTTGCTGTAGACCCGGGTCAACTCGTTGGGGACCGCGTACTGCGCGCTGGCCTGCGTCTCGCGGTCGAGCTCGGCCTCGACCTTGGCGCGCTGCTGCGGATCGTCGCTGGTGCGCAGCTCTGCGTACAGCTCACGGATCCGCTCGAGGTGCGGGCGCTCGGCCTCGTAGTCCGTGGTCCCGAGGGTGTCGGTCCCCTTGAACAGCATGTGCTCGAGGTAGTGGGCGAGACCGGTCGAATTCGCGGGGTCGTTGCGGCTGCCCGTGCGCACCGCGATCCAGGCGTTGAACCGTGGTTTCTGCCGATCTGTGCTGATGTAGACGGTGAGCCCGTTCTTCAGCCGGTGGATTGTGACACCCATCTTGTCGGTCTGAATCGGCGCCGTCAGGGTCGGCGGCAGGTTCGACGCGGCGATGATCGCCTCGGGGCCCGCGGGCGCTTGCGTGACCGGCTCCGGCGCTTTTGTCGTGGGCTCCGTCGGGCCCTTGGAGGGGCACGCGGGGACCAGCGCGAGCGCGGCGAGCAGCGGGAGAAGGCGGGCCAGGCGATGATGTGGGCGCATATTCATTGGCACTATACAAGGCCGCTGCGGGCGCCGCACGCGAGGGATCGCCGCTGAGTGTGCGCAGAACCGTCCGGGACCGCGTCGGCGGCGCTCGTCGCCGCTCGGGTTGCGGACTGCGCCAGCGCGTGTCTCTACCACCACCCGACACGTGCACGAGCACCGACGCGAGAGTGACACCGGCGCGAACTCGCCAAGGACAAGATCATCACAGTCCAGTCGACCCTCACAAGACTGGCAAAACATTGATCGCGGACGCGCCGCAGTTTTGTCCCCCGCTCGTGGTGTGCACACGCGAGGTGGTATGATGAATCCACGGTGCGTCGTGTCGCCCTATTCTCGTTGCTGCTCCTCTCGAGCGTTGGCTTCGGCTTCGGTTGTCTCATCGAGCTGACGCCGGGGGTCAATTGCGGCGACGGCTTCTGGGACGCCGATGTTGAGGAGTGCGATCCGGATGTCCCGTCGAGCTACGTGAACGCCTGCGCCGATCGAGGTCGACCCGGCGGCATCGCCCACTGCAACCCCACGACGTGCGAGATCGAGGCAGGCGAGCTCGAGTGCGCCCGCTGCGGCGACGGCTACGTCGACTCGCTGGCGGGCGAGGAGTGCGACGGCAGCAACTTCGACGGGAAGGTCTGCCCGGCCGGCGGGCAGCTGCAGTGCATCAACTGTCGCATCGACCGCACGCTCTGCCTCGACTGCGGCAACGGCGATATCGACGAGGGCGAGGAGTGTGACTACCGCGAGGTCAGCCCCGGCGACTTCAAAGAGGTCAAGGCCTGCACGGATCTCGACTCGCCGTACACGCCGATCGTCGAGTACGGCTCGGGCACCACCAGCAAGTGCGGCACCGACTGTCGCTGGGAGCGCAGCTCGTGCAGCTACTGCGGCAACGACCAGCGCGACGACCCGATCCCGCTGACCTTCCAGGGCGGCCTCCCGAGCCTCGACGAGGTCTGCGACGGCGAGGAGGTGCGGGTCCCCGATCTCGTGGCCTACTGCCAGGCGCAGTGCAACGACGTCGACGATCTCGCGCTGCGCTGCTCGTACAAGTGCGCCGCGGACTGCCGGGCCCTCGAGCCGTCCGAGGACGAAGAGCTCGGCTGCTGTCGCAAGTCCGGCGAGCTGTGCCCCACGGACGACGAGCCGTTCCCGTGCTGCTGGACGCTCGACAACCCCGACAAGGTCGGGATCGGCGAGAGCAGCTGCAACCCCGAGATCGTCGAAGAGGACTTCGACGGTCAGCTGCGCTGCAAGTAGCGACCTCACAGCCCGTGGCGAACGTCCACGGGCGGCCTCGCTTGGTCTAGCGACGCTCGAGCGTGCGCGGGCCGTGGAGCCGCCAGTGCTCGCCGAGCAGCACCGCCGCGGCGCAGGCGACGTTGAGGCTCTCGAGGTGCCCGGTGCCGGGGATCTTCACGCGGTGGTCGGCGAGCTTGAGCAGCGACTTGGAGAGGCCGTGGGCCTCTGAGCCGAGCATGACGACGGCCGCCGAGGGGAGCGTGACCGCGGCGTCCTCGGTCGGCGCGTAGAGGGCCTGGGAGCCCCGCGGGGTCGTGGCGATCAGCGAGAGCCCGGCCGCGCGGGCGCGCTCGAGCGGCGAGGTGCCGGCCGGGACCGGCACGAGGTCGACCCACTCCGCGCCGCCCTGGGCCGTCCGCATGAGCGCGCTCGAGAGCTGGAGCGAGGCGCCGCAGGCGAGCACCGCGAGCGCGCCGAAGTGGGCGCAGACGCGGAGGATGGCGCCGAGGTTGTGGGGGTTCTCGACGCGCTCCAAGTACACGATGACGGTCGGCTCGTCGCGCGCCCGCGCCGCGCGGGCGCGCTCGAGCACCGCGTCGAGGCGCGCCGCGGGTCGCTCGCGCACGAGCATGCTGATGCCCTCGTGGTGCACTGATCCGGTGACGCGCTTGAGCTCGGCGTCGTCGACGACGTGGTAGGCGACGCGGTTGTTCGCGGCCTGCTTGAGCAGCGCGCGAAACCGCGGGATCAGGTCCTCGGAGATATAGATCCTGCGAATGTCCTGGGGACGCCGCGCGGCCACCGTGAGGCAGGCGTTGACGCCACAGACCTTGAGCTCGGGGGCGTTCTTGCTCGGGCGCGAGCCGTGCTTCTGCCCGCGTTGCCCTGAACGCTCGTCTTGGCTGCGCGGGCGCTCGCCCCGGTTGCGTGGGCGCTCGCCCTGGTTGCGCGGGCGCTCGCCCTGGTTGCGCGGGCCACGGCGTCTCGCCTTGGGCTGCCTGGAGTCGGGGTCGCGGTCGTTCACGGCGCGCGGAGCATAGCAGCCGGCGGCCAGGGCCGAGCTCGACCACACGCGCTGCTGGGCTGCAGCGCCCCAGGTCAGCTCGAGGTTCGCGGCTCCCCAGGTCAGCTCGAGGTTCGCGGCTCCCGGGGCGAAGGCGTCGAGGCAGAACGACTCGCGCGCGTCGTCCTCTGGGCGCTCGTGGGCGACGACGAAGAACGCGGGATCCCCCGTGAGCACGAGCGGGGCTGAGCTCGTAGATCTTCGCGTCGTCGTGGCCGCGCGCGACCAGCTCGAGGCAGCGGCGCGCGCCCAGCGAGAGCTGCGCCTCCTCGAGGCCTCGAAGTCGAGGATGCCGGCGCCGTCGACGACCTCGACCGTGTAGGCGTTGGGCGCGGCCGGCGAGGCCAGCGTGATGATTTGTGCCTCTGTCCCTGTGTACAGGTCAAACCGCCCGAGGGGCACAGTCGCGCTCCGAGAGCTCGAGCGTGACCTCCGCGCCAACCACGAGCACGTCCAACGAAGGCGCGTGCCGGCCCGGCTACGAGCCCGGCAGCTGCTCGAGGCGACGCGACGCGAAGGGGTGACCGAGCTTGGCCGCGCGTTGGTACTGCGCGCGCGCGCGGTCGTGCTTGCCCTGCTTGAAGTAGGCGTCGCCGAGGCGCACGCGGTAGTCGGCGTTGCGCGGCGCGGCCTTGACGGCGCGGCGGGCGTAGCTCGTCGCGCCGCTGTATTTGCCTGAATCAAAGCTCAGGTTGCTGAGACCGATGAGCGCGACGTCGTTGTCGGGGTCGAGCGCCAGCGCGTCGCTGAACAGCTTCCGCGCGCTCGAGCGACTGCCGCCCTTGTAGGCTGCCTGCGCGCGCTCAGCGAGTCTCTGCGCGGCTGCGGGATCGCGTGTCGTTGGCTCCGGCGAGTCTTCGCCCGGATCTTCGCCCGGATCTTCGCCCGGAACTTCGCCCGGATCTTCGCCCGGATCTTCGCCCGGCGCGGGGGCGGGCGCGCTGGGCTCGAGCGCTGGCTCGGTGGGAGCCGGTGGATCGGCGGATGCCGGGGGCGCGGGGGCTTCGGCTGCTGGAGCTTCGGCTGCGGGAGGTTGGGGCGCGGGCGCCTCGGCCTCCGGCTTCGACTCCGGCGCCGCGTCACGCTCGTGGGTGTCGACCGGCACGCGCTCCGCGACACGCTCGCGCGGCGAGCCCGCTCGGTTCGGGGAGCTGACCAGCAGCCAAACGCCCGCCGAGATCATCGCGGCCGCGAGCCCGATCGCCAGAAAGCGCGCGCTCGAGGCCGAGAGCTGCGCGCTCGTCTCGGTCGTCCGCAACCATCCAGGGATCGCGCTCCCGCCGTGCGAGATTTCGCCAGTCGTCATGACTCCCTACGGGTATGCCTCATACGTGTGCGCTGTACCAGAGGATAGCGGCGTCTCGGAGACCTCTGTTATTGTTTGTACATGCGGGTGGCCTGGCTGCTCACGTGTACGCTCATCAGCTTCGCCGCGTCCGAGAGGGCGCGCGCGAGCGTGCTCGAGCCCTCGTCGTCCTCCGCCACTGTTGAGCCCGCGGAGGAGGTCGAGCCCACAGAGCCCGCGCCGGAGGACGAGCCCGCGGCTGATGAAGCGCCCGCAGTCGAAGACGAGCCCACGGCAACCGGCTTGGAGGCGGAGCCCGCGGTTTTGCGGGCGGGAGATGATCCGCTCGCGCAGGACCCCGGCGCCGAGCTCGACGACGGCGCTGCGTCCAGCGATGACGGCGACGCCACGCCCATCGTGCTCGACGTGTTCAACTTCTCGGGGGACGCCGGCGCGGACGTGGAGCCGAGCCTGCGCGCGGCGGTTCAGCGCGCGCTCGAGCGCGAAGGCGCGCGCGTCATTACCCCGGCGCCTGGGCGGCAGGCCTGCGCGGACGCCTCGTGCCACGCCGCGCTCGCCCAGGAGCGCGGCGCCCAGCGAGTCGTGAGCGCGCAGGTCTTGGTGGCCCAGCGCGACTACGAAATCTCCCTGCGGCTCCACGAGGGCGTCGACGGTCGCGTGCTCGCCACCAGCACGCAGGTCTGCACGATCTGCAGTGTCCCGGACGCCGAGGCCACGGCCGAGGCCGCCGTGCGCGAGTTGATGGCGAACGCCCCCGAGCTGCGCGCGGGGCCGGCCTCGCCGGCGCCGCTCGTGGTCCGCAGCGAGCCCTCCGGCGCCCGCGTCTTCGTCGACGGCGTGGCGGCGGGCACCACCCCCTTCGAGCGGGTGCTCGAGCCCGGAGATCACCTGATCGAGGTCGAGCAAGAGGGGTACACGACGTACTCGCAGTTCGTCACGATCGATCCGGAGCGCGCCCACGAGCCGCTGACGATCGCGTTCGCGCGGGCCCCCGCGAGCTTCCCGTACACGCCGCTCGGCTGGGCCGGCGTCTCGGTCGGGATCGCCTCGCTCGTCGCGGGCGCCGTGCTGATCGGCCTCGACGAGCAGCCCTACAAGGCGCAGTGCGACGGCGCCGATGTCGACCCGCTCGGACGGTGTCGCTTTCAGTACAACACGCTCGCGGGCGGCGTGACGGGCGTGGTCGTCGGCGCGGCGCTCATCGGCGGCGGCGCGGCGCTCTTGGTGCTCGGGCGGAGACAGCAACGCGACCGCGACCGCGACCGAACAAAGCGCGCGCGCGCCCAGCTCAGCCTGGGGCTGCGCATGAACGGCGTCACGCTCCACGGGCGTTTTTAAAAAAGCAGAACCCGAGCAACCGACCCCACCAAAGGCGCGATCGCATGGCCAGTCCAGGACCTCTCCCCGCCGGCGCGAGCGGGACACGCACCCGCTTCGCCGGGTCGCTCAAGGACGTGTCGATCGGCGACCTGTTTCAGACCCTCGAGATGAGCGCGAAGCCGTGCCGGATCGAGTTCGAAACGGAGGTCGGCGAGATCGCGGTGTGGTTCCGCGAGCGCGAGGTCATCGACGCGGAGTGCGGCGAGGCCACCGGCGCCGAGGTCATCTACCGACTAGCGATGGCGGACGACGGCTCCTTCGTCGCGCGCTTCAAAGATGACGATCGCGCGCCGCGGTTCCACGGCGCGCCCCAGCGCCTGCTGATGGAGGCCGCCCGGCGCCGCGACGAGTGGTTTCAGCTCGCGGGCGAGGGGCTGCTGCCCGCGATGCGCTACACGTCCAAGCGCGACGGTCTGCTGTCGACCGGCGACGGCCTCTCGATCGGCGAGCTCGCGCTGCTCGCCCGCTTCGACGGCAAGGCGCAGCTCGTCGACATCATCCCGCCGGGCGACGAGGACGCGCGCGCGCTGTTTGAGCAGCTCACCAACCTCCGCGAGCTCGATCTGCTCGAGGAGGTCCACTGGGTCGAGTCACTCGCCTCGGGCCGGCGCGAGTCGGTCGCGCCGGCGCCTGTCCCCGAGGGCTTCTGGGTCCGCGGCTTCGCCACCTACCTCAGCCTCGAGAACACGGCGGCGCGCTGGGTGATCCGCTGCGCCGCGCTCGTGCTGATGCTGCTCACCGCGATCCTCGGGCTCGCGCTCGCGCGTCCCCAGGTGCTGCTCGCGGGGCAGCTGCTGGGCTGGGCGCTGCTGCTGCTCGGGCACGCGACCACCAGCTTCCCGCAGCTTCCGTTCCGCTCGCCCGCGCTGCTGCTGTGTGAGCCGGTGCTGTTCTTGACCGACGTGCTCGAGCGCGCCGGTGTGCGCCTCGAGTTCGCCGAGCGCGGGCGCGAGCTGGCGCGGGCCGACGCGAGCGCGCGCTAGCTCGGTCCGCTCACGGCTTGCAGATCTTGCGGTTCTCCGAGCCGCCGCCGGAGGACGCGCACGTCCAGCCGTTGAACATGTACTCGCTGCAGTAGCGATCCGGGTCCCCCTCGTAGCCCGGCGCCAGATCAGCTGCCTCACAGGACAGGAAACAGCGCTTGATGTCGGTGTTCTCGAACGGCGAGCAGACCTGCAGGATGTCGGTGCGGCACTCCCCCGGGATCGCGCAGCAGTCAGCGTCGGACTCGCAATCGTGGGTGCAGTAGCCGTACTCGACCTTGTCGACGCAGACGACCTCGCCCGCGAGATCGGCGTGATTGACGTTCAGGTAGCAGTCGGCCGGTCCAGCGCAGGGCTCACCCGCGTTCTCGGCCCCTGGGCCTCCGCAGGCGAAGCCGAGGGCGCTGGCCAGGGCGAGCGCGGGGAGCAGGGCGAGCCAGGAAGGGCGCGTGTTCTTCACCATGATGTTCTCACCAAAAAGTGTTCTCACCGACAGGCCCCAGGGGACCCGGGATCTCTCGGGGCGGGCCCGCGGACATCGCAAAAAATGACCCACGCCGTCTCGTGGCGTGGGTCTAGGGGGTCGCGTCTCAACAGCGCCATAGCCGGCGCACGCATTCACGGGTGAGACCGCGCGGCTGATGGTTGTTCCAAAACGGCGCGTGATTTTTTTGGTTCCTCAAAAGAATCTGTGGGCGTGCTCCGGCTCTGGGAGTCGCCCCATCGAG